>NZ_JBBCBQ010000004.1:0-379303 GCF_037203805.1 Kribbella sp. CCNWLW201 | reverse complement strand
CCCCACCCCGCTGCGCGTTGTTGCTGCTGCCCGCGGCGCCCCCCCCCCCCCGCCCCCCAGACTCCTCACACTCGATGCGCTGAACGGCGTTGCGCGGCGCTGCGGCGGGGAGGGGACTGGGTCAGTCGGAGACGATCTGCGCGGTACCGACCAGGACCTCGACGTCCAGGGCGGCCCGGCCGCGGCCGATCTCCACATCCTTGGACTGGCCGGTGACCGCGCCGGCCCAGGTGACGCGGCCGAGCTGGGACTCGGTGTGGACGCGGACGTCGGAACCGCGGCGCAGGTTCACGTTGGCGGCACCGGACTCGACCCGGACCCGGGACCGACCCTTGGTGATCTGGGCATCCAGCTGGGCCGAGCCCGCCTGGACCAGCAGATCGATCGGACCACTCACGTCCGTGACCTTCGCCGTACCGGCGGTGACGCGGACCCGGGTCAGACCGGGGAGGCGCTCGGCGTGCACACTGCCGCCGGTCACCTCGACCTCGACCTGGAGGCTGGGGTTGACCCGGATGGACAGCTCCTTGGCCAGGCCGTTCACGTGCGACTTCAGGTTGGTCGGGTTGCGCAACATGCTGAACCCGTCGATCGAGACGCCCATGTCGCCCTCGCTGCTGATCGCGAGCGTGTCGCCATCCCGCTTGATCACATGCGGTCCGTCCACCGCGACCCCGGTGACGGCCGGCTCACCGATCAGCCGGACCCGGCGCCCTATCGCCCGCACGGTCACCCGCTGCACGCCGGCCGGCATCGGCACGTTGCTGTGCTGCTCCTCGACGTCCTCGGCCTCCTCAGCCTCGGCAGGCGCCTCGTCGACCACGCTGTCCTGAGCACCGTTCTGCGCAGCGACCGGCTCGACGGGTTCGGCCGGCTCAGCTGGCTCGACAGGTTCAGCCGGCTCGGCCGGCTCAGCGGGCTCGGCGGCATGCCGGCCCGCGGGCGCCTCGGCGGTGTCCGGGGAGTCGACCACGTCGGCCCAGACCGACGGCGACGGCAACTCGTCCGCCGACGGCCAGTCGGTCTTACCCGCCGACGCGGAACCTCCGTCGTCGGCAACCGGCTCCTGCGCCACCGGGCCATCACCTGCTGAAGACGCCGGCTGGATGGCGGCGATCAGCGTCGCGCCCTCCTCAGTGGACAGGTGGCCCTTGGCGACCCGGTCCAGGATGTCCTTGACCCGCCGGTCGTAGTCGCTCTCGTTGCTCATGCCCCCCAGTCCAGCACCCGGAGGGTTCGAAACCAATCCGGGATCGCCCCGAACCACATCCCGCCGCACCCTGACCCCGGCCGCCGCCACACGCCCGCGAACGCATTCCGCTCCACGGAATTCTCTCACCTAATACCCGAAAAGCGCATATAACTGTGAGCTTGACACGGCAACATCCGTACCATTTCGTGGTCAAATAACTACAATTGCTTGCGGTTCCGGCGCAGCACTGAATACATTCGCTTCAAGCGATGCATTGAGTGGCCATCAGGCATCGCCGTTGCACCATTTACGTCGGTCAAAGGCGACCGGCGGCCGGCTTTTGGGGTCAGGCTGGTCGACCTGTCTGGCATGCCCATTCGCGGGCCAATTCCCTCCCTTTGCGCGTCCACCCCACCCTCCCGGGGTGGACGGCACACTCCTCAAGGAGAAGCGACATGCCCAACCTCAGGTCCCGCCTGATCACCGTCCCGCTGGCGAGCATCGCGCTGGCAATCGGCGGCGCCACCCTGGCCGCCTCGACCGCTTCGGCGCACGAGAGCCCGACCCCGGTCGCCAACATCGGCGACGCGGTCGACTACGGCACCAGCCAGGTCCAGCTGCACCTGGACGACGAGATGCTCGGCCTCAACCCGGCGATCGACAACCCGATCGGCTACACCGGATCGCACGTCTTCCCGGTCGGCGTGAACATCGTGTCGTACACCCTCACCGGTCACGCGATCGCCGACGACGGCACCGGTCACGGGCACGACCACTGAGGCACCGACCACGGCGCCGGCCGGTCTGACCGGCGCCTGGTCACCTCGATCACCCGTGGCCGCGGAGACCGATCCGCGACCACGGGTGATCCGCATCTGGGGCGTAACACCCGGCCCTGTCCCTGCGCCGGGCCGGGTGACGACGAGGCGCAATTCGCCCGCCACCCCGACCGCATCCGCAACCCCGGCAATCCTCACAACACCAATTTACCTCTGTGAGGTTTCCGACGTATTTCCGCAGCCGCGCAATGTGTTACGAACAAATGTCCCGAACGATATTCAGTTCCCTTTGAATTCGCTGAACGCGCGGGCTGCCCCGCGAGTTCCATTCATGGACGATATTTCCTGACAGGAGGATCCGGATGTCGAAGCCCGCGACGTCATGGCTCCGCACAGTGCGGCGGAGCTGCCCCCCGATCCTGGCGGTGCTCGCCATCACCGCAGCCCTGATCGCCGCGCCGGCCGTCCCGGCGAGCGCGCACACCAAACTGCTCGCGAGTACGCCGGCCAACGGTGCCCGGCTCTCCTCGAGCCCCTCCGCCGTCAGCTTCACCTTCGACCAGAGCCTGCAGCCGGTACAGGGCTGGGACGCGGTCCTGGTGACCGGCCCGGACGGCTTCCGCCATCCCGCCAAGTCGGTGCGGGTCGACGGCAACACGGTGCACGCCAGCTGCGACCGGCTCGGCAAGACCGGCACCTACAAGGTCAGCTACCGGGTGATCTCCGGCGACGGCCACCCGATCACCGGCCACATCACTGTCACGCTCAACAAGGCCGACACCGGCTCGCCGGCAATGGCCGCCATGACCCTGCCCAGCGGCGGTGTCCCCGCCTGGGTCTGGATCCTCGAGTTCGCCACCGCGCTCTTCCTGCTGCACGGCTTCCTCCGCTGGCGGTCCGATCAGAGCAGGCCGGCGACGTCCCCGGTCAGGCACGGCCGCCTCGACTCCGCGACCCGGGACTAGCTGATGGATCTCGCCGCCCCGCCCCTGAAGGTACGACGCTCGGCCGCGGCCGTCTCCGTCATCACCACCCTCAGCGTGGCCGCTCTGGTGTGGGCCATCGTCGTCACCCGGCCGGCCCCCGAGCCGGCCCTGAACATCACCAGCCCCGGCATCCTCTACACCACTCCCCTGGCCCGGTTCGTCACCAACGGCGCCGCGATCATCGCGGTCGGCGTCACCCTCTTCCTGCTCCTGCTCGGCACCGCAGGACGCAAGGAGTACGACGCCGCGGCCCAGCGGGCCCGGGTCATCGGGATCGCCGCCGGCATCGCCTGGGTCACCGCTACCACGACGACGTGGTGGCTCCAGGCGGCGGCGATCTCGCAGTCCGGCTCGAAGATGCCGTTCGCCGGCATGGCGTCGTACGCGGTGAACGTCACGTCGGGCACTGCTCTCGTGCTGACGGTCGTCACCGCGGTGGCGTACACACTGCTCACGCTCACGCGTACGCCGACCGTCTGGCCCATGGTGTGCCTCGGGCTCGCCCTCGTCGGACTGGTCGCCGTACCGGTCACCGGTCACGCGTCCCAGGGCAGCGCGCATTGGCTCACGACGCCCGCGATCACCCTGCACATGTGTGCGGTCAGTCTGTGGGTCGGTGGACTCGCACTGGTCACAGTGCTGATCGCCGGCAACCGCTCGGCACTTGCGCTGGTCCTGCCACGGTTCTCGACTGTTGCGGGCGGTGCGATCGCCACAGTCGCGGTCACCGGCGTACTGCTCGCAGGACCGCGGCTGACGAAGGACATCACGCCACACCTGTCGGTGCTGCTTCACGCTCTGTTCGAGACCCCTGCGGGCTGGCTGGTGCTCGGCAAGCTGGCAGGCCTGACGCTGCTGGCCGCTACGGGTGGCTTCATCAGACAGATCCTCCTGCCGGCCGTACGGCGCAAGGAGACGGTCGCACTCGCCACACTGGCGACTGTCGAGCTCACCGTGATGGCAGTGACCATCGCGATCGCCACCGTCCTTGCCAGACCGCTCTGACAACACAGCAGTGCGGGCCACAACCGTGACCCGCACTGCTACATATCTCCACAGCTCACTAGGAGCTGGTTGTTGTCACGCGGCCGGGGACATCTCTTCCTCGGCCAGTTCCTTCTGCACGGCGGCCAGCTCGGCTGCCTCGAGAGCCTCTGCCTCCCGCCGGGCGCGCAGGCCGCGCAGACTGGTCAGCGCGATCAGCAGACCGAGCGCGGAGATACCGGTCACCACGGCCAGACCCGGCTTGTACGCCGACAGCATCCCGGCCGGAGCGGTGACACCGGCCGACTGGCTGCTGATCACCGCGGTCACGATCGCGAGGACCACCGCGCCACCGACTTGGCTCGCCGTGTTGAACAGCCCGGACGCCAGACCCTGCTCGTGGTCCGGGACCCCGGACACCGCCTGGATGTTCAGCGCCGGGAACCCGATCGCGAACCCCAGACCGATCAGCATGATGGTCGGGAACACGGTCGAGAAGTACGCCGACTCCGGACCGATCCGCAGCGACAGGGCGTACCCGGCGACGAACAGCACCATCGCGCCGATGATCATCGGACCGGTCCCGATCCGGTCGGCCAGCTTGCCCGCGTTCGGCGACAAGGTGGCGACCAGCAGACCGGCCGGCAGGAAGCCGAGAGCCGTCTCGAACGACGACCAGCCGAGCAGGTTCTGCAGGTAGAGCGTGCCGATCAACTGGAAGGCGACGTACGAACCGAACACGGTCAGGATGGCCAGGTTCGCCCGGCGCAGCGACGCGTTGCGCAGGATGCCGAGCCGGACCAGCGGGTGCTTCGACCGCAGTTCGATCGCGATGAACGCGGCCAGCAGTACGACGGCCAGCGCGAACATCCCGATGGTCTGGACCGAGACCCAGCCGGCGTGTTCCGCGCCGACGACCGCATAGACGAGCGACAGCATGCCGGCCGTGACGGTGATCGCGCCGGGGACGTCGTACCCGCCGGCGGCGTTGTCGCGCGGGCTGTTCGGGATCAGCTTGATCGCGAACAGCAGCACGATCAGGGCGATCGGGCCGGGCATCAGGAAGGTCCAGCGCCAGCCGACCTCGGTCAGCGCGCCACCGAGGATCAGGCCCATCGAGAAGCCGCTGGCGGCGCAGGTGGTGAAGATGCTGAGGGCGCGGTTGCGATCCGGGCCCTCGTGGAAGGTCGTGGTGATGATGGAGAGCGCGGCCGGCGCGGTGAACGCGGCGGCGACGCCCTTGACGAACCGCGCGGCGATGAGCAGTTCGGGGTTGGTGGCCAGCGAGCTCAGCATCGAGACGACGGCGAACACGGCCAGGGCGATCAGGAACACCCGGCGCCGGCCGAGCAGGTCGGCGGTCCGTCCACCGAGCAGCAGCAGGCCGCCGTACCCGAGCACGTAGCCGGTCACGACCCACTGCAGGGAGGAGAGGGAAACGCCCAGGTCGGCGCCGATGGACGGCAGGGACATACCGACCATGGACACGTCCAGGCCGTCGAGGAAGATCACGCCGCAGACCACCAGAAGTGCGCCCCAGAGGCGCGCGTCCCAGGTCATGCGGGCCGGTGCAGTGTCGGCTGGTGATGGGGTGTGCGTTGTCTGTGTCACGAGGGGAGACTATTCCATGCACATGCATCTAATGTCTAGGCATTAAATGCAGTTGCATGAAATGCGTCTGCATGATAACGTCCCTCCATGACCGCCACGAAGGTCAGCGCAGGTCCTGGTGAGACCAGCGCCGATGTCCGCGAATGGCGCGAGCTGCTGGCTCGCCACGCCGACCTGACCTGCGCCCTCGACCGGGCGTTGCAGGCCGGTCATTCGCTGGGGATGAGTGAGTACGAGGTGCTCGAGCGTCTCGCCGAGCTGCCCGAGCGGTCCGCGAAGGTGGCGACGATCGCCAAGTCGGTGCACCTGAGCCAGAGCGCGCTGTCCCGCGTGATCGGCCGGCTGGAAACCGCCGGCCTGGTCGAGCGCCACATGTGCCCCGAGGACCGCCGCGCCGTCAACGTGCGGCTCACCGAGGAGGGCCTGCTCCGGCAGACCGAGGCCAAGCCGACTCAGCGTCAGGTGCTCGCCGAGCGGCTGCACGCTCCCCTGGTGAAGACTTGTGAGCCCCTACCATCGGTGGATGGCTGAGGAACCGCCCCCGTCCTTCGAGGACGCGCGAGAGGTCATCGCGGATCTGCACCGCATCGTCGCGCCCACCGGTGTCCAGGAGACGTACCAGCTCCAGGCCGGAGGTATCGACCACTGGGTCTACGCCCGCGGTCAAGATCGGTCCAATCCCGTCATCCTCTTCGTCCACGGCGGTCCCGCGTCGCCGCTGGCGCCGGCCTCATGGCAGTTCCAGCGGCCGATCGAGGAGTACTTCACCGTCGTCACCTACGACCAGCGCGCCGCCGGCCGGACCTTCCGCGCCACCGACCCCGACACCATCGCGGACACGCTGCGGATCTCGCAGTACGTCGACGACGCGATCGAGCTCGCCGAGCAGATCAGACAGCGGTACGGCGTCCGCAAGCTGATCCTGATCGGCCACAGCTGGGGCACCGTGATCGGTATGCACGCCGCGCTGGCCAGGCCCGACCTGTTCCACGCGTACGTCGGCATCGGCCAGGTGATCAACTCACGCACGAACGAGGCGCTGAGCTTCGAGTACGCCGTCGACCAGGCCAAGCAGCACCAGCACACCGAGGCACTCGAGGAGCTCGAGTCCATCGCGCCGTACCCCGGTGACGAGCCGCTGACCCGGGAGCGGATCATCATCGCCCGGCAGTGGGCGCAGTACCGCGGTGGGCTGAGCGCCTACCGGGACGACTCGCTCTACTTCTTCCAGGCACCGCTGCTGTCCCCCGAGTACACGATCGACGAGGCGGAGACGATCGGCGAAGGAAACCAGTTCACCCTCGGCCGGGTGCTGGACGAGATGCTCGAGGTCGACTTCACCGGGGTCAGAGAGTTCCCGATCCCGGTGCTGATGTTCATGGGCCGGCACGACTACACGACACCTTCGCAGCCGCCCGCTGACTGGATCGATGCGGTCAAAGCGCCGTACAAGCAGGGTGTCTGGTTCGAGAACTCGGCGCATCTCGCGCCCTGGGAGGAGCCTGGCAAGACCCTCGTCAGTCTGCTGACGTACGTGCGTCCGCTGGCCGTGGACTGATCACTCGCGTACGGCGCCTTCGAGCATGCCGGCGATGAAGTGGCGCTGGAGGAAGGCGTAGACGAGGACGACCGGTGTGCCCACGATGACCGCGCCTGCCGCGAGCAGCGTGAAGCCGGAGGTGTACTGGCCGGAGAAGAACGCCAGGCCCAGCGGCGCGGTCCGCAACGACTCGCTCGTCACCATCACCAACGGGATCAGGAACTCGTTCCAGGTCCACATGAACACCAGCACGATCAGCGTCACCAGCGCGGGCCGGGCCGGTGGCACGAGCACCAGCCACAACGTGCGCCAGTGACCGGCGCCGTCCAGTCGGGCCGCCTCGACCATCGACCGGCTGGAGGACCGGAAGTAGGCCCGCATCCAGAAGGTGCCGAAGGCAACTGACTGCGCGACCTGCGGCAGCGCGACGGCCCAGAACGTGTCGGTCAGCCCGAGCGTGCGCAGGTCGAAGTACAGCGGTACGACGATCGCCTCGGTCGGCATCATGATCCCGATCAGGAACAGGTAGAACAGCACTCCGGCACCACGGAACCGCATCGTGCCGAACGCGTACCCGCTGAGGATCGACAGCAGCACGCTGACCACCACGACCGTCACCGACACCGCGACACTCATCCGCAGGTACGTGCCGAAGTGGCCGATCTCCCATGCCTTGCCGAAGTTCCCGAACCCGCTCGACCCGCTGCCCGCGTCGTCCCGGCCGAGTGCGGCCGCCAGGATCGTCACGATCGGCCCGAGCGCGAACAGCCCGAAGACGATCAGCAGCGTGTAGTTGCCGATCCGCTCGGCCATCGACGCCCTCACGCCGTACTCCGATCCGCCAGCCGGTTGACGCCCAGCGTGATCACGAAGATCAGCACCGTCAGGCAGACCCCGATCGCCGCGGCCGATCCGACCTGGCCGAGCTCGAACGCCCGGTGATAGACCTCGTACGACGGAACGCTGGTCGACGTACCAGGACCGCCGCTCGTGGTGATGTAGACCAGGTCGAACGTCCGCAGCGCGGCGATCACCGTCAACGTCACCGCGACCGCGATCTCACCCCGAACCGCAGGCAGCACCACCGCGAAGAACTCCGCGAACGGACCGGCTCCATCGAGCCGGGCCGCCTCGTACCGCTCCCGCGGAATCCGTGACATGCCGGCCAGCAGCAACACGGTCACCAGCCCGGTCTCGAACCACGTCCCGATCACGCCGACCGCAGGCAGGGCGAATGTGTAGTCCCCCAGCCAGCCGCGCGCGACGCCGTCCAGCCCGACGGCCCGCAGTACGTCGTTCAGCGGGCCGTCGGGAGCGTAGATGTGGCGCCAGGCAACGGCTACGACGACCATCGCGACCACCTGGGGCAGGAACACGATGGTCCGGAAGAACCCGAGCCCGCGAACCCTGGCCCGCTGCAACACCGAGGCCAGCGCGAGCCCGATCAGCACCGGAAGCACCGCATAGAAGACGATCAGCACCAACGCGTGCCCGAACGCGGCCCGCAGCCCGGCGTCCCGGACCACGTCCGCATAGTTGCTCAGGCCAACGAATCGGCCGAGGGTGATCCCGTTCCACTCGAACATTGACAGGTGCACCGCACGGATCAACGGGTACAGCAGGAAAGCGCCGTACACGAGCAGCGCCGGCAGGATGTACAGGTACCCGATCCGGCGCGGCTCCCCGGGCGGTGAACTCACTTCCCGGCGAACTTGCTGTAGTCGGTCTCGAGCGTGGTGAGGAACTGCTGTGGTGTCGCCTTCTTCGCCAGCAGGTCCTGCAGGGCGGCGCCGATCGTGTCGTACATCGTCGGTGTCGCGTAGTCGAGGTACGGAACCATGGCCTCCTTGCTGACCGCCGTACCGAAGCTGCTGAAGATGTCGCTGGCGAGACCGGCCGGGGCCTGCTGGGCCGAGGTGTCGGCGATCGGCAGGTTGCCGGTGCTGGTGAGGATCTTCATCGCGTCCGGGCTGGTGATGAAGTTGATGTACGCCGCGGCCGCGTCCGCGTTCTTCGCCTTGTTGGTGATGGCGAACGGCAGACCCGTACCGCCGGTGACGACCGGCTTGCCGTCGGCCGACTCTCCCGGCGGCAGCATGAAGCCGACCTTGTCGCCGAGCGCCTTCTGCAGATCGGCCTGCAGCCAGGTACCGGCGATCAGGAACACCCCGTTGCCCTTGCCGAAGTCCTGCCAGGCCGGATCGTACCCCTGCCCGTTGAAGCCCTGGTTGAAGTAGCCCTTGTCCACCCACGACACCAGCGTCTCGGCGGCCTTCGTGTTCTCCGGCGTGTTCCAGGACGCACCCGCCCGGCCGAACGCGAGCGTGGTGATCTGGTCGGCCGGCACGAACCGGTCCTGCACAGTGCCGAACACGTGAATGGCCGGCCACTTGTCCAGGTTGCCGAGCTGCATCGGCACCTCACCGGCCGCCTTCGCCTTCTCCAGCGCGTCCTCGAACTCGGCCCACGTCTTCGGCGGCTGTACGCCGAGCTTGGTCAGCTTCTCCTTGTTGTAGTAGAGGCCGACCACCTCACCGACCTGCGGCAGCCCGTACAGGTTGCCCTCGCCGAAGGTCTTGCCGTCGGCTGAGTAGCGCGAGTACTGCAGCACCGACCCCGGATACCGGCTGCCCCAGTTGTACGCCTTGGCCCACTCGTCCAGCGGCACCAACTGACCGGCCTTCACGAACTCGCCCATGTCCGACCGGCCGTTGTTCGCCTGGACGACGTCCGGCGCGTTGTTCCCCGACAACGCCAGCCGCAAGGTCGTCTTCAGGTCGTCGAACGACCGGGAGACCCGGTTGATCTTGATGTTCGGGTACTTCGCCTGGAACTGCTTGACCAGCTCGGCCATCTGGGCCGCCTGACCGCCGCGGACCTCCTGGTCCCAGACGGTCAACTGGACGTCGCCGAGCGCGGCGGCATCCGTCTTCACCGTGCTCGGCGCGCTGGTGCTGCCGCTCGGGCTGTCCGATCCCGGCGTACAGGCTGCTGCCGTGAGCAACAAAGCGGCGGCCGCTATGAGCGTCTTCTTCACAAGGGACTCCTCAGTTCAGCGTGTACGTGTACCCGTTGCCGGTCAGACTGGCCAATACCCGTTCACGGTGCTCCTCACCCCGCAACTCGAGCTGCAGGGCGACCTCGACCTCGTCCAGATTCAGCGTCTCGGAGATGCGTTCGTGCAGGACCTCGATGATGTTCGCGTTCAGCCCCGCGAGCTGGGTCAGCAATGTCGCCAGACCTCCCGGCGTGTCCGGGATCCGCACCCGCAGCGACAGGTACCGGCCGGCCGCGGCCATGCCGTGCTGGATCACCCGCATGAGCAGGATCGGATCGATGTTGCCACCGGACAGCACCACCACGACCGGCGGCTTGAACCGCGTCGGCTCGTCCAGTACGGCGGCCACCGCGGCGGCGCCGGCCGGTTCGACCAGCAGCTTCGCGCGTTCGAGGACCAGCAAGAGAGCCTTGGACAACGAATCCTCGCCGACCGTCCGCATCTCCCCGACGTACCGCTGGATCGCCTCGAACGGCACCTTGCCCGGCAACCCGACGGCGATCCCGTCCGCCATCGTCGACATCGCGGCCAGCTGGACCGGCTCACCGGCCGCGAGCGAGGCCGGGTACGCCGCGGCACCGGCAGCCTGTACGCCGACCACCTCGATCGGCATCCCGTCACGCTGCATCGCGGCCGCGATCCCGGCGACCAGTCCACCGCCACCGGTCGGTACGACGACGGTCCGCACCTGCGGGCACTGCTCGACGATCTCCAGCCCGGCCGTCGCCTGACCGGCCACGATGTCCGGGTGGTCGAACGGGTGGATCAGCACCGCACCGGTCTCGGCCTCGAACGCACGGGCCGCCTCCAGGCAGTCGTCGATCGACGTCCCGACGAAGCGGATCTCGGCGCCGTACGCGCGGGTCGCCTTCTCCTTCGGGATCGGTGCGCCGTGCGGCATGAACACGGTCGACTTGATCCCGAGCAACTGCGCCGCCAGCGCCACGCCCTGCGCGTGGTTGCCCGCGCTCGCCGCGACCACGCCGCGAGCGCGCTCTGCCTTCTTCAGCCTGGCCATCCGGACGTATGCACCGCGCAGCTTGAACGAACCGGTCCGCTGCAGGTTCTCGCACTTGAGGAACACGTCGCCGCCGACGAGCTCACTCAACCAGCGCGAGTACTCCAGCGGCGTCGGCGCCACCACGTCATGCAGCAGATCCGCCGCGCGGGCGATGTCCCTGGCATCGATCACGTTCTCACCCTACGCAGATATACGCTCCAAGCCATGACAGCGACGGCGGTTGTGGTGCGTGCCTCCGACCAAGCTGTACTGCTACTGCCTTCGGGCCTGCCCCAGGTAGAGGTCGCCGAGAAGTTCTGGTTCCCCGACGTCGAGGCGGTGGTGCAGGCACTCCGCGAGCAACTGGCGATCGAGGCCTACGTCCTCACCTGCCTCGACGACGAACCGACGTACCTGATGGTCTCAGCCGGCGCCGCGCCCGCGAATGCCCGCTGGGTGCACGAACTCGATGACCCCGCAGCCATCGCCGCACGCAAGCATCTCGCCCTGCCGCCGGACTCACCCGTGACGCCCGCTTGGACGATGCCAGGCTGGTACGACGAGGCTCTGCCATGGATCGATTCGCGTACGGCGCGAACCGGCCCGGCCGCTCAGGTCCGGTCGTGGGGTTTGTCGAATGTCCTGCGCATCCCGACCGCCGACGGGGACGTGTACTTCAAGGCCCTCGCGCACTCCAGCACGGTTCGGCCGGCCCGCGTCGACGCGCTGCCGCTGTTGTTCGCCCATGAACCCTTGCTGCTGCAGAGGCTCTCCGAGGAGCGGCCCGACGCGGTGCCGGCGCCGCTGGCCATCGACGAGCAGCGGGCCTGGATGCTCTTGCCCGACCTGGGATCCCCGTTGGCCGACGAACCGGACATCTCGGTCTGGATCGACGCCGTCCGGGGTCATGCGCGGCTGCAGCGCAGCTATGCGGACCAGCCGGATCGGCTGCTGGGATTCAGCTGCGTCGACCGCCGGCTCGCCGTACTGGATGCCGAGCTGGACCGGCTGTTCGGGCCGAACCCGGCCACCGATCGGCTCGACTCCGCCGAGCGTGCACGGCTGCCGCGCCGGGCTGAACAGTTGCGTGAGGCAATCACCGAGTTGGCGGCGATCGGCGTACCGGAGACACTGCTGCACGGCGACCTGCACCCGCGGAATCTCGCCGTTCGGGACGGCCGCGTGCTGGCGTTCGACTGGACCGACGCGGCGGTGTCGCACCCGTTCCTTGACCTTGTGACCTTCTTCGAGGAGCGCTCACCGCTGTCGATGGATCCTTTGCTGATGGGCGCGTATCTGACCGAGTGGGAGGAGTACGCCTCCCACTCGGACCTGCGTCGGGCGCTCGAGTTGGCGAAAGAGCTGGGTGCGCTCCATCAGACGATGACCTCGCTGCATCTGCCGGACCACGTATCCGGGCCGAGCAGCGAGTCGATGCTGCGCGGAGCCGTGTGGTGGCTGCGGCAGGTGCTCGCGCAGTAGTCGTCACTTGTGCAGGATCGACAGCTGGTTCCGCATCACCCGGCGTACCGGTGGATCGAGGTGGCGGTCCCAGTCCGGCCGGCGCTCACCGCGGAGCAGGGCGTAGTACGCGAGTGCCTCGGATAGTGCCGCCTCGCGCAGGTACCCACGGGCCAGTGGTTGCTTGCCCCGCCCGTTCGGCCGCGGACGACGTTCGTACGCCGCGTTCGCGGTGAAGATCCCGAGTCCGTAGAACACGGTGAGCAGATCAGTCAACGACTCGTGGTCGTGCCGGTGCGTGGACGAGATCCGGCCGTCGCCGAGCAACAGCTCATGACCGGCCTCATGAGCGAAGATCGAGACCAGGGCGACCGGGTCGGCGGCGAGCGCCGGCGCGAGCTGGATCTCGTTGCGGTCGGCACCGCGAACCCACCGACCCGACTGTTCCTTCACCACACCCCGGTACGCCGGACGTCGTACGCCATCGGCCACGAGTTCGAAGCTCAGCGCGCACTGCCCCGACGGCAGATCCATCCGCTCCGCGACCCGCGCACACAACTCCTCGGCGGTCGCGAGACCACCGTCGTACCCAGCCGGAATCAACTCCCCCGGCACCACGATCGGCCGGAGCAGGATCTCCCGCCCGAACTCACTGATGAGCCAGTCCATCGACGACCGGATCCACCGCCGCCGCCCACCCGGCAACCGCTCCCGCGGCGCCTTCAACCGCGCCCGCACCTGCTGCCCCCGCCGCAACACCCCGATCGGATTCCTCACCCGCCGAATCATGCCTGTCCGACGACCCCGTAAACCCTCCGGTTCCGCCGCGTCGCACTCGGTAACTACTTGAGCAGCAGCTTGCCGAGGCGGCGGGAGGCTACGTACATCCCCAGCGTGCCCATGGCGGCGAGGTAGAGGGCGTTGATGAGGAGGGACCAGCTGACGGTGCCGGTGGTGAAGGCTCGTTCGAGGACGACGCCCTGGTAGAGCGGGGTGATCTCGACCAGCCAGCGGATCGCGGCCGGGTAGGTCTCGACCGGGTAGAAGGTGGCCGAGAACAGGAACATCGGGATGATCGCCAGCTGGACGAACTCGAAGTCCTGCCAGCTGCGCATGAACGTGGTCAGCGCCATCCCGGCCCCGGCGAACGCGAACCCGATCAGCACCGAGGCCGGCAGCGCGACCACCGCCCACCACGACTCGACCAGCCCCATCCCCAGCATCACCAGAATGAACATCGCCGAGTAGCACGCACCGCGCAGCAGCGCCCAGGTCACCTCGCCGGTCGCGACGTCCCACGGCCGCAACGGTGTCGCCAGCATCGAGTCGTAGAGCTTGGCGTACTTCATCCGGAAGAAGATGTTGTACGTCGAGTCGAAGATCGCACCGTTCATCGCCGAACTGGCCAGCATCGCCGGCGCGACGAAGGCGGCGTACCCGATCCGGGTGCCGTCGGACAGGGTGAAGTCGCCGACCAACTGGGCGACGCCGATCCCGATCGACAGCAGGTAGAACACCGGCTCGAAGAAACCGGACAGGAAGACGACCCAGGACCGGCGATAGAGCAGGAAGTTCCGCTCCACGATGTGCCGTCCCCCGCCGAGGCGGAGCGGCACCGGGACGACCCGGGCAGTCAGCGTCGCCATCAGCCGACCAACTTCTTGGTGAAGCCGCGGACGGCGAGCCAGGTGCCGATCACGAACCACGCCATCAGATAACCGACATTGAGGAGCGCCATCCATGGCTCGACCGTGCCCAAGCTGAGGTCGCGGGACAGCTCGACACCGTGCCACAACGGGCTGACGTAGGCGAGCCACTCGATCCAGTTCGGCAGCTGTGAGACCGGGAAGAACGCACCCGAGAACAGGAACGCCGGCACCACGCCGAACCGGAAGATCATCGCGAAGCCGGAGTCGTTCTCCAGCTTGGTCGCGTACGCCGCCACCGGACCGGCAGCTGCCATCCCGACCAGCAGAGCGACCGGCAGCCCGAGCAAGCCCAGCGGCGACTTCAACCCACCGAACGCGGTGATCACCACCAGGAACACCAGACACGTGCTGGTCACCCGGAACGCGATGAACGAAAGCTGCCCATAGACGACATCCGCCGGACGCAACGGCGTCGCGATCATCGAGTGATAGAACTTCTGCCACTTCAACCCGCTCATCACCGGGTACGTCGCCTCGCCCACAGCGATCTGCAGTCCGGTCGAGGCGAGCAACCCGGGCGCGATGTACTGCAGGTAGCTCACCCCACCCAACGCGCCGGCCCCGTTGCTGTCCACGAACGACCCCAGCCCGATCCCCATCGCGGCCAGATAGAGCAGCGGCAGCAGGAAACTGCTGATCAGCGTGCCCTTCCAGGTCCGTTTGTAGACCGTCAGCCAGTAGTCGAACTGGCGACGACCGTTCTCCAGCGCAATCGCCATCAGTCCACCAACGTCCGGCCGGTGAGCCGCAGGAACACGTCCTCGAGCGTCGAACGCCGTACCAGAACCGCGGCCGGCTCCAGACCACGCTCGTGTACGGCGGCGACCGCATGCTCACCGTCGTCGGTGTAGAGGAGCAGGCGGTCCGGCAGCACCTCGATGCGCTGGGCCAGGTCCCCCACCTTCTCGGCGAGCGCGTCGTGGTCGGACAGCATCACCTCCGGGCCGAACCGCAGCTCGGTCACCTCACGCGTCGAGTAGTCCCGGATCAGCTGCGCCGGTGACCCCTCGGCCGCGATCAGCCCGCCGTCCATCACCACCAGCCGGTCGCACAACTGCTCGGCCTCGTCCATGTAGTGCGTGGTGATGATCAGCGTGACGCCGGCCTGCTTCAGGCGGAACAGCTTGTCCCACAACAGATGCCGGGCCTGTGGGTCGAGACCGGTCGTCGGCTCATCGAGCAGCAGCAGGTCCGGTTTGCTCACCAGCGACCGGGCGATCGTCAGCCGCCGCTTCATCCCGCCGGACAGCTCGTCGACCTTGACCTTCGCCTTGTCGGTCAGCGCGACGAACTCGAGCAGCTCGTCGGCCCGCAACCGGCACTCGGCCCGGCTCAGCCCGAAGTACCGCCCGTAGATGGTCAGGTTCTCCCGGACGGTCAGCTCGGTGTCGAGGGTGTCGTCCTGCGGGCAGACGCCCAGCCGGGCCCGGATCGACGGCCCCTCGGTCGCCGGATCCATGCCGAGGATGCGCAGCGTGCCGCCGCTGGTCGGCGAGACCGCGCCGATCATCCGCATCGTCGACGACTTGCCCGCGCCGTTCGGCCCGAGGAACCCGAACGCCTCCCCGCGCCAGACATCCAGGTCGATCCCGCGGACCGCCTCGAAGTCGCCGTACGACTTCCGCAGCCCGCGGACATGGACCAAGGACTCCCGCTGCTCACTCACGAGGCCGACCCTAGACGGCCCGGCCGACACTTTCTTGTCCTTTTGGGTGATCTCAGCCGCGGCCGACGTACGGCATCCCCGCCGCCATCACAGTGAGGGTGGGTACGGCGACCGACGTCGGCAACTGGGCGATCCGGACCACGAAGTCCGCGACGATCTTCGGGTCGAACGTCGGCTCGACCGCGACCGACCCGTCCGGCTGGAGCACGCCCTGGCCCATCCGCTCGGTCATCTGGGTGGCGGCGTTGCCGATGTCGATCTGGCAGGCGGTGATCCCGTGCGCCCGGCCCTCCAGCTCGAGCCCTTTGGTCAGCCCGCTGATCGCATGCTTGCTCGCGGTGTAGGCGATCCCGTGCGGCCGCGGTACGTGCGCCGAGATCGACCCGTTGTTGATGATCCGCCCGCCCTTCGGGTCCTGCTTCAGCATCAGCGCGAAGGCAGCCTGCGCACACAGGAACGACCCGGTCAGGTTGGTGTCGACCACCCGCCGCCACTCGTCCTCCGAGACCTCCTGAACCGGCGCCGCCGGCGCACCCGTGCCCGCGTTGTTGACCAGTACGTCGACCCGCTCGAGCCCACCGAACAACGCCCGTACGGCGGCACCGTCGGCGACATCCAGTACGGCGTACCCGACCGCGTCACCACCGAGCGACGCCGTCTCGCGCAGCTTCTCCTCGGTCCGCCCGGTGACGATCACCTCGAACCCGGCCGCCGCCAGTGCCAGAGCCATCTCCCGCCCGAGCCCCGAACCGCCTCCGGTCACCACCGCCACCTGCGCCATCCGCACGCCCTCCTGCCGCTCGCCGAATCGACGTCCAGGATCGCAGGACGCTCAGGCGGCCGACTCCGTGGGAGGGTTGCGGCGCCAGTACCAGCCGACTGCTCCCGCTACCGCCGTCAGGACGAGAAGCTCCAGCCAGACTCCGTTGCCGAGCGGAGGAATCAGCTCCTCGGAGAGGTTCCACGCCGCGTGCGCCAGGATGGCCGCCGGCACCCCGCCACGGAGCCGCTCGCTGACGAACAGCATCACGTAGGTCAGCGGGAACAGGCCCAGGAAGAAGGTCAGTCCCTCCTGGGTGAACAGCCCGTCGTCGTGCTGTCCGGTCCCGTTCAAGAAGTACAGCGGCACGTGCCACAGCCCCCACGCCGCGCCGAGGACGACGGTGGTGGCCAACTGACCGTGGTGCCGGCGCAGACGCGGCTGGACGTAACCCCGCCAGCCGAACTCCTCCGCAACCGGCCCAGCCAGGAAGGTGTAGGCCAACGCTCCGAACAGTCCGCCGGCACCGGCAATGACCTCGGCAGCATGATCGGGAAGAGCGGGCAGCCCTCCCGTAAGCGCCGTCGCTGCCAGCGGCGGGAGCGACGCGAGCAGCACAGCGGCGATCGGCCATTTCCACGACCAGCTCACGAGCCGCAGCCCCTTCTCCCGTCGCCACAGCCACATCACCAAGGCCGCCAGCGACGGCCCGGACGCCGCCAGGGCGAAGACGAGCGTCCCGCCGCCTTCGTCGAGATCCGCGCCCAGCAAGCCCAGGACGGCCCAAGGCAACCAGGTCAAGACCAAGCAGACCGCACCGAACTCCAGCAGCCGACGGGTCGTCGCTGCCTTGCTCTCCACAGCCCGTAAGTCGATTGCCGTCACCAGGCGCCCCATTCAGTTCGCAGGAAATGGGTCCAGCCTTGTCGCGACGGGTGGCGCCGGCCAGGGAGGCAGACCGACCATCCGCGGGGTGCCAGGTCTACCCGATGCTCTTCGTGACCGGCTCAGCACAGAGAGCAAGTGAGTGTCAACTCAGTCGGAACGTTGGAAACTCATTTGCGTGTATCACGCAAGCATGTATATGCTTGCAGCATGCAAGTAAACGACCCGAACTCCGCGCCCACCCCGGTCGAGGGTGTGCTGCACGCGTTCACCCGGGTCGGCCGGCGACTCAAAGGCAAGCAGCCCGGAGACAAACTCGACCACAGCCTCCACGTGGTCCTGTTCGTGTTGCGTTGCAGCGGCGCCCTGCGGCTGTCCGACCTGGCGAATCGGATCGAGCTCGACGCCTCCACCGCGAGCCGGCACGTCCGTGCGCTGGAGCAGCTCGGGCTGGTCCGCCGCTCCCCCGACCCTGACGACGGCCGCGCCTTCCGGGTCGAGCTGACCGACCAGGGCGTCGAGGAGTGGGAGTCCGGCGCCCGCCGCCGGATGGAGCTGCTCACCGCCGCGATGAACGGCTGGTCCGAGGACGACATCCTGACGTTCGAGCGGCTGATGACCCGCTTCGCCGACGGTGTCGCCAGCCTGACCGACACCGGCTCCGACAACCGCGCCTGGGCCGACAAGGGCTGGGCCGCCGTCGCCCCACGGATCCGGCCGGCCGCGGCTGAGCGCCGTACCGAAGATTTCGCGCCCGGCAGGGACCCCGCCGCCCGCGAGAACACCGACAAGAACCTGGAGAGCACCAGATGAGCACCACCGAGCCCGCTACCCCCGGCGGCGCTGCGCCTGAAACCATTCCAGATACCCCGCAGTACCTGTCCCACAAGCAGATCCTGGTCGTCCTCGGCGGGCTGATGGCCGGCATGTTCCTGGCCGCACTCGACCAGAGCATCGTCGGGACCGCGCTGCCGCAGATCGTCAGTGAGTTCAACAGCCTGGACAAGCTGTCCTGGGTGGTCACGGCGTACCTGCTGACCTCGACCGCCTCCACACCGCTGTGGGGCAAGATCTCCGACCTCTACGGCCGCCGCCCGCTGTTCATCGCGGCGATCGTCACGTTCCTGGCCGGCTCGGTGCTGTCCGCGCTGGCCCAGAACATCGAGATGCTGATCGGCTTCCGGGCCGTCCAGGGTCTCGGCGCCGGCGGTCTGATGTCGCTGGCCTTCGCCACCATCGGCGATGTCATCCCGCCGCGCGAGCGCGGTAAGTACATGGGGTACTTCGGTGCCGTCTTCGGCCTGTCCTCGGTGGCCGGGCCACTGCTCGGCGGTCTGCTCACCGACGGTCCGGGCTGGCGCTGGATCTTCTGGATCAACCTGCCGATCGGTCTGGTTGCCCTGGGCATCGTTGCCGCCGTGCTGAAGCTGCCGCACGTGAAGCGGTCGCACAAGATCGATTACCTCGGCGCTGCGGTGATCACCGGCGCGGTCACCACGCTGCTGCTGGCGATCTCGTGGAGCGGTCCGACCTACGGCTGGGGCGACGGAACCACGATCGCCCTGCTCGCCGCCGCCGTGGTGCTGGCCGTCACCTTCGTCTTCGTCGAGCTGAAGGTGTCCGAGCCGATCATCCCGATGGACCTGTTCAAGGGCCGGATCTTCTCCGGGTACGCCGGATACGCGTTCCTGCTCGGGTTCGCGATGTTCGGTGCGCTGATCTTCCTGCCGCTGTACCTGCAGGCGGTCAAGGACATGTCGCCGACCCGGTCCGGCCTGGCTCTGCTGCCGATGATCGTCGGTATCTTCTCGGCCTCGATCCCGAGCGGCCAGATGATGAGCAAGAACGGCCGGTACAAGGTGTTCCCGATCATCTCCGCGGTGCTGGTCGGCGGCGCGATGCTGCTGCTGTCCACGCTCAGCATGAGCACGCCGTACTGGCACCTCGCGATCTTCATGTTCGTGATGGGCGCCGGCCTGGGCCTGTCGATGCAGATCACCGTCACCGCCGCACAGAACAGCGTGCCCCGGCAGCACATGGGCAGCGCGACCTCGACGATGACGTTCTTCCGCTCGATGGGCGGCGCGATCGGCACGGCGGTCTACGGCGCCGTACTCACCAGCCGGCTGAAGGACCACCTGACCGACATCGTCCCGCACGCGACGCAGACCATGGTCGATGGGCTGGCCAAGGCGGCCAACAGTGTGGACGCGCTGCACGCCTTGCAGCAGCCGATGAAGGGCTGGGCCCTGCAGGGCCTGGTCCAGGCGATGGGCGACGTGTTCCTGGTCTCCCTGCCGTTCCTGGCGATTGCCTTGATCATCGCGGTCATCACACCGGAACAGCGCCTCGCCGGCCGGTCCGACGACAAGCCGGAGGACTCGGTCGAGAGTTCCGCAGCCGCCGCGATGCACTGACGGCGGCAATATGAACGGAGGGCCTCACCGGGCGACCGGTGGGGCCCTTCGCGTTTCGGCCGGCGGTCTGCTGCGTGAGATGGACGCGCGATCTGACCCCGCCCGGCTCTAGGTTGCACTGGCAAGGTGACGCGAGGAGTGACAGGAACAGCCTGGATGAAGACCCTGGACCGTCCGTTGGACGACGACGACCGTGCGATGGCCGACCTCGCCGAGGTACGCGACTGGCGCCGGGTCGGCGGCCCGCATACCGGCGAGACCGGGGCGGTCCCGGTGCGGAAGCTCATCCGGCGGGTCAAGTCCGCCACCGGCTGGCGGCCCTGGCCGGTGGACCGGAAGACGGTCATCGACGACCAACTCGACGGCTGGGGCTTCCTGACCAAACGCAGTACCGAGATGGCCGTGTACGACGACCAGATCCTGCCGCACAGCCCGTTCAGCGGGTGGGTCGCGTTCGCGATCGAGCCCTATGACATCCCCGCCGCGGAGCAGGGCCTGGACGAGCACTGGCCGGTCAAGTTCGACCTGGCCCGCCGGCACTGGGGTCAACCGGCGTACGTCGGAACCGACAACGGCCCCGGGTTCGTCGACGAGTGGTCGCCCGGCTCCGGCAAGGACCGCCGTCATCTCGCGGTCTGGACGCCACCCGGTGCCGAGATCCACCTGTACAGCAACAAGCCGGCCAGGCATCCTTTGTCGGTGTCGGTCGGAATCAACTATGCGGTCTACCTCAACGAGGAGGGGACATGACCACAGCAGCCGCGATCGCGGCCAAGCGGGAGTCCAGGCTCGGCGCCAGGGACGCTTTGGCCAACACGGACACGCCGCCTGGCACCGGCGCGAACAGCAGCGTCTCGCCGGAGTCGCTCACCAGGATCGCCCACGGAGCCGCAGCGGCCGCTGGGCAAGCGTCCACGCCACGTCTTTCCAGCGATCTGCAGAACACCCTCAGAGCCGCGACAACACCGCCGCTGGCGCCGGGGCAGGCCCGCAGCAGCGCCGACGGCGCCAAGCCGGGACAGTCCAGCCAGATCAACCGCGGCAACGGCATCGACGGCCGCAGCTGAAGATAGGAAGGCGCCGCCGAGAGCTTCTCGGCGGCGCCTTTCCATGCCCGGGGACGGGCCTAGCCGTCGACGATCTCGGGTGAGGGGTGTCTGCGCCGGGGTAACTGGCGTCGAGGTGGTTCGGGATCGACGTCGTTGCCGGCCAGGTGGTTCACGATGGTGTTGACGACGGCAGCTGTCGGTACGGCGACCAGCGCACCGACGATCCCGGCCACGATGACACCGGTCGCGATCGCCAGGATGATGGCCAGCGGGTGGACGGCAACCGCGCGACCGAGCAGGAACGGCTGCAGGACGTGCGCCTCGAGCTGCTGTACGCCGATCACCACCGCCAGCATGATGATCGCGATGATCGGGCCCTTGGCAACCAGCGCGACGAGGACGGCGACGACCCCGCTGATCAGCGCACCGACCACCGGGATGAACGCGCCGACGAAGACCAGGATTCCGATCGCGCTGACCAGCGGCAGACCGAGGATCGCCGCGCCCAGCGAGATGCCGATCGCGTCCACCGCGGCGACGACGATGGTGGCCCGGACGAACGCGGTCAGCGAGACCCACGCCTTCCGGCCGGACGAATCCGCCTTCTCCCGGGCCTGCCGCGGGAACAGCCGGACCAGCCAGGCCCAGATCTGCTCGCCCTGGTAGAGGAAGAAGAACAGGCAGAACAGCGCGATGAACAACCCGGCGACGACGTGCGTCGCAGTGCTACCGACCTCGGCCGCTCGCTGGCCGAGTGCACCGCCGGACGTGATCTCTTCGCGCAGCGAGTTGAAGGCGTTGGTGATGTCCTGGTCGTCGAGGCCGAAGTTGATCCGGGCCAGGTCACGGACCTTCTGGACACCTTCGCCGACCTGGGTGGACAGAGTCTCGAACTGACTGGCGATCTGGGTGCCGACCAGGGTCAGCAGGCCGGCGACGAGGACGACGGTGGAGAGCACGGTGATACCGGCCGCCGGGCCGCGCGGGATCCGCAGCCGCTGGAGGCCGTTCGTCACCGGCACCAGCAGAGCGGTGAGCAGTACGCCGACCGTCACCGGGACGATCACCTCGGACAGGTAACGCATCCCGTACCCGATCACGAGCACCGCGGCGACCAGCACCAGGAACCGCCATGCCCAGGCGCTGGCGATCTGCATCCCCGGCGTCACCCCGGTATCCACCCGCCCAGGACTCTGCCTCGGCTGCGCGTCGACCACGTCGGGCTGGCGGACCGCGTCGACCACGTCGGGCTGGCGGACCGCGTCGACCACGTCGGGCTGGCGGACCGCGTCGGCCGCCTCGGGCTGCGCGTCGGCCCCGTGGTCGCTGGGCGCCTCGGTCTCGACGGTGTCGCTGACCTCGTCCAGTACCTGGTTGTCCGCCACCGGGCTCGGGTCGTCGTTCCCGACGTCCGGCACGTCGTCGTCCCGCCCCTTGCTCATCGCACCTCCGCAGCGCTTACTTGCTTGCTGCCGAGACTAGTGCCCGGTCCGGACCGATCCATGAATGCGGGTGGCCAGGCCCTCCGCAGCCTGCAGGTCGAGGTCGGCGAGGAGTCCGACGCCGGCGAGCACGTAGTCCTTGTCGACCCCGATCGCCGCGCGCTCCGGGACCAGCCAGCCCTCCTCCTGCGCGTTCGCCGCCACGGACCCGAGGATCCGGGCCGCGACCTCCGGCCCGTTGTGCCGCAGCACTCCCCCGGATCCGACCAGCAGATCCACCTCGCGCAGATCTTTCCCGGACCGCTCGATCACCCGGCCGCCCGGCCCGAACACGATCCGCTGCCGACCCGCATGCCTGCGTAGTGCGACCGTCGCGGCGATCCGCGCCAGAGTCTCGTCGTACGACGTCTCGATCGCGCTGTCCGGCAGGTACGACGGATCGTCGTGTCTGCGGGCCGCTGCCTGACGCATGGCGTCCTCGTCGGAGATCAATCCAGCCTCGACACCCGCAGCCACCACCGGTACGGCGCTCCACCGCATGCCCAGGTCACCCTCGACTGTCCGTGTCACCGGATGGGTCGCGACCACTTCCCGCCCGAGGCTGGCGTCCTCTGGATCGAGCTCGATCACCGAGTGCACGTCGGTGGTCGCGCCACCGATGTCCACGACCGCCACGTCACCGTGCAACCCGGCCAGCACTTCGACTCCCCGCAGTACGACGTCCGGCGTGGCAGCCCGGACCATCCGCGCGAAGGATGGATCCCTGGACAGGTTCTTGCCGCCGATCACGTGCGCGAGGAACATCTCCCGGATCGCGGCCCGCGCACTGTCCGGCGCGAACACCCCGATCTCGGGTACGACGTTGTCCGCGAGCACATGCGGCACGTCCGCGGCCGCCAGTGTTTCGCGGATCTCCGCCTGCGCGTCGACGTTGCCCGCGACAACGACCGGACGGCGCCACTTGTACTTGGCCAGTGTCGAAGCGGCCTTGAGCAGGACGGCCGAGTTCCCGCCGTCCGTGCCGCCGAGCAGCAGTACGACGTCCGGTCGGTCCTTGCGCAGGTCCTTCAGCGAAGTCGCCGTCAGTCCACCGTTGACCACGGCAACCACTCGGCCGCCGCTGGACAACGCGACCCGGCGGCCGGCTTCGGCGGTGACCAGCTCTTCGTTGCCTACGACACCGATCCGGAGACCGCCGCCGGCACTTGAACAGGCCAGCACGTCAGCTGTGGCGACACCGCGATCGGCTTCTTCGAGGACGGCCCGGCAGGCGTGCCAGCCGTCCATCACGTCGGTGCCGATCGTGGTGCGGTGCTCGGCCCGGGCAACCAGGTCGCCCGAGCCGGAGTCCACCGCGATCGCCTTCGTGAACGTCGACCCGAAGTCGACGGCGACTACGAGGCTCACCAGTCACCCCCGCTCAGCGCCTCACTCACAAAACCTCCCCACCCCACCGCTGCTCCCCCAGCACCCCGCCCGCGCCCATTTCAGGGGTCGACCCCTCAGGTGGTGGGTTTGGCCGCCGTATTTTGGGTCCGCAACCCACAAGCTACGGGGTTGACCCCTGAAATGGGCGCGAGGCGCGGGTGCTTGGTGCTTGACCAACCGATCAGGACATCGCGCGGTCGAGGTCCAGCAGCAGGTCGTCGATCGTCTCGATGCCGACGCTGAGCCGGATCAGGTCGGCCGGCACCTCCAGCGGCGTACCGGCGACCGATGCGTGGGTCATCTTCCCCGGGTGCTCGATCAGCGACTCGACGCCGCCGAGCGACTCGCCCAGGATGAAGACCTCGGCCTTGTTGCAGATGTCGATCGCCTGCTGCTCGCCACCGGCGACCCGGAACGACACGATGCCGCCGTACCGCTTCATCTGCTTCGCGGCGGTCTCGTGACCGGGGTGGCCGTCGATCCCCGGGTAGAGCACCTGGGTGACGGACTGGTGCCGCTGCAGGAACTCGACGACCCGCTCGGCGTTGTCGCTGTGCCGGTCCATCCGGACGCCGAGGGTCTTGATCCCGCGCAGTACCAGCCAGGAGTCGAACGGGCCGGCGACCGCGCCGATCGCGTTCTGGTGGAAGGCGATCTTGTCGGCCAGTTCGGCGTCGCGGACGATCAGCGCACCGCCGACGACGTCGGAGTGACCGCCCATGTACTTCGTGGTCGAGTGGACGACCACGTCCGCACCGAGCTCCAGCGGCTGCTGCAGGTACGGCGACGCAAACGTGTTGTCGACCACCAGCAGCGCACCGGCCTCATGCGCGATCTGGGCGATGAGGGCGATGTCGGCGACGTTGAGCAGCGGGTTGGTCGGGGTCTCCAGCCAGATGACCTTGGTCTTGCCCGGGCGGACCGCGGCGCGGATCGCCTCCGGGTGGGTGACCGCGGCCGGCGTCATCTCGACACCCCAGGTGCCGAGCACCTTGGAGAACAGCCGGAAGGTGCCGCCGTACGCGTCGTCGGGGAACACGACGTGGTCACCGGGTACGCACAGCGAGCGGATCAGGGTGTCCTCGGCGGCGAGACCGCTCGCGAACGCGAAGCCGCGGCTGCCCGCTTCGATCGCGGCCAGACACTCCTCCAGCGCGGTCCGGGTCGGGTTCGCCGACCGGGAGTACTCGTAGCCGTTGCGCAGCCCGCCGACGCCGTCCTGCTTGTAGGTGCTGGTCGCGTAGATCGGCGGCACCACCGCACCGGTGGTGGGGTCAGGCTCGTTTCCGGCGTGGATGGCGAGTGTCTCGAAGCCGTAGTGGTGTTCCTTGTTCACCGGACCAGCGTACGGCCTGGTCTGATCGGCCCGTTCACGCCGTCCACAGCTGAGCTGAACCCGGCTATGTAAGAGATGGATCCAAGTTGTCCACAGCCGCGTCGAACCCGCTGGCATCTGACCCGCGCGGCAGCCTACCGTTGCGGTCAGTCAACGCAGGATCGCAGAGGGAAGGACGACGGGGCCGGATGAAGACACAAGCCAGGCCGCTCGACCAGGACGACCTGGCGATGGCGGACCTCGCGGAGGTTCGGGACTGGACCGCAATCGCCGGTCCGGACAACGACGACTCCGGCCCGCAGGTCGTCCGCGCCCTCGTCAACCGGGTGATGTCGCAGACGCCGTGGCGGCCGTGGCCGCTGCAGCAGGGTGAGGTGATCGCGGCCGAGATGGTCTCGTGGGGATTCACCACTCCCCGCGGTACGACGATGATCGTGTTCGACGGCCTGGTGTTCTCCGACTGCCCGGACAGCGGCTGGTCGGCGTACGAGATCGGGCCGGACGACATCGCCGCCGCCGAGGCCGGGCTGGACGCGCACTGGCCGGAGCACCTCGCGCTGGCGACCCGGCACTGGGGCCAGCCGGACTACGTCGGTGACGACAGCAGCCCTGATTTCGCCGACGAGTGGGATCCCGCGGCCGGAGCCGGCCGCCGGCATCTGGCCGTCTGGCTGCGGCCGGGCGCGCAGTTCCACCTGTACAGCAACAAGCCCACCAAGGACCCGCTGACGACGTCGGTCGGGGTCAACTACGCGGTCTACATCGACTAGGAGAGCCGATGAGCCAGCCTTCCCAGGAGCCGGGCCGGATCCGCCGCATGTCCACCCGCTGGACCAACATGCGGGAGACGCGGCGCGGCACCAAGACGCTCAAGGCCGCCTACGCCCAGGCCGCGCGCGACGCGAAGCGGATGGACCCGATCGTCCGCGAGCGCATCGGCCGCGCCAACATGACCCAGGCCGACCTGCAGCAGTTCGCCGAGGCGCAGGTCGGCGCCGAGTTCAACCCGCAGGTGTGGGAGGGCGCGGCCCAGCGGCTCAACCAGGAATTCGCCGATCGCCGCGAGGCGGCCGGTCCGGAAGCCGCGCCGACGCGTAACCCCATCCGCGCCATCCGAAACCGGCTCGAGCGTCGACGGAACATTAGGCAAGGCACGAAGGCGCTGAAGGCTGCCTACGCCCAGGCCGCGCGCGACGTGAAGAAGATGGACCCGGCGGTACGCCAAGCCATCGGCCGGCAGGGGATCAACCGAGCGGATCTGCAGGCGCTGTCGCAAAATCGGTTGGCCCAGGTCTTCCGACCGGAGGGCCCGATGGGTGGCGGGGCGCAACAACAGGCCCAGCAGCTGGGACAAGGGTCTGGGCAGCAGGCGGGCCAGCAGCCAGACCAGTTCCAGGCGCTGGATCAGCAGCTGCAGCTCGTCATAGCGCAGAACGAGCAGGCCCGACTCCAGGTCGAGGCCCTTCAGCTCCAGGTGCTCCAGGCCCAGCAGCAGGCCCAACAACAAGCCCAGCAACAGATCGACGCCCTCCGGCAACAACTCCAGGCCATGCAACAAGGCCAGGCCGCCCAGCCACCCCAAGCTCAAACCGGCCCGCAGCAGGGCCAGCAACAGCCCCAGACCGCACAGCCCCAGACCGGGCAGCAGCCGCCGACCCCGCCGCAGCCCCAAACCGCGCCACACCAACCACAAACCGCCCAGCCCCAGACCGGGCAGCAGCCGCAGACCGCACAGCCGCAGGTTCCGCTGCCACAGACCGCGCAGCCGCAGGTTCCGCTGCCGGCGCCGGCCGCGCAGGCTGAGGGCCAGGACCCCGCTCAGACTCAGCCTGGACAGGATCCGGCGGACGCCTGGATGGCAACGGGAACCAGCCAACCGATGCAGCAGCCTGTCCCGCAGCAGCCGGCGCCCGGTACACCGCAGCCCGCCCCACAGCAGCCGGCATCCGCACCGGCCGCCGGCTTGGCGTACGACGAGGCCATCCGCCAAACCTTGACGCGCCAGCAGACTCAGGGCCCACAATCCGCTCAGGCTCAGCCTCCACTGGATCCGAGGGTCGCGTACATGACGCAGGGAACCGGCCAACCGTCGCAGCAGCCTGCTGCGCAACACGAGGTGGCCCCTGCGACGGCGGCGGCTGCGTCCAACCAGCAGTGGACGCCCAGCTTTCAGGCGCCCGGCCACGAAAAGAGCCAGGCCGACCTGAAGGCCGAACTGAGTCACGTGAATCGCGTAGCACTCGACGGCACGACTCAGCCCAGGATCCAGACCGGCGAAAAGGCACGCCCCGCCGGCGAGCTGCCACCTGGCAAGGAACCACATCGCTCAACTGGCCCAGCCGCCAACCAGAAACCATCCAACGAACGCTGACCGACACCGCGGACGCCGCCGGCACCCCGGCGGCGTTCCCCATTCCCACACCCTCCCACCACCTCCTCCAGCCTCCCCACCCGCGAGTTGGGGTTGACGCAACCCGGGAGTTGCAATAAATTGAGTGGCAACTGGATGGTTGCTATTTGTGGAGGTTGTGATGGGGTTTCCTGATCGGATCGAGCGGACCGTCGAGATCGCGCATCCTCCGGCGAAGGTGTGGGCCGCGTTGACCACGGCCGAGGGGCTGGGGACGTGGTTCGGGCACCAGGCGACGGTCGACCTGCGGCCGGGCGGATCCGCGCAGATGACCTGGAACAGCGGGGACCAGGCCGAGATGCGGATCGAACGGGTCGAGGAGCCGACCACGTTCGGCTTCACCTGGCACATCTACGGGCTGCCCGCGGACGACCCCCGCCGTACCTATGTCGAGTTCACCCTCGAGCCCGTCGACGCCGGCACGCGGCTGACCGTCGTCGAGACCGGCTTCGCCCAACTGCCAGAGGACGAGTACCGCAAGGCGTTCGAGGCCAACACGCAGGGCTGGACCTCCGAGATCGACGAACTGGTCGAATACCTCGATGCAGCCTGACACTCAGCCGCCCGACCCACGCCCCGCAGCCGCCGACAGCAGCCCGGGCACGGCGAGCCGCGCCGACATGGAGGCGGTCGCGGAGCAGGTGTTCGTCGCGCTTGCCGATCCGAGCCGGCGCAGCATCCTGGCCACGCTCGCCTCGGGCGGCCCGGCGACGGCCACGGACCTGGCGGACCGCCTGCCGATCACCCGGCAGGCGATCGCCAAGCACCTGGCGCTGCTGGCCGACGCCGGCCTGGTGACAGCCGAACACGGAGAGCGGCGCCGAGTGCGGTTCCGTCTGCACTCCGCGCCGATGCAAGTGGCCCAGCAGTTCCTGGCGGCCATGGCCCGCGACTGGGACAGCCGCCTGGACGCCCTGAAGGATCACCTCGAGAGCTGACCGGGCCTAGCCGGCCTCGAACCGGCTAGGCCCGACCGCCTCAGTGCCAGCCCGGGACGCGGATGTCGACCCACACCAGCCGATGGTCGCTGGTCGGGAACGGGAAGACTCCGGTCAGCCTGAAGAGCGGATCCGCCTGAACCGGCCAGAACACACCCGCACCCTGGGGCTTCAACTGGCGCGACGGCAACACGTAGTCCGCGCGCAGGTTCCCGGGCGCCGGGTTGTCCGCGAAGTCGGCCGTGTCGTACTTCGGATCGCCCTCGTGCGACGCGTTCGCCCCACCCTGCAGTACGGCGGCCTCCGCCGCACCGGCCGAGGTCGGCAACGGGTCGATGATCCGCGGGTGCTCGATCAACTGCTGGATCGCACCCGGCACCGAGTCGCCGTCGACCGGGTCGCTGTTCTGGTCGCCCGCGATGACGAACGCGCTGCCCGGCCGCAGACCGCCGTACCTGCCACTGTCGTCATAGATGTACGACGACCGAGCGCCAGGCTGCACGTAGTCCGCCCAGAACCGGATCTCGTCGTGGTTCCGCCGACCGTTGCGGTCCTCGGCTCCGTCGAAGGTCGGCGGTGTCGGGTGGGACACCAGGAAGTGCACGGTGCGCTGGCCGATCTGGATCGGCAGATCCCAATGCGACTTGCTGGACAGCCGGAAGACATCGAGCTCGGCCGGCGAGTACCAGTCGGCGGGCGCCGGTGTCGCCGGGTCGTCCGGCAGCAGCGCGCCCGGCATGTCCTTCCACTTGAACAGCTGGAACGTCCGCACCTGACTGGTGTCGATCGGGTAGCGCGAGTACACGACCATGCCGAACTGGCCCTCGAACACCCCGAACCCGAACGCGTCGTCACCACCCGCGATCCGGCCGTCGTTGTTCAGGTCGAAGCCGCTCGGGATCCCGGTGTTCGACGGAGCGACGTACACGTACGGATAGTCGATCGGCGCGGCTCCACCCTGCCCGACCGCCAGGTAGTTGGCCCGGAACAGGTTGGCCGCCTGCTGGTTCGGCACGAAGTCGAACTCGTTGATCAACAGCACATCCGGCCGCGTCCGCTGAATCACCTCGGCGACAGCCTTGGCCTGCGCATTGCCGCCAGTACTCAGATCCGCGACCAGCTGCCCGGCCGCACCCCGGTTCAGGCTCGCGTTGTACGTCGCGAACCGCACCGACTCATGCCCACCGCCTCCGGCCTCGGCTCCAACCGCACTCCCCGGCGCGCCAACCGCCGTACCAAGACCAAGAACCACCCCAAGCGCGACGACCAGCCCACGCGACCTACGCATAACACCCCTCCACTCAACGGATCCCCAAACGCTAACCACCCCACCGTCTCCCCATCTGAACCCCAAGTGAACTCTCCAACCCACCCAACTACTGCGGGACGTCGGCAAGGGTGAGGGTTGTGTGGACTGGATCGCCTGGGGTGAGGTGTTCGGCGGTGCGGACTGGTTTCTTGACCGGTAGGAGGTAGGTGCCGGACTTGCTGTCGGGGAAGACCGAGGTCTGCCAGGTGGTGGCGCCGATGGTGGCGGTGACGCGGACCGAGCCGAAGCCGTGGCGGGTGGCGGCGGAGAGGTGGGCGATGTCGTCGCTGATGTCGGCGGGCACCGAGATGAAGTGCCAGCCGCTCTCGCCCGGATACAGCCACAGCGGCGCCGAGAACTTGAACGTGCTCACGGGCCTGACCGTAGCCCGCACCACCGACAACTAGGCGTGGTCGGTAGGTGTGCCGCGGCGGGAGAGGATGGCGGTGGCGGCGTCGATGAGGACGGCGCGGATCTCGGCGTCAGAGACTCCGAGGTCGAGTTCGACCGACATGGCGGCGCCGACGGTTTCGACCGCGGCGGCGGCGCGGAGGCGGTCGGCGGGGGACGGGTCCGGGCCGGCCAGCCAGAGCTGGAAGCGCCGGCTCTGCGCGATCAGCTTGTCCAGGTCGTCCCCGAACGCGGCCAGTACGGCGGCGATGTCGCGGAGCAACGTGGGCCCGGTCGACCGGTGGGCGATGACGACGTCGACGTACGCGCCGAGCAGTTCGCGCTCGGACTCCGGCGACCACGGCACGACGTCCACCAGGCTCAGGACGCGGGAGATGTCGTCCAGGAAGGTGCCGACGATCGCGCGGAGCAGGTCCTGCTTGGACGAGTAGTGGTAGTACAGCGACGCCTTGGTGATGCCGACCTGCTCGGCGATCTCGCGCAGGCTCGTCTTCTCGTATCCCTGGGTCGAGAACAGCGCGACCGCCGCCCGGTGGATCTCGGTCTTGGTGTCTCTCACCCGCTCGCGGGGATTCGTCGCGTGCTGCACGTGACCACCCTCTCATTGATCCCACAACCGGGTCCGCTTCACGTACCTACCGGTCGGCAGGTAGTCTACCAACTGACCGGCAGGTAGACAGATCCTCAGGAGGGGCTCGGGGTGTTCACCAAACTCGGACGATTCGTCGTCCACAACCCGTGGAAGGTGATCGCCGCCTGGGTGATCGCGGCAGTCGCCGTGCTCGCCTTCGCGCCGACACTCGCCGACGTGACGAACAAGGACCAGGCAGCCTTCCTGCCCGACAAGTACGAGTCGGTGCAGGCGCAGAAGCTGGCCGCGGACGCCTTCGGGCAGACCAACGACGCGACCGCGAGCATCGTGGTCAAGCGCAGCGCGGGCGGCGAGCTGACCGCGGCCGACCAGGCCAAGGTGACCGAACTCGCCAACAAGATCACCGCCGCGAAGATCGACCGCGTCACCGGCGCTATCACCGGTCCGCAGGCGGTCTCGCCGAACAAGCAGGTCCAGATCGTCAGCGTCGGCCTCAAGGGCCTGCCCGACGACCAGGCCGTCCTGGACGCGGTCCAGACGATCCGCGACGTGACCGGCCCGGCCCTGTCCGGCAACGATCTCGAGTACGGCGTGACCGGCGACGCCGCGCTGTATCTCGACAACCAGGACGCCTTCGAGAACGCGTTCGTGGTGGTCGGTATCGCGACCGTCGTCCTGATCATCGGCCTGCTGCTCGTCATCTACCGCAGCCCGGTCGCCGCGTTCCTCCCGATCCTCACGGTCGGTCTGGTCGCGTCGATCGCACCCGGGCTGATCGCACTCGCCGCGAAGGCGTTCGACCTGCAGGTGACCCAGGATCTGCAGACCATCCTGACTGTCGTGCTGTACGGCGTCGGGACGGACTACATCCTGTTCCTGCTGTTCCGCTTCCGGGAACGCCTTCGCGCCGGCGAGCAGCCGAAGGAGGCTCTGGTCAACGCGACCGCTCGCGTCGCCGAGGTGATCGTCTCCGCGGCCGGTGCGATCGTGGTCTCCTTCAGCGCACTCCTGCTGGCCGTCTTCGGTGGGTTCAAGAGCCTCGGCCCAGGCCTGGCGATCGCAGTGGCCGTGATGGCGTTCGCGGCGATCACCCTGATTCCGGCCGTCGTTTCACTGCTAGGCCCGAAGGTGTTCTGGCCGTCGAAGTCCTGGCAGAAGACGCCGAAGGGCGCGATGTTCAAGCGGTTCGGCAGGTTCACCGCGCGGCGCCCGGCCCTGGTCGCGCTGGCCTCCGGCGGCATCATGGTCGCGCTTGCGCTCGGCACGCTGGGGATGAAGGTCGACTACGACGCGTTCAGCCAACTCCCCGACGGCACCGAATCCTCCCGCGCCATCAAGGACCTGCAAGCCGGCTTCCCGGCCGGCGCGCTCAACCCCACCACGGTCTACGTCCGCAGCACCGACGGTACGGCGCTCGATCCGGCCGAGCTCACGACGTACGCCGGGAAGCTCGCCAAGGTGGAAGGTGTCGGTGCCGTGCTCCCGGCCGGTGCGGACGGCAGTCTGGCGTTGCTCAACCCGGACAAGACGGTTGCCCAGATCAACGTCGTACTGGATGACCCGCCGTACGCGACGTCGGCACTGGATCTCGTCGACGGGAAGTTGCGCGACGCCGCGCACGCCGACGCGCCGGACGGGACAACCGCGCTGCTCGGTGGGGTGACCGCGAGCTACACCGACATCCGGGACGCGAACAGCCGGGATCTCTCGGTCATTTTCCCGGTCGCCGGCGGGCTGATCGCGATCATCCTGGCGCTGCTGCTGCGGTCGCTGCTGGCCCCGATCGTGCTGATGCTCGCGGTGGTGCTGAGCTTCTTCAGCTCGATCGGCGCGACGGTGTTCGTGTTCCAGGGCATCGCCGGGCACGCGGGGGTGACGTTCTCGCTGCCGATCATGCTGTACCTGTTCGTCGTTGCCATCGGCACCGACTACAACATCCTGATGATCGCGCGGCTGCGGGAGGAGGCCGAGCACGGCACCGAGCCGCGGGAGGCCGCCGACCTGGCGATCGAGCACGGCGGTCCGTCGGTGGCGGCGGCCGGGCTGATCCTGGCCGGCACGTTCTCGTCGCTGATGCTGGCCGGGATGGCGCTGCTCACCGAGATGGGCTTCTCGGTCGCGGCCGGCATCGTGATCTCCGCGTTCCTGATGTCGATCTTCCTGGTCCCGAGCGTCACCGCACTGCTCGGACACCGGGCCTGGTGGCCGCGCCGGATCAAGTCGGGGTCGACGGCACCCGAGGAACGTCAGCTGGAACCCGTCGGCTGATCGTCCAAGTCCGCAGGCTGAGGGGTCCTGCGAAACGAACGGGTCCCGGGCCAACTACCCGGGACCCGTTCATCTGTTCAGAAGCTGTTTGACCAGCGGTTCTATTCAGCGGTCTTCAAGCGGACCGTGAAGATCGGGAGGAGGAAGTGGACGAGTGGTCCGATCGAGAGGGCGTAGACGACGGTTCCGATGCCAATCACGCCGCCCAGCAGGAATCCGGCCGCGAGCACGGTCACCTCGATCGTCGTCCGGACCAGGCGGACGCTGAGGCCGGTACGTCGTACCAGACCTGTCATCAGACCGTCGCGCGGACCGGGGCCGAACTGCGCGCCGATGTAGAGCGCACCCGCGAGCGCGTTGACCACAACACCGGCGACCATGAACACGATCTGGAGCCAGAGCTCATCCGGCCGATCGACCGTGGCCAGCGTCAGGTCCGTCACCAGGCCGATCACGATCGCGTTGCTGATCGTGCCGAGCCCGGGCCACTGGCGCAGCGGGATCCAGGCCAGCAGGACGACGAAGCTCATCGCGATCACCACCGTGCCGAAGCTCAGCGGCAGGTGCTGGGTGATGCCGGAGTGCAGGACATCCCACGGGTCCAGGCCGAGGTTGCCCTGGATCATCAGGCCCATCGAGGCGCCGTACAGGGTCAGGCCGACGTACAGCTGGACCAGGCGACGGGGAAGGTGGCCTGCTTTCAGCTGCTGGATCGGGTTCAGCGCGGCGAGTTGGCGGGGTGGGGCTGCGGAAGTGGCGGTCACACGTTTCAGTCTGCGGGTAAGTGGCCTGGTATTCGATAGCCAATTGAGGGATAGTGGACTGCATGAACCTTCCGGCGAGCACACTGTCCGGCCTGCTCGGCTCCTGGTCCGACGGCGCCGGACCGGCGTACCGGCTGCTGGCGGAGCGGCTCCGGCTGCTGATCGCGGACGGGCGGATCATGCCCGGCTCGCGGCTGCCGAGTGAGCGCGAGTTGACGGACGCGCTCGGAGTCAGCCGTACGACGGTCGCCTCGGCGTACCGCGAGCTGCGCGACAGCGGCTATCTACTGTCGCGCCGCGGCTCGGGAAGTGTGACCGCTCTCCCGTCGAAGATCGAGCCCGAGCTCGGCCGGCACCACGCTCCGGGGATCGACACCGACGGCCTGTACGACTTCACCTGCGCCGCGCCTAGCGCCGTACCAGGGATCACCGCGGCGGTGGCCGAAGCCACGGCCGACCTGCCGGTGCACCTGGCGACACCCGGGTATCACCCGCAGGGTCTGCCGGTACTACGCGAGGAGATCGCGGCCGCCTACGAGGAACGCGGGCTGCCGACGTCTCCGGACCAGATCATCGTGACCGCGGGCGCCTTGGCGGCGACGTCGATCGCGGTCCGGGCGTTCACCCAGATCGGCGACCGGGTGCTGACCGAGAGCCCGACCCACCCGAACTCGGTGGATTCGATCCGGCGCAGCGGTTGCCGGGTGGTCGCCGTACCGATGAATCCCGGCGGCTGGGACCTTCCTTTGCTGGAGGCAACAATCAGGCAGTCGTCGCCGCGCGCTGCCTGGCTGGTGGCGGATTTCCAGAACCCGACCGGATGGTTGATGCCGGCAACCGATCGGCAGCGGCTGGCGATCGCGTTCGCCCGCAGCCGGACGACGGCGATCGTGGACGAGACACTGTTCGAGCTGTCGCTGGACGGGCAGGAGATGCCGCCGCCGTTCGCGTCATACGACCCGGCCGGGGTGATCACAGTCGGCTCGGTGAGCAAGTCGTTCTGGGGCGGGCTGCGGATCGGGTGGATGCGCGTGCCGGAGACGCTGGTCGCCCGGGTGCTGGACGCGCGCGCGTCGATGGATCTGGGGGCGCCGGTGCTGGAGCAGTTGGTGGTCGCGAGCCTGCTGCGACGGCGGTCGGAGATCCTGCCCGAGCGCCGGCTCGAGCTCGCCCGGCGGCGCGACGCGTTGGCTTCGGCACTGTCCGAGTTCCTGCCGTCGTGGCGATTCCAGATGCCGGGCGGTGGGTTGTCGCTGTGGTGCGAGCTGCCTGAGCCGGTCGGGTCGTCGCTGGTCGGCGTGGCGCAACGCAACGGCGTACTCCTGGTCGCCGGCTCCCGCTTCTCCCCCGACGGCGGCCTGGAATCCTTCATCCGCCTCCCCTTCACCCTGGACCCGGATGCATTGCGTGACGGCGTCCGCAAACTGGCCACGTCGTACGCCGCCCTGACGACAGGCCCCCCACTACGCCGCCCCACCACCATGATCGCCTGACGTTCGCTTCCCGTAATCGGGTGGGGGAAGGTTCGCCCTTAGGGCGGCGTTGGGAGACTATGAGAGTCATTCTGCGAGAGGCGTGAGATGTCGTTCTTCAAGCGCAACACAGCCCTGGTCGAGCCCGAGGCCGCTCTGCCCGGCCGGCCTTCGCCCGGTTTCGCCGTACCGGACGAGAACATTGTTCTCGGTACGCCGCAGACCGCCGCCGCGCCCGAGGGGTTCGAGGAGGTCTGGTTCGGCACCGGGTGTTTCTGGGGCACCGAGGAGATCTTCTGGCAGCAGCCCGGGGTCTACACGACCGCCGTCGGCTACGCGGGTGGGTACACGCCCAACCCGACGTACGAGGAGGTCTGCACCGGCGGCACCGGCCACACCGAGGCGGTCCGGATCGTCTACGACCCGGCCAAGACCACCTTCACCGACCTGCTGAAGGTCTTCTGGGAAACCCACGACCCGACCCAGGGCATGCGCCAGGGCAACGACCTGGGCTCCCAGTACCGCTCGGCCGTCTACTACACCACCGACGCCCAGCGCGCCGAGGCCGAGCGCACCCGAGACCTCTATGCCCCCGTCATCAAGCCCCTCGGCTACGGCGACATCACCACCGAGATCGCCCCCGCCACCACCTTCTACTACGCCGAGCCCTACCACCAGCAGTACCTCCACAAGAACCCCAACGGCTACCGCTGCCACAGCAACACCGGCGTACCGTTCCCCGAGTGAGCCGAGCGAGCCGTTCGAGGACCTGCTGAACGGCTGGAATGTCGAGAGTCGTGGGTCGGCCCCGATGTAGCTGCGAGAGGGCCGACCAGCGGCTGCTCCGACGTTAGGGATCTCTGATGAAGTACGTCGTACTGATCCACTCCAGCCCGCAGCCGTGGGGTCACCCGACCGGCGACACCGTGGCCGAGCACCAGGCCCTCCCCAAGGCCGAACGCGACCGGCTGAACTCGGACTTCGAGAAGCTCTTGAGCGAGCTCCAGGCCAACGGCGAACTGCTCGGCGGCGAGGCCCTGGGCGACCCGGCAACGTCCCGCCTCTACCGCTACTCCGGCCGCCCGGTCGTCACCGACGGCCCGTACTCGGAGTCGAAGGAACACCTGGCCGGTTTCTTCCTCATCGACGTCGACACCTCGGACCGCGCCGACGCCGTAGCCCAAACCTTCGCCGGCCCCGGCGAAACCATCGAACTCCGCCCGATCCACGTCTTCTGAAATCCCTGGCCGGGCCAGTACGTCTCTTGACGGCGGCCCCCACACCGGTTGGTGGGGGCCGCTTTCGTTTGCAGGAAGTGGCAAAGGATGGCGGTTTGGTCCGGAGGGGGCGCTATCGTCTGCGGTCCGGGGTTGAGGATTGTGGAGGATGGGGCGGAAGGGCGTGCGGCGACTCGGGTTGGTTCTGGGTGGGGTTGGAGTGTTGGTGGCCAGCGGGTTGCCAGGGCCGGCGCAGGCTGCTGTTGCCGATTCGGTGCCGTGCATCAATCGGATTGTTTGGACTGACAGTGCGAACGCCGTGCAGGAGGCTGACATCCTCGCTGCAAGGCCGCCGCGAGTCTGGGATCGCTATCAGCTTGCGCAGTTCGTGCCGGTCCGGGCGATGTCCACCTGGTACATGTCGACGACGCGTCAGGGTGAGCAGTACTCCTATGGGATGCTGCTGCAGGGCGGGAACCTGTACCGGCACTCCACCATCACCCCGCCGGGTAGCCGGGCACGGGTGACCGCGACCAAGCTCGGCGGCGGGTGGACGAGCTTCAAGTCGATCGCCACGTCGAACTACACCGACCCGCTGGGTCGCAAGCATTCGTTCCTGTACGGCCTGAACACCAACGGGAACCTCTACCGGTACGCGGCGAACGGTACCGGCTATAAGGCGTACGGCTCGTTCGGTGGGTTCAAGAGCTTCAAGGCGATGGCGATGATCAGCCAACAGCCGACGTACGACACGCTCCTGATGACGACCACCGCCGGGGCGCTCTACACAATCCACATCCCGACCACCGCGACAGCGAAGCCGGTCGTCAAGCTGATCCGCAGGTCCGGCTGGTCCTCCTTCGAGTCGCTCCTGATCGAGCACTGCGGCAACAACTACGGGTCCGTCGTCGTGGGCATCGACCACAACACCGACTCCGGCTACCAGTACGCCTTCAGCAGGGCCAATGGCACGGCGACCGCGATCACGTCGTACGGCAGGATCCCGGTCGCCTTCACCAGCGCAGTCCACGCCTCCCGCACCAACGCCTGGCTGGACGGCGAATAACCGGGCCAAGCAGCACGCACCTTGCCACCCGCGCCTTCTATCGCCTAGTTGAGGCACTAGTGCCGCATCCAGAAAGGTTGAGGTTGTCACTGGTCCGGTCTGATTGGTGCAGTTCGACAGGAGGTGTCCGGCAATCGAGTCGGATACCCGGTGGGTTCAGCCGGGGAGTGGTCGGCAGTGGGCGTATACGTCCTGTCGATTTGTCCCTCACCGAGCGGCACCGCGGCTGAAACACGCGTGCCGGGCCAGGTCAGGTGGAACGGGTTACGACCCCAACTTTCCTTGACGCGGCACTAGTACTGCGGAGGAGCAGGCATCAGGTCTGCTCCTCCGGATTCCTGGTAGCCGGTGGCAGGGCGTTGAGGGCGGCGGCGAGGCTGTGTGGGTCTCGGCGGGCGATGTTGTGGCCGACGGGGATTTCGTGGACCCGCCAGGCTGGGTCGTTGCGTAGCTGTTCGGTCAGGGGCACGAACGGGCTTCCCGGCCACGCGCCGCCGCTGATGAATGTTCGGCCGGGCGTGTGGCTGGGGTTGGCTCCCAGGCTGATCGTCTGGACGAAGCTCGGCAGTGGGTGCGGGCGCGCGCGAGGGTCGAGCCCATCGGGGACTGCGACCCATCGACCGTCCGCGCGGGCGCCGGCTATGAACAGCTCCCGGAAGGTGTCGCTGGTCAAAGACCAGCACGAATCCCCGTCGTCCGGGACGTAAGCGTCGATGAAGACGAGCTGATCGAGGCGGTCGCCGAGCCGGTCCGCGACACCGGCGATCACCATCCCGCCGTAGCTGTGCCCGCACAGCGCGAGGGGCGTTCCGTCGCTACGGTCAATGATCTCGGCGACCTGGTCGATATGGGTGTCGAGGTTCGGAGGACGGTCCACATCGACTCGACCGTCCAACTCCAACCCTGACAGGGTCACCGCCTCGACGTGATGACCGTTTTGGCGAAGCTCGGCGGCCACCGAGTCGAACACCCATCCGCCTTGCCAGCCACCCGGCACCATCACGAACTTCACCGCGTCATCCTAGGCCCGATGAATAGCCGCTGAGGTGCATCAGTCGCGCAGGGACTTGGTGAACATCAGGATGGCGTCGTCATCGTTTCGGACCAGCTCGCCCGGCGGGACCTGCTCGAGGTTGTAGAGGAGCCCGCGGCCGTCCGGGATGTAGCCACGACGTGCGTACATCCGTTGCGCCGTACCGTAATCGGCGTACAGGCCGACGCCGATCGCGACCACATCGGACCGCTCGGCAACCAGCGCCTCGGCCGCGTCCATCAGCCCCGTACCGATCCCCCGCCGGCGGAACTTCGGCAGCACATTGAAGTCCTGGATCTCCGGGATCCCGTCGAACGGCTTGTACGGCGACTCCCACCGCACGGTGACGTATCCGGCGTACTCGTCGTCAACCGTCGCCACCAGCACGCTACGCACCCCGGCCCACTGCTCCGCCAGATACTTCTCGTACTGCGACACCGGCTTGGTCCAGCCGATTGCGGTCATCGCCCCAGAGATCACCTCGGGATCGTCGTCCCGCAGCGCCCTGATCGCGTAACCGCCCACGAGAACCCCTCCCACTCCCGGCATCCAAACGCTCGCAGGCTAACGCTCCGACATCGCCAGGTCACCCGGTTTGCCAGGCGTCAGCCGGCGGGTAGGCAGGTGAGACGTAACGCCGGAGGGGGTCAGGACGATCCAGAGAGTGGGCTGAGGAGGGGGCAGGATGAGGCTGGGGATCCCGCTGGTGTTGGTGGGGGTGCTGTTGGCCGGCTGTACGTCGGCGAGCGATCGTGGACCGGCGACGTTCGTCGCGGACAGGCAGGATCAGCTCTCGATCGTTCAGTGGGCCGAGGGCGAGGACGGCGTACTCACGGGGACCTATCAAGCGGTCTCGGCGTCGGACAAGGCTGACGGGCCGCCGACCGAGACGTCGAATGCGAGCATCCGGGGCCACCTCACCGACGGCGCGGTGGATCTGACCGTCGATGGGCTCACCACGATCACGGGGACGTTGTCAGGCGACACGTTGACGCTGGCGGTCCCACAGACCGGCGGTGGGGTCCGAAACGTCGCCTACCATCGGTCGACGATCGAGGCCTACAACCGTGCAGTTGAGGCTCTCGCGACGCGGGTCTCGACCGATCGTGCTGAGCAGGCGCAGGCTGCCGCAGACGCCAGTGCTGCGGAAGCCCTGGCGCGGGAAGAGCAATCGCTCGCCGAGAGCGTCGGCACAGTGCCCAGGCGGACCAGCGCGGTCAAAACGTCGGCCGGCGGGCTGACGGCCGCCGTCGGAAAGGTGCAGGCGGCTCTGAAGCTACAACGTGCGGCTCTCGCGGCGGTGAAGTCGGCGGAGTGCATCGACGTCGGCACGAAGATCAGTGACGAGGGCGCGGCGTACAGCGACTTCATGGCCACGCAATCCGACTTCGAAGCCGCGGCCACCGACCTGGCCAGCGCCGAGCAAGACCTGACGATCGCGATCACCTCGATCCAGGAGTCCGCTCAGAGCGTGCAGGCGCAAGGCGGCACCCTGCCTGATCTCGCTGGCCTCTCAGGGGCGAGGCAAGTGCTTCGGAACGCAGCCACGACGAAGACGAACGCGACCGCGACGGTGAAGCTTTTGACAGCATCCGCCGAGCAGGTCGACGCAGCCGCCAATGCCCTGATGAGCCGAGCCTGCTGATCACCTCGACTCCAGGGGGTCCTCAGATCGACTGCTGGAAGCTAAGGTGACGTGGGGGTGGTGAACTACCAAACCCGTTGCTGACAAAGGGTTTCGCTGGGGAGGGATCTGGGCCTGGGTGCGCCCTGGGCCGTTCGAGTTATAACTGGATGTGCTTCAAGGGGGCACCGCTGTGGGAACTGTCACGACCAGCGACGGTATCGAGATCTTCTACAAGGACTGGGGTGAGGGGCAGCCGATCGTTTTCAGTCATGGGTGGCCGTTGTCGAGTGATGACTGGGACAATCAGATGCTGTTCTTCGTGCAGCGTGGGTATCGCGTGGTCGCCCATGATCGCCGCGGTCACGGGCGGTCGACGCAGACCGGCGATGGTCACGACATGGACCACTACGCCGACGACCTGGCCGCGGTGGTCGAGCATCTCGATCTGCACGACGCGATCCATGTCGGCCATTCGACCGGTGGCGGTGAGGTTGCGCATTACCTCGCCCGGCACGGCGAGAGCCGTGCTGCCAAGGCCGCGCTGCTGTGCGCGGTACCGCCGTTGATGGTCAAGACCGACGCCAACCCGGACGGCCTGCCCAAGGAGGTCTTCGACGACCTGCAGGCCCAACTGGCAGCCAACCGCTCGGAGTTCTACCGCGCGCTGCCGTCGGGACCGTTCTACGGATTCAACCGGCCAGGCGTGGAGCCCTCCGAGGCGATCATCGCGAACTGGTGGCGCCAGGGCATGATGGGCGGCGCAAAGGCCCACTACGACGGCGTCGTCGCGTTCTCCCAGACCGACTTCACCGAGGACCTGAAGTCGATCACCATCCCGGTGCTGGTCATGCACTCCGAGGACGACCAGATCGTTCCATATGTCGCCTCCGGCCCTCGATCGGCGGAGCTGCTGAAGAACGGCGTCCTCAAGACCTACAAGGACCTCCCGCACGGCATGCCGACCACGCACGCCGACGTGATCAACGCCGATCTCCTGGACTTCCTGCAGTCCTGACGCGCTTGCCTGATCCGGTACGGCGTACTCACACCGCCGTACCGGGAAGCTCGCGGTTCAGCCTGGTGACTTCGACGGCTCGAGGTGCTGGGCGAGGTATTGCTGGGCGCCGATTCGCTCGATCGCGTCGAGTTGGCTCTCGAACCAGTCCGCGTGCTTCTCCTCGTCGCGGACCATCTCCTCGAACACGGCGGCGGTGCCGTGGTCGCCGAGGTCGTGGCACTCCTTCGCGGCCGCGTTGAACTTCGCCACCGCGGAATGCTCGCTCTCGAGCCCCAGCCGGAGCATCTCCTGGGCGTCCTCACCGACTGTCACGGCACCGAGCTTCTGCAGATTCGGGTGACCGTCGAACAACAGGATGCGGTTGATCAGCGCATCGGCGTCGTTCATCTCGTCGATGGACAGGTCGTAGAAGGCCTTTCCCAGCCGGCCGAATCCCCAGTTGTCGAGCATCCTGGCTTCCAGGAAATACCCGTTGATCACCGTCAACTCGAGCGTGAGCGCCTCGTTGAGCAGTACGACGACGCGTGGGCTAACCGGTTGCACCTGCCACCTCCGTGAACGAGGCTGCCGAGACCGACCTCCCATGCTGGCACAACAACCGCTTCAACGAGAAGACGCAGCCACCACAATTCCGCCCGGCCCCGGTCGCCCCGCAGACTTGCGAGAGCGTGCGAGCGCCGTCCTCGATGCTCTCGAGGACCTCCCGGTCGCTGACGACCTCACAGTGGCAGACGATCACACAGGAAAGGCTACCCTAACCGCCCTGGGCTGGTCGCGGTCGTGTCCAGAGTGGCCTCGAGCTGTCGACAACGGAATCAGCCGGCGGAGAGGCGGGCGTCGCAGTGGTGGTAGTTGTTGATGTAGACCTTGGACTCCCCACCGGGCTTCAGGAGCAGTCGGCCGCCGCCCTCGGCGAGCGAGCCGGAGTCCAATTGCCGGCCGTCCTCGGCGTCGTACAGGCTGAACTTGCATTCGGGGTCTGGGGAGAACCGCAGGACTTCCACCGCGACGGGACCGTTGGCTTCGAAGGCGTCGGTGTCGGCGCCGCCGTAGTGGGTGAAAGGCAGTTCCGCCTCTCCAAAGCCGGGATTCAGAGACACCATGCACTCTGGGCTGTTCGCCTCCCAGCGGAACTTGCCGGACAGGCGTAACTGGAACGACTTGCCCCCGTAGACGTCTGTCCGTGTCGCGACCTCCTCGCCGCCGTCAGCCTTCGTCACGGTGACGTCGCAGCCATCAGGGCCTGAGCGGTTGTCGCGGATGACGAGCCGCCACGGGGAAGTCGCCGTGAACTCTTCCCCTGGCCGAAGTAGCTCTGCTGTCGGGGCGTCGGGATCCTTGAGCAGGACGACGGCAGTCACAGCTGCGATCGCGAGCACCGCGGCGGCCGCGGCAGCGTAGATCAGACGACGGTGCTGCCGGAACGCATGGGAGACCCATTGACCGGTCGGGCGTCGCGGCGGAGAACCACCGGCCGACGTTCCGCTCGGGCTGGGCGCCGGTGCCGGTGCCGGTGCCTGTGCCGGTCCCCGTGCCGGTGCCGCTGGAGACGAAGGGATCGAGGCGAGAGCTTCCGCAGCCGCGGCCGCCACCATGCGGCTGTCGTCGTTGGCGAGGGATTCGAGAGCCTGCCTTGCGGCCAGGGCGAGCCCTGCGTGGCTTCCGCGCTCCAGTCGCGCAAGCTCCTGTACGGCGCCCGCCCGGACGTTGGCGAGCGGGTTGTCGATCACGCCTTGCAGGTCGGGAGGTAGAGGCGAGGGCGTGGTGACCGGGCGGCTGCGTCGGGCCAGGTACAGCTCACCCTGCATTTCCACGTCACGGCTGGGAGTCTGGTGCGGATTCAATTCCCGGACTCGGTCGAAGACGTAGTCGTAGAGCTCGTTGAGCGAGACCCAGCCGTCCTGGTCGCGGTCCGCGTCACCCGTGGCCAGGCCGTCCACCAGCGCGGAAGTGAAGACCGACGGCCGCCGCTCCTGGTCGTCGGCGAGCCGGTCTCCCTCGAAGGCGTACTCCACCGCACTGGACGCCGTGATCACTGCCCGCCCGCGCCCGCCGCCCAGCCTTCCGCCGGGGAAACTGTCCAACACGTTGATGTCCCCGGCCGCCCGTACCGTCACGCCGCGGCTGAAGGCACCGCCGTAGCAGCAATCCAGCAGCAGCACGATGCTGCGCGACCGGCTCGCCCGCATGCACCGCTGGACGAAGTCCGCGGAGATCGCCGAGGATCCGAGCCGGTTCGGGCGGGTGTTGGGGGCGGCGAAGAACAGTTCGCCGGACTCGTTCTTCAGCCCGTGGCAGGAGAAATGCAGCAGCAGTACGTCCTCAGGCCGGCTGTCGGAGAACAGGTCCTCGATCTGACCTTGGATGACGTACGACGGCTCGTTACGCACCACGTGTACGTCGAAGCCGCCGATCTCCGGATCACCGAGAACCGCGGCCAGCGCCTCCGCATCCGCTCCGGGAGCCAGCAGATGCGTGAGCCCTTCGTTCTCGTAGACGTCGTTGGCAACGATCAACGCCCGCCGCCGGCCGGCCATCAGCTACCGTCCCCCTCGACCACATGAAACCTGAAACCTGTCCCCCACAGCTCCCAAGGTGCACCACCGCCGTACCAGGTGCAATCAGTCAGCCGCCTCCGACTCTTGGGTCAGGCCGCTGAGGTTGGGGTGGGGTGGGAGAGGGGCTTGATGTGGGCGAAGGCGCTGCGGGGGTTCCAGGTGGGGAAGGCTCGGACGAGTGGTGCGGGGCCGTGGAGTTGGATTCGGTGGTTGCGGGTGGCTTCGGCCCAGCTGAGTTGGCCGGCGTGCCATTTGACGAAGGCTTCGGCTTCCGCGGTGATGTAGAGGTCCTCGTCGAGGCCGGGGTACGTCTTGCAGATCTCGGAGTCGCCATGCTCGATCAGCAGCCAGTACCGCTCGGGACGCCGGCGGCCGGTGAAGTCGAAGCGGATGACGACGCGCCGATCCGGGAGCCGGTCGCGCCGGAGCAGGTTGCACATCGACCACAGGGCCACGAAGGGATCGAGGTGCTCGGGAGCGATCTCGAGCCAGGCGGCACCCCACTCCCCGAGCGACACGCAGACCTTGAACAGGTCTCGACCCGCCGGCGCGAGCTCGTAGTGGCGCCCGCGCCCCTCAGCCTTGGGTGCTGACTCGACGATGCCGAGCCGTTCGAGCTGCCTGAGCCGCTGCGCGAGCAGTGTGCGGGAGAGCCCGGGCGCGCCCTCCAGGATCTCGCTGAAGCTGCCGCACCCCAAATGCAGGTTGCGGATGATCAGCGGCGTCCAGCGCTCGGCGAAGATCTCGGCCCCACGCGAGATGGGGCAGTACTGGCCGTATGTCCTCACGACGCCAGTGTCGCGCCGCGGCCCTCGGTGGTGAAGTCCAGATTCTTGTCTTCACGGCCGCGGCCGATGGCGATGCGATGGAGCCGTCGACTACCGAGTCCGTCGGCCTGAGCGAGGAGGTATCCGCCATGGAGATCAAGGGGTTCCGGGGTCGCCTGATCACTGCTGACCAAGCCGACTACGACACCGCCCGAGCCGTGTGGAACGGTGCCATCGATCGGCGCCCGCGGCTGATCGCCCGGTGCAGCGGGACCGCCGACGTGGCCGCGGCTGTGCGCTTCGCCCGCGAGCAGGACCTGGAGATCGCCGTACGGGGCGGAGGCCACAACGTCGCCGGTACGGCGGTGTGCGACGACGGGATCGTCATCGATCTCTCAGCGATGCGGGCCGTGTCGGTCGACCCCGCCCGCCGCACGGCCCGGGTGCGGGGTGGTGCCCTGTGGGGCGACGTCGACCCCGCGACCCAGGCCCACGGTCTGGCCACCACCGGCGGCATCGTGGGCCACACCGGCGTCGCCGGGCTCACCCTCGGCGGTGGCATCGGCTTCCTCATGCGCAAACACGGTCTGAGTGTCGACAATCTGCTTGCCGCCGAAGTGGTCACCGCAGAGGGCAGCGTCGTACAGGCGTCCAGAGACGAACACCCCGAGCTGTTCTGGGCGCTGCGAGGCGGCGGCGGCAACTTCGGCGTCGTCTCGTCATTCCAGTTCGCGCTGCACCCGCTCGGCCCGGACGTCGTCGCCGGTCCCGTCTTCTGGGCGGCCGACGACACCGTCGACGTACTGCGCTTCTATCGCGACTTCGCCGCCGACGCCCCCGACGAGCTCGGCAGCGTGGTCAGGGTCGGCACTGTGCCCCCGCTACCAGCCATCCCCGAAGAGCTGCATTGGCGGCCGGCCATCGCCGTCATTTGCTGTTACGCCGGCGCCGTGGCAGACGGCGAGCGTGCGGTGCGGGCCGTCCGTCGGCACGGAACGCCGCTCGTGGATCTGCTCGCACCCACGCCGTACGTCGCCCATCAAACGGCCACCGACGACACCGTCCTCCACGGATGGCACTACTACTGGAAAGCCACGAGCCTGGCCGGCCTGTCCGACAACGCCATTGCCGCGATCGCCGATCATGCTTACACCGCCACGTCGCCTCGGTCGTACGCGGCGATGTTTCACATGGGTGGCGCCGTCGCCCGAGTCCCCCGCGACGCCACCGCCTTCGCCGGTCGCGACGTCGCCCAGAACATCATCATCGACGCCGTGTGGCTGCCCGAGGAGTCCGGCGAGCACTCCGCTGCCGAGACCGCGTGGGCGCGGCGTTTCCTCCACGCCCTCGAACCGGACCGCACGGGCGTTTACGTCAACTTCCTTGACGCCGACGACGACGCCGGGCGGATTCGAGAGGCGTACGGCGATCACACGCACCGGCGGCTCGCCGAGGTCAAAGCCAAGTACGACCCCGACAACGCCTTCCACCACAACAAGAACATCCGTCCGGCTTGACGGCAGAGTGTTGGTCAGCCCATGGATTTCTGGCCGTCGATCGTTTCCCGGATGATGTCGGCGTGGCCGGCGTGCTGGGCGGTCTCGGCGGTGATGTGGAGGAAGACGCGGCGGACCGTCCAGAACACGCCCGGTGGCTGCCAAGGGGCGGCCGGGAGTTCGTAGCTGGTGTCGAGGTCGAGGGTGCGCACCAGGTCGTCGGTGGCGGCGGCAACCTTCTCGTACTCGGCCAGTACGCCGGCCAGCGTCTCGCCCTCGGTGAGGCGGAACTGGTTCTCCCACTCGGCGATCATTTCCGGGGTGTACTCGGTCTCCTCGGGCACCTCCTTGCCACCGCCCGCCTGAGCGAACTCGGCCCACGACCGCTCGACCGCGGTGACGTGTTTGATCAGACCGCCGACGGTCAGCGCGCTGACGGTGCTTCGAGTGTTCGCCTGCTCGTCGGTGAGGCCTTGCGCGGTGTAGCGCAGGAAGTAGCGGTGCTTGGTGAGGAAGTCGAGAATGTCCGCACGCTCACCGGTCACGGTCTGCTCGTTCGTCGTCATACTCAGACAATAAGAGCCATAGCGGCCAGATTGTGACCTCTACCTCGACGCATTTCCAGGCGGCGCTAGTGGCGGGTGACCGCGTAGATCGCCAGCACTGCGGCGACAGTGGCGATGCCGGTCAGCGCGGCGACGGTGCCGACGACCAGGCCCGACCGCGGCCAACGGCGGCGCAGGACGAACAGCACTCCGCAGCCGATGGCGAAGCTGAGGCTGGTGCCTGGGACCACGATGAAGACGGTCAGGATCACGGCGAGGGCCATGCGCGATGTGGTGATCCCCAGATCGCCGCCGGCGCTGACCTCCTCGGGCCAGGTCCATACCCAGAGGGCGAACGCCGCGATCACCGCCAGATGCCAGGCGCAGACGACAGCGAAAGACCTGCCAGTCGTACGACGACCGCCGGCCGAAACCGTGTCGGTTTGCATCCGGCAACTCCTCCGAAGGTGGGCGCCTCTGGCCAGGCAGCGTGCCACACCCCGAGGTCAGCGGGCCCGTGATCCTAGGCCTAGTCCCCGACCTGCGCCGTGCCTTGGGCCTTGACGGCCCAAGGCACGGTCACCTGCGTTACGGGATGGAGGTGAGGTTGAAGGCGTAGCGGGCGGTGGAGTCCGCTATCGCGTCGGAGTTGATGTCGAGGGCGGTGAGGTTGGGGTTGGCGATGGTGTCGCAGGCCTGGTGGTAGCAGGCGTCGTACGCGACTCCCGCCGTACCGCCGAACAGGGCTGCTTCCTCCGGTGTCTTGATGCCTTCGGCGCCGGTGAAGATGCCGCCGGCCGGGATGCCGACCGCGATGAACGGGCCGTAGTCGGAGCGGCCGTCGAAGTCGGTGCCGACGGTGGCCAGGTTGCGGCTGGTGAAGAAGCTCGCCAGCTGGCTCTCGATCTGCGCCGATCCGGGCGGACCGGCCGGGAAGCCGACCCCGTCGGAGTTGTCGCCGTCGTACAGCTTGTAGGCGTAGTTCGGTGAGGCGATCATGTCGAAGTTGAGGTACAGCCTGATCCGGTCCCGCTCGGCGGCGGACAGGCCCTCGACGTACTGGTCGGACCCGAGCAGGCCGATCTCCTCGGCGGCCCAGAAGGCGAAGCGGACCTTGTTCTTCACCGGGAAGTTCCCGATCTGCAGTGCGGTCTCGAGGATCGCCGCGGTGCCCGAGCCGTTGTCGTTGATACCCGGTCCGGCCGGGACGCTGTCGAGGTGGGCGCCGACCATGACGACGTTGTTCGGGTCACCCTTGCGGGTCTCGGCGATGACGTTGTGGTCGGTACCGAGGGTCAGCGTGGAGTCGACCTTCAGCCGGACGGTCGCGCCCGGCGTCGCGGCCAGCTCGTTGCCGACGGCGAAGTCGGCGAAGACCATCGGGACGCCGGCCCGCCACTCGCCGATGTTGAGCGGGAACGCGTCAGTCCGGCCCGGCTGGCCCTCGTTGAAGACGATGATGCCGCCGGCGCCGGCGAACCCGGCGTTGCGGATCTTGGTGGCGAACGGGCAGGTGCCGCGCTGGATGAGCGCGATCCGGCCGGCCACGAACCCGGCGAAGTCGGACATCTCGCAGCCGCTTGTCGACGTCGGCGTCGGTGTCGGCGGCAGCGTCAGATCCACGCCCTGCACCTGCGCGGTCACGTCACCCGGGGGTGACGGCTGGAAGGTGAAGTAGTCCTCGTTGGGCACGTAGCTCTTGGTCGTCGGCGCGACCAGATCCAGGACGGGTGGGCTGTTCTCCACCCAGCCTTCGACGAAGTTGATCGGGTCGAGCGTGACGCTGTACCCGGCGGCGCGCAGCTTCTCGGCCATGTAGTCGCGGGAGGCGTCGTACCCGGACGTCCCGGCTGCGCGGGTGCCGCCGTTGGCGTCGGCGATCGCCTGCAACGCGACCATGTGCTTCTGGACGTTCGGTCCGGAGACCTTCTTGACCAGCAGATCGGCGTACGTATCCTCGATCGGAACGGCCCCGGCCGGGACCTGTTGGACGGCGACCAGAGAGATGGCCGCGGCGAGACTGACGGCGCCGATGGCGCCACGACGGAACACACGCATTGTTCCCCCACAAGCGGATAGACCAGTTCCCCCAGGCCTCACGCCCTGGCAATGTAACCCGCCCGGCACGACGCAGCCAGAGGTCAGCTTTCCGGAAGTGGAATGTCCGGAACCTGTTCTACCGTGGGGGCCATGGGGTTCACGGACGGGTTGTCGGGGAAGCGGATCGAGCGGGTGGATCTGAGTGGCACGCTGTTCCGGCACGTCGATTTGAGCGACGCCCGGCTCGAGCAAGTGAGGCTGACCGGGACGAAGATGCGCGGGGTCGAGCTCGGCCACGCGACGATCGACGGCGACGTCGAGGGCGTGGTCATCAACGGAGTGGACGTCGCGCCGCTGGTGGAGGCCGAGCTGGACCGCCGCTACCCGGATCGGGCCAAGATGCGGCCGACCGATCCGGCCGGATTCCGGGCGGCGTGGGACATCCTCGAACGCCTGTGGGACGGGACGGTCGCGCGGGCACGGGCGATGCGGCCGGAGCTGCTGCACGAGTCGGTCGACGGCGAGTGGTCGTTCATCCAGACGCTGCGACACCTGGTGTTCGCGACCGACGCCTGGCTCGGGCGAGTGATCCTCGGCGATCCGCATCCGTGGGACCCACTCGACCTCCCGTTCGACGGGATGGGCGACGTACCGGGCATTCCGCGGGATCGCGCCGTACGCCCGTCACTGGACGAAGTGCTTGCCCTGCGCAAGGATCGGATGGCGATGGTACGACGGTACGTCGACGAGCTCACCGACGAGCGACTCGACGCCGACACCACCCCGGTCGCCGAACCCGGCTGGCCCGCGTCCGTCAGCTATCCCGTCCGCGACTGCCTCCTCATCATCCTCAACGAGGAATGGCAACACCGGTTGTACGCCGAACGCGATCTCAACGCCCTCGAAGCGTAGCCAGGCGTTGGTCGCGGGCGGCTGCGCATCTGCAGTCGGCGCTGGAGCAGAGGAGGGCGGTCGGGTCGTCGAGGATGAGCCGGCGAGCGGCAGCCAATACGTCGGCGACTGGGATCTTGCGGGCTCGGCAGGCGCCGATGGTGGTTTCGCGGGTTGCGGATCGCAGGGCGGGCTCGATGGCGTCGAACTCGTGGCTGGCGCCGGGGACGTTCGGGAGCTCGGACCAGACGCGCTCTCCGGTCTTCGCGTAGCGGTAGAAGCGGGAGCGGCCGAGGAGTTGTTCAGCCAGGTGGATGGTGGTGTTGGCGGTGTGGCCGACGCCTAGCAGGAGTACGTCACCGTCGAGCCTTCCGAGTTCCTCGATCGGGCCGAGTGGCCAGTCGGAGCGTTGGGCTGCCAGGAGCTGATCGGCCGCGGGACCGACGGCTTGGTACGAGAACAACGGGTGTGCGGTGCGTGTCGGTGTGCGCGTCAGCCGGAGGGTTTCGGGGATGCGGCCGAGTTCGCGGTCGATCGGGAGCTCCAGGCTGAAAGCGGTCGCTCGGTCGAGTTCTTCGTCGAAGGCTTCCCACGTCGGCGCGGGGGCGTAGCCGTTGTGCGGACGGGGGGTCCCGGGCGGCGGGCCGATCCCGGTGAGGTCCCAGGTCCCGGCCGGCGCCAACACGGTCCCGCAGGTCTCTGTCAGCGCGTCACACACTGCCTCGGCGCCACCGTCGACGTACCCGAAGGACTTCAACGACGAATGCACGATCACCTTCGACGACGACCCCAACCCCAACCGCCTGAGCCCGTCTCCGATCTCCTCCACACTGACCATCGCCGAATAATCCCAGCCCACCCACGCTCTTCGCCTCGCATTTACCACCGCGCAGGCGTCGGTGATCGGCAGTTGGACCTGGTCGACTCGCTCGGATGTTGCCGCACCCAACGGTCTCCAGCCGCTCGCGGAGTACCAGATGACCGACGCCACCGCTGACCCGAACAACACTCGGCCGCACACCCGGCCGCAGCTAGGCCGCGGCGAGGGCGTCCGCGAGCAGGGCTACCTGGTCGGGCTTGGCGGAGGCGGGATAGAGCACGAGATCAGTGGCGCCGGCGGCGCGCAGGCCGGCCAGATGATCGTGGAGTTGGGCCGGCGTGGTGAGCGTGTCGGCGCGAGCGAAGTCGAAGTAGGCATCGCCGTAGTAGTGGCGAATGTAGTCATCGGCAACAGAATCGGCGTCGGCCCCCAAGGCGAAGTAGCGGCCGGTGGCTATCCGCGGCTCACCGGCCCGTCCCGCGTCTTGCCAAGCCTCTCGTACGTCGTTCGCACCCTGCTCCAGCGTGGCCGTGCCGAAGAGGGGCGCCACCCAGCCTTCGCCGTGGGTAGCGGCCCGGCGGTACGCGGCGGGCACCAGACCGCCGAACAGAAGGGCCGGCCGGCCTTCGGGGAGCTGCGTCATCGGCCCACCCTGACCGGTCAGCTTGCCTCCCCAAGCCTCGCGCCAAGTGTCCAGCGTCGCGTCCCACAGCTCGCGGAATCCGTCGCTCGGCGCTCCGCTCGCGGTGTAGTCGTCCGGCCAACCACCGAGGCCGAGCCCGGCCGTGAGTCTCCCTCCGGACAGCAGGTCGACCGAGGCCATCTGTTTGGCGAGCAGTACGGCGTTACGCCGCCAGCCGACGTTGAGCACGGTGGTGAGCAGCTCGACCCTCGTCGTACGGGCGGCCGCCGCGGCCAGTGCGGTCAGTGGTTCCAGGTTGTCGTACGCCAGCCGGTCGATCACCCCGACGGAGTCGAACCCGGCCGCCTCGGCCTCCGCAGCCCAGTCCCCCAGCAGTCGCATATCCGCACCGGGAACCGCAGCCGGCAACCCGATCCCGATCCTCATCACCCACTCCTCTCGTCAACCTTCCACCAGAGAACGTAGGCGCCGCACCCTCCTCAGGTATTGAACGAATCGGACGTGTGAGGGGTTGCGGGGCTCGCGTCCGCGTTCGGGGGCGGCCTGCTGCAGGATCTGCGCGCGGCTGACTGGGACGACGAACCCTTACGCCAAAGGGGAATCACGCCTCGCTCCGCCACCGACTTCCTCCGTACCCAGGCGAGTCAGCTGCGATAGCTCTGCTAGGTGACGCGACAGCTACCCTGCGCGAAGGCTAGGCTAACTGGCTCGCGCCGGGCTTGACCGTCGGCGCTTGCGAGATGAGGCGATCCGCAAGGAGCTGGGGTGAACGACGGTTTCGACTCTGTCGAGGGGTTCAAGGCACTCATCGACACAGTTCGCGAGCTCTACCGGCGACGGCATCGGCGGTGCTCGCTGGACGAGACACCGCCGATCCTGGGATGTGTCCAGCCGACCATGGACCCATCGACGACCGTCCGCCGGAGGCCGGATCCGGCAGCCGGAACGCGCCTGGTCGACGCGATCTCCGCGCGCCTGAAGGCCGCGGACGGGCGACCGCAGGTGCCGCACGTCAAGATCGATCTTCCGGCCGCCGCCGTCTCGCCACCGGCGGACGCGAAGCTCGCACCCGTCACCACCGGCGACGTCGAAGAGCTGGTGAAGGTCCTCAAGCTGATCGCCGACGGACTGGCCACGGGCAACGGTGGCTCGTACCGCTTCCCGAGATTCTGGCTGGCCGTGTGGTTGATGTCGACGGTGGTCACGGGTGACACGGTCAAGGATCGTCGCTCGAATCTGCGCGAACGGCTCTACCAGCGGACCGTCACCCGGGCCAGCGAGGGCGGCACCCAGGCCGGCGAGATCAAGGCGGATCTTCCGCTCTGGGGCCGGCTGCTGTGGATCATCTTCCTGCCGCTGTTCCTGCGCGGCCGGCACAGCGGCAAGCTCCCGCTGGTCGGCCGGACCTACCGCTGGTTCCTCCGCCAGGCTGATGTTGCTCCCGGCAACGATACGTTCTTCGAGCTGGGCCTGCGGCTGAGCAAGGACGAGTGGCAGGGTGAGAAGCCCGGCCAGGTGGCCCGGCTGCTGGTGAACGCGTTCCTCGAGGATCTTCGCGAAGACTTCCGTGGGGCCGGCTGGATCCACGGCTACCACACCACGTTCCCGGTCGTGCTGCTCAGCGGGATCAGCCGGCGCAACGGCGGCTACACGCTGCTGCGGACGGTTGCCGAGGTCCGGAACGACACCCGGCTCTTCGACCCTCTCCTGCTGGTAACCGTCGGCAACAGAGTCCCGCCACTGGCCGCGCCCCCGCCGGCCACGTCGTACGACGTCCGGTCGAACAGCCTGGTCAAGGCCTGGCGGAACCGGATGCAGCGCGAGAGCCGGCAACGCCAGATCGAGGCGTGGCTCATCCCGCTCACCATCGGCGCCTCGGCGAACACCCAAGCGCCGGCGTCGTCGAAGGGCCCGTCACGCCTGCCTCGGATCGTCCCGCCCAAACCGCCGGCGCCCCCGTCCGACACCGGCGGTAGGACGTCCTCCGACGGTGCACGGCCGGTCGAGCGACTGGACCGGGTACGGCGTCCGTGGTGGCGTACCCGTCGAGGCGGTGCGGTGATCGCGGTCGCCGTACTGAGCATCGTGTTCGGCGGATATGCCGGGTTCGGGTTGGTGGATGACTACCGGCATTGTGGTGACGGTTTCAGCTGGCCTGGTATCGAGCCCGCCGCGACCTCGGTGATCAGGATCGACGGGACCTGCGTCGGCGTCACGTATGGCAGCAACGCGCTCCTGCTGCCCAGCAAGTCCTTCGACGAGGTGCGTACGACGATCCGCTCGCAGAACGATCGGGCGCTGGAGCTCAGCAAGCAACAGCCGGAGCGGCCGCTGATCACCCTCGTGTTCATGGCCGCGGTCGCCGACGAGCGCCAGAGCGAGAACGAGCAGACCGCCCAACGCGAGCAGCTGGCCGGTATGGCGGTCGCCCAGGCGGTGCAGCTGGCCAAGCCGACGCAGAGCTACGAACCGCTGGTACGAGTGCTGATCGCGAACGCCGGGCCCCGGCTGCAGCACGGTCAGCGCGTCGCCCGGCAGCTCGGTGAGCTGGCGGCGGCCGACCCGAGCATCGTCGCGGTGGTCGGCATGGTCGAGAGCCGGGAGTCCACCGCGACGACGATCAAGGCGCTGGCCGAAGTCGGGTTGCCCACGATCGCGGCCACGCTGACCGCGGACTCGATGGTCAACGTCAGCAAGCTGTACTTCCAGATCAGCCCGCAGAACGCGCGGGAGGCCGCCGTCGCCGCGGCCAACGTCGACCAACTGCTGGCCAAGGGCAAGGATCCGTTCGGCCGGCCGCTGGCGCGACGAGCCCGGATCTACAAGTCCGACGACCCGACCGACACCTACAGCCAGAACCTGGCCGCGGATCTCAAGGCGAGCTTCACCGCCCGCCGCATTCCGGTCGAGACTGTTTCGTTCACGCCGAGCGGCCAAGAGACCGCCACGATGGACGCCGGAACCGCGGGGCGCGACGCGTGCGACGCGGACGGTGTGGTGCTGTACGCGGCCCGTGGACGAGTCGACTTCCAGGCGTTCGTCGGCGGTCTCGCCGATCGTTGCCGGGACAAGGCGCCGTACGTGCTCGCGGGTGACGACACGACGACGTACGTCGCCGATCGGGCGGTCAGCAGCGCGAACCGATCGATCCCGTTCCAATACCTGTCACTCGCGCTGGCGCCCGAGCTGGTCGGCGACGGACCGGCCGAGGCGAGTGACTTCTACGCGCAGCTGAACGAGCTCTTCCCGTACGAGAAGACCGGGCGGGGACGCACCCTGGACGGACACGCCGCGCTCAACTACGACGCGGCGTACACAGCGATCGTCGCGGTCAGCTACCTACGCCGCGACCACATCGCCATCAACGGCGGCACCGTGTGGACCGCGCTGCAGTCGGTGACCGACGCCGGCGGCGCGCAACGCGGCTATCGCGGTGTCACCGGCAACATCGACTTCGGCGGAACCATCGGCCGCCGTGTCCCGGTCGACAAACCCATCACCATCGTCACCTTCCGCAACGGCCAGCCGGTCCCCACCCAGAACATCGTCTGCGGCCCCCGCACCGACCCCCGTACCAGACCTTGGTGTCCCTTCGACACCCCTGTTCGCTAAGCAGACGAGTCGATTGTCTGCACGGTGTCCGCGTGGCGATGGAAGACCTTCCACTCGCCTTGCTCGCGCCGATACAGCTGAGTGACCCGCAGCGTGTACTTCTGCGGCTCGCCCTGCCAACTGTCGGCGGTGTGCTCGTACCCGACGGTGTACGCGAGATCGCCGCTCACATCGGCCGAGATCACTTCAAGGGTGTACGACGTGCAGTCGGCGAAGTTCTCCTCGAGTCGCCCGAACACCTCCCGCGCCTCCGCCGGGCCGTTCGCAGCTCTCCACGCGCCGAAGATGGTGACCGGATCCGTCGCAGACCAGATCACCCGCCGCGGATCGGCGTCCCCGTTGTGCAGAGCCACCTCCGCATCCCGAAGCCGTGTCCCCACCCACTCCAGGAAGTCGTCTCGTTCGCTCATGATCCCTCCCCTCCCGTCCTTCGATTGAAGTTCGTCAGCGAGCGAACCACCAGGGATCACCTTCCAGACGACCCAGGGAACCAGCCGGGAGATCCAAGCCGGCAGCGGGGCAAACATCTAGTGCCGCGTCAGGCAAGGCCCGAGTGCGTCATCGACTGTGAGCACCGTGTCGCCGGCAATCGTTTGCCCGCAACCATCTCCCCACAGTCGACGACACGACGGCGCTCTACTGGCCGCGGCTGAAGCCACCGTGCTGCCACCTGGCCGGGGCCGGGCTGCTACTACCGAGCCTGAAACCGCCCGGACGCGCGATACGCGTCGTACAGCTTCAACACCAGTTGGGTGGGCGGATGTGAGTCGGCCGGGGGTTCGTCGAAGAAGCTTGACTCCAGCACCTCGTCCGTCGCCGGCGTTAGGTCGCCCGTCCAGTGGCGGGCCTCGAAGCACAGGGCGAAGCAGTGGAGGACGTCTCCGTTGAGGTAGGTGAGGGTGTGAAGGTCCGCCTCGGACAGCGAGGCGAACGGGACCAGATCCTCCTCCGCTACCTTCAGGCCGGTTTCCTCGAGGAGTTCGCGTGCTGCGGTGGTGCGGAAGCTTCCGCCTGGTTCAGCGGCTCCGGCGGGGAGTTCCCATAAGCCGGAGTCCCGGCTCCGTTGGAACAGCACCCGCTCGGCCTCGTCCACCACCAGGACCTGGGCGCCCGGCATCAGCAGCAACCGGGAGCCGACCTGCTGGCGGATCTCCCACAGGTAGGACCCCTCGTACGCCGTCATCTCTCAACTATGGATGCAGACGGACAGGAGGTGTTGGCTGTGGCGGGACGGTCTGGGTGGCGGTCGAGCGGGAGGGGAGCCCTGGGGCTGGGATACCTCCTGTCGTTCTGCACCCAATGAGAGGGTTGGGGGCGTGGAGTGGATCAAACGGCTTGCGGGGACGTTGCTCGGGGTCGGGCTGGTTTTGGGGTTGGGGTGGACGGTTGCGGTCGTTACCTCGATGCCTGGGTGGTTGGATTCGGCTGAGGCGTGTGCGTTGCGGTTCGGTGGGAGTGACAGCGCGAGCGTCGAGGTGCACACCGGTTGGTTCCCGCCGTCGGCGACCTGCGACTTCGGGAACGGGGACGTCCGGGACTTCATCTCGCCGACGAGGTCCGCGGTCCTGTCCGTGGTCGGCGTACTGATCCTCATCGTGCTGATCGCCGGATTGATCCTCACCGTACGGCGGTTGGCCGGCGAACGAGGCCCGGTGAAGACGGCGGACGGCGTCGACCTGGGGAAGCGGCGGATGAGTCAATTGACGTTCGGCGCGCTGGACATGGCGGTCGCGGTCGCCGTCCTGACCGCGGCCAATGCCTTCATGATCGTCCTCGGCGGTCCTCCCGGCGGAATCATCTTCGCCGTCGCGGCCGTGGTCGGGTTGTCAGCGCTGTCCGTCGTACTGGATCGGCACATGGGCCCGCTGCCCGCCACCACGCTCGACAGCCGACGACGAGGCACCAGGGCCGGGCTGACCGTCTTCGGCGTGATCTTCGCGGCCACGGCGGTCACCGGGCAGCTGCCCTTCTTCCGGCTCTGGTCCGTACCGCTGGCCGCGATCACGTACGCCGTCGTCGCCGCCGTCCAGTGGTCCCGCCTACCCCACTCCGTGCGGGACCACCAGGCGACGCACCCGTCAACCCGCTGACGGCCAGCCGGGGAGGATGTTCTGGTTGAGGTGGAACACGTTCTCGGGGTCGAACTCGCACTTGACCCGCGAGAGCCGGTCGTAGTTCTCCTGCCCGAACCCGGCGATCACCCGGTTCTGCCCCTCGTTGCCGATGAAGTTCAGATACACGTACCCGGTCGCCCACTCCTGCAGATCAGCGCACAGATCCCGCGACCACTGCCGCCCCCGCGCGTCGTCCGCGGGATCCGACCACAGCCCGAACGGGTGCACCACCCAGGCGGCCCGCCGATGCGGAAGCGGCCACTTCTCGGCGTTCCGCAGTACTGCGCCACCCCACGGGATGGCGATCTGCTGTGACGGCGAGGGCGACGGCATCTCGAGAGCCCGGTCGCTGAACACCTGTACGGCGGCATCGGGGAACGACGACAGGTGTTCGGCCGACCAGTAGTTGCGGTACCCCGGCGGATCGTCGAGCGCCGAGTTCAGATCGGCGTACGGCATCTCGGCGACGAACTCGCCCGCCGGGTCGAGCGCGAACATCGGCGCGAAGGCGTCCCGCGCCTCTGCCTCCGGCCCGGCGTAGATCGCGCCGGCCGCCACCACCCGCTGACCCTGCAGGTGCTCGGGGACGAACGGCTCCGGCGGCCCGGTCAGGAACAGCACGCCACCGCCGAGGTTCTCGGAGACGCCCGCCTCGATCATGTCCCGGTACGCGCGGACCACGGCAGGGCCGGCCTCGGCCGGCCACAGCAGCATCGCCAGCGTGCTCGTCGGCACCTCCTCCAGCCGGAACGTCAGCGACGTCGCGACCCCGAAGTTGCCGCCGCCTCCGTGCAGCGCCCAGAACAGCTCGGTGTTCTTCGTCTCGTCCGCGATCAGCAGCCGCCCGTCCGCGGTGACGAGCTCGACCGAGATCAGGTTGTCGCAGGCCAGCCCGAACTTCCGCTCCAGCCACCCCGAACCGCCGCCCAACGTCAGACCCGCGACCCCGGTCGTCGATACCCGGCCGCCGGTCGTCGCCAGGCCGTACGGCTGGCAGGCCCGGTCGAAGTCGCCCCACGTCGCACCCCCGCCGACCCGGGCGATCCGCCCCGACGGGTCGACCTGCACACTGTTCATCCGGCGCAGGTCCACCACCAGACCACCGTCGCTCACCCCGGCCCCAGCCACGCTGTGACCGCCTCCCCGGACCGCGATCTCCAGCTCCCGCGCGACGCCGTACCTCACCGCCGCCACCACGTCAGCCGCCGACTCGCACTGCGCGATCATCGCCGGCCGCTTGTCGATCATCGCGTTGAAGACCGTCCGGGCCTCGTCGTACGCGGCGTCGCCCGCCTGCAGCACCACTCCCCCGAACCCCTCCGGTCTCGCCCCTGCCGGCCGTTCGATCGTGTCAGACATGCTGCAACTCCCCCTTGAGCGCCGTCGGCTCCCCAGCTGACACCGCCGATCGTGCGCCGACCACCGCAGCCGGTCAACGGCTCGGCGCCTTACCTGCCGATGACGTGATCCCGTTGTCTACCAAGGGTTCACTGCCGATCACGGCTCGGAGCGGTTCGATGTGCCCTAGGGTGGTCGGTATGGATGCGGCGGTGATCGGTGGACCGGGCCAGGTGCTGACCGAGGACGAGGTGACGAGCTTCGTCGGCGACTCCCTGAGCGGTGCCGGGCTGGAGGGCCGCAGTGTCTGCGTGATCGTCCCGGACGCCACCCGCAGCTGCCCGCTCCCGCTGCTGCTGAAGGCTGTCCACCAGGCCCTCGACGGCCGGGTCAGCAAGCTGACCATCTTGGTTGCCCTAGGCACCCACGCGGAGATGACACCCGACCAGCTGCGCACCCACCTCGGCGGCGAGTACGACGGCGTGTTCAACCACGAGTGGTGGAAACCCGACACCTTCGCCGACCTCGGCACGATCCACGCGGACCGGGTCGGTGAGATCTCCGACGAGATGCTGCGCGACGAAGTACCGGTGAAACTCAACCGGGCCGTGGTCGAGCACGACGTCGCGCTGGTCGTCGGCCCGGTCTTCCCGCACGAGGTGGTCGGCTTCTCCGGCGGCAACAAGTACTTCTTCCCCGGTGTCGCCGGTCAGGAGGTCATCGACTTCTCCCACTGGCTCGGCGCCCTGATCACCAGCGCGAACGTCATCGGTACGCCGGGCATCACGCCGGTCCGGGCGTTGATCGACGAGGCCGCCGCGCTGATCCCGGCGGAGAAGCTGGCCCTGTCGGTGGTCGCCCAGTCGGGCACGAACGCCCTGCACGCGGTGGCCTTCGGCGACACGATCTCGTCCTGGCGCGCGGCTGCCGAGATCTCCGCCCAGACCCATGTCCGCTACCTCGACCACCCGGTCCGGCGGGTCGTGTCGCTGATGCCGGCCAAGTACCAGGACATCTGGACCGCGGCCAAGGGCTTCTACAAGGTCGAGCCGGTCGTCGCCGACGGCGGCGAGGTCATCCTCTACGCCCCGCACGTCACCGAGCTCGCCGCGATGCACCCGGAGATCGAGGAGATCGGCTACCACTGCCGCGACTACTTCCTCGGCCAGTGGGAGCAGTTCCGCGACCTCCACTGGGGCGTCCTCGCGCACTCCACCCACCTCCGCGGCGCCGGCACCTGGGACCCCGCGACGGGCGAGCACCTCCGCGTCCATGTCACCCTCGCGACCGGCATCCCGGAGGAAGTCGTACAGCGGGCCAACCTCGCCTATCTGGATCCGGCCGACTTCGACCTGACGGCGTACGAGAACGACCCCGACACGCTCGTCATCCCGAACGCCGGCGAGACCCTGTACCGCCTGAAGCACTAGCCCGGTGACGTGACTCGCCGGTAACCTTCGCTGCTATGACACAGGCCGAGGTCGTCATCGTCGGGTCGGGGTTCGCCGGGTTGTGCATGGGGATCAAGTTGCGGCAGGCCGGGTGCGAGAACTTCGTCATCCTGGAGAAGGCCGGTGAACTCGGCGGCACCTGGCGGGACAACACCTATCCCGGCTGCGCCTGCGACATCCCGTCGTACCTGTACTCGTTCTCGTTCGAGCAGAACCCGCACTGGACCCGGATGTTCGCGCCCTGGGACGAGATCCTTGCCTACCTCAAGCACTGTGCGGACAAGTACGGCGTCGCCGAGAAGATCCGGTACGGCGCCGAGGTCACCGAGGCCGTGTTCGACGAGGCGACCGGCCAATGGACCGTCACGGTCAACGGGTCCGAGACGATCGAGGCGCAGGCCCTGGTCGCGGGTGTCGGCAGCCTGCACCAGCCCAAGCTCCCGGACATCCCAGGCCTCGACTCCTTCGCCGGTACGACGTTCCACTCGGCCCAATGGGATCACTCAGAAGACCTGCGCGGCCGCAACGTCGCCGTGATCGGCACGGGCGCATCGGCGATCCAGTTCGTCCCGAAGATCGCTACCGACGTCGCGCACCTGGACGTGTACCAGCGGACGCCACCGTGGATCACGCCGAAGCCGGACCGCGCGATCGGCCCGCTCGAACGACGACTGCACGAGCGGTTCCCGGCCGGTCAGCGCGCGATCCGCAACGCGATCTACTGGGGACTCGAGGGCCGTGGTCTCGGCTTCGCGGGCAACCCGAAGTTGATGAAAGGCCTTGAACTACAGGCGAAACGGCACCTTCACAAGCAGGTGACCGACCCCGACCTGCGGGCCAAGCTGACCCCGGACTACCAGATCGGCTGCAAGCGGATCCTGATCTCGAACGACTACTATCCTGCGCTGGCCCGCCCGAACGTGAACGTCGTCACCACCCCGATCACCCGGGTCACCCGGACAGGCGTGGTCACCTCGGACGGGGTCGAACGGCTCTGCGACACGATCGTGCTCGGCACCGGGTTCGAGGTGTCGGCCAACCTGACCCGGATGCCGATCCTCGGCAAGGACGGCGTCGACCTGGCCGACCACTGGAAGCGCAACGGCATCGGCGCACACCTCGGCATCACCGTCGCCGGCTACCCGAACCTGTTCCTGCTGGTCGGCCCGAACACCGTGCTCGGCCACTCCTCGATGGTGTTCATGATCGAGGCCCAGGTCCGCTACGTGATGCAGGCTCTGCACCTGCTCCGGCGGCGTGGAGCGTCGTACGTCGAGGTCCGCGAGGAGGCCCAGGAACGGTTCGTCGGCGGGATCCAGGGAGAGCTCGGCGACACGGTCTGGCAGTCCGGCTGCAACAGCTGGTACCTCGACGCCCAGGGGCGGAACTCGACCATCTGGCCCGAGTTCACCGTGTCTTATTGGCGCCGTACCCGCCGCCTGGATCCGGCTGACTTCGTGCTGGTCCATTAGGGGTTTACCCGCACTCCTGAAGTAGGAGTGCGGTGCGTCCTTCGTGCGACCTTGGGATGACGGCAAGACCACTCCTCGGACCGATGTCCGGACGGCCGCGCTGAAGGATTCTTGAGGTATGGAAATCCTTCAGCTCGCCGGAGCGGCGGCCATCGTGATCGGCATCGTGGTCACGGCTCTGCTCGCCATCGTGCCCTCGGTCGTAGACCGATAAGTCTCTCCCGCGCCGCGGGGACAGTCAGTCGACGGACAGGTGGACCAGCAGGTCCTGCCGGGTCAGAACGCCCACCGGCTTGCCGTCGTCCAGCACCATCAGGGCGTCCCGATCCTCGAGCAGCTGAACCGCCTTGGTGACCGGTTCGCCGGCGCCCAGGGACGGCAGCGCCGGGTCCATGTGCTGCTCGACCATGTCGGCCAGCCGCGCCTTGCCGGAGTACAGGGCGTCCATCAACGTCCGCTCCGACACCGCGCCGGCCACCTCGGCCGCCATCACCGGCGGCTCGGCCCGGACCACGGGCATCTGCGAGACGCCGTACTCGCGCAGGATGGCGACCGCCTCGGCGATCGTCTCGTGCGGGTGGGTGTGGACCAGCGGCGGCATGCTGCCGTCCTTGCGGGCCAGGATGTCGCCGAGCGTCGTACCCTGCCGGGCCCCGGCGAGGAAGCCGTACTGCGCCAGCCAGTCGTCGTTGAACACCTTGGTCAGGTAGCCGCGGCCGCCGTCCGGCAACAGGACGACGATGACGGCTTCGGGGTCATCGAGTTCGTGCGCGAGCCGGATGGCGGCCGCGGCCGCCATTCCGGCCGAGCCGCCGACCAGCATGGCCTCCTCGCGGGCCAGCCGCCGGGTCAACGCGAACGAGTCCGCGTCCGACACCTCGATGATCCGGTCACAGATCTCCCGGTCGTACGTCTCCGGCCAGAAGTCCTCGCCGACGCCCTCGACCAGGTACGGCCGGCCGGTGCCGCCGGAGTACACCGAGCCCTCCGGGTCGGCGCCGATGATCTGCACCTTGCCGCCGGAGACCTCCTTCAGGTACTTGCCGGTGCCGGTGATCGTGCCGCCGGTGCCGACGCCCGCGACGAAATGGGTGATCTTGCCCTCGGTCTGCTCCCAGAGCTCGGGCCCGGTGGTCTCGTAGTGCGAGCGCGGGTTGTTCTGGTTGGCGTACTGGTTCGGCTTCCAGGCGCCCTCGATCTCGCGGACCAGGCGGTCGGAGACGTTGTAGTACGAGTCCGGGTGCTCCGGTGCCACGGCGGTGGGGCAGACGACGACCTCGGCGCCGTACGCCTTGAGCACGTTGCGCTTGTCCTCGCTCACCTTGTCCGGGCAGACGAAGACGCACTTGTAGCCCTTCTGCTGGGCCACCATCGCCAGCCCGACACCGGTGTTGCCGGAGGTCGGCTCGACGATCGTGCCGCCCGGCTTGAGCTCGCCGGAGGCCTCGGCCGCCTCGATCATCCGGACCGCGATCCGGTCCTTCACGGAGCCGCCGGGGTTGAAGTACTCGACCTTGGCGAGCACGAGGGGCTTGGCACCGTCGGTCGTCTTGCCCAGCTTCACGAGCGGGGTGTTGCCGACCAGGTCCAGGAGAGATTCTGCGTAGCGCACATCTTTACTGTAGTGATCTGCGCGTCGTTCCCCTATTTTCACTTGCGCGGCTGTCACAGCGTGTAATCCTGGACCTATGAGTAGAGCCCGGGCCGCGAAGCGACTGGCCCAGGCCGCAGCCTTGGGGGGCGGGGGACTCGGACTCATCGGTGCCACGTTGTACGGCGTACTGACCGCTGAGGCCGAGTATGCCAAGCGCGTGATCGGACCGATGCGTTACTACCCGACTCCGGGCGACGGCCTGTTCGGCCGGTATCCAGGACATCCGATCACGTTCGCCATCCTCGGCGACTCCAGTGCCGCCGGTTACGGCACCGAGTCACCCGAGGAGACGCCCGGCGTCCTGCTGGCGTCCGGTCTCGCCGAGTTGGCCAAGCGCCCGGTGCGCCTGATCGACGTGGCGAAGACCGGCGCGAAGTCGACCGATCTGGCCGCGCAGGTCGATGCCGCCCTGCAGGCGGGGCCGCAGGTGGCGGTCATCCTGATCGGCGTCAACGACGTGAAGGCCAAGATGCCACCGTCGACCTCGGTTCGGCTGCTCTCGGCCGCGGTCCGCAGGTTGCGGGCCGCGCACTGTGAGGTGGTGGTGGGTACCTGCCCGGACCTCGGCGTGGTCCGGCCGATCATGCCGCCACTGCGGCAGGTCGCCCGGTCCTGGTCCCACCGGCTGGCCGCCGCTCAGACCATCGCAGTGGTCGAGGCAGGCGGCCGAACTGTGTCCCTCGGGTCGCTGCTCGGCGAGGTGTTCCGGACCAACCCGACCATGTGGGGACGGGACAACTTCCACCCCTCGGCCACCGGGTACGCCGCCGCCTCCGCCGCGCTGCTCCCCTCGGTCGCGGCCGCGGTGGGGGTCGGGCCGGAGTCGTTCGTCCATCCGGAGCCGTTCCGGGGCGAGGCGATCCTGCCGATCGCGGAGGCCGCCGTACAGGCTGCCCGGACGGCCGGCACGGAGGTCGCGGCCACCGAGGTCGCCGGGCGCGAGCGCGGTCCGCGGGGTCGCTGGGCGGAGCTGCGGCATCGGCGCCGGCACCCGAAGGCCGAGGTCGAGCGGGTCGACGAGGACGTCACCGCCGTACCTGTTGGGCAATAGCGCGTCCGCTGAGCGGCGACTTTCATGCTCTGTGGTTGCATTTTGATGGAGTGAGTCTTGCCTAGCGGCGTCTGTGTGGTGCACAGTCGATAACTACGCGGTACCCCGATGACGGGAGGCGAAGATGGGCTTGAACCACTCCGAGGAGACGCACCAGCGTTTGGTGGAGAAGGTGCCCAGGTGCACCGGACGCGAGATGACCGAGTGGTTCCAGCTGATGAACGACGGACCGTCGTTCCTGCGCTTCGACGACAGAGTGAGATGGCTTTCCAGCGAGTACGCCCTCGCGCACGGGCACGCAACCGCCATCGTCCACGAGTACGACCTGGTCAAGGCGCACCGGCGAATGGGCTGACGAGCCGAACAGGAGTCTAAGAACAGAAGACCTGCCCTTTCAGGTGGAGGGGCGGGTCTTCTTGTTGTGCCCGGCTCCTCAGGGCTGAGTGATGAGGGTGAGCTCGTTGCCTTCGGGGTCGGTTAGTAGGCAACGCTCCGGAGAGCCGTCGGTGAGGATTCGGCCGCCGGCGGCGAGGGCGGCGTCAACGCGGGACCGGAGTTGGTCGTGGGGGACGGCCAGCTCGAGGTGGAGGCGGTTGCGTTGGCGGCGGCGGGCCTCGTCTGCTGGGTCGAGCGGCTGGAAGAAGAGGACCGGGTTCAGGCGGCGCGGGTCGTAGATGTCACTCAAGAACAGTCGCGGGTCATGCTGGTAGCCGAGGACGGTTGTCCAGAACGCCCGTACGGCGGCGACGTCGAGCGCGTCGAAGCCGAGTTGGACGAAGCGCAGGTGGGTGGTTTCGGCGGAGAGATCCAGGTCGCGCGCCGCGGCCTGGATCCGACCGGCCAAGTCAACGAAGTCTGGCCTGGCCGCCCCCGCCTCGTCCTCCCACTGATCCTTTCCACTATCGATCGTGACGCCGTCCGGCCGCAGATCGACCAGGACCGGCACACCAGCATCGTCGGCCAGCGTGGCGACAGCCGTGGCCAAACGGGTGGCCTGTTCCGGTGACGTGGTGGGATAGAACGTCATCGCGCCGAAGTTCGTCCGCCAGTCGGTGGTCTCCGTCGAGAGCTGACGACCCGGGACCAGGTCGATCTCGTTCCCTTCGTCATCGGCGATCGTGAGCTGATTAGCGCCGTACGCCTCCTGGCCCAGGCCGGTCTTGACCGCATCCACCGCCTCCGGTCCCCGGACGACGTCGACGTGGATCCGATTGCGGAGCGGGCGCGGATCATCCCGCCGACGGAACGAGATCGCCGGATCTCGCCGCAACGGATCCCCGAGGCTGTCGGCGCCAATCGGCTCGTAGGCGAGTACGGTCTGCCAGAAAGTCTTCACCGAAAGCGTGTCCGCGGCATCAATCGCCAAGCGCATCAGCTGCAGTCCGCCCGGATCGGCCGCCAAGCCCAGCTCCCGAGCCGCCGTCGACACCGCACGAGCGAGCACCACGTCGGCGTCCGACGCCGCGCCGATCCGCACCCGCAGTCCGCCGGCCCGCAGATCCACGTCGGGCAGACCGTCGGTCAACTCCCCCATCCGAGCGACCAGCGCGGCCCCCGCACTCTGCGACGGCGCGTCGAACCACGCCGTCGCGTCACCATCGAGGACACGCCAGTCCTCGACCCCGTCAGCTTGCTGGAACTCGGTCGTCGTCATGGCCCCACGCTAGAACGACATCCGGACGATCCCCGTCCGGATTCCTGAATTGGTGGAAATCGCCGAAGGGCCGGCCCACCTGGGCCGGCCCTTCGGGTGTCAGGTCGTGCGGTCAGTCACCGCCACGCAGGATGGCGAGGATGCGGAGCAGGTTCCAGTACAGCCAGACCAGGGTGACGGTCAGGCCGAACGCGGCCCGCCAGGCCTCGCTCTGCGGGGCGCCGTGGCGGACACCCTGCTCGATCATGTCGAAGTCGAGGATCAGGTTGAACACCGCCAGGCCGGCACCGAGTGCGGCGAACAGCAGCCCCAGCGGGCCCATGCCGCCGATCCCGGAGTTGAAGCCGAACAGGCTGGCGATGAAGTTGATCAGGATCACGCCGGCGAAGCCCATGGTGGCGATGATGACCATCTTGGTGAACCGCGGTGTCACCTTGATCGCGAAGTATTTGTACGTCGCCAGGGTCAGACCGGCCGTCACCATCGTCGCGAGCACAGCCTGCACGACGATGCCCGGGTCATCGACCCAGTTCGCGATGAACTTGCTGCCGATCCCGAGGAACACGCCCTCGGCGGCGGCGAAGACCATCACCAGCACCGGGTTCACCCGGCGGGAGAAGCTCAGCACCATCGCGAGCGCGAAGGCGAGCAACGCACCGCCCAGGAACACCGGACCGACGAGGTTGTCCGGCGTCCGCCACCACGCGAGCGCGGCGGCCAGGACGACCACACCCAGGGTCAGGCTGGTCTTGACGATGACGTCGTCCAACGTCATGGGGCGGCTGTCGGCCGGCGCGCCCTGGTACTGCTGCGGCGGCTCGCCCGGCCCGCCGTAGCCGTACTGCCCAGGCTGGCCGTACGGAGCGGCCCCCGGATATGCCTGGCCATGGCCAGGCGCGAACGCACTCGACCGGTTCAGGACCGGGTTACTGCTCTGCATTGTCATCCTCCTGGTGACCCACATCCGGGGCCGTACAGCGATACTACGGTCACACCCTTAACAACGTCTGAGAATGACTCCCCTGTTCCCCAACCGCAACCGCCCAGCCGGCAAACGGTTGCACAAACCAATCGCTTACCGATCGAACGCGGCTGGTTGCGGTGCGGCGTCGTACCTGGGTGGGCAGGTACGACGCCGGGGCCGTGGCCACCCGGGACGAGGTGCTCCCGCAGGCCAGTCAGAGGTGGGGACGCAAGGCTTCCCGGGAGGAGAGTGCGGCGCCGACCTGGTCGGCCAGGGCAACGGCGACCAGGCGCTGTTCGAGATCGGGCCGGGCGATCCGCGCCGCGGCGGTGAGCAGGAACCGGCCGCGGACCTCGCCGGCATGCTGTACGGCGAGCTCGATCTCGGTGTTCGTCGGTAGGCCGTCGCGTTCGACCTTGAGCGCCCGGCCGGCCCGGGTCACGGTGCCGTCCGCGTTCAGTACCGCGGCGGCTCCACGCTTACCTCCAGTGGTGAACTTCGCGCCGTCGATCCCCAGTACGGCGGTGAGTTCGGCGCGGACGTGGTCTATCAGCTCGTCGGTGGAGCCACCGGCCGCGACCGCCTGCGAGGTGGTGATCACGCCGTCCAGGTAGCCGCGATGCCGCGACGCGCGGGCTTGTTGCCGACGGCCCCAGATCGCGATTTCGGTGACCGCGGCACCGATCACCACCAGCAGGACGGTGGTCTCGATGTCGTCGCGGTGCCGGATGTCGAACGAGTTGTACGGCACGGTCAGGAAGAAGTCGAACCACAACGCGCTCGACACCGCCGCCAGGATGCCGGCCGGCCGCACCCCGCAGGCGGCGATCGCAACGATCACCACCACCAGCAGGAGCGCGAGATTGGCGTTGTCGAAGGTGTCCCGGAACGGGATCAGCAGCGCACACACGGCCGGGGGCGCAAACACAGCCGCCGCCAGCACCGGATTGCGGTAACTCTCCACATCCCTATTCACCCTCGCCGATCCGCACCGATCAACGTTTCTCACAGACGTCTATCAGCGGATCCCCCGGAAAACCCGTGGAGGATCACGGGTCGGCTGCGTAGGTTGGCCAGTCATGGCAGCGCCGTACCGGATCCGCCCGGCCACCGCCGATGACGTCGGCTTCCTCACCGACGTGTCCATTGCCGCGACCCGTCTGCCGGCCGACTTCGACGAGGTGGAGTGGCGGGCCGGGTTCGCCGAATGGACGATCGAGACGCTCGCGGACACCTCCGTCATCGAGCTGTACGGCGAACGCGTCGGCCGACTGCGGATCAGCCGCACCCCGGAATCCGTGGAACTGTGCGGTATCCAGCTCCTCCCGGAGGTGCAGAACCGCGGCATCGGTACGGCGATCATCACCGATCTCCAGGTCGAGGCGGCGACGAACGCCGTACCACTCGATCTCGGGGTGGAGAAGACCAACACCAACGCCCGCCGACTGTACGAACGCCTGGGATTCCGGAAGGTCGGCGAATCGGGCGACGAGGACAAGCTGCGCTGGACCGATCGAAAGGTGGCTGACGTGCAGGACAACCTCTGGGGCGCGGACATCGCGCGGCGGTACGACACACCTGGCACCGGGATGTTCGCACCCGAGGTGCTGGGGCCGACCGTGGACCGGCTGGCCGCGCTTGCGGGTGACGGCCGGGCGCTCGAGTTCGCGATCGGCACCGGTCGGGTCGCCGTACCGCTGTCCGAACGGGTACCGGTGAGCGGCATCGAGCTGTCCACGGCGATGGTCGATCAGCTACGCGCAAAGGCCGACGAGGAGACGATCCCGGTCGTCATCGGAGACATGGCCACCACCCGCGTTCCCGGTGAGTTCTCCCTCGTCTACCTGGTTTTCAATACGATCTCCAACCTGCTGACGCAAGCCGAGCAGGTCGAGTGCTTCCGCAACGCGGCTCGCCACCTCTCCCCCGGCGGTAGCTTCGTGATCGAACTCTGGGTCCCCGAACTCCGCCGCCTCCCACCCGGCCTCCCGGCCACCGTCGGTATCGCCGAACCCGGGTACATCCTCATGGACACGTACGACGTCCTGAACCAGCACGTCGTCTCCCACCACTTCCACTTCCCCGAAGCCGTCAGCGGAAGCGCCCAGGCCGAACTCGCGCGCACCCCGCACCGCTACATCTGGCCATCGGAACTGGACCTGATGGCCCAACTAGCCGGCTTCACCCTCGAATCCCGCCACGCCGACTGGACGGGTTCCGACTTCACCGCCGACTCCCCCTCGCACGTCTCGGTCTACCGCCTAGCCCCATGATGCTCCGGTCCGAAGAGGCGATCGCGGCAGCCTTCGGCCTCGATCGTCCGGTCGACTCGTTGAAGCCCGTGCAACACACGAGTTTCAAGACGTGGAGGCTGCGAACAGAGTCGGCTGACTTTCTGGTCAAGCAGCTCTGGGGCATGGACGACCCAGCCTGGCAGCCGAGGATCGCGGATGCCATGACGCTGGAGGCTGATGCCTTGGCTCGTGGCCTGCCGATCGCACGCCCGGTGACCCCGGTCAGGCCGGCCTTCGGATATGCGGCTCGTATCAACGAGCTGGGCACTCTGCGCGTGCACGACTGGGTCGAGTGGATTCGGGCTGGACAGCAACGCGGGTTCAGGGCCCGATCTTGATTGATTGGGAGAGCGTGGCTTGCGAGAGCGCGACGCTGGAGATCGGCCGCACCGCACTGACCTTCGGCGGCGAGCAGATCGAACAGATCAGCCGCATCCTCCAGGCGTACGTCGACAGCGGCGGCCAGCTCGCCGCAACCGGCGAAAACCTCTTCCTACGCAGCGATTCCCTGAAGCTGTGCCACATAGCCGAGCGAATCGGCGTAATGCTCGACGGCGACACACCCCCCGGCTGGATGAACGGCGAGGACCTCGACACAACAACAACCGACGACCTCACCGCCCTACCCGCAATGGTCAACCGCCTGAACCAACTCGCACGGCCTGCGCGGTCTGACCCGCGCTCGACGCGCCTCGCAGCAAGCTAGGCTTCACCGAGGTAGACCGATTCGAAAGTACGGCGCCAACCAGTGGTGCGGCCTGTGGACCTCGGTCCCGCCGTCCGCTTGAAGAGTTGGGGAGCGATGTTCCTGCTTCAGATGTCGGGCGTTCCAGGTTCCGGGAAGTCCACCATCGCCGCCCACGTCGTCGATACATTTGGTGCGGTTGCCGTCGACTACGACGTCATCAAGACCGCGCTTCTCGACGCGGGCGTCGACCTCGCCGGTAGCGCCAAACCGGCGTACGAGGTCATGTACGCGCTGGCGCGTCACGCGCTCGCCCAAGGCCATGACGTGATCATGGACAGCCCGTGTTTCTGGCCAAGGATCCTGACCGAAGGCATGGAAATCGCCAGGCAGCACGACGCGACCTACAGATACATCGAGTGCCAGATCCATGACCTGAAGCTCCTCGACGAGAGGCTCGCTCGCCGACCGCGCCTGAGAACCCACCGCCGCGGCGTCAACTATCCACCAGTAGACCTCGGCGACGACCTGGTAGACGGCGAGGCCTTCTTCCGCGACGGGATGACCCGCATCCAACGCCCCTCGGACAACTACCTCCAGCTAGACATGCACCGCCCCCTGCCCGAACTCCTTCCGAAGGTCAACGCGTACCTGAAGCCATAGGGACTCGCGGGTCCGATGTGTGCCGTTGAGGCGGTTGGGTTCCGGCAACGGTCAACTGCCGGCGGACCGAGTGTCCGTGGGGTATGCGGATGGGATTGCCACCGATCGGGCCGATGCCGGGACTCAATCCAGGTTGCCGGCTGGAGCGTCGGTGTCTCGAATGTCGCGGCGGACGAGCGCGTATCGGCGAGGGGGTCCAGTGGGCTCTGCCAGGGTTAGCACTGTCGCCTCGCCGTCGAGTGCGTCTGTGCCCCGGCCAACCCGCGCGGTCATGACCAGCGGCTCGGATTGCCAGTGCTCCTTGACCTTTGCTGGTTGGCCGTTCTCGCGGTACAGGTACCGGACGAAGCGGATTCGGATGCCCCCGGTCGGCTCGTGCTCCCACGTGAAGCGCTGCGTTTCCGTGGCGAGCGCATTGGCGTGTTCGAACCAGCCAACACCTCCGTCCAGGAAGGCGACTCGATTCCCCTCCATTCCTCCCAGGTAGAGGGAATCGTCGCTCCACAGGCCGAGCAGGGACGGGCCGCCCGCACCGGCCACCACGACTGGGGACAGGTGAGACAGCAATCGGGCGTCGAGCTGCGACAGGTAACCCCGGCCGTATGGCCCGTTCTCCAAGTCGCGTCGCAGTACGCGAGGTAGATCGGGAGTCATCTCGGGCGAGCGCGACGCCGCGGCGAGCGCCACGGTGGCGACGGTATCGACATCGCCGGTAAAGGCTACGCAGGTCCGTAGAACCTCGCTCAGGCTGCTGCTCGTCGTCATCGCGGTCAGGGCAGCCCGAACACTCATCCAGCCCCGCGGACCTACCTTGCCGCGCCAAGGCCGTGCCCAGCCGCCGCGACCACCACTCGGCACCAATTCCCGGTCGACCCAACGCCCCACCTCCGACACCGGCCCCAGCTCGAAGTGGCAATAGTGCACAGCCAGCGCGGCGGCCTGCGCGGCCTCGATGCCGGCCGACGTATCGTGCGTGACACGCGCCTGTACGGCGGCATAGCACAGTACGTCGGACACATCCGGCAGCAGCCCTAACGGCCCTGCCCGCATGGCCGCCCCGCTCTTGTCGCTGTCCGGCTTGATCCGGGACAGCAACTCCTCGCCATCACGAACCGCGCGCAGCAGCTGATAGAAGCGGCCGGCGTATCCCTCGCGCTGGTCCCGGTGGAAGACCCGTACGAACTGCTCGGCGATCCGCTCAACCGTCCACGGCCCATCAGAAATCAGCAATTCGGCGATGGCGATCGTCATTTGCGTGTCGTCGGTGTACGCGCCAGGCCGAATACCCGAGTGGGTTGGATGCTGAACGTACCCCGCCAAGGTGTTGTGCGCGGTCACGAATTCCGGATCTGCATACTCGAACCCGGCGCCATAGGCATCACCCACAGCCAACTCAACGAGCATCGCACCCTCCCCAGTCGCTCAGCACCATGACCATGATGGCCCAGGCCGATGCTTGCCCGTGACTGGATTACCGGCTGTGCCGCACGCCGCGGACCATAGCTGCCCTGCCCAGGCCGCGCCGGCGTCCAGAGGCGGGCCTGACATGGCGATCCCGACCAGCTCGCCGTCGCGCTCCGCGACAGCCACGCGGTTCTCGCGATGGCCGCCTCCTGCCAGCACCGCACATTCACGAGCGCCACCTGCGCGACGTCCTCGACCCGAGCCGGGCGAACCGTCAGCGAAGAACCCACCGCCGAATCGTAGGTCGCCAACCACCGCACCGGTCGATCCAGCGGTGACGCGCGCGTGACGTGCGACACGGGACGTCACAGACGCGAGGGGTGCGGAGTCGTATGTATGACCGCGGATTGCGGCCGGCGTGGAGGAGGACCAAGGAGGTCGAGGCATGCACCGCCCATGGAGCAACCTGCGAAAGAGGGTATTCCCCGACCACTGGTCGCTGCTGTTCGGCCAGATCGCGTTCTACAGCTTCGTCATGATCGTGCTCACCGGCGTAGTCCTGACGGCGTACTACGAACCATCGGTCGAGCACGTTGTGTACGACGGACCGTACGCACCGCTGCAGGGCGTAGAGATGTCCCGGGCACTGGATTCGACCATGGCGATCACCTTCGAGGTCCGCGGTGGGCTGCTGATCCGCCAGGTTCATCACTGGTCCACGCTGATCATGGTGGCGGCGATCACGCTCCACTTGTTGCGGCTGTTCTTCACCGCCGGGTTCCGTCGGCCACGGCGCCTGAACTGGCTCGTTGTCTTCGGCCTGCTCGTCGTCATGCTGGCCGCGAGCCTGACCGGCACCTCGCTCCCGGACGACATGGCGTCCGGCATGAGCCTCGCCGTACTCGACGGTGTCCTGCAGGCGACTCCGCTCATCGGCTCTGACCTCTCGGCCCTGCTGTTCGGGGGACACTTTCCGGGCGACGTGATCTCGTGGTTCTACCCGCTGCACATCGTCGTCCTGCCCGCCGTACTAGTCGCTCTCTTCGTTGCCAGCGCAGTACTCGCGCTCCGGCACAAGCCCGCGCAGCCCGCAGGCCCCGGACGAACGGAAGACAACGTGGTGGGACGCCCGGCATCTGTGGCCGCGGTCAAGGGCGCCGGCCTGTTCTGCATCGTCGCGGGGGTTGCGATCTTCATGGGCGCGACGGCGACCATCAACCCGGTGTGGCTGTACGGTCCCGCGGATCCGGCGAACGCCTCGGCCGGTGTCGGCCCAGCGTGGTATCTCGCCTTCCTCGACGGCTCCCTTCGGCTGGCGCCAGGCTGGGAGTTCGTCTTGTGGGGCAAGACTTTCACCGTCGCCGTACTGCTGCCAGTCGCGATCTGCACGCTGTTCCTTGCGCTCGTCGCCGCCTACCCGTTCATCGAGGAGCGACTGACCGGCGACCACAGGCAGCACCACCTCCTCGAGCGCCCACGCACCAACCCGACCCGAACCGGCATCGGCGTCGCCGGCATGACCTTCTACGGCGTCCTCTGGGCCGCAGCCGGCGCCGACACCATGGCTGTGCTGTTCCACCTATCGGTCAACGCACTCCTGCACGTTTTCCAGGCCCTCCTGATCCTGGGCCCACCCGCCGCATTCCTGATCACCCGCCGCATCTGCCTCGGCCTGCAACAACAGGACACACAGATCGCGCAGCACGGCATCGAAACCGGCCAACTACTCCGCCTCCCAAACGGCGGCTACACCGAGCACCACCGCCCAGTCACCCCATACCGCCGCTGGCGACTCATGGGTTCATCCCCGGAGCCCCGCGCCCTGACCGCACAGACAACGAGAGACCCCGACCCCGAAAGCGCAGAACAACAGGCATGAGCGTAGCCACGATGGAGCGGATGCGTAGCACGCATGGGCTTGCCGGGTGGCGGGACGGGATTCGAACCCGTATGCCTTTCGGCCGCGAGGTTGAAGTTCGACCAGCCTGTGTCCAGCGAGGTTCGTCACGGTCCGCACCGCGCTCGCACCTGGTTGTTGTATCCCCGAGGAACATGCGCGGATCAGGGTGAACTGCAACTACTGGTGCAACTACGATCACGCGCTGACTACTTGACCCCAAGGGGCGTCGGTCAGCTCGTCGGGAGTCGCCGGCGTCGCCCCGGATCAGCCCTGGTTCCCTCGGCCTGGCGCGAGTAACGTCACAATCGCCCGGCGCACAGAGCTCCATCTCAAAGGGGGGCATGGAATGCTTCGTCGCCTGCTACTGATGGTCGGCCTGCTGATCGCGGGCTTGTTGTTCACCGGAGCGCCGGCGTTCGGCGCGCCACCGGTCACCGAGACCACCACCCAGAAGAACCTCGTCGAAACCTTCGTCGATGTGATTCCCGATCCCATCTGCTCGGAGGAAGGACCGCTCTACACCATCACCACCACTACCAACTTGATCGAGCACACGACCACCTTCGATGACGGCCGCGTGCACGCAACCTTCACCCAGACCGGCACCTTCGTCGCGGTGCCGCTCGAGGATCCGACTCTGCCGAGCTACACCGGCAAGGTCACGATCTGGGGAGGCTTCAACGCCAACGGGGCGACCGTGAACGGAACGTTCACGTTCAACCTCCACGCCACCGGCTCGGACGGGTCGACGATCCGCACCAACCAAGTTGATCACTTCAACGCCCGGCCCGACGGCACGGTCAACGAGTTCTTCCACTGCCACTAGGCCCTCCTGGGGAACTCACCCCCGCCAGCTCCCGCGCCGGGCGCTGGCGGTGGGCATGACGAAAGAGATGCGACAGTTATGGAAGGGAGGCAGTGTCATGCGCAAGATGCTCATTGCGGGCGTCGTGTCGACGATCACCCTTATTGGGACAGCAGTGCCGGCGGCTGCGCAACCGCAGCAAAGGTCCCCCGAGGAGTGGGTCTGCGATGGCGAGGACACGCTGATCGTCACCGCTGGCCGCAATGGCTGGATCGATGACACCAAATACCACGCCGTGACATTCTCCATTGAGGGCACCTTCACGCCGACTGGTGGAACACCCGAACCGTTCAGCGAGTCCAAGACCTGGGCCGGGGGCAAGGACGCCAACAGCCCTGACCTCATCACCTGCACCTCAGACGTCTCCGAAACCGACGAGACTGGGACCTTCGAAGCACACTTCGAGGTCACGGCAGTCCCGCTCGGCTGAGCTCAGAGGTCGCGCGGAGCAGTCAGAGTGAGGCCACTCCAGATCCTCAACTGGCGAGCAACAATTGACGGTTACGTTCAAGGCTCGGCCCACCGCATCGCCCCGATAGCTGCCGACCTCAGGTTCGGACCGGTGGGGGTCTGGTCGAGCTTGCTCGATCGCGGGCGGTAGCCCGGAAGACGCGGGCGATAGCCCGACCGCCGGCGATAGCCGGAAGGGATGCACCGGCGACAGCCGAGGGGTGGGTGGGAGCGGGCGTAGCGGGCGCGATGAGGAGCGGAGCGACGTGGGAGCGGAGCGACGAGGGAGCGACTGCGTAGCAGGCGTGGGGCTTTGCCTGGTGCCCGGGACGGGATTCGAACCCGTATGCCTTTCGGCCGCGAGGTTTAAGCTCGCTGCGTCTGCCGTTCCGCCACCCGGGCCGTGCGGCACGCACTGACCTTACAAGCTACGAGATCGGACGGGCACACTCCGCATCCGGGTCGCCCCCGACCACCCCGCCGTCGATTGAGCGAGCAGCGCGAGCGCGAGAAGGGCGGGTGGGGCTGGAGCGCTCGGAGCAGGCTGCGAGGGCAGACTACTTCGAGGGGGATCTACTTGTAGACCTTGCGGGGGTAGATGGCGTGGGCGCCGGCTACCCGGTCGAGGAAGAGTTTGCCGTTGCAGTGGTCGATCTCGTGCTGGAGGGCCCGGGCCTCGAACGCGTCGGTGGTGATGGTCACCTGGTCCGTCGTACCGGGGAGGATGCCGGTGACCGTCAGGCGGGTGGCGCGTTTCACGTCGCCGGTGAAGTCAGGGACTGACATGCAGCCCTCGCGACCCTTCTCCTGCCGCGAAGCCTCGACCACGACCGCGTTGCAGAGCACGAAGACCCCGTGACAGGTCCGCGTCTTCGGGTGTTCGGTCACGTCGAGCGAGAACATCTGGGCCGCCACTCCCACCTGCGGCGCCGCCAGCCCGACGCAGCCGGGTGACACGCGCATCGTCGCGACCAGGTCCGCGGCGAGCTGGATCATCGCCGGGTCGAGCGGGTCGACGGTCGCGCCCTCGGTGGCGAGCACGGGGTGCGGTGCGCGGAGTACCTCCAGTACGGCGCCTTCGACGCCCAAGTCAGAGGGGGACCAGCCGGTAATCACGGTCACAGCTCGTCGCTCTCCGCCGGGCGCAGGGTGACGCCGACGCCGAGCTCCTCGGCGGTGATCTCCAGCGCGCGGTTGAGCATTTCGAGCTCAGCGGTCAGCGGCAGCTCGACCTCCGCGGTCAGCACGTACAGCTCGCCGCTCAGCCGCGTGGTGAGGTCGGTGATCGTCCCGCCCGCGGTCGCGATCATCCGGGTCACGGCGGCCACGATCCCCGGCCGGTCGGCGCCGTGCACGCTGAGGATGTACGACGGCCCGATCGGTGCGTGCTCGTGTTCGGGTCCGACCTTACGGACCGTGATCACCAGTTCGCCCCGCAGCGGCTCGACCGCGGCCTTGACCTCCTCGAAGGGTCCGGAGCAGACGATCATCATCGCGAAGTGACCGCGCAGCAGCGTCATGGTGGAGTCCTCGAGGTTGACTCCGGTGCCGGCCAGGGCCTCGGTGACGTCCGCGATGATGCCCGGGCGGTCCGGGCCGATGACGGTGACTGCGAGCTGACTCATGCCCGGAAACCTACCGTCCGACCTAAGTAGCCGATGAAACGACTTCGGTATCCGGACAACCGTGAAGCCCCCGGAGAGCGCTTACGCACCGCTACATTCAGGACATGACCGGGTCCGAACGCCGTCCTCGCCGCAGCGCGCGCGACTGGATCGTGGATTCGCTCGTCTTCGTCGTCGCGGTGTTCTCCGGCTTCATCCTGTACGAGGACGGCCGCAAGGACCCGGTGAGCCCGGACCTGCTCGCCTTCGACTTCTACTTCGGGATGGCGCTCTGCCTGAGCCTGTGGTTCCGGCGGCGCTGGCCGGTCCAGCTCGCGCTGGCCTCGGCGGTGGTGGGCACTTTCTCGGACAGCGCCGGTGGAGCCGGGCTGATCCTGATCCTCACGGTCGCCATCCACTGCCGGCTGCGTACCACCCTGCTCGTCTTCCTGGTGAACGCGGTGAGCCTGACGATCTACGTGCAGGTCAGGCACAAACCGGAGACCGAAGCCCTCATCGTGGCGGCGGTGGCGATCTACATCGCAGTCGCCGGCTGGGGTCTGTACATCCGCTCCCGCCGCCAACTCCTCCAGACCCTCCGCGACCGGGCCGAGCGAGCCGAGATCGTCGCCAAGCTCCAAGCGGAGCAGGCCCAACTGAGAGCCCGCGAGGAGATCGCTCGCGAGATGCACGACGTACTCGGTCATCGCCTTTCCCTGCTCAGCGTGCACGCCGGCGCGCTCGCGTACCGTCCGGACGCGTCCACCGAGGAGGTCGCCGGGGCGGCCGAAATCATCCGGGCCAGTGCGCACCAGGCCTTGCAGGATCTTCGCGAGGTGATCGGCGTACTGCGGGCGCCCGTCGGAGAGCTCCCGCAGCCGACGTTCGCCGACCTGCCCATCCTCGTCGAAGGGTCGCGAGAGGCCGGCCTCCCGGTCGAGCTGATCCTCGACGCCCCTGGCGCGTTGCCGGAGCACGTCGGACGTACGGCGTACCGGATCGTCCAAGAGGGACTGACCAACGCACTCAAGCACGCGCCCGGCGAACCGGTCCGGATCAGCGTGACCGGTGCCCCCGGCAACGGTTTGTCAGTCGAGGTGCGCAACCCCGCACCCAACCGACGCCGAGGCGATGGGAAAGGTCTGCTGGGACTCGGCGAACGCGCCGCGCTTGTCGACGGCCGGCTGGAACACGGCCGGACACCCGAGGGTGAGTTCCGGCTCTTCGCTTGGCTACCGTGGCCTGCATGAGCGAGCGGAGCGAGGTCATCGTCAAGTACAGCCCATCTTGTGCCTCATCCGCGCCCGGAGCGAAGCGAGGACGTGGATGAGTGTTCGGGTTCTGATCGTCGACGACGATCCGTTGCTGCGTGCCGGGCTGAAGCTGATGCTCGGTGGCGCGCCGGACATCCGGGTGGTCGGCGAGGCGGGCGACGGCAGCGGCGTGCCGGGCCTGATCGAGCGGCTCGCGCCGGACGTCGTACTGATGGACATCCGGATGCCCGGCACCGACGGCCTGACCGCGACGGAGACGGTACGGCGACGTCCGGGCGCGCCCGAGGTCGTCATCCTGACCACGTTCGACGCCGACGAGCACGTACTGCGTGCACTCCGCGCCGGCGCGGCCGGGTTCATCCTCAAGGACACCCCGCCCGCAGAAATCGTTGATTCGGTACGACGGGTGGCCGCCGGACAATCCGTCCTCTCGCCCGCCGTGACCAAGCGGCTGATCACCCGGGTCGCGGCATCCGGCGACGACCAGCGCAAGACCAAGGCGCACGAACGGCTGGCGCAGCTGAACGATCGCGAACGCGAGATCGCCGTCGCGGTCGGCGAGGGCAAGTCGAACGCCGAGATCAGCGCGACCCTCTACCTGAGCGTGCCGACGGTGAAGACGCATGTGTCCCGCATCCTCACCAAACTCGACCTGAACAACCGCGTCCAGATCGCCCTCCTCGTCCACGACGCCGGCCTGCTGCACGACTAACCGACATCCCTGAATCACCCGTTGGCCACTTTGGCGTTCTAACGTTGCAGCCGTCCGTCCGCCCCACGGGAGGTTCGCCCATGCGCTGGCTCGCCGCCGGTCTCACCGTCGTTCTGCTGCTCCCCGCCGTACCGGCCGAAGCCTCACTGGATCCAGCGGCGTACGTCGATCCACTGATCGGATCCGCGCGGGACGGGAACACCTGGCCGGGCGCGGTGCGGCCGTTCGGGATGATCTCGTGGAGCCCGACCAGCACCCGCGGGGACCAGACCAGCACCGGCGCGGCGAACGGATACCAGTACGACGTGACGCGGGTGCGCGGATTCAGCCTGACCCACGTCAACGGCGCCGGATGCAACCCGGGTGCGGCAGGCGACGTACCGATCATGCCGTACGTCGGAACCGTCGACTCCTCGCCGACAGCAGACACCACCGACGCCAAGTACGCGAGCAACTTCAGCCACGCCGACGAGGTCGCGAAGCCCGGTCGCTACACGGTGACGCTGGCGTCCGGCGTGAAGACCGACCTCGCCGTGACCACCCGCGCCGGTGTCGGCGAATTCACCTTCCCCGCCGACCAGGCCGCGAACCTTCTCTTCCGTACGTCGAACTCGCTGAACGGCAGCGAGGACGCCGAGATCTCGATCGACCCGGCCGGCCGCAAGGTGACCGGATCGGTGCTGACCGGCGCGTTCTGCGGCCGGCGCGCGAACGGCGGGACCAACAACCGCATGTCGTACTACCGGTTGTACTTCACCGCATCCTTCGACCAGCCGATCGTTGCCAATGGCACCTGGAAGGACGGCGGACTTGCTCCGGGTAACATCCACACGACCGGCGGCGAGGGCTACGCGACCGGCGCGGACCGGGCCGGTCGTGGGTCCGGCGGTTACGTGACCTTCACGCCCGGCGCGAAGGTCCGGATGCGGATCGGCATCTCCTACGTCAGCCTGGCCGGCGCCGAGCAGAACCTGCGGACCGAGGTCTGGCCGCAGACGACCGTCGATCGGGTCGCGGCCGATGGTTATCGCGAATGGCGGCGCGAATTGGAGAACGTTCGCATCACCGGCGGCACCGACACACAGCGGACGACCTTCTACACCGCGCTCTACCACGCGATGCTGCAGCCGAACGTCTTCAATGACGTGGACGGCCGCTACCTCGGCAGCGACCGGCAGATCCATCGGCTCGCGCCGGGACAACGCGCGCAGTACGGCACCTTCTCTGGCTGGGACCAGTACCGCGCCCACATCCAGCTGCTCGCCCTCTTGAAGCCGGAGATCGCGGGTGACTTCGCCCAGTCGATGTACCAGTTCGCCCAGCAGAACAAGGGAATCTGGGACCGCTGGCTGCACAACAACGGGCCCACGCACGTGATGACCGGCGATCCGGCCGCGCCGACGCTGGCGACGTTCGCGGCGATGGGAGTCCGCAACTTCGATGCCCGCGGCGCCTATGACTCATTGGTGCACCAGGCAACAGTGCAGAACGCCGAAGCGGAGAACGACGGTGGTTGCCCCGGTCAATGCACCGGGCAACGACCTGCCTTGAACACCTATCTGGCCAAGCAGTACGCACCACAGGACGCCTGCCACTGCTGGGGCGGCGCCGCGGAAACGCTCGAGAACTCGCTCGCCGACTTCTCCCTGGCCCAGTGGGGTACCCGGCTCGGCGCCGACGTACAGGCACTTCGCGACCGCGGAGATTGGTGGAAGAACACCTACGACCCGGCCGTCGGCTACCAACGAGCCCGGAAGGCCGACGGCACCTGGCAGCCCGGCTTCACCCCGTCCACCGACGTCGGGTTCGCTCAGGGCTCCAGTGCGACGTACACCTGGATGGTCCCGCAGGACGTCTCCGGGCTGGCGTCGATGATGAACGGCTCGGCGGTCCAGCGCCTCGACGGGTTCTTCCACGACGAGAACGGCAACTGGGCCGTCAAGGGCGGCAGCGCACTCCGCTACGACCCGACCAACGAGCCCGGACTGCACACACCTTGGCTCTACAACGGGCTCGGCGTCGCCTGGAAGACCCAGGCGACAACGCGAGAGATTGTCGACACCGTGTACGGCGTGGGTCCGGCAGGTCTGCCCGGGAACGACGATCTGGGCACGTTGTCCGCGTGGTACGTGTTCGCCGCGATCGGCCTGTTCCCACAGACCCCGGGACGCGCGGAGTTGCTCGTCGGCAGCCCACTGTTCCCGCGAGTCGAGGTACGGCGGAGCAACGGCGTACGACTGACCGTCGAAGCGCCGGCAACGTCAGACACCAACCAGTACGTGCAATCCCTGGCCCTGAACGGTCGCGACCGCACCGAGTCCTGGCTGCCGGAGTCATTCATCACGCACGGCGGCAAGATCGTCGTACGACTAGGAGCGGCGCCCACTGATTGGGGCACCGCTCCTGTCGATCACTAGGACTGCGTTGCGCGGCGGAACTCCTCGTTCGGCATCTGGAGGCTGCCGAGGCTGGTGACCTCGCGACGGAAGAACAGCGCGAGGGTCCAGTCGAGGATGACGCGGGCCTTGCGGTTGACGGTGGGGACGCGGGACACGTGGTACGTCCGGTGCAGGAACCAGGCCGGCCAGCCCTTGACCTTCACGCCGTACAGCTGGGCGACGCCCTTGTGCAGGCCGAGGCTCGCGACCGAGCCGACGTACTTGTGCTTGTAGTCCTCCGGCGCCTTGCCGTCGACGACGAGCAGGATGTTCTCGGCCAGCCGGCGCGCCTGCCGGACCGCGTGCTGCGCGTTCGGGGCGCAGTACACCCCAGGCTCTTCGCTGGTCAGGTCCGGTACGGCGGCGTTGTCGCCGGCCGACCACGCGTCGGTGACACCCTCGATCCGCAGGTTCGCCAGGCACTTGACCCGGCCGCGCTCGTCCAGCGGGAAGTCGGTCGCCGCGAGCGCCGGGTTCGCCTTCACGCCGGCGGTCCAGACGATCGTGTCGGCGTCGAACTCCTCGCCGTCGCTGAGGATCACGCGACCCTTCTCGCAGGACTCCAGCCGGGTCTCCAGCTTGATGTCCATGTTGCGCTTGCGCAGCTGGTCGACCGTGTACTTGCCGAGCTCCTCGCCGACCTCCGGCAGGATCCGGCCGGTCGCCTCGACCAGCACCCAGCGCATGTCGTCCGGGCTGATGTTGTCGTAGTACCGGGTGGCGTAGCGGGCCATGTCCTCCAGCTCGGCGAACGCCTCGACACCGGCGTACCCACCACCGACGAAGACGAAGGTCAGCGCAGACTTGCGCAGCGCCGGGTCGGGCTGCGACGACGCCACGTCCAGCCGGTCCAGCACCTTGTTGCGCAGCGCGATCGCTTCCTCGACGTTCTTGAACCCGGTCGCCTCCTCGGCCAGACCGGGGATCGGCAGCGTCCGGGCGATCGAGCCGAGCGCGACCACGACCTGGTCGTAGGCCAGCTCGTACTCCGGGCCCTCCTCGGGCAGCACCTTGGCGACCTTGTTCTCGTGGTCGATCCCGGTCACCCGGCCGGTCACCACCCGGCAGCCCTTGAGGGTCTTGCGCAGCGGCACCACCACGTGCCGCGGTTCCACCGAGCCGGCCGCCGCCTCGGGCAGGAACGGCTGGTACGTCATCACCGACCGCGGGTCGACGACGGTCACCCGGATCTTGCCTTTCCGGGCCGCGCGGCGCAGTCCGTACGCGGTGTACATCCCGACGTAACCGCCTCCGACAACGAGGATGTGCGGCACCTGGGCTGTCATGCGTTCACTCTCCCTGAGTGGTTCTCCGACTTCATGTCGACTTCAGGTTACTGCATTCGTGAAAACTTTCACAAACCCTCTCGCGAGTGATCTCACCCATCGAAACACTCCCCCTCGAGAGGGATCTCGTCATGTATCCATGGTGCTCCCACACCTCTCGCTCCACGAGCGTTGACACACAACCGCAAGCCGGCGGAGCTGACAGGATGGGCCGATGGAGACCTTCTACCGGGGCTACCTGGAGCGCTGCAACCAGCACCGATTCGACGAGCTCGGCGAATTCGTCGACGCCGACGTCCGGGTGAACGGGGTCGCAACAGGTCTCGACGCGTACGCCGCCGGCCTCCGTTCGGTCGTGGACGCGTTCCCCGACTACCACTGGGACCTGCAACACCTCCTGGTCGACGGCGACTGGCTCTCCGCACACCTGATCGACACCGGTACCCACACCGGCCCCTTCCTCACGATCCCCGCAACAGGCCGCACCATCACCACCCAAGAATTCGCCCTCTACCGCCTGGCCGCCGGCAAGATCACCGACTGCTGGGGCGACCTGGACACCTCCGTCCGCGCCAAACTCACCTGACTCGGCTTTCGGGTTCGCGAACCCTTGCTGGCCCTCCGGCCGCGTTCTAGCGTCGAGCAGGGGGTGACGGTCGTGGACCGAGACGAGATGGTGCGCATCGACGAGGCGATCACCGACGCGATCGCAGCGGGTGATCTGGACGCGTTCGACCAGCTGATGGGCCCGGAGTTGGCGGCCGACTTCAAGGAGGGGATCGGCCAGATCCGACAGGCCTTCCCGGACTACGCCGGTCGTGCCGACCTGCGGATCGTGGAGGGCGACCGGATGGCGGTCCGCTTCACCTACCACGGCACCCACAAAGGCGAGTGGCTCGGCGTGCCGCCGACCGGCCGGCGAGTGACCTTCACCGGCACCGCCATGAACCGCTTCGCCAACGGCGTCATGGTCGAAGCCGACGTAGAAATGGGCTGGCTGGAAGTCCTAGAACAACTAGACGCCTACCCCAAGACAGACCGCTAGGTATCAGGGGCGGGCAGGGTCGATGTCGACGACGACTATCCTCTCCAACCGGTAGCTGTTGAGGTCGGGCCGGTTCCAGGATTCGCCGGGGCGGATCTGGTGGAACCTGAACGTCGCGTTGGTCTCGTTCGCGCCGACGATGCAGCGCACCGGGCCTGGTTGCATTCCCATGCGGTGAGGTCGTTGAAGAACGCGGGGGCGCCATCGGGGTTGCCGACCGAATCGGCCCAGGTGAGTGTCTCTCCTCGTCGGCTGATCCTGCGGGCAAGCTGCGCCCGCAGGCCCGGTGCAAGTCCTCCGGGTGGCGTTACGGCGGCAAGCCCATCAAGGACTCCCAGCGCCCGAACCGCGGCGTCGTTCATCGTCAGCGACAGCATGCCGTGCATGATCGCAGCCGCCACTGCGGTCACTCAGTCGAGGCCTGCCAGGGATTTAGCTCGGGAGAGGACGGCGTCGAGCATGGGTTCTGTGAGTTTGCCGGTGAAAGTGTTTTGTTGGCTGGGGTGGAAGCAGCCTAGGACGGTGAGGTTGCCGATCGGGTGCTCGACCGCATGGCCGAATTTGGGGCGGGGTTTGGGGACGGGGGCGCCTAGGGACTGGAGGGCGTTGAGGAGGGCGTCGTACCCGAATTTGCCTAGGCAGATGATGGCTCGGGTGGTGGGGAGGGCCAGCTCCAGTTCGTGGCGGAACCAGGGGGCGCAGGTGTCGCGTTCGGCGGGGGTTGGCTTGTTGGCGGGTGGGGCGCAGCGGACGGCGGCGATCATTCGGGTGGCGGTCAGGTGGAGGCCGTCGCCGGCGTGTTCGCTGGTGGGCTGATTGGCGAGGCCGACCCGGTGCAGGGCGGCGAACAGCCAGTCGCCGGACCGATCGCCGGTGAACACCCGGCCGGTCCGGTTCCCGCCGTGGGCCGCCGGAGCGAGGCCGGCGATCAGGATCCGCGGCTCGGCCGCACCCCACCCGGCGATCGGGCGGCCCCAGTACGGCTGGTCGGCGAACGACTTCCGCTTGCCTAGGGCAACTTCTTCCCGCCACTCCACCAACCGCGAGCACGCCCGGCACACCGACACCCGAGCCTCCAACTCCGCCAGCTCCCCGGTCCCCGCCAACTCGACCACCTCGGCAGCCGACCGCGCCACCGGAGTCCGTCGTACGGCAGGATCCTCCGGCCACCCGGACCCCGGCGGCACCGGGCTCTCGAACAACTCCCCCGTCAACGGATGCGGCAACTTCATACCCCTCAGACTAGGGACGGCCCACGCGAGGCATCCCGCGTGGGCCGGTCAGTCGAGGCCGCCGATCGGCTAGCCGACTAGTTCTTCCGAGGGTTGGAGGGTTGGGGCGGTGGTTGTGCGGCGAGCCTTTGGGATTGCCAGGGCCAGGAGTACGGCGGCGGCGGAGAAGGCGGCCAGGAGGAGGAACGTGTCGGTGAAGCCGGATTCGGTGGGGAGGCCGTTGGTCTGGAGGTGGCCGGTGATGATCGAGCTGGCCAGCGCCGTACCGATCGAACCGCCGATGGTGCGGATGTTGGCGTTCATGCCGGTCGCGGCGCCGGTCTGTTCACGCGGCACGTTCTGCACGATCAGGCTGGTCATCGACGCGTAGGCCAGGCCCAGGCCGAGGCCGAAGACGGCGGTCGAGATCGCCACCTGCCACGGCCGGTCGTGGAACTCGGCGAAGGCGAGCGACGCGACCAGGCTGAGTGCGGAGCCCCAGACGACCTGCGCCTTCACGCTGAACCACGGCGCCATCGGCCCGCTCAGCGAACCGCTGACCGCCATTGTCACCAGCATCGGCAGCATCAGCAGCCCGGCCTGGCTGACACTCGACCCGAACCCGAAACCCGCGACCGTCGGGATCTGCATGAACTGCGGCACGAACGCGTACACCGCGAACATCGCCGCACCGAACAGCAGCGCCACCAGGTTGGTCGTCCAGACCGCCGGCAACCGCATCATCCGCATGTCGATCAACGGATGACGCGACCGCAGTTCGACCGTGATCCAGCCGGCGAACAGTACGGCGGCGATCACGAACAATCCGATTGTCGACAATGAACTCCAGCCCCACGAACGCCCCGCACTCAACGGCAGCAGCAACGCGACCAGCCAGCCCGACAGCAAGGCGGCCGCCAGCCAGTCGATCCGGCCGGGCACCCGGTTGGGCGACTCGGGAACGTACCGGCGCGCCATCAGCGCGGCCAGCGTGACGACGACGAGCGGGATCCAGAACAGCCAGCGCCAGCCGAGCGCCTCGACGATCGGGCCGGCCAGCACGATCCCGAGACCGCCGCCGGCCGCGATGACGGCGGACAGTACGCCGACCACCGACGGCACCCGCTCCGGCGGGAACTCGTCCCGGATGATGCCGAACGCGAGCGGGAACACCGCGCCGCCGAGACCCTGGACCACCCGGGCTCCGATCAGTACGCCGATGTTCGGGGCGAGCGCGGCGAGCAGACAGCCGATCGCGAGGGCGGTCAGCGCGATCAACAGCGTGCGCTCCTTGCCGACCATGTCGCCGATCCGACCGAGCAGTGGGGTCGCCACCGAGACCGACAGGAGGAGTGCTGTGAACACCCAGGTGACGGCGCTGGCCGTCGTACCCAGGTCGTGCTGGATGACCGGGAGAGCCGGACTCACCAGCGATTGCAGCATCGAGAACGCGGCCACGACGGTCGCCAGCACCGCCAGCGTCAGCCGCGGTGAACTGCTGTTTCCAGGCATGCAGAAGTCCTTCGAAAGGGTGTGAGTGCGCCACCGACGGCGGCGCGTGAAGTCCCCGGCCTGGTAAAGTCGAGGTATGCCTCCACTATAACGGAGGCATACCTCCGGTTCCAACTCGATAGGGTGAAGTGTGGATCAGACCAGGCCGGCGCTGCGGGTCGACGTACGGCGGCCGCAGCGGGCGGACGCGCGGCGGAACTTCGACGCCCTGCTTGCCGCCGCCCGGGATGCGTTCGCGGCCAAGGGGGTCGAGGCGTCGCTGGAGGAGATCGCGCGCCAGGCCGGCGTTGGCATCGGCACGCTGTATCGCAACTTCCCGACCCGGCAGGACCTGCTGAACGCGGTCTACCTCGGCGAGATCGAGGAATTGTGCATCGCGGCCGATGAGGTGGCCGACCTGCCGCCGTGGGAGGCGTTGACCACGTGGCTGCGGCGGTTCGTCCAGTACGCCGCGACCAAGCGCGCGATCTACGAGTCGCTGAACCGGGAGTCCGAGAGCTTCCAGCTCGCCCGCGAGGCGATGTACGCGGCCGGCACGCCGCTGTTCGAGCAGGCGCAGAAGTCCGGCGACGCGCGCTCGGACGTGACCTTCGACGACGTACTGCGGATGGTCAGCGGCCTGACCGCAGCCGGGTACGTCGACGAGGCCCAACGCGACCGCGTCCTGGCGATCGCCCTGGACGGCATCCGCACCCGCTGACCCACGGACGCCCAGGCCATCACAATCGGGCCTTATGGCCGGCAGCACGCTGGACGACGCGGAACCGGCGCCATTGTGATGGCCTGGAGATCCGGCTCAGCCGAGCGAGAGTGCGACACCGTCGAGGATGTCGTGCTCGGAGACCAGCACTTCATCGACGGCCAGCCGGTCGTACAGATGCTGCAGGATCAGCGCGCCCGCGCCGATCACGTCCACCCGTCCGGGATGAATCGACCGTACGGCGGAACGCTCGGTGCGACTGGAGTTCGTCAACCATTTGGTGGTGTCGCGCAAGACCGGCCCCGAGATCCTCGCGTGGTGCACTTGCTCCCGGTCGTACTCGGGGAGCTTCAGCGCGACGGCGGCGACTGTGGTGACCGTCCCGGCGACCCCGACCAGCGCGCGAGCCTGGCCGATCGGCACGGACGTGGCGTCGAGCAACGCCTCCACGTCCTTACCCATGGCGGCGAGCTCGTCCGGTGTCGTCGGGTCCGATCTGACGTGCCGCTCGGTCAGGCGTACCGAGCCGATGTCGAGCGACTCGGCCGCGCGCACGCCGGCGGCGTCGCCCAGGACCAGCTCGGTCGATCCACCACCGATGTCGGCCACCAGGTAAGGCCCGGGAACGTCGAGCGCGGCCAGCCCACTGGTCGCACCCCGGAACGTCAGTTCGGCTTCCTCGGCGCCCGAGATGATGTCCGGCTCGACGCCGAAACGCTCGGAGATCCCGGCGAAGAACTCGTCCCGGTTGCTCACGTCCCGCGCCGCCGACGTTGCCACGAACCGGGTCCGCGTCACCCCAGCCGCGCGGATCGCCGCCGCAAACTCGTCGGAGGCCGTGAACACCCGCGCCAAAGCTTCAGGTGCGAAAGCTCCGGTCGCATCCACCCCTTGGCCGAGGCGCACGATCGTCATCCGCCGGTCGACCTCGCGGAGCTCACCGTCGACGAGGTCGGCGATCAGCAACCGAAGAGAGTTGGTCCCGCAGTCGACCGCCGCAACCCGGACTGCACCGAGGAGGTCGTCAGACACACGGACCCCGGCGGCCCCAGTCGTCCAGGGCTTCTAGGGTTTCGTCGCCCAGGGGGTTGACGCCTGGGCCTGCGGCCAACGAGTGGCCGGCGAGGACGTGGAGGCATTTGACTCGGGTGGGCATGCCGCCGGCGGTGATGCCGGCGATCTCTTCCACGTGTTCGATCGACTCGCGGTGCGCCAGGTAGGACTCGTGGGCGGCGCGGTACCGCGCGGCCAGGTCCTCGTCGGTGCCGAGCCGGTCGGTCATCTCCTTCATCATGCCTTCGGCCTCGAGCGTGCCGATCGCGGACGCGAGTCGCGGGCAGGTCACGTAGTACGTGGTCGGGAACGGCGTACCGTCCGGCAGCCGCGGCTCGGTCTCCACCACATCGGGCAGGCCGCAGCTGCACCGGTGGGCGATGGACCGGATGCCGCGCGCGGTCCGGCCGAGCTGCTTGCTGACCGCCTCGATGTCTTCAGAACTGACGCTCACCGGGTCACCTTAGGCGACGGCGTGAGAATCGGCTTCGGGGTCGGTTTGGCCGGCTTCGGGGTCGACGGGACGGCGGGCTTCCCGGCTCCCTCGACGCTCCCCCACAGCTTGGTGTACCAGGTCGGCTTCTGCTCCTCGGCCGCCGCGTCGGACGGCGTCGACGGCTCCGGCGGGGCGCCGACCGGCTTCCCGTCCGCGCCGATCACGCGGTAGCCGACCTCGCCCGGCATCACCCAGCCGAGCCGCTGCCGCGCCTGCGCCTTCACGTACGCGTCGTCGTCCCAGCGGGCGATCTCGTCGTTCAGCTCGCCGACCCGCTTCTCTCGGTCGCGGATCTCCTGCTGCAGCGAGGTGATCTGCTGGTGCTGGTCGAACCACACCCGCAGGCTCTGCGCGTACGACACGATCAGCGCACCGAGTACGAGCAGTACGACGGCCGCCCGGCCGGTCAGGTTACGGGAGCCTCTGGTCCGGACCGGGTCGGCCGGGGTTCCCGTCGTACGGCGCTTGGGCTGGTCGCCCCGCCGGGCCGGTGGACGCGACTGGGTCCGGCTCGACGGACGCGAGCCGGGGCGTGCACCGGATTCCCGACGGGATGAAGCCATCCAATCAGCCCTTGAACCGCGGGAAGGCCGAGCGGCCGGCGTAGACCGCCGCGTCGTCGAGCTCCTCCTCGATCCGGAGCAGCTGGTTGTACTTCGCGGTGCGGTCGGACCGGGCCGGGGCGCCGGACTTGATCTGGCCGCAGTTCGTCGCGACCGCCAGGTCGGCGATGGTGGTGTCCTCGGTCTCGCCCGAGCGGTGGCTCATCATGCAGGTGAAGCCGCTGCGGTGGGCCAGGTCGACCGCGTCCAGGGTCTCGGTCAGCGAGCCGATCTGGTTCACCTTCACCAGCAGCGAGTTCGCCGCCTTCTCGGTGATGCCGCGCTGCAGCCGCTCGACGTTGGTGACGAACAGGTCGTCACCGACGATCTGGATCTTGTCGCCGAGCTGGGACGACAAGTTGATCCAGCCGGACCAGTCCTCCTCGTTCAGCGGGTCCTCGATCGAGACGATCGGGTACGACGCGACCAGGTCGGTGTAGTACGCGATCATCTCGTCGGCCGACTTCTTGCCACCCTCGAACGCGTACACGCCGTCGGTGTGGAACTCGCTCGCGGCCACGTCCATCGCCAGCGCGATGTCCTTGCCCGGCTCCAGGCCGGCCTTCTCGATCGCGACCAGGATCAGGTCCAGCGCCTCGCGGTTGCTGGCCAGGTTCGGCGCGAAACCGCCCTCGTCGCCGAGACCGGTGGACAGGCCACGCTCCTTCAGCACCGCCTTCAGCGCGTGGTAGACGCCGGCGCCCTGCATCACGGCTTCGGCGTACGTCGGTGCGCCGATCGGGGCGATCATGAACTCCTGCACGTCGACGTTGCTGTCCGCGTGCGCGCCGCCGTTGAGGATGTTCATCATCGGCACCGGCAGCACGTGGGCGTTCGGGCCGCCGACGTACCGGAACAGCGGGAGGCCGGCCGACTCCGCGGCCGCCTTGGCGACGGCGAGGCTGACGCCGAGGATGGCGTTCGCGCCCAGCTTGGCCTTGTTCGGCGTACCGTCCAGGTCGAGCAGGGCGTGGTCGATCAGCCGCTGCTCGTGGACGTCGTACCCGACGATCTCCTTGTCGATGTCTTCCAGGATGGCGGTGACGGCCTTCTGGACACCCTTGCCGCCGTACCGGGACTTGTCGCCGTCACGGAGCTCGACGGCCTCGAACTGACCGGTGGACGCGCCCGACGGCACGGCCGCCCGGGCTACGGTGTCGTCGTCGAGCAGAACCTCGACCTCGACAGTGGGGTTGCCGCGCGAGTCGAGGATCTCGCGGGCGCCGACGGCCTCGATGGTGGCCACATTGACTCCCAAGTTCTCGATGACGAATCAGCCCTGAGCCTAGCCGCCAGACCAGCAGGCAGGGTGGACCGCGTCGGCCCTAACGATCGCATCCGGAGGTACCTCGCGGGTCAGTAACACTCCGTTGGGCGCCCGAAAGACCCTGAGATTGCCGGAATCCACCGCCAGCAAGACATCTACGGCCGATCGACGGCCGAGATGACTGTCCTTGGACGGGGCCAGATGAACATGAGTACGCCGTCCCGGCAGCAGACCGTGCAGGCGGATCCCGTCCAGCGCGGCCGCGTTGGTCCCGTGCCAGAGAAGGTGGTCGGGGTAGACCCGTTCCCAACTGTTCTCCAAGGCTTCACGTGTCACCGGCATCCCGGCGAGCGAATGTCCCTGACACGCCCGGATCCGCTCTCCGTCAACCTGCAACCGTTGCTTGTCGTTGTCCTCGACGGCCTGGTCGAGCGCAGTACGGTCCATCACGAGCAGGCGCACGACATCGTCGATCAACGCCCAGCCGTCCGCACTCATCGTGAGCCCTCGCTCACCTGCTGTGTGCCTGAGCAGTCTGGAGATCCGCCGGCTGTCCCTGCTCACCGCAACATCCCCTTCAGCTCGTCCACCCGGTCACTGTGCTCCGCACGCGCGACGACGTAATACCGCACCGGCGGCAGGTCCTTCACCAGAATCCGCCGTACGGCGCTCGTCACCCGGACCGAACCGTTGACGACGGCCGGACCTATTCCCAGACGGACGAAGTGGACCAGCAGTTCCCATCCCTCCGCCTCCACCGCGACGGACCACCGGATGCCTTGATCCAGCATGCTCCGCTCCAGCTGCTCCCGGTGCGGCCGCCCCTTCGGCGGTACGACGAGCGCCTCGTCCTGGAGATCCTTCAACCTGATGCTCCGCCGACCAGCCAGGCGGTGATCGGCCTTGGTGATCAGCGTCTGCGGGTACTGCGCCAGCAGTTCGCACTCGAGGTCGTCCGGCGGGACTGTGAGCGCGGTGACTCCGACGTCGGCAGATGCGTCGCGTACGGCGGCCAACGTGCCGGCCGCGTCGCCGGTGCGGAGCCGGAGCTGGTGGCCCCTGGCGAGGAACCGGCGGATCGGATCGCCGAGCAGGTACAGGTAGGCACCGGAGCCGGCGACCAGCGTCAGCGGTCGCGGTGGCGCGGCGTCCAGTTCGCTCAGGAAGTCGGCCGCCCGGTCCTTCGTGTCGTTCGCGAAGGCGGCGAGCCGTTCGCCGGCCTCGGTCAGCCGGAGCAACCGGCCGTGCCGCGCGTAGAGCGGTCGGCCGAGACGTTGCTCGAGCTTGCGGATGCGGGTGTGCAGGGCCGGTTGACTGACGTGCAGCTCGGCGGCGGCGCGGGTGAAGTTGCGGTGCCGGGCGAACACCGCGAACGCCTCGAGATCCTCCGCGACTAATCCGATCATTACTTCAAACTATAGCTGCTCGCATGATTGATAGTTCTGCTGGAGAGTTCATGGAGGCAGCCTGATGACATGAACAGATTGGGAATCGACATCGGCCGGGTGATCATCGACGGGTCCTCGGGGACCGGTGACACGTCGTTCTTCTCCGGCGACACCACGGCGATGCTGCGGACCCCCGCCGTACCAGGGGCTTTCGAGGCGATCGCGCGGTTGGTGCGGTTGTTCGACGGGCAGGCGTGGCTGGTGTCCAAGTGTGGCCCGCGGGTGCAGCGGCGATCACTGGAGTGGTTGCGGCATCACCGCTTCTTCGAGCGGACCGGCATTGCCGAGGGCAACGTCCGCTTCTGCCTGCAGCGGCCGGAGAAAGCTCTGCATTGCGCGGAGTTGGGTATCACGCACTTCGTCGACGACAAGCCGGATGTGATCGCGGCCATCGAGGGCGTGGTGGCCAACCGATACCTGTTCAAGAATTGGGCGGATACCGAGGCCGCGGTCATGCGCGATCTAGAGGCCGAAGGCGCGGCGGGCGTCGTTGAGGCCTTTGCGGTTCTCGGCGGGGTCGGCGATGCCGGTGCGGATGTCGTTTGAGCATCGCCACGCGAAGTACCCGGCCTGTACGGCGTACCTCAGCTGCAGGAACGCGTCGAGCCCGACCTCGACCTCGTCCCTCGTCTCCGGTCGCTGCTTCAGGTACGACGGAACGACCTGGCCCGGCCCGTTGACGTACATGACCGCCGACGCCACGTCGTACAGCACCGGACCGTGCATCGCCGCACCCCAGTCGATCAGGCCGATCGCGCCAGCGGGCTGTCGCAGGAACGCCTCCGGCGCCGGATCCCCGTGCAACCACGCCCAGCTCAGCGGCCCAAGACGCCGTACCCCATCCATCGCCCCCTCGACCGCCGGCCGGATCCAGCCCTCCAGATCCAGCCACGGGTCAAAGAACCTTAGAAATTGAAGCCATTCCTCCACGTCACCCGCGGCAGTCGCGGACAGCTGATGCACCCGCCCGAGCGTCTCCCCCACCATCGCCGCATCAGCCGCCGTCAACGGCACCCCGTCAACAAACTCCAGTACGCCGACCCGGCGATCCCCAGCCCGCTCGACAACTCGCCCCGCCCGACTCAGCCGCGGCCGCCCCGTCGCCAGCCCCGCATCATCAAGCCGAACCGCCAACTCCAGCCCAGCCTCGAACCCCTGATCCCTCGCAGCAACCGTCTTGACCACAACCCGCCACCCATCCCCCACAGCAAGCCAGGTCCTGGACCCCATCCCCCCATCCAGCCCCTCCACCCGCGCAGGCACCAACCCCCACCGCTCCACCAACACCTCAGCCACATCCACCACCCCTACCCTGCCAGCGGCGGTCCAGCCGAGCACCCGGTTTTCCATGGGCACGACCAGCGCGGACCTGGCTCACTCATCAACGCGTGCGAAGACCCGTGGCTGCCCCGAGGCTGAGCGCGAGCCGCTCGCGGCGGGCCGGGTTGGTGAGTGCCTCAAGTTCGGATACCACCCACTCCTGCGACGGCGGAAGAGTTGGCGCTGGCTCGGGCGGAGTGGCCGGCCGATGGCCCCGCTCGAGGGACAGCTGACTAGCTTCCGCCCTGTGCCGAGACGCTCAGCCGCCGTTGGATTCGGTGGTGCGGATCTCTGCGGCGAGGTGGTGGATGGTGGTGCGCAGGGCTTGTTCTGGGTCGATGCCTAGGGTGCGGGCCTCGCGGACCAGGGCGAGGAGGTCGGCGCCGATGCGGTCGGCGTCGGTGGTCGGCTCGGGGGTCGGCGCGTCGGTGGGGAGGAGTTTGGCGGCTCGGCCCAGGACCTTGTCGGCCAGGGCCAGGGCGGGGAGGGCCAGGGGGATGCCTTCGAGGACTGAGGTGCGTTGTTTTTCGGCGGCTTTGATGGTTTCCCAGTTGGCTTCGACGGCGGCGGCGTCGGCCGCGTCGACGGTGCCGAAGACGTGCGGGTGGCGGCGGATCAGCTTCTCCACGATGTCGCCGGCCACGTCGTCGACCGAGTAGCCCTCGTCCGGGTCCTCTTCGGCGATCCGGGAGTGGAACGCCACCTGCAGCAACAGGTCGCCGAGTTCCTCGCGGAGGTGGGCGCGGTCGCCGGTGTCGATCGCCTCGAGGGTCTCGTAGGTCTCCTCGAGCAGGTACTTCGCCAGGCTCTCGTGCGTCTGCTCCTGGTCCCACGGGCAGTTCCGGCGCAGCCGGTCCATCACTCGCACCAGGTCGATCAGTCGCGCGCCAGGTACGTCGTACGACCCGTGCAGGATCTCCACCTGGTACGGCGGACGCGGCTCACGACTCACCTGGTCGGCGACCACCCGCAGCAACCCGGGTTCGCCATCCTCACCCACCAGCCAGGCAACTCGTCGACCCTCGGTGGCCGCAGCCGAAATCCAGGCCCAGTGCTCGCCGACGCCGCCTTCGACCTGGGTGACGACCAGCCCAGATCCGACCACGGCCTGCACGTCCGGCCGTAGGTCCGCGGCGCCGATCACGTCAGCGTCGGCGAAGGCCTGCCAGGCCGCGCGGGTGAGCAGGCCTGGTGCCACCCGAGGGCTGGTCAGGACGACCGTGATCGCGCCACCCGCGGTGTCACCAGGCATTCAGGAACCTCAGCCCTGGGGCTGGTTCTGCTGGGCGGCCGCTTCGGCGGCTTCGCGCTTGGCCTTGGCCTGGGCGGACTCCTCCGACAGCGAACCGGAGATCTTGCTGTCGATCCGGCCGTCGGACCACTGGCCGAAGCGCGGCGAGATGTCGATGGTGACGTTCTTCGAGGCTTCCTTGACGACCTGCAGACCGGCCTGCTGCGCCGCCTGCACCTTCGGGTCCTTGACCCCGGTGCCGCCGCCGAGCTTGATGGTCGCGACCGCGGCCGCGGCCACCTGGTGCAGGAAGTCGCGGGCCACCGGGTTCGCCTCGAACTTCGCGTACGCCGTCGGGTCGTTGACCACCAGCTTGGCCGCCTCGGCGGTCTCGGCGTCGCTGACCGCGACCGACCGCTGCTTGCTGATCTCGGCCACCAGCGCGTTGTTCACCAGTTCACTCAGCGCCACCGAGCTGGCGAAGTCCTGCCCGAGCGCGGTGCTGACCGCACGGGAGGTGGTGTCGACGTCACCGACGGTGATCTCGGTCTTGCCGACCACGGCCGCCGCGCCCGGGTGCGTACCCGCCGCGCAGCCGCCGACCAGCAGCACCGAAGCCACTGCGGCACCCACCGCCCGAAGCCGTCGTGATGTGCTCACCGAATCTCCTCTGCCATAAAATCGAGCTCAGTTCCAGTTCAGGTTCACGCCGGCACCCCGACCGGTTCGGCGATCACGTCGTCGATCAGCCGGGTGCACCACTGCAGCAGCTCCTGGTCGCGGAGCGGCTGACCGGCGACCGGCCGGGTGGCAGGTCTCGGCACCAGGATCGTACGCAGTTGCGGCTTCACCAGACTCTTCGGGTACAACCTGTTCAGCCGGAGCACCTTCGAATCGGGCAGGTCGACCGGCCCGAACCGGATCAGATTGCCCTGCAGGGTGACGTCGTGCAGACCGGCCCGGCGGGCGTGGTTGCGGAACTTCGCCACCTCGATCAGGTTCAGCACCGCCTGCGGGATGTCGCCGTACCGGTCGTGCAACTCCTCGACCAGCTCGGCGATGCCGTCCTCGTCGCGTACGGCGGCCAAACGCTGGTACATCTCCAGCCGCAGCCGCTGCGACGGGATGTAGTCGTGCGGCAGATGGGCGTCGATCGGCAGCTCGATCTTGACCTCGGGCTCCTCGGCCTGGGTGTCGCCGCGGTACTCCGCGACCGCCTCGCCGACCAGCCGGACGTACAGGTCGAAGCCGACGTCGGCGATGTGACCGGACTGCTCGCCGCCGAGCAGGTTGCCGGCGCCGCGGATCTCCAGGTCCTTCATCGCGACCGCCATACCGCCGCCCAGATCCGCGTGCTGCGCGATGGTGGCGAGCCGGTCGTGCGCGGTCTCTGTGAGCGGCTTCTCCGGCGGGAAGAAGAAGTACGCGTACGCCCGCTCGCGGCCTCGGCCGACCCGGCCGCGGAGCTGGTGCAGCTGGGACAGGCCGAGCAGGTCGGAGCGTTCCACGATCATCGTGTTCGCGTTCGAGATGTCGATCCCGGACTCGACGATCGTCGTACACACGATCACGTCGGACTGCTTCTCCCAGAACCCCTGGATCACGTTCTCGAGGGTGTGCTCGTTCATCTGGCCGTGCGCGACGCTGACCCGGGCCTCGGGGACCAACTGGCGGATCCGCGCGGCCGCCTTCTCGATCGTGTTCACCCGGTTGTGGACGACGAAGACCTGGCCCTCGCGAAGCAGCTCGCGCCGGATCGCGGCGGTCACCTGGCCTTCCTCGTACGCGCCGACGAAGGTCAGCACCGGGTGCCGCTCCTCCGGCGGGGTGGCGATCGTGGACATCTCCCGGATACCGGTGATCGACATCTCCAGCGTCCGCGGGATCGGCGTCGCCGACATGGTCAGTACGTCGACCGCGGTCCGCAACCGCTTCAGCTGTTCCTTGTGCTCGACGCCGAACCGCTGCTCCTCGTCGACCACGACCAGCCCGAGGTCCTTGAACGCGACCTCGCCGCTGAACAGCCGGTGCGTTCCGATCACCACGTCGACCGACCCGTCGGCGAGACCGTCGATGGTGGCCTTGGCCTCCTTGTCGGTCTGGAACCGCGACAACGGCGCCACGTTCACCGGGAAGGCGGCGTACCGCTCGGCGAAGGTCGCGTAGTGCTGCTGCACGAGCAGCGTCGTCGGCACCAGTACGGCGACCTGCTTGCCGTCCTGCACGGCCTTGAACGCGGCCCGGACGGCGATCTCGGTCTTGCCGTAGCCGACGTCACCGCAGACGATCCGGTCCATCGGCATGACGCGCTCCATGTCGCGCTTCACGTCGTCGATGGTGGCCAGCTGGTCAGGCGTCTCCACGAACGGGAACGCGTCCTCGAGCTCACGCTGCCACGGGGTGTCGGCCGCGAACGCGTGACCCTTGGTCGCCTGGCGGGCGGCGTACAGCTTGATCAGCTCGCCGGCGATCTGGCGGACCGCCTTGCGGGCGCGGCCCTTGCGCTTGGCCCAGTCGGCGCCGCCCATCTTGTCCAGGGTCGGCTGCTCGCCGCCGACGTACCGGGTGACCTGGTCGAGCTGGTCGGTCGGCACGTACAGCCGGTCGCCGGGCTGGCCGCGCTTGCCCGGTGCGAACTCGATGACGACGTACTCGCGGGTGGCCTTCTGGGTCCCCGTGCCGACGGTCCGCTGCATCATCTCGACGTACCGGCCGACGCCGTGCTGCTCGTGCACGACGAAGTCGCCGGGCTGCAGCTCGAGCGGGTCGATCGTCTTCTTCCGCCGGCTCGGCATCCGTTGCTGGGAACGCCGTTCGGCCATCGACCGCTGACCGGCCAGGTCGTTCTCGGTGAGCACGGCGAACTTGATGCCGTCGGCAACGAAGCCGTGGTCGAGCTGGCCCTGCGAGATCAGTACGACGCCCGGCTCGGGGATCTCCTCGATGCCCTCGACCGCACGGGCCGGCAGCTCGGCCTCGGAGAACACCTCGGCCAGACGCTGGGCGGGACCGTGTCCCTCGGTCACGCAGACCACACGCCAGCCGTCCCGCAGCCAGCCGCGGACGTCCTCGACGGCGGCCGCGGTGTCACCGCGGTACGGATCGACCTCGTGCGCGGCGATCGCCCGGCTCCGGACCGCACCCGCGTCCGTGTCGATGTCCACCGAGACACGCTCGCCCATCGAGTCGCGCAACTCCGGCGCGTCGTCGGTCGGCGCCGCGGCGAACGACGACATGCTCCACCAGGCCAGGCCGTTGCTCAGCGCGTGCGACCGGACATCGCCGAGGGAGATGTACGCCGCCGCACCCAGGTCGATCGGGGCCTCGCCACCACCGGCGGCGGCCGCCCACGACGCCTCCAGGAACTCCTGGCTGGTCGCGACCAGATCGTGCGCCCGGGCCCGCACCCGCTCGGGATCGCTGACCACGACATGCGTCCCGGCCGGCATCAGGTCGACGAGGAGCTCCATCTCGTCGACCAGAACCGGTGCCAGCGACTCCATGCCCTCGACCGCATGACCCTCGGCCAGCTTCTCGAACAGCTCGGAGAGCTCCGGGTGCTCCTTCGCCAGTACAGCGGCCCGCGAACGCACCTCGTCGGTCAGCAGCAACTCGCGGCACGGAGGTGCCCACAGACCGTGCTCGGCGATCTCCAGCGACCGCTGGTCGGCGACCGCGAAGTACCGGATCTCCTCCACGTCGTCACCGAAGAAGTCGACCCGCAGCGGGTGCTCCTCGGTCGGCGGGAACACGTCGATGATCCCGCCGCGGACCGCGAACTCACCACGCCGCTCGACCAGATCGACCCGGTGGTACGCCGCCCCGGCCAACTGCTCGACGACGTCCTCGAGCTCGACCGTGTCGCCGACATGCAGCTGCACCGGCTTCAGGTCCGCGAGACCGGCGACCTGCGGCTGCAGCACGGACCGCACGGGCGCGACCAGGATCTTGATCGGCCCGGTGGTCTCGTCCAACGGATCGGGATGCACGAGACGCCGCAGTACGGCGAGACGCCGGCCGACCGTGTCGGAACGGGGCGAGAGCCGCTCATGCGGGAGGGTCTCCCAGGCCGGGTAGTAGGCGACCGTGGAAGGCTCGACCAGACACTGCAGGGCCTCGGTGAGCTCCTCGGCCTCGCGGAAGGTCGCCGTCACGGCGAGCACCGGGCGGTCGGCGCCGATCTGCTCGGACGCGAGCGCCGCGAGCAGCACCGGGCGCACCGGGCCCGGCGTACTGAGATCCAGAGTCGTGACGCCGTCGGTCTTGGCGTCGCGCACGGCCTCGGCCACCACCGGATCGGTGACCAGGGTGTCGACCAGACCGCTGAGGTTCACGAGTTGTACTTCCCTTGCGTCGCTTCCAGACCGTCGGTGAGCAGTGACTCCACCGCATCGGCCGTCCGATCCACCGCGAACGGCAGGTCCTTGCGTTCGGTCGAGGAGAACTCGTTCAGGACGAAGTCGGCGGGGTTCTGCCGGCCCGGCGGACGACCCACACCGAACCGGACTCGATAGTACTCACCGGTGCCAAGCGATTTCCGCAGCGACTTGAGCCCGTTGTGGCCGTTGTCGCCGCCGCCGAACTTGGCCCGCAGGACGCCGAAGTCGATGTCCAGCTCGTCGTGGACCACGACCAGGCCGGTCGGCTCGATCTTGAAGAACTTGAGCAGTCCGGACACCGGCCCGCCGGACTCGTTCATGTACGACCGGGGCTTGGCCAGCACGGTCCGCAGGCCGCTGATCCGGGTCTCGATCACCTCGGCCTTGACCTGCTTGTGCTGCTTCCACTTGCCGCCGGTGCGGGCGGCGAGCTCGTCGGCCACCAGATGCCCGATGTTGTGCCGGGTGCGGGCATAGGAAGGGCCGGGATTCCCCAGTCCGACGACCAACCACACGTCGTCCGCCACGGATCCCGGCCCTCCTGTAGTTCTGCTGTGCTGAGGAGATTACTCCGCGGCGGCGGCCACCGGCTCCTCGGCCGGAGCCGGCTCGTCCCGCTCGATGCCCGCCTCGGCCTCGGCGTCGGCCAGCTCGGCCTCGGCCTGCTCGGCGGTCTGCTGGGCGGTGACGTTCACGATCAGGGTGTCCGGCTCGATGGCCAGCGTGGTCCCGGCCGGCAGGTTGATGTCGGACGCGTGCAGCTGGGCGCCGACGTCGAGGCCCTCGATGGACAGCGTGACGCCGTCCGGGATGTGGGTCGCCTCGGCCTCGACCAGGATGCTCGGGTGCTCCAGCACGACCAGCGTGTCGCTGACGGCCTCGCCCTCGAGGTGGACGGCGATGTCCACCTGGACCTTCTCGCCGCGCTTCACGATGACCAGGTCGACGTGCTCGATGAAGCCCTTGAGCGGGTCGCGCTGGACCTGCTTCGGCAGCGCGAGGTGGCTCTCGGCGCCCTCGACCTCGATCAGCAGCAAGGCGTTCGCGGTCTTCAGGGCCAGCATGGTGTCGTGACCGGGCAGCGTGATGTGCACCGGGTCACTGCCGTGGCCGTACAGGACTGCGGGAACCTTGTTTTCCCGGCGGATTCGGCGGGCAGCACCCTTGCCGAACTCCGTGCGCGATTCGGCTTGGATCTTGACCTCGGCCACGAGATGAACTCCTCAAATGCGTTGCGGTGATCAGTTGTCTAGATGGAACTCGGCTGCGGCCTCAGCGGGCGCTTCTTGACCCCGGAGAAGGCGTCAGGCAACGAACCACCGCGTCGATCACGGAGCCGCGCCCAACAGTTTCCGGGGGGCGTCCCTCGCCGAGGCAACCAAAACAGTCTACCCATCACTCCGCCCGGACAGGAAATCCGTTCCGTGCGGGAATTTGCTCCGCTCCCGGCGGCCGCCGCGGAGACGACTTTCCCGCACCGTTCCGGCCTGATCCGGAACAGCCTAATGAAAATGATTATCGATTCAGCTACAGTCCTGCTGCCTGTCCGCCACAGCCAGAGGGGACCCCCGGGTGACCGCCACTCACCAACGCAAACGCTGCGCCCTGCCCACAGCCCTCGCGCTGATCCTGATCGCGCTCGTCGCAGGGCTCCCGTCGTACGCGTCCGCCGCACCCGACGCAGCCTCGCCCGAGGTGCTGCGGGCCGTGCACACCGACGTTCTGCACACGACGTACGACGGGACGTCGCTGAAGCTGGCGACCCGGATCGGGACCGGGGACTACCGGGAGGCGGACCCGGCCGGCCTGGTCTTCAACCTGGAGGACCGTGGGTCGGCCCGGGTGGAACTGCCGGACCTGCCGGCGTTCGGGTTCCTCGGTGCACCCGGTGACAGCGTCTGGATCGCACCGGAGTCACAGGATCCGGAGCTGATCTGGCCGGGGTGGGACACCGAGACGATTCCCGCCGGGGCGTTGAAGGATGACGCCGTCGACCTGACGCTGGTCGATGCGCAGGGGCCGGGTGCGGTCGAGGTGTTCTTCAACTACGACGAGTTCAGCGGCGCGGTGCCACGGTTGTTCAGCTCGGTCGACCCGGCGTACCGGACGCTGCGCCAGCCGGTCGGGCGGCATGTGCACGCGAACTGGTCGTTCAGCCGTCTGGGGACCTACAAGCTGACCTTCCAGGCGTCGGCGACAACGGCCGGCGGTACGGCTGTGACGTCAGGTCCGGTCGAGTACACCTTCGTGGTCGGCCCGTACGAGCCGCCGACAACTACTCCCCCGACGACTCCACCGCCTTCCACTCCACCAACGACCCCGCCGCCAACGACTTCGTCTCCTACCACCACACCCAGCACGCCGCCGACCAGCGTTCCGACGAATCCGCCTGCGTGTGTGAGCGCCGTACTGTCCGCCGGGCATGTGGACGTGGCGGCCCGGACCGTCGGTGAGAAGCTGCGGTTCCAGGTGAAGGACGGCACGCGGGGTACGACGGTCTGGCGCGATCCCGGGACGGTCGCGTTCCAGGTGAAGCCGTCCGCGGACGAGGTGGTCCCGGCGTCGGCGTCGTACCGGTTCCTCGGTCCCGCGGGGGCGACGGTCTGGCAGATCCCGCAGACCCAGGTGGACGACTTGCTCTGGGCCGGCTGGAACACGGAGTCGGTCGACTACAGCGCGCTGGCCGGTCCGGTGCGCTGGTCGCTGGACAAGGTGGCTGGGCCGGGGAAGGTCGCGGTCTACCAGTTCGACCAGTTCGGAGAACCGCTGATCTCCTTCGACAGCGGCAAGAAGCTGCCGCAGTCGATCACGCTCGCCGCGCCGACCCACGCCCACGGCAACTGGGCTTTCACGAAGCTCGGCCTCTACCGGCTCACCTTCACCTACTCGGCGACAACGAAGAGCGGCCGGATGCTGACCGACACCGCCACTCTCCCGGTCGTCGTCGGCTCGGACGTCGGCATCCTCTGCCCGGGCAGCCCTCCCCCGACCACCACGCCGCCCCCAACCGCTGCGCCGACGTCGGCACCTACGACGCCAGCTCCTCAACCCACAACCACACCGCGACCGTCACCAACCACCAGCCCGAGGTCGTCGCCAACCCTCAAGCCCTGCATCACCACGCCGACTGCGACACCCACCTCGATCCGTACGACGACCGCAGCCCCAGCCGGTACGACGCTCACCAGTGGTCACGCGGATTACGCCGTACGCCTTGAAGGCGGATCACTCACCTCTCGCCTGAAGGACGGCACCAAGGCGGGCGATCCCGTCTGGCGTGACCCGGGGTCGGTCACGATTCGGCTGACGTCGGCCGCCGCGGCCAAGGCTCCCGGCGGAGCGTTCTCCTTCCTTGGTGCGGCCGGTACGCCGATCTGGCAGATCCCGCAGACGCAGAAGGCTGGCGTGGTCTGGCTGGGCTGGAACACCGAGGAGCTGACCGCTGCCCAGGTGTACGGCGGAGGCGTCGACTGGCGCCTCGACAAGGTGACCGGTCCTGGCGCGCTGGCCGTCTTCGAGTTCGACTCCTTCGGGCAGCCCAAGATCATCTTCAACACCGCTGACGGCGTCCCCGACACGTACCGCGTCCCGCTGGGCACGCATGCGCATGGCAACTGGGCGTTCACGAAGGCCGGCACGTACAAGGCGACCTTCACCCACTCCGCCACCCTCGCCAACGGCAAACAGTCAGCCGACACCGCCACGGTCACCTTCATCGTCGGCCCGTCCGGCGGAGCCCGGTCACTACCCGCGGACCGGTCAGCCGCCGCCTCCGCAGCCACACCATTTCAGGGGTCAACCCCGCAGTCGGTGGGTTCGCCTCCCCGTGTGCAAGGTGCCAACCCACAAGCTCAGGGGTTGACCCCTCAAAGGGGGACGAGCCTTGCGGGTGACTGCAGGCTGGCGATGACCGGCGGGTCGCTGGGCTTCGGCTGGGTTGTCGGTGGCGCAGTCCTCCTTGTGCTCGGCGTCGTACTGATCGCGGCGGCCCGACGGAGTGGGCGGTGAAGCGGCTGATCGCGGCCGGGACGGCCACCGCGCTCGTGCTCGCGGGCTGCTCGGGTACGGCGGCGTCCGGCGGGGGCGACAAGCTGAACGTCGTCACGACCACGGAGATCCTCGCCGACCTCGCGCAGCAGGTGGGTGGGGATCGAGTGACTGCTTCCTCGTTGGTGCCGGCGGGCGGGGATCCGCACTCGTACGAGCCGACGCCCGCGGACGCGAAGCGGGTGGCCAAGGCGGACGTGACGTTCACGAACCACCTGCTGCTGGAGCCGCAGTCGCTGATCAAGACGATCGACGCCAACGCGGCCGAGGACGCACCGAACGTCTCGCTGGCGGAGGCGGCCGAGTCGTACGGCGCGCACGTCATCCCGCTGGTGGAGAACATCGGCCTCGACGTCCTGTGGCTCGGGCTGCGGGTCCGCGGCACCGGCAAGGCCCGCGGCGCGACCCGCACCTCGTCGATCAAGCTCGCCGCCACCAAACTCGACGGACCGGGCCACCTGGTGGCCTACCTGACCGAGTCCCTCGGACAACCCGACCGCTACTTCGACTCCACCGACGGCCTCAACCAGTCCGACAGTACGACGCTCCCACCGGCCGCCCACACGCATCTCAACTGGGCGTTCACCAAACCCGGCCTCTACCACCTGACCCTGACCGGCGCGCTCGACAACGGCCGGCCGCTCGGGTCAGGCACCTTCACCTTCGCCGCCGGAGTCGAGCCGCACACGGTGAAACCAGCATCCGGCGGTACGGCGACAGTCCTCGGCGACGGCCACACCGACCTCACCGTCGACCTCGACACCGGACAGGTCTACGCCTACTCCGACGCACAGAAGGTCGGCGCCGCCCAGACCAAGGTGCCGGCAGATCGCGTCGTCATCGACGTACCCAACAAGGCACTCGTCGCGGTCCCCGACGACCCGCGCTTCGCCTTCCTCGGCACGGCCGGGACTCAGGTCCACCAACTCCCGCAGGCCGTCCTCGGCAAGCACGTGCACGGCGAGATCGACCCACACCTGTGGGAGGACGTCGCGAACGCCAAGGCCTATGTCCAGCTGATGCGCGACACCCTGATCACCGCTGATCCCGACGGCCGACAGGTGTACGAGGACAACACCGCGTCGTACCTGCGCCAACTGAACGAGCTCGACGACTATGTCCGTACGACGCTGGCCACCATCCCGGCTAGTCGTCGCCAGCTGATCACCACTCACGACGCGTTCGGCTACCTCGCCTCTGCGTACGGGATGACGGTCGCGGGCTTCGTCGTACCCAATCCGGCGCAGGAACCGAGCGTCGAGCAGGTCCGCAAACTGTCCGACACGATCCGCAATCTGAAGGTCCCGGCCGTCTTCACCGAACCGAACCTCGCCCAGCGCGCCTCCGTACTGATCCAGGTCGCCCGCGACCAGGGCGTCCAGGTCTGCTCGCTGTACGGCGATTCGTTCGACGACCGCGCCCGGACGTACGTCGCGATGATGCGCCACAACGCCGACGAACTGCGGCGCTGCCTGGGAGAGACCCGATGAAGCTTCTCGCCGTGTTGATGCTGTTCGTCGCCCCGCTGACGACAGCGCCTGCCGAACAAGTTGTCATCAGCAACGGTCATGTCGACCTGGGGCCGCGGTTCGTCGACGGGACCTGGACGATCCAGCTCCGCGACGACACCACTGACCCGGCCGTCTGGCGCCCGCTCGAGAACGTCGTCCTGCAGGCAACGAGCAAAGCCCGGGTGGCTGTCCCCGCCGACCCGGCTTACACATTCCTGGGCAAGCCGGGCCAGCAGGTCTGGGTCATTCCCCAGGTCCAGCAGGCCGGCGTGATCTGGCCGGGCTGGAACACGCAGGATCGCGAGGTCGCCACCCGGGTGGATCGCGAGGTGACGTGGCGGCTCGAGGGGGTCCGCGGCCCGGGGGCGTTCACGTTGTTCCTGAACTCGGACTTCGGCAAGCCGGCTCCGGTGTTCGACAGCCGCAAGCCGTTCCCGCAGGACACCGGGATCGACGTCAACACGCACGTCCACGGCAACTGGACCTTCGATGCCGAGGGCACCTATCTGCTCGACGTCTCGATGACGGCCAGGCTCACCGACGGCAGTACCGTCACCGATCGCCGCACTCTCCGCATCTACGCCGGCGACGGTGACGCCCGGACGGCGTTCGCCGCGGAGACGCCGGCTCCGACCGCTGGCACCCCCGCACCCGCATCGGCCGGCAGCACGGCGTCAGCGGGGTCCGGTAGCCCGTTGCCCTGGGTTGCGGGCGGCGCCGGCCTGCTGGCCCTCCTCGCCGCCGTCATCTTCCTCGTCAGGAGGCGCACCGCATGAGCGTGCTGATTGTGGACAATCTGACTGTCGACCTCGCCGGACGCGAGGTGCTCCACGACGTCAACCTGCGGGTCGCCGGCTCCGAGCAGGTGGGGCTGATCGGCCCGAACGGCGCCGGCAAGACCACGCTGCTGCGATCCCTGCTGGCCCTGATCCCCAACCGCCGGGGCAGCATCACCATCGACGGCCGTACGCCGGCCGAGGCGCGCGGAACCATCGGCTACGTCCCGCAGCGACACGAGTTCGTCTGGGACTACCCGGTCCAGGTACGGACCGCGGTCATGACCGGCCGGACCCACCGCATCGGCTGGCTCCGGCGACCAGGTGCCGCCGACCGGACCGCCGTACAGGAAGCTCTCGAACGGGTCGATCTCACCGATCTCGCCACCCGTCCGATCGGTGAGCTGTCCGGTGGTCAACGGCAACGAGTACTGGTGGCACGGGCGCTCGCACTGCAGCCGAAGCTGCTGTTGCTGGACGAGCCGTTCACCGGCCTCGACGTACCGACGCAAGAGATTCTCACCCGGTTGTTCAAGAGCCTGACCGCCGAGGGCACCGCGATCCTGATGACCACCCACGACCTCCCGGCCGCGGCCGACACCTGTCACCGGCTCTGCCTGCTCAACGGGACGGTCGTCGCCGACGGCTCCCCCGACGAACTGCGCGACCCGGCCGTCTGGTTGCGCGCGTTCGGCGTCGCGAGGTCCGAGCAGTTGCTGCACAGCCTGGGAGTGACCCGATGATCGAGTTCTTCACCGAACCCTGGGACCACGTGTTCATGCAGCGCGCGTTCCTCGTCGTGCTGATGTCAGGCGTCGTCTGCGGGGTGATCGGCAGTCACGTGGCGCTGCGCGGGATGGCGTTCATCGGCGACGCGGTGGCGCACTCGGTGTTCCCCGGTATCGCGATCGCGTTCGTGCTGAAGACGAGCCTGGTCCTCGGCGGCATCGTCGCCGGGCTGGTGACCGCATTGTCGATCGCGGTGTTCTCACAGAACCGCCGGCTCAAGGAGGACACCGTCATCGGTGTGTTCTTCGCGGCCGCGTTCGGCTTGGGGATCGTCGTGATGAGTACGGCGCCCGGGTACGGCGGCTCACTCGAATCGTTCCTGTTCGGCTCGGTGCTCGGAATCAGCAGCGCGGACGTGATCACGGTCGCGGTGGCGGGCGCCGTACTGCTGCTGATCACCGGCGCGTTGCACAAGGAGTTCGTCACCGTCGGACTGGACCGGGAAACCGCCCGGTCGGTCGGGCTGCCGATCTTCTGGCTGGACCTCGCGCTCTACGCCATGGTGACGGTCGCGATCGTCATCTCGATCCAGGCCGTCGGCAACATCCTGGTGCTGGCCCTGCTGATCACCCCGGCCGCGTGCGCCCGGCTGCTGACCGACCGGATCGGCGTGATGATGCTGATCGCGCCGCTGATCGGCGCCTTCTCCGGGCTCGCCGGGCTGTATCTGTCCTACGCGTTCAACCTCGCCGCCGGCGGGTTGATCGTGCTCACCGCGACCGCGGTGTTCATCGCGTGCTGGGTGTTCGCGCCCCGGCACGGCCTGCTCTCCCGCCGCGGCCCAGCGGCGGCTCGGGTGCCCCAACAACTGAATACAGCCGTCCAACCCTGAAAGGATTTCCATGCGCAAGCCTTATCGCGTGGTACTGCCGCTGGCGGCAGTCCTCGCGCTGACCGGCCTGGCTACACCGGCCTCGGCCGCTTCCCCCGTCGTCCTCGACGAGGGTCATGTCGACGTGTTCGGCATCGCCTACGAGGACGGCGCCCTCAACCTGCACGTTCACGACGAGGCGCACGAGGCCGAATACGACCCGTCCGAGGTCCAGCTGGTGGCCAAGCCGGCCGCCAAGACCGCAGTGCCGGACGACCCGGCCTACTCGTTCCTCGGCGCGGCCGACGCCCCGGTCTGGGTTCTGCCGCAGGTGGAGGACCCGGAGCTGCTGTTCGCCGGGATCGCAGCCGAGGAGATCGCGCCCGGTGTGTTCAAGGACGACACCCTGAAGATCGACGTGGTCGGCGTCCGCGGCCCGGCGGACTTCAGCATCTTCACCGTCGACGGCCTCGGTGCACCGACCGTCCTGGCCGACAGCGGCGACGGTCTGCCGGACCGGACCACCGCAACTGCCGGTGGGCACAAGCACGCCAACTGGGCCTTCGAGGCCGCCGGCACGTACCAGGTCTGGGTTCGGGCCCAGGGCACCCTGGCCGCCAACGGCAAGACGGTCTACTCGCCGCTGGAGACCTACACCTTCAAGGCGCAGCCGTGAAGTCCCTCGCCGGCGCAGTGATCGCCGGGTTCGTCGCAGCAGTACTCACGGTTGCTCCCGCGCACGCGGTCACGACCATCTCCAGCGGTCATGTGGACGCGATCGACGTCGACTGGACCGGGTCCGCGCTCACTCTCGACCTGCGCGATGGCACGGTCACCCCGGCCGTGGATCGGCAGCCGGCTGACGTCGTACTGAACGCTGTGTCAGCCAGCAAGACCACAGTGCCGTCGAACTCGGCGTACTCGTTCTTGGGTACGCCGGGGTCGGCGGTGTGGATCCTGCCGCAGACGCAGGCGAGTGGGATCGTCTGGCCCGGGTTCAACACCGAGGGCGTGCCGAGCGGGGCGCTGTCGGGGAACACGGTCAGCGTGAAACTCGTGTCGGCGAGCGGACCGGCCGACGTGAGCGTCTACACCACCAGCGCACTCGGTACGCCGACCGTCTGGTTCGACAGCGGCAACGGGCTGCCGGACACCCGGTCGATCGCGATCAACACCCATGCCCACGCGAACTGGGCCTTCGAGGCGGCGGGCACCTACACCGTCGTCTTCGAGGTCACCGCCACCACAGCAGGCGGCACCGCGGTCACCACCGGGCAGAAGACGTACACCTTCACCGTCCAGCCGTAATTCCAGTACCGAAGGACAGGAGGTGGTGCCCGAATTCGCGCCCCGCGACGGTGGCGTGAGCGTGGGCACCCTCGACACCTCCTGTCCTTCGGTCCCTCACCTGGCCCCGACGCTCCGCTACCTTGCTGCCGTGTTCGCCACGAGTCTGTTCATCGTCCTGCTCTCCGGCGCGGTGGTGATCGCGGCGTTCGCCGTACTGATCGTCGTACTGGTGCGGCATCGCCAGGACCAGCTCCGGCGGCGGGCCGCGGAGGCGGCGCAGCTCGGCTGGTTTCCGGTTCCGCCGAACCCCTGGCTGATCGAGGTCGCGGCCCGGTTGTTCCAGCGCGGCCGGCCCGCGGAGATGTTCGCGGGCGACTTCCGCGACCGGGGCATGTGCGTGCTCGAGTACACCTACACGACCAGCTCCGGCTCGAACGGGCAGACGCAGAACCACACGGTGCACGTGGTCGCGCTCAACCTGCCCGTCGCGCTGCCGCCGCTCACGCTGACCAAGGACTCGGGGCTCAAGCGGATGTTCGGCGGCCGTGATCTGGAGCTGGAGAGCAAGGCGTTCAACGACGCGTTCCGGATCAGTTGCGCCGACGAACGGTACGCCTCGGCCGTCCTGCACCCGCGGATGATGGAGTGGATGCTGTTCAACCGCGGCCTGGAGTGGCAGTTCGCCGGCAACGCCCTCGTCTCCTGGGGCCACGGCTCCTTCACCGTCCGCGACGTCCTCGCCCGACTCGAGGCAATGAACGGCCTGATCGACCGCATCCCCCCATACGTCCTGCGCGACTACGGCCAAACGACGTACTGATGCCTGACCTCGTCATCACCGTGGTGGTCCTCGGCGTACCGCTGTTCGTCTGCATCGTTCTCTACCGCTGGCACATCCGAAGCATCCGGCGGAAGCGCCGCACCAGCGAGCAGTTGCGCGAACTCGAGGCCGGCGAGCGCGGCTGGGTTCCCGCTCCCGGCGATGTACTGCTGACCGACGTCGGCGACGCGATCTGTCGCGCCGACGGGAAGGCGATCAACGTGATGGTCGGGGAGTACGGCGGACGGCCGGCACGGTTCGCGAACTACGCCTATCAGAGCCTGGACGGCATCCGTCTGACCGCGCATCTCGTCGCGTTCGACCTGCCGGTGCAGTTGCCCGTGCTCACGCTCCGGCGGGCCGATCCCGCCGTACCTCAGCTGGATCTGGAGCTGGAGAGCCCCGAGTTCAACCGGCTGTTCCGGGTCGACTGCATCGACGATCGGTACGCCTCGGCCGTCCTGCATCCCCGGATGATGGAGTGGATGCTGGCCCATCCCGGGCTCGAGTGGCGGATCGACCAGCAGAGCCTGGTCACCTGGGCCCACGTCCCGTGGACGGTCGAGCTCGTCGACCTTGCGTTCGCGGAGCTGGTCGGCGTACTGGAACGCATCCCGCCATTCGTGCTGACGGACTACGGGGTCAGGTGAGTTTGGTCCAGACCTGGCGGAGGGCTCGGGCTGCGTCGCCTTCCAGGCCGGCGTCGTCGAGAGTCTCGGCGAGTTCGTCGAACTCTGGGCCCCAGCGCCACGCGACTCGGCGGAGCTGGTCGGGCAGCGACGGATCCTGCAGCGAGCCGGCATCCCCGCGGACCTGTTGTGCGGTCAGTGCCTCGGTGACGCCGTGCTTCTCCGCGAGCTGGAAGGCGAGCACCGCGAGGGCTGCCTTGCCCTTGTTGTAGAGGGCGTACGACGACTTCGCCGCGCTGGCCGCACCGGGCTGGTCACCGACCACCATGGGGGTCACCGCGGTCCCGGCCCACAGCTCGGCCGCCTGCTGGGCGGCCGCGCCGGCGAGCATCAGGTGCGTCGGACTCGGCCCACCCGTCGGCGGCGGACCGACGACACCGGCGTCCACGAACGTCGCCCGTGCCACCGCTGCCTGCGCTACCCGCAACGACTTTGGCGACAACGGGTTCGCCTCGATGTACAGCCCGTCGAACCCGGCCTGACCGACCTGTACGGCGATGTCCACCGCGCCCTGTGGTGCACACGAACACAACACCGCCTCGGCCGCACCGACCGCCTCGGCGAACGACGTACCGATCAACCCCGCGTCCTCGGCGCGCGCCGTACTCTCCGGGCTCCGTCCGTCCGGCACCCAGTGCACTTCGTGGCCTGCGGCAACCAATTGCGCGGCCAGCTTCGAACCCATCGCGCCGGGGTGGAACACAGCGATCCGCATGTAGCCATCCTCGTCAGAAGCGGTCAGTGCTCCCCAAGATATGCCAGTACGGCGAGCACGCGGCGGTGCTGTTCGTCGTTGGTGAGCAGACCGAGCTTGGCCAGGATGCTGCCGACATGCGTCTCCACCGTGCGTTCGGTCAGGAACAGCCGGCGGCCGATGCCGACATTGGTGCAGCCCTCCGCCATCAACGCGAGCACCTCCCGCTCCCGCGGCGTCAGCGGGGTGAGCCGGTCGTCGGACCGCTGGCGGCCAAGCAACCGGGCGACCACCTCGGGATCGAGTGCCGACCCACCGGCCGCGACCCGGTCCAGGGCGTCGAGGAACTGGTCGACCGCGAGCACCCGATCCTTCAGCAGATAGCCGAACCCGCCGGTCGCCACCAGTTCGACCGAGTGCCGGGTCTCGATGTGCTGGGACAGCAGCACGATCGCCAGCCCGGGATGCAGCATCCGGAGCCTGCGAGCCGCCCGGGCACCGTCGTCGGTGTGGTCGGGCGGCATCCGGATATCGATCACGGCCAGGTCGGGTGCGGTCTCTGCGACCACCGTCATCAGGGTCGGGGCGTCGGGTGCGAGGCCGACGATCTCGTGCCCGGCATCGGCCAGCAACCGCGCCAGCCCCTCCCGGAACAACGCCGAGTCCTCCCCGATCACGATCCGCATCGTCCACCCCCGTTCACGACTCGCACGGGAGCACCGCCTCGATCGTCGTACCGCGACCGGCCGGGCTCCGTAGGTTGAGCGAACCGCCGACCGCCGCCACCCGGTCCAGCAGTCCGCTCAGTCCCGAGCCAGGACGCGGCGCCGCGCCCCCACACCCGTCGTCCTCGATCAGCACCGTCACCCTCTCCGCCGAGTGCGACACCCGGACCGCGATCGACGTCGCGTTCGCGTACTTCGCCGCGTTCGTCACCGCCTCGGCGGCCACGAAGTACGCCGTCGTGGCCAATTCCTCCGGCAGGTCCGCCGGGATCTGCAGGCGGACCGGGATCGGCAGCGACTGCGTCATCGCACTCAGGGCGGCGTGCAGCCCGTCGTCCAGGCTCGTCGGCCGCAACCCGTGCGCGATCTGCCGCAACTCCGCCACCGCCGTGGCCAGCTCCGCCACCCCTTGATCGAGCAGCCCGTCAACATCCACCGTCCCGTCGTCGAGGTGCCGCTGCGCCAGCCGCATCGCCATCCCCAACGAGACGAGCCGTTGCTGGGCTCCGTCGTGCAGATCCCGCTCGAGCCGCCGCCGCTCGGCATCACCCGCCTGCACGAGTCGCGCCCGACTCGCCTCCACCTCTCGCAATGCCCCGGCCAACTCGGCCCTCAACCGCGTCACCTCAACCAGACTGGCCGCCCCAGCCGCCACTGCCTTCAGTACGGCGGGACTGGTGCTATCTGACCCGAGTACGCCGATCTGCGCGCCACCCAGCATCACCGGAACCAACTGTGGTCCGCCGACCGGCGTACCAGCGGCGTCGACGAAGCCTGACGCCCCAGGGATCAGCAGACCGACCCGCAGACCCGGATCACGGAGTGCAGTGCGCAGGGCGGCCTCCAGCTCCTCCGGTTGGGCCTGCTCGGTGTGGATCCGCCGTTGCAGGTCCTCGATCGCCAGCAGCGCAGCACGCCGTGGTGGATAGAGCCTTCTGTCCACCACACGCTGCAACCTGGTCCGCAGTGGGGAGAGCACTAGCGCGCACACAGCTGTGGCGGCCGCAGCGACGACTGCGGAGTCGCGGCCGAGCACCAGCCCGAGTGACACGGCCGCCACCGCGTACGTGCCCAGCAGGACGACCATCACGGTGCCGTACGTGACGGTGTCGGCCAGCACGCGGTCCACGTCGTACAGGTCGTGCCGGAGCATCGCCACGGCGACGGAAGCCGGCAGGGACACCAGTGCGGCGAGACCGAAGACTGTCGCGACGATGCCGGTGTCACCGGTGACGACGATCTCGGCCAGACAGACGACCGGGTAGAGAACGGCTGCGAGACCGGCCAGCGACAGCCACTTGACCTGGTCCCGGACCTTGCCGGTCGACCGGCGGTAGCGGATCACTACTGAGACAGCCGCTGCCAGACACAGCACCAGGAAGCCGACGAACACGACGTTGCTCAGCACCTGGAGCGGCTGAGACAGGGCGCCGTACGGGCGTGGCAGGTCCTGCAGCGGTTGGAGGAATGGTTGCGAGGCGAACGCGCCAAAGGCCTGCTGCACGGCGCAGAGCAGCACCAATGTCGGTGGAACGGGTCGCCAGCGTGGGCTGACCAGCTGACCGTTCGGGAAGTACAGCAGCAACAGGCTGATCGCGGCGAGCAGCCACCAGCCGCTCTCGTCGAGCCAGGCGACGACCCGGGTATCCAGCGGCAGGCCGTCGGCGTTGTAGTACACGTCGCGGGCAGTCAGGAAGACCGTGACGGCGCCGATCCAGCCAAGGAGCGCCCCGACCAGGGCCTCGCGCCGACTGACCACTAGTCCGAGCAGGTTGACGGCGGTCCCAATCGTGGCGAGGGCTGCGAAGTTCCGGAGCGTGTGCGGGCCGGTGCGGTACGCGATCAGCAGCCAGCAACTCCCCGCGACCATCACCAGGACGAGCAGGAAGGTACCGAGCGCGACCCACCGTGGCCACCGCATGTCGTCAGAGTAAGTCCGCAGTACCCCATCCGGCTCCGAGCCAGCACGGAGATCGGGTCCGTACCGGCTCCGATGTGGCAGGCAACCGGCTCGGCGTTTGCTGAGGAGGTCAGCTCACATCTCTCGGAGGCTCACGATGGCCACTCAGACTGTTTCCAGTCCAATCACTGCCGATCCCGTGCTCCGGCGCCGGATTGGGATCGTCGCGTTGTTGCTCGCGCTCACTGCGGTTGCAGCGGTTCCGGGCGGGCTGCTGTGGCCTGAGCCGGCTGGGGGCGGCGAGACGTACGCCTATAGCGACATCCAGCCTGTCCGCGATCTGTGGTGGGGTCTGTTGGTGGTGCTCAGCACCTTGCTGGTCCTCAACGTGCCGGCCCAGGCGTTGCTGACCACACTCCTCGTCCGCGGGCGTGGATCTGCCTGGGCGACCGTGGGTGCTGTCGTCATGTGGATCGGCACCGCGCTGTACGCCGTCGGAGCCGCAGGCTGGGCCGCCGCCTACTACTTCGCGACCGCGCCCGGTGTCGACGCGAGCGTGATCGAGCGGATCAACGACGACTCCGCGCACCTGTTCGGCGTGATGATCCCCGGTGCACTGCTGGTTGCCGTCGGCACCGTGATCCAGGCGGTCGGCCTGTGGCGTTCCCGGGCCGTGCCGCGCTGGATCCCGCTGTTCTGGCTGACGATCGTGGCGACGTTCGTCGTACCAGGCAACGGTATCGCCGGCCTGATCACCGCACTCCCCATGACCGCGGCGTCGCTGGGTGTCGCGTACTACGCAGGTGTGCTCAGGCGTGGGCCGGGCTCAGGCGCGGCCGTCGAACAGGCTGGTGACTGAGCCGTCCTCGAAGACCTCGCGGATGGCTCGGCTGATCAGGGGCGCGATGGACAGTTCGGTGAGCTTGTCGAACCGGCGGTCCTCGGCGATCGGCAGCGTGTTGGTGACGATCACCTCGCTGGCCTGGCAGTTCTTCAGCCGGTCCACCGCCGGACCGGACAGAATCGCGTGGGTCGCGGCGATCACCACGCCGGCCGCGCCGTCGGCGTACAGCGCGTCGGCTGCCTTGGTGATGGTGCCGGCCGTGTCGATCATGTCGTCGACCAGGATGCAGACCCGGTTCTTCACCTCACCGACGACCCGGTTGGCGACCGTCTCGTTCGGCCGCTCGATGTCGCGGGTCTTGTGGATGAAGGCCAGCGGCGCACCGCTCAGCCGGGCCGACCACTGCTCGGCCACCTTGATCCGGCCGGCGTCCGGCGAGACCACGGCCAGCTGCTGGTCGCCGTACTTCTTCTGCACGTACTCGCTCAGGATCGGCAGCGCCATCAGGTGGTCCACCGGGCCGTCGAAGAAGCCCTGGATCTGTGAGGTGTGCAGGTCGACGCAGATCAGCCGGTTCGCGCCGGCGGTCTTGAACAGGTCGGCCATCAGCCGGGCCGAGATCGGCTCCCGGCCGCGGTGCTTCTTGTCCTGCCGGGCGTACCCGTAGAACGGCAGCACCACGGTGATCCGCTTGGCCGACGCCCGCTTCAGCGCGTCGACCATGATCAGCTGCTCCATGATCCACTCGTTGATCGGCGAGGTGTGGCTCTGGATCACGAACGCGTCGCTGCCCCGGACCGACTCCTCGAACCGGACGTAGATCTCGCCGTTGGCGAAGTCGTACGCCGATGTCGGGACCAGGCCGGCGCCGAGCTGCTCGGCGACCTCCTCGGCCAGACCGGGGTGAGCCCGGCCGGAGAACACCATCAGGTTCTTCTCGGTGGTTCGCTTCATCCCGCTCATGGCCGGCCTCCTGTTACGCCTTCTCGCCAGTGTCGCCCACAGCACGCTCGTCCGTCTGCTGTGCGGCCAAAGCCTCTTCCGCGGCCTTTGCGGTCTTCGTGCCGGCGCGCTTGCGAGCGACCCAGCCCTTGATGTTGCGCTGCCGGGCCCGCGCGACCGCGATCTCACCCGGGCCGACGTCCTCGGTCAGCGCCGTACCGGCGGCCAGGTACGCGCCGTCCGCGATCGTCCGCGGCGCGACCAGCACCGAGTTGCTGCCGATGAACGAGTGCTTGCCGACATGCGTCGGGTGCTTCGCGACCCCGTCGTAGTTGGCGAAGATCGTGCCGGCGCCGATGTTCGCGCCCTCGCCGATCGTCGCGTCACCGGCGTACGTGAGGTGCGGCACCTTGGCGCCGTCGCCGATGCTGGTGTTCTTGGTCTCGACGAAGGTCCCGATCTTGCCCTTGACGCCGACCGACGTACCGGGGCGCAGGTACGCGAACGGGCCGACGGACGCTCCGTCACCGATGACCGAGCTCGAGCCGTGCGCCCGGATGATCGTGGCGTTCTCGCCGATCTCCACGTCTGTCAGCGTCGTGTCCGGGCCGATCGTCGTACCGCTGCCAGCCGTGGTCGCGCCGTGCAGCTGGGTGTTCGGCAGCAGGGTGACGTCGCGGGCCAGCCGGACCGTCTGGTCGACCCAGGTCGTGTTCGGGTCGACGATCGTGACCCCGTCGCGCATCAGCTTGTCGAGCGTACGGCGATTCAGCTCGGCCCGGAGCGCGGCCAGCTGGACGCGGTCGTTCACGCCCTCGGTCTGCATCGCGTCGTCGGTGACATACGCACCGACCCGCTTGCCGTCCTGCCGGGCGATCGCCAGTACGTCGGTCAGGTACAGCTCCCCCTGCGCGTTGTCGGTGGTGATCCGGCTCAGGCCGTCGCGCAGCGTGGCCGCGTCGAACACGTAGATCCCGGCGTTGATCTCGTCGATCTGCCGCTGCTCCGGCGACGCGTCCTTGTGCTCGACGATTCCGGCGACGGTGCCGTCCTCGCCCGGGATGATCCGCCCGTACCCGGTCGGGTCAGGCACCCGCGCGGTCAGCACGGTCACCGCGTTGCCCTGCTTGTCGTGCGTACCGACCAGCTCCTGCAGGGTCTCCGCCTCGAGCAGCGGTACGTCACCCGACGTGACGATCACCGAGCCGTCGAAGTCCTTCGGTACGGCGGTCAGCCCGGCGCGGACTGCGTCACCAGTGCCCAACTGCTGCTCCTGGACGGCGGTCTTCACCTCGGGGTCGACGGCGGCCAGATGCGCCTCGACCAGCTCGCGGCCGTTGCCGACCACGACTACCAGGTGCTCCGGCGCGAGTGCACGGGCGGTGACCACGGCGTGCCCGACGAGACTGCGCCCGCCGATCTCGTGCAACACCTTCGGGGTCGCCGATTTCATCCGGGTTCCCAGACCGGCGGCCATGATGACGACCGCCGCGGGACGATGGGAAGTCACGCGGTCTTCTCCTCGAGTTCCCTGCGAGTTGGTGGAACAAGTATCAGCACAGGCACTCGCGGTATTCACCGTCCGGGGTGCCCGCGCAAGCCTACTTGCTCCCCCACCCACCTCCCCCACCCCGTCCCCACCCAACCCCGCCATCCCCGCCCACAACCGCCCTCGCATACCCCCACACCGTGACCGGTCTCACGCCCACCCCGAACGCCGCTTCCCGGAAGATCACTGCCACCGGGTGACACCAATCATCCAGAAACCCGCCGCCCGGCGATCGCCCCATCGCTCGTCAGCAGGCCCACCCACCACACAGACGAACAAGCGCCGCTCCGCTAACCATCGTCGTACTGCTCGGAAGTTCCGGAGGTAGATCGTCCGGAATGGGTTCTACGGTGGCTGTATGAGCAGCTACACGGTCAAGCCGCTCGGGCCGGAGACGTGGGCGGCGTTCGCGGGGTTGGCGGAACGGCACAACGGGTGTGGAACGGGTGCTGGTGTACGTGGTTCCATCCGCCGTGCGCCGAGCGCGGGCAGACCAGCGAGGGGAACCGCGCGATCAAGGAGCGGCTGGTGAACGAGGGGCGGGCACCCGCACCCTCTTCGAACAAGCCGGCTCACCCACACCCGCCCCAAAGGCAAAAACCACACCGTCATGCGCAAAACCGTCCAGCCGGAGTACGCCGTACCGGCGCAACAATCCACCGCGGAATGAGGAGCGATTGGAATGGAACGTGCGGCGCAGCCCGGGGACGGGGATGAGCGGGAGATCCTGCTCGGGTGGCTGCGGTTTCATCGGGACGCGCTGGCGGCCAAGTGCGATGGGTTGGATGCCGGCCAGTTGGTGATGCGGGCAGTGGCACCGTCGGCGTTGTCGCTGCTCGGGATCGTGCGGCACATGGCGGAGATGGAGCGGGTGTACGCGGCGTGGGCGCTCGGACCCGAGACGGAACTGCACTTCGTCTGGGGCCAATACACCAGCGACGGTCCGGAGTGGGACTTCGACGTAGTCGCGTCGATGATGGCCGACTCGATGGCAGCCTGGGCGCGTGAACGGCAGGCGGCGGACGACCGAATCGGTCAGCACCCCACGCTCGACGCGATCGGACCAGCCAGCGGCATGAGCGTCCGCTGGAACCTCAACAAGCTCGTCGGCGAATACGCCCGCCACAACGGCCACGCAGACCTCATCCGCGAACGAATAGACGGCCGGACCGGCGAATAACCCAAGGAGAACCCATGGCCCTCACCCTCGGAGCCGTCGTACTGAACGTCTCGGACATCCACCGCTCGGCATCGTTCTGGAGCAAGGCCCTCGGGTACGACGCCCGCCCGGAGAACCCGGCGTTCCTCGGCCCCAAGGACGGCCCGGGCACCCGCATCCACCTCGACGAAACCGACCGCACCCACCTCGACCTCTGGGTCGACCGCACCACCTCCACCCTCGAAACCGAGGTAGAACGCCTCCTCGCCCTGGGCGCCACCCGAGTCGAATGGACCTACCCACCCAACGCCGACTTCGTAGTACTAGCCGACCCCAACGGCACCCTCTTCTGCATCATCGAGTGAGCCACGGCTACTCGAATGAGCGCTCATCGAAGCTGAGGCCGCCGCGTTCGGCTGGGGTGAGCATCTGGCGGGGCACGTGTTGTGGTGGTTGGCGGAGGTCCTGCGTCTAGCCCGCGGAGTCACAGGGCCGACCGTCGTGTGCATCGTCGTGTCGCCGTGGCGTCCGCGTGCCGGCACGCCCTGTTGTACGCGTCGATGATGTCCGCACGTGACTCACCTTCGCCGACCCACAGGGAGTCCCGGTTCTGGAACCCCGGGTCGTCGAAGCTCGGGATCGGTTCCGGATACGGACGATCGAAGATCAGCCCGAAATACCGAGCCTCCGACAAGGTCAGGTGCTTCACCAGCCCGAGCAGATTGGTCCCGGTCCTGGTGAGCGGCCGTCGTACGTCGTACTCGGACAGCCCCTCCACCTTCCCACCAAACCCGCCCGCCCCCACCGCAACACATCGTGCAGACATCCCTTGGCGAACTCATCAATCACCCGAAGAGCCTCGCACCTTTGGGGGCGGACCGTTGGAGTGCTCGCGGCGGGGTAGTTCGTGCACCAGATTTCCAGTTTGAGCGCCGTTCGTTGGCTGAACCGTGCAAAAAGTTGGCAATGCGTGGGATGAACGGGAGCCCGCGGGTCAGCTCGCTTGGTCGGATGGGCGGCGGATGTGGCGGATGGCCTGGGCTAGCGCGCCACCTAGCTGAAGCCAGATCTGAGCCTTCAACCCGTACCAGCTGTAGGCCCGTCGACCGCGCTCCTCGCAGACTTCCGACACCATGACCCAGGGGAAGAGGGACGCCAGCGCAATTGCGATGCCGTACACGGCCTCGGGCAGGTCGAACGGGTCAAGGAGCGCCGCGATGAGGGCGACCGGTGTCGCCACGACGGAGATGACGTACAGATAGGCGGACAGCTTGTCGTCGTACGCCGGATCGGGAGCCTCGCGGCTTCGGCGCCTCGCGGGTGGCGACTGCGTTCCGTCGAACCACACAACGTCTCGAACCCTCACCCGTCCGCGCCGTCGCATGGCAACCATGATGGCGGGCACACCGCGGGCGATAGCACGCGGCCGGTGGCGAGCGTAGCGGTGCGTGGGAAGGACCCGCAGGTGAGCCTGCGGGTCCTCATTTGCTCCCCCGCCTGGTTTCGATCCAGGTCTTCGAGATTCAAAGTCTCGCGGGCTGCCGAGTACCCCACGGGGGATCGTGGTTGCCGGGACAGTTTGCCATGAGTGGGGCGCACAACACGCTGAGGGGTTCCTTACCTACGCCTCCGTAGGTTACGGTAGCGTAGGTAAGCAGTCTTCCAGCTGAGGGAAACACGCCATGACTCCACCCGCCGTTGCCGCACCGGAGGCGCCCACCCGCGCCCAGGCCGACGATCTCGAGGTCGACACCGGAACGCTCGGGGGTGAGCAGAAGCGCCCGTGGGAGCAGGTGGCGCTGGCGTTGTTCATCGGTATCCCATTCCTGGCCGTGCTGGCCGCCGTACCGATCGCCTGGGGCGGGTTCCTCGGCTGGCGTGACATCGTCATCGCGGTGGTGTTCTACACGATCGCCGGCCACGGCATCTCGATCGGTTTCCACCGGCTGTTCACGCACAAGTCGTTCAAGCCGAACCGGCCGATGAAGTACGCGCTCGCCATCGCCGGCTCGCTGGCGATCGAGGGCCCGGTGGTCCGCTGGGTGGCCGATCACCGCAAGCACCACAAGTTCTCCGACCGCGACGGCGACCCGCACAGCCCGTGGAAGTACGGCACCAGCCTCGGCGCGCTGACCAAGGGTTTCCTGCACGCGCACATCGGCTGGCTGTTCGACACCGAGCAGACCCCGCAGCGGCAGTATGCGCCGGACCTGCTGAAGGACAAGGACATCGTCAAGGTGTCCCGGATGTTCCCGCTGCTGGTGACGTTCTCGCTGCTCGCGCCGGCCGTCATCGGCGGTCTCTGGTCGTGGTCGATCGAGGGCGCGCTGACCGCGTTCTTCTGGGCCAGCCTGGTCCGGATCGCGCTCCTCCACCACGTCACCTGGTCGATCAACTCGATCTGCCACACGATCGGCGACCGGCCGTTCAAGAGCCGGGACAAGTCCGGCAACGTGTGGTGGCTGGCGATCCTGAGCCAGGGCGAGTCGTGGCACAACCTGCACCACTCCGACCCGACCTGCGCGCGGCACGGCGTACTCAAGGGCCAGCTCGACACGTCGGCGCGCTGCATCTGGTTCTTCGAGAAGATGGGCTGGGTCAGCGACGTGCGCTGGCCGATCCGCGAGCGCCTGGAGGCCCGCCGGGCCGACACAGGAGCCAAGACACCGCTGAAAGCGGCGGCCTGAGGCATCATCAGCTGTAAATCGCCCACCGGCAACACCCGAGTACGGCATGATGCTGACGTGATCTCGACGTGACGGAACCCAAACCGCGGCGGACCGGCCGGATCCGGATGACGAGTGCCGAACGTCGCGAACAACTCATCACCATCGCCCGTGGCCTGTTCGCCCAGAAGGGGTACGAGGCGACCTCGGTCGAGGAGATCGCGGCTCGCGCCGAGGTCTCCAAGCCGGTCGTGTACGAGCACTTCGGCGGCAAGGAAGGCCTGTACGCCGTCGTCGTGGACCGCGAGGTCCGGGCTCTGCTCGACGGCGTCACCCAGTCGCTCACGGCCGGGCGTGCGCACGAGCTGGTCGAGCAGGCGGCGCTCGCACTGCTGGACTACATCGAGAACAACTCCGACGGTTTCCGCATCCTGGTGCGCGACTCGCCGGTCGGGTCGTCGAGCGGCTCGTTCATCTCGATCCTCAGCGATGTCGCCACCCGGGTCGAGCACATCCTGGCCGAGGAGTTCAAGCGCCGCGGCCTGGACCCGAAGAACGCGCCGATGTACGCGCAGATGCTGGTCGGCATGGTCGCGCTCACCGGTCAGTGGTGGCTGGACGCCCGCAAGCCGAAGAAGCCGGACGTCGCCGCCCACCTGGTCAACCTGGCCTGGAACGGCCTCTCCGGCCTCGAGGCCAAGCCGGTCCTGTCCACGCGCCCCCACAAATAGCCCCGGTACGGCGACCCGCCGAAGCGATCACCAGACTCCGGTAGTACCGCGACATCAGCCCGTGGCATGACCTCCCGTGCCGCGCTTCGCCGTACCCTGGCCCGCATGACGGGGATCCTGACCGCGCGGCCCGTGCCTGCCCGCAGCAAGGCGTTCGACCTGCTGCTCGCCGGCGGTTTCTGCATGGTCTTCGGTCTCCTGTCGATCGCGCAGGCCGGGTTCGTGGGTGTCCTGGGCTTCGGCATGCTGGTGCCGCTGATCTGGCGCCGCACCCATCCGGAACTGGTCCTCTTCGGTGTCTCCGCGGTCGCCACGCTCCAATGGCTCGGCGGCGCCGCCCTGATGCCGGCCAATGCCGGCCTGCTGGTCGCCCTCTACACGATCTCCGTGTACGGCGCGGTCCGCTACAGCCGCATCGCCCTGGTGATCGGCGGCCTCGGCGTCCTGATGGCGGTCTCGCGCTACTGGTCGAACTCGGACTGGCGCCAGCAGGTCACCATGATGGTTGCCCTCGGCGCATTGGTCTTCGGCGTCTGGGCGTTCGGCGAACGGCGCCGGACCAGCCGCCTGTACGTCGCTCAACTCGAGGAGCGGGCCGCTCAGCTCGAGCGGGACCGCGACCGCGAGGCCAAGCTGGCCGTGTCCAACGAGCGGACCCGGATCGCCCGGGAGATCCACGACGTGGTCGCGCACGGCCTGTCGATCATGATCGTCCAGGCCGACGGCGGTCTGTACGCCGCGGACCAGTCACCCGAGCAGGCGAAGAAGGCGCTGGCCACCATCGGCGACACAGGCCGTGCGAGTCTGACTGAGATGCGCAAGATGCTCGGCCTGCTCAAGCAGGACGAACAACTCGACCTCGACCCGAACCAGCCTCGCCCCCAGCCCGGGGTATCCAGCCTGCCCGAGCTGATCGACAACGTCCGCGATGCCGGGCTCACCGTCGACTACCAGGTGACCGGCACACCGCGCGATCTGCCCGCGCTGCTCGGCCTGACGGCGTACCGGATCGTGCAGGAAGGGCTGACCAACACGCTGAAACACGCCGGGCCGGGAGCGCGGACCTCCGTCCGGCTGGACTTCGGGCGCGAGATGCTGACCGTGGTGGTCACCGACGACGGCCGGGGTGCCGGGGTCGCGCCGAGTCCGGATCCGGGTCACGGCCTGGTGGGGATGCGGCAGCGCGCCTCGATCTCCGGCGGTACGGTGAACGCCGGACCGAAGGCGGGCGGCGGTTACGAGGTGATCGCCAAGCTCCCGTACCACCTGCCGACTGGAGGACAACAGTGACTGAGACGGACGTGATCAGGGTTTTCCTGGTGGACGACCAGGAGCTGGTCAGGGCCGGCTTCACGATGCTGGTGGACTCGCAGCCGGACATGCGGGTGGTCGGTCAGGCCGGCGACGGCGGCGAGGCGATCGAGAAGATCCAGGTGACCGCGTGCGACGTCGTACTGATGGACGTCCGGATGCCGCGACTGGACGGCGTGGAGGCAACCCGCCGGCTGCAGTCGTTGCCCCAGGCACCGAGGGTGATCGTGCTCACCACCTTCGACCTGGACGAGTACGCGTTCGCCGCGATCAAGGCGGGTGCGGCCGGCTTCCTGCTCAAGAACACGCCGCCGGCCGACCTGCTGTCAGCAATCCGGCAGGTGTACTCCGGTGATGCCGTCGTCTCCCCGAGTACGACGAGGCGCCTGCTGGAGCACTTCGCCGGAGCACTGCCCGACGGCGAGGTGGAACGCCCGGACCTGGCCGAGCTGACCGCCCGGGAACGCGAGGTCCTGGTCGAGGTCGCCCGCGGCCTGTCGAACACCGAGATCGCCAGGCTCTTCACGTTGTCCGAGGCAACGGTCAAGACCCACATCGGCCGGATCCTGGCCAAGACCGGCCTCCGCGACCGGGTCGCGCTCGTCGTTCTGGGGTACGAGACCGGCCTGGTGAAACCCACCAAGTAATACCCAGGTACTACACCGACTGCAGTCTGCGGTCCGACGAGATCCCGGGGCGACATCACTAATTTCTTGACCAACGACGTTCCGTTGAGTTGAGGAGTGACATGAGTTTGCAGACCGGTGAGCTTGCGGTGGGGCGGCTGCCGCAGGACGGCGTGCCGCGGACCGCGATCCGGGCGCACGAACTGCGCAAGGTGTACGGACAGGGCGACACCGCGGTCGCCGCGCTCGACGGCGTGTCGGTCGACTTCGGAGTCGGCCGGTTCACCGCGATCATGGGCCCGTCCGGTTCGGGCAAGTCGACGCTGATGCATTGCCTCGCCGGCCTGGACACCCCGACCAGCGGTCAGGTGCTGCTCGGCGAGACCGAGCTCACCCAGCTCCCCGACGCCGGGCTGACCAGGATCCGCCGGGACCGGGTCGGTTTCGTGTTCCAGTCCTTCAACCTGCTGCCGATGCTGACGGCGAAGGACAACATCCTGCTCCCGCTCGAGCTCGGCAACCGCAAGCCTGATCAGCAGTGGCTCTCGACGCTGATCGACGTACTCGGACTGGAGGACCGGCTCACGCACCGGCCGTCGGAGCTGTCCGGCGGTCAGCAGCAGCGGGTCGCGGTGGCTCGGGCGCTCGTCGGACGGCCTGAGGTCGTGTTCGCGGACGAGCCGACCGGCAACCTGGACTCCCGATCCGGTGCGGAGGTGCTCGGCTTCCTGCGCCGCTCGGTCCGCGAGTTCGGCCAGACCGTCGTCATGGTCACCCACGACCCGCTCGCCGCGTCGTACGCCGACCGCGTCGTGATGCTTGCCGACGGCAAGCTTGCCGGTGAGCTGCTCGAGCCGACCCCGGAGACCGTGCTCGACGCCCTGCGGCAGCTGGGAGCCTGAGGTGCGACGCTCCGTCCTGTCCTCACTGCGCGCCCACCTGGGCCGCCTGATCGCCGCTTGTCTGGCGATCGTGCTCGGGGTCGGTTTCGGCACCCTGGCACTGACCGCGCACGCCTCCGCGTCGAACGGCATCGACGAGACGATCGGCGCGCAGTACCGCGGCGTCGACACCGTGGTCTACCCGGAGAGGGAGGAGATCACCCCGGCCGCCCTCGCCAAGCTCCAGAAACTCCCGCAGGCCGACTCGGTCGCCACCCTCACCACCGCCTACCTGACGATCGCGTTCCCCGACCTGGTCCGGCCGGCCGGGCTCGGCATCGACGCGCTCTACGACACCACCCGGATCGCCGGCCCCGGTACGTCGTCCGGCCGGTTGCCAACCGCAACGAACGAGATCGCGCTGCCGGCCAAGCTCGCGGCCGAGCACAAGGTCTCCGTTGGCCAGACCCTGCGGCTGAACGCGTACACCGGCAAGTCGTGGAACGTCACCGTGGTCGGCCTGCTCGACGACGCGAAGAGCGTCGGACCGGCGTCGGCCGTCGCGACCCCGGCCGCGCTGAAGATCTTCGAACCGGGTGCCTTCATCCGTGCAGTCGCGATCGCTGCCAAGCCCGGCGTCGATCAGCAAGCGCTCGCCGCCGCGGCCCAGGGCGTCGTCCCCGGTGGTCTGAAGGTCTTCACCGGCGAGGAGTGGATCCAGCACGAGGTGGAGGACTACACGAACGGCATCGACGTACTCGGTGGTGTGTTCGGCATGTTCGCCGTCATCGCGCTGTTCGTCGCGTGCCTGGTGATCGGCAACACCTTCACCATCGTGATCGCCCAGCGCACCCGCGAGATGGCGTTGCTGCGCTGTGTCGGGGCGTCCCGCAAACAGGTGTTCTCGTCCGTCCTCGCGGAAGCGTCCGTGGTCGGGGTGATCGCCTCGGCGATCGGGGTGGTCTTCGGTGTCGCGTTGTCCGCGCTGGTGCTCGCATTGGCCCGCGAGTTCGACTGGGGCCTCCCGCGGGTGTCGCTGCACCTGGATCTGTTGTCGCTGTTCCTGCCGTTGGTCCTGGGCACCGTGGCCACCATTGCGGCGGCCGTCGTACCGGCTCGTCGGGCGACCAAGGTGGCTCCGCTGGCCGCGCTGCGGCCCGAGGCTGCTCCGGCGGCTGCGTCGAAGGCCGGTGTGGTGCGACTGATCCTCGGGTTCCTGCTGCTGGCCGGTGGCGGGTTGCTCCTGGCCGCTGGTGCGTCGTCGCATCAGGTGCTCATCGGAGTCGCCGGCGGGGTTCTCTCGTTCCTCGGCGTATTGGCGGTCGGTTCGCTGCTGGTGCCCGCGTTGATCAGGCTGCTCGGTGCGTTGCCGGCGCGAGGTGGCGGCGTACCGGCCCGGATCGCCGTCGCGAACGCGGTTCGGAATCCGAAGCGTACGGCGGCCACCACTTCGGCACTGTTGATCGGTGTGACGCTGATCAGCCTCACGTGTGTCGGGATCGCATCGGTGCGGAAGACGTTCGACGTGTCGATGGACGGGCAGTACCCGGTCGACATCAAGGTCGGCGCCTACAACGAGAAGATGCCTGCCGGTGCCGAGCAGCAGCTGCGCGACATCAAGGGCATCACCCAGGTTGTTCCGGTCAGCCAGGTGAACGTGAAGACGGGTGGCCAGACGCTACCCGTGACCGGGATCGACCCGTCCTTGGCCGGGTCCGTCATCCACAACCCGTCGCTGGCCGCGCAGCTCGAGCCGGGCAGCGCGTTGCTGGACTCGCCGACGATGAACATGCTCGGTCTCGAGGACGGCAACCCGGTGACGGTCGTGGCCGGGGCGAAGAAGCTGACGCTGACGGCTCACCGGGCGATGGGCCTGGATCCGATCACGGTCACCTCGGCGGACCTACGCAAGCTGTCCGCGACCACTCCGACCACCGGATTCTGGCTCGCGTCGGATCCGAAGGCGGACGGCTCGGCCGTGATCGACGCGGTGGAGCAGTCCATCCCGACGGTCAAGGAACTCTCGGTCGACGGTGGTCTGGCCGAGCGGAGCAGCTACACCAAGATCTTCGATGTCCTGCTGATCGTCGGTGTCGGACTGCTCGGCGTATCGGTCCTGATCGCCCTCGTCGGGGTCGGCAACACACTCAGTCTGTCGGTGCTCGAACGGACCCGGGAGAACGCGTTGCTGCGGGCAATGGGCCTGACCCGACGTCAGTTGCGCAGCATGCTCGCGGTCGAATCGTTGCTGATGGCACTTGTTGCCGCCGGCCTCGGGATCGCGCTCGGGCTGGTCTACGGCTGGACCGGCACCAGCGCGTTGATGGGCGGCCAGACGGTCGACGGCGGCGTGGAGTACGCCGTACCGGTGAGCCTGCTGCTGATGATCGCCGCGGTCGCCGCCGTGGCCGGTCTGCTGGCCTCGGTGCTCCCGGCTCGACGGGCCGCCAAGGTGGCACCCGCCGGAGCCTTGGCGACCGAGTAGGTCAGACGAGCTCGACCCTGTTCCCGTGGCCGTCGGCGGTGTGGAATCGCCGGCGGCCCGGGATCGTCTCGTTGTCCCAGGTCACCGGATAGCCCAGTTTCTCGAGCTTCTCGGCCAGCGCGTCCAGGTCGTCGACGGCCAGCGCCGGATGCGCCTTCCGCGCGGGCTGGAAGTCCTGCTCGACCCCGACGTGGACCTCCGCCGTACCCTCGCGGAACCAGCACCCGCCGCGAGCCTGCAGCAGAGGCGGTTTCTCCACCTCGGTCATCCCGAGCGCATCGCGGTAGAACGCGCGCGCGATGTCCTCACCACCAGGCGGACACGACACCTGCACGTGGTCGAGCCGCACCCTCAGGCCTCCTTCTTCTGCGCGACGGCGAAGATCCGGCGGAACGGCAGCAGCGTCCCGTAGTCCTTCTGCTCGTAGACCTCAGCCAACCGAGCGCCGTACTCGTCCTCGAACCGCTGCCGCAGATCGTCCGGCAAGGACTGCAACACCGGCCGCGCGCCCGTGCCCTTCACCCACTCCAGTACGGCGTTGTCACCCTGCAGGAGGTGGAAGTACGTCGTCTCCCACGCATCGACGACACAACCTTCCGCACTGAGCGCATCGACGTACGTATCCGGGCCGGGCACCTCGGCACGCAGCGATGCGTTCTTCGCGTACTGCGCATAGGGCTCGGTCGCAGCCAGATCACGCAGGATCGAGTGCGACGGCGCGTTGCCGTTGCCGGGGATCTGGATCGCCAGCCACCCGCCCGGCCGCAGTGCCCGAACGAATCCGGGCAGCAGTTCGAGCTGCTCCGGGATCCATTGCAGAACTGCGTTCGTAACGATCACGTCCAGCGACCCCGGCTCGGCGGTCCACTCCAGCAGGTCGCCGATCTCGAAGGTCAACCGGTCGTCGGCGTACTGCTGAGCTGCCTCGATCATCTGCGGTGAGCTGTCGATGCCGCGGATCGTGGCCTCCGGCCAGAGCTCCCGCAGCGTCACGGTCAGGTTGCCCGGACCGCAGCCGAGGTCGACCACAGTGCGTACGTCGTCCGCCCGCACCTGGCGGACCAGATCCGCGAACGGGCGGCCACGCTCCTCGGCGTAGGTGCCGTACTGCTTCGGGCTCCAGACCGGTGACCTTCGCATGCTGCGCCTCCTCCGAGGATTTATCTTGATGTCGAGATACTCTAGGCACGCGAGTTGTCTTGATGTCAAGAGTCTTGATGACGTAATCTCGACGGCATGGAAGACGAGGTCGACCGGCTGCTCGAGGCCTGGCGCAGAGAACGCCCCGACCTCGACGTGGCGCCGATGGAGGTGCTGTCCCGGGTCAGCCGGCTGGCGCGGCACCTGGACCGCGCCCGCAGCCAGGCGTTCGAGGCCCACGGCCTGGAGTCGTGGGAGTTCGACGTACTCGCGGCCCTTCGCCGGGCCGGAGCGCCGTACCAGCTCTCCCCCGGCAAGCTGCTGAAGGAAACCCTGGTCACCTCCGGCACGATGACGAACCGGGTCGACCGCCTCGCCGCTCGCGGCCTGGTCGAGCGCCTCCCGGACCCGGCCGACCGCCGCGGCGTGCTGGTCCAGCTCACCGACGCGGGGCGCGACGCGGTCGACGCCGCGATGGCCGACCTGCTGGCGCACGAGCGCACCCTGCTCGGCTCGATCAGCGATCGCGACCAGGCGAAGATCGCGCGCGTGTTGCGCGAACTGGTCCGGCCCTTCGACCTCGAAAAACACTGACATTTTCCAGGCCCCGGACAAACCCCGGGAATTGTGCCGGAATTATCCGAAAAGACGACCCGTCACTTCGACCCGGTTCCGATCGTTGCTAGTTGCAACGAGATCGTGAGACTGCTGTAGCGGTCGACTATCGACACTGAGTGAGCGGGCACACTAGGGTCCTCACTGTCGGTGCTTGGCCGACCACGAAACGTCAAGAATACGGTGACTTCGGCGGCAAGAGGTGGTCCGCCGAAAGTGGCCGCGCGGTGTCCGGGGCTCGGGGCCCGAACAACGCCGGCCGGCACGGGGCCCGCTCACCCGGTAGTCGCGGCGCGCCCTCCGAATCACAGGGGATCGGAGGGGGCGCCGCGACTCAGTTCTGTTTCCACACGTTTTCCACAGGCGCCGATGCAATATTACCGACGGGTTTTGATCGTGCGGCTGTTCACAACCGCGGGATCAATTCAGCGCGGATTTCGCCGTCATTCGGCGCGTTCGGCCGCGTCGAACCAGGCGGTTTCCAGTTCGGACCGTTCCTCGGCCAGCTTGCGCAGCTCGGTGTCGAGCTCTGCCAGCCGCTCGTAGTTGCTCGCGTTGGCGGCCAGCTGGTCGTGCAACTTGGCCTCGGTCTCGGTGAGCTTGGCGAGCTGGCGCTCGATCCGGTTCAGCTCCTTCTTCGCCGCCCGGGCCGCTGCCGCGTCAACCACCGGCACTTCGGGCTCTTCCACCGTACCTTCGTCGGGAGTGCTGACCGTTGGACGGCGGGGTGCCTCACCGCTGAGCTCGTCGATGTACTGGTCGACGCCGCGCGGCAGGTGGCGGACCCGGCCGTCGCCCATGATCGCGTAGACCATGTCGCTGACGCGCTCGAGGAAGTACCGGTCGTGGGTGACGGTGACGACGACGCCCGGCCAGCTGTCGAGGAAGTCCTCGAGCACAGTCAGCGTCTCGACGTCCAGGTCGTTGGTCGGCTCGTCGAGGATCAGCACGTTCGGCTCGTCGAGCAGGATGCGCAGCAACTGCAGCCGCCGGCGTTCACCACCGGACAGGTCGGAGATCCGCGTCGTCAGCTTGTCGCCGGTGAAGCCGAACCGTTCCAGCAGCTGCGACGACGTCAGCTCACCGCCTCGGCCGGCGAGTGCCGCTGTACGACGGATGTCGGTGATGTGCTGCAGCACTGTCGCCGTACCGTCGATCTCCTCGAGGGTCTGCGACAGGTTGGCCACGCGGACGGTCTTGCCCTGCTTGACCAGGCCGCGGTCCGGCGGGAGCTGACCGGTGAGGACTCGGAGGAACGTCGTCTTGCCGGCACCGTTCGGACCGAGCAGGCCGATCCGATCGGCCGGGCCGAGCCGGAACGTGACGTGGTCGAGCATCACCCGGTCACCGAAGCTGAGGCTCACGTCCTCGGCGTCGAACACGTCCTTGCCGAGCCGGGCGGTCGCCAACTGGGACAGCGCGAGCTTGTCGCGAGGCGGCGGTTCGTTCTCGATCAGGGCGTTCGCGGCGTCGATGCGGAACTTCGGCTTGCTGGTGCGGGCCGGCGCACCGCGGCGCAGCCAGGCGAGCTCTTTCTTCAACAGGTTCTGCCGCTTGGCCTCGCTGACCTGGGCGCTCCGGGCGCGTTCCGCCTTGGCCAGTACGTAGGCGGCGTACCCACCGTCGTACGACGTGACGCTGCCGCCCTGCACCTCCCACGTGTCGGTGCACACCGCGTCGAGGAACCACCGGTCGTGGGTGACGACGAGCAGTGCGCTGGCCCGGTCGACCACATGGTCGGCCAGCCAGTTGACCGCCTCGATGTCCAGGTGGTTCGTCGGCTCGTCGAGGATGAGCAGGTCCACCTCGGTGAGCAGGAGCCTGGCTAGTGAGGCCCGGCGGCGTTCACCACCACTCAGGGTGCGGACCAGGGCTTGGTGGTCCACGCCGCCGAGCAGGTGCTCCATCACCGAACGCGCGCGTGGATCGGCCGCCCAGGTGTAGGTCTCGACATCGCCGAGCACCGCGTGCAGAACGGTGTGCTCGGGGTCGAGATCGTCGGTCTGCCCCAGGAACCCGATCCGGACGTCGCGGTTGTGGGTGATCCGGCCGTTGTCCGGCTCCTCGCGGCGCGCGAGGAGCCGCAGCAACGTCGACTTGCCGTCGCCATTGCGCCCGACCACGCCGACGCGTTCACCCCGGCCGATGCCGAGGCTCACCGAGTCAAGCAGGGTACGGGTCCCGAAGCCTTTGGAAACGGCTTCCAGATTGACCAGATTAGGTGCAGGAGAACCAGCCATATCGCGGACCAGGGTATCCGACGACCGTCCGCGTGCCAGGATCGTCCATGTGCTGACTACTCCATGGCTCGACGGACTCGAGTTGGGTGACGTCGAATCCGCTTCGCCGCTGGAAGGCGGTGTCGCCAACAAGACCTTCCGCGTGCGTACGACACTGGGCCGGTCGGTGATCGTGAAGACCCACGACGACCCGCCGCCCGGGCTGTATGCGTTGGAGGCGGACGGCCTCAACGCTCTGCAGGTGCCGGGCGGGTTCGTCGTACCTTCGGTGCTGCGGGTGACAGAGAGCTTCCTCGTCCTCACCGACCTCGGCTCGGACAAGCTTGCCGACCAGTCCGCGGAGTTCTGGCGCGACGCCGGGCGCCGGCTCGCCGTTCAGCACCAACAAATGTCGGACAAGTTCGGCTATCACCAGGACAACTACCTGGGCCTGGTGCAGCAACGAAACCCCTGGACGGACGACGGTCACACATTCTTCGGCGAACACCGCCTCCTCCGCTTCCTGGAAGTCCCGCGCTGCTACGACGCCGTCCCCGCCGAGGACCGCCGCCGGCTGGAGCGCGTCGCCGCCCGCCTCCCCGACCTGATCCCTTCGCAAGGCCCGGCGCTGGTCCACGGCGATCTCTGGCACGGCAATCTCCTGCCGGGACCGGCTCTGATCGACCCGGCGGTCTACTACGGCTGGCCCGAGGCCGAGCTCTCCATGCTCATCGGCTGCGGCAACATCCCCGACGACTTCTTCAGCGCCTACGAGGAACTCCACCCACTGGCTCCGGGCTGGCGAGACCGCATGCCCCTCCTCCACCTCCGCGAACACCTCGCCGTCCTCGCCCACTTCGGACCCGACGAGAGCGCCCTGACCAAGATCCACGACACCCTCAGCCGCTACTGACAGGGGTTCACCGATGCGAGCCGCACACCACGAGTGCCGAACCTTCGACGACATCCGCACCTGCCTCGAAGCAATCGGCCCACGTACGGCGATCGTCGACGTCGAACCCCTGATCGCCTACTGGGACACCGGCACCGAGGACCTGGACCAGGGCATCGCGCAATTCCTCCAGGACGTCGAGTCCCTGCCGTCGCTGGAGATCATCGCCTTCGCCACCAACTCCTTCCGGCAACCCTCGACGTCGCCCGACAGACCAGGCGTCACCTACCACGCCCGAGCCCTGAAACCCTTCTCCACAAAGCCATTCCGCCACCTCCCCACCCCCGGCGTGGTGATCGGCGACCAAACGGCCACCGACGGCGTCCTGGCCTACCGCCTCAACTACACCTTCCTCCGCTACAAAGTCCCAACCACCACCATGAAACCCGGCCCCAAACTCATGGCCGCCCTAGGCACTCTCATCAGCCCTTTCGTCCTAACCCGCCCGGGCAGCTGACATGAACCCGTCGGCGCAGCTCATCCCTCCGAGGCACGTGCCGGGATCCGTGCCACGGTCACCACACCCGCGAACGTTTGCACGAGCAGGATCTGCGCGCGAGGCGAATAGATCCAGAACGCGGGAAACGCCCGAGGCTGTCACGTTCGTGGCTGCGGTGCTCGTCCAGCTCCAGCAACTCCACGCCGGCTCGACCACTCCAACGCACCCGCCGCTCATCCGTCTCGGCCGCTCGAACCACCCGAACCATTGCCCGCGGCAGCAGGTCCGGCCTCGTCCCGTAGATGCGCTCAAACATGGTCCAACCATCTCGCGGACAGGTCCCCGCAGACCACAGTCAGGTTTCCGCCGACGAACGAGATCTCGTGACTGCACCCGTCCTCGTGCGGAAGGATCTCATCCAGCTGCAGATCTCGGAGGTCGGCGCCTTCGAGCCCGACCGATGACACGTTCAGGTATTCGACAACCAGGCCGGCCTCATGCTTGAACGGGTTCGGTTCCAGAACCATCGTCAGAGACAACCCGTCGCGGTCGGTCAGAGTCATCGACCCGACCTTGAGATCCTTGACGCATCGAGGGCTGGAGAAGGCGTAATGCTCCGGATCACCCACGAACGCCGCAGCGCCAACCGGCAACCTCGCCGAGAGGTCCGGGAGCTGAGCAATGTAAGCGGACGGATCGAGGAAGAACCCACCATCGATCGCCTCGATCCTCACGTACTTCACTCGACCCTCACAAATCCTTCCATGCTTCGAGAACGGCGCGCTCGACCGGTGCGGCGGCCCCGCAGAGTCGGTCGAGCTCGGCAAAGAATTCCAGGCCGGCCAGGGCGACCGCTGGAAACAGTTCGTCGGCGGGGACGACAACCTTTCGGGTGATGGATTCGCCGGTGACCGAGAGCAGCACCTCACCCCGGCGGCCCACGGTCTTCGCGCGGAACAGGATCGGCTGGTCAGGAAAGTAGCGTTCCCCCGTGCCAGTACGACGGCAGTCGTCGAGAGCCTGTACGACGTACGGCCAAAGCCAGTTGACGTCGTCCCAGAGATCGAGCGACAACACCTCGACACCGTCCACGATCAGCACGATCCCACCCGGAACATGCGAGCAGTCCCCGGCAAACCGCCGTACCTCACGGATCGGCACAAACTCACCGCCCCCGACCCGCACAAAACTCTCGATCGAGATGCTTTGTTTCATCACCACACACTCATATCAGGATTGGTTGAGGTGGAGGAGGTATTGCTTTTGGTCTAGGGGGTTGCCGTCGGTGCGGGGGCGGGTGGGGGTGGGGGACGGGGCTGGGGTGTAGGTGGTGGTTGTGGTGGTGAGGATGCCTTCGCCGTGGGTTTGGCTGGGGAGGTGGGTTTCGAAGGGGTGGGTGGTGGCTGCGGGGATGGTGCCCTCCAGGTGCGCGACGTCTTGGTGGAGGGCGGTGTGTTCCACCGAGGCTCGGGATTCGGCCAGCAGGGCCAGGACCCTGGAGAGCGAGTCGGGTGGGACGTCCAGGTCGAAGTGGTTAACGGGTTCGTGGACTGTGGTGCCAGCCGCGGCGATGGCCTGCAGTAGGACCAGCGGAACGAGGCGGCGGAAGTCGGCGGCGACGGTGACCGGGGCGCTGTAGCCCGTGTGGGTGACGGCGACCTGAATGTCCGGGATCTCCCAGCCGTAGAGGCCCTGCTGCAACGTCAGGTGGACGGTTTCCTCGATGGCGGTGTGGAACGCTCGCGGAAGGGCGCCCACTTCGGACTCGACTTGATAGTCAACACCTAAGCCAGGCTCGACACGGAAGCCGACCGTCGCGGCCCAGAGGTTGTCGGGGGCACCTATCTCCCGGTACGCCGTACCGACGCCGTTCAACCGCTCGATATGGATCGGCCTCGTCTCACTGAAGGCGACATCCAGCCCGTACTCGCTCTCCAGCAACGACGCGATGACTTCTTTCTGCACCTCGCCGTACAGACACACTGTGATGTCGTCGGCCTTGCGGACCCGGATCAGCGGGTCCTGCTCGGCGAGTTGCGTCAACGCCTGGAAGAGCTTCACCCGGTCGCGCGCGCTGACGACCGTCTCCAGTGTCGGCAGCGCGAACAACCGTCCGACGCCGTCCACCCGAACGCCGAGATGGTCTCCGATCCGGACGTCCTTCAACCCCCGCAGCGCGACGATCTGGCCGGCTTCGGCATGGTCGACGGTACGGCGGGATCCGCGTTCGAAGAGTTCGACACCACTCGGACGAGCCTGGTACGACGGACCTGACGCAGGGTGCACGTCGACGTACGAACGTGCCGCGAGTGATCCCGCGAACACCCGCGCGGACGCGATCTTGTGACCGGCCGCACCACGCTCCACCTTGAAAACCCTTGCCTGCAAGGCTTCGGCAGCGGACCCCGTTGCGCGTGGCAACCAGGTGCGGATGCCCGTGATCAGCTCCGGCACACCGACACCGGTCATCGCGGACCCGAAGTACACCGGATACACCTGCGCCCCATCGACCTGCCGGCGCAGCTCGGCCTCAACCTCGGAAGACCCCAGCGAGTCATCCAGGTAGCGCGCCAGGAAGTCGTCGTTGCGTTCGGCAAGCAGTTCGCACAAGGCCTTGTTCTGCAGGTCGAACGGCTCGAAACGTGCCGCCCGAGTACCGAGGTCCGCCACCGAACCCATCGGCGCGCAGGCCGGGGTCAGCAAGCGTCCGACATCAGCCAGCAGGTCGTCGTACCGGGCACCGAGGCGGTCGATCTTGTTCACGAACAGCAGAGTCGGGATGCGGAGGCGCTGGAGGGTGCGCATCAGCAGGCGGGTCTGGACCTGGACGCCCTCCACGGCGGAGATCACCAGGACGGCGCCGTCCAGCACGGACAGCGCGCGCTCGACCTCGGCGATGAAGTCCGAGTGTCCGGGGGTGTCGATCAGGTTGACGGTCAGGTCGCCCAGCTCGAACGAGACCACCGCCGAGCGGATGGTGATTCCCCGCCGCCGCTCGAGGTCCATCGAGTCGGTCTGGGTGTTCCCGTCGTCGACCCGGCCGACCCGGTCGATCACACCGGCGGCGTGCAGCAGCCGCTCGGTCAGGCTGGTCTTACCGGCGTCGACATGCGCCACAATGCCCATCGTCAATGAGTTCAAGGGTCCTCGCGAATGCGTCGAAGTGATCAGTCCGATCGAGGTCGATCACACCGCGGCGCATCCCGTTCTCCCATTCGTCAGTGATTCCAAGGGCAAACGCTTGGATGCTAACGCCGCCGCGAGTTTGCCGCGACCGATTTTTCCTGAGCCCTTTCAGGAGCCGATCAGCGGCGATTACCCTGCCGCCCACGGCCGCCCGGGTCTCGTACATTCGCGGAACGAGACATCTGGGGCGGCCGTTGGGGAGGACAAGGAGTTCTCATGTCATTGACGGACGATTATCTCGCCGCCGCCATCACCCGGGGTCCCAAGCCGAGCGCGATCCGCGCAGCCATGGCTCCGCAACTCGACGCCACCGCCTACATGGGCCGCTGCCTCAGCCGGCCGGTCTTTCTGGAAGCGACCGAGTACCACCAACTGACGCACGACCTCGAGCTACTGCACTCTGCACTGACCCGCATTCCCGAGCGCCTGTTCGGCGGCGACCTGGCCGCGTTCGCCCTGGCGGTCGGCCTGACCGAGCAGCAGGCCGCGGCGGTCGTCCGGGGCCGCGGTACGGCGCCCAGCCGGTTCGCCCGGGCGGACCTGTACAAGGACGCAGACGGCTTCCAGCTGCTCGAGATCAACATGGGCAGCACCGCCGGTGGTGTCGACAATCCGATCCTCAACCGGGCGATGCTCGAGCTGCCCTTCATCCAGGACTTCGTCGGACAGCACGAGCTGAGCTACACCGAGACGATGGAGGAGGTCGTCCGGACGATCCTGGCCGAGGCCAAGGTGCCGACCGGCGTACGGCCGACGATGGCCATCGCGGACTTCCCGGACAGCTATCCGGAGCTGGAACGCCAGCTGCACAAGAGCGCGGCGATGCTGGCGCCGATGGGGATCGACGCGGTCGCCTGCCCGGTGGACGCGCTGAGCTACGCCGACGACCGCGTGTGGCTGGGCGACCGGCCGATCGACATCGTGTTCCGGCTGTTCATGATCGAGGACCTGCTCAAACCCGGCGCGGTCGAGATGCTCGAACCGGTTCTGCAAGCGTCCGAGCGGGGCCAAGTGGCGATCTTCACGCCGCTCGACGCCGAGCTCTACGGCAGCAAGGGCTCACTCGCACTGCTCTCCGACGAGGCCTACCGGGATCTCTACCCGGCCGACGAGCTGGCGGCGCTGGATCGGATCCTGCCCTGGACGCGGATGGTCCGCGGCGGCCCGGTGACGGTCGACGGCCGCAAAGTCGATTTGCTGGAGTACGCCGTCGCCGCCCGCGAGGATCTGGTCCTCAAGCCGACCTCGCTGCATGGCGGCGACGGAGTGCTCCTCGGCTGGCGGACTGATCCGGAGACTTGGGCGGATCGGCTCGGCGAGGCGATGGACAACCCGTGGGTCCTGCAGCGCCGGGTCCGGCCGCTGCCGGAGACGTTCCCGACCGATGACGGCGCGGAGGACTGGCTGCTCACCTGGGGAGCCTTCCTGGTGACGCAGGGCCTGGGTGGGTTCTGGGTCCGCGGATCGCAGGAGCTCGACGGCGGCATCCACAACATGTCCATGGGGGCGACCGGGAGCTGCTGCTTCTTCCGTTCCGCCTAGTCAAACGATCGCTTGGTCCGCCAGCCGGAAACCCTTTGTTTTGAAGGGTTTTCGGGCTGGTGGGCGGGCCGCCAAGAGAGTATTGTCGCGCCCTGTGATCGACTCGGTGAGAAGAGTTACCGGGTCGGCATCGTACCGCCGCCCACGGTAGGAGTGCCCATGTCGACAGGTGTGACCGCTGTGATCCTTCCACCCGCCACGGCGAACGGGCCGTTGCATGTGGGGCATCTGGCCGGTCCCTACCTGGCCGCGGACATCGCGGCGCGGGCGGCGCGGGCACGGGGTGAGCGGGTGGTGACGACGGCCGGCGTCGACGTCCATCAGAACTCGGTGCTGACCCGCGCCGACAGCGAGGGCGTCGACGTCGACAAGTTGGTCGCCGCGTATCGGGACGAGCTCGTCGACGCACTGGATGCCGCCAGAATCCGGTACGACGTCTTCCTCGACCCGCAGAGCGAGGCGTACCGGCACGGCGTCACCACCCTCGCCGCCGACCTCACCGAGGCCGGGCGGTTCCCCCTGCGCAGGTTGACGTTGCTCGCCTGTGAGGACTGCGGTCGGACGTTGCATCAGTCGTACGTCGTTGGCACCTGCGTCTGCTGTGGTTCGGAGGCCGTGGGCGGTGGTTGTGGGAGATGCGGCGGATATACCTCGGCCGCGAACCTGGTCGATCCGAGGTGCAACCGGTGCGGTGGTCGGCCGCGGCCGTTGAAGGCGCAGGTGCCGGTGCTCTCGATGGAGGACTATCGCCAGGAGCTGATCGAGATCTGGCTGCGGGCCGCGCTCCCGGATCGAGCGCGGCAGCTCGTCACGTACTACCTCGAGCGACGGCTGCCCGACGTACCGATCGCGTATCCGGCGGACTGGGGACTCGCCGGCACCGGACCGCACGAGGGACTACGGCTGGACGTGGACGCCGAGATCGGATTGTCGACAATCTACGGCGTTGCGCAGTCGATCCGGCCGGGAGCCGTCGGACTGGAGGAGACGGCACAGGCGTGGTCCGAGGTCGGCTCGCTGTGGCATTTCAACGGGATGGACAACGGGTTCGCCTTCGCGTTGTTCTGGCCGGCGGTGTATCTCGCCTGCGGGGTGCCGCCGGAGGCGATCGGTGGCGCGCAGGTCAACGAGTCCGCCAGCCTCGGCGCGGACAGCCGTGCCCCGGCGATCTGGCTGAACGACTTCCTGCACGACGAGGACGTCGACATCGTCCGGCTGTACCTCGCCTGGGACCGCCCGGACCGCCACCCGACCGACTTCACGCTCTCGTCGTACCGCCAGTTCGAGTCCTACGTCCGCCCCCTCCTCAACGGCGCGACCCACTCCACGCTGCCCGCCGTACTGGCCGAGGCCGAGATCAGACGAGGCACCGCCGCCCTATGCCCCCAAGCCTTCGACCCACCCCTAGCCGTCCGCTCAACCCTGACCGCCCTCCCCACCAACACCCCCGGCGCCAGACAACTGCTCTCAATCCTGACCGGGCAGACCTGCTGATCCCGGACGCCCACCACTCACCAACGCCCGCAGCTGCCGGAGACCCACGCTTGGGGTGCCGGACACCAGCTCACTCCACGACCTTAATGAGTGCTGGGCGTCCGCTGCGTGTGGGCTACGGGAGAAGGCCGAAGTCCTGGGCGAGCTCGTCCCTGGTGTCGGCTGCATCCCAGTCGTCGGTGCGGTTGATCCGTCCGGCGAGCGATCCCCGACCCGGTCGCGGGACCGACGTGGCGGAGGGGGCAGGCATCGGCGCATCGCGGAGTCAGGTGCTGCCTGCCTGTCCATCAGCTTTCACCGGTTGACGGTGGCGGGGAGGATTCGGGCGCCGGGGACGGGGCCTTCGGCTTGGCGGACCATTCGGCAGAGGCCGGATTCGGCGAGTTCTACGGCGAGGTCGACGGCGCTGCGGCTGTCGGCGGCGAGGAAGAGGCAGGTGGGGCCGGAGCCGGAGATCTGGGCGGCCAGGGCGCCTTGGTCGAGGCCGAACTGGAGGGTGTCGCCGAGTTCGGGGCGCAGGGACAGCGCGGCCGCCTGGAGATCGTTGCTGAGGGCAACCGCGAGGGCGCCGGGCTGGCCGGTGAGGAGCGCGGAGAGGAGTTCGGGCCGGACCTGCGGGGCCTCGACGCGGCGGAGCGGACGCAGTCGGTCCAGCTCGCCGTACACGGCCGGCGTGGACAGACCTCCGTCGGCGATCGCGAACACCCAGTGGAAGGTGCCGCGCGACATCACCTCAGTGACCTGCTCACCCCGGCCCCGCCCGAGAGCCGTGTGCCCGACCAGGCAGAACGGTACGTCGCTGCCCAGCTCCCCCGCGAGATGCTGCAACTCGGTCTGCGACAGCTGCAGACCCCACAGCCGATTGCACGCCACCAGAGTCGCTGCCGCGTCAGTCGAACCACCCGCCATCCCGCCCGCGACCGGGATCGTCTTCCGGACGGTCAGGTCGACGCCTTCCTCGACGTCGTACTCCGCCTGCAGCAGCCGTGCCGCCTTCACCGCAAGGTTGGTGTCGTCCGTCGGTACGTCGGCCGCGAAGTCGCCGATCACCTCGACCGAGATCGACGCGTCGTCGTCCCGCACGACCGCGGTGACATCGTCGTACAGGGCAACGGCCTGGTAGACCGTGGCGACGGGGTGGAACCCGTCGGGGCGCGGCGGGCCGACCGACAGACCGAGATTGATCTTGGCCGGCGACCGCACCGTGACCTCAGCAGAAGGTGGCACCCGCACAGGCTAGTGCCTGGCGGCGTCCGCGAGGGCGGCGAACTCGGTGATGCCGAGCATCTCGCCGCGCAACTTCGGGTCGATCCCCGTACGGCGGAAGACCTCGTCCAGCCGGTCGCGGTCCGGCAGCCAGCGGGCCAGGGCGGACCGAACGGTCTTGCGCCGCTGCGAGAAGGCCGCCTCGATCACCGCGAAGACCTCCTCGCGACTCGCCGCGGTGGGCGGCGGCTCCCGCCGCTCGAAGGCGACCAGCCCGGAGTCGACGTTCGGAGCCGGCCAGAAGACGTTCCGCCCGATCGCACCGGCCCGGCGGACATCGGCGTACCAGGCGGCCTTCGCGGACGGGACGCCGTACGTGCGCGAACCCGGCCCGGCCGCGAGCCGGTCGGCGACCTCGGCCTGCACCATCACCAGCCCGTGCCGCAGCGAGTCGGACACCTGGAGCAGATGCAGCAGCACCGGTACGGCGACGTTGTACGGCAGGTTCGCCACACACGCGGTCGGCGCGCCGATCTCGGCCGGCCCGACGTCCATCGCGTCCGCCTGGACCACAGTCAGCCGATCGGCCTGATCCGGCGCGTACGACGCGATCGTCGAGGGCAGCGCGGACGCCAGCAACGGGTCGATCTCGACCGCGGTGACCCGATGCCCCTCGGCCAGCAACGCCAGCGTCAGCGAACCCAGCCCCGGCCCGACCTCCAGCACCGTCTCACCACCGGCGGACAGGTCGGCCGCCCGGACGATCCGGCGGACGGTGTTGGGGTCGATGACGAAGTTCTGGCCGCGCTGCTTGGTCGGGCGGACCCCGAGGGCTGCGGCCAGTGAACGCACTTCCGCCGGACCGAGAAGTCTCGGTCCGGCGGACGTGGATGAATCAGACGAGGTCACCTCGTCAGTGTGGCAGTGCGGCCGCTTATCCCACCCCACCGCCCCGGTCAGGCGCGCTGGCCGCAGACCGGCCAGTCGCCGTAGCCGCCGCGAGCCGCCCGGACCTTCTCGGCGATCGCGATCTGCTGCGCCTTGCTGGCCAGGTGGGCGTTCTCCGCGTAGGCGTCGCCGCCGTACGCGACCCAGGTCTGGTGGCTGAACTGCAGGCCGCCGTAGTACCCGTTGCCGGTGTTGGTCGCCCAGTTGCCGCCCGACTCGCACTCGGCGATCCGGTCCCACACGCTGGTGTCGCCGACCGGCGGGTCGGTGTCGGTGCTCGGCGCCTCCGGCTTCGGCTTGGTGCCGACCGTGACCTTCGCGTCGACCGGTGCGGTGACGACCTTGCTCGTGACCACCTTCGTGGCGGCGAGCTTGCCGTCCAGGTAGGTGTACAGGTACGTGATCGACTTCTCGCCGGCCTTACCGGCGGCGGTGGTCTTCTTCGTTCCCTCGAGCAGGGTGGCCGACTTGGTCTCGTCGGTGCCGAACGCGATCGCCTCGGTCTTGGTGACCCGCTTCAGGTCGACCTTGACGTAGGCGATCCGGTTCACACCGGGCTTCAGCACGGTCGTCGCCGCCGGGGTGATCCGGTCGTCCTTGTCCCAGACGACCTTCGCGCCGGTCAGCGCCTCGCCGACGGTCGAGGCCATCGACTTGATGGTCGCGACCTTGCCCTGCCGCACGATCTGCACGGTCTTCGGGGTCTTGACGATGAGCTCCAGGCCCTCGCGCCCGATCGGCGCGCTGCGGCTGGTGGAGAAGACAGCCGCGGTGTCGTAGCGCAGGCCCAGATCCGCGAGCGCCTCGTTGACGCTGTCGGCGGTGGTCCAGAAAGCCTTCTTGGTGCCGTCGGTGGTGACGGTCAACTGGCGACCGTACTGAACCGCGATCTCCTGGCCGTCCTTCAGCTTGGTGTCCAGCGACGGGGCGACGACATCGTGCTCGCCGACCTGAACTTTCTCGGCCTTCAGGGCGTCTGCCACGGTGGAGCCGAAGGTGTGCACCTTCTGCACCTGGCCGTCGACGGAGAGACTCACGGTTTTGCTCTTGCTGGCATAGGCCACGGAGCCACCCGCGACAGCAAACGCGGCCGTCAAACTGACGGCCACGATGATGGACTTACGCACTAACGCTCCCAGGTAGGGCTACCCGGGCACGGGGTCGGACAGCACAGGCGCAGGCCACACAGACCGGGCGAAATGAGGCCTGGTCAACACGGTCTACGCCGAGGGGCGTGCTGCCCGGGATCTTCCCCGATCCCGGCCAACATCACGAGACAGTAACGAAGATGTCCCGGAAGCGCCAATCCTCTCGTCGGCGAGTCGCAAAAGGGTGTAATGAGGCCGTCACACCTGGTGACGACCCCAGTGCCCCCGGTGGACCACTTCCGCCGTACTCCGGCGGCCGCGTTTGAGCGACGGCGACCGCTTGTCCGGGGCCCGGTAACCGACCGACATCAGGCCGATCAGGTCGAACCCAGGCGGCACCCCGAACTCCTGGTAGAGCTTGCCCACCTTGTCCGCGGGAGGCCCGAAAAAGCAGGCTCCCAGGCCTTCGTCGACGACTGTCTGCAGCATCAGCAACACCGCCATACCGGTGTCGACGTACCAGTACGGCGCGGTCCAGCGGGACTCGTCGCGGTCGGTCCAGCCCTTGTCCGGCTCGGTGTAGCGATCGAGGTACGCGTCCTTGTGCGCGAAGGCCAGGATCAGCAACGGCGCCCGGCGCAGTCCTGTGATCCATTCCACATACTTCTCGTCGACGTCTTCGGCCGTGATTCCCCAGTACCGGTCCCGGTCGTCGCCCTCGAGGGTGAGGAACGCCCAGCCCTGGCTGAACCCGCCGGACGGCGCGTGCAGCCCGTTCTCCAGGATGCGTTCCCGGATCTCGGCCGGCACCGGGCGGTCGGGGTCGTAGTTGCGGACCATCCGGCGCCGCCGGACTACCTCACTGAACTCCATGAGGCACTGTCTATCAGCCGCGCCAGCAGGAACGCCTCGGTCCCCGCGAGCCCGACCGAGCAGAAGATCACGGTCTGATCCGGGCTGGTCCGGCCGGCCGCGTCACCGGCGAGCACCGCGCCCAGGCTGGTCAGCCGGGCCTGCTGCGGTGTCCCGGCCAGGATGAACGGCGGATCGTACGCCGACGTCTGCGCGACCGAGTCCGTCACCGCGACGTCAGCACGGGCAACCAGGTCCGGACCGAACTCGGCGCGCCCCACCTGCTTCGGCCCGAGCGTGGTCACATAGGCGCCAGGTGCGACCCAGTCCGCCTCGATCACCGGCTCCGGACTACTCGTCGCCAGCACCACGAGGTGGCGGCCTTCGACGGCTGCCCGGGCCGAGTCGACCGGGACCGCGTTCAGCCCCAGTTCCTCGGAAACCCTTGCAGCAAAGGCGTTCCGCCGTACCGGGTCCCGACTGAAGACCGCGACCGACGCCAGCGGACGGACCGTCGCGATCGCCCACAGCTGGGTCCACGCCTGGGCGCCGGTACCGATCAGGCCGACAGTTGTCGCATCCGGGTTCGCCAGTGCGTCGACCGCGACCGCACCGATCGCGCCGACCCGGCGCGGGCCGAGCTCGTTGCCCACAGCAACACCACGGACGGCGCCGGTGTGCCAGTCGTGGACGACGACGAGCTGGCTGCCCGGGTCGGTGTCGAAGGTGTCGTACGAGCGGTAGCCGTACCACTCGCCGGTCAACGCGCCGGTGGTGAAGACGAGGTTGCCGTCACCCAGGTCTGCGTGGACCCGCGGCGGCGTGTGCAACCGCCCGTCATGCGCGGCGAGGACCGCCTCACGGATCCATCTCACTGCATCGGCCGGCGCCAACTGCTCAGCTATGTCGGCATCCGTGAGGACTCTCACCATGCGCCGCCGAACGCCCTGTTCGCGTTGGTGTTCAGGGCGTCACAGAGCTCCGCGACCGAGATGTTCAGTACGCCGGCCATCTTCCGGACCGTGTGCGGGATCAGGTACGACGCGTTCGGCTGACCGCGATGCGGCGACGGCGTCAGGTACGGCGCATCCGTCTCGACCAGCACGTGGTCGAGTGGAGTCACGGCCAGCGCGTTCCGCAGCGACTGGGCGTTCTTGAACGTGACCACCCCGGCGAAGCTCAGGAAGGCGCCCCGGTTCACGCACTCGCGGGCGAACTCGGTGTCGCCGGAGAAACAGTGCATCACCAGGCGCTCCGGCACACCCTCGCGGTCCAGGATCTTCAGAATGTCGTCGTGCGCGTCCCGGTCGTGGATCATCAGCGTCTTGTCGAGCCGCTTGGCCATATCGATGTGCGCGGCGAACGACTCGTGCTGCGCGGCCCGACCGTCCTCACCGGTGCGGAAGTAGTCCAGCCCGGTCTCACCGATCACCCGGACCTTGTCCGAACTCTTCGCCAGCTGCTCGATCTCGGCCAGCGCGCTGTCCAGCTCACCGACGGCCTTCAGCTTCGGGGCCTCGTTCGGGTGCAGCGCGACGCCGGCGATCACGCTCTTGTACTGCTCCGCGGCCTCGACCGCCCAGATCGCACCCGGCAGGTCGCAGCCGACCTGGACGATCCGGGTGACCCCGACCGACGACGCCAGCTTGATCGCGTCGGCCGGGCTCAGCCAGGCACCGTCCTCGCCGTCGGCGATGTCGAGGTGGCAGTGCGCGTCGACCACACTCATCGGCAGCGGATCGGGCACCGCCGGCCGGGTCCGGTCCCGCGAGCGACCGTCCTCCCCGATGGCGGCCCGCTCGCGAGTGGGCCGGTGAACCTCCACACCGTCAGCAGACATAGTGCCAAGGTTACTGACTATTTCTCCGCGGCTTCCTTGACCTTGGTCACGAGCATCTCCCACATGCCCTTCGAGTGCTCGGCCTCTTCCTCGCTGTTGTTGTTGTCCTGGGTGAGTTTCAGGTGCGTCGACGTACCGTTGCCGTCCAGCGAATAGGTGAGCGTGTGGTAGTTCTCCGGTACGTCGGGCTGGCCGCTCAACGGGCTGTAGTGCGTCACCCGCAGCATCCGGCCGGGGTCGATCTCCAGGATCTCGCCCTTGTCCTCGTACTCCTTGCCTTCGTACTCACCGCTCCACGTGATCGGACTCCCCTGCTTCCAGTCCGTCTTCACGTCGGCGCCGAACATGAACTTCTTGATCTCGTCGGGATCGGTCAGCACGTCCCACACCCGCTCGGGTGAGGCCTTGATGTCCGTTTCCGCAGTGGCCAGGTAGTCAGCCATGACCCTCAACTCCTCTCTACCCCGACCGTACGGCCACCGCGCCTCACCGTCTTGTACAAACGCGTCACCCGAGCCGCGCGAGCTCCTCGTCGACCACTTCAGGCGGCAGTTTCGTGAAGATCGGCGTCGGCGGCCGCACCGGAGTCCCTGGTACGACGGACTCCTGCGACCAGCGTGGTTGCGCGGAGTAGTCGCCGGTGATGATCGGGTACGCCGGTCCGCCGTCGAGATCCTCGACCTCGTGAATCTCCGGCTGCGGCAGGAAGGTGCCAGTCCCGCCGAGTGCCTCGTGCACGCGTTGGGCCGAGTGCGGCAGGAACGGCGCCAGGAGTCGGTTGCTGTCGGCCACCACCTGCGCGGCGACGTGCAGGATCGTTGCCTTTCGCTCCTGGTCTGGCTCTTTCCAGGGCGCCTGCTGGGAGAGGTACTGGTTGGCCTCGGCCGCGTTGTGCATCGCCGCACCGATCCCGAGCTTGAGTCGCTGGTGCCGGAGATGATCGCCGACCGTGCTGAACGCCTCCTTGCTGGCGGCAAGCAGTGCCTGGTCGGCCGGGGTGAGCTGACCGGCCGCCGGGATCGCGCCGAAGTTCTTCGCGATCATCGACGCGGTCCGGTTCACCAGGTTGCCCCAGGTGCTGACCAGTTCGTCGTTGTTGCGCCGGACGAACTCGGCCCAGGTGAAGTCGGTGTCCTGGGTCTCCGGTCCGGCGACGGAGATGAAGTACCGCAGCGCGTCCGGTCCGTAGCGTTCGAGTACGTCGCGGACGTAGATCACCACCGACCGGGACGACGAGAACTTCCGGCCCTCCATGGTGAGGAACTCGCTGCTCACCACCTCGGTCGGCAGGTTCAGAGCGCCGTACGGGCCGGGAGAACTGTTGTAGCCGAGGAGCTCGGCCGGCCAGATCTGCGCGTGGAAGGTGATGTTGTCCTTGCCCATGAAGTAGTACGACTGCGCCTCGGGATCGCACCACCACTTGCGCCAGGCATCCGGGTCGCCGGTCCGGCGGGCCCACTCGATGCTGGCGGACAGGTAGCCGATGACGGCGTCGAACCACACGTACAGCCGTTTGTTCGGGTTGTCGTCCCAGCCCGGCAGCGGGACCGGGATACCCCAGTCGATGTCGCGGGTCATCGCGCGCGGCCGGACGTCGTCGAGGAGGTTGAGGGCGAACTTCAGCACGTTCGGCCGCCAGCCGGTGCGGGTCTGCAGCCAGGAGCCGAGTGCGTCGGCGAGGGCCGGGAGGTCGAGGAAGAAGTGCTCGGTCTCGACGAAGACCGGAGTCTCGCCGTTGATCCGGCTGCGCGGGTTGCGCAGGTCGTTCGCGTCCAGTTGGTTGCCGCAGTTGTCACATTGGTCCCCGCGGGCGGCGTCGTACCCGCAGATCGGGCAGGTGCCCTCGATGTAGCGGTCCGGCAGGGTGCGACCGGTCGACGGGGAGATCGCGCCCATCGTGGTCCTGGGGACGAGATATCCGTTGCGGTGAACGGTTTTGAACAGTTCCTGCGCGACGGCGTAGTGGTTGCGGGTGGTGGTCCGGGTGAACAGGTCGTACGACAGCCCGAGCCCTTGGAGATCGTCGACAATCACCCGGTTGTAGCGGTCGGCGAGCTCCTGCGGGCTGACGCCTTCCCGCTCGGCCTGGACCAGGATCGGCGTACCGTGCTCGTCCGTCCCCGACACCATCAGCACGTCATGACCGGCCATCCGCAGGTACCGGCTGAACACATCGGAGGGCACACCGAACCCGGAGACATGGCCGACATGCCTGGGACCGTTCGCATACGGCCACGCCACGGCAGACAAGATGCTGGTCATGCGGCCGACTGTAGAAGCCGGCCGGCCGCAAGACCATGTCTTTACAGCAGTACGACGACCTTGCCGGGGGCGTGACCGGATTCGCTCAGTTCCTGGGCCTTGGCGGCGTCGGCCAGGGCGAAGGTCTCGGCGATGCGGACCTGGAGGTTGCCGTCGGCCGCGGCCTGGAGCTGGTTCGACAGTCCGGCGGCGATCTCCTCGGGCGAGGCCGAGCTGCCCATCGACATCGCGACGCCCAGCTCGGCGGCCTGCATGTCGGCGATGGTGACGATGCGGTCGGTCCCGCCGCGGAGCTCGATCGACTCCTGCAGCCCGCCCAGGCCGGCAGCGTCGAACACGGCGTCAACGCCCTGCGGTGCGGCCTCGCGAACCCGGTCCAGCAGCCCTTCGCCGTACGCGACCGGGATCGCGCCGATCTCGCGCAGGAAGTCGTGGTTCGCGGGCGACGCCGTACCGATGACCGTGGCGCCCGCGGCCTTGGCGAGCTGGACGGCGATCGAGCCGACACCACCCGCGGCGCCGTGCAGGAGCAGGGTCTCGCCGGCCTTGAGCCCGAGCTCGTCCAGGACCCGCTGAGCCGTCTCGCCGGCAACCGGCAGCCCGACCGCCTGGTCCCAGCTCACCCCGGCGGGCTTGGGTACGACGTTCGCGACGACCGCGTGCTCGGCGTACGCGCCGGTCTTGGACCAGCCGACGACCTCGTCGCCGACCGCGAACCCCGCACCCTCGCCGACCTCGTCCACCACGCCCGCGACCTCGATCCCGGGCGTCGCCGGGAACGTGACGTCGATGAAGCCCTGGGTCCAGCCGCGGCGGATCTTGAAGTCGATCGGGTTCACCCCGGCGGCGCGGACGCTGACCCGCACCTCGCCCGGTCCGGCGTGCGGCTCGGTCACGTCTTGGGTCTGCAACACCTCGGGACCGCCGAATTCCTCGAATACCACCGCTTGCATATCCTGCCTCCATCGATTGATTGATGCTTCAACCAAGGGTGGCGCGGCCGGGCGGTTCTCCGACTGGCCGTTAGGACAGTTGTCCACCGCCCGAAAGACGGGCACGGGTGGACGCGTCAACCGACGTACCCTGGTCGACATGCTGAGGCCAGGCGAGAGCGTCGACGCGGCGGAGGTGCTCGCGTCGGTGGCGCAGATCATCGACGGACCGACGCCGGAGCTGCTCGAGCGACTGTCGACCGCGACCGCCGAACTGGTCCCGCACCGAGCTGTCGCCCAGCTCGCCTCCCAGTGCGCGTCGACCCCGGTCACCGCGTACGGCGATCCGACCCTAGCCGAGGCCGTGTCCGGTGCCGACCTGGCCGCACTGCTCGGCACCATCACCGCCGGTCAGCCGTGGCAGGGCGTCGTACCGATCGCGGGCTCGGAACACCCCGTCCTGGCTGTCTCCAGCGACCGGGCGCCGCGCGGATCCGTGGTCGTCTTCATCCGGTACGACGAGACGCCGACACCCGCCGACGCGGTGATCCAGCAGCTGTGGGACCTGGTCACCGCGCACATGTACCGGCTCACGCTCGAGCGGGAGCCCGGTGCGCTCGCGCAGAACCGGGCCGTGGCGGAGGCCCGCGCAGACGTCTCCGCCGAGCTCGGCGAGGCCCACGCGGCCACACTCGCCACTCTTCTCGGCGTACTGCGGAACCAGCGGATCGACGACGCCTCAGCTCGGTCGATGGCGGTGGAGCTGGCCCTGAACGGCCTGGCGGACCTCCGCACCGACACCCAGCGCGACCGGGTCTGCAGCGGCGAGGAACCGGCCGGCAAGGCCTTCGACCGGCTCGCGGACTCGCTCCGCGCGCTGCTCCGGCACGGCCCGGTCGACCTCGAGCTGGACGCCCCCGGCAACGACCGGCTGATCCCGGCCGGCGTCGCCCACCGAGCCCGGGTCGCCGTTCGGTCCGTCGTACTCGCGATGCTCACCCAGGACCAGGTACGGCGGATCCGCGTCGGCTGGCAGTGGACCGGAACGGAGCTCCAGGCCACCGTCCGCGACGACGGCCCCGGCCGGCTCGAGCACGTCCTCGACCTCGGTCAACTGGCCGAACGTCTCCGCCTGCACGAGGGCAACCTCGACCTGGACGCCGTACCAGGCTGGGGCCTGACCGCCCGGATCACCCTCCAGGCGACCTCGACCCCTCAGACCATCACGTCAGACCCACTGGCCGCCCTCGGCACCCGCGAACTCGAAGTCCTCGAACGCCTGGCCCAAGGCGCCCGCAACCGCTCCATCGCCGACGACCTCCACATCAGCGAATCCACCGTCAAGTTCCACGTAGCCAACATCCTCACCAAACTCGCAGTCACGAGCCGAACCCAAGCCGCAGCCCTCTACCACGCAACCGCGGTCTAGGGTCGGGTCCAGGCGGGCAGCAACTCCTCCGGTCCGTAGGTGGCATCGAGGCCCGAGGCTGTCACCCCGTTGCGGGAAACAGCAACCAGCCGGACCGTATCGTCGGTCAGGGCAGCACGATGCCGCTGGAGAGTGGCCAGGTCACGGTCATCGAAGCTGCTCTTCTCCAGCCACTTGATCGACCCGAGGAAGACCAACTCCTTGGCCACTGGTCCTCGATCGGCACCGACCAGGTCGATCTCGATGTCGTTGCTGCGGGTCCAATACCCGCCGACGACGGGTGCCGCCGGCAGTTGGTCGTCGGGCAGCAACCGGGCCAGCGACTCGCGGATGAGCGGCTCGACTGCCCGGCCCCGCCAACCGGTCCAGTTCTGCAGGATGCGCTGCAACGTCAGATCACCGCGCATCCGCTCGATCTCCGCCATGTGCGGGGCGAGGAAGGTCAGCCAGAACCTCAGGTAAGGATCGGCGATCCGGTACCGGCGCTCCTTCGACGACCGGAGCGAGACCGGCAATTCGGCCGCCACGATCCCCTTGTCCGTCAGCACCTGCATCGCTCTGGTCAGGCTGGTGTGGGCGACGCTGCCGGCCGCCCGGGCGATGTTGCTGAAGGTCCGCTCGCCGCTCCCGATCGCCCGCAGCACTTGACTGCTCAATGCTTGCGGTGGAAACTCCGCCGCCAGCGAACGCTCAGCCGACACCAGCAAGGGAGACGTGGGATCGGCCAGCGACGCCTTCAGGAACTCACGCAACGTTCCGCCCCGACGCCAGTCGCGACAGATCAACGGCAGCCCGCCGGTGACCAGGGCAGCGTCGATCGCGAGAGCCGGTGAGAGACCGAGCATGTCGGCCAGGTCGGCCGGGGTGAGCGGCCCGACGACCATCTCGCGGCCCCGTTGATGGAACGGCCGGTCGTAGCTGTTCAGCGACTCCATCATCGACAGGTCCGAGCCGACGAGCAGCAGAAGGACAGGCTTCCGGCTGAGCAACCGGTCCCAGGCCCGCTGCAGCAGCCCCTCGAAAGCGTCCACACGATCCATCAGGTACGGAACCTCGTCGATCACGACGACGCTGGGCTGATCATCCGGCAGCAACTCGGCGAGCAGGCGCAGCGCGGCACTCCACTGGGTTGGCGCCTCCTCGGCGAAGAGGCCGCGTTCAGGCAGACTCGACGCGGCGACCACCTCCGCCAGCTCAGTCAGCTCGTCCGCGGCGGACCGGCCGGCGGCCGTGAAGAAGACATACGGCACCTCCGCCGTACGAAGGAACTCCTCGACCAGGCTGGACTTACCGACCCGGCGGCGGCCACGGATCAGGATGCACTCTCCTGGCTGCACGGCGTTCGCGGCCGAGATGCGGTTCAGTGCGTCCCGCAGAACATCCAACTCGCGGACCCGGCCGATGAACCGCTGCACCCGGCACCTCCCAAGAAAGTATCACTGAGGATAGTATCATCGAAGATACTATCCTCAGTGATACCAAACCTCAGGACTCTTCGAGGCGGGGGAACAAGGCTTCGCCCTTGGTGAGGGTGGTGCCGGCGGGGAGTTGGCCCCAGGTGGCGGCGTCTTGGATTCGCTGGTCTTTGAGGGAGCCGAGCTTTTCTTCGGCGCCGAGGAGGGTCCAGAGCTTGGCGGACGTCTTGGGCATCGTCGGGTTGTGCAGTACGGCGACCGCGCGGAGGGCCTCGGCGGACGAGTAGAGGATGGTGGCGAGGCGGTCGCGCTGGGAGTCGTCCTTCGCGACCTTCCACGGCTCCTGCTCGGTGACGTACCCGTTGATCGCGCCGACCAGGTCGTTGATCGCGGCCAGGGCGTCGTGGAAGGCGAGCGTGTCGATCGCCTTGTCCGCGGTCGCCACGGTCTGGGCCAGCTTGTCCGCGAGCGCCTGCTCGGCCGGGCCGTGGTCGGTCGGCTCGGGCAGGGCGCCGTCGTAGTACTTGCCGACCATCGCCGCGATCCGGCTGGCCAGGTTGCCCAGGCCGTTGGCGAGCTCGGAGGTGTAGACCGCGCTCAGGTGCTCCCAGGAGAAGGAGCCGTCCGAGCCGAACTGGATCGTGCGCAGGAAGTAGTACCGGAACGCGTCCGAGCCGAAGTGGTCGGTGATCTCGTGCGGCGCGATCGCGGTCAGCTTCGACTTGCTCATCTTCTCGCCGCCGACCAGCAGCCAGCCGTGCGCGAACACCTGCCGGGGTACGGCGACCTCCGCGGCCATCAGCATGGCCGGCCAGATCACCGCATGAAACCGGAGAATGTCCTTGCCGACCAGGTGTACGTCGACCGGCCACAGCTGCTCGAACCGCTCCGGATCCGTGCCGTAGCCGGCCGCGGACACGTAGTTCAGCAACGCGTCGATCCAGACGTAGAGGACGTGGTCCTCGTCCCACGGGACCGGGATGCCCCAGTCGAAGGTCGACCGGGTGATCGAGAGGTCCTGCAGGCCCTGCTTGACGAACGCGATCACCTCGTTCCGGGCGCTGGCGGGAGCGACGAAGTCCGGCTGCGACTCGTACAGTTCCAGCAGCTTGTCGCCGTACGCCGAAAGCCGGAAGAAGTAGTTCGTCTCCGAGACCGTCTCCAGCTCGGTGCCGTGGATCATGCAGCGCTGGGTGCCGTCCTCGTCGGTGCGGATGTCCGCGGGGAGCTTGAACTCCTCGCAGCCGACGCAGTACAGGCCCTCGTACTCACCCTTGTAGACGTCGCCCTTGTCGTAGAGCGTCTGCCAGAACTCGCGGACCCGCTCGGTGTGCCGCTGCTCGGTGGTCCGGATGAAGTCGTCGTACGCGATGTCGACGTCGACCCAGGCCGGCTTCCAGGACTCCTCGACCAGCTTGTCCGTCCACGCCTGCGGGGACATGCCCTGCGCCTCAGCGCTGCGCATCACCTTCTCGCCGTGCTCGTCGGTACCGGTCAGGTACCACTTCTGCTCGCCGCGCTGGGCGTGCCAACGGGTCAGGACGTCCCCGGCCACCGTCGTGTAGGCGCTGCCGATGTGCGGCGGAGCCGTGACGTAGTAGATCGGGGTGGTGACGTAATAGGCCTTCTCGGACATAGGAAAAGGGTAGTGCCGCGCGCCAGTCCTATTTACCAGGGTCCCGGGCAGCGAGCACGGCGTCGTACACCGTCCGTTTGGGGACGTTGAAGCGTTTTGCGACGTCGGCGATGGCTTGTTTGCGGGGTGTGCCGGCTTCCTCGTCGGTCGCGACCTCGCGGGCGAGGTCCTCCGGGGTCACCACTTTGTCCGGGTCCGCGCCCGCGACGACCACGGTGATCTCGCCCCGTACGCCGTCCGCAGCCCACGTCGCAAGTTCCGCGATCGGGCCGCGTTTGACCTCTTCGTAGGTCTTGGTGAGCTCGCGGCAGACCGCCGTACGACGCTCCGCACCGAAGGCCTCCGCCATCGCCTCGAGCGACGCGGCCAGCCGGTGGGGCGCCTCGAAGAACACCATCGTCCGCGGCTCGTCGGCCAGCTCAGCCAGCCGCCGGGCCCGCTCCCCCGGCTTCCGCGGCAGGAACCCCTCGAAGGTGAACCGGTCCACGGGCAGCCCACTCAACGCCACCGCGGTCAGTACGGCGGAGGGCCCCGGCACCGCGGTCACGTGCACCCCGGCCTCGATCGCCGCCGCGACCAACCGATATCCGGGATCCGAAACACTCGGCATCCCCGCATCGGTCACCACCACCACGGTCTGCCCGGCGGTCAACGCCTCCAGCAGCTCCGGGGCCCGCTCCCGCTCGTTCCCCTCGAAGTAACTGACCACCCGGCCCGCGACCACGATCCCGAGCTCACCGGTCAGCCGTCGCAAGCGCCGCGTGTCCTCGGCCGCCACCACATCGGCCTCGCCCAGCACCTTCCCCAACCGGGCCGACGCATCCCCCACATCCCCAATAGGCGTCCCCGCCAACACCAATCGCCCGGTCACGGGGCCCATCATCGCAGCCTCAGGCAGGCGGCCGGGGGTCGGTGCTACTGGGGGCTCCGTACCATGGCGGGCGTGACTGCTGTGATCGAGGACGGGACTGCTCGGCGGGCCGACGCTGCCGAGGGGCGGGAAACGCTCGGGCGGGACGTGCTCGGGAGACGGCTGCCGCCGCTGAAAGAGCGGCTGTACCCGCCCATGCCGAAGGACTTCGAGGGCGGCTGGATCGCGACCCTGCTGATCACCGGGCTGGCCGCGTTCCTGCGGTTCTGGAACCTCGGCGACCCGGTGAAGTTCGTCTTCGACGAGACGTACTACGCCAAGGACGCCTTCAGCCTGCTCAAGTTCGGCTACGCGCGGCAGTTCATCGACCAGCCGGAGGGGGCCGCGGACAAGGCGATCCTGGCCGGCAACCTGGACGTCTTCAAGGACACCCCGAGCCTGACCGTGCACCCCGAGGTCGGCAAGTGGATGATCGCGGCCGGTGAGCAGCTGTTCGGGATGAACACGTTCGGCTGGCGGTTCATGCCGGCCCTGTTCGGCACCCTGACGGTGCTGCTGGTGATCCGGACCGTACGGCGGATGACCCGGTCCACCCTGATCGGGTGCATCGCCGGCCTGATGCTCGCGGTCGACGGCCTGCACTTCGTCATGTCCCGGGTCGCGCTGCTCGACATCTTCCTCGCGTTCTGGCTGGTCGCGGCGATCTCCTGCCTGGTCGCCGACCGCGACTGGACCCGCCGCCGGCACGCCGACTCCCTCGACAAGCCGACTCCGGACGGCGAACGCCGTACCTTCGGCCGCTGGCTGCTCTTCCGGCCGTGGCGGATCGCGGCCGGCGTCTGCTTCGGCCTGGCGCTCGGCACCAAGTGGTCCGCGGTTTGGGTGATCGCCGGGTTCGGCATCCTCGTCTTCGCCTGGGACTTCGGCGCCCGGCGCGCACTCGGCGTCCGCCGCCCGTTCATCAAGTCGGCGCTGATCGACGGCATCCCGGCGTTCTTCAGCATCGTCCTGGTCGCCCTGGTCACCTACACCGCGACCTGGACCGGCTGGCTGCTGCACGACAACGCCTACGACCACGACTACGCGTCCAAGAACCCGGCGCACGGCGTGATGAAGGTCGTCCCGGACGACTTCCGGTCGCTGATCCACTACCACCAGGAAGTGCTCGCCTTCCACACCGGCGACTACATCAAGAACGCCACCCACCCGTACTCCTCGAACCCGGCCGGCTGGCCGATCATCGCCCGCCCGATCGGGTTCGACGCGGTCAACGACATCAAGCCCGGCACGGCGGGGTGCACCGCCCAGGCCGGGACGAACTGCCTGTCGGTCATCTCCGCGCTCGGGACTCCCCTGCTGTGGTGGGGTGGCGCACTCGCGCTGATCGCCGCACTGGTCTTCTGGATAGGTCAGCGCGACTGGAGATTCGGCATCCCGATCGTCGGCTACGTCACCTGCTGGGTGCCGTGGTTCGCGTTCGACGACAGACCGATCTTCTTCTTCTACGCCGTCACGATGATCCCGTTCACGGTGATGGCAGTGGCCCTCGTCCTCGGCAAGATCCTCGGCCCGGCCCGGACGGCCCTCGGCCAGGCGACCCCGCGCCGGCTGATCGGCAGCGCGGTGGTCGGTGCGTTCGTCGTACTCGTCGTCCTGAACTTCGCCTACATCTGGCCGATCCTGACCGACCAGGTCCTCCCCCACCCCGACTGGCTCAACCGAATGTGGTTCAAATCCTGGATCTGACCACGCGCCGCCGGATCATCCGGCGACCCCCGACGGAGGCCAGTTACTCCACACGGGGGGGTCAGTGGCCGAGGTGGCCGTGGCCTTTGTTTTTCTTCTTGTGGCGTTTGGAGGAGGTTTGGCCGCCGACGCCGCCGAAGAGGGCGAGGCCCTTGACCACCACGACCGGGGCGTTCGGGTCCGGGTCGTCGCCGCCCTGGGCCGCGAAGCCGCCGAAGATGCCGACGCCCTCGTTGCGGACGGTGACCGCGTCCGGCACGGTGAGGTCGATCCCGCCGAACACGGCGAACGCCCAGATCGTCACCTCACGGCCCTCGAAGACCGCGTTCGTCATGTCCAGGTCGTGCCCGCCGAAGATCGCGACCGCGTTCGTCCGGCGCTTGACCCGCCACCGGCCCTTGCGCTCGCCGCCACCGAAGATCGCGACCATGGTGTCGAAGCTGTCCGACGGGTTGGCCGGCTCCTCGATCGGCACCGGGCTGTTCGACGTCACCGGGTTCACGACCGGCATCGCCTGCTGCGGTACGACGAGGTCCTGCGTGATCGGCTCGAGTTCGCCCAGGGTCCGGGCCTGCAGCGTCTGCTCGAGCCGCTCGGCATGCTCGTCCTGCGTCAACCGCCCGGACATCAGGGCGTCCCGCAGTACGTCGACCACCTGGTCTCGATCGGTGTCGGACGCGCGCAGGTGCGCGTGCGGGTTCGGGCGGTCGGGCAGGTTCTCCATAAGACGGAACAATAACCCCGTCAGCGGCGTACTCGCAGGGCAAAAAGCACCGCGATCAGGGTGATCGACGCGAAAGTCAGGGCCGTGCCCGGGTATCCACCGAGACCGAGGCCCAGACCGCCCAGCGCGGCACCCAGGAAGGTGCCGAGACTCATGCCGGCGGCGTTGATGCTGAGCGCCGAACCGCGGAGGTCGCCACTGCGGCGAACCAGCAGGGTGGTGACGCAAGCGGCGACCGTCGCGTGGCTCGCACCCATCAGCGCGGTGAGCAGCAGCGTCAGCGGGAGACTCGGCGAGAAGTAGAAGGCGGAGACGCTGATGAGGGCGGCGGCGAGTCCGATCAGGAGCATCTTCTCGGGGCCGATCCACGGGCTCTCGAGCGCGATGTAGCGGCCGGCCAGCAGGTTGCCGAGGAAGAACGACGCACCGCTCAGCGACCAGACCAGCGCGAACCAGCCCGGCGCGAGGTCGAACGTCTCGTCGTAGAACGCGGCCAGGTAGGCCAGGTAACCCATGAACGCGGCCGTCCGCAGCATCGCGACCACGAGCAGTGGCAGTGCGCCGGGAATCCGGCCCAGTTCGCGATAGGTCGCCAGATAGCTCATTCGCTGGCCACCGCCCGCCCGCAGCGGCGCCTTCCGCCCGCGGCCGCGCCAGAAGAACGCCGCCGACAACGCGAGCGAGACAGCCGACGCGGCGAGCAAGTTGCCCCGCCAACCCCACACCATCCCTGGTACGGCGAGAAGCGGGGCGGCCAGCATCGCCATCGCCGACGTGGTCGCGGACACCAGGGTCGCCGCTCGCCCAGCGGCCGCCGGCGAGTTGAACCGATCGGCCGCGGCGGCCCCGATCGACGGCGCCAGGATCGACGTCGACGCACCGATCAGCAGGCAGAACGCGGCCAGCGCGAACACGTTGCCGACGGCACCCAACGCGGCCGAGATCCCGAGCAACGCAAGCCCTCCGGCCGCGACCAACTCCCGAGCCATTCGGTCGATCAACGGCGCCAGCGAGAACCCGACGATGAGCGCCGCCAGACCACCGAGCCCCCGCAGCCCGCCGATCTCCGCCACGTTCCCGTCCGCCGCCGCCGCGATCGGCACCAGATACATCCCGAACACCGTGAACGGAATCAAACTCACCGCAGACGCCAGCAAAAACGGCCAAAGCCGCCGAGCCATCCGCAAATCCCCCGGCACCTCCGCCCCCGCGCTGCGCGCGGAAGCTGAGGTCGGAGTTGAAGAGGAGCCGGCTCTCAGCACAACAGCCGGGCGAGAGCTCGCGGCAGGCGCTGGATTCGGGGTGCTGCTACTCATGTGTCCGTCCTGGGGTAGCGGTAGAGGCTGCTCGGGCGGGAGCTGAATTGGGAGAAGGGGAAGGGTTCGGCGGAGAGGGCGGTGACGCCGGAGCCGAGGAAGGACCTGATCACGGCGCTTCCGGTCTGAGCATAGACCGCCAGCGGCTTCTCTTGCTGACGGCAACGATCTAGGAGTACGTCGAAACTCCCATTGGACAACGTCATTCCGGTCGCCACGACAGCATCGGCGGCATCGATTACCTCCGTCATGTCGCGGGAAACCGGCAACCCGGACGCCGTCTCGCGCAGATTGAAATCACATGGCAGACAAACTCCACCGCGCGCGGTGATCGCGTCGACGAGCGGGTTCACCACCCCGATCAACGCGACCTTGGTGCCCTCGGCAACATCCAGCAACCCGGCGACAGCGACATCCCGGGCCCGTGCCCGGACATCCGGCGTACCGGCGGGGAGAACGATCTCCTCGGCCTGCGGCGACGCGTGATGCGGCTCGACCGCCGCCAGGTACGCATCCAGCGCCGCGATCCGCACCGGCAGTGCCGCGTCAGAACGCAGTACGTCGGCCAACGTCAGACCCGACGTATCAGCGCAGTACGACGGGTCGAGCTCGCCGGCCTCGAACGAGCACGCACCGAAGACCTCGCCGACCCGCAGCAGCACGTAGTAGTTCCGATACGTCACGTCAGCACCAGGCAGCCGGGTCGTGTGGTGCAGCCAGAAGGCGCTGATGACGGGAAACTCGGCCGGCGAAGGGCCGTGGGCACCGGCGAGGACGGATGACGTGAGAGCAGCCACGGAAGCGGTCATGGCAGATCGGCCAGCCTTTCGGGGTCGTAAGTCAGGGCGGACAACTCGGGACGACCCGCGGGCTGGAAGCAGTACAGCAGCGAGCGACGATCGGACGCGGTCCGATTCGGCGCCGAGCGGTGCACCATCAGCCCGGGGAACATGAGGACCGACCCGGCCGGCGCCTCCACCGTCACCGCGCGGGACGCGTCGACGGCGAGCGGATCCACCAGCAGGCCGGTCGGATCCCGCGGATCCCGGCGGACCGGACCCTCCGCGGGACTGCCCGGAATCAACGTCATCGCACCGTTCGCGACGGTGTTGTCGTCCAGCATCACGATCGCGGTCGCGATGTCGTACGCCGGTTGCCCGGCACAGCAGTACCAGTACGGAAAGTCCTGGTGCCAGGCGAACTCCGAGCCGACCCCGGCCCGCTTGAAGTTCAGCTTCGCCACGAACCGCCCGGCCGTCGCACCGATCAGCGCACTCATCGGCTCGGTCAACCGCGGCTCGTCCCACAACTCATCCAAGGCCGGGTGCAACTGCGACACCGGCGACAGACTCCGAACGGCCTTCCCCGGCGCGTCCGGCTCCCAGTGGATCGTTGTCCCGCGCACCTTTTCCAGCCGGTGCCCGTCCGGCCAGACCGTCACGTCGGTCTCCCCGGCCTCAGCCGCCTGAACGACACCTGCATGTACACCTTCGGCCACATCCCGCAACCGGTCCACTTCAGTTGCCGTGAACAACTCCGGCAGCAAGACATAGCCCGTCACACCCTCAGCTTAATGCGACGGCGTCGCAGATGGGAACTCCTCGTGCCGGGCCAATGCCGATTCCCGCCGGTCCCACGACATCGCCGACCACGGCACCGCGAGCTCGTCCAGCGAGGCGATCTCCCGCGGCCGCATCGACGCCATCGGCCGCGCCTCGGCATGCCGGGCAAAAGCGGACTCGACGTACCGCGTCCCGGTGTCGGCGGCCAGGAAGACGTGCTTGCGACTGCTGTCGCAGTTGTGCTCCCACAGCGCCGACAGGTACGCCGCCCCGGCCGAGAGCCCGGCGAACACACCAGACGTCCGGAGCAGGTCCACCGCGGCCGACATCGCGTAGTCGAACGACACCCAGTGCAGCCGGTCGTACAACTCGTGCCGCACATTCCGGAACTCGATCGAGCTGCCGATCCCGGCGATGATCATCTCCGGGTCCTGGGTGTGCCCGGCTCCGAACGTGATGCTGCCGAACGGCTGCACCCCGACCAGGTTGACGTCCCGCCCGCGATTGCGCAGGTACTCCGCGATCGCACCGGTCGACGCACCGGTCCCCACCCCGCCGACCAGACACAGCGGCCCGGCCGGCACCAACTCGTTGACCAGATCGGCGACCGCGCCGTACCCGAGATAGTGGATGTCGTCGTGGTACTGCTGCATCCAGTGGTACGCCGGATTGTCGCGCAGGATCTCGCCGATCCGCCGGACCCGGAGGTTCTGGTCCAGTTGCAGATTGTTCGACGACGGCACCTGCTCGACCGTCGCGCCGAGGATCTCCAGCTGGATCTTCAGCGTCCGGTCGACCGTGGTGGACCCGACGATGTGGCACTTCATCCCGTACCGGTGACACGCCAGCGCCAGCGCGTGGGCGTAGATCCCGCTCGAGCTGTCGATCAGTGTGTCGCCGGGGCGGACCGCGCCGGTCTCCAGCAGATGGCGTACGGCGCCGAGCGCGGAGTACACCTTCATCGTCTCGAACCGCAGGCAGATCAGGTCGTCCCCGGACCCGTCACTGACCCGGATCGGATCCGGGTCCTTGATGGCCTCCGCCAGGTGGTCGTGCAGTCGCGTCATCGGCGCGGTTCGCTCCTCGTGTCGGCACAAGTGGTCAGCACGGGCGGAGAATCGGGGTGTCCCAGGCGGGCGGCCCTCACCAGCCGCTGGGTCAGTTCTGCTTTCGGTTCGGTCATCACGGTCGCGGGTGGGCCTTGCTCGATCACCCGGCCGGCGTCGATCACCAGGACCTGATCGGACACCGCCGCGACCAGGCCCAGATCGTGGCCGATCCAGACCAGCGCGGCCCCGCGGTCCTTCAACTCGGCGAGCAGTTCGACGACGAGCGTCGTACCACGGTCGTCGAGGGCTGTGGTGATCTCGTCGCAGACCAGTACGTCGGGATGCGCGAGGACTGCCCTGGCGAGTGCGGCGCGTTGCAACTCACCGCCGGACAACCGGCTCGGCGGCCGGGCCGCGGTGATCGCCGAGACACCGACGCGGGCGAGAGTGGCGACGGCTTCGGCGTGGGCTTCCGCGAAGGCGAGGCCGCGCAGGCGCTGGGCCGTGCGGGCGACCTGCTGGTCGACCGGGCGGCGTTCGTCGAACGAGCCGCGGACTTCCTGCCAGACGTACTGGACTCGGCGATTCTGCTCCAGCGATCGCTTGCGCAGCACGGGGAGATCGTCGCCGTCCAGGAGGATCCGGCCGGTGTGGCGCTCGTGCAGGCCGGCCAGGCAGCGGGCGAGCGTGGTCTTACCGCTGCCGGAGCGACCGACAACGCCGACGCACTGGCCGGGCCGGACGGCGAGGTCGACCTCATGCAGGATCGGATCACGGCCGCGAGGGCGCAGTGACGCTGACAGATTCATTGCCTGCAGCAATGGTTTGCCGGGACTCGGGGTTCCCAGCGACTGCAGTTCCAGGGCCGCGGGGAGCACCTCGGGACCGCCGGACTCGATCACCTGCCCGGCGGACAGTACGACGACATGCTCGGCCAGCGCCCGGACGAGGTCGAGGTCGTGGCTGAGCAGCAGGATGCCGAGCCCGCTCGACGCGAGCTCCTCGAGTTCGCTGACGAGCTGCAGCCGGGTGATCGAGTCGAGGCCAGTGCTCGGCTCGTCCAGTACCAGGACCTTCGGCTTGCAGGTCAGCGCCTGCGCCATCGCGATTCGCTGCCGCTGCCCACCCGAGAATTGATGCGGAAACCGCCGCAGGGTGTCCCGATCATCCGGTAACTGCGCCGCTCTGAGGGCTTCGTAGACGACCTGTTCATTCGGATGATGCAGTCGCTCCAACTCCCGCAGCGTCGCACCGATCCGCCGGGCAGGGTTGAGCGCACTGCCCGGATGCTGCGGCATGTAGGCCACCACCCGACCACGTACGGCGGACGCCGCAGCCGTCGGCCCGTTGCCATCAACAACCACCTGCCCGTCGACCTCGACCGCCCCGTCGAGCCGCACCCCGTTGCCGTGCTCCCCCAGCAACGCAAGCGCAGACGTGGTCTTCCCCGACCCCGAAGCACCAACCAACGCCGTCACCCGCCCAGCCCAAACCTCAAACGAGACCCTGTCCACCAGAACCGCCGACCCAGCGGTCGCCGCGAGACCCCGCACTCGCACCAGCGCCTCCTCCCCCTGCGCGGCGGACGGGGTGGTAACGGGGTGCCGGGAGGGCGGACTGGAGGAGTTGGACCGAGGCCGCAGGCTCATCTGCTCACCTCAACCCTGGAGGCAGTTCGCTCTCCGCGCTCCCCCTTTGTGCAGATCGACAGGACGTATACGCCTACTGCCGACCAAGCCCCGCCTGAGCCAACGCAGTATCCGGCTCGAACGCCGGACACCTCCTGTCGAACTGCAGCAATCACACCGGACTGTGGGTGCTGGGAATGGGGGTACGGGGTCATCCGGTCACCTCGGCGGGCCGGCGGGAGTGGTGGACGAGGCGGTCGGCCAACAGGTTGAAGCCCAGGGTGAAGGAGACGAGCAGGAATGCTGGGGCGAGGACAGCCCAGGGTTGCAGGAGGAGGCCCTCGCGGTTGCGGGAGATGCTGACTGCCCAGTCGGGGGCGGTCGGGCTCAGGCCGAGGCCGAGGAAGTTGACCGAGGCAACGAGGAAGACCGCCAGGGTGATGCGGGTGCCGATGTCGGCGGCAACAGGGCCCAGTACGGCGCGACCGACGTACCCGAGGTGGATGCCGACCCAGCTCTCCCGTTGCATCCGGAGCGCCTCGACGACCGGTCCGCTCGCAGCGTCGAGCGCGGCTGCCCGCACGAGTCGCGCGACCGTCGGAACGTTGACCGTGGCAACGGCCAGCGTGATCGCGAACGCCGACGCCCGCCAGCCGACTGCGACCACACTGATCACCAGCAAGGACGGCAAGGGCAGCAGCACATCGAGTGGCCGGATCAACGCCTCATCGAGCCAGCGGTGCCGGGTCGACGCCGCCGTCAACCCGATGAGACCGCCGACGAGATAGGCGATCAGCACCGCGCCGAACGCCATCCCGAGCGCCGTCCGACCGCCCATCAGCAACAGCTGCAGCACATCCCGCCCGAGGCCGTCCGTGCCGAGAACGCCTTGAGAGTCGTACGGCAGCCCCGGCTTCGGATTCAGACCTAGCAGTGGTCCGAAGATGGCAACGATGAGCGGTACGACGACCAGAGTCGCCGACACCATGATGGGTATCCGGGCTCTCATCGGAGCAACTCCGTGCGGGGGACCAAGCGGTTGCAGACCAGGTCGGCGCCGAGGTTGATCACCAGCGCCGCGACCGCGAGCACCAGCGTCAGCCCCTGCACCACCGGCACGTCCCGCGTCTCCACTCCTTCCACGAGCGCCGTCGCGAACCCAGGAATCGCGAAGATCGCCTCCACCACCAGAACCCCACCCAGCAAGGTGTCTCCGGTCCGCGCCAACTCTTGCACCCCCGGCACCGCCGCGTTCGGCAACACGTGCCGCAGCAGCAACCGCCGCCGCGGAACCCCGAGCCGCCGAGCCTGTACGACGTACTCCGCATGCAGCGCCGTGATCGTGCCGGCCCGGACCTGACGGGACAGCAGACAGACCGTCCGCCCGAACAGCACCGCGACCGGCAGCACCAGCAAGACCGGGCTGGCGAGCAGATCGCCACCGATCCACGTCGCCGGCAACCACCCAAGCTTCAGCGAGAACACCGCCACGAGCAGCACCGCGATCACGAAGTCCGGGATCGCCGAGAGGGCCAGCGTGATCGAGGTGATGGCCCGATCGATCCGCCCGTTCTCGCGCGTCCCCATCACGATGCCCAGGGCAACGGCCAGCGGGACCACGACCGCCAGTGTCGCCAGCGTGAGCACCAGCGTTGTCCCGACCGAGTTCTTGACGATGTCGATCACCGGTCCGCCGCTGATCAGCGACGTACCGAGGTCACCCGTCAGCACGTTGCCGAACCAGTGCGTGAACCGCTCGACCGCCGGCTGATCCAGCCCGAGCTGCGCACGCAACTGATCGACCTGCGACGGCGTCAGCGTCTCGGTGAACCGCATCTCGGCCGCGTCACCGGGAAGCAGCGCGGTCAGGACGAAGACGAGGACGGACAGTACGGCGAGCTGGACGACGGCGAGTGCGGCGCGTTGCGCGGCGTACGACCGCATTCAGGCCAGCCACACCTTGTCGAACCGGCCCGAGTCCAGGGTGTTCGGCGGGACCGCCTGCACGCCCTGCACCTTGGCCGACACCGCGACCAGGTAGTCCGGGAGCCCCCAGGCGAGGATGCCACCCTCGTCCCGGAGCGTCTGCTGCAGCTCGCCGTACTTCGCCGCGCGAGCCGTCTCGTCGGTCAGCACCTGGGCAGCCGCGAACCCCGCGTCGAAGGCCGGCCGGCGCCAGTGCGTGACGTTGAACGGCGACTTGGACAGCAGCCGGTCGGTGACGTACTGCGGGATCGGCATCGCGCCGGACCGATGGTTGCCGATGACACCTTTCGTGAGCAGGTCCTTCGCGTAGGTCAGCGGGCTGCCGGTGGTGACCTTCAGCTTCACCCCCGCCTCGCCGACCTGCTCGGCGAACAGCGTCGCCGCCTCGACGAACCCGGCCGACGCGTCGGCCGTGTAGATCTCGATCTCCTTGTTCACCAGGCCGGCCTTCTTCAGCAGCGCCTTCGCCTCCTCGACGTTGCGCTCCCGCTGCGGCAGGTCGGCCGGGTAGTACTGGAACCCCTTGCCGAACAAGTCGTTGCCGACGGCACCACGACCGGCGAGCACCACGTCGACCAGCCGCTGCCGGTCGGCGAGCAGCTTGAACGCCATCCGTACGTCGGGGTTGTCGAACGGAGGCTGGTCGCACTTCATCACGAACGCCTGCATCGTGCTGGCTTTCGCCGCGACGATCCGGACCGTCTTGCCGGCTTCCGCCGTACGGGCGAAGGTCGCGGTCATGTCGTTCGCATACTCGGCCTGTCCACCCTGTACGGCGTTCGCACGGGCCTCCGCATCGGCCGAGAGGATGTGCAGCTCGTCGATCCGGGCAGGCTCGTCCCAGTAGTCGTCGTACCGGCTGGCGACCATCGATCGGCCGGCCTCGAACGAGACGTACCGGAACGCGCCGGTGCCGATCGGCTTGGTCGGGTCGGTGAAACCGTCGCGGACGATCTGGGTACCGATCCCGGCCAGCAGGGCGGGGAACTCGGCGTTCGGCGCGGACAGGACCAGCTCGACGGTCCGTGGGTCGATCGCCTTGCTGCGGCGCAGATCCAGGGTGGCCAGGGACGACTGCGCGACGCGGTCCGGGACCTTCGGGTCGGCGATCCGGGCGAAGCTGTAGAGGACGTCCTCGCTGGTCAGCTTGTTGCCGTCGTGGAAGGTCGCGTCCCGGAGCGTGAACCGCCAGGTCGTCGCCTGCGCGTCGCTCTCCCACTTCTCCGCCAGCCGGGCCACCGGCTTCAGGTCAGGGCCGAGCTCGACCAGCTTCTCGTACATCGCCTTGTGCCGCGCGATGTCGACGAACAGGCTCTGGACATGCGGGTCGAGCACCTCCTTGGCACCGCCACCGGCGTACACCGCCCGCAGCCGCCCGCCCTGCTTGGGCTGGGCTGCCGCCTGCCCGTCGGATCCGCACCCGGTCAGCGCCGCCAGCCCGAGTCCGCCGGCCAGCCCCAGGAATCCTCGCCTGTTCAGAGCATCGGACATGCGCGTTTCCTTCACGGTAGAGGTCCCGGCGACGTCGTCACCGGTGAGAGATCCTGCCGTTAATGAAAATCGTTGTCAAATTCAGCGCGCATCCGAACGAGACGAGATCATTCTTTCCGCCTCACCCACCGCCTGCGCTCCGTGACGGCGTGTCACCACCCCAAACCTCCGAGCACCCGGAGTCACCACCCAGCGGGACGGCTACTGTTCGCAGTCGGCCGAGGCGCAGGGGTCGGCGGGGATGTTGGCCACGATGCGGTCGAGCATGGCGGCGAGCTGGTCCTGTTCCGCGTGGCTCAGGTGGTCGAAGAAGTAGGTCCGGACCGCGTCGACGTGGTCCGGAGCGGCTGCTTCGACGGCCTTGCGGCCCAGGTCGGTGAGCCGGACCATCGAGCCGCGGGCGTCCGAGACGCACTCCTCGCGACAGACCAGTCCACGCTTCTCCATCCGGCTGACCTGGTGTGACAACCGGCTCCGCTCCCAGCCGACCGAGCGGCCGAGGTCGCGGGTTCGCAGGACGCCTTCCTCGGCGACGGACAACGGGTGCAGCAACGCATAGTCGGCCCCGGACAGACCGGAGTTGCCGATCAGCCGGCTCTCCAGCGCGCGCATCAACTCGCGATAAGCGTCACGGTACGACTGCCACAGACGCGCCTCGCGCGCGTCCAGCCACCGTGGTTCCGTCATTCGACCATCATACGGACTTCTGTTGACATATCACCGAGTACGACGCTCAAGGCGTGCGCGACAGGGCAACGGCAAGCCCCACGGTCCCGGCCATGATCAGCAGCTCGACGACCGCCAGCCGCCGGAAGGCAGCCGGGTCCCCAGCCGCAAGATCCGGGAGCGTCGTACGGCGATGCCACCAGCCGACCGTGACGAGGATCGCGAACGCGACCGTCTTCGCAAACACCAAAGCGCCATACCCGCTCGTCAGCCATTGCGCGATCAGGCCCCAGCCGTCCTCCCGGCCACCGAGGTGAATCTCCCCCGTCAGCAGCCCGGTCACACCCATCGCGATCGCGCAGACCAGCGCCAGCCGGCTGAACCGCTCGACCGCGTGCCGCTCCCGGGCATAACGCAGTACGCCGCCCAAGCCGCCGATCCACGCGGTCGCCGCGAAGACGTGCACCACCAGCGAGCTCGTCGCGAGGACCGACCAGAACCCGGTGCGGTCGATCGCGCCGTGGCCGGTCAGCAGCGGCCCGGTGAGCGCCGCCGCGGTGAGGATCAGCGCGAGCCGGGCTCCGGGGATCGTGCGGCAGCCGCTGAGGATCACCGCGAGGATGGCCGTGAGTACGACGGCGATCGCAAGAGCTCTGACCTGGTCGAGTTCGCCCGCCGCGGCAGCGTGGTCGGCGAGGTGAGACAGCGGGATGCCGAGGATCACGGCCGCGGACGTGATCAGGCCGCCGATGCTCGCGACCGCCCAGACACCGGCCGCGATCGCCGCGTCCTGACAGGCCCGCAACGCCTGCGGACCGAGTTTCCCATCAGTCGCTGGCAGCAACAGTACGACGGCTAGCAGGGCACCGCCCGTCGCGATCGCGGCTGCATCGGCGATGAAGCGCAGTACCGGAACCGACCAAGACAAAGGCATTCCGGCACCGATCAACCCTGCGGGCGGCCGCTGCGGAGCACCACCTGCAGCGACCAGGGCAACGACCATCACCACGATGCCGGCAGCAACCATCCCACCGGCGAGAGCCCACTTTGCTCCGTGGACCCGGCTCATTGGGAGGCGGGACGGCGGCGAACGATCACGACGGCCAGGGCAACGACGACCAGCATCACGAGGAACATGGCGACGATGGTGACCGTCTTCGAATTGCCGCTGGCGGTAGGTGTGGTGCCGACCGGCTGGGTCGCCGGGTGGCCGACGTGGGTCACGGTGAACGACCCGGTGACGGTGATCGGGTGACCGTCGGCGGACACCACGCGGGCGTCGACCTGGTACCGGCCGGCCTCGATCATCGCGCCGACCGGCTGGGTCACCTTGTTGTCGAGCACCTGCACGTCACCGGTGGCCACGTTCTTGCCGCTGGGTGACTTCACCTGGACCTGGGTACCGTTACTGCCGACCGGTTCGCTGAAGGTCAGCACCACCTGGGTCGGCGGCGCGGCCATGGACGACCCGTCAGCCGGTGTCATCGACTCGAGTTTGGCGTGCGCCGCCGCCACCCCGGTGGAAACCACCAGGGTGAGCAGCGACGCCACCAGAACAGCCATCAACCGGCGCACGGTGACTACTGTGCCTTCCCGGACTCGACCGGCGCAGCCTTTCGCGGCCGCAGACCGAAGGCGATACCGAGCAGGCCGACCAGCAGGCCACCGGCGCCCAGCCACCGCGCCACCGGATCGGACGAGCTCTCAGCGGTGGTCGCGGCGACCGGGGTGATCGGGGCGGCCAGTTTCAGCGTGGGCGCCGGGTGCTCCGGCTTGTCGGCGCCGTCCTTGGCGACCTCGGCCCACTTGACCACCTCGCCGTCGCTGTACGTCTGGTCGGCGGGGAAGCTCAGCGAGTCCACAGCCTCGGGCAGCCGGCCGACCGACAGGGCGAACTCGTCGAAGTCGTTCGGCGGGATACCTGCCCCGATGGCGGTCCAGGTGACCGTGGTGACCGCCTCGGACAGGTTGACGTCGCCGACCTTGACCGGCGCGGGCAGCTTCTCGGTCTTCTTCTCCACCTTCCAGCCGTCCTTCACCTGCGCGCCGACATGGGCGAACGGACGGTCCTTGGGCAGGGAGACGACGAGCTTGGTGGTGCTGGTGTTGTCGGACTCGGTCGGAACCCGGAAGACCAGCTTGGCGTACCCGCCGGGCTTGGCGTCCGGCGACGACACCGTGACATGGGCCGACGCCGAGGTGGCGGCACCGGCCAGAACGAGCGCGGACGCCGCGGCGATCGCGGCGGCACGCAGGACGAACCTCTTGGACATGAAGGACCTTTCGCGGTCACACGAGTTTCACCGGACCGCGATGCGACGCGGCCCGGTCAGGACGGAACTGGGATCACTCGGGCGAGCGGCGGTCCACGCCGGGAGACGTTCGCCGTCAGCCGCCGCTGAAGGAGTCGAGGCGGTGACGGTACGGCGAGCAGTACGGCGGCAGAGCGTCGTACCGGGATCAGGACCGGAAGGACCGGCAGGAGACGGGCGAAGATCCGCAGGACGCGGTAGATCCAGCGATGCGCCTGGCTGATCGCCAGGACTCCGGCGAGCAGCGCCGCCAGGTGGGCCGCGGTCATGAACAGGCTGCCGTTGAGCCCGCGGTGCATGCCTTCGTGCCCGGTGTGCGCAGCGTCCAACGTGACATGGACGAAGAGCTGCACCCCGGCGAGGACCAGCGCGGACAGCAGGCGCTCGCCGGCGAGGTATTCACCGAGCAGCCAGCAAACGCCGGTCAGAGCCAGCAGTGGGGTGACCACCCCGAGCGGCACCGGACCGCCACCCGCGAGGACATGGCCGACCACCGCGATCACGACGCTCAGCGCCGCGACCCCGGATGTCGCTCTGCTCTCCGCGGGCATACCTATCCCCTCAAGTACCAGACACTCTACGAACGAAGCCCAGCACAGAGTTCCGGAACTCCTCTGGGTCCTCGAGGTGGTTGAAGTGCCCGCTCTTCGCGAGGACGACCAGCTCGGCATCCGGAATGCCGGCGGCCAACTCCTCCGCCGAGTTCAACGGGGTGATGAAGTCGGCCGCTCCGACCAGCACCAGCGTCGGTACGGCGATCTCGCCGAGCCGGTCGCGGATGTCCCAGTGCTCCTCCTGCCGATTCGGGTCGATGGTGATGGCGAGTGTCTGCAGCCAGTCGGCGAGCCCGTCCTCGATCGCCGCGTAGTCGTGGAAGTACATCGGCAGCAGCCGCCGGAACGCGTCCATATGGGCCTCAGGCTCGGGTGGATCGTCGTGCCACGCCTGGACGATCTGCTCCGACAGTGGATCTCCCGGTGGGCGGCCGGCGACCCACGCCTCGATGTTGCGGTACGCCTGATCGAACAACTCGGGTCCGTAGAAGGCGGCGCCGCCGTAGACGATGATCCCGGCCAGCTGGTCGGGAAAGTCCAGGGCGGTCTGCAGGGCCACGAACGCTCCGTGCGAGTGGCCGAGCAGGAAGACCTTCGACTCGCCCAGGTGCCGGGTGAGGTGGTGGGCGAAGGACGCGTACCGCTCGATCGAGTAGTTGCCGTCGGCGAGCAGGCCGGAAGCCCCGCTGCCGGGTGGCTCGGCGTACACCAGGGTGAGGTGCTCCTCGAGCATCGGCAGCCGGAGGTAGCGCCAGTCGAATCCAGGGCCGCCGGGGTAGACCAGGCAGACCGGACCGCTGCCGTGAACGTGGTAGGTGAACCGCACGCCGTCGACCATGAGCTCAGGCACGAAAAAAGTTTGCCACCCGTGCAACCGATTCGGCTGTCTGTCACGTTGACTCGGGGGAGGTGGAGGGGTGAAGAGCGAGGTCGAGGCGGATTACGTCGACTTCGTGACCCACCATGCCAACGCACTGTGCCGGACCGCTTACCTACTGTGTGGAGACTGGAAGCGGGCCGAGGACGCGACCCAGGAGGCACTGATCCGGCTGTATCGAGTCTGGGGCCGGATCCAGCGGAAGGGCAGTGTCGGTGCGTACGCCCGCAAGGTGGTGGTCTCGACCACACTCGACGGCCTGCGTCGCAAATCCAGCCAGGAGGTCGTCGGCGGTGACGGCTACTTCGCCGGCGAGGCCGACCCCGCCAACCCGCTCGGTCTGCTGGAGAACCGCATCGTCATCACCCAGGCCCTGGCCGAACTCCCGACCCGTCAGCGTGCGTGCGTCGTACTGCGATATTTCGACGAACTCTCCGTCGACGAGACGGCCGCCGTACTGGGTTGTCGGCCCGGAACAGTGAAGAGCCAGACCCTGCGGGCCCTCGACAAGCTCCGCACCCATCCCGCCCTCGCAGACCTCAGCGACCTCGCCGGACTGGGAGGCCGACATGACGCATGACCTCAAGAACCTGATGGACCGCGCGACCGAGCGCCCGGACACCTTCATGCCGAATCCGAACGAGCTGGTCGCCGCCGGACGCCGCCGGGTACGGAACCGCAGGCTGACCGGCTCGATCGGCGCGCTCGTCGTGCTCCTCGCCGGAGTCACCGGCGTACTCAACCTTCAAGACCTGCATGAGGTCAAGCCGGCGAACCAGCCAACCACCCCGAGCCCAGCATTGCCGGACCGGCCACAGGATGCGTACAAGCTCTGTACGGCGTCGAACGGCCGGGTGCTCGGGTCCGAGGCTTGGGCCTGGCCCGAGGTGCTGGGAAGCACCGACGAGTACGGGTCGGCCTCCATCCGGCGACAGCCCGGCCAGAAGAACGCGCATCTCGCCATGTACGCGTTCTGCATCACCCAGCCGACCGTCGCAATGAGCGTCCCCACCGGCGCCCGCGGCGGCATGCTCCTGCGCAAGAGCCCGATCGACTCCAGCCGGAGCATGACAACCGTCTTCGGCCGGGCCTACGGTGAGGCGCTGAAGGTCGTCGTCGAGACCGGCGACGGCAAGGCCGCTGAGGGAGTGGCCAGGTCCGACTTCTTCGTCTACCGGCACGTCGAGGCGCGGCCCTGGCCGGGAGTAATGCCGACCGCGGTCATCCGGATCTACGATGCGCGGGGCAATCTCGATGCCGTGGGCAAGTGGTGACTCCCCCGGTCAGGGATGATGGGCCGCATGGATGTAGCCGTGCTGGAGGTTGGGGGTAGCCATGTGACGGCGGCCGTGGTGTCGCCGGGCACGTGGGCCGTGGACGTGGTGGAGCGGGCGGATCTTGAGTCGCAAGAGGCGGCCGAGCTCGTCCTCGGGCAGCTCGCGACCGCGGCCCGGAAGTTGCCGTTGGCAAACGGTCTGGCGGTGGCGTTGCCCGGCCCGTTCGACGTCGAGACCGGGATCGCCTGGTACCGCGGGCAGGGCAAGTTCGACAACCTGTACGGCTACAACGTCGGCGAACGCCTGCGCGATCTGCTGAGCCTCGACCAGATCCTGTTCATGAACGACGCCGAGGCGTTCGCGGTCGGTGAATGGACAGCCGGCCAGGTCCGCGGCGTCGACCGCTGCGTCGGCGTCACCATCGGCACCGGCATCGGTACGGCGTTCCTCGCCGACGGATGGGTGGTCCGCGAGGGCGAGACCGTCCCGCCCGGCGGTGAGCTCTACAAGACGTCGTACGACGGCAAGCCGCTGGAGGACTGGATTTCCGCGCGGGCGATCCTGCGCGCGTACTTCGACCGGACCGGCACGGAGGAGCCGGAGATCGGGGTGAAGGAGATCGCCGAGCGGGCCCGCGGTGGCGCGGCCGACGCGCGAGACGTGCTGCTCGGGGCGTTCGGCGTACTGGCGTCTGCTTTGGCGCCGTGGCTGGAGCGATTCGGGGTGACGAAGGTGGTGCTGGGCGGCTCGATCTCCGGTGCTTTCGACCTCGTCCGTGAGGTGTTCGACGTCGAGGTCGCGGCCACCGAGGACACCGAGCAGTCAGCCCTGATCGGTGCCGCCGCGCATTACCTCCGGTCACGCTGAACTGTCGGCAGCCCTCGTTACCGTCGGCCTCATGAAGATCGCCTCGCCACGGTTGCGTGCCCAGCTCGAGTCCGCGTCACCCACACCGGACGACATCGACGACGAGGCGCGGTTGCTCGATCTCGTGATCGAGGACGTCGATCTGACCGATGTGGACGCCGAGCATGTCGAGGTCAGCGGCTCCCGGCTGACCCGGTGCAAGCTCGGCGGCTCGGACCTGGACAAGCTGATCCTGGTCGATTCCGAGTTGGCCCAGTGCGACCTGGCGAACGCCCGCTGGTCCGACGCCGCCGTGACCCGGCTCGCGATCACCTCGTCGAGATTGACCGGCTTCGCCGCGCCGGGGGCGAGCCTCCAGCACGTCACTGTCCGCGACAGCGTGCTGGACTTCGCATCGTTCCGGTTCGCGAAGTTCGTCAAGGTGGAGTTCAGCGACTGCCGGCTGCAAAGCGCGGACTTCGTCTCCGCGGACCTGAGCGGCACGGTGTTCCGGCGCTGCGACCTGACGTCGGCCGAGTTCTCCCAGGTCAAGGCGGCCGGCGCCACCTTCATCGACTGCACCTGGGAGGGCACCCGCGGCATCGCCAGCCTGGCCGGATCCACCATCGCGAACGCCTCGCCGATCGACATGCTCGCCGTCACCACCGCCCTCGCGTCCGCCCTCCAGATCAAGCTGGCCCACCCGGACGACCTCGACGGAGCGTGAACATGGACACGTACCGGCCAGGCGGGCCGGGAGGCCTATTAGGGTGGGGATCGCCGCCGGGGGCGGCATCGACGGACATTGGCTGACCGAAGCGGAGCACCTGGTGACTGACTCGACCATCATCTACACCCACACCGACGAGGCTCCGGCACTGGCGACGTACTCGTTCCTGCCGGTGATCCAGGCGTACGCCGGTCAGGCCGGGGTCGGGGTGGAGACCCGGGACATCTCGCTGGCCGGGCGGATCCTCGCGCTCTTCGGTGAGTACCTCGAGGAAGACCAGCGGATCGCGGACGCGCTGGGCGAGCTCGGCGAGCTGGCCAAGACGCCGGCGGCGAACATCATCAAGCTGCCGAACATCTCGGCCTCGATCCCGCAGCTGAAGGCCGCGATCGCCGAGCTGCAGAGCCAGGGCTACGCGCTGCCGGAGTACCCGGACGAGCCGAAGACCGACGAGGAGCGCGACATCCGCGCCCGCTACGACAAGGTCAAGGGCTCCGCGGTGAACCCGGTGCTGCGCGAGGGCAACTCGGACCGCCGCGCACCCGCCTCGGTGAAGAACTACGCGAAGGCGCACCCGCACCGGATGGGCGCCTGGACCGCGGATTCGAAGACCAACGTCGCCACCATGGGCCAGAACGACTTCCGCTCCACCGAGAAGTCGACCGTGATCGCAGCCGACGGCTCGCTGCGGATCGAGCTGGTGGCCGAGGACGGCAGCACCACCGTGCTGTGCGAGTCGGTCCCGGTGACGGCCGGTGAGGTCGTCGACGCCTCGGTGATGCACGTGGCCGCGCTGCGCGAGTTCCTCGCCGCGCAGGTCGCCCGGGCCAAGGCCGACGACGTCCTGTTCTCGCTGCACCTGAAGGCCACCATGATGAAGGTCTCCGACCCGATCGTGTTCGGCCACGCGGTCCGCACGTTCTTCCCGAAGACCTTCGAGCAGTACGGCGCGACGCTCGCCAAGGCCGGCCTGTCCCCGAACGACGGGCTGAACGCGATCCTGTCCGGGCTCGCCGCGCTCCCCGAGGGTGCCGAGATCAAGGCCTCGTTCGACGCCGAACTGGCCGACGGCCCGGCGCTGGCAATGGTCGACTCGGACAAGGGCATCACCAACCTGCACGTCCCGTCCGACGTGATCGTGGACGCGTCGATGCCGGCCATGATCCGGACCTCCGGCCACATGTGGGGCCCGGACGGCCAGGAGCACGACACCCTCGCGGTGCTGCCGGACAGCAGCTACGCCGGGATCTACCAGGTCGTCCTCGACGACTGCCGCGCGAACGGCGCCTTCGACCCGGCCACGATGGGCTCGGTCCCGAACGTCGGCCTGATGGCGCAGAAGGCCGAGGAGTACGGCTCGCACGACAAGACCTTCGAGGTCGCCACGGCCGGAACCGTCCGGCTGGTCGACGCCGACGGCAACGTCGTACTCGAGCAGGCGGTCGAGGCCGGTGACATCTTCCGCGCCTGCCAGACCAAGGACGACCCGATCCGCGACTGGGTGAAGCTGGCCGTCACCCGGGCCCGCGCGACCGGCGACCCGGCGGTGTTCTGGCTGGACGAGACCCGGGCGCATGACGCTCAGATCATCGCGAAGGTCAACGAGTACCTGCCGGAGCACGACACCGAGGGCCTGGATCTGCGCATCCTGGCGCCGGTGGACGCGATCAAGCTGTCGCTGGAGCGGATCCGCCGCGGCGAGAACACCATCTCGGTGACTGGCAACGTGCTCCGCGACTACCTGACCGACCTGTTCCCGATCCTCGAGCTCGGGACCAGCGCGAAGATGCTCTCGGTCGTCCCGCTGATGGCCGGCGGCGGCTTGTTCGAGACCGGCGCCGGCGGCTCGGCGCCCAAGCACGTGCAGCAGCTGGTCAAGGAGAACTACCTGCGCTGGGACAGCCTGGGTGAGTTCTTCGCCCTGGCCGCGAGCTTCGAGCACCTGGCCCAGGCGACCGGCAACGCCCGCGCCCAGGTCCTCGCCGACACCCTCGACCGGGCCACCGCGACGTTCCTCGAGCAGGACAAGTCGCCGACCCGCCGGGTCGGCGGGATCGACAACCGCGGCAGCCACTTCTACCTGTCCCTGTACTGGGCCCAGGAGCTGGCCAAGCAGACTGACGACGCCGAGCTGGCCAAGGAGTTCGCCTCGCTCGCGGAGACCCTGGCCGCGAACGAGCAGACCATCGTCGACGAGCTCCTCGCCGTCCAGGGCAGCCCGGTCGACCTCGGCGGCTACTACCAGCCCGACCCAGCCAAGGCCGCCGCCGTCATGCGTCCGTCCAAGACCTGGAACGACGCCCTCGCCTCCCTCTGACCTCTGTCAACCAGCGCCCGGTGACCGTTGCGGTCACCGGGCGCTGTCGTCGTTTGAGGTTCAGCGGGCCAGGTATTTGCGGACGTCGTCGGCGACCTGGGCGCGGTTGGCCATGCCGTACTTGCGGAGGATGGCGCTCAGGTGGGTCTTGACGGTGTTCAGGCTGATGCCGAGCTCCGCGGCCAGCTGGTCGTTGTCGAGACCGTCGACCAGGCGGACCGCGACCCCCTGTTGAGCCTTCGTCAGGCTCAGGAACCGGCGCTCCGGAGCCTCGTCGGTCTCCATCAGCATCTCGATCAGCTCGGACTGGATGTGCTCGGTGGCGTCGATGATCCGGGTCAGATGACGCTGCACCGCCGCGGTCACCTCGGCTTCGCCCATCGCCTCGACCGCGATCTCCCGGATCGATCTGACCCGGTGGGCCAGGTACTCCATCACGTGATCCGAGGTCAGCAGGTTCGGCCCGATATCGCCGGCCGGGAGCCGTCGGAGCGCCTCCCGGTCCTCGCCTTCCCGGGTCAGCACCCGCTCGACCACACCACAGAGCCACTCGAACGCCCGGATGGCATTGTCGTCGTAGGCGTTGGGCGCATAGCTCTGCATCGACAGCATCCCGAACAGCTGGTCCGGCCCGTCCTTCGTCGGCCGGAAGATCGGTACGGTCACCGCGTCCTCCGACCGCCGCCCGACATCCCCGATCGATACGCCGGCGTGCAGAGCGGACCCGCGGTCGTAGGCATAGCGATACGTCTGCCGGTGCTTCAGCAGCCACGCGGTCTGGCCGTTCGGGCCGAAGATGTGCGTGTCCGGGTCGACGTACCGGCCGTCGTCGTACCCATAGGGATAGCGGACCCGGCTGGTGCCCTGCAGGAAGCCGACGAAGAAGGCGTCGACGCGGGCGACCTTGCCGGCCACGACGCGCACGTAGTCGTACAGACCGTAGTGATCGGCCCGGAACAACGCCTCGATCTTGTGGTACGCCTCGCGCAGGATGATCGCGGTCTCGGCATCAACCCGCAGCGGAGCGGACGCCTTGTCTGCTTCCACGACAGCGGCTCCCCTGCTGCTGTATCGATCACTCGACTATGCCGCCGTACTCCGACAGTTGCCAAGGGCTAGCGTGTCAGTCTGGTCCAGGACGGTTCGTCGATCCAGATCGAGGCCGGGTCAAGGTACGGGCGAAGCAGCGCGCTGACCTCGGCGTCGTCGGAGCCTTTCAGCTGGTCCGAGGCGATCTTGCGCGCCACTCCGGCGAGGAAGTCGGCAACCTGAACCCGCTGGTCCGTAAAGGAGTCCACCTGTTCGAGCCCGGCGAAGCCCGGGGCCGACCGGAGTGTGACCACCCGCTCGGCCGACAACGTGGTCTGCCGGTCGTGCGCGATCGCCACCGGCTGCCCGCCCGCACCCCAGTGCTCGACGGCCCGCCCGATCGCCGGGAGCAACGGATCCAGCGGCGAGACCACCAGCCGCTCGTCACGGAACGTGGTCCGGAGGAAGTCGTTGGCCGCGACCAGGAACGCTTCGGCTTCTTCCGTACGACGGGCAGCGTCGTACAGGAACCGCGTCAGCGAGGGCCGCGCGCCGAGGAAGGTGACCAGCCTGGAGACGAGGAAGTAGGTCTTGTCGACCAGGAACACCTGCGCGTTGCCGAGCAGCGGCCCGTCGGATCCCAGCAACCACAGCAGCACCGCTCGATGCTTCGACCTGAGCAGGTGGTTGGCCTTGTACATCGTCGCCGGCGACCGGATCCGCAGCCGTAACTCAGTGATGCAAGCGGCCGCGGTCTCCTCGTCGATCCGCACACTCGCATGGGCGAACACGTCAGTCACCCCGCCGACCAGTTTCTCGCCCTCGTACCCGGACTCGTCGCACACGATCTCGAGCGCCGCGGTCGCGGGCTGCGTCCTCGCTGCGTCGGTCACGCCCCGACTCTCTCACCCAGGGCAAGCGCCGCGCACACGATTACTGTCCGCAGACAGCAGTCGCGGGTGGTGGGTCCGAGTTCCCGAGTCGCCCTCCCAAGCCTCGGTGAAACTCCACACCACCACCCGCAACTACGGTTGTGGACGCCTAAATGCGAGCCCCCGCGTCACGCGATCTCACGCCCCCTGCGAGATCGGCAACCCCCCGACAGTGTCCCGGCGTCCTCCCCTCCACCCCGTTGCCTACACGGTGACACTTTGTCGCCGGGCCTGCCTATCGCCCTGCGCATGAGATCGTTGTCCCCTCAATCTCACCCCGGGAATGAGACTCTCTGTAGTCGTTTACGCAACCGTCTTCGCGCGGAAATCGCCGTACGACGGAACGCACCTGTCACCAACTGGTATCAAGCGGCTTGCCTTCGGTGTAGCCGGCCGCGGTCTGGATCCCGACCACGGCCCGCTCGTGGAACTCGGCCAGGGTCGCGGCACCGACGTACGTGCAGGAACTGCGGATGCCGGAGACGATCGAGTCGAGCACGTCCTCGACGCTCGGGCGCTCCGGGTCGAGGTACATCCGGGCGGTCGAGATTCCCTCGCCGAAGAAGCTCTTCCGGGCCCGCTGGAAGGGCGTGTCGTCCACTGTCCGTGACCGGACCGCGCGAGCCGACGCCATCCCGAAGCTCTCCTTGTAGATCCGGCCGTCGTTGTCGCGATGCGGATCACCGGGCGACTCGTACGTCCCGGCGAACCACGACCCGATCATCACGCTCGACGCCCCGGCGGCGAGCGCCAGCGCGACGTCCCGCGGATGCCGGACGCCGCCGTCCGCCCAGACGTGCTTGCCGAGCTGCCGGGCCCGCTCGGCGCATTCCAGTACGGCGGAGAACTGCGGCCGGCCCACGGCCGTCTGCATCCGCGTCGTACACATGGCCCCCGGTCCGACGCCGACCTTCACGATGTCCGCGCCGGCCGCGACCAGGTCGCTGACCCCCTCGGCGGTGACCACGTTCCCGGCGACGATCGGCACCTCCGGCCCGAGGCCGCGGACCTGCTTGAGCACCTCGATCATCCGCTCCTGGTGCCCGTGCGCGGTGTCGATCACGAGTACGTCGATGCCGACGTCGAGCAACGCCTTCGCCTTCTGTTCGGCGTCGCGGTTGATTCCGATCGCGGCGGCGACCCGGAGCTTCCCGTTCGCGTCGACGGCCGGCTCGTACAGGGTCGCCCGGAGGGCCCGCTGGCGGGTCAGGATGCCGACGATCGTGCCGTCGGCGTCCACCACCGGCGCCAGCCGATGCCGGCCGTCGTGCAGCAGGTCGAACGCACGCTCGGCGTCGATCCCGGCCGGCACGGTCAGCAGCTCGCGGGACATGATCCCGCCCAGCTGGGTGAACCGGTCGACGCCGGCACAGTCGGCCTCGGTCACCACACCGACCGGCCGCCCCTCGTCGACCACGATCACCGCGTTGTGACCGCGCTTCGGCAGCAGATTGAGCGCCTCGCCCACGGTCCCGGTCGGCGGCAGCACCAGCGCGGTGTCGTGCACGGTGTCCCGTTCCTTGATCCAGGCAACCACCTCGGCGACCACGTCGACCGGGATGTCCTGCGGGATCACCGCCAGCCCGCCACACCGTGCGATCGTCTCGGCCATCCGCCGCCCGGACACGGCGGTCATATTGGCCGCGACGATCGGGATCGACGTACCGCTGCCGTCACTCGTGGACAGGTCCACGTCGAGCCGGGACGCGACCTTGGACCGGTTCGGCACCAGGAACACGTCACTGAAAGTCAGATCCCCCGCGGGCTCCCGATCATGATGAAACCTCATGGCATGGCCCCTTCCAGCGGCTGGAATCACAATGGTGCCACGCAGTACCGGAGAAACCTCGGGGAGTCTGCCGATGAGCACGATCCTGGACCGAGCCGTCGAGCGCGCCGTACTCGAAGACCACGACGGCCGCTCCGGCGCGCGACTCGAGCGAGTGCGTCTCGACGACGGGACCCGGCTGGTGGTCAAGTACGCCGATCCGGCGGCCGATCTGACGGTCGCGCTCACCGGCGGGGTCGATCGTGAGCGTTTGCTGTGGTCATCCGGCGTACTCGATCGGCTCCCGCCCGGTGTCGGTCACGCGATCTTGGACGTGTTCGAGCAGGACGGGTCGACCGTCACCGTGATGCGTGACCTCGGTGACGCCGTACCGGGCTGGAAACGGACGCTGACTGTTGGCGAATGCGACCGCATCCTCGATGCCCTCACGGACCTGCACGCGACGTTCGCCGGGCAGGTCCCGACCGGGTTGTGCTCGCTGGAGACTCGGCTGACCTTGTTGTCACCTCGGGTTGCGGGGTCCCAGCCCGGCGAGTTACCCGGACTCATCGTGCGCGGCTGGGAACGCTTCGCCTCGCTGGTCGAACCCAGCGTCGCCGATGCCGTCTTCGCACTGCACGACGACCCCACCCCGCTGACCGCCGCGCTGCGTCGCGCTCAGTCCACACTGCTGCACGCCGACCTGTGGCTGGTGAATCTCGCCCTCCTGCCGGACGAGGTCGTCCTCCTCGACTGGGCCCTGGCAACCGAAGGCCCACCCGCCCTCGACCTCGCCATCTTCCTCTCCGGATCAGCCGCCCACGTCACCCCCAGCCGCGAGGACCTGATCGCCGGTTTCCGCGCCCGCAACCCACTGATCGATGCCACCGACATCGACCTCGCCCTACTAGCCGCCCTGACCGACCTCGGCTGGAACAAAGCCCTAGACGCAACCGACCACCCAGACCCAGCCATCCGCCACCGCGAACACACAGACCTAACCTGGTGGATCGACCACGCCCGCCCAGGTCTCAACCACCTGGCATGACACTGCCTATCAGCTACAGATCGGGAGTCCGCAGCTCGGTTGCCCACACGGCGAAGAACTCGCGCAACGGACCGACTTGCTCAGCATCCACAGGCAGTTCATCGTCGGCAAACCGGGCCACTGCTCCGGTCATGTCGGCGAAGACAGCCAGGCTGAATCCGGCGTCCACCTCGGCCGCCCATGCCAGCAAGCAGCGCTTGTCGTACCGCTGCGCCAAGACATAGACATCAGCAAAATCCCGCGCTTCTGCTCGATCGAAGAGCGCGATCACCTTGCGTCCGGCAAGCTCTTCGAGGCCGAACGTCGGACCCGCGACACTCGCGGTCGACGGCCGGCTCGGTGCCGAGTCCAGCGCAAGATCGACCAGCAGATCTTCAGGACCCGAGACGACGATCCGGCAGAATGTGCTGCTGTCCCGAACGCGATGCACGGCCCAGCCTCGCCCTTGTGCCGCAGCTTCAAAGGCATCCCGGGCCTGCCGGAACGTCTCCACGACCAGGCCCGGTGAAGAAGTCGAGATCCCGGGTCGGCCGGGTGGTGAGGTGCTGGGCGGCCAGTGCACCGCCGCCGGCGAGCAGGAACCCAGCGCTGGCCGGCAGACTGAAGAACATCTGCGCGACTTCGATCTGGTACGGCGTCAAGCCGCCCGGGGCACTGGTCGGATCGGCGGTCATGCAGCCGCTGCGATCGCGTGCTCGACAACCCCCGCCCAGGCCGCACGGATCTCGCGCGGGAGCACCAGTTCCTGCCACAGATCGATCAGGAGGGCGCCGTCGACGTACGCGAGGATGTCATCGGGCCCGCCTTCGCGCAGGACGATCTCATACACCCGCTCTCGCTGTGCGCGGTCCCGGAGGTCGAACTGCCTCCCCGGGTCGGACCAGTTCAGATGCAGCGGCAACGTGACTGTCGCCAGTGCCGCCTGGACGGGGAGTCTGGGCAATGACGTGGGTACGACGACCACGCGACCCCGGGCCGTCGCCTGCTCGACGAAGGTCACCCGCGGGCGAATGTCCAGCTCGAAGCCGGCTTCGCCAAGCAGGCGCGCTGCTGTCTCCAACGTCGGCGACTTCCGGCCGTGCTCGTACGCCGACAAGGTCGGACGCGACGTACCTGCCCGACGGGCAAGCTCGTCTTGGCTCAGCCCCGACGCCCGCCGGGCCCTCAGCAACAAGTCCTCGGTACTCATCCGATCCACCGCCTCTGATGTATCCGAAAGGATACCCCAATGAGTGCGGGCAGCAGAAGACCGGCTCCCTCGGGGCAAGGGAGCCGGCCTTCTGTTTGGTGTTGGTCAGCGGAGGTCGAAGCGGTCGAGTTCCATGACCTTGGTCCAAGCGGTGGCGAAGTCCTTGACGAACTTCTCCTTCGCGTCGTCGCTGGCGTAGACCTCGGCGAGGGCGCGCAGCTCGGAGTTGGAGCCGAAGACCAGGTCGGCGCGGGTACCGGTCCACTTCACCTCACCGGAGGCGTCGCGGGCCTCGAAGACCTCCTGGCTGTCGTCGACCGCGGTCCACTCCGTGCCCAGGTCGAGCAGGTTCGCGAAGAAGTCGTTGGTCAGCGAGCCCGGGGTGTCGGTGAAGACGCCGAGCTTGGAGCCGTCGTAGTTCGCACCCAGGACGCGCAGGCCGCCGACCAGGACGGTCAGCTCGGGCGCGCTCAGGGTCAGCAGGTTCGCCTTGTCGAGCAGCGGGTACTCGGCCGGCAGCCGGTTGCCCTTGCCGTAGTAGTTGCGGAAACCGTCCGCGATCGGCTCGAGCGCGGCGAACGAGTCGACATCGGTCTGCTCCAGCGTCGCGTCCACGCGACCCGGGGTGAAGCCGACCTCGACGTCGTACCCGGCGTTCTTGGCCGCCACCTCGACTCCCGCCGTACCGGCGAGAACGATCAGGTCGGCCAGCGAGACCTGCTTGCCGCCGGCGGCGTTGAAGGACTGCTGGATGCCCTCGAGCGTGCGCAGGACGACCGCCAGTTCGTCGGGGTTGTTGACCTCCCAGCCGTTCTGCGGCTCGAGGCGGATGCGGGCACCGTTCGCGCCGCCGCGCTTGTCACTGCCGCGGAACGACGACGCCGCCGCCCACGCGGTGGAGACCAGCTGCGAGACCGACAGCCCAGAGGCGGTGACCTGGGCCTTCAGCGCGTTGATGTCGTCGGCGCCGATCACCTCACCCGTTGCCGCCGGCAACGGGTCCTGCCAGATCAGCGTCTCGGCCGGGACCTCAGGGCCGAGGTAGCGCACGATCGGGCCCATGTCGCGGTGGGTCAGCTTGAACCAGGCGCGGGCGAACGCGTCGGCGAACTCGTCCGGGTTCTCCAGGAAGCGGCGCGAGATCGGCTCGTAGATCGGGTCGAAGCGCAGCGACAGGTCGGTGGTCAGCATCGTCGGCTTCTGCTTCTTCGCCGCGTCGTAGGCGTCCGGGATGATCTCCTCGGAGTCCTTGGCCACCCACTGGTGCGCGCCGGCCGGGCTCTTGCTGAGCTCCCACTCGTACCCGAAGAGGATCTCGAAGAAGCTGTTGCTCCACTGGGTCGGCGTCGTGGTCCAGGTGACCTCGAGGCCGCTGGTGATCGCGTCCTTGCCCTTACCGGTGCCGAAGGTGCTCTTCCAGCCGATGCCCTGCGCCTCGATCGGCGCGCCCTCGGGCTCGACGCCGACGTGGTCGGCGGGACCGGCGCCGTGGGTCTTGCCGAACGAGTGCCCGCCGGCGATCAGCGCGACGGTCTCCTCGTCGTTCATCGCCATCCGGCCGAACGTCTCGCGGATGTCGCGGGCCGCGGCGATCGGGTCCGGGTTGCCGTTCGGGCCTTCCGGGTTCACGTAGATGAGACCCATCTGGACCGCGCCGAGCGGGCTCTCCAGGTCGCGGTCACCGGTGTACCGCTCGTCGCCCAGCCAGGTGGTTTCCGGACCCCAGTAGACGTCCTCGTCCGGCTCCCACACGTCCGCGCGGCCGCCGGCGAAGCCGAACGTCTTGAAGCCCATCGACTCCAGCGCGACGTTGCCGGTCAGGATCATCAGGTCGGCCCAGGAGATCTTCTGGCCGTACTTCTTCTTGATCGGCCACAGCAGCCGCCGGGCCTTGTCCAGGTTGCCGTTGTCCGGCCAGCTGTTCAGCGGCGCGAAGCGCTGCTGACCCGCACCGGCGCCACCGCGACCATCGCTGATCCGGTACGTCCCCGCGCTGTGCCAGGCCATCCGGATCATGAACGGGCCGTAGTGACCGAAGTCGGCCGGCCACCAGTCCTGCGAGGTGGTCAGCAGCTCGGCGATGTCCCGCTTCACCGCGGCGAGATCAAGCGTCTTGAACTCGGCGGCGTAGTCGAACTCCTCGCCCAGCGGGTTCGCGACGGCCGGGTTCTTGGCCAGGATCTTCAGGTTGAGCCGCTCCGGCCACCAGCCCCGGTTGCCACCACCCTGGGTCGGGTGCGGTGCACGGGTGTGAGCGACCGGGCACTTGCCCTCGCTTTCCGGGGTCGACTCGCCGGGCAGTGGTGGGTGGTTCTCAGACATCGGATTCCTTCCAGACTGGACGTTTCAAGGAAGTCAGGCTCGGTAGGTGGAGCAGTCGGAGCACAAGCCCCAGTAGATGACCTCGGCCTCGTCGATCACGAAACCGTGGTCATCGGAAGCGGTCAGGCATGGCGCATGCCCGACCGCACAGTCGACATCGGCGATGACGCCGCACGACCGGCAGACGACGTGATGATGGTTGTCCCCGACCCGCGACTCGTAGCGGGCCACCAGGCCGTGCGGCTGAATCCGCCGTACCAGCCCTGCCGCCGTCAACGTGTGCAGCGAGTCATAGACCGCCTGGTGCGACACCTCGGGAAGTTCGTTGCGCACGGCCCCGATAATCGAGTCCGTGTCGGCATGCGGATGCGCATGTACGGCGCCCAGCACCGCCAACCGTGGCCGAGTCACCCGGAGCGCGGCCCCCCGCAACAACCCCTGGAGCTCGTCGACCGTCGGCACGCCCAGCAGTCTGCCGCCTTTTCTGGAATGAGTCAAGATTAGCTTCCACGACATCTTCAGGCCGGCCCGGCGATGACCGAACAGCGCTCCCACGTCGAGCGCAGCGGCTCCCTCAGCAACCAAGCCCGACCGCCGGTCGCGCCCCAGGCTTGGTGTTTCGAGTACGACGGCCTCAGTCCTGCAGGGTGTCGTCGTACACTCAGCGCATGGCGGGCATGCAGCACACCGTCACCATCGCGGCCCCGCCCGAGCGGGTCTGGGAGATGATCGTCGACGTCGAGCGCTGGCCCGAGCGGATCCCAACGGTCGACGCCGTGGAACGTCTCGACGCCGGCCCGCTGACCATCGGCTCCCAAACCCGCCTGCAACAGCCCCGGCTCCCCACCGCAGTCTGGACAGTCACCGAACTGGCCGACGGCTCGTCGTACACCTGGCAATCAAACTCGCCCGGCGTAACCGTCACCGCCGCCCACGTCGTCGAGCCTCACCCCGCCGGCAGCCGCCTAACCCTTGCCCTAACCGTCACCGGCCCCCTGTCCACAATCGGCTGGCTACTAACCCGCTCCCTAACCAAGCAGTACCTAGAAACAGAAGCCACCTCAATCAAATCCGCCGCCGAAACCCCCACCACATAACAACCAGCGGCAAGACCTCGAAGCTGTTGGACAGCTGGCTTTCCGGTCTTGGGCGAAGGCCAGGACTCCCGGTGCTGTGGCGCGGCTTCCGCGTGGCAGTCAGCCGAGATCCTTCCGGAGCTCGCACACCTACCAGGCTCCAACCACCTGATCACAGCCACGCGCGACCACGGTGTGGTGAATCAAGCGACGGCTGCGGCCGAGTAAGGCGACGGCCACCACCGCGGCCGAGCGAAGCGAAGGCCCAGGGGGTGCGGGTGGCGAAGCCCCCGCTCGCGGCAAGCGAAGCGCAGCCGCACAACACGACGAAGGCGAGGCGGTCCGCGCTTTCCGCGGACACACCTCGCCTACGCCTTCGTGGAGCTGAGGGGATTCGAACCCCTGGCCTCTTCGTTGCGAACGAAGCGCGCTACCAACTGCGCCACAGCCCCGAGCTGATCGCCGAGTTTCCCTGGCGACCGCGAAACTCTAACACGGAGAGGCTCTCTGACTAAAACCGGATATCAGTCGCCGACGGCGCGCTTGATCTCGGGTTCCTCGGCGGTGGCCGGGGCCGGCGACTCGACGACGGGCGGGGTTTCGGCGGGGTCCGTCGTACGGGCTGAGGAGAAGACCTCGTCGTCGGAGAGGGAGATGGTGCGGACGGTGCGGTCCGGGGCCTTCTCCTTCATGACGTACGTCGGCAGCGTGACCGGGACCGGGTCCCACAGGCCGTCGGTCCTCGGCTTCTCGACCGGCTCGGGAGCCGAGGCGGGGAGCTTGACCTCGATGGTCATCTCCTCGTCCGGTGAGGGCGCGGGCTTGCCGGCCGGGCCGCGGTCGTGCCGGGCCTGGGCGCGGGTACGGCGCTCGGCGGCGACCCGGGCACGGTCACGTGCGTGGCGCCGGAGCTGTACGCGGGTCAGTACGACGAACGCGACGATCAGCGAGCCCGGGATCGCCACCGTCCACCACAGCAGGATCTCGAGGCCGGCCAGCGCGGTCACCGACAACAGCGAAAGGGTCAGGAGCGACAGGACCCGCCGGCGGCGCATGGCGGCCACCCGGCGGGCGCGGTTGGGGACGAACCGCGGCGCCGGCGGCGGCAAGTCCTCCTCAGCCGCACCGGAAGCAGCGGCCCCAGCACCAGCAGGGCGTACGACGTACCGCGAACGCGACTGCGGATCGCCCTGCCGGGCGAGCACGCGCGCGTCCGACGACGCCACCGGCGGCCGTCGTGCCTCGTCGTTGCGCTTCAGCAGCATCGGGACGAGGTAGGCGGCCCACGCGGCGACGATCGCCACATAGATCAGCCCTGTCGTCCCCATGCGACGACGCTAAGACCCAGCGAGGGCCAGATGAGGCATGTCTGCCGGTGTGTCGCAAGAAGACTCGTGTGACTGATGTGAATAGCGACGCTCCGTGATCAAACCAGTCGCGCTACGAGACCGGGCCCGACCTCCTCGACGTTGAGCGCGAAGATTCGATGGTCGCGCCAATCACCGTCGATGTGCAGGAACCGCGGCCGCTCGCCCTCGTACCGGAAGCCGAGCTTCTCCACCACCCGCAGACTCGCCTTGTTCTCGGGGCGGATCGCCACTTCGATCCTGTGCAGGCCGAGGGTGAACCAGCAGTGGTCGGCGGCCATCGCGACCGCGGTCGGGACGATGCCGCGGCCGGCGTACTGCTCGTCGACCCAGTAGCCGAGGTTGGCCCAGCGCGCGGAGCCGTAGGTGATTCCGGACACGGTCAGCTGGCCGACCAGCGGCCATTTCGACCGCGACCCGGCGCCGGCGGCACCGCCGTACGTGATGACGAACGGCAGCATCCGGCCGTACCGAGCCTGCCGGTTCCAGTCGCGTGCCATCGCGCGGAACGTGCGTGCGCCGTCCTCCGCGCCGGGCGGCTGGGTGGCGTCCCACGGCCGCAACCAACTCACGTTGCGCTGGCGCGCGGCCGCCCACTCGGCGCCGTCACCCGCGCGCAGCGGCCGGAGGGCGACCTGCCCGTGCCGGAGTTCGACGGGCCAGTGGACGATCGCCATCAGTCGTTGTCCGTCCGGACGTGGTCACCGCCGCGGACTTGCTCGACCGCGTGCCGCAGCAGCGGCTTCAACACGGCGAGCCCGTCCTTGACCCCGCCGCGCGAACCGGGCAGGTTCACGATGACCGTCGTACGCGCCACTCCGGCCAGACCACGGGACAGAGCGGCAGTCGGTACGCCGTTCGCCACGCCGTACGCCCTGATCGCTTCAGCGATACCAGGGATCACCTTGTCGAGCACAGCAGCCGTTTGTTCGGGTGTCTCGTCGGTCGGCGAGATGCCGGTGCCGCCGGTCGTCACGATCACGTCGTACGACGCTGAGACCGCGGAGCGCAGCGCATCACCGACAGGGTCACCATCGGGGACGACCTGCGGACCGGTCACCTGGAAGCCCCACTCAGTCAGACTCCCAGCGATCAGCGGCCCGGTGGTGTCGGTGTAGACACCGGCGGCGGCGCGGTTGGAGACGCTGACGACCAGGGCTCTCACGGCCGCTCCCAGTGCCCGGTCTTACCGCCCTCTTTGAGTTCCACGCGTACGTCGGACAGCACGGCGGCCGGGTCGATCGCCTTCACCATGTCGATCACCGCGAGACCGGCGACCGCGACAGCAGTCAGGGCCTCCATCTCGACACCGGTCCGGTCGGTCGTCTTCACAGCTGCGGTGATGAGTACTGCGTCGTCCGCGACCTCGAGGTCGACCTTCGCGCCGGTGATCGCGATCGGGTGGCACAGCGGGACCAGGTCGGGTGTCCGCTTGGCGCCCATGATGCCGGCGATCCGGGCGACGCCCAGCGCGTCACCCTTGGGTACGCCCTCGCCGCGCAAAGCCGTGACCACCTCGGCCGAGACGAAAACCTTGCCGCTGGCAACGGCTCGCCGCGAACCCACGTCCTTGGCCGACACATCGACCATCCGGGCGGCGCCGGTCTCGTCGACGTGAGTCAGCCTCGGGTCGTCCGTCATCCGGTCTCCTCGTCCAGCGGCCAGAGCTCCACCTGATCGCCGGCCCGGACCGACGTCACGTCCTCGGGCACCACGATCAGCGCGTTCGAGCGGCTCAGCCCGCCGAGCAGGTGTGAGCCGTGCCCGCCGACTGTACTGGCCATCCAGCCCTCGTCGCCGGAGGTGGCCGCGGCGCGGACGAACTGCCGCTTCCCGGCCGGCGAGCTGAACCCGTCCAGCGAGATCCCCTGCACCGGCTGCCGGCGGTACGGCATCTGCCCCATCAGCTTGCGCAGCGCCGGCCGGACGAACACCTCGAAGGACACGTACGCCGACACCGGGTTCCCGGGCAGCGTGAAGATCGGCACCTCGTCCTCACCGAGTACGCCGAAGCCCTGCGGCTTCCCGGGTTGCATCGCGACCTGGGGGAAGTCGACCGTGCCGAGCTTGGAGAGCTCTTCCTTGACCACGTCGTACGCACCCATGCTCACCCCGCCGGTGGTGATCACCAGGTCGGCGCGGACGAGTTGGTCGGACAGCGTGTCCATGATCCGCTTCGGGTCGTCGCCGACGATGCCGACGCGGTACACCACGGCCCCGGCGTCGCGTGCGGCCGCGGCCAGCGTGTAGCTGTTCGAGTCGTAGATCTGACCCTCGCCCAGCCGGGTCCCCGGCTCCCGCAGTTCGGCTCCGGTCGACACCACGACCACGCGGGGCCGCGGGCGCGCCTTGACCCGGGCACGACCGACAGCAGCGAGTACGGCGATCTGCCGCGGACCGAGCACGGTGTCCCGGTCCAGGACCTTCTCCCCCGCCTGCACGTCCTCACCGGCTCGCCGTACGGACGCTCCCAGCGCGGGCTGCTGCGCGATCCGCACGTTCGCCGTACCGCCGTCGGTCCACTCCACCGGTACGACGCTGTCCGCGCCACGCGGCATCGGTGCGCCGGTCATGATGCGGACACAGGTGCCCGGGGTCACCACGATGTGCTCGACCCGGCCGGCCGCGATCTCACCGACCACGGGCAGCGTGATCGGGTTGTCCTGCGACGCCCCGGCCAGGTCCCCGGCCTGGACGGCGTACCCGTCCATCGCCGAGTTGTCGAACCCCGGCAGGCTCAGCCCTGAGACGACGTCCTCGCAGAGCACCAGCCCGACAGCCTCCATCAACGGCTGCTCGAACGCCGGTAGCGCCTGCACCCTCCCCAGCACTACTTCCAGATGCTCATCCACACTACGTCTCACGCCCCGACCCTAATCCAAGGGCGCCCGGCCGGCCTCAGCCGGTGGATTCGGGGTGGTTTCCCCACACCAGCCGGATGTCGGGGGCGCGTTCCTCGTTGGTGGCTCCGTCGGTACGGCGTACTTCGGTGAAGCCGTGGTGGAGGTAGAAGGACTGTGCGCGGGTGTTGGTCTGGAAGGTCCAGAGCGCGAGACCGCCGGGGCGGAGGTCCTTGGCGAGGTCGACGAGGGTCGAGCCGACACCCTGCCCGGCGGCGTCGGGGTCGACGTACAGCTGGTCGAGGTCGTCGCCGTCGAGGGTCAGGACGGCGACGATCCGGCCGTCGTCCAGTGCCACCCAGGTCTGCGCGTCCGGCAGGAGGACCTCGGCGAACCAGGTCGCGACCTCGTCGAAGGTGTGGATCGCCGGCGGCAGCAGAGCACCGTCCGCGTGCCGCGATCGCCACCACAGCCGGGCCGCCTCGTCGGTGTCGTACGGCTCCATCGGCCGGATCAGCAGATCGTCCACTCAGTCCCCCCAGCCCCCAGGCCCCGTCAGCTCTCGAGTACGGCGCCGTCCTCGACCACCCGGCGCTCACCGTCCGCCGCGGTGATCTCGACGTCGCCGACCACCGTCACATCCTTGCCGAAGGCAACGTCACCGCGCACCTCGAGCCGGTCGGCGCGGACCAGCGACGGCGGCCCGGCCGGGAACCGGGCCTCGAAGTCGGCCAGGACCTTGAAGTACACCGGGTCCAGGTCGACGTACGGCTCGTCGCCCTCATGGGTCGTGGTCAGGTCGCCCGACTCGGTCAGCTCGTACACGTCGGACCGCAGGACCAGCAGGTCGTTGGTCGTCTTCACCGGTTTGAACCGGCTGCGGTCCACCAGCACCGCCTGCGATCCCTCGAAGGTCTCGATCGCCGTACCCATCCCGGTCTCCAGTTGGATCACCTTCGGCGACGACGGGTCGGCCGGGTCGACGGTCTTGCGGTTCACGATGATCGGCAGTCCGAGGACGCCGTCGTGCCCGTCCATCATCTCGGCCAGCCGGTCCAGGTCGATCCACAGGTTGTTCGTGTTGAACGTCGTGTGCCGGGTGATGTCCTGGAAGTGCTCGGTGTCCTCGTCGGCGACCTGGGCGCTGTCCCGCAGGATCAGCCGGCCGTCGGACTTGCGTACCGCGACGTGCCCGCCCTTGCGGTCGGACCGGGTCCGCCGGCAGACCTCCATCCCGAACGGGACGTCGTGCTCGGCCATCCAGGCCGCGATCCGGCCGTCCGGGGTGGCGCCGAGGTTGTCCGCGTTGGAGATGAACGCGTGCCGGAAACCGCGCTCCCGCAGCGCATCGAGGGTGCCGGAGGCAACCAACGCGGTGAACAGGTCGCCGTGACCGGGCGGGCACCAGGCCAGCTCCGGGTCCGGCGGCCACTCGGCCGGCGTCAGGTCGTCGGCGAGCAGCTTGGGCTCCATGTTCTGCAGGAAGTCCAGCGGGATGCCGTCGACCGGGAGGCCGTCGTACTCGCTCAGGATCTGCAGCGACTCCTCCTTGGTGCGGAAGGAGTTCATCAGCACCAGCGGCAGCGGTACGTCGTACGCCTTGCGGGTACTGAGGATCTGGCGGGCGATGATGTCGAGGAAGCTCAACCCGTCCTTGACCGGGAGGGCGGATTTCGGCCCGGTCACACCCATCGACGTGCCGAGACCGCCGTTGAGCTTGATCACCACCGTCTCGGCCAGCGCGGCGCGCATCGCCTCGGGGTCGGTGTCGAGGTGGTCGAGGTGCGGCAGGTCGCCCACCGGCTCGATGTCGTCCTCGGGGATCGTCCCCTGCTGACCCGATTCGAGCAGCCGGTAGTAGTGAGTGAAGACGCGTATCGCGACGTCGGCAGCGCCGGCCGCGCGCATCTTCTCCTGCGCCTGTCGAAGACCTGCCAGGCTCATCTACGTCCTCGCTTCGCTCCGGGCGCAGATGAGGCACGAGACACACTGCGTTTGATGATGAACTCGCTCCGCTCGTTCATGGCACAACCCTAGGGGACGTCGGGTAATCACCGTGTTATCCGCGTCACGCCATCTACGATCAGGGGGTGTTCCCGTCCAAGGTCGCGGCGCGACAGTACTTGCTCGGTGCCCGCAGAGCTCGGCCTCACGCGGGTGACCTTCTCGGGGTCGCTCAAGCGCAGCCCGCGGTGCTGGCGGCGCGGCGGATCGCTCTGTACGTGTCGATGGGTCCGGAGCCGCAGACCGGCGCACTGATCGACTGGCTGCTGGCAACCGGCCGTGACGTACTGCTGCCGATCCTGTACGCCGACAACGACCTCGGCTGGGGTGTCGCACCAGGTGCCGCGGACCTGGTCCCCGGCCGGCGGGGCATGTCCGAGCCGCCTGTCGACCTGGGCCCGGACGCGATCGCCACCGCCGATCTGGTCATCTGCCCGGCTGTGGCCGTCGCACGCGACGGTGTGCGGCTGGGACGCGGTGGCGGCTCGTACGACCGGGCACTCGCTCGTGTCAGACCCGGTACGCCGATCTGGGCCGCGGTGTACGACTCGGAGGTCGTCGAAGCGCTTCCGGCGGACGACCACGACCAACTGGTGCACGCTGCGCTGACGCCAAATCAGTTGATCGTGTTGAGATGATCGCTGGATGACTGAGAACGCCGTACAAGCCGCTGCGACGGCCGCACGAGACCTTGGCCTGACCGTCACCGACCCAACGGTCCTGTACGACGCGTTCTCCGTAGTGGTGCACGTCAAGCCATCGCCCGTGGTCGCGCGGGTCCCCATCACCCTGCCGGACCACTTGCTGGAGCCGGAGGTCGCCGTACGACGGCAGCAGCGCGAACTGAACGTGGCTGCGTGGCTGGCCGAACAGGGCAAGCCGGTGGCGGCGCCGAGCCCGCTGGTACCGCTGAAGCCTGTGCAGCAGGACGGGTTCTCCATGACGTTCTGGCAGTTCGTGGAGCAGGACAAGTCGGTGGAGATCGACTACGTAGCAAGCACTGTCCGGGCCGCTGAGCTGCACGCCGTACTGGCGGAGTACCCGGAGGAGCTGCCGTGGATGACGCCGCTGCTCGCAGTGCCGTCGGTGCTGCCCAAGTTGGAGGCTGTGCCGGGTCTGCTCGAGCAGGAGGACGTGGACCGGGCACGGGCCGAGTGGGAGGTGCTGGGGCCGATGCTGACGAGTCGGAGCGAGTTCGAGGCGGTCTGCCCGTCGGCGACGATCCAGACGATCCATGGCGACGCTCCGTCGTACAACGTGATCCCCACCGCGGACGGCGTGCTGTGGTCAGACTTCGAGGACACGACGCTCGGTCCGCTCGAGTGGGACATGGCTGGGTTCGGTCCGGACCTCGGGAAGGTCTACAACGAGGCCGCGACGGCACTGGGACGACCTGTGTTGGACGAGCGGGTTCAGCGGGTGATGGACACGGCTCGCGTGCTGCAGGTGATGGTGTGCGCTCCGCTGGTGCCGCGGCTGCCCTCACTGGGTGACGGCATCCGGATGTTCGTCGGGCAGTGGCGGGACACGCCGTTCGCGGGTGGACTGGGCTGATGCTGAGCTCGTACGTCGAGAACGGAGTGCTGCCCGGACTGGTCTCGCTGGTGAGCCACGCGGGCGAGACTCGCGTCGGCGTACTGGGTAATACGACCTTCGACGGTCCGCCGATGCAGCGGGACAGCTTGTTCCGAGTTGCGTCGTTCACCAAGCCGATCGTCGCGGCTGCGGCGATGATCCTGGTCGACGAGCTCCGGCTGTCCATGGACGCGCCCGTCGACAACCTGCTGCCCGAGCTGGCTGGGATGCGGGTACTCCGCGATCCGGACGGGCCGGTCGACGACACTGTCGCCGCGAACCGGCCGATCACGCTGCGGGACCTGCTGACGTTCCGGCTGGGGCTGGGTGAGTCGGACAACCCAGGGATCCGTCAACTGGAGGAGGAGCTGGAGCTACGTACGTTCGGGCCTCCGGTACCGCGGACTCCACTCGATCCGGATGAGTGGATGCGACGGTTCGGGTCGCTGCCGCTGCAGTACCAGCCGGGTGAGCGGTGGATGTACTCGACCGGCTCACACGTGCTCGGCGTACTGATCGCACGAGTCACCGAGCAGCCGTTGGAGGTCTTCCTGCAGGAGCGGCTGTTCGAGCCACTTGGGATGCGTGACACCGGCTTCACCGCGTCGGACCCGGCGCGACTGACCACGGCGTACGTCGGAGACGACGTACTCGACCCAGCTACGGACAGCCACTGGCTGGAGCCGCCGTCGTTCCCGGACGCCAGTGGCGGGCTGATCTCGACGGCGGACGACTTTCACGCATTCGCCCGGATGCTGCTGTCCGGTGGGGACCGCATTCTGTCGCCAGCTGCCGTCGCGGAGATGACGACGGACCACCTGACGGCTGCACAGCGTACGGCGGCTGCCGACTTCCTCGGGCCGGATACCGGGTGGGGCTACGGCCTATCGGTCAGTGGCAATCGCTACGGCTGGGCCGGTGGGCTCGGCACGCTCTGGTCGACCACTCCGGCCGAGCAGACCATCTCGATCCTGCTGACTCAGCGGGCGCTGTGGACCTGGCCGGAAGAGCTGTTCGCGGAGGCGAGCGCCCCGGCCTGGTGAGTGCTCAGGGCTCCGGCTTGGTGAAGGTCAGAGTGTGCTCGCGGGTCGCCTCGACAGCACCCTTGGTATAGGCCCAGGGCAGGGTCTCACCACGCACCCACAGGTCCGTCTGGTCGGTGTAGTTGGACGAGAACGCGTGCCCGGAGACACCGGTCAGGTTGATCCACCGGGACTTGTCGAAGTCGGACAGGTCGACCACCATCCGCATCGACGGCGTCGCGGTGACCGTGTAGCCCTTGGATGCATCCCAGGCCGTCGCGTCGACGATCGAGGAGCCGCCACCGAGCTCGTACGGACCGCGGTTGAACAGCTTCTCCACCACACCGATGCCGGACTTGCCGAGCGTCTGGTTGGTCAGCGTGAGCTTGTGCAGCCGGCCCCACTGCCAGTTCGACGGCTCACGGGCCATCTTCTGGGTGATCTCCTGACGTGCGTCGATCAGGGCTTCACGCAGGATGTCGTCGCGGTTCTCGTGCTGCGGTGTGCGCAGGTCGTCCCACCAGCCGCTGTTCCGCTGGCCGAGCAGTGTGTGGATCACCTCGAACCAGCGCGAGCCACCGTCCGGCCAAGTGCTCTCAGGCAGCTGGTCGTGGAAGGTCAGCGCAAGCAGATTGCGCCAGACGACGTTGAAGTACGCCGCCGCCGCGGAGTCGGCCGGCTGGGTGAAATCCCAGTTCCGCAGCGTGTCCTGACCCTGGCGTTCGAACTCGTCGTCGATGCCGATCTGGAGCAGGTACGGCACCAGCATCTCGGCGGCGCGGTTCTTGGTGTCCAACTGGATCGACGCCATCGCGTTCGCGTCCAGCTTCCCGGCGGCCTTGATCCGGTCGAGGATCTGCTGCGAGCGGTAGCCGTAGTCCCAGTCGTTGGTCAGGTAGTACGTGTACGTCCGCGGCACCACCGCCTGGTTCGCGGTCACGATGACGCCGTCCGCCGGATCGAACTCGGTGGGCAATGCATCGAACGGGATGTACCCGGTCCAGTGGTACTTCGGATCCCAGCCCGGCACCGGCCAGTCACCCCGGCCGGTCTTCCGGATCGGGATCAGGCCGGGGGCCTGGTAGCCGATGTGCCCTTCGGTGTCGGCGTACACGAGGTTCTGCGAGGGGACCTGGAACAGTTGCGCGGCGGCCCGGAACTGGGTCCAGTTCTGCGCCCGGTTGATCGCGAACAGGGCGTCTGCGGTGCGGCCGGGATTCAGGGCGGTCCACTGGATCGAGACGCCGTACGCGGTCGGATTCTTGCCCTTGGCGGCCAGCTCACCGGTCTCGCGCTGGTCCTCGCCGACGTCGGAGATGAGCGGACCGTGCCGGGTCTCGCGGACGGTGATCTTCACCGGCTCGTCCTGGCCGGCGACCTTGAACGTCTCCTCGCGGGTCGCCATCGCGCGCCACTTGTTGTTGTAGAGCACGTTGTCGCCCTCGACGCGCTCGAGGTAGAGGTCGGTGACGTCCGGGTCGAGGTTGGTGAAACCCCACGAGATCGCGTTGTTGTGGCCGATCACGACACCGGGCAGACCCGAGAAGCTGAAGCCCGAGACGTCGTACGGACAGGCCTTGCTGACGTTGTTGCAGTGCAGGCCGACCTGGGTCCAGATCCCCGGCATGGTCGCGCCGAGGTGCGGGTCGTTGGCCAGCAGCGGCTTGCCGGTAGTCGTGTGGTCACCCGAGACGACCCATGAGTTCGAGCCGATGCCGTCACCGCGGCCGAGCAGCTGCGGGAGGCCCTTGGCCACCTTGTCGACCGTGTCGAGCGACTTGAGCAGGTCCTGCGTCAGCATCCCGCGACGGGCCTCGGACGCGATCGGAGCGGTGGTGAACTTGCCGCCGCGGATCGCGCCGAAGGCCATGATCGGCTCGTTCCGGTCGTACGGGTACTGCGGGTAGAGGCTCTCGATGTTGCGCGCCGGGAACGCCGCGACCAGTTTGGTCCGGGTGATCTCCTCGTCCATGTTGCCGCCGAGGTCCCACGCCATCGCCTTCAGCCAGGCCAGCGAGTCGGCCGCGGTCCACGGCTCCGGGACGTAGTTCCGGCCACCTGGCTGCAGCGACAGTACGGCGTACTCCAGGCTCAGACCCGAACCGCTGTGGGAGTCCAGGTACGCGTTCACACCGCGGGCGTAGTCGTCCAGGTACTGCCGGGTGGACGGGCTGAGCAGGCCGAGCTCCTTCTCCGCGACCTTGCGCCAGCCGAGCGTGCGGACGAACTTGTCCGTCTCCAGCGCGTCCTTCCCGAACAGTTCCGCCAGCCGGCCGGCGGTGACGTGCCGGCGGAAGTCCATCTCGAAGAAGCGGTCCTGCGCGTGCACGTAACCCTGTGCAGCGAACAGGTCACTGGGATTGTCCGCGTAGATCTGCGGGATGCCGTTCGCGTCCCGGCTGACTTCGACGTCGCCGTCGAGACCGGTCAGTTCGACCGTTCCGTCGTACGTCGGGAAGGAATGGCGGACGACGAAGACGACGGTTCCCGCGATCACCACGAGGACCGTGGCGAGGGCGATTCCGCTCATGATGACGACTCGTAGCAGGCGACGCACGGACCCAACCGTAGAGAATGCGGGCGCCCGCCCCAAATGGGGTACCGCACAACTTTGCGTGGCTCTGCGTCCAGTGGACAAGCACGCTGAGTTGAGGTATCCCACGCCCGAGTTGGAATAGTTCGGGTCGCTGGAGCATTATTAGCAGTCGAGTAGTACGAGTGCCAACGGCCTGAAGGGAACGAACCGTGCCGACGTACCAGTACCAGTGCACCGACTGCGGCGAGGCGCTCGAGGTGCGGCAGAGCTTCACGGACGACGCGCTGACCGTCTGCCCGGCCTGCCAGGGCACCCTGCGCAAGGTGTTCAACGCCGTCGGCGTCGTGTTCAAGGGCTCCGGCTTCTACCGCACCGACAGCCGCAACTCGGGCAAGAGCACGGTCTCGGCGAAGTCCGACGCGCCGGCCGCCTCGACCTCGTCCTCCGGTTCGTCGTCGTCGGACTCCGGCTCCTCGTCGAGCTCGACGTCATCCTCCTCGACCTCGTCGAGCGGCGGCTCCTCCTCGAGCACCAACACCAGCGCCGCCTGACACCACCCGGCCGCTCGCATGGCCTGTGGATAACCGACGGGTGGGGTAGCGGGAAACTCGTACTTTCTCTGGCATGAGAATCCCTTTCCCCCTTCGTGACCTGATCCGTGCCGCTCGGTGGCATCGTCGACTACTGGCCGGCGCGGCCGCCGCGGCAGCTGTGTACTTCGGCCTTGTCGCCATGTCCCCTCAACCTCCGCCGACCGTCGCCGTGCTGGCCGCCGCCCGCGACCTGACCGGCGGAGCCGTGCCTGCCGGCTCGGACCTCCGCACTCTCGACCTGCCCACCGACGCCGTGCCCGACGGTGCTCTCAGACCGGGCACCGATCTGACCGCGCGCATCCTGAGCGGCCCGGTCAGATCCGGCGAACCACTCACCGACGCCCGCTTCCTGGCGCCGGTCTCGGTCCCGGCCGGCTCACTCGCGTACCCGTTCCGCATCGACGACGCCGACATCAGCGCACTCCTCCGCGTCGGCGACCACATCAACCTGTACGCCGCCACCAGCACACCAGCCGAGTCCGCGAACCTCCTCGCCCGAGCCGTCCGCGTGGTCGCCCTGCCCTCCGCCCGTACGACGACCTCCGGCGCACTGATCGTGGTCGCCACCAGCCCCGAGGTCGCCAACCGCCTGGCCCAAGCCACCGCCAACTCCAAAATCGCTGTGGCGCTGACCCCGGACACCAGTTGATGGTCACCAATCGGACACAAGCGCGCACGATGCGTGCCTGTCCGGCGTGCTTTCTCGCACTGGCGGAGTCGTAGCCCTACGTTGACGGGGAACATCACCCGCACCGTGGAGGCACCCCACATGCTCAAGGGCTTCAAGGAATTCATCATGCGCGGCAACGTCGTCGACCTCGCGGTCGCCGTCGTCATCGGCGCCGCGTTCGGCGCTGTCGTCAAGTCGCTCGTCGACGGCCTGATCAACCCGCTGATCGCCGCGATCTTCGGCAAGACGGACATCAGCAAGGTCTGGTCCTTCGAGATCAACGAGGCGACCTTCTCGATCGGGCTGATCCTGCAGGCCGCGCTCAACTTCCTCTTCGTCGCGGCGGCCATCTACTTCGTCATCGTGATGCCGCTCAACAAGCTCGCCGAACGCCGCGCCCGCGGTATCGAACCCGAGCCCGACCCCCTCACCACCGACCAACAACTCCTCACCGAAATCCGCGACGCCCTCCAATCCCGCCACTAACCACCCCAGGGAGGGGCGGGCCCACCGCCTCACCCCCTGAGCTCGCCCCCGCCCACCCCTCCCACTCCCCTGCTCTATCTCCCTACTCCCGCTGCACCTCCCCTGCTCCAGCGCCTCAGTTCCCACCTCCCCGCTCCACCTCTCCCCTCCCGCGTCCGTGCTTCCTGTTCCCTCCCGGCGTACGCTCGCTCCAACTCCGATGCCCTCCAACCCCCGGGCTCGTGGCAGTCAGCTCCAGGTAACGTTTTCCACCTGGCGCTAGGAACATTCGGCCACCGCTTCCGGGCGCTGATCTGTCAAGCAGATCGGGGGATTCTCGGGTAGATCTCGCCCGTTCGACGCTGTCTCTCCCGTGAGTTCGTGTCACAATTTCAGCGAGCGCTTTCTAAGGAGCTTTGGTGGGGAGACTGTCGTCAGGGGACCGGCCCACGGTGAAGGACGTCGCCGCGGTCGCCGGCGTTTCGGCGACGACCGTCTCCCGCGTGCTCGCGGGCAACTATCCGGTCGCGGCGACCACCCGCGGCCGGGTGATGCGAGCGGTCGAGCAGCTCGACTACGTCGCGAACGCGCAGGCCCGTGCGCTCGTCGGCGGCGGCCCGCGGACCGTGGCGTTCATCATCCGCGACCTGGTCGGCCCACTGTTCGCCTACATCGGGCAGGGCGTCGAGCAGCAGACCACAGCCGAAGGACGGCTGTGCCTGGTCTGCACCCACAATGGCGACCCCAACCGTGAGCTCGAGCTGATCGAGTTGATGCGCGAGCAGCAGGCTGAGGCCGTCGTACTCGTCGGTGGTGGCATCCGATCGGCGGCCAACCTGGAGCGGATGACGCAACTCGCCAAAGCCTTGGACCGGACCGGATCCCGCCTAGTGCTCTGCGGCCGGCCACCGATCGGCCCGGACGTCCCGTCGACCGTGGTGGAGTACGACAACGAGGGCGGTGCCTTCGCCGCAACCAACCACCTGATCTCACTCGGCCATCGCCAGATCGCCATCATCGGCGTGGGCGAACCCGAGCACACCACCACCAAAGCACGCTTCGCCGGCTACACCCGCGCTCACAAGGCGCACGGCCTCAACGTCGCCAAGCAGCGGGTCCTGCCCGGTGTCTACGACCGCGAGTCCGGATACCAGCACACGAAGGGCTTGCTGGACCGCGGCGTCCCGTTCACCGCAATCTTCGCGATCACCGACGTGGTCGCCAGCGGCGTCCTGTTCGCCCTGCACGAGGCAGGCCTGCGCGTCCCCGAGGACGTCTCCGTGATCGGGTACGACGACATCCCGCTGGCCGCCGACCTGACACCGGGCCTCAGCACGGTCCACCTCCCGCACGAGGAGCTCGGCCGGACCGCGATCCGGCTCGCGCTGCACCGTGACCAGTACGCACTCGACCAACACGTTGTCCTCGGCACCCATCTGGTCATCCGAGGCTCGACCGGCCCGGCGCCCCAGCAGCAGAAGTAGACTCGGCCCGCCGACCAGGAGGGGACATTCGATGGCACGCACTCCGCGGACAGCCGACGACGGCGCGGTGTCCCGCCGCAAGTCCGCGGCGACGCTAGGCGATGTCGCGACCCACGCCGGAGTCTCACCGGCGACTGTCTCCCGCGTCCTCGCCGGGAACTACCCGGTCTCCCGCTCAGCCCGGCAACGCGTACTGCGCTCGATCCGCGAACTCAACTACGTCGCCAACACACACGCCCGGGCCCTGGCCGGCGTACAGACCAAGACGATCGCCTTCGTGCTGGCCGACGTACGCGGACCGTCGTTCGCCGAGGCAGCCCACGGCGTCGAGCAGGAGGCCGCCCGACTCGGCTGGCTCTGTCTGATCGGGACCACGCAAGGCGACCGGGAACGAGAGCTCGCCATCGTCCGCCTGATGCGCGAGCAACGCGCCGGTGCGGTCGTCCTCATCGGTGGTGTCGCAGATGCCGACGACTACGAAGAGCAGATGACCGAGCTCGCGTATTCCTTGCGTGCAGCGGGTTCACTGCTCGTGCTCTGTGGCCGCCCACCGCTCCCAACCGGCGTACCGGCAGCGGTCATCGGATACGACAACGAAGAAGGCGCGTACTCGATCATCAGCCACGTGCTGTCCCAAGGACATCGGCGCATCCTGTTCCTGGGTGGCGAAGAGCGACACACGACAAGCCTGGGCCGGCTGGACGGCTACCGTCGCGCCCTGGCCACCTTCGGTGTGGAGTTCGACCCCTCACTGGTCGAGCACGGTGTGTTCACCCGCGCCTCGGGATATCAGCTCACCAAGAGGCGCCTGGCCGGGAAGCGGGACTTCACCGCGGTGTTCGCCGCGACCGACGTGATGGCCGCCGGCGTGTACGCCGCGGTCAACGAGGCCGGTCTGAGCGTGCCGAACGACATCTCCATCGTCGGGTACGACGACATCGAACTAGCCCAGGATCTTCGTCCAAGGATGACCTCGGTCCACGTCCCGTACGAGGAACTCGGCCGCACGGCCGCCAAGGTCGCCGCCGACGAGGACCACCAACGCGACGACTGGCCCGGCCTCCAGGTCACACTGAAGACCCACGTGGTCGTCCGCGATTCAGTAGCCCGCCTGGACTAGCGTCGCCAGCACCCGGCGGGCCGTCTCGCCGAGGTCGTTGCCAAGAGCAATAGTCGGCACGTTCTGAGGTGTCCGGCCCGGCGGAGCAATCAGCACCAGCGGTACGTCGTGCGCCGCGAGGTACCCGAGTTGCGCCTGAGTGAAGTCCACCAGCACACCGACAACACCTCGAGTCCCCCGAGCCGACACCTGGTCGAGCCAGTGCCGCGGCACCGGTCGATCCGGGACCACTGTCGTCACCACGACCGACAGGCCGGTTCGGCGTGCCTCCACGTCGAAGGAGTTCAGCACCGCGCCAGCCGGAGCCGGACTGGCCAGGACGACGTCGACCAGCGCAGCCGGCCGGTGACCGGCTGCGCTCACGTCACCGGAGTACCCACGCTGTCGCAGTACGTCCCGCACCCGGGCCCGGGTGGCCGGCGCGACATCCGGGTAGGCGCGCAGCACCTTCGACACCGTGGACACCGAGACGCCGGCCTCCCGGGCGACGACCGCCAGTTTCGATCGCGCGGCCATCGGCCAGGCCCTACTGACCCTTGAGGTACGCGTCGGCCTGCTTGGCCATCTCGGCCTGCAGCTTGCTCAACCCGGCCTTCTCGACCGCCTTCTTCAGCTGGTCCAGACCCTTGTCGACGTCGACCGCACCGATCCACAGCGGGTTGCCGTACTGCGTCATCGCCGCGGTGATCTGGCTGTCCTCCCGCTTCACCGGCGTCACGTCGGGGACAAAGGAGGCGTACGGGTCGACAGTGAAGTTGTCGTAGTCCTGGGCCCAGTCGAACCACTCGTTCTCGGTCGGGGTGATGTCCTTGATCTTCTTCTCCAGCGACTGCCGCCAGCACAGTGCGAACCCGGGGAAGCTGTACGCCGACAGTTGCTCGAACCGGTCGGTGCCGACCGGCTTCCAGTCCTTGCCCTCGACGCCGTAACTGATCAGGTCGTGGTTCTCCTTGATCGAGACCCAGTCCTCGAGCTGCATGGCCCGCTCGTTGCTGCGGCCCTTGACGTTCAGTACGACGAAGTTGTCGGCCTGGAAGGTCTGGTTCGGCTTGGCACTCTTGCCACCACCCAGTGGTACGACGTTCGCCAGCTGAGCGGACGGGACGGCCTTGCGCAACGGCGTCAGCGACTGGGAGGAGAGTCCGTCGGTCATCGCCCACCGGGTAGCGATCCGGCCGGATTCGAACTGGGTCTTGATCGCGTTCGAGTCGACGTTCAGCGCGTCCTTGTTGATGATGCCGTCCTGGTAGTACTTGCGGACCTTCCGCAGCGCGTCGATCACCCCCGGCGCCTCCCAGAACGGGATCGGGTTGGACGACCCGGTCGTCTTGCCATCCTGGGCCAGGTAGAACGGGAACGAACCGCCGCTGAAGAACTGCACGCTGACGTGCGGGTTCTCCCAGTCGTGCTGGTTCAGCCAGCCGACCGGCGCGAACGCGACCAGCAGGTCGGGCATGTTGGAGTTGATCCCGACCGGCGTGATCTTCTCCTTCTGCTTCACGTCGTACCAGTACTTCTCCAGCTGGTCGAACGTGGTGATGTCGCCGAGACCGAGCTTCTCGGCCAGGTCCTGCCGGATGGTGAAGTGATGCAGCCGGGCGGCCGAGTTCACCTGCGGGATGCCGTAGAGCTTGCCCGACCACTTGTTCTGCTCGATCAACTGCGGGGCCAGGGTCTTACTCAGGTTCGGGTACTTGGCGATCAGCTCGTCGACCGCGACCACCGACTTGCTGCCGACCAGCTGGACCATGTTCAGCCAGCGGGCCTGCAGGGCGGTGTCGAAGCTTTCGCCGGCGGTGAACTTCAGCAGCGACTGCTGCTGGTAGTTCGACCAGGCGATGAACTGCGGGGCGATGGTGAAGCCGAGGTCGGTCTTCAGCTTCTTGTTGACCTCGGCAAGGATCGTCTCCCAGCCCTTCGGTACGTCGCCGGGCAGCAGCAACGCGAGGGTGTCACCACCGGACGATTTGTCGCCGGACTGCGACGAGTCGCCGCAGCCGCTGAGCCCGAGCATGGCCCCGATGGACAGGCCGCCGGTCGCGGCCAGGAAACCACGCCGGGAGAGTTGGTTGGCGGGCACGATGCCTCCAGAAAAAGGACGGAATGGCTGGGCTCAGCCCTTGGTGGCGCCCAAGGTGATGCCCTTGACGAAATAGCGCTGCGCGAAGGGGTAGGCGAGCAGGATCGGGCCGATGGTGACGACCGTCAGAGCCAGCCGGAGCTGATAGACCGGCGTGGACTGCCCGCTGGACGTGGGCAGCATCTGCGAGAACGACACGTTCGAGACGAGGTTCTGGAGCAGGAGCGGAAGGGGGTACTTGTCGGTCTCGGAGATGAACAGCAGGGCCGTGAACCATTCGTTCCAGTAGTGCACGGCGTAGAACAGGCCGACCACCGCGAGGATCGGCTTGGACAGCGGCAGCCCGATCCGGAAGAAGATCTGCATCTCGCTCGCGCCGTCGATCCGGGCCGACTCCATGATCTCCTCGGGCAACTGCCGGAAGGCGCTGACCTGGATGAACACCAGGAACGGCGCGATCAGCAGCGGCAGGATCACCGCGAAGTAGGTGTTCTGCAGTTTCAGGTACTGCGTGACGAGCAGGTACAGCGGAACCAGGCCGCCGGTGAACAGCATCGGGATGTAGGCGAAGATCGCCAGCGGCCGGCTGACGTAGGGCAACCGGCGAGCGATCACCCAACTGAGTCCGGACGTGAAGGCGAGTGCGAGCGCCGTACCGACGACTGTGATGAAAACACTCGCGGTGTAGGCGCTCAGCACGGTCGGACCGGTGAAGATCATCTCGTACGACGCGGTCGAGAACGGCTTGGGCAGCAGGCTGTAGCCGGTGGTGGCCAGCTTCTGCTCGTCGGTGAACGAACCGGACAGGATCATCCAGAACGGCACCGCACAGAGCACCATGAACAGGCCGACGCCGATCAGGCTGACGATGGTGAAAGGCTCCAGCTTGGTACGGCGCTTCTTCGCCGTCGTCCGGCTGGTCACCTTGGCAACGCTCGAGGTCATCGCGGTCATAGCAGGCTCGTCTCCTTCGAGTACCGGCGCTGCACCAGGACCGCGGTCGTCACCAGGACGAAGCCGACGACCGACTGGAACAGGCCGACTGCTGCCGTCGTACCGAAGTCGCCGATCTGGCGGAGCGAGCGGAACACATAGGTGTCGATCACGTCGGTGGTCGGGAAGAGCGTGCCGTTGTCGCCGATGATCGCGTAGATGGTGCCGAAGTCGCCGTAGAAGATCCGGCCGACGCCGAGCACCAGCAGCACCGCGGCGGTCGGCTTCAGCAGCGGCAGGGTGATCCGGAACGCCATCTGCGCCCGGCTCGCGCCGTCGATCTGCCCGGCCTCGTAGACCTCCTCGGGAATCGAGGTGATCGCGGCCAGGAAGATGATGCTCATGTACCCGCCCAGCTGCCAGACCTTCACCACGGTGAGGATCCACGGCCAGGGACCGGGTTCGCTGTACCAGTTGGGGGTCGGCAGCCCGAAGCCGCCGAGGGTGTCGTTGACCAGGCCGCCCGAACCCTGCGGACCGGACAGCAGCACCTGCAGCATGATCGCGATCACGACCGGCGAGACGAAGTACGGGAAGAAGATCGTCGACTGGGCCGCGCGCTTGAAGAACCGGCCGCGGATCTCGTTCAGCATGATCGCGAGCGTGACGCCGGCCGCCAGCGTGGCGGCGAGGAAGAGCGTGTTCAGCAGCAGGGTGTTGACCAGGATCCGCTTCGCGTCACCGGAGCTGAAGAAGTAGCGGAAGTTGTCCAGGCCGTTCCACGGGCTGCCGAAGATGCCCCGGCTGATGTCGAACTCCTTGAAGGCGACCACCAGGCCCGCCATCGGTGCGTAGCTGAACACCAGGAAGAACGCGACCGCCGGCAGCGCCAGGACGCTCAGCCACAGGCTGCCCCGCAGCGTCACCCACCGCCGGCGGCCACTGGATCGGGTACTCATCGCGAGATCCCCTCATTCGGATAGAAAGCGCTTTCCAGTGCGGGAAACATAGCTTTGGCACTTAGCCCTGTCAAGAACGAAAGAGCGTCGTGGCAAACGTTGTCTATGCGTGGCTCGATCATGGTCACGCCACCCGGTCCAGGTCGGCGAGCGTGACCTCGTGCAGCAGCGGCCGGCCGGTCACCAGCCGCTCCAGTTCGTTCGCCGCCGACATGCCCAGCCGGGCGAGCTCGTTGCCGTGCGATCCCGCGATATGCGGCGTGATGAATACATTCGGCAGGTCGAACAGCTCCGAGTTCGGCTGCAGCGGTTCGGGATCGGTGACATCGAGTACGGCGGAGATCCGCCCACTGCGCAGCTCGCCGATCAGCGCCTCGGTGTCGACCAGTTCACCGCGCGCCGTGTTGATCAGGACAGCGCCGTCCGGGAGCAGAGCAAGGCCGGCCCGGTCGATCATGTGGTGCGTCTCCGGAGTCGACGGCGCGTGCACGCTGACGATGTCGCTGGACGCGAGCAACTCCGGCAGGCTGACCCGCGGTACGCCGACGTCCTCGGCGTACGGGTCGTAGAGACAGATCTCGAAGTCGAACGGCCGGAGCAGTTCGATCACCTGCCGGCCGATCCGGGACGCACCGATGATGCCGACCCGGCGGCCGTAGTTCCCCACCTCGGGATGAATGTAGGCGAGGGTGAACGATCGACCACCGCGATAGTGCTCGCGAAGCGCGAAGACACCCTTGCCGGCCAGCAGGATCGTGCCGAGCGCGTACTCCGCGACCGGGATCGCGTTCGCCGCCGCGGCCGACGACACGACGATGCCGCGCTCCCAGACCGCGGTGCTCACGTGACCTTTCACGCTGCCGGCGGCGTGCAGTACGGCGCGGAGCTTCGGTGCTCGGGCGAGGAACTCCTCGTCCAGCGGGGGGCAACCCCAGCCGGTGACGAGCACCTCGAGGTCGTCGAGCCGGCCGGCCACCCGCGGATCGTCGAAGCTGTCGACGACCAGGTCGGTGTCGATGTCGGCGAGCTCGCCGAGCCGCTGCCGGACCGTCGGCGGGAACAGCAGCGGCCAGTGCTCCGCGGCGAGGGCGAACAACGCCACCGGGCGATCGGTCACGGGCGGTACTCCGATCAAGCTCAGGATAGAAAGCGCTATCTACGCTAGAGCGGAGGTCAGCGAACCGTCAACAGTCCTGTTTTTGGGCACACGCCATCCACGAGGCGTTGTCGGCCTCGCAAGCCGGAGCTATGTTTAGGCGAACGTTTTCTAGCTGCTGCGGTAGCGCATCCAGCGATACGCCAACGGCTGGCCGGCGTTCCACTCGTCCATCTCCTGTTGGGAGACGTCCACGAAGCCAGCACTCAGATAGGTCTTGATCGCGACCGCGTTGTCCGGTCGTACTCGCAGGAAGATGTCCGGGTGGCCGGCTTCGATCGCCGGTTTCAGCAGGGCGCGGACCAGACCTGCGCCGATTCCTCTCCCCCGCACGGCCGGATCCACGATGAGCCGGGCCAGCTCGACCTCGTCCTCGTCGTCGTCGAGCCACAGCTCGCCGTACCCGACCGGACTTTCGCCGTCGAAGAACAGGTACGACTGGATGTCAGGGTCGACCTTGCGCCAGCTCCCGGTCAGCTCCTCGGGAAACGGATACTCCACCCGACCACAGAGCAGCCCGACCTCCTGCGCCGTGCTGGCCCAGCCGGCGACCTGGCGCGCGTGCTCGTCCGCGAACCCCCGAAGCTCCATCCCCATCCCCCTGTGTGAGCGCGGTGCTTACTCGTGGTGCGGGGGGACCTCGCGGAGGATGCGCTCGTCGTCGTCGCTGCCGAAATCGTTGTCGCCCCAGGTCCGCGGGTCGTCGTCGCGGGTCTGCTCGGGCAGCAGCGGCTCGTCGTCCTCGTACGGGCTCGTCATGGCTCCAGATTACCGAGTCGCCGCGGCTCTCCGGTATCCAGTTCTCCCCGCACGACTCCCGGCGCCAACTGTGGCCCGGTCGCGGCCTCGATCAGCGGTGCGATCCCCGGTTCGCCTTGCCAGCGGTCGTTTCCGAGCACGCACCACGCGGTCAGCACTGACAGCGTCGGCGTCGCCAGTCCGGCCAGCCGCAACGGCTCCGCGTTCTGGAAACCGAACGTGATCGTCCAGTTCGCCGGATCGGGGTAGAACTCCTGTACGGCGCTGTAGTAGAAGCTCAGCCAGCCACGCTGCGGCAGCATGCAGAGCAGCCGGTAGTTCGTCGCCACTGTCGGGACTTCCTGCAGGTCGCGCCACATCAACTGCATGTCCCGTTTGGCCGCGGCCTTCCGGCTCGCGTTGACCGCTGCGTTCGCCGCCATCAGTCCGAGCACGACACCCGGTTTGCCAATGAACAGTCCGCTGTTGTGCGTGTAGCGACCGCTGCCGCCGTACAAGCGGGCGTAGTGCGCCGGGGTGTTGACGTAGGCGACCTCGCCCTGTTCGAGGACGAGGCCGTACATGCTGAGGGGCTGCGGACTGCGCCCGGCCATCAGCCAGCGGGCCCAGTCGATGCCGAGCTGCCACTCGTCGCGTTCGCGCTGCGCCGTCACCTCGTCGTTCTTCTTCCGGCCCACGGCACATCATCGTAATCAGGGCAGAACAGCGCGTGCACGTTACAGCTGCGCGTCGGTTGCCACACGATCCGGCGGCGTGACCGGAACGACGCGCCGCCGTGATGCTTCTGGCACGCCGGACGAGACTCCCGTCGAGCATCATTGATGACCTTGCCAACCCGGAAGGACCGAGTCGTGAGTGCATTACGGACACGGGGCCTGATCGGTGCGACGCTCGTCGTGGCTGTGCTCGGAGTTGCCGCCGCCTGCGGTAACGAGAGCGCCACGTCCCCGCCCGCCGCCCAGCCCACGGATACCCCGACCACCCCTTCGCCGCCCACCCCCAGCGGTACCCCGAGCATGGACTGCCCCGACACCATCGCGGCAGTGCGCGCAGCCACCGACAAAGTCGTCTGGGGCAAAGGCGCGGCCAAGTCGCTGTTCCAGCCGGTCAGCGTGGCGATCTGCCAGTACGACGCCAAGGCGTCCGGGCAGGCCTACGCCACCGTCAGCACCAAACGGAACAGCAAGCAGGCCGCGGACCTGTTCGCCCTGGTGAACGCTCCGAAGCCTGCCGCCAAGAAGCCGACCTACTGCACCCAGGAGCTCGGCCCCACCTATGTGCTGCGGTTCACCGACAACGACCGCGGCGTTCTCTCCTACACCGTGGAGACCTTCGGCTGCCGCCGACTGGTGGCGACCTCCCTGGAGGGTCAGGGCAAGCCCGGCGAACTGCCGGCTCCACGCCAGGTGTCACCCGAGCTGATCAAGTCGCTCGGCCTGCGCTGACCCTGCGCCGGATGCGCCCCCCGAAGCCGTCCGGACTGGGTCAACCCGCGCCTGCCTTGCGGGTCCCCTCCCTGGGGTCGACCCGCAAGGCAGGTGGCGGCCTTGCCACCAGATGGTGGAAGCTGCAGCGTGCGACTGTTCCGGTTGCTGTGCGCCCTGCTGCTCGTCTGCACAGCCTGCTCATCACCGGAGTCCTCTGCGCCCTGTGTTGAGGGCTTCACCTGTACGACGCTCCGCGTGCCGCTCGGCGTGGACGGTCAGACGCTGGAGCTGGCAGTAGCCGCAGCGGACAACGTGGACGCACCACGTGGGGTCCTGCTGATGCTCACCGGTGGCCCTGGCCAGCCAGGTGTCCCACTGCTGCCGCGTGTCCGCAACAACCTGCACCCTGACGTGCTGCGCGAGTACAGGCTCGTCATGTTCGACCAGCGCGGTACCGGTTCGTCAGGTATCAACTGCCCTTCGCTGCAAACAGCTGTTGGCGGTTCGGACTTCCTGACCGCGCCGGCCGGGACGGTCGAGGACTGTGCTCAGCGGATCGGCCCTGGCCTCGGGCACTACGGCACACCTGACACGGTCGAAGACATCGAGTTGCTACGCCGGCACCTGGGCGTCGACCGGCTGACGCTGGACGGGACGTCGTACGGGAGCTTCACGGCGGCGCAGTACGGGCTGAAGTACCCGGACCGGGTCTCGTCGCTGGTGCTGGACTCAGTGGTCCCGCACAAGGGCTTCGACCCGTTCGGCGTCGACCTGATGGCCGCAACGAGCGGCGTACTCACGGCAGCCTGCCGCCAGGACCCCGCATGTGCGACGGACCCGGTCGCGGACCTGGCGTGGTTGGTGCAGCAGGGTTCGGTCGACGGCACAGACCTGATGGAGAGCCTGGCGATCTCCAGCCTCAACTCGGTCAACCCGTCGCTGAAGGGCATCCCGGCGATCCTCTATGCCGCCCGCAACGGCGACGACGCGCGCCTGAAGGAGTTCCTCCAGACAGTGAGCAGCAGAGGCGCCCGGTACGACGAACTGTCCGCCGGACTGCACCTCGCCACACTCTGCTCGGACCTGCGCATCCCCTGGTCCGGCGGAGCTGTTGGCGCTCTGGAGACCGCCGTACGACGGCTGGACCCGAAGCGCCTGCATCCGTACGACGTACGGACCGCACGTCAGCAGTTGATCGTGGACGGGTGTCTGCGGTGGCCGGCTGCGCGGATGTCGACGTACCCGGCTGCTACCGAGTTGCTGCCGCGGACGCTGATTCTGCACGGCAGCAACGACCTGTTCTGTCCGGTCGAGTGGGCGCGCTGGGAGCAGGCGCATGCGCGATCGGCGCGGCTGGTCGTCGTACCAGGGAGTGGGCACAGTGTGCAGCGGGACCCGCGTGGGCGGGACGAGGTGCGCGCGTTTCTGCTGGGCTGAGACTCAACTGTGTGTGATTGGTTGCAGCACCTGGGCGACTCGATGCGTCTAATAGGTGTGAGGTGTTGTACGCCCAGCCTGGGAGTGGCGAGTGGAGTTCGAGGAGTACGTGTCCGCGCGTGGACAGGAACTGGTGCGGCTCGGTTTCACCGTTTCCGGCGACTATCAGCGAGCGGAAGATCTGGCCCAGATCGCGTTGATGCAGGCGTTCCGGTCGTGGCGGAAGGTCCGGAAGGCAGACGATCCGCACCATTACGTCCGGCGGATCCTGGTCAACGAGTACCTGTCGATGACGCGGCGGCGATCGTTCACCGAGGCACCGACGGCCGAGATCGAACCGCAGCACACGGTGCCCGATCCCGCCACCGATGTCGTGAACTCCGACGATCTCTGGCGAGCACTCGCTGAGTTGTCGGCCAGAGAGAGGGTCGTACTGGTCCTGCGCTACTACCAGGACCTCGACGACCGCACGATCGCCGATGTGCTCGGCGTCAAGCAGTCCACCGTCCGGGCGACCGCCAGCAGGGCGCTAGCCACCCTGCGCAAGACCAGGCAGTCCCACCATGTGTGATGAGAGGTTGTCGTGAGCAACACCGATCTCGAAGATGACCTGCGCGGAACCTTCGACCGCGCTGCGGCCTCCGTGCCGCCGGCCACCGGCCTGACCGAGCGGGCGACGACGGGTGCGCGCCAGGCCCAGCGTCGTACCTGGATCGTCTCCGGGGCCGCGGCCGTGGCGGTCGCTGCTGTCGCTGTCGTCGGGTTCAGCCTGGGCGGCCGGAACGCCCCCGTGCAGACGCCGGTCGCCGGCGGTGAGACCCCTGCCGCGTCGACATCGGTCCAGGCACCGCCGTCGGCCGAGACCGTGGCCGGGACGTGGCAGCCGGTCCAGATGGCCGGGCTCAAGTCGCTGAAGGCAGAGCGGCCCGATGACCCGGTGCTCGAGTTCCGCGCGGACGGGACGTGGACCGGCTCGGACGGCTGCAACGGACTGAGCGGGACGTACACGATCGGCCAGCGCGGCGAGTTCACCGCCAAGGTCGGGCCGCAGCGGTTGATCGGCTGCGACAACGTGCCGCACACCGCCGTACTGCAGGGCGCCAAGCGGATCACGCTCGACACCGACACGCTGAAGTTCTTCGCCGCCGACGGGCGTGAACTTGCGAGTTACGCTCGCGCAGGGTAGTCAAATCTGCTCGCTGACGGTGATCGGCTATTGACTGAGCGAAGTCCCTGACCGGACGATGTATGAGGCCGTCCACCGATTTGGGGAGCTCCGTGCGACTCTCAGTTACCGTCCCGCTGCTCACTCTCGGCTCAGTGTCACTCTTCGCGGCCGGCCTCACGGCATCCGTGGCTGCGCCTTCCGCTCCTGGGGCGGTGTGCTCGCACGCTCAGCCGAGTGCGAACTCGGTGCAGTCCCAGCGGTTGGCGCAGCCGACGTCGGCGTCGGATCCACGCCCGCTCGGCGAGGCCCTCGGCGAAGGCGTCAGCATCGCCGTACGGTCCCTCGAACCGTTGGACGCGACCGGTCGGCCGACGTCCGGCCTGCCCTACGGGTTGAGCCAGGGCGTGATCGGCGTCGTCGGTTCGGCCTCGACCGGATACAAGGTCGTGGTCGACGGCTCGGTGCTGGACTCGCGTCGGTACGAGGCCGCGATGGCCCGGAACGTCCCCGCCGCCGGCAAGCAGATGGTCGGCATCGAACGCAGTTGCCGGACGGCTCGTGAGATTGCGGACGCCTGGAACTCGGTCGGCGCCCGCTCCTGGTCCGGCGACGCGGCCCGTACGACGTTCGCCGCCGACCTCGACCCGGTCAGCGAGGACATCGTGGTCGAATACGACAAGGCCACCACGTCGGCCGCGTCGTTGGAGGGTCTGCGCGGTCTGTCCGGCGTACGCCTGGTGGAGAGTTCGCTAGCGCGGACGTCCCGTCTCAACGACACCCCGAAGGGCGGCCACTGGGGCGGCGCCCGGATCACGTCGGCTCTGAAGAACTGCACCGCCGGCTTCTCCGTCGTACGGCGTTCCAACGGCCAGCGCGGATCCGTGACCGCCGGACACTGCGGCGGCGTGGGGACCCTGTGGAAGTCGGGCTCGCACTACTACGGCACCACCTCGGTGCGGACGAACTACCCCGACTACGACCAGGCCCTGCTCACCGGCAGCACGTACGGCGCGAAGATCTGGACCGACGGCCCCGGTGACACCGCCAACACCCGCACAGTCAAGGGCGGCGGCGACCCCGGCGTCGGCACAGTCGTCTGCCAATCCGGCAGCTTCAGTACGTCGCTGTGCGGCATCACGGTCCGCTCCACGTCAGCGAAGTACTGCGACACCGACGGCTGCACCACCTACGTCATCCGCGCCACCCGCGGCGGCCAGATCGCCATCATCGGCGGCGACTCCGGCGGCCCCGTCTACACCCGCTCCGGCTCCACCGGCGCCACCATCCGTGGCATCACCTTCGCCGGCGCCGGCTGCGCCTCCTCCCGCTGCACCACCCTCTACGCCGAACGCTACGCCTCCATCACCGGCCACCTGGGCGTCACCGCCCTCACCGGCTGAGCAGCGCGCTTAGGTCCACAGGGCCAGGATCACCGCAACGATCAGCAGGCTGACGATGTGATAGCCGGCCGTGATGCCGATCCAGGTCTGCGGTTTGGGCTTGCGCGGATCGAAGAACCCGGTGACGAACAGAGCGGGCGCGACAACCAGAACACCCACCACCAGCCCCAGTACGACGCCCTCGCCGAACGTATCGGTGCTGGTTGCCTCTGACACCATCGCCAACCCGATCGTCGACAACAGACAGGTCACCGCCGGCACGACGTACATCTTCGCCGGCGTCGCCTGCGCCGCATCCGCCTCGGTCCACCCGATCGCCTCCTGCCACTGCTTGCCAAAGGCAACAGGTGAGTACCACAACCCGCCAACCCCGAAATACACCACCGCCCCCACCACCACCGCAACCCAGTTCAGATCCCCAAGCACACCGAAACTCATCCCCACCACCCCCTTGACCGAAGCGTGCGCGCCCCACCGCCCCCTGTCCACACCCACGCCAAGATCGTGATCACCCCCGTCCGCTAAGCTGTCCCCTGTCTATCCGCCCCCGTAGCTCAGGGGATAGAGCGTCGGTTTCCTAAACCGTGCGTCGCAGGTTCGAATCCTGCCGGGGGCACGCTGTGTGACAGGTGAACCCGCGATTCGTGGGTTCACCTGTTTCTTTTTGGCGCTCACCGGCCACCCCCTCTACCCCGCTGGGCTCACCGATACCCCGCTGGGCTCACCGACCGTAATGCGGACACTACGCCGAACCTCGACAAGCCATTGACCCCGAGACAGGTTGTCTGCGTCCTACCGCCCACGATTCGATGGCGGCAACTGACCGCGCGGACAACACCGGCATCGGTAGCCAGCCAGGGTGCTCGGCGCACCCGTCCCAGCATCCGGAGCGCACGAGCGAACCTAGACGCGGACGAGACCGCCCTCATCGTCGAGCCAATCGGCATCCGGGTCGTCGAACCACCGTCCGCCGTCGCCGAGGTACCGGAACCGCGCCTCCGCGCCGGCCGGCAACGACACAACCGCCGACCGGGTGCCGTTACTGCGCTTGACGAGCGCGTGTGCGCCTGGTGTCCAACCGTTGAAGTCTCCCACCACAGAAACCGGGCCGTCGTGCGCGTCGAGAGGAATGACGAAGGTCAGACGAACATCGGTGGAGCGCTTGTCCCGGGTACGACGGATCACGGTCCCCTCCTTGTACAAGTACGCTGTCAGCCCAACAGTGACGGAACGAGCCCGCAGCGAGAAGAAGCCACGCCGTCCAGCCGTCGATGCTCGGGTCAGGCCCGTAGCGTGCTTGCCTTGCCGGCGAGGGATCGGATGTGCTGCGAGTTGCCGTCGGCAACGGCATCGGCGGGCACCGGCCAGGTGGGAGGCCCTGTCGCTCGGTCGAGCAACAGGGCCTCTGAGCCGGTGACAGCGACGGGAGGCCGTCGTAGGAACAGCGGGGCGTCTACTTGACTTCTGACTTCATGACCAGCCGGAGTCCGAGGATGGCGGGCAGGACGAGCCACGTTGACGCTGTGACCGCGACGTTGGCCCACTGCTCAGCGGTAAGGGTGCCTTCGAACAAGGCGGCCTGGGCGTAGTTGAGGTCCACCCATGACCGCAGGTCCCGGAACCACTCCTGGCTGGAGGCCAGGATGCCAGCGACGGTGGGCAGCAGGAGCGAGTAGACGAAGTACGCCACCAGTGCTCCCGCCGAGCTGCGGATCAACATGCCCAGCATGGTGCCGGTCAGCAGACAGAGCAGGCTGCCCAGCACGATGTTCACGCCCTCGGCGAGCGACACGTCCCACACCACGTCCGTCCCGGCGATCGCGGTTCCCACCAGATTGCCGATCGCTCCGATCACGAAGGCGAACAGCATCGAGGCGATGGCCACGGCGACCGACGAGACTGCCTTGGCTGCGATGACCCGATTTCGGTGCGGGACCAGCGTGAACGTCGTCAGACCGCTGCGTTGGCTCCACTCGCCGGTGATCGACAAGATGGCGATGATCGGCAGGACGACCGTCATCGGGAATCCGATCGCCTTGGCGAAGGTGTAATAGGTGAGGTCCGCGTCGGGGGCGAACGCGATCGTCCCGATCGTGGTCAGGAGGGCGGTGATGGCGATGCTCGCCATCAGCCAGAAGCCGGACCGGGTGTCGAACATCTTGCGCAGCTCGACGTTGACGACTCGCGAGAGGGGCACCGGGTAGACGTCGGCACGCTGCCCACGGACGGGGTCGATGACGATGGCGGTCATGCGGCTTTCCTTTCTCGTTGGGTGTCGGCGGTGAGCTGAAGGAACATCTCCTCCAGTCCGCCGTCGGCGGTGCGCAACTCGATGAGAGCCACGCCTGCCTCGTGCGCCACTCGTCCGACCCGCGCCGGGTCCGCCTCGGTGCGCAGAGCCCCGTCATCCGAGACGGTGGTGTGGAGACCGGACGTGTCGAGTGCCCGCTTGAGGGCGTACAGGTCTGCGGCACGGGCGACGGTGCCCGCGGACTGCAGGAGCTGCGTCTTGGAGCCCTGGCAGACGATCCTGCCGTTGCCGATCATCACGATGTCATCGGCGATGACCTCGATCTCGCCCAGCAGGTGCGAGGACAGCAGGACGGTTCCTCCCTGGTCCGCGTAGTCGCGGAGCAGGTCCCTCATCCAGCGGATGCCGGCCGGATCGAGCCCGTTGGCTGGTTCGTCGAGGATCAGCACGGTCGGGTCGCCGATCAGGGCGGTGGCGATGCCGAGCCGCTGGCGCATCCCGAGCGAGTAGTTGCCCACCCGACGGTTCGCCTCGGTTTCGGTGAGGCTGACCAGCTCGAGCATCTCGGCGACCCGACGGCCGGGTAGCCCCATCATCCGCTGGGCGATGGTGAGGATCTCGCGGCCGGTGCGGCCGGCATGCTGGGCGGAAGCGTCAAGCATCACGCCGACCTCGCGGCCTGGGTTGGGAAGGTCCGCGAACCTGCGACCGGCGATGGTGGCGCTTCCCGAGGTGGGTGAGGTAAGGCCGACCATCATGCGCATCGAGGTGGACTTGCCGGCCCCGTTCGGACCCAGGAAGCCGGTCACCCGGCCCGCCGGCGCAACGAAACTGATGTCGTCGACGACAGTGCTGGCGCCGTACCTCTTGGACAGAGAGTCGATGGTGATCACGGACGAGCGCCCCCTTGTGTCCATGCCCGCTCTTGGTGGTTCATGGCGTTGCTCCTTGGAGAGGTTGACTGCATGCCTCAACGCTAGGAACGCGGCGGCGTCAGCGCGTCGTCATGAGGTCGCGCTCGAGTCCGACCAGCCGATGAGTGGGGAGTCCCACCAAGGTAGGACTCGGCGGTCCGAGGACCCGGGCGAGCAGAGTCAGGATGAGCCGTCAGGTCGGTCCTGGGGCCGCATCTCGGACGCGTCGAACAGGCCTGTCTGGTAGGCGAGGACGATCGCCTGTGCGCGGTCGCGCAGGTCGAGCTTTTGCAGCAGGCGTGTGACGTGCGTCTTGACCGTCGTGTCGCTGATGAAGAGCTCCTGCCCGATCTCGGCGTTGGACAGACCCCGCGTGATCAGGCGGAACACTTCCATCTCCCGGGTGGTCAAGGTATCCACCGCCTTCGGCGGAGCCTGTCGGTGGAGGCGGGTGAAGTGCTGGATCACCCGTTTGGTGATGGCGGGCGAAAGGAGGGCATCTCCGGCGGCAACGGTTCGCACAGCGGCGATCAGCTGCTCGGGAGGGTCGTCCTTGAGGACGAAGCCGCTCGCGCCGGCTCGCAGTGCTTGGTAGACGTAGTCGTCGAGATCGAAGGTGGTGAGGATGAGGATCCGCGCAGACGCATCGGCCGCCAGGATCCGTCGGGTCGCTTCGAGCCCGTCGAGCTCCGGCATCCGGATGTCCATCAAAATGACGTGCGGGTGGAAGCGAGCTGCCTGGGCCACCGCCTCGAGGCCGTTGCTTCCTTCCGCCACGACCTCCATGTCGGGTTCGTCGGCGAGGAGCAGCCGGAACCCCGCCCGCACCATCGATTGGTCGTCCACCACGAGGACACGGATGGTCATCTGGCACCGCCGTCCATTGGAAGCTGCGCGCGGAGCACGAAGCCGCCGGTACGGGAGGCGCCCGCGGTCATGTCCCCGCCGAAGATCCTGACGCGCTCGCGGATGCCGACCAGTCCGTGGCCGAGACCGGCGTCGGTGGACGGCCCACCGGGGCCGTCGTCACGTACTTCGAGTCGAAGCTCTGTGGCGGAGTAGCACACCTCCACCTCCGCCTGGCTCGCACGGGCATGCTTGAGGGCGTTGGTGAGCCCCTCCTGCAGGATGCGGTAGGCGGAGAGGTCGAGGCCTGGCGGCAGCGCGAACGGCTCACCGCGGATCTGGAGCCGTACGGGCAGCCCCGCAGCTCGCACGTCGTCCACGAGCGAGTCGAGGTTGCCGAGCCCCGGGTGCGGCAGGAGCTCGAGCTCGTCGCCGTCATGTCGCATCGCGTTGAGAAGGCGCCGCATCTCCACGAGTGCCGTACGTCCAGCCTGCTCGACGTTCTTGAGCGTCTCCCGATCCTCCGTGTCGGTCTCGGGCATCCGGTGGCGCACCACCCCCACCTGGAGGACCATCACGCTGACGGCGTGCGCGACGACATCATGGAGCTCTCGTGCGATCCGTGCGCGCTCCTCGGCCACCGCCACGCGAGCCGCCGCCTCCCGCTCTCTCTCGGCCCGAGTCGCGCGCTCCTCGGCGGCCTCGATCTGCTCGGTTCGCTCCCGTAGCGCGAAGCCGACGAGCCAGCCGATCGCGAACAGCACCGGCGTGAAGATGAGGTCGCCTCTCGCGTGATCCGGGTCGTTGTAGATGACGATCGCTGCGCCGCTGAGCACGATCGCCAGGCCGACCCGTGCCTGCGTGTCGCGGCGCAGGTTGCCGAGCAGCAGGGCAGCACCCATTCCGGCGACGAAGAGCCCGGCTTTGTCGACGATGAGGAGGCCGTCCAGGAAGGAAAGCGCCGCACTGAACAGCCAGGTGACCGCCGGTGCGGCGAAGGGGAAGTGGCGTCGCCCGAGCAGGATGAGAACGACGGCGGTGACTGCAAGCACTTCGAACCACAGCATCGGGCCGGTCGGGTGGCCCGGGTCGTCGCGCAACGCCGTACTGATTGCGCTCTCGACCGCCGCAATCACAATCAGGAGGTCGAGACCGTACTTCGAGAAGAACAGCCGCGCTCGGCTCACCTGGTCAACGTACGTCAACACGATCGTTGTTTGCGTCCTACCAAAGTCGGACGGCCCCTCATCGCTTGGTGCCGCCGCGAACAAGGCCTTCCGACGACGCGCTCGGGGGGCCCGCGTCCATAGCGTCGTGAACGTCACCAGGACCGCTGAGAACCAGCCTCAGCCCCGGAACCGACGGAAGTGGACGACATGGCGGCATCGTTGATCATCGAAGAAGAGTCGGGGACCTGGACCGGTTCGATCCACCCGCACAACGGCTACTACGCCGGCGACTTCAGCGACCCACCACCGCCCGCGCAGAGCCAACTCGACGCACTGATGACCGTCTGCCGTGATCTGGCCCAGCCGCAGCCTCACCACTGACCCGGCGAGAAGCCCCGGCGCACACCAAGACCCGGACCGACGCGCCGCCTGCTTCCTGACCGAACGGGCGTCGTGGTGCCGGCCTCCGACGGCATCAACCACAAAGGAGGAACTCATGTTCTCGATGATCACCGACCCCAATCTCGCCATCCAGATCGCCACGCAGCAGGTCGACGAGCGGATCCGTGCCGCCGAGGCGCGTCGTACCGCTCGCGAGGTCCGACGCGCGGCTCGCGCCCAGTCGTCCATCTCGCAGCCCCGCCGTACCTGGCGGATCAGGGCTTTCCGTCGCGCCTTCGCCCGATGATCGCACCGGAACGCAGAAGGGAGCCAACCGATGACCAGCAACCGCCCATCACCCACGTCACTGCGAGGGCAGGCACCTCACCAGCGAAGGAACCTGACATGACGACATCCGACACCGCTACCCGGGCAGTGCACATCCCAACCTGGACCCGCGGCACCGTACTGCAGGTGTGGGCAGCGGCCGCACTCCCCATGGGAGTACTCGCCTGGGTCGTCGCGCCCGCGCTGGCGCACGTCTTCTCGGGGCCCATGGCCGTTCCACAAGCACTCATCCTGTGCCTCGCGGCTGGATTGATCTGGCAGTTCGTCCTTGTTCTCATCGTCGTACGACGCGGACAAAGGCAACTTGCGCTGGCCAGTCGTCAAGGCGGCACTGTGGCTCAACGCCCCGGTCAGCCCACGCACCGGAACTCGTAGTAACCGGCTCTGGTGGATGGTAGTGCCGCTGATGGCGCTGCTGGCCCTCGAAGAAGTGTTGCCATCACTTCCTACTCCGGTTGCCCGCGACAACAGTCTCCTCTTCGCGTCTGACAGCGGGCAGGCGTGGATGTCCGGCAACTGGATCTGGTTCGCCCTCCTCATCATCGTGTTCATCTTCAACACCGCTCTCGGCGAAGAGCTGTTGTTCCGAGGTCTCCTCCTGCCCGGATGGGGACGTTCGGCCGAGCCGACTGGCTGGTCAACGGCGTGCTCTTCGCCTGCTACCACCTGCACGAGCCGTGGGTGATCCCGCAAACGCTCCTGGTCGACGTTCGCCGAGGCCCTGCCCTCGCGTCGCTGGCGTAGTTCCCTCATCGGAATCGCGGTCCACAGTTCACAAAGGGCCTTCTCCTTCGTGATCGGGCTCGCACTCGCTAACACTCGACCCACCCCTTCCGGACAGCATCCTCGCAACTCCATACCTGCAGAGCCGGCAGGTGTGGAGTTCCGCGAGCCATACTCGAACTGACGCGCGACGTCGCCGACGACCTCACACTCAGCTTCAGAGCTCGTCTGGAACAACCCGCACAACCCGCCCCGCTTCCTCGGGGTGCCATTCGACGCAGACGGCGGTCGACGGTGGGGACGGCCGTGGTACGCACGCTCATCAGTTCAGCGTGGGAACAGCGTGGGAACAAAGAGGAGTCGATCCGAGTCAACTGGAGTCAAGATCGGCCGAACTGGAGTCGGCTAGACACGCCTGGAGGGGCATATGTCGCTGGGGTGCGCCGGTTTCCTAAACCGTGCGTCGCAGGTTCGAATCCTGCCGGGGGCACAATGGTGATGTCTCAGGACATCGGCATAGCTCCGAACCCTCATTGGGTTCGGGGCTTGTTGCTTTGGGGGCCGGGTGGGAGGCCGCGGGGACCTGAGGCAGACCGGCACGTGCCGTCAGTCGACGATCTTGTTCAGCAGACCGACCACGCCGAGCGCTGTACCGACACCGCCAATCGGTCCGGCCATCAGGCCCATCCCGAACCCAGCGGCCCCGGCAACCGACAAGATCACCAGCCACGTCAGCGGCAGGGGGTTGTGCGCGTCTTCTCGCATGGGTTGACACCACTTCGCACCACGAACAGCACCACGAACGAGACCAGGCCGGCGGGGCGGGCCGACGTGCCGACACGGGTGAGGCGCTAGCTCGAGCGTTGTCGCGATCGGCTGGGCCGGCGCTGATCTGGTCTCCGGCGGCCGCGACTCGCGGCCGCCGGAGTCAGTGAGCCGGATCAGGTCGTGAACGGGGCAGGCGACGACCGAGTACGACTCGATTGGCTGCGGGCCGTTGCCGTGGCATTCTCCGGATCGTGCTCACAGAAAGTCGATCCCTACGCGCATCGGTCTAGCGGCTGACGGTGGTTCGGAGACCCCAGCCGAAGCGGTACAGGGGGTCGTAGTCACGGTCGCCGATGTTGATCGGCTCCTGGTCGGCGCTGCGCGGCCAGGTGTGGGACAGCTTGCCGGTGAATGGACGCCGGCCGAACACTACGTCGGCCACGCCCTCACCCTGTGAACCAGGAAGCCAAGACGCCACCAGGGCATCGATCGTGCTGAGCTGCGCCGGCGGGATCACCTGCGGTCGGCCGGATACGACCAGCACCACGCACTTGGCGATCGCACCGCACACCTTGTCGATGACGGCCTGGTCCACACCTTGCAGATCGAGGCTCTTCGCTTCGCGCGGCACTCCACCGTCCTCCGGGTCGTACGCCCACTCAGGACCACCGACGTCGCCGAAGCCTTCCGCATACGGCGTTTCGCCGACGACCACGACCGCAACATCACTGCCCGCGGTCGGGGCCGACCCGTCCTTGCTGTACGTCACCTGCGCACCCGGAGCGACCTGCCGGATGCCTTCGAGGATCGTGTTGCCGGGCACCCGGTGCTGGCCCGATGCGCCTTGCCAGCTGAGCGTCCAGCCGCCCGCCTGGTTGCCCATATCGTCAGCGTTGCGGCCGGCGACGTACACCTTGGCGTCCTTCCGCAACGGCAACAGACCGCCGGTGTTCTTCAGCAGCACCTGCGACTTCGCGACGGCCTCGCGCGCGAGCGCCCGATGCTCCGCAGACCCCACCTCGGCGATGTGCGTGCGGTCGGTGTACGGCTTCTCGAAGAGGCCCAACTCGAACTTCTTCGCCAGTATCCGTCGTACGGCGTCGTCGATGCGCGCCCGCGACACCCGGCCGGCCCGAACCTCGTCGAGCAGGGTGGTCTCGAACTGCAGCGCCGAGAACGGCTCCATGAACATGTCGGTGCCGGCGTTCACCCCGGTCCGGACCTGCGTCGGCCAGTCGCCAGGGATCTGATGGATGCCCTCCCAGTCGGAGATCACGAAACCGTCGAACCCGAGCTTGCCCTTGAGTTCGTCGGTGATGAGTTCACGGTTCGCGTGCATCTTGATCGGGTTCCCGATGCCGTCCTCGGTCCAGTCGACGCTGGAGAACGACGGCATCACGGTGCCGGTGTCGTGACGTCGTACGGCGGCCTGGTACGGCGCGAGGTCGATCCGCGCGAAGTCGTGCCGGTTCGTGATGGTCACACCTTGGTCGATGGTGTAGTCGCCGGCCGCGGTGTCGAATTCGGTGTCGCCATCACCGGCGTAGTGCTTGGCGGTCGCCAGTACCCGGTCGGCGTCTGTCAGCCGGGTGCCCTGGAAGCCTCCAATGGCCGACGCGAACCGGGTGACCAACTCCGGATCCTCGGCGAAGCTCTCGTAGGTCCTTCCCCAGCGGGTGTCCCGCGCAACGCAGATGCAGGGTGCGAAGGCCCATTGCGGACCGGTCGCGCGGGTCTCCTCGGCGACGACATGCTCGATCCGCTCGACCAGTCGCGGATCCCGGGTCGAGCCCAGGCCGATGTTGTGTGGGAAGACCGTTGCCCCTAGCAAGTTTCCGTGACCGTGGACCGAGTCAACGCCGTACAGCAGCGGGATCTGCAATCGGGTCCGCAACGCGGCTGCCTGGAACCGGTCGACCATGTCAGCCCATGCCTGCGGGGTGTTCGGCGTCGGCACCGAGCCGCCACCGGACAGCACCGAACCGAGCCGCCAGGCGGTGACAAGTGACGGGTCGTCCGAGACGGCGCCACGCTCGGCCTGCGTCATCTGGCCGACCTTCTCTTCCAGTGTCATCCGACTCAGCAGATCCTGGACGCGCGACCTCACCGGCAGTTTCGGGTCGAGATAGGCCTGCCCGGTGTTGCTGATCAGCGGACGGCCAAATGCATCCGTCGGGTACGACGTCAGGCCCGGGTCGGCCGCAAAGGCGGTTCTCCCGGCATCAGCGGACGGCGTGGCGGCGAGTGCAAGGACGAGTGCGCCTGCGATCGCTGCGTGAGTGGTCCGGCGCGCCCAGATGCTACGTGGTGATTCACTCAAACGCATGACGAGCTCCTCGGGCGAGTAGGCGGTGGAGCGCTTTCATCGCCACGCTCCAGCGACACGCACCCGAGGTCAAGACGTTGTGCCCGCCGCTGCGCCGGACGGCAACGCGAGATCCGGCCTGTTGGAGACTTCGAGATGGAACTGGCAATCGCGGACGAAGCGAAGCCGGTCCTCGTCACGCATCACGTTGTACTCGATCTGTCGCAATACGATGGCCCGAGTGCACTTTACGGAGTACCACACGCGGCTCGCGGCTTACGCTCTGATCGTTGACGAGACCGAGCGGATCCTCCTCGCTTGGTACAACGGCACTGGTCGGGGCGAACCCTGCTGGCCCCTCCCCGGCGGAGGTGTCGAGTATGACGAATCCGTCGAGGAGGCCGTCATCCGCGAAGTCTTGGAAGAGACGGGTCACCGGGTAGTTCTTCCTGAGCCCTTGGCGGTGCACTCGTTTACCGCACCCGGAGAGCCGGAAAGGCCCCGGCCGTTCAAGTCGAGGTGGATGGCACCACGGACTACGCGGAATGGATTCCGCTAGACCAGATTGGGCGAGAGGAACCTCGTGCCGACATCGTGGACGTCGCCGTCGACGCCTGGCGAGCTGGCCCAGCCTCGGCCTGAGCAACCCCTGTCGGCGGTCGCGACGAGCGCGGGACTTCGAGTCACAGACGGCGAGAGTGGGGCGGGCTGGTGCCCGCCCCACTCAGCGCTTCGGTGTCAGGAGGTGGCCGCCAAGGCGTTCACCATGCCGGCGCCGAAGAAGGTGGTGCTCGACGGCCCGCCGGTGCACTGGCGGACGTCGTCGGCCGGCCAGACGGCCGGGCATGCCGTCGGCGTCGCAGTGCGCCGAATCTGCGCTGCCACGGCACCCGGGCTCCAGTTGGGGTGGAGCTGACGGATCAGCGCTGCCACCCCAGCCACGTGAGGCGATGCCATGGATGTCCCACTGATCCAGACCCAGCGGGCGCCGTTGGCGTCCTCGACCCCGCGCCCGGCGGCGGCCAGTGCCTCCCACTGGCCGGTGCCATCAGTGCTCGACCAGGCGGCAAGGACCCGGCCGAACGTCGTACCAGGAGTCTGCGCCGCGTCGCCGCCTGGCGCCGTCACGTCCACGGTCGGACCTCCGGTGTTGGAGTAGCTGGCCAGCGTGGTCACGCCAGAGGCCGACACCGTGACCACACCGGGGAGTTCAGCAGGCGTGACTCGGCAGTTGTTGCGTACCTCGCGGGTCACGGCTGTGTCCGGCGGCCAGTCCGGGCTGATGGTGTCGGTGGTCGGGTGACCCAGATCCTGCGCCTCGTTGCCGGCCGCGGCCACGACCACGACGCCGCGCTGCTGTGCGTACCGTGCAGCACTCCGCAGGTCCGCGAGGATCGCTCGCTGCTCGGCGTCGTTGCCGCAGAAGTAGAGCCACGGGTCGGCGAACAGGCTCAGGTTGACGACGTCGAGGCGCTGGTCACCGGCGTACCGAAGCGCGGCAGCCACCGAGTCGGCGAAGCAGAAGCCCGCGATGGTGCAGGCCTTGATGGCCACGATCTTGGCGCTGGGTGCCACGCCGGCGATGCCGACGCCGTTGACCCGGCCTGCGATCGTGCTGGACACGTGCGTGCCGTGGCCTTGCAGATCCTGCGCTGCGGCCTTGTTGCTACAGTCACCGTTGGCGACCTCCCGCGGGTCGGCCGTCGGCGTGGTCGAGAAGATGAACGAGCACGACCGAGCGACGTCGATGCTGCCGACAAGGTCGGGGTGGGTGAAGTCGGCCCCGCTGTCGATCACCCCCACGTCGACGCCGGCACCAGTTGCGTTGGCGTACGACGCCGCACCGACTCCGATCGAACGCATGTCCCACTGACAGGCGGACAGCGGCTCAGGTCCAGCTGCGACGCCGAAGAAGGCCTGGCAGTTGGCAGAGGCCGCCGCCGGGGTCAGCGCGCCGGGTGTGACCGCTGTCGCTGGGGTCAGCAACCCCAGCGACAGCGTGAGCACGGCCCCCACGAGCAGCACAAACTTCCTCATCTGATTCCCCTTCCCCAGGGAGGCGCGGACGACTCAGAACGGAACCGGCGCACCGCCCAATCAACGCCTCATGATCGATCCGCGCAGGGAGTCCTGCAACGCCTCGGCCAAGGTCGTTCCCGCGGGAAGGGAACTGCAGGGGGATGCAGCACCCTCGGCGCGCTGCCCGGATGAGATGCGGCACGCCTATCCGAGTGAAATGCGCGCGTGGGTGCTAGGTCGGTGCCGCCGTTCGTCCTGGCGGGCTGGTGAGACTGCGCTACCGACCTCTCGGCTGTCATCCGAGGAGGCGGCCCAGCATCGCGGGGTGCTCGGCAAGTGCCTCCCTCGCGAATCCCTCGACCCGGGGTGCGAGCATGTCGCGATCGACTCGGGTCCAGTCGATGCCGCCGTGGGGTGGATGGGGGTCGTACTCGATGCCGAGCTGTACCGCCCGGGCGAGGTCGTCGTTGGTCAACCTGGCCGCAAGCTGTAAGGCCGTGTCAATGCCTGCTGACACTCCGGCGCCCGTCAGATACCGGTCGTCCTCGACCCAGCGCTGCGGTACGTACGTCGCTCCTAGGCGGTTGAGGAATCGGTGGTATGCCCAGTGAGTGGTGGCTCGGCGTCCTTCGAGGAGGCCCGCTCCTGCGAGTATCAGCGAACCCGTGCAGACGGAAGCGATCACCTCGGCGGTGCGGTCGACTTTGCGCAGGTAGTCGAGGAGTGTGGGATTGGCGAGTTGGCGGAGCGTGGGCGCGCCGCCTCCGGGGACGAGAACCACGTCCGGTTCGGGCACCTCGTCGAGGGTCGACGTGGCGGCGATGCGGACGGGGGTGTCAGTGGGGACGTCGTCGAGGCTCTCGGCGACGACCACGACGTGGTGCCGGGGCTGGACGCCGAACATTGCTTCGGCGGTCTCCAGGCCGCTCATGACCTGCAGTGGTCCGATGAGGTCCAGAGGGGTTAGTCCCGGGTAGAGCACGAAGGCGATGGTCTTGTCGTTCATGGCGCCACCTGCGACTTCTCTGCCCCTTGTCGAGCGTCGAAGCTGAACATCATTCCGGTCTCGATGTGCTCGGCGATGTGGCAGTGGGCCATCCAACGTCCGGGGTTGGTCACGTTCAGGAGGATGTTGACCACCTCGCCGGCGCGGACCAGCACGGTGTCCTTCCAGACCAGGTTGGGCTCCGGTTCGCCGCCGCGATCGAGTACCAGGAAACGACCGGCGCCATGGATGTGGAACGGGTGGTGCATCTGGTGGTCGGACCCGACGGAGTTGTCGAGGCGGATCTTGATCCGGTCGCCAACCCGGAAGTCCCATGAGATCTCACGGTTGGCCGCGCCGGTCGCGGTGTCGACGAGCTTCCAAGACATGTTCGAGCGGTTCGACATCACGTTCATCTCCGCCATCGTGTCCTCCCACTCGACGCCCTCGTCCGTAGCTTCCGCCTGGGACATCGGCTCCATTTCATCGGCGCCCCTGTCCTCGTGCTCCATCTCCCCCATGCTCATGTCCATCCCGCTCATATCCATCCCGCTCATGTCCATCTCTCCGACGAACTGCAGGGTCTTGTCGGGAGCACGGTCGCGGTACTCTGCCAGTCCGGCCCGCTCGGCTGTGAGCGCCTCGTCGTAGCGCAGCTCGCGATAGGCGTCGATGAGCGAAGGTGACGGCGTTCCCTCCGCAACGGTGAAGGTGGCGAGCGTCGACGAGTCGTCGGGAGTGCGGTGCTGGAGCACGGCCGTGCCGTGCTCTTCGAAGAGGACGTCGATGATCGCGCGCTCGGATGGCGCGATCATGACCGACTCGACGATCTCCTCCCGCTCGAAGCGCCCACTGTCACCCCCAACCAGCTTGATCGTCGCCCCAGTGATCGCCACGTTGAAGATGCGGGTGTTGGCGGTGTTGGTGAGGTAGAGGCGTGCCACCTCGCCGACCGTCACCTCGAAGGATGGCTCGGTCTCTCCGCTCACGAGCAGGACGGTGCCGAAGCGCCCCATCATCGTGTAGGTGGGTCCGGATCGGTGGAAGGCCGGCATCCGACCGTCTTCCAGTAGCACGTCGTCGAGCGTCAGCGGGATCTCCCGGTTGACGGGCGGCCAGTAGTCCGGCTCGGTCGACTCGACGATGATCTGGCCGTAGAGGCCCATCTCCTGGGCGTAGTCCTCGCGGACGTGCGGGTGGTACCAGTACAGGCCGGGATCCGGGAACCGCAGTTGGCAGGTGTATCGACCTCCGACGGGGATCGGCTGTTGGGTTTCGTAGGGCACTCCGTCGAATCGGTTCTCCAGCCGGAGGCCGTGCCAGTGGACGGTCTGTGCGAGATCGGCATCGTTGGTCACCTCGACGGTGACGGTCGTCCCCTGTTTCACCCGCAACAGCGGTCCGGGGATCGATCCGTTGTAGGCGAGCATGCGCACCAGCCCGCCGGCGATGCGCTTGCGCACCGGGGCGATGCGTAGTGCGTAAACTGCGCCGTCGGACAGCGCCGTCACCGTGGACGTCGTGGCGTCGTCGAGCGCGTCGACCTCCTGCGGAAAGAGGTCAGTGTCGGCGGAGGTGTCGTGCGTGTTGTCGGCCATGGTCTCCTCCTAAGAGCGGATTTGTTGGCCTTTTCCCACATCGGTGGCGGATCCCTCCAGCGCAGCCAGTTCCTGACGGGCCCGGGCGTACTCCGCCGGATTCTGGCTCTCGTCGAGGAGCGACAGGGCGTGCCGCAGCAGTACGGCTGCGAGCGTTGGCCGGCCGCCATGCCGGTAAATGTCTGCCAGGCCGATCGCGTAGGCGCCTCCCATCGGCGCCCTCCCCATCTCCACGAACCGTGTGGCGATGTCCGCCAGGAGCGCATCGCCGTCCGCAACGCTGCCGCGCGAGACGGCCAGCAATGCGAGCGCCTGGTCGGTATGCGCCAACTGATGGAAATCATTGAGCTTCTCGACCAGGGACCTGCTTTCACCCAGCACGCGGGTGGCGTCCTCGTTCTCGCCGCGCAGCAGGTGGATGTGGCCAAGCGCGAGGAGGTTCTCAGCCTGCCCCGCGCGATCTCCCAGCTCCTTGGCAAGCGCGTGACTGGCGAGGTGAAGGTCCTTCGCAAGGTCGAGGTCGAGCCTGCGCAAGGCCTCGTAGCCCTGCAGGTTAAGCACGTGCGCGCGGCCCCAGTTGTCCAATCCGGAAGCCAGCAGGTCCGCTGATTCCCGCAGGAGCGCGGTGACGTCGCCGGTTTGCCGGTTTCTGGCTATGTGCGCGAGCACCAGCAACGACGTCGTCACACCCCAAGTGTGTTGCTGCGCACGGAACACGCTCAGCGCCCGCCGGGCGTACTCATCGGCCTGCTCGAGCTGCGTCCGAGAGATGGCGACCAGAGCCAGCGCGAGAAGAGTGAGTCCCTCACCCTCGTCCCCGCCGCCGGACAGCTCGTCCATGCTCGCCTTGGCGAGCTCTCTCGCGCGGGCCAGGTCCTCCTGTTTCCAGGCGAAGATGGCGGTCCACGCGCCGGCTTTCGCCCGCAAGGCCGGCTCTGCCCCGCCCAGGCGGATGCTCTGCTCCAGCGATCTGCGGGCCTCGTCCCAGTGACCATGCAAATACCAGAACCAGGCGGCACCCACCGCGATGCGGAGGCTGGTGTTTGCATCGCGCTGACTCAACGACCATTCCAGCGCTGCCTGGATGTCGTCGTGCTCAGATTCAAGTCGGTCGAGCCAGCGCGCCTGTTCCTCGCCACCCCGAATGTGGGAGGCGGCGGCTTCGACGATCGAGCAGCCCCAGTCGCGGTGTCCGGTACGTACTACGTCGGTTTCATCCGCATCGATCAGGCGTTCGCGCGCGTACTGGCGTACGGTCTGCAGCAATCGGTACCGGTTCTCGTCAGTGCCCTCCACGACGACAACCAGTGACTTGTCGACCAGCCTGCCAAGCAGATCGAGTACGTCCGCAGCGTCGACGCCGTCACCGCCACAGACTGTCTCCGCCGCATCGATGGTCCAACTCCCCATGAAGACCGATAGGCGCCGCAGCAGTTTCTGCTCGGCCGGTGTGAGCAGGTCGTAGCTCCAGTCCATCGCAGCGCGCAGCGTCTGCTGCCGCGGCAAGGCGGTCCTGGCGCCGCTGCTGAGCAGGCGGAAGCGGTCAGACAGACGAGAGGCGATCTGCTCGAGGGACAGTACCTTGACCCGAGCTGCGGCGAGCTCGATGGCGAGGGGAATCCCATCCAGGCGCCTGACGGTATGTGCTACGGCCGCTGCGTTGGCGGGTGTGACTGCGAACCCCGGGTTTACCGCCTGTGCCCGCTCGGCGAAGAGTCGAATGGCCGGAAAATCGGCCAGGTCCGTCACGTCGGTTCCGTCCGTGGGGACGGGGAGGGACGGCACCGCGATGATGACCTCTCCCGGCACTGCCATCCCCTCACGACTGGTCGCGAGGATGCGTAGGCCGTGGGTCGCCTGCAGCAAGGACGCTGTGAGGTCGGCAGTGGCGGCCAGGAGGTGCTCACAGTTGTCGAGCACGATGAGCAAGCGCTTGGATTGCAACTCGTCCGCGAGCGTCTCGACAAAGGGTCGGCGCGGGTTCTCGGGAATCGCCAGCACGTTGGCGATCGCCGACGGCATCCGTTCGGCTTCAGTGAGCGGCGCCAATTCGACCAGCCACGCACCATCGGGGAAATCGTCCACAAGGTCCGCGGCGGCCTGAAGCGCAAGGCGTGATTTTCCCGACCCACCGACACCGGTCAGTGTCACCAGGCGCCCGGTATCCAACGCGCGTTTCACGTCGGCCAGTTCGCGATCCCTGCCGACGAAGCTGCTGAGCTGGACGGGCAGGTTGTGGCGACGGCGATTGAGGGTCCGCAGCGGCGGAAAATCTGACCGCACTCCCGGCATGACGAGTTGCTGGATTTCCTCGGCGCGCCCCAGGTCGGAGAGCCGGTGCACGCCGAGCGACCGAAGCTTGAGCGGAGGTGGCGGCGTCTCTCCCAGTAGATCGACGACCGCCGACGACACCAGCACCTGACCGCCGTGACCTGCGGTCAGCAGTCGGGCCGCGCGCTCGAGCGAGGCGCCGAAGTAGCCATTGTCGCGCACCTCGGCCACCCCGCTGTGCAACGCGACGCGGACCACAGGCGGCTCCAGCTCTCCCCATTCCGCCGAGGCCAGCGCGCGCTCGAGATCGAACGCCGCCGAGACGGCAGCCAGCGGCTCCGCGAACGCAGCGCCGACAGACACGCCCACGCTGTTGAACATGTATCCACCGTTCGACGTGGTGGCCCGCCGCAAGACGTCGTGCAGCTTCGCGATGGCTCCCGTCTTGTCGTCGCCGGCCAATGATTGGGCGGATCCGCCGGCCGCGGCGACCAGGAACGTGACCACGCCAGTGGGCAGGTTCGGCGTCGCGAACCGTTCGCTGAGCAGGAGTGCCAGGTCCTCGCCCACCAGGCGTGCGAGCTCGTCGGGCGACCGGAACGGCTTGTAGGAAGCCGTGTCGTCGTCCCTGATCCGCTGCAGCAGTTGGTCTAGCCGTGTCTCGCGCTGCGGCGCGGGAGTCTTCACGTACAGCAGCCGAGGCAAGCCCTGGGACAGGCTGTACTCGTCCTCCAGCCCAGAAACCGTCTCACTGGGAGCCACCCATCCGTAGCTCTGCCAGTAGATGCCAACGAAGATCTGGCTCTGCTCCAAGTACGCCCGATAGAGGTCACGGGGCGGGTAAGGACGCGCGCCGAGCTCGAACATCACCGGTGCCAGGTGCAATCGCTCGACCGTCTCGCGCACGGCGGCGCGCTCTTCCGACAGTTCCGCCAGAGTAGAACTGACAAACACCCGAAGCCGCTGATCGGGCGTGCGGATCAGGGAGCCCACCATGCCTGCCTGCCCTCCTCATCTCGGTGCAAGAGGCAGGACTTCCTCAGTTTCCACCTTTGCGCTCGACGAGTCGAGGCGTCTCAAACTGCTGCTGGCAGGCCCAATTTCGCGGTGGAAACTGTTGATCAGGACGCGCCCCGCCGTTAGATGCTCACCTACCGACCCCCTGCTTGAGCGAGGGCCGACCGACGTGGCCGATAGAGCTGCGCCGCCTCGTCACCGAAGGCCTGACATCGCGTGACGCCAACTCCGCCCTTCCTTGGCTCGAACCGGCCAAACGCTCCAATTCAGCCTTCCGCGCGGCGCCACCCGCCTCCCGCTCACCAGTTCAGCCTGGGAACACCGTGGGGAACAAAGAGGGCTCGGTCTGAGTCAACTGGAGTCAAGACTGGCTGAACTGGTGGTGGCTGGTTACGCCTGCAGATGGCCATGTCGGTGGGGTGCGTCGGTTTCCTAAACCGTGCGTCGCAGGTTCGAATCCTGCCGGGGCACCTATCGGATGCGGCTTTCGGTGGCTGGCCGGCAGGTCGGTCGGGTTGTTGGGGGAGAATCGGCGTGTGAAGAAGCCTGAGGCCGAGCCTGTGGTGGCGCGCAATCGTAAGGCTGCGCACGACTACCAGTTGGGCGAGTCCTGGGAGGCGGGGATCGTGCTGCAGGGGCCGGAGGTGAAGGCGCTCCGGGCCGGGCGGGCGTCCCTGGTCGGCGGCTTCGCCATGGTCGAGGACCGGGAGATCTGGCTGCACGGCGTGCACATCCCGCAGTACTCCCAGGCCCGCTGGTTCGACGGCGGATCACGCCGCAAGCGGAAGCTGCTGCTGCATCGTGCCCAGATCGACAAGATCGAGCGCAAGGTCAACGAGAGCGGGCTGACGATCGTCCCGGTGACTCTCTACTTCAAGGACGGTCGCGCGAAGGTGGAGATCGCCCTGGCCCGCGGCAAGAAGACCTGGGACAAGCGCCACGCCCTCGCCGAACGCGAGGCAACCCGAGAGGCCGAGCGCGCCCTCAGCCGCCGCCGCAAGGGCCGCCCGGACTGATCAGCAGTGCGCAGGGCCGCCCATGAACGACGGAGGCATGCCAGTCCTGGTGACCGGCCCCAGAGTCAGGTCGGCAAGCGGGGGAACACGGTCCAACGAGATCTGCGGTATTGCAGGTGTCGACGAGGCCTGACCATACTGCGGGTGATGATCGGGTGAGGGGAGTGCATGATGCGACGAGTTCGGGTCGGCCGACTGGCGAGCGTGCTCAGCGCTGTGTCACTTGTTGCCGGCATGCTGCTCATCGCGCAGCCGGCCGCGGCGATCACCGGCGGGCAGCGCGACGAGGTGCACACCAACGTCGGCGTCATTCGCTTCACTACCGAATCGGGTCGGTTCCGCTGCTCCGGCACGCTGATCTCGCCGACGGTAGTGCTCACTGCGGGCCACTGCACCGGGGACACTGGCGCGAGCCCGGCGACGAACGTCTACGTTTCGTTCAACACGGACCTGCCACTCGACCCGCTCGCGCAGGGCATCACCCCGCAGGAGCGTGCGGCCCGCGCGGCGAACTACATCACCGGCACGGCACACCCCGATCCCGGCTGGACCGGAAAGCTGTCGATCTCCAAGCAGCACGACCAGGGTGTCGTGGTGCTGGATGCGCCGGCCGCTTCGAAGTGGCCGGGCATCACGCCGGCGCCGCTGCTTCCGGTGGGCACGCTCGACGGCAACCAGGGCGCACTGAAGAACGAGACGTTCACTCTGGTTGGCTATGGCGTTGACATCGGCGCGAAGAAGTCACAGATCGTCGTACCGGAGCGGCGCTTTACCACGTCGTTCCTCAAGAACGTGCAGGATGAGGTCGTCACCTTCCAGATCAACGACCGCGACTCCAAGGCCGGCGGCGGTTCCTGCTTCGGCGACTCCGGCGGGCCGGTGTTCCTCGGCCGGTTCGTGGCCGGTGACGCTTCCTTCGTGAACTCACTGACCTGCAACGCGACCGGCGGTTACCAGCGCGTCGACACACCGTACGCGCGAGCCTTCTTGGAGCAGTTCATCTAACCGGCGCCACTCGGTAGGGGCTGTTAAGCCTTCGTGGTTGAAGGGTTGTGGGGGTGTTCTGGGCGGGTTGATACTCGGTGGGGAGCGGTTGGGGACGCTGGGTTGGTGCGGGGGCGCCGTAGCCGATCAGGTCAGGGGGGATCAGTCGACGCACCTCGCTTCCGGAAGGTTGGAGGGGAGCGATGTCGGTTTCGGAGCTCGAGGAGCTCAAGCGGCGGGTGCAGGAGCTGCGCGAGAAGCTGGAGACGGTGACGGACGCGGAGTGGCAGGGCTACGTCAAGGTGCACGACATTCTGGCCGGGTCAGAGTCTGGGCACGATGGTAGGCCGGCTTTCAGGTGCGCGATGTTGGGGATCTTCGAGACCCCGGCAGGACCGGGCGAGGTCGGCGAGTATGACGCCGGCGCCGTTCAGCGGTTCGCCGATCTCGGCGGATGACCTCGAGGCAGCCGAACACGGGACCCTTGGTGCAGGTAGACGACCCGCTACGCATCGTCCTGATCGGGCAGGCGGATCTCGTCGACTCGATCTGCGCCTCGTTGACCGGGGTTGGGATAGGGCCGGATCGCGTCGTTCTGGCGCCGTACCCGCGGGAGCGCGAGGAGTTGCCGGCGGTGATGGCCGGTGCGGATCTCGTTGTCGCGGCGGGTGATGGCTCGCTTCCGGTTCTGCATCCGTGGGTCAACCTGGTCGGGCTGCGGTTGGACATACCAACGCTGCACGCCGATGTACGGCGTTCTCGGGCGACCATCGGTCCACTGGTGCTGCCCGGGGAGAGCCCGTGCTATCTGTGCTGGCGGATGCGTGCGCTGGCTTGCGAGGAGGACTTCACCGCTGCAATGGCGCGAGAGGAAGAACTCGACGCTCTCCGGCTCCCGAACGCTCCAGCAAGGCCATTGCTGCCGGCACTCCTGCCGCTCATCACCAGAGCCCTCGTTGCCGAGCTGTTCGCACCGCCGCGGCTGCGCGCCGGCGTGCTGACCCTCGACGCGCTCGACGGCACCGAGAAACCGCATCCCGTGCTGCCGCGCCCGGACTGCCCGGCGTGTGCCAAGAAGGCCCGCCTGCCGTCGCAGGCTTCAGCCACGACCGACTTCGACGGCATTGCGCGGCGCGCGGTCGATCCGTTGTCCGGCCTGGTTCGCGCACTGGAGGTGATGCCGAAGGACGTCGACGAGCCCGAGCGACCATTCATCGTCCGAGCCGAACTGGCGAACGCGAACTTCCGCGCCGGCCGCAACGCCTTCGTCTCCTGCTCCGGCAAGGGCTGGACCATCAAGGAAGCCCGCGACAGCGCCCTCGGCGAGGCCCTCGAACGGTACGCCGCGATGACCTGGCAACCCGAGCGCACGATCAGTTCGACGTACGACGCTCTGGATCGACCCGGCCTGGATCCGCGGGACCTGGTGCTGTTCGCCGACCACCAGTACGACGACCTGCCGTTCCAGCGATGGCGGCCGGAGACCGAACTCGAGTGGGTACCCGCGCAGTCGCTCGTAACCGGCGACGAGGTCTGGATCCCCTTGCTGGCAACGCATTTGGGCTACCGCCCACCGACACCGGCCGCCTTGTTCCCCGCCACGTCAAACGGATTCGCGGCCGGGCCGAACTGGGCCGGCGCCACGCTGCGCGCACTGCTCGAGGTGATCGAGCGGGACGCCTTCGCAATCGCATGGTCGCATCGACTCCCCGGCCGATGCGTGGCCGCCGCGGACGTACCGGACGAACAGACCCGGGCGATCGCGGCGGCGCACGCACGGCGTGGTGTCGAGCTGATGGTGCACTTGCTGCCGACAGACACCTCGGCGACCGTCGCCCTGGCTGTCGCGTGGTCGCACCGCGCACCGGCCGCAGTGATCGGAGTGGCTGCCGCGCTGGACCCGGTCGCCGCAGCCCGTGCCGCGGTGTTCGAGGCCATGCAGGTCCGGCCACTGCTGCGCACCAGGCTCCGGCGGCCCAACGTCCAGGCCCGGATGGCCGAACTGGCGTCCGAGCCGGCCAAGGTCATGAGCCTGGACGACCACGATCTCTTGTACGCCGACCCCGCCGCGGCTGCCGCCGGGATGCGATTCCTCCGCGAAGCCACCCCGGAACCGTGGCCGGATTCATTTGCCCAGAGCAATGGAAATCTCGAAACCCTGACCAGATCGCTGGCCGCAGTGGCGCCGGATGTGCTCGCCGTGGATGTCACACCGCCCGATGTCGCCAGCCTCGGGGTGCGCGTCGTACGCGGGGTGGTGCCGGGCTTCGTGCCGATCTGGTTCGGTGCGGGTCAGGCGCGGCTCGGCGGATCGCGGCTGCTGGAGATGCCGGCCAGGATCAGGCTGCGACCGGCGCCGGCCCGGTTGGACGAGCTGAACCTCGACCCGCACCCCCTCGCGTGAGGACAGCCAATGACACCTGGCGCGTTCCGCACCGATCAGCCGCTGGCCTGGACCTACCACCGTGGCACCGCGGGCCGGCTGGTCAGCACCCCTGAGTCGATCTCGCCGCCACCGCAGCCGGGACGGGAGGACCCGTCGGCACGGTGGGTCCCGTTGCCACCCGACGTACGGGTCGTCGCGCCGCTGGCCGAATTGATCCGCGACCGGGTGTCCTGCCGCGCGTTTCGCGACCGGCCGATCAGCCTCGCGGAGCTGGCCACGCTGCTACGGAGCGGGTACGGCACCACCGGAGTGACCGACGACGGCCCGCTGTACATGATCGATCGAGCGGTGCCCTCCGCCGGTGGGCTCTATCCGCTTGAAGTGAGCGTGGTCGCGCGCTCAGTCGATGCTCTGCAAGCCGGGATCTACCACTACGTGCCGCTCGCGGACGGCCTCGAAGAGGTCCGCGAGCACCCGGTAGCCGCGTCCCAAATCAGCCACCTGTTCATGGATCAGCCGTGGGCTGCCGAGGCTGCCGTCGTACTGGTGCTGTCCGCCGTCTGCGGGCGCAGTCTGGTCAAGTACGGCGACCGCGGATACCGCTACCTGCTCCTGGAGGCCGGGCACGTAGCGCAGAACCTCGTCCTCGCGGCGACCGGGCTCGGCCTCGGCACCGTCAATCTCGGCGGCTTCTTCGACGACGAACTGTCGAGCCTGCTGTGCCTCGACATCGAGTCCGAGATCGTCCTGTACGGCGTCGCCGTCGGCCACCCGTCATCCGCCGACCGCACCACCCGCCGCGCTCTCGGCCGGCTACAAGACGGCTAGCGACCAAGTCTCACAGCCAGAGCCGCGACCTCGCGACGCGATGATGTCCCGGTCTTGTGCAGCAGGTTCGACACATGCACGCTGACCGTCTTCTCACTGATGAACAGTGCGTTCGCGATCTCGGCGTACGTCCGGCCTGCGACCAGGTGGGACAGCACCTCTTGCTCGCGCTTCGTCAAGGAGTCGAAGGGGGCCGGTGGCTGGACGTGCGCAGCCGACGCCGGTTCCTCGAGCCGGATCCGGCCGACGGCGGCCAGTGTCTCGACCTGGTGCCGCAGGGGTCTCGCGTCGACCTCGATCGCGAAGCGGTGGGCGGATCTCAGCGGTACGGCGACGGCGGCCCGGGCGGCTCCCTCGTCGAACAGAGCCTGTGCCCACCGCCACGAGGCGACAGCCTCGTCCCAGCGCAGGCCCGCTGCGCTGCACCGACGTACGGCGTCCTCCCAGACGCCGGAGGTGGACGTCTCCCCCGCGCACCGGGCGTTCTCTGCGGCGAACAGCGCCTGCATCGCGGGCTGGATCAGATCCTCAGGGCCGACCTCGAAGGGCTGCGGGAGCATGCCTCGGCGCACGGCCAGGAGGTCGTCGAAGGCCGCTCGAGCCTTGCGGACGTCTTCGCTGTCGCCGCGGTCCCGCGCAGCCTCCGTCAGGTCGGCCGCGGCCCGCGCACCCCACACCACCATCTCGTCCGCGTCACGAGTGTCGGCGACGCCGACAGCCATCGTTCGCGACAGCAGCTCGAGGGCCTGCTCGGCCCTGTCCGTGGCGAGCAGATACTCGGCCAGAGCTGTCTGCGCAGAAAGTCCGGCCCGGTTCTCGACGTCCGGTATCAACTCCTTGGCGCGTTGCAGGTGCATTCCGGCTGCCTCGCGGTCTCCTCGCCGTACCGACAACGAGGCCGCGCTCAACCGGACCAACGCACTCGCATTCGGCATGCCGGCCAGGGAAAGACCCTCACGGATGACGTCATCGGCTTCGGGCAGTCGTCCGAACATCAACAGGTGATGCGCCAGCAGTCCAGCAGCGAACACCGCCACCGAAAGGGCACCGGCATCGATGGCGAGTGGGAGGAACTCTCGCATCAACTCGATGCATTCCTTGATGCGGCCTCGCCGGCTCAGGTAGTTCTGCCGGATCACCAGCGTTCGCCAGATCAGCTCGGGGTCGCCGGTCAGCTTGGCGAACCGCAGGCCGGCCGCGGTGTCGGGATCGGAAACATCCACATTCCCACGGACCGCGTACGCCAGCCCGAGAGCGGCGTTCGATCCCGATCGATGGGCTGCCCGGACCGCGTCCTCGCCGTACGTCCGAGCGAGCTCGACCTCGTTGTTCCACCATTGACACCAACTGAGATACGCCAGCGCGTCGGCGTACTCCTCGCTGTCCGGAGCCGCCCGGCTCAGCTCGACCGCCTGCTCTGCCGCGGCGATCGGCCTGCCCTTGGTTCGGCCGGTGGCAAAGGCCGCGTCCGCCCATCGCCTCAGCAGGCGGCACGCGCGGAGCGGGTCGGTGCGCTCGTCGACGAGTTCGAGCGCGCGGGACCACGCCGCGAAGCTCGCCTCGCCGTCGCCGAGCAGGTCGTCGGCTCGCGCAACCCGCTCCCAAAGGTCCAGCGGCCCGGCACCGTCCCCGCGGTGGACCATCGGCCAGAGGCGCACCGCCCGGCGCAGATGGACGGCCTCCTCACGGGGCGATCTGATCGACTTCGCGAGCTCGGCTGCCCGCAGCGACGCCTCCAGGCATGCCTCCAGGTCGCGTGCGCGCTCGTAGTGCAAGGCCAGGTCGCCCTGCCGTTGCACCTCGTCAGGGCCGGTGGCCTCACGTGACGCGAGCGTCTTCGCCCACGCGGCATGGATAGGTTCGGCCTCGCCTGGAACGAAGGTGGCGTACAGGACCTCGGCCAGCAGGGGGTGCCGGAACCAGCACCTGTCCGGCCCCTGCGCCACACTGATGCCAGCAGCGGTCGCCTCGACCAGAGCGGCGGTCAGCGCCTCAGGCCCGATCCCACTTGCCGCCGCAACCTCCCTCAGGTCATCGATCGACGTCGGGCGCCCCGCAGCCGCCATCACCCGCATCACCTCCCGCCCTGCCGCCGAGAGCCGATGCCAGGCCGCCAGCAGCGCTCCCGTCAGCTCGGCCGGCAGATCGGGGGGCAGCTGTACGGCGGTGCTCGTGACCCCCTGGACCAGCAGTTCACTCAGATACGGGTTGCCGTCAGACCGCCGTACAACCTCATCCACTAGGCGGTGATCAGGGGTATCTCCGAGCAGGAGTGCGAGCTGCTGCTCGGTCTCGTCCCGGCTCAGCCTGTCCAGCCGAACGTCCGTCACCGACGGCAGCCGCCGCAGGTCGGCGAGCCACGTGTACAGCGGATCACCGGACGCGAGCTCCTCGTCCCGATAGGTGGCCAGCACCGCCAACCGCTGGCGGCGGAACCCGGCAATCAGGTAGGCCAGCGCATCACGGGACGCCAGATCGGCCCACTGCACGTCGTCCACGACCAGAATCGTCGGACCGTGCGAAGCGATCGCCATCACCAGCGCATCCACCACGGACAACAGCCGGACCGCACTGTCGGACGCGTACCCGCCCAGCGAAGGCAACAACTCACCCGCAGCCGGAACAGCATCAAGTACGGCGGCCAACTGGTCGGGCTCGGCAGACTCCAGCCAACCCTCCAACGCGCCGATCAGCGGAACGTACGGCGCGTCCACGGCCCCGAAGCGGACGCATCGGCCCCACAGAACGAATGCGCCCTGCGCAGCCGCCTCGTCACACATGGCTCTGACCAGGCGAGTCTTGCCCACGCCGGCCTCGCCGTGAACGAACACGGCGGCCGGCCGTCCGTCGGCTGATCCCTGGATCGCCGCCCCGAGAATCCCTCTTTCCTCGATCCGGCCGGCCAGGCCGGACGGGCGGGCGATCGATGCCCCTCCCACGCCCTCCAGTCTGACCCGATCCGACCGGACTGTCTGTAGCCATCATGGAAGTGCGGCACCCGCCCGGGAGCGGGTGCCGCACGTCGGTTCTACCCGTTCGCCAGTCGCCGACGCTGGTACAACCACAGGCCGCCGAACGCGACAGCCGCACCACCGAGCGCGGACGCGCCGGACTGGAGCGCCTCGACGCCGTTGTCGTCCGACGTACCGGTCGAGGTCGCGGCGGTCTCGACGCGCGCCACCTCGAACTTCGGGTCGTAGTTCGGATAGTTGTACTCCGGGCGCGCGGTGCCGGATCCCGGATAGCCGGATCCCTCCTCCGGCCAGCCGGACCCGAGCGACGGCACGCTCTGCGAGGTCGAGCCGGGCCCTGGCTCTGTCGTGGCTGACGCCTCGGTCGCGGTGAGGGCGACAGCGCCCATCGCGAACGCCGACAGCGCGAGGGTTGCGTACTTGCGGTTCATGATCGCTCCCTGGGGACTTGTGCGGCGGGACTCGCCGCTACCCCTTCACGATTGATCCGCAGGCCATGCCCTCACATCCGAGTGAAACCCTCAGATCTGAGGCAGAAACCCTCAGATACGTGATGCGTTCCTCCGACTGCCCGGCGTTACCCGGGTTGGGGGGTGAGGAGTTCGGCGGTGCCGTCCACTACTGCCTGCGCGGTGGCGTGGAGGTGCTTGCCGTGTTGGCGGGCCCAGGCGCGCATCATGATGAACGCTTCGTCTACGCCGACTCCGGTGCGCTCGGCCAGCACACCCTTGGCTTGTTCGATCAGGATCCGGCTGTTCAGGGCGTTCTGGAGTTGTTCGGCCAGGATCTCCCCGCGCCGTACCGTTCGTTCCTGGAGCAGGCCGATCGTCGCCACATCACAGAGCGCTTGACCCAGCGCCACCTCGTCCGGGGTCAGGCTGACCTGGCGTGCGCAGAAGAGGTTGAGGGCGCCGATGACCTGGCCGCGCAGCCGCATCGGAAGTGCGTGGGTCGTCTCGTAGCCGGCGTCGGCGGCTGCTGCCCGGAAGTTCGGCCAGCGCGTTTCGACCTCCGACAGGTTGAGGTTCACCTGTGGCTGCCCACTCAGATAGCAGTCGAGGCAGGGGCCCTCGGAGTTCTGCAACACGAACAGCTCCAGTACCCGAGCCTCCTCGGTCGTCGACGCCACCACCTCGAGCTGGCCGCGCTGATCGGCAAGGATCAGGCCGGCGGCGTCGGCCGGCAGCAACTCCACGCTGCGCTCACACAGCACATACAGAAAGTCGATGACATCGAACTCGTCGATGAGCGTGTCCGCGAGTTCCACGAACACGCGTGCGAGGCGTTGCTCCCTGCTCATAGCTTGCTGCCCTTCCTGACCATGCACAGCCCTGTCGTCACGGTGCTCTCTTCATGATGGATCGTCTTCCGGCCGGAACGTCACCTTCCGGGCCACTACATCCTTGGCAAGATCGAGCAACGACCGATCGTCGGCGTAGGCCCTCGCCCTCAGCAACAACAGGGCCTCGGTCAATCCGACCGCGGCCTGAACGGTGATCATGCCAGTGGCCTGGTGGATTTCACGACGACCTGCCGCCGCGTCGGCCAGATGCGGATGCAGCTCGCCTGGCGCGGTCTTGTTCTGCAGGTCGAGGACCAGCGTGGTCGCCGCGGCGGCGAAATCCAGCGCCAGCGCGAGCTCGGCAGCGGTCAGCGGGCCGATCACATCCCGGTAGAAGTCGAGCACGCCGAGCCGGATCGCGCCGATCTGCAGCGGGAACGCGAACACCGCCGTGATACCGGCCTCCTGCGCGCCGGCCACGAACGCCGGCCAACGCGACGTGCCGGTCGAGGCGAGATCCGATTCCAGCACCGGGCGCCCGTCGCGGAAGGCATCCAGGCACGGGCCCTCCCCGAGGGTGCTCTGCAGGTTCTCCATCGCCACGGCCGGCCCGTCGGTGGCGGCCAAGGTGCCACCATGACCGGCTGCCGTCATCAAGGCCATTCCTGCCCCGTCGACCGGCAACGCTTCGACGGAAGCCGCGCACAGTCTGTCCAGCACGCTTCCGACAGCGTCGGCGCGGGCCGTGAAAACGTCGACGAGGATCTGATGGACCTGCAACGATCCCACTTGCCTCTACACCGTCCTCGGCTGTTCGCGCGCTGTGATGGGCTATCGATGCGGCGTGAGGCCTACCTTGACCCCTTGATGCTCCATCCGCACGCCGCCTCGCCGGGTCGCGGCAGGAGGGTACCCGACCCGGCAGAGGCGGTCGGCGCCGCCCGCGGCCGCGGCTTCGGATCCGTCAACTCCGGATCCGAGCGGCCTCGCGAAGCGGGGAGGGGGTATCGCACGCGATGACAAAAACATGGCCCGGCCCCCTCACAACCCACCAACCTGTGGGCGGACGGCCGGGTCTGGGGCAGCACGCCGGCGCCGTGACGTACGGCGCTTACACCCTCAAATGTACGTCGCACCCGGCACAAGTGGAACCACGAGCTTCGGACCCAGACTTTCCCGGCGAGGTAAGCTGGTGACACTCCGGAACAATGGCATACCAGGCGGTCTGTCGGGACCCGGCAGCAGCCTATGAGGCGATGCCAGATGACCATCCACCCAGTAGCCGCCCTGCCAAGCATCCGGCACCGCTCGACCACGGACCACGACCTCTCGCATCTGCTCGCCGAGGTCCTCAGCGCCCGCGCGGCCGAACAGTCGACCCGCAGCACGAAGCGTCCGGACGAGAGCATCCGCAACAACTCCCGTCGGCTCACCGACTCACTCAGCGCCTACGCCAGCGCCCTGGAGTCCTACCGCTTGCCCGTTCCGCGCGCGATCCGCGACGAGCTCCGCCTGCGCCGCCGGCTGTCCTCATGACGGAGACGGCCCAAGGGCCGTCTCAGCGCGCCCACGGCGAGCGGCTCCTCCGGGGTCTGCCACTCCCCGGCCACGTGATCCTCCGGACCGACACAGGCTGGCGACGCGGCTGGCTGCTCGCCCGGGAAAACGGGCCGACCGGCTGGATCGGACTCGTCCAGTACGACGACGGCGACATCGAGATCACCGACTACCTCCCCGCCGACCGCATCGCCTCCCCCGACCACTGGCCCGCGGAGTGAGCCAAACCCTGTGAAATCAAGGCTTTTTTGTGGCTGCGGTGAGGGCTGTGTGGATTGACGTGCGGGCTCGGTCTAGGACTTCGGGGTCGCTGAAGAGGACGTAGTAGTAGTTGGCCAACTCGACGGCGGCGGTGAGGTCGAAGACGAGTTGGGGGATGTCGACCGTGGGTCTGAGGTGGCCGTGGTCGCGGGCGGTGGTGGCGAACGATTCGAGGAGCTCGGTCCACCCTCGCTGGTCTGAGGCGACCTCGTCGTGCGCCGCCGTACCGGAGCGGGCGTCGAATTCGGCGAGCATGCCGGCGAAGAAGCAGCCGCCGGGGAAGACGCGCCGCTCGATGTACGACAGGTAGGACGCGCAGATCTGCTCCAGCTGCGGCAGTCCTTCGTCGGCAGCCAGGGCCGGCTGCATCACTTCGCGCTCGAAGATGTCCCGCGCCGCCTGGATGATGTCCAGCTCGAGGCGCTGCTTGGACCCGAAATGCGCGTACAGCCCGCTCTTGCTCACGCCGACCTCGTCGGCCAGCCGGCCGATGGTGATCGCACCGAGTCCTTCGATCGATGCGAGTCGCACCGCTGTGTCGAGGATCGCGGCGTACGTCTGCTCGCCGTCGGAGCGCCGGGGGCGGTTCACTCTTGACAAGATAGCACGACCGTGCGATCTATGAACTAGTCAGCACGGTCGTGCGATCTATGGAGGCCGAGATGTACGACGTGATCGTGGTCGGAGCGAGTATCGCGGGATCGACGGCGGCGACCCTGCTCGGACGGGCGGGTCTACGGGTCGCGCTGGTCGAACGGCATCACAGCATCGACACCTTCAAGGTGCTGTGCACCCATCACGTCATGGCCTGCGCGACACCGACGATCCGCCGGCTCGGGCTCGACCGGCGGATCGAGGCGGCCGGCGGTATCCGCAACGGTCTCGACTGCTTCACGCCGTGGGGGTGGGTGGTCAGTCCGCCCGACAGCCCGCACGGCTACAGCATCAGGCGGGCGAGGCTCGATCCGATGGTTCGCGAGCTCGCGGCCGGGACCAGCGGTGTGGACTTGATGCTGGGACAGAAAGCGATCGCGCTGCTTGACGGCGAGGGTGTTCGGCTCCGCGGTGACGACGGCACGGAGCGTTCGGTGCGCGGGCGACTGGTCGTCGGTGCCGACGGCGTCAACTCCGTCGTCGCCCAGCTCGCCGGCGCCGGGCAGCGGGTGGCGCCCAATGAACGGTTCATCTTCTTCGCGGAGTTCACGAACGTCCGGCTCACCTCTGGTTCGAGGACCCAGATCTGGCTGCACGAACCGGGTATCGCGTACGCCATGCCGAACGAGGATGGCATCACCGTCCTGGCATCCATGCCGGTGAAGGCGGACCTGCCGTCGTACCGAGCCGATCGTGAGTCAGCGTTGCTGGCCAGTCTGCGACGACTGCCGGACGGACCGGTCTTCGACGACGCCAACCGCGTTTCGCGGATCGTGGGTGCCACCGACTGTCCACTCATCACGCGAACCGCCGTACCGCGATCCGGCGTCGCGTTGATCGGAGACGCGGCGCTGACTTCAGACCCGTCCCAAGGTGTCGGCTGCGGCTGGGCCTTTCAGACCGCGGAGTGGCTGGCGGATGCGGTCACACCGGCACTGCTCGACGGCGGCCGGCTCGAGCCGGCGCTACGCCAGTACGTACGACGACGCAAAGCACTGAACGGACATCAATCGACCATCGAGGACCAAGCCAAGGCAGGTCCACCGACACCGGTCGACCGATTGATGCTCGGCGCCGCCGTACGCGACCCGAGAACCGCGGCCCACATGCTTGCCTTCGTCAACCGAACGATCGGCCTCCGCCAACTCCTGGCCCCATCCGCCATCGCCCGCGCCGCCTGGACCAACCTCCACCACAGCGCCGTGGCAGCGGCTTAGTGGTGGGTCAGGTTGGTGATGAGGGCGGCCAGGGAGGTAGCGAAGAAGAGGGTCCAGGGGGCTAGTTGGTGGTCGTGGACTCGGAGGTGGGCGATCAGGGCGCCGAGGAAGTAGAGGACGAGGCCGGTTGCTGCGAGTGCTCCGAGGGGCGGAATCGCGAGGCCGGCGAGGAGTCCGAGAGAGCCGGCGGCCAGCAGGGCACCGAACGGGCGCATGTAGGAGTGAGGGATTTGCAGCCTGTCGGCTTCGGACTTCGGGTAGGAGTGGCCGATGAAGTTGGCGACGGCTGCGGAGGCGGTCAGGGTGGCGGCCACGACGGTGGTTGTCAGGTAGACGGCGTACATGAGGCTCCGATCCGCGAGGGAGGTGGGCGCTTCACGGACGAGACAGCTTGCTGGAGCGTGACAGTCGGGTGGGGTGAGTCAGGTCACGGCGCTACGCCGTTGAGCTTTGCTGGGTTGCTGACGACGTGGATCGTTTCGATGACGCCGTTGACTAGGTGGAGGGTGGCTGCGACTACCGGTGTGGTGTCTGAGTAGATGACCAGGCCGGTAGCGCCGTTCAGCTGACGCAGTACGACGTGTGAGTCGGCGGGGCGGCGTTGCGAGAGCAGGACGAGCGCCTGGGCGACGTACTGCGGGCTGTGGATGGGCTTGCGTGGTGCGCCGGTCAGGCCGCCGCCGTCGCTGATCAAGGTGACGTCTGGTGCAAGGACTTCCATGAGCGACTTCAGGTCTCCGCCGAGACAGGCTTCCAGGAACCGCTCCGTGACCTGCTGCTGCGTTGTCAGGTCGGTGTCGTATTTGCGGCGGCGTTCGGCGACCGCCGTGCGGGCGCGGTGGGCTAGTTGTCGTACATCCGCATCGCGTCGGCCGAGGATGGTCGCTATCTCCGTGAGGCTGTAGCCGAATGCCTCGTTGAGAACGAAGACCGCACGTTCCGTGGGTGACAAAGCCTCTAGAACAAGCAGCATTGCTGTCGAGACCGAGTCGGCGCGTACGACGTGGTCGGCGGCGTCCGGGGTGGTGAGCATCGGCTCTGGTAACCAGGGGCCGACGTAGGACTCACGTCGTACCGCTGCACTGCGCAGGCGGTCGATCGACAGGCGGGTGGCGACTTTGACGAGGTAGGCCTCGGGGTCTTCGACTGTTGCCGTGTCGACCCGATTCCAGCGGAGCCAGGTCTCTTGTACGACGTCTTCCGCGTCGGCGACGGTGCCGAGGATGCGGTAGGCGACTGCGTACAGGAGGCCGCGGTGTTCGTTGAAGTCGGCAACGGTCACTGGGGGAGGCCGGTGAGGTCGGCCATGAGGGTCATGTGGTGGTCGAAGTACTCGGCTCGGGCGGCGATCATGTTGTCGAGGCGGCCGAAGACTTCGAAGTTGAGGACGCCGAAGAGGTGGGTCCAGGCGACGAGGACGCGGTCGAGGCGTTCCTCGAGGAGTTCGCCTTGGCGTTCGTCGATGAGGCGGCGGAGGTCTGCGCGGAGCGGCATGGTGAGTGGCGAGGCCTTGATCGGTTTGAGGCGGCCGAGGCCGTCGGTGACGATGTCGACGAGCAGCAGGATGACCTTGGCGGCCGGCTCGACGGTGTCCTGCGGGGCGGCGTAGTCGGGGACGGGTGCGCCGTAGATGAGGCCGTACTCGGCGGGGTGTGCGAGAGCCCAGGCGCGGACGGCGCGGCCGACGGCCAGCCAGCGGCCGCGGAGGTCGTCGCGGGGTACGGCGGCATCCGCCTCGGTCGCGGCGGCGGCGAGTGCGTTGTACGCGTCGATGATCAGGGCAGTGAGGAGGGCGTCGCGGCTCGGGAAGTAGCGGTAGAGGGCCGAGGCGACGATGTCGAGGTCGCGGGCCACTGCGCGCAGGGAGAGGTTGGCGCCGTCCGTGGCGAGGTGCCGGCGGGCGACTGCCTTGATCTCCTGGCTCATCTCCGAGCGGACCCGGGCACGGAGCGACGGTGCGGACATGGGGCCAGTCTGGCATAGATCCGAGAACACTGGAACGCTGCGAGAACAGTGTTCTTGACCGTGGCTCGGCGAGATGAGTACAGTGAACTCATTCGAGAACACTGTTCTCATCCGTGTCTGCGAAGGGTTACCCGCCATGTCCCTGCACGTCATCGTCGGAGCCGGGCCGGTCGGCTCGGCCACAGCCCGCCTGCTGGCCGCCCGCGGCGAGCAGGTCCGCCTGATCACCCGCTCCGGCAAGGGCCCCCAACCGCTCCCCGGCCAGGGTCGAGATGACGTGGGTGGGATTGAGTGTGTTGTGGGGGATGCGAGTGATGGGGAAGGGATGGCTCGGCTGGTTGAGGGGGCGGTTGCGTTGTATTCGTGTGCGGGGCCGGCGTATCACCGGTGGTCGACCGATTGGCCGCCGATCGGTGCGGCGCTTATCCGGGCGGCTGAGAGCAGTGGCGCCGTACTGGTGACGACCGGAAATCTCTACGGGTACGGCGAGGTTGACGGGCCGATGACCGAGGACACTCCGCTGCGCCCCAATTCGGTGAAGGGGCAGGTGCGGGCCCGGTTGTGGCAGGACGCGTTGGCGGCACATGAGGCTGGGCGGATCCGGACGGCTGAGGTGCGGAGCTCGGACTATCTGGGCGCGCTGACGGTGTCGCCGTTCAGTGTGATGGTGTTGCCGAAGGTGATCGCCGGGCGTCGCGGTACGGCGCCGGCAGACCTGGATGCGCCGCACAGTTGGACGTACGTCGGTGATGTCGCCCGCACGTTGGTCGCGGTCGCGGCGGACGAGAAGGCGTGGGGTCGGCCGTGGCACGTGCCCACTCCCCCGCCGCTGTCGATCCGTGAGCTCGCCCGACGTGCTGCTGAGCTCGCCGGAGCACCGGCTGCTCGGGTCGCCAAGATGCCTGGGTTTGCGCTGCGGTTGGCAGGGCTGTTCAACCCGGCCGCGCGGGAGATGATCGAGACGCAGTACCAGTGGCAACGTCCGTTCGTCCTCGACTCCACCGCCGCGACCGTTGCTTTCGGCATCGAACCGACGCCGACCGACGAGGCTCTCCGCGAAACCATCGACGGCCTCCGCGCCCAAGCACCTGCGTGAGCACAGCGGCTGGACACCAACCTTGGGGTAGGTTCCTGCAGTGGTTTTGCGGGGCGGCCTAGGCTGTGCGGATCGACGGGGAGCCACGGACGGTGTCGGGAAGGGCAGGAATGAGTTCGAGGAGACCACGGCGCTGGTTGCGGCGTCTGGTGGTGACCGTTGTGATCCTGGGGCTGCTGGGCGTAGGCGCCGATCGGGCCGCCGCATGGGTGGCCGAGGATCGGCTGGCGAAGATGGCTGCGGAGGAGGCGGCGCAGTACGACGTCCAGGCCGCGGACACCAAGGTGGCGATCGGCGGATTCGGGTTCCTGCCACAGGTGGTGAAGGAAGAGTTCTCGACGGTGACGCTGACCATGGACCGGCCGACCTTCTCGTCGGTTCCGGCCGAGGACCTCACCGTGACGATGAACGGAGTACACGTTCCGCGCGCGTTGGTCACCGGAGGTTCCGGCGCTGAGGTCACCATCGACTCGACGGATATGAAGGTGCGGTTGTCGCCGGCCGAGCTGGCCAAGCTCGCCGCACGTGCGACCGGTGTGGACGACCTGACCCTGCGCACCGTCGAGGGCAAACTGCACGCACAGCTGTCGGTCCGCGGTGTCGACGTCGACGCGACCCTCAGCCCCAAGGTGGAGAAGGGCCGGATCGTCCTCGCGGTCGACGAACTCTCCGACGCGGTCCCGTCGGTCCTCCGCAATGCGGTGAGCTCCCTGCTCGAGCGAGGCATCACTCTCCCCAAGCTCCCCTTCGGCGCCTCACTCAAACAGGTCGCCGTCGAAGGCAGTTCCGTCGTACTGGTGGCAACCGTCGACGACCTCAAGTTCGCCGGCTGAGCTGGCTAGGCGGGCAGAGCAGCGCCCTCGGGAGAGGTGTACTGACAGTGCCTGCCTGAGGTTCGGGATGTGCCCTAGCGTCGGAGCATGGAGTATCTGAAGCTGGGGCGATCAGGACTGACGATCAGCCGGATCGCGTTGGGCTGTATGAGTTTCGGCGATCGCAACGCGTTCCATCAGTGGACGCTGGACGAGGAGAGTTCGCAGCCGTACTTCCGGCAGGCGGTCGAGCTCGGGATCACCTTCTGGGACACGGCGAACACGTACGGCGGTGGCACGTCGGAGGAGTTCGTCGGCCGGGCGATCAAACGGTACAGCCGGCGCGAGGACGTCGTACTGGCGACCAAGGTCTGGGGCAAGATGCACGACGGTCCCGGCGGTTCCGGCCTGTCACGCAAGGCGATTCTCGAACAGCTGGACGCGTCGCTGACCAGGCTCGGGACCGAGTACGTCGACCTGTACCAGATCCACCGGTTCGATCCGGAGACGCCGGTCGAGGAGACGATGGAGGCACTGCACGACGCGGTGCGGGCCGGCAAGGTCCGGTATCTCGGGGCATCGTCGATGTGGGCATGGCAGTTCGCCAAGATGCAGCACGCGGCCGACCTCGGCGGGTGGACACGGTTCGTGTCCATGCAGAACCAGTACAACGTGATCCGGCGCGACGACGAGAACGAGTTGCTGGCGCTCTGCGGCGATCAAGGCGTCGGTTCCATCCCCTACTCACCACTCGCCAAGGGCCGGCTCGGCAAGCCGTGGGGCCGGCAGACGCTGCGCGCGGAAACCGACCAGGTTGCCCAGGCCCTCGAACGGGACACCGACCGCGCACTGGTCGATGCCGTCGAAGCGGTCGCCGCCGATCGCGGTGTGCCGATGGCGCAGATCGCACTGGCCTGGTTGCTGACCAGACCGATCGTGTCCGCTCCGATCGTCGGCGCCACCAAGCCGCACCACCTCACCGACGCCGCCGCGGCGCTCGATCTGAAACTCACCGACGATGAGATCCGGCGGCTGGAGGAGCCGTACGTCGCCCAGCCGCGTAACTGGTACTGACAGGGCACCCCAGCCCTGCAAAGGCCGGGCTAGCCTCGAAAGCATGGACAACCGCAGCGAGATCCGTGCGTTTCTGGCCAGCCGGCGGGCGAAGATCAGCCCGCAGCAGGCCGGATTCGCCGGACTGCACACGGGTCACCGCCGGGTCCCGGGTCTGCGCCGCGAGGAGGTCGCGCTACTGGCCGGCGCGTCGAACTGAGCCTTGGGTTGCGATGGTTCGCGATATATCGTCGACGTATCGCATTCTCACCTGAGGGACGGTGGTCGGGATGACCGGATCGACGTACGCCGCGGGGTGGCCCTGGCAGCACATCGCACGGCACTGTTCAGCTTTCGACGACATCAAGGACGAGTTGCGCGCCGCGATGACCGGCCGGCGCACCCATCACGGGCACCACCCGTTCGGGGCGCAGTGGGGAATGTTCGGCGGGCAGATGTTCGGGCCGCCGTGGGGGCCGCCGCCGCGCTGGCGCGGACCCAAGGCCCGGCGCGGTGACGTCCGCGCGGCCATCCTCGCCGTGCTGGCCGAGCAGCCGATGAACGGCTACCAGATCATCCAGGAGATCGCCGAGCGCAGTGGCGGCGTGTGGAAACCGAGCCCGGGCTCGATCTACCCGACCCTGCAGCAACTCGAGGACGAGGGCCTGGTCACCGCCGACGCCGAGGTCGGCCGCCGTACCTTCACGCTGACCGACGAGGGACGCACGTACGTCGCCGAGCACGCCGACGAGGTGTCGGCCCCGTGGGAGGCGATGAGCGCACCGGCCGAGGAGGACGAGAACGGGCTGAAACCGCTGCTCGGCCAAGTGGCGACGGCTATGTGGCAGATCCTCGCGACCGGTACGCCGGAGCAGCAAGCGCGGGCCAAGGACGCGGTGGCGGACCTGCGGCGCAAGCTGTACGGCATCCTCGCCGACGACGAGCAGGACCGGTCATGAGCTCGTACCTACCCGAGCGCCACGGACCGGTGCGGATCGGCGATGCCGAACGCGATCAGGCCGTGGCCGTGCTCTCCGACCACTTCGTCGCGGGCCGGCTGACGCAGGAGGAGTTCGAGGAGCGCAGCGAGCACGCGACGCGGGCCCGGTACGCCGACGATCTCACCCTGCTGTTCGACGACCTCCCGGACCCGGCCGAGCTGCAACTCGCCCAGGGGCCGTGGTCGCCGCAGCCGGTCCGGCCCCGGCGACGCCAAGGTCCGCCGCCGCCGTTCATGATGCTGGCGCCGATCCTGATGATCGGCCTGGTGATCACCGCGGTCACGTTGACCGCGCCGTGGCTGCTGTGGGGTCTGTTCTGGATCGCCTTGTTCAGCGGGGCTCATCGCCAGCGCTGGCAGCACCAGAACCATCACCACCGCCGCTGACCCGCCCCCGTTTCCGAGGGATCTCCTGAGCGAACTCGACAACGAACCCATCCGGATCGGCGATGTGCACCGTCCGATGTCCCCACGGACGGTCCGCCGGACCGCTGAGCACCGGCACGCCTTGAGCCGCGAGGCGATCGGCGCATGCGTCCACATCCTCGACGATCAGCACGATCTCGGCGGCAGGGCCGGGTGTCACCGCCTGCCCGGTCAACCACTCCGCCCGCCGCCGCTCGTACAACGCGAACCGCGTCCCGTCCGTCCCGAACTCCGCATACCCCGCATCGGTGAACTTGTACGGCAACCCGATCACGTCCCGATAGAACGCGACGGACGCATCGAGATCCTCGACGTACAAGATCACATAGCCAAGCTCCACGACTCAAAACTAGGCCGTGTCTGGTAATCCCGCGCAGTAGGCGGGGGATTACCAGACACGGCCTTGTCGGTGGTGTGGTCTAGCCTCGGCAGTGAGGGAGAGGGGACGGGGATGTACGAGGGCGTGTTGATTCTGGAGAGTCTCCGGGTCGGGACCGAGTTGTCCCAGATTCCGGTGGTGGTGCGGAAGATCAGCCGGTACGACGTGAGCAGTGCGTCGACCGGTCAGCCTCCGGTGTGGTCGGTGCTGGAGTTCGAGGTGGAGGACTGGCACGCCGAGACGCTGTCGAAGGAGCTGGCGGCAACGATCGACGAGCCCGGCTGGTACGCCGACTTCCACAACGACCGGGAGATCTTCGTGGTGTTCCCGGGGCGCGTGTTCCGGTATCGGCGCGGCGACGCGGTAGCCCGGTCGGAAGCCCAGGCGTTCGGGCGCGAGCTGGGCATCCCGGAGCCCCAACTGGATTGGACCCTGTAGCCATGTCAGAGATGACCGAAGTACTGCGTTACGCCGCCTTCACCACCGATCCGGCGGGCGGGAACCCGGCCGGCGTCGTCCTCGACGCGAGCAGTCTGGACGACGAGGCGATGCAGGCGATCGCGGCCGACGTCGGGTACTCCGAGACCGCCTTCGTGACCGGCAAGTACCAGGTCAGGTACTTCTCCCCCAAGGCGGAGGTCCCATTCTGCGGCCACGCGACCGTGGCCACCGCAGTCGCGCTGGCGGAGCGGATCGGTCCGGGCGAGCTGGTGTTCTCGACCGCGGCCGGGATCGTGCCGGTCGTGGTGGACGAAGGTTTGCGGGCGACACTGACGAGCGTCGAACCGTACGTCGAAGAGGTCCGCGACGTCAGCGAGGTCCTGGACATCCTCGGCTGGCGCGCCGACCAGCTCGACCCCGCGATGCCGCCAGCCATCGCGTACGCCGGAGCACGTCATCTCGTCCTGAGTACGTCGACCCGGCAACGACTCGCCGACCTGGACTACGACTTCGACCGGCTGCTCGCGTACATGCTCGAGCGCGATCTCACCACCCTGCAGTTGGTCTGGCGGGAGTCGGCGACCACGTTCCACGTTCGCGACCCGTTCCCGGTCGGCGGTGTGGTCGAGGATCCGGCGACTGGTGCCGCGGCGGCCGCGTTCGGCGCCTACCTGCGGTCGCGAGGCATCGTGCAGGCGCCCGTCACGCTCACACTCCACCAGGGTGACGATCTGGGCCGGCCGAGTGAGATCCAGGTCGAGCTACGGACCGACGACAACCGCGTCCGGGTCAGCGGCAACGCCGTACCGATCAAGGAACCCGGGTGAGCCAGTCGTCGGTGCCGAACTTGGTCCGCACCCTGTCTTCGGCCAGGTCCACGGTCGTCCCGTCGATGGTGCCGGGCGTGAGGCCGTAGCGGTTCGCGAACGACGCGACCATCCGGTCGATCACCTCGGCGCGGTCGAGGCCGGTCTGGCTGCGAAGCGGGTCCACGCGCTTGTTGGCGCTCGTGGTGCCCTTGTCGGAGAGCTTCTCGCGGCCGATCCGCAGTACCTCGAGCATCTTCGCGGCGTCCATGTCGTAGGCCATCGTGACGTGATGCAGTACGGCGCCGCCCGCCAACCGCTTCTGCGCGGCGCCGGCGATCTTGCCGGCCGGCGAGGTGATGTCGTTGATCGGCTGGTACGTCGCCGCGATGCCGAGATCGTTGAGCGCCCCGATCACCCAGTCGTCCAGGAACGCGTACGACTCGACGAACGACAGCCCGGACACCAGTGACTCGGGCACGTAGAGCGAGTACGTGATCGTGTTGCCCGGCTCGACGAACATGGCTCCGCCGCCGCTGATCCGTCGTACCACTGTCACGTCGTGCTTCGCCGCGCCGGCCAGGTCGACCTCGTTGCCGAGCGACTGGAAGCTGCCGATGATGACCGCGTTCGACGCCCATTCCCAAAGGCGGAGCGTGGGCGGCCGCTCACCGGAACCGACCTGCTCGGTCAGCACCTCGTCGAGCGCCATCTGCAACGCAGGCTCCCGCGGTACGTCGTGCACGAACTCCCACTCGTGATCGTGCCAACCCGTCGCGCCGGTCAACGCACGCCGTACGGCGACCGCCACCGCTTCCGGCGAGAACCCGAGCATCTCCACGCCATCACCCAGTACTGCGCGAACTCGAGCGGCCACCTGAGCCGCCGGAGTCGCCACCGGCAGCCCGGCCAACGCCCCATTGATCCGCTCGAGCGCATCATCAGGCTCGAGAAAGAAATCCCCGCTGAGCTGAGCCCGCCGTACCGTCTCGTCGACGACCTCCAGGTCCGCGACAACCAGCTTCCCGCCCGGCACTTTGTACTCACCATGCATACCCGAAGACAACTTGCCGCGAGCCACAAATGTTCCTAAGGCTCGAGTGCCACCTGCACCTCGTCGCCGACGGAGGCGCCGGCTGCCTTGAGCGCCGCCTTGCTGACACCGACGCAGAAGCCACCGCCGGCGACGAGCATGGTGCTACCGGTGAAATCGGAGCCGTTGAGCGTGCCATTCACCCGGCGTTGCTTGCGTCCACCCAACTGCGCCACACAGTCCGGCGGTACGTCGACGACCGCGAGGCCGCCGGGCTTGTCCTCGTTCCAGCGCCGCACGGTGCCGGAGAATTCGACGGCTGTGCCCATTTCATCCTCCAGGGCTTGCCTCTGCCGTTTCAAAGGCACTTCAGCCTACACTCCGAAAACATGGCGGAAATGATGAGTATGAACAAGGCGATCCATGCCGCGTTCCGGCGGGATCTGCAGCGATTCATCCAGGCGTTGGGGCGGTTTCCGGCGGGGGATCGGCAGCGGGCCGAGCAGTTGGCGACGGCCTGGGCCAACTTCGACGAACAACTGACGCACCACCACCAGGGTGAGCACGACATCGCCTGGCCGGCACTGGAGTCGGTCGGCGTGAGCCACGATCTGCTCACCGAGATGGACGCCGAGCACGACACGATGGCGGCGGCGCTGACCGCGACCCGGAGTGCGATCGCGACCCTGCAGCGCTCGGCGAGTGCCGAGGACGCGGCGGCCGCGCTGACCGCGATGCAGGAGTTGCAGCGAGTCACGGTGCTGCACCTGGATCACGAGGAGGCCGCGATCGAGCCGGTGTACCTGAAGAACAAGGACTCCGCCGAGATGAAGGCGATGGGCCGGCAGTTCGCCAAGGTCAGCCCGTCGCAGGGCGGCACGTTCTTCGCCTGGGCTCTCGACGGCGCCGGCCCGGAAGAATCCGCGGCCATCACGAGCACTGTGCCCAAGCCGGTCCTGACCGTCATCAGCGGCATCTTCGGTCGCAACTACCGCAAGTCAGTTGCTCCCGTTTGGCGCAGCTGACACCGGAAGAATGACCGCCGACGGGTAGTCGACGCCGTAATGCACGGACTGATCCGCGGCCAGCAAAGTGGTCGCGGTCAGCGGTGACTCACCCGTGCCCGGGTTGCGGGCGAAGCGCGGAAACGCGCCGCTGGACACCTGGACGCGGATGCGATGCCCGGCCCGGAACCGGTACGCCGTCGGCCACAGCGTGACCGTCGCCGGACCGAGCGTGTCGGTATCCGTAAGGCTCGTCAAACCGTCGCAAACGTTGAAGGATCGCCCGTCAGCGTCGACGTCGCACAGTCGCACGAACACGTCGGCGTACGGACGACTGGACTGGAACCAGATCTCCGCGCCGACCTCCCCGACGACCTCCACGTCTTGCTCGAGCGGCGGCGTTGTGAACGTCAGTACGTCGGCCCGTTCCTCGAGTGAAGTGTTGTCGACGCGGCCGCTCCCACCACGGACCATCCGCACCCCACCGACGGCAGGCGTCGGATCGGCCGGGTCATAGCGATAAGTACTGCTTCCCGACGCGCACTCCGCGCTCGACAATCTCCCGTCCGGCTGCAGATGGAAGCGTTGCGGCTCGTATCCGGCCGGCGGCCACGACTCGAAGTCGCGCCAGGCGTCCTCGCCCATCACGAACAGGCGAACCGGTGCCCGCGGCGGCGGTTCGTCCCCGCGGGCATGCGCGAGACCGAAGGAGATTGCCTCCAGCATCATCGACGAGTCCATCGACAGATGCGTCCACGGACCGACGGTGAGCCGCGGATTCCGGCCGGCCTCCTGCAGGATCTTGAAGTCGCGCAGCTGGCCGGGCAGGAAGATGTCGTACCAGCCGCCCATCGAACTCACCGGCACCGTCACCGCGGCGACCCGGTCACGGTGGTCGATACCGTCCCAGTGCGGGTGCTCGGCGTCGTACGCAAGGATGGCCTGGATGTAGTCCGACCGCTCCCCCAGCGCGACGACATCGCCTTGGCCCAGCGGCAGCGTGTCCATCGAGCGACGAGTACGGCGCCCCTCGACGAGCTGCCGCAGCAGTGCTCCCCGGCGCTCCTGCGAGCCGACCAGGACGCCCCACCCGTACGGCGTTTCCAGCGAGAACCCGTCCTTCCGCAGGAACTCCAAGGTCAACGCCGACTCGGTGACCTGCGGAACCATCGCCTTGACCTCGGGCGGCAACTCGTCCGCGATCGCCCACTGCACATACCCGAGATAGCTGGCTCCGGTCAGCACGATCGAGTCGCCGAACCACGGCTGCTTCCGTACCCACTTGATCGTCGCGAGACCGTCGGCGCGCTCGTTCCGCAGCGGATCGAAGTCACCGCCCGACCCGAAGGTGCCGCGGACACTCTGCACGATCACCTGGAAGCCACGCTCGGCCAGCGGTCGCGCCATCATCATGCCGACCAGTCCGGACCGGCCGTACGGGCTGCGCATCAACGCGACCGGCAACCCGTCCCCGCCGACGCGCGGCGCGTAGCGGTTCGCGAGCAGTTCGGCCCCGTCGGCCATCGGCACCCGGAGATTTCGCTGGACGACGACATCGCGGGTGACCGGGGCGTCGAGGTGCAGCGCGCGCTGGATCAGGTGGCTGGTGAGCTTCATCGGGTCTCCGGGTTGATTGCCGTGAGCAACTTCCAGAGCCGCTCGGCGAACGGCTCGACGTCCAGTGGTTCCGGACCGTTGATGATCCAGTCGTTGATGACCGCGGCCCAGCCCCCGGTGACGAAGGTGGTCAGGTCGTCGGCGACGTCGGCCGGTACGTCGCCCATCCGCCGTACCAGCTCGCGATTGAACGGGCTGAACAGCTCGATCAACGCCAGCGTCAGCGGGTAGGCGCTCGGGCCGGTGAACATGGCCCGGTAGAAGCTCCGGTACTGCGCGAAATGGCGGAGCGCGAGCACCATCCGGGAGGCGCTCACCTCGCGGTCGAGGTGGATGTGCGCGGTCAGCTCGCGGCGGGCCAGGTCGAGCGCCGCCTCCAGCAGCAGCGTGTCACGGTCGCCGAACTGCTGGTACACCAGCTGCCGGCTGACATCGGCCGCCTCGGCCAGCTCCGAGACCGGGACGTTGGAGGTCCCCTGCTCGCCGACCAGCTCCACGGCTGCCCGGAACAGGCCTGCGCGCGACCGCCGCACGCGCCGGTCGCCGACCACCTCGTCAACACTCATGCCGACGAGTTTACACTTGTCAAATAACTCACGAGTGACAAGCCTTAGCCCCAAGACGCTGCGGGGCTCGGGGTCAGGCGGTCGGGGTTGCGGTGGGCATGTCGGTGGGCGGGGCTGAGCACCCTGCCGACGGGCTTGTCGTCGTCTTCCACTGTCTTCTCCTTCGTCGGTTCCGATCCCCGTGCGAAGGCATTGACGCTAGAAAGACCCGCTGCGAAAGCCCCTCGACTTTCCTGGCAGTACGGCGTGAACAGCTCAGTCAGTCGGTTTGAGAGTGCAAGCGACCTTGAGGATCTGTTCGCGGACCTCGTCGATGTCGCCGTTGCCGTTGACCTCGCGGACCAGGCCGCGGTCGCCGTACAGGCTGATCAGCGGGACGGTCTGGTCCGCGTACACCTGGAGGCGGCGGCGGATCACGTCCTCGGTGTCGTCCGAGCGGTGCTCGATCTCGGCCCGGCGGAGCAGGCGTCGTACCAGGGCTTCCTGATCGACCTGCAGTACGACGACCGCGTCGACGTCACGGATCCCGTCCAGGACCGCGACCTGGTCGAGGGTGCGTGGGTACCCGTCGAGGAGGAAACCCGGGCGGGTGTCGTCGGCGGCCAGGCGCTCGCGGACCATCGCGTTGGTGACCTCGTCCGGGACGTACTCGCCGGCGTCCAGGTACCGCTGCGCGGTCCGGCCCAGCTCGGTCCCGGCGGCCACTTGGGCCCGGAAGATGTCCCCCGTCGAGATGACGGGGACGCCGAGACGACCGGCGAGCAGCTCGGCATGGGTTCCCTTGCCGGCTCCAGGCGGGCCCATCAGGACGACGGTCGTCACAGTCGGTACTCCTGACTCTCAGTAAGTTCCATCAGAGTAGGAGAACTTCCGCGTCTGCGGTACGGCGTACATCACGTCCGCACGGTGACGAGGACGACTGACTGGCCGGCGAGGGCGCGGTTCCTCGCCGACCAGGTCACTGGTCGAGCGGGTCCCAGGTCGACAGGCAGAACGGATGCCCGGCCGGATCCGCGAAGACCAGGCAGTGGTCGTCGTTCGGCTGATGCGAATATCTGGTCGCTCCGGCCGCGAGCACTCGCGCCTCGGTCGCGGCGAGCTCGTCGACGGTGAAGTCGAGATGCATCTGGATCGGCACCGCCGGATCCGGCCAGGTCGGCGGCACGTAGGCGGGATCGGTCTGGAAGTCGATCCGCCCGCCTGGCCCGGCCACGGTCGCCCAGACCGGATCGACGTACACGATCTTCCCGCCGGTGATCTCCGCGTAGAACCGGGCCAACTCCTCGGCGTCGGGGCAGTTCAGGGTCGGCGAACTGAGCCGGATCGTGTCGGTCATCCCTGCATCGCCGGCCGGAGCTCCACCGTGTCACCGGGACCGGCGAACCGGGCCGCGATCTCCTCGGCCCGCTCGCGGGTGGCGAAGTCGAACAGGAAGAACCCGGCCAACTGCTCCTTCGCCTCGGCGAACGGCCCGTCGGTGCTGACCGGCTTCCCCTCCCGCCACCGGTAGACAGTGGACGAGGCCGGCGCATCGAGGGCCTCGGCGGTCACGAACTCCCCCGATGCCTTGAGCGCAGCGAGCAGTTCATCGAACTCCTTGTACATCTGCTCCCGCTGCTCCGCCGGAACCGCCCGGCCCGCCTCGGTGTAGTCGACGGTCGGGTGCCCCCACGGCTGCGGGTTGGAGTGAATCAGGATCACGTACTTCACGACGGTCCTCCGGTGATGTGAGTCGGTACACAGGAGACGTCGGACCCGACCTCCCCTGCTCGACACTCCTTCGGAGGTGTATCACAATCGGCTGCGCGTTGTGGCGGCGAAGAGGGCGCCACGGTCAGGTCATGGCGCGAATTGCGGCACCGCGAGCAATCGCCGGGAAATCCAGGCATTCGTTTGCTTGTAATTCAGCTTTGATATCGAAACGGGTTCAGCCATTGACCGGACCGAATGTCGGCGCAAACCTGATTCTGACGCGCCCGGCAGGTGGCGCCGGGGCGGTGCGCCGGACTGCACGGCCGATCCGGCTCCGGCCATCCACCCCTCCCACCGGAAGCCAGCTGCCGGGCGCACTCAGGGGGAGGAACCATGCAGAATTTCCAGCCTGCGCAGGACACCGGGAACCGCCCCGACCTGCCCGTGGACGACGGCAAGATCCTGTATCTCAAGTCCTACCTGGTGATGCGGGCCGTCATCGGCTTTATCGGCCTCTTTCTTCCGATCGCACTCCTGGTCGGCGACATCTTGTTCCTGAAAGGAACCACCGAAGCGAGGGGCTCGCTCAGCGCGTACTACCACTCCGGAATGCGCGACGTCTTCGTCGGCAGCTTGTGCGTCACGGCGCTGTTTCTCATCACCTACAAGGTGTTCGAGAAATATCGCGAGAACGTCCTGAGCGTGATCGCCGGGGTCGCCGCACTCGGCGTCGCCTGGCTTCCGACCGGGCGGCCGGCCGGCAGCACCAGTCCGGCGACGCCCCTCCAGGAGCGGCTGGGTGAGGGTCTCGTGACCACGCTGCACTTCATCTGTGCGGCGATCTTCATCCTCTCGCTCGCGGTCATCAGCTACGACTTCGGCAAGCGCGAGGGCGTTCGGAGGTCCCGGCAGAGCACGTTCTCGAGCACGTTCTGGCGGTGGCTCCACTGGTCGTGCGCCCTCGCCATCGTCGCCGCCGTGCTCTTCATGTTGCTCAGCAAGCTCATCGACGGGTTCGGAGGACGCAACGCGATCCTGATCGGGGAGACGGTCGCCGGTCTTGCCTTCGGGCTCTCCTGGCTGACGAAGGGCTTGGAGTTGAGGATCCTTCGTGAGCCAGTGCACATCACCCCCACCGGCCCGGCTCCAAAGGAGGCTGTCACGCCGGCGTCGTGAGGTCCGTCAGAGGGATAGGGCCCGTGAGGTGGGCCCCCCGATGACTGGAGGCTGTTGTGGGCACGATGTTGGTGACTGGTGGGACGGGCACGCTGGGGCGGCAGGTCGTGCCGTTGGTGCAGGCGGCGGGGTGGAAGGTGCGGGTGCTGAGCCGGCACGCGCGGGACCGGGGCGATGGAGTGGAGTACGTCGCGGCGGATCTCCTGCAGGATGAAGGGATCGACGCCGCGGTCGAAGGTGTCGAGGTCGTGATCCATCTGGCTGGTGGGCCGAAGGGTGACGACGTCGGCACCCGGAATCTCGTCCGGGCGGCGGAGCGGGCCGGGGTGAAGCACCTGGTGCACATCTCGGTGACGGCGGTGGATCAGTTGCCGCTGACGTACTTCAAGTCGAAGCTCGGCGCTGAGCAGGCCGTTCGGGAGTCTTCGGTGCCGTGGACGGTACTGCGGGCCGCGCAGTTCCACGACTTCGCGTTGAAGGCTGTGCAGGCGATGGCGAAGTCGCCGGTGTTGCCCGTTCCCGGTGGGCTGCGGTTCCAGCCGGTGGACGCACGGGACGTGGCCGAGCGGCTGGTCGAGCTCGCGCTCGGCGAACCGGCCGGGCTCGTGCCGGACCTGGTCGGTCCGAAGGTCTACAGCCTGGGCGAGCTCGCGCGCGACTACCTCAAGGCGACCGGCAAGCGCCGGCTGTCACTTCCCGTCCGGGTGCCGGGCAAGGCCGGCAAGGTGTACCGGGCCGGCGGCAACCTTACGCTCAGCGGCGCCGACGTTGCCGAGCGCACCTGGGAGGACTTCCTGGCCGAGCACACAGACGGGACTTCCGCCAAGCCTCTCGAGGCGTGATGCTTGGCCCATGGCGATGGTGGGGCGCCGGGGGGAGTTACAGGCCCTGCGCGCCTGGGTGGACGAGGCCCGTGCAGGTCACGGGCGCCTGGTCCTATGCACCGGCGAGCCGGGCATAGGCAAGACCCGGCTGGCCCAGGAAGTCGCCGGCTTCGCCCTCGCGGAAGGAGCCGCCGTTGCCTGGGGCAGATGTATCGAGACCGAGGGCGCCCCCGCCTACTGGCCGTGGCGGCAGGTACTGCGATCGCTCGAAGTGGATGCGGACCAGGTGCTCACCGGAGACGACCGCTTCAGGCTCTTCGAGGAAGTGACCGACCAGGTACGACGGACAGCCGGCGACCGCGGCCTCGTCATCATCCTCGACGACGTCCACCGCGCCGACGAACCGTCCTTGCTCGTACTGCGACACCTCGCCGGGCAACTCGCAGAATTCCGGGTACTGATCCTCGCCACCGCCCGCGACACCACCGGCCTCGGCGAACTCTCCACAGCCGAACGACTCGATCTGCACACTCTCGCCGAGACCGAGGTCGCCGAGCAGTTGTCACCAGCAACTACCGATCCCGAGTTGGCGGCAACGGTCTACGAAGTCACCGGCGGCAACCCGCTGTTCGTCCGCGAACTCGCCCGCGCGATCGCCGACGGCTCCTGGCATCCGAACGACCCACCGCCGCGCTCGGTGCGAGAGATCGTCGGCACCCGGCTCGACCGCGCCTCGGAGGACTGCCGCCGGCTGGTCCAGGCGGCTGCGATCGTCGGCCGCGACTTCCGCCTCCAGACCGTTGCCGCGACGCTGCAACGATCAGTCGACGACTGTCTGCCATTGGTGGACGAGGCAACCAAACTCGGTTTCGTGGACCGGGTCGAGGACTTCCGGTTCGTTCACGCCCTCACCCGCGACGCGGTCGAGGCATCCTTGTCGACCACCGAACGGACCAGGCTCCATCGAGCCGTCGCCGCAGTACTGGAAGACGATCCCGAGGAGCAACTCGCCACGATCGCCAGTCACCATGCGTTCCTCGCGCAGTACGGCGACGGCACGGCGGCTCGGCGCTGGATGGTCCGCGCGGCCGAGGACGCCGTCCGACGACTGGCTTATGAGGAAGGTGTTCGGCTCTATCGGCAGGCACTCACGACCCGGCCGCTCGAGGCGCGGGAGTGTTGCGAGATCTCCATTGCCCTGGGCAAAGCGGCGTACCTGGCCGGCGATCTGCAGGGGTGTTGTGCCGCGGCGGTGGATGCGGCCGCGGCGGCGCAGAGTCCGGAGCAGGCAGCCGAGGCGGCGCTGGTGCTCGAGGCAGTTCCCGATCCGACCATCAACGCGACCGCCGAGCGACTGTGTGAAGAAGCACTTGCCCAGGACATCGATCCCGGACTCCGCGCCCGACTGCTTGCCCTGCGCAGCCACCTCGCCTTCTACGCCGGCGAACAGCCAAGACTGGACGCGCTCAGCTCCGAGGCGCTCGACCTCGCCCGATCCGCCAAGGACGACAAGGCTTTGGCGGACGCACTGCGCGCCCGGCAGGAGGCGTGCCCGGGTCCCGACGGTCGCGCCGAGCGGCTGGAACTCGCGTCCGAGATGCTCCAGCTCGCCAAGCGGACGAACAGCCCGCGGGCCGAGATGTGGGGCGAGATCTGGCGGCTCGACGCCCTGGTCGAAAGCGGCCGCCTGGCCGCCGCAGCCGAGGAACTCCCCCGCCTCCGCGTCGCCGTCGACCGCCTCGGCGGCCCGGTCGCCGCCTGGCATCACGACCGCATCGCCGCCTGTATCGCCCAAGCCCGCGGCCTGTACGCCGAAGCGGCGATCCTCGGACGACGCGGGTTCGACCGGATGCGGCCGATCGAACGAGCTCCGGCCACCGGCGCGTACTTCGCCCTGCAGGTCGCCTTGGCCGGCCATGTCGGGGTCACCGACGAGATGCGGTGGTTCGCCGAGCGCCCGTTCGAACCACCCCCACGGTTCGTCACGCTCTCCCTGCTGTCCCGGGCACACCTTTTGCTCTGTACGAACTCGCCCGAGCAGGCTGCGGCGTCGTACCGGCAGGCTGGTCCGATCGACACCTGGTCGTTGCCCGCGTTCTTCGTGCTGCCGGCGTACGTGTACGCGACCCTGGCCTGCTGCGGCCTCGGCCGGTACGACGACCTCGCCGTACTGCTGAACCGGCTGCAGCCGTTCCGTGGGGAACATGCCGTGGGCAACGGTGTCACGTACATGGGCCCGACCGAGCTGGCGATCGGACGGGCCGCGGCGGCGCTCGGACGCCTGGATGCCGCGGTCAACGATCTGACCACGGCGCTCGAGCAGGCCGAGACCGCCGGAGCCGCCGGATTCGTTGCCGAGACGCAGTATCACCTGGCCTCGACGCTGTTCACGCGCGACCGGTCCGGCGACCGGGACCGGGCCCGGCCGCTCGCGATCGAGGCGGCGCGGCTGGTCGACTCGCTCGGTATGACGGCGTACACCGAGCGGGCCGCGATTCTCGTCGGGCGGTTGAACGGCAACGAGACGCACGGCCTGAGCGCCCGCGAACTGGAGGTCGCCGGGCTGGTGGCCGAAGGGCTGACGAACCGGCAGATCGCCGAGCGGCTGGTGATCTCGGAGCGCACCGCGCAGAACCACGTCCAGCACATCCTGACCAAGCTCGGTTTCACCACCCGCAGCCAGATCGCGGCCTGGTCGAGCCGAAGGTGAGTACCCCGGATGAGTCATCCAGCGGATTCGGGGTGACGGCGCGATCCCTAGCGTGATGAGGGTCAGCACTCATCGAGGAGGAATCATGCAGTGGATCGCAGTCGCCACCCCGCCGTTCGCGGCGATCGAGCAGTTCGACAAGGTCCTGGAGCAGCTGGGCGAGGACCAGGTCGACGGCCTGGAGGCCAGGTACGTCGGCACCACCACCGACGGGCTCCGGGTGGTCACCCTCTGGGAGACCAAGGAGCACGCCGACCGCTTCTTCGCCGACCGGCTCGGCCCGGCGCTCGCCAAGGTCCTCGGCCCCGAACCGGCCGGCCGCCCCGAGATCCTCGGGATCGACGTGGCCGGTAGCTACACCCGCCAGCCGGTCTGATCCAGCATGGTGGGCGGGTCGAGGGAGGGTGGCCCGCCCACCAGGTACGGCTGCAGCAACGGACTCGGGTGCGGGTGCATCCGACGCGCGATACCGGCCAGCAGATCGGCCACTTGGACCCGAGGGTCGCGACGAGAGTCGACCTGGGTCACGGTCAGCAGCGGCGGTGGGGACGGAAACACAGCCTCAGCCAGGTAGGTGCGCAGCCGGGCGATGCGATGCCGGGTCAGCGCACTCTGCTCGTCGTGCACGACCGCCACCGACCGACGACCCGCACTCCAGAACAACGCGGTCTCCGCAAGCGCGGGCACCATCGGTTCGAGCGGAGGCGGTATCGCCGGATCGTCGTCGATCAGCCGCAGCAGCACGTCTTCCACACGCGCCCGTGTCACCTCCCGCAGCGCCGGTACGCCGGCCGGCATCGTCTCGAAGAACCGGTCGATCAGCACATGATCGAGGAGCCGCAACCGCTTCGTCCGCGTCATCGTGACGAACGCGTCCAGGAACTCGGTCCGGCCCTCGGCCCGGTAGATGCCGAGCGCACTCTCGTGATGATCACGAGCCAGGCTGGTCCCCGCGCCGTACGACGGTTCGGCGACGAGCAACTCGATCACCCGGCGGGCGACGTACCAGGTCTTGTCGATGACGTGGACGTGCGCACGCCCGCGCAGAGCGGTCAGGAACCACTCGAGCTCGAGTCGATGCTCGGGCCGGAGCAGCAGGTTGGACTTGTACTCGGTGGACCGGCGGCGACGAGACGATCGCAGTACGGCGACCAGCTCGGCGGCCTCCGGTACGGCGAGATCCACGCCGGCGTGGGTGATCACCGGCGACTCGGGATCCAGGAGGTTGCTCCCGGAGAATCCCGATTCGTCACAGGCGATCTCGACCAGGGTGTGCATAGGTGATGAACTCCAAGGCTTGAAAGCTGCACGCTGAAGGGCCCGTCGGTGACAGGCGTGATCCGGCGAGGTGTCGCGGGGATCAGTGAGCGGCAGCGGCCTTCGGAGACATGTCTCCCATGATCGGCCACAGCGGGCCGGATCCACCAACGATTTGCGTCAGGGCTTGCGCGCGACCGCGACCAGGAGCAGCAAGGCGGTGCCGGAGGGGCCGAGATTCTGCTTCTCGGGTGGCCACCAGGTGGCGAGGTCGACCAGGCCGGGCTCGACCACGTCGAGACCGGTGAGGAGACCCTCTATCTCGTCGGCGGTGCGGAAGCGGACGTCCGGGAAGACGTCCTTCAGTTTGCTCTCGAGCGAGGTGGAGAAGCCGGCCAAGCGGCTGCCGTCGCGCGGGTTCAGCGGATGGGTGATGGCCAGCCAGGACCCGGACGGCACGGCGGCCAGGTAGTCCGCGACGATCCGCCGTACCCGATCGGTATCGGAGATGAGGTGCAGCACCAGCCCGAGGATGATGCCGACCGGCCGGTCCAGGTCGAGCGCGCCGGAGACCACCGGGTGCCGGAAGACGGCGGCCGGATCGGTCAGGTCGGCGTCGGCGAAGTAGGCGTGCTGGTCGTCGGCGAGCAATGCCTGGCCGTGGGAGATCGCGGTCAGGTCGTTGTCGACGTACACCACCCGCGCCCCCGGATCCGACCGCAGGGCGACCTCGTGGAGGTTCTGCGTCGTCGGCAGGCCGGAGCCGAGGTCGAGGAACTGGTCTATCCCGCCCTCGCGGATCATCAAATCGACCGCTTCGGCCAGCCAGCGCCGGTTCTCACTCGCCAGCCGCGGCGCCTCGGGGGCGATCCGCACCAGCGCCTGGTGCAGCAGGCGGTCCGCCTCGAAGTTGTTCTTGCCGCCGAGGAACAGGTCGTAGAGCCGGGCGTCGGACGGGCGGTTGACGTCGACATTGGCGGCGTCCGCGGCCCGGTGGTACGACGTGGACCGGCGCGCGTCGTCCGGCATCGCCCGGGTCCACCTCCGCTTCGCCGTCCGAGGGCTGGCCGCCCGAACCCCTCGGGAGGCTCTCGCAGTCCGAAAAGGTTCCGAAAATCCGAAAAGACCGATTGTCCGGAAGGCTACCGGCAGTGCCACCGGCCGGCGCACCGGGGCTGTGTCGCGGAACCGAACGCTTGCTTGGTCCCATCCGGCGGGAGATCCGGACGAATTCACCGGCAAACGCTTGCCAGACCTTCCGGGGAGCCACAGACTGAGCGCCACATCCGGACCACCGCCCCGATCCCGGAGGAGCACTCATGCATCGCCGTACCTTCCTGACCACTGTCGGCGCCACTCTCGCCGGCACCGCCTTCGTCGTCCCGCCCGCCCGTGCGCAGGCCAGACCCGTCCGCGCGAGAACCCTCGACGAACTCCGCCGAGCGATCGCCGCGGCCCGGCCGGGCGACGAGATCGTGCTCGCCAACGGGACGTACGACGTACCGGACGGCCAGACGATCGCGGTCCAGGGGAAGCGCGGGACCGCGGACGCGCCGATCACCGTGCGGGCCGAGTCGACCGGCGGGGTGACGCTGACCGGGAGTCGCGGGTTCGTGTTCGGCGACTCGTCGTACGTCACGGTGAGCGGGTTCAAGCTCCGGCAGCGGTCGACGTTCGAGGTGCCGACGAGCTGTCATCACATCCGGATCAGCCGGAACGACTTCCAGCTCGCCGATATCGAAGGAATGCACTGGCTGATGATCCGCGGCGACTACTCGACCGTGGAGCGCAACCACTTCCACGGGAAGTCGACCCTCGGGGTCTTCCTCGGGGTTGAAGGACCCGGATCGGACGGGATGGCGCGCGGCGTGCGGATCACCCGGAACCACTTCTCCGACCACACCTTCGCCGGTGACAACGGCGGCGAACCGATCCGGCTCGGGCTGAGCGGCCGGTCGCTGAGCGACGCCGGCGCGGTGGTCGAGTACAACCTGTTCGAGCGGGTCGACGGCGATCCGGAGGCGATCTCGGTCAAGTCTTCCGGCAACACCATCCGGTACAACACGATCCGCGACAGCCTCGGCGGAATCGTCCTGCGGCACGGCAACCGGACCCGGGTCGAAGGCAACTTCATCCTTGCTGGAAGCAACGGGATACGGATCTACGGCAACGATCACCTGATCGTGAACAACTATGTCGAGCAGATCGGCGGCTCGGGCGTCGTACTGGGCAGCGGCAACGTCCAGGACCACAAGCCGGAGGACTCGCCGGAGAGCCGCCGCGGCAACGACGCACCGGACCGGGTGACGATCGCGCTGAACACGGTTCTGTCCTGCGGTACGGCGATCAGCGGCGAATCGCAGCGCACCTTGCCGCCGCGTGATTGCACGATTGCCGACAATCTTCTTGTCGGCGATTCGGGCAAGCAACTGGTCTCGATGCCCTATCTGCAAGGCATCAGTTGGTCCGGCAACATCTGCTGGGGCGCGGCCGCCGACGGCAACATCCCCGGCGGCTTCAGCCGGAAGGACCCGAAGCTCACCACCGGTTCCGACGGTGTCCGCCGCCTCAGCTCCACCAGCCCGGCGATCAACGCGGCCAGCAAGACCTACCCGACCGTGACGCGCGACCTCGACGGTCACCCGCGCACGGGCCGGGCCGACGTCGGCGCCGACGAGTACAGCCCGGCCGCGCCGCTGAACCGCCCGCTCACCCCGGCGGACGTCGGGCCGCGATGAGTTTTCTCCGGCTCGCTCGTCTCAACCTGGGTACTGGACGAGCGAGCCGGAGGTTTGACGATGGCGAAGGTGCTGTACTCGGTGACGATGTCGGTGGACGGATTCATCACCGGGCCGAGTGGCGACATGCAATGGATGCGGCCGTACCTCGGGCCGAATCCGGAGATCGAGGAGCTGATCCCGAAGATCGGGTCGCTGCTGATCGGACGGCGGTCGCACGACGGGGACGATCCATACAAGGGCGAAGCCGGCGAGGGCGAGGCCTTCGGCGGCGGATGGGACGGGCCGATGTTCGTGGTCACGCACCGCCCACCGGCCAGCCCCGAGCCAGGTGTCACGTACGTCGAAGAGTTCGCGAAGGCACTCGCGATGGCGAAGGACGCGGCCGGCGACAAGTACGTCAACGTGATCGGCGCGAACATCGCCAAGCAGTGCATCGAGGCCGGCGAACTCGACGAGGTGCTGCTCTGCTTCGCGCCGGTGATGCTCGGCGACGGCACCCGGCTCTTCGACTACCCCGGCGGCCGCACCGTCGGTCTCGACCGCTTGAGCCTGACGGAGAACCCGCTGGCCTCCAACCTCTGGTTCGCGGTCTCGGGCTAGAAGTCGACCGCCGTGGAGTGCATGACCGCGCGGATCTCCACCGCGCGGCCAGGACTGCGGGTGTCCGGGAGGAGATGCGCGAGTTCGACCGCGCGGGCCGGTGTCTCCACATCGACCAGGTAGTACGCGTCGATCGGGGCCGCGCGGGCACGGTCGGGAACGGTGATCGCCAGCTGTGGATCAGCCAGCAGTTCGCCGCCGACCAGCTCGCCGGCCTCGCGGGCGGCATGCTCGAACTCGTCGCGACACAGGTCCGCATCGGTGTCGCCGGACAGGATCAGCAAGAACTTCATCGGCGTACTCCTCTCACTGATACGACGGAGTCGCGGCCGCGGTTTTGACATGATGGCGGGATGTTCGTGCGAACCGAGCGATTGGGCCTGCGGCGTTTCACGACCGCGGACGCTGAAGCCTTCGCGGCGTACCGGTCGGCGCCGGAGGTGGCCCGGTACCAATCGTGGGACGCGCCGGTCAGCCTGGCGGACGCGCTCGAGTTGGTCCAGGACTTCGAGCAGGGCGATCCGGCCGTGCCCGGCTGGTTCCAGTACGCGATCGACCTGGACGGCGTACTGATCGGGGACCTCGGTCTCAACCTGCACGATAACCTCATGCAGGCGGAGCTCGGCTTCACGCTGTCACCGGCGTACCAGGGGAACGGCTACGCGACCGAGGCCGTGCGCGGGCTGCTCGATCACCTCTTCATCGAGCGGAACCTGCATCGCGTCTCGGCCGAGTGCGACGCCCGCAACACCGCGTCGGCGCGGCTGCTCGAACGCGTCGGTTTCCGGCAGGAGGGTCTGCGGCGCGCCAACTCGTGGTTCAAGGGCGAGTGGACCGACGACCTCCTGTTCGGCCTCCTCCGCACCGACTACGTCAGCTGACCTTCAGCTGGTGGCCTTCGCGGCCCACGCCCTTGCGGTCAATCGGATCGAGCCATCCGCCTCGATCGGCAACCGCGAGCGCACCGCTTCCCGCAGTACTTCCTGATCTGCCTCGGGCAAGCTGCGCAGGTAGGCCGGCGCGACGCCCTGCCCACCCAGGAACGGCTGCCAGTAGTCGTCGAACGAGGAGAACTCCGTCGGTACGACGATGTCGCGCGTGCCGACCGTGGTGAACCCGGCCGCGATGAACATCTCCTCGAGGCCCTCCGGCGTACAGAACGAGAAGCGGATCCCCTCGTCGTGTTCGCGGTCCTGCGGCCGCACCTCGGCCACCGCGTCGAAGAAGTACCGCATCAGTTGCATGCCGTCGGCGTAGTCCCAGACGTACACCGCGACCGTCGAGCCGATCTCCCGCATCCGACGCAGGGCCTCGACCCGTTCGGGGATGAAGTTGAGCACCAGCCCGGCGACGACCGCGTCGTACGGGCCGTCCGGGAGCTCGGCCGCGGACCTCACCTCGAAGCCGGCCCGCTCGTCGTCGACCGTCTTGCGCGCGTACCCGATGAAGCCTTCCGACGGGTCCACGCCGAGCACAGAGGCGGGGTCCGCCCTACGCAGGATCGTGCTGGTCAGAGCGCCCGTACCGCAGCCGACATCGAGCCAGCGCAGGCCGGCGGGCTGGGCCAGCCAACCGACGAACTCTTCTGCGACCACCCGGCTCCAGCGGCCCACGTAGGACTCGTAGATGTCTCCAGCCGACCACTCGTTCATGTCCGCAGAGTAGGCCTACTTGACGTGGGTTGGGAGGGATACGCCGGTGAGCTCTTCGGCGGCCTGCCAGAGGCGAGCGTTGGCTTCGCGGTCGAGTGATCGCTTCGGCGGATCGACGAGCTTGGTCGGGCCGACCAAGCCGAAGCGGCCGGACGGGCCGTAGTACGCGCCCGGCTTGGCGTCCGGACTGGTTGCCGCGAACAACAGTGGCTCGGTGCCGAGCTCCACGTCCTGGCTCGGGAGCGGGTTGAAGCGCATCGCGAGTTCGATGTGACGCGGCGTCTTGTCGCGGCCGAGGCTGGCACCGGCGGTCTGCAGGTTGGTGCGGGTGAACCCGGGGTGCGCGGCGTTGCTGAGCAGCGGCCAGCCGTGGTCCGCGGCGAGTTGCGCGAGATGGTTGCTGAACATCAGGTCGGCGAGCTTCGACTGCGCGTACGCCGCCGTCCTTCGATACCTGCGCTCCCACTGGAGATCGTCGAAGTGGATCCGGCCGACGTTCGCGGCACCGCTGCTCATGGTGGTGATCCACGGGTTCGGAGCAGCCAGGACCAGCGGCAGCAGCCGGAGGGTGAGCGCGAACGGGCCGAGGAAGTTGGAGCCGAACTGCAGCTCGAACCCGTCCTTGGTGGTCATCCGGGTCGGCGGCCTCATCACCCCGGCGTTGTTCACCAGCAGGTCGAGGTGCGGCTCGTCCGCGGTCAGCGCGTCGGCGAACTCCTTGACCGATGCGAGGTCGGCGAGGTCGATCCGCCGTACCTCGAGCTGGGCGTGCGGGTGCTCGGCGAGGATCTCGGCCCGGGCCGCCTCGCCCTTCGCGACGGTGCGGACCGCCATCACCACCCGGGCGCCGGCCGCGGCCAGCCGCTTGGTGGCTTCCTTGCCGGTGCCGCTGTTGGCGCCGGTGACGACTGCGAGCCTGCCGGTTTGATCAGGTACGACGTACATCTGCATCTCCACTCATAAAAGACTGGTGGTCTGTTATGACGGAGACAGTAACAGACCGGCGGTGCGTTAACAACAGACCGCCGGTCTGTAGACTGTGAGGGTGACGACATTCCAGCGGGCCCGGAGCGCGGAGCAGCGGGAGGTCCGGCGCCGGGCGATCCTCGACACGGCCGCGGCGATGCTGACCGAGCTACCGGTCGCGGACCTGAGCCTGAACGAGCTGAGCCGCCGCGTCGGCCTGGCCAAGTCCAACGTGCTCAAGTACTTCGAGTCCCGCGAGGCCGTCCTGCTCGAGCTGTGGGGCATCGAGTTCGAGTCGTGGGTCGAGGACGTGCGGACGGCCCTGCGAGACGTCACCGGCAGCCCGGCCGAGCGCGGCGAACAACTGGTCGACGCAGTGGTCCGGACGCTGTCCGCGCGGCCGGTGTTCTGCGACCTGATCAGTGCACAGGCGTCCGTGCTGGAGCGGAACATCTCGACCGGTGTCGCACTCACCTTCAAACGCGCGGCCCTCCGAGGCTTCGAGGGGCTGTTGACCGTAGTTGTCGAAGCCGTTCCGCAGATCGGCGTGGACGGCGCGTCCCGCTTCATCGCCAACGCGAGCATGCTGGCCGGCGCGATCTGGACCCACTCCCACCCAACCCCCGCCATCCTGGCCGCCTACGACGCCGACCCTGCCCTCGCAGCCATCCGCCAAGAATTCGAACCAGCCCTCCGCGAAGCCCTCACCACCCTCCTACACGGCGTCCTCCCCCGCTGAGCGTGCAGGTTTCCCCTGGAGTTGGGGATGGGGAACTCCATTGGTCGCGAATGGAGTTAGTTTGCTTGCGCACGCTTTTCTTCGTGGAGAGGTCCACCCATGCATATCCGTTCCTGGCGGCGGCCGGTTCTGACCGGCATTGCGGCGGTCGCGGTCGCGTCGGTTGTCGGCGGGGTCGCGTACTCGGCCGGAGTCGCGGCCCAGCAGCCGGCCATCCAGACGTCGACACCGCGGACCGAGCGGCAGGTCACGAACATCGACGTACTGCGCCAGCAATTGCGTAACTACTACGGCGATCCGCTCGGCACCGGGACGTTCGGTGCCGACAGCAACTACGCCAAGGAGGCCAGGTCGGTCGCCGCGGCGGGCACGCGATGGATCTCCGCACCCCATCACACCCAGAAGACCAAGGCGATCCTGCTGGATGTCGACGACACCTCGCTGGCCACCTGGAACTACGAGATCGCCAGCAACTGGGCGTACAACCCGGCGACCAACGCGACGTACGTGCTGGACCAGAAATTCCCCGCCGTACCGGGAATGGTCGACCTGGTGAAGACGGCCGAGCGCGAAGGCTACGCGGTCTTCTTCCTGACCGGGCGCGGTGCCGCGCAGGAGCAGGCGACGCTGGGCAACCTGACCGCGGACGGCGTCGGCGTCGACGCGGGCTTCCCGAAGCCGACCACGCTGCCGAACGGCGAGGACGGCCTGTTCACCAAGCCGGCCGTCGCCGACTACCCGGACTACCTGAAGACGGCCTGTGCCGCCGACCCGAACGGTTCCTGTACGACGATCCACTACAAGTCGGCGACCCGCGCGCACATCGAGTCGCTCGGGTACGACATCGTCGCGAACTTCGGCGACCAGTTCAGCGACCTCAAGGGCGGGTACGCCGACCGCACCTTCAAGCTCCCCAACCCCAACTACTACCTGCCGTAAGCCCCGTCAGACCTGCTTGATGTAGCGGTGGCAAGGCACCGGAAGCGTGCCGGTCTCGACCGACGCCGGGTAGTCGAAGGCCCCGGCGTCGGTCCAGCCGCTGCGCTCGTAGAAGCGGCGGGCGCGTGCGTTGCCGGTCGCGACCGCGAGCCAGGCCTCGGCGTGCCCGTTGGCCTTGACCTGCCGTTCGGCTTCGGTGAGCAGTACGCCGGCAATGCCCGAGCCACGGTGGTCGCCGGATACGTACACCTGCTCCACCTCGTCCCCGACCACCATCACGAAACCCGCGACCTCGTCGCCCACGACCGCGACGGTCGTATCGGCGACGCGGTCGGCGGCCCGGGTCCAGAACGACTCCTTGGTCCGGATCGCGACCAGTTCGTCCGGCACGTGACCGAGGTGCCCGTCGCCCCACCCGGAGTACCAGATGGCGGCGACGGCATCGGCGTCGGCGGGCTCGGCAGGACGGATCGAAGCTGTCATCCCGTCAGGGTGACATTCAGTCCGGGTCGTAGGCCAGGTTCGGCCGGAGCCAGCGCTCCACCTCGTCGACGGACAACCCACGCCGTACGGCGTAGTCCTCGATCTGATCGCGGCCGAGCCGGCCGACGCTGAAGTAGCGCGACGCCGGGTTCTGGAAGATCAGACCGCTGACCGCGGCCGCCGGCGTCATCGCGTACGAATCGGTCAGCCCGAGGCCGATCTCCGAGGCCTCCAGCAGCTCGAACAACTCCTTCTTCTCGCTGTGATCCGGGCTCGCCGGGTACCCGAGCGCCGGCCGGATCCCGCGGAACCGCTCGGCATGCAGATCCTCCAGCACCGGCTCCGCGTCGGGCTCGAACCAGGCCCGCCGCGCCTCCAGGTGGATCCATTCGGCAAACGCCTCGGCCAGCCGGTCGGCCAACGCCTTGACCATGATCGCGCGGTAGTCGTCGTTCCGAGCCTCGTACGACGCCGCGAGCGCCTCGGCACCGTGGATCGCTACCCCGAACCCACCGAGGTGGTCACCGGCAGGCGCGACGTAGTCGGCCAGGCACCGGTTGTGCCGCCCGGCCGGCTTCTCGGTCTGCTGCCGCAGCATCGGGAACGACACGTCCTGACCGTCCAGGATGATGTCGTCACCCTCGCTGTGCGCCGGCCAGAACCCGTATGCGCCCTCGGCGGTAAAGGAGCCGTCGGCAATGATTTCGTCGAGCAGCGTGTTCGCGTCGTCGAAGAGCTCGCGGGCCACCGGCTGATCCAGGATCGCCGGGTACTTGCCCTTCAATTCCCAAGCCAGGAAGAGGAACTGCCAGTCGATCATCTCGCGCAGTGTCTCGATCGACGGCGACACCCGGCGCAGTCCGGTGAACGCGGGCACAGGGACTTCGTCGTACGAAACCGGCTCGGCATTGGCGCGTGCCGCGGCCAGCGAGAGGAGCGGGCTGCGCTGCTTGTTGGCGTGCTGCTCACGCAGTCGCTCCTGCTCGATGCTGTTGCTTCGGGCAAGTTCCTCGGCACGCTCGTCGTCGAGCAGGTCCGACACGACGCCCACCACGCGCGACGCGTCCAGCACGTGCACAGTCGTGTGGTGGTAGGCCGGCGCGATCCGTACGGCGGTGTGCTGCTTCGACGTTGTCGCACCGCCGATCAGCAGCGGGAGCTTGAGGCCGCGACGCTGCATCTCGGTGGCGACGGCAACCATCTCGTCGAGCGACGGCGTGATCAGGCCGGACAGGCCGATCGCATCGGCGCCCTCTGCAACGGCCGTGTCCAGGATCTTTGCCGCCGGCACCATCACGCCGAGGTCGATCACCTCGTAGTTGTTGCAGCCGAGCACCACGCCGACGATGTTCTTGCCGATGTCGTGCACGTCGCCCTTGACCGTGGCCATCACGACCTTGCCCTGGCCGCGGACCGCTTCCGCGCGTCCCTCCAGCCGCGCCTGCTCCTTCTCCGCCTCCATGAACGGCTCCAGGTAGGCGACCGAGCGCTTCATCACCCGGGCGCTCTTCACCACCTGCGGCAGGAACATCTTGCCGGCGCCGAACAGGTCGCCGACGATCTTCATCCCGTCCATCAGCGGGCCTTCGATCACCTGGAGCGGCCGCGGCAGCTGCTGCCTGGCCTCTTCGGTGTCGGCCTCGATGTAGTCGACGATGCCGTGGACGAGCGCATGCGACAGCCGCTCCTCGACGGTGCCCTCACGCCAGGACAGGTCGACCTCGCGCTGAGTGCCCTTGCCCTTCACGTTCTCGGCGAAGCTGACCAGCCGGTCGGTGGCGTCGTCGCGCCGGTCGAAGATCACGTCCTCGACGAGTTCCAGCAGGTCCGCCGGGATGTCCTGGTAGACCGCGAGCTGGCCCGCGTTGACGATTCCCATGTCCAGGCCGACCTGGCCGGCGTGATACAGGAACGAAGAGTGCATCGCCTCCCGGACCACGTCGTTGCCGCGGAACGAGAACGACAGGTTCGAGATCCCGCCGCTGATGTGGACGCCCGGACAGCGTTCCTTGATCAACGGCAACGCCTCGATGAAGGCCTTGGCGTAGCCGTTGTGCTCGCTCATGCCGGTGGCGACCGCGAGCACGTTCGGGTCGAAGATGATGTCCTCGGCCGGGAACCCGACCTTCTGCGTCAGCAGGTCGTACGCCCGGCCGCAGATCGTCACCTTGCGCTCGACGGTGTCGGCCTGGCCCTGCTCGTCGAAGGCCATCACCACCACGCCGGCGCCGTAGTCGCGGATCCGCCGGGCGTAGGAGAGGAACTGCTCCTCGCCCTCCTTCAGGCTGATCGAGTTGACCACGCCCTTGCCCTGCACGCATTTCAGCCCGGCTTCAAGCACCGACCACTTCGAGCTGTCGATCATGATCGGGATCCGGGCCACCTCGGGCTCGGTCGCGATCAGGTTCAGGAACGTGGTCATCGCCTGCTCGCTGTCGAGCAGGTCGGCGTCCATGTTCACGTCCAGCAGGTTGGCGCCGCCGCGCACCTGCTCCAGCGCCACGTCGACCGCGGCCTGGTAGTCGTTGCCCTCGATCAGCCGCCGGAACCGGGCCGACCCGGTCACGTTGGTCCGCTCGCCGATCATCACGAACCCGGTGTCCGGCCCGATCTTGAACGGCTCGAGTCCGGAGAAGCGAGTGGTGTCATTCGGCGGTACGACGGTCCGCGGCTGCAGGCCGGCCACGTTCCGCGCGATCTCCTCGATGTGCGCGGGCGTCGTACCGCAGCAGCCGCCGACGATGTTGACCAGGCCGGACTCGGTGAACTCCCGCAGCATCCCGGCGGTCTGTTCCGGCGTCTCGTCGTACCCGCCGAAGGCGTTCGGGAGGCCGGCGTTCGGGTGCGAGGCGACGTAGGTGTCGGCGAAGCGGGCCAGGTCGACCACGTGCGGGCGCAACTCGGCCGCACCGAGTGAGCAGTTGACGCCGACGACCAGCGGCTTGGCGTGCTCGACCGACGCCCAGAACGCCTCGACCGTCTGGCCCGACAGGGTCCGGCCGCTCAGGTCGACGATCGTCACCGAGATCCACAGCGGCAGGTGCGGTGCGACCTCGCGGGCCGCCATGATCGCGGCCTTCACGTTGAGGGTGTCGAAGATGGTCTCGATCAGCAGCAGGTCCACGCCGCCCTCGGCCAGCGCCGCGATCTGCTCGGCGTACGTGGCCCGCACCTGCTCGAACGTCACCGCCCGGTACGACGGATCCTCCACCCGCGGCGACAGCGACAGCGTCACGTTGAGCGGGCCGACCGAACCGGCCACGAATCTACGGCTGGACCGGTTTCCGAATTCATCCGCCGCCTGCCGGGCCAGCCGGGCAGCGGCGACGTTCATCTCCCGGACGTACGCCTGCATGCCGTAGTCGGCCTGGCCGATGCTCGTCGCGGTGAACGTGTTCGTGGTGGTGATGTCCGCGCCGGCCGCCAGGTACTGCCGGTGGACGTCGAGGATGAGGTCCGGCCGGGTGAGGTTGAGCAGGTCGGGATCACCGGTGACGTCATGGGTGTGGTCACCGAAGCGATCGCCCTGAAAGTCGGCGGTGGTCAGCTTCGCGGACTGCAGCATCGTGCCCCAGGCGCCGTCGAGCACCACGACCCGCTGCTCCAGCAGCTCCCGCAGAGCGGTTTCACTCATCTGCCGTCACCTCCAGAAAATCTCCGGAGGCGCCCTTGCAAACAGAACCCGGGCCGAGCGTGGCGGACCTGAGCGACCCGTTGCAGCGCCTCTCGACCTGGCCGCACCATGTTAGCGGCGTCACACAGGGATTACAGGGCCCATGCCCACTTGGTGAGACCGCTGTTCAATCAGTGGATGAGCGCCTGGATGCCGGGCGCGTAGAGATCGGCGATGAGTTCGGCGTCCGCGGTCGCGGTCGGGCCGGTCTTGTCGATCGACATGGTGGCGCCGATGCCGAGCAGTTGGGCGGTGATCAGCTCGGCCCGCAGGTCGGCATCGTCTCCGGTCAGGCGGGCCGCAAACGCACGTGTGACCTGGTCGCGGAAGTGCTCACGGATCAGGGCTCGCTCGTCGCCGCTGCCGGCCGAGAAGATCACCCTGACCAGCAGGTCGAGCCCGTTCTCGCGGCGATAGTTCACCAGCGTCAGCACAGCGTGCCGGCCGAGATCCTCGTCGGGCGCATCGAGCAGTAGCTCCGCCGCCTCACTGAAGTCCGCGACCTTGTCGAACAGGGATTCCTTGCTGCCGAAATGCTTGACGATCAGGGCCGCGCTCACGTTCGCGTCCGCGGCGATCCCACGCAGGGTGACCACGTTGTACGGCTGGAGTGCGAACGCCCGCCGCGCCGCTCGGAGGATCGCGATCCGCCCGGCGTCCGTCACGTCGTACCCTCCCGCGCGGGTTCCGTGACCACCATCGGCTCTGCGACTGGTCGCCGTACCGGAATCAGCAGGACGAGCCCGGCCGCGACCACCGCCGCCACCCCGGCGATCACGAAGACGATCAGGTACGCCGACAGCGCGGGCGCGACCTGGTTGGTCTTGGTGATCGTCACGCTGGTCAGCACGGTCACCACGATCGTGCTGCAGATCGCAGCCCCGACCGTGCGCATCAGTGTGTTCAGGCTGTTCGCCGCGGCCGTTTCGGTCACGGGCACAGCATGCATGATCAGGGCCGGAAATGCCGAGTACGCGACCGCCGTCCCGGCCGAGACCACCGTCGCACCGGCCACGATCCCGGCGACGTTGCCGCTGGTGAACAATCGGACGACGTACCCGGCCGCCATCAGGATCGACGCGATCACCAGGGTGAACCGCGGACCGCGCGCGGTCGAGATCCGGGCGGACACGGGCGACAGCAACACCATCGCGAGACCGCCGGGCAGCAGGCACAAACCGCTGATGAAGATCGACTCACCCAGCCCGTAGCCGGTCCATGTCGGCTCCTGCACGAGTTGCGCGGTCGTCAGCGAGTTCGCGTAGAACGAGAACCCGATCAGCAGCGCGGCGAGATTGGTGAACAGTACGGCGGGACGCGCGGACACCCGCAGGTCCACGAGCGGACTGGTCGTCCTGAACTCGAACCATCCCCACAACGGCACGATCGCCGCGGCTCCGACGTACAGCCCGATGGTTGCCGTCGTGCTCCAGGTGCTGCCCTTCGACACAGCCAGCAACAGGCAGACGAGCAACGCGCTCATGCCGAGTGCGCCCAGTACGTCGAACCGGCCGCGCGTCCGCACCGCCGACTCGGGCACGATCAGCAAGACCAGGGCGAAGTCGAGCACACCGATGCCTGCGCAGATCCAGAACATCGTGTGCCAGTTCGAGTACTCCACCACCAGCGTCGCGGCCGGGATGCCGAACGCCGCGCCGACGCCCAGGGTCGAGCTCATCATCGCGATCGACGGGAGCACCCGGCGCGGCTCGAGTTCGTCTCGCAGGATGCTGATCCCGAGCGGGACCACGGCCACCGCGGCACCCTGGAACGCACGCCCCACGATCAGCACGGCCAGCTCTGAACTACTTGCGCAGAGCAACGATCCGATCACCATCGATCCGAGCGCGATCAGCAGCACCCGGCGCTTGCCGTACATGTCACCGGCCCGGCCGAGCAGCGGCGTGAACACCGCACCGGCGAGCAGCGTGACCGTGATCAGCCAGCTCACGTCGGCCGGCCCGCGGTGCGTGATCCGAGGCAACTCGGGCAGCAGCGGTACGACGATCGTCTGGCTGATCGAGACGAGAACACCGCAGGAGGCCAGCGCAGTCAGGACGAGACGCGGACGAGCTGGGCGGACGGTCACGCGACCCCCTCGCAGTGGTGAACAGCTGTTTACTTTCACTTCAGCTTAAACGGCCTGACCGGAAGTGGCCCACCGAATTACGCGTGAACTGGACCACTCGACAGGTCGCGGCAATCGCTTAGCGTGCAGCCCATGAGGATCTTTCTCGCCGGCGCAACGGGCGCGATCGGGCGTCTGCTGGTGCCGATCCTGCTCGCCGACGGCCACGACGTCACCGCCCTGACCAGACGCGACCCGTCGTCGCTCCGCAGGCAGGGCGTGACGGCTGTCGTCGGGGATGTGTACGACGCTGAGTCGTTGCGCGAGGTGGTCGCGGCGGCCCGGCCGGACGTGGTCATGCACCAACTGACCGACCTGGGATCGCGCGACTTCGTGGCGAACGGGCGGATCCGGCGGGTCGGTACCCGCAACCTCGTCGACGCCGCATTGGCCGCGGGTGCGCGACGGGTGATCTCTCAAAGCATCTCGTGGGCGTACGAGGGCGGCGACGGCCCGGCTGTCGAGTCGACATCGCTGGATCTCGCCGCACCGGACGAGGCTCGCCGCGGGATGGTCGAGGCGGTGGCCGAACTCGAGAACATCACCGCCGAGGCTCCCGAGTGGGTGGTGCTGCGTTACGGCATGCTCTACGGCCCCGGCACTTGGTACACGAAGGGCGGCCTCATGGCCGACACCGGGAGACTCCCCACCGGCTCCGACATCACGAGCTTCCTTCACGTCGAGGACGCCGCGATCGCCGCCGTACAAGCCCTCGACTGGCCGACCGGAGCCGTCAACATCGTCGACAACGACCCGGCCCCAGCCTCCGCCTGGTCCCCCGCCTTCGCCGCGTCCGTCGGTGCGACTGCTCCACCGATTGCCGCGACCAGCCGACCCACAGAACCCACGCCGCTCACCCACGTCAGCCAACCGACCTGGGCCCGTGGCGCGTCCAACACCCTCGCTCGGACCCGCCTCGCATGGACCCCCATCTATCCCACTTGGCGCACCGGGTTCGCCAGTTGATGTGCCGAACAACCGCCCCCGTCGTCCAGCCGCAGGTGCGCAACAATCCGACCGGCCCGAGCGAATCCACGGCATAACCTTTCCCGCGCTCGGCCCCATCGTGCTTAATGGGGAGAGAGGGGGAGGGCAGATGTCCCAACCAAGCACCATGCGTGCCGGCCTCGTGGCCGGCGCGGCGATTCTTCTCACGACGGCATTCCTGCCGCCTGCGCAGGCCCGAGTGGGGACCGCGGAGGGTATGGCCGCCACCTGCACCATGGATGTCGGATCGGTGACCGCGGCAGGGGGCCATACCTACCGGCGCGTCATGGCCGGCGCGCCGCCGACTGTCACCCCAGTCGCCAACCGGGCCGGCGCCGCGATCTACCCGCCGGGTGCGGTGCGACTCAGCACCACCTTCGTCAACCAGCCCGATGTCGGTTTGTCGCACATCGGGGGCTGGGTCGTGCAGGGGGATGCTCTGTACCGCAGCAGCTACACGCTGGATTCCGTCGGACGGCTGACGGACCCGCCGTTCCTAAGCCGGGTCGGTGGCGGGTGGACGGATTTCAAGCTGGTCGAGGAAGCGGAGTATGGCCCGGTCGAGCACGGGGGAGTTCTCCGGAACTACGAGTACGGACTGAGAAACGACGGCCTGCTGGTCCGGTGGCAGAACATCAACGGGGTCTGGCGGCGGAACGCCGGTGGGGTCGGGTTCGAGGCCGTCAAGACGATGACTCTGATCAGCAAGACCGCGACGTACGACACGTTCCTGGCGAACACCCGTGGTGGTGCGCTCTACACGATCCGGATCAGTACTGCCGTACCGGCGACCTTCTACGTCGAGCGGGTGCGAACCACGACCTGGCACGTGTTCGAGAAGCTGCTCGCCGTGAAGTGTGGGCTGTACGGCACACTTCTGCTCGGGATCGACAAGGGCTCCCAGTCCGGTTACCTGTACGCCGTCGGTAACGCGAACGGGCTCTCAACAGTGATCCAGGGCCTCGGGAAGGTCCAGGGCACTTTCCCCGACCCGGTCGACTTTCGGTGGCGGGGCGAGTTCGACCCGCTCAACGGCGACTGACACAACGTCGAAGGGTGTCACTGAACTTGCCTGGGCGGCCTGCCCGAGAACAGCGCTGCCATGCATGACGGACACCATCCACAAACAGACGTCCGGTCACAACTCCATCGAGGATGGTTGAGCGTAAGGGAACAGATGTTCTAATATGGATCCATGAGAGAGACGCTCATCATCGGCCTCGGCGGCGACCATCCGGTCCTCGCCGAGGCCGTCACGCGTACCGCATCCCGCGTCGTCTCTTCGCCCGACCACTCCCGCGCTCCCCTCCCACCCGGCCAGACCATCCCTATCCCGTCCGGCCGCGCCGCCGCCGTCCCGCCCGACCACACCGGCGTGCCTTTCGCACCCAGCCAGACCTGCTCTTCGATCCCGCTCGGCGAGGTCTGCGTGCCGGATGATCTCTTCCTTGCGGAGGACCTCGATATGCCGGGCGGCCCGAGGTTCGTCAGCGAGCAGGACCAGTGGGACGCCGAGCTCGACGAGCTACTGGGCCGGGACCGGTTCTCGGCCGTCGACGCCCGCGAGTGGGAGGAGTGGAACGGCGTCGACCAAGACGACGCGGAGCGGACGATGCTGCGCCGCGACGCCCCGGCGTGGGTGGACCTGCCGCCCGGCGGCGCGCTGGCGGTCGCGGTGGAACAGACCCGGCCGCAGGCGATGTCGCCGGTGCCGTTGATCGAGCTGCTGAAGGCCTGCACCCGGGAGTCGGGGTGGATCGAGGCGGTCAAGGTGGAGGCGATGGCCTCGTTCTACCGGCAACGCCAAGCCGAACACGCCACCTCCCCGCGCCCGACCCAGTACGACACCAAGGGCCGCCCGATCGACCCCGAACGCTCCTGGTACGCCGAGATCGCCCTCGCCCTCGGTCTATCCGAACAGACTGTCGCCCGCAAGGTCACCACCGCGCTGCGCCTCACGTCGACGCTGCGGGCAACCCAGACCGCGCTGAAGTGCGGCGCCCTCACCTGGGGCAAGGCCCTGGCCATCGCCGAGGCCACCGCCGACCTGCCCGACCAGGCCGCCCAAGCCGTCGAGGCCCACGTGCTGAAACGGGCCGCGGCCCAGACCCACAAGAACCTGCTCGAATCCCTGCGCCGCCAGGTCGCCAAACACCGCGCAACCGAGGACGCCGACGACCACCGGGCCGCGGTCGCCGACCGCACCTGCAAGATCGTCCCGCTCGCCAACGGCATGGCCGGGCTGTGGATCGTCCACACCGCCGACAAGATCCAGCAAATGTGGGTCACCATCCAGGCCATGGCCACCCTCGCCAAACGCGGCACCACCACCAAACAGGCACCCACCGACACGGAGCCCACTGACACGACGTCTGCCGACACGGCAGCCGCTGCCACTGCGACTCCCACCAGCACGACACCCACCGCTACGGCGCCCGCTGGTACGACGCCGGACGGTGCGACGCCCGCTCGTACGACGCCGCACGGTGCGGCACCCACCGCTACGACGCCTACCGACACCGCATCTGCGCGCACGGCCGGCGCCACCCCGCCCACCGCGAACCCGACTCCCACACCCGCCACCTCCACCACTCCCGAGGCCCGAAGCGCCGCGGATGGCACGGACTCGACCGCGGACACCGCCGCGGCGGCCACCGCTCCCGGTATCGACGTCACCACCGAACCGGTCAAGGACGCCCGGTCCGCCGGACAGCGCCGCGCCGACGTCACCGCCGACCTGTTCGAACACATCCTCCGCAATGGCCTGGACTGGCTCGCCCGCCGACTCCCCGACCAACACCGCCGACGCCCCCACATCGAAGTCATCATCCCCGCCACCACCCTGCTCGGCCTCGACGACGACCCCGCCGAACTCACCGGCTACGGTCCCATCCCGGCCGAGATGGCCCGCCGCATCGCGACGAACGGCACCTGGCGGCGACTGTTGACCGACCCGGTCAACGGCACGGTTCTCGAGGCCTCCACCACCCGCCACGACCCCGGCACCCTGATCACCGAAACCCTGCTCGCCCGCCATCCCGTCTGCGCCTGGCCCGGCTGCAACCGCACCTCCCGCGACTGCGACCGCGACCACACCACCCCCTTCAAACAGTCCCGAACCACAAGCCTCACCGGGCTCGCGCCGTACTGCGAGTACCACCACGTCATCAAAGACACCCCCACCTGGGGCTGGACGACCACCAGCCACCCCGACGGCTCCATCACGCTGACCACCCCCACCGGCCACCGCTACACCACCGTCCCACCCGCCCGCGGACCCATCACCCAACAACCTGGCACCAGCCCCAGCCCCATCCCAAGCCACAACTACCCAGGCAGCCACGAACACCGCATCACCGACGTCGGCCCCGACCACGTGCCCCGGCGCGTAGTCGCTGACGACCCACCACCCTTCTGACCACCGCCACTGCGCCGCCGGTCTCCTGGCCAGACCCACCCTGGCACCGCGCGCTGTCCCGCCCCCCGGCATCACTGCTCCCTGACCACCTCGCCCCCCGCCGCCGCGCCCGCTGCCCGTTCCCGAGCAACTGACGGCTGCCCGCCACACATTGCGCCGACTGCCTCGCCCACCCGCCTCACCGGTGCCCACGGCAAGCAACAGTTTGAAGTCGCCCGAGAATCACGCCAGTGCGCGTTGCATGCTGCGCACTGCTCACCCCCCGCCCCGCCCGTCTGCAGTCTGCGGCCTACCGCGATGTGCGCCGCCGTTTGCGGCACTGCCGGGGTGATAGGGCAGCACCCGCCTGCTAGTCACCGACTTCCTTGGCCAACTCATGCACCGACTTTCGGGCTAGCAATAGAGCGCAGGCGATGGCGCCAAGGGCTACGGTGGCGAGACCTGAGGCGCCGAGCGTTGCTCTTGGGCCTAGGGCTGTGGTCAGCGGGCCGCCTAGGGCTGTGCCGAGGGGCGACGCCGTCAGAAGGACTGAGCTGCGGGCGGCGAGGACTGCGGCCAGGTGTTGTGGTGGGGACTTCGCCTGGACGAGGGTGATCGAGAGCGGGACGAAGGGGCCGTAGATTGCTCCGCCGAGCATGAAGCAGATGACGGTGACGGCGATCGGGACGTCGAAGCCGAACGGCAGGAGCAGGAGGCCCCAGAGGACGACGATGGCTAACGTCACGGGCCAGAGTGGGAGCTGGCGCAGGGCACCGATCGTGAGGCCGCCGAGGACTGCGCCGATGCCGAACAGCATCCAGTAGAGGCCCAGCAGCGTGCCCGGTGCGTCCAGATCGTTGGTCACGTGCAGCGGCAGCGCGACCTCGACCGGGCCGTAGAGAAAGTTGAAGAACCAGGTCAGCGCCAGCAGCCCGATCAGCTCGGGATGCGAACGCAGGAACGCGAACCCACCGCGCGCAGCCGGCTCATCCGCGGCCACAACGGGTCGTGATTCCGGCAGTCGCGTACTGACGACAATCGCCGCGAGGAACAACCAGCTAAGAGCATCAAGTCCGATCACCAGCGCAGGGCTGACGTACGTCACCAGCACACCGGCGATGGCAGGACCGGCAATCGTGGCAGCGAAGTTGAGCGAGCTGACGAGCGTGTTCGCGGCCAGTCGCTGTTCCTCGGGCAACAGCTCGGCCATCAGCGTGTACATGGCAGCACTGCCCCAGGCATGCAGCAATGACGAGACCGCGAGCAGTACGACGTACAACGCAGGCGTCAGGAATCCGGCGAACCAGGCCAGCGGTACGGCGCCCAGGAAGACTCCGCGCACGATGTTGTCGGCCAGCAGAATGCGCCGAGGCGGGAGCTTGCGCAGCTGGCGACCGAACACCAACGCGCCGACCACGCCAGGCAAGGTGTACGCCGCCACCGCGCCGCCGACCCACAGACCCGCGGTCGCCTCCGGTGCGAGTTCGATGGCGAGCCACGCCACCGCGACGAAGCTCATCCCGTCCCCGAGGTACGAGACCGCGAAGCCGAGGATCAACCGCCGGAGCACCCGGTTGGCGAGCACCGGCCGGTACGCGGCGGGCACGAGGCGTCGAATCACCATGGACTCACGCTAAGTGCGCCGTACCCGCGGAGGCTTCTTCATTCCTGACCTGTCCGCACAACACAGCGATCGGGCCCGGACGCCCCGGAGGGGGTGAGAGGCGCCGGGCCCGATCGGTTTCGGTCCGCTTCAGCGGGGGGAGTAGCGCTGTGTCAGCGGACCGGGCCAGTGATGAGTTCGATGGTTGCCTTGTGCTGCTGACCGACCTGGTCGACCCAGCCGACCTCGACCTTGTCGCCGGGGTGGTGCTGGTTCAGCAGGGTCGACAGGGTGTCGGGCGACTCGACCGTTTTGCCGGCGAAGGTGGTGATCACGTCTCCGGCCTCGATGCCGGCCTCGTCCGCCTTGCCGTTCGCGAGTACGTCGCCGACCACCGCGCCGGTCGTGTCCGCGTTCGACAGGACCGAGACTCCGAGCATCGCCGACTCGCCGATGTGCACGGTGTCCGACGCCTTGCCGTCCTCGATCTGATCGGCGATCTGCATCGCCTCGTTGATCGGGATCGCGTAGCCCTGCGTCGTGGTCTGCCCCTGCCCCTGGCCGTTGCCCTGCCCCTGGCCGTTGCCCGAGCCGTCACCGGAGCCGTCGCCGAACCCGTTGCCGTCGCCGAATCCAGGTCCGAAGCCGGGGCCGTTCCCGTCCGCGGTCGTGGTCGCCGTACCGGTGGTGGCTGCCAGCGTCGCGGTCGCGGCGGTGGCCGTGGACGCGGCCGCCTGGCCCGGTCGTCCGCTGCCGCCGTTGTTGCCGCCCGAGCCGGCCGTGTCGACGCCGATCACCTCGCCGGAGGCGTTCGCCAGCGGTCCGCCGGAGTCGCCGGCCTGGATGTTGGCGTTGGTCTGGATCAGGCCGGTCAGGTTCTCCGGGTCCTGGCCGTTCTCGTCGGTCGCGGTGATCGACTGGTTCAGCCCGGTCACTGTGCCGGCCGCGTAGCTCGGCGTACCGCCGGCGCCGCCCGCGTTGCCGATCCCGACCACCTGGTCGCCGACCGCGACCTTGTCCGAGTCGCCGATCTTGGCCGTCTGCAGCCCGGACGCGTCCTTCAACTTCAGTACGGCGATGTCGTGGTCCTCGTCGTACCCGACCACACTCGCGGCGTACGTCTTCCCGTTGCCGACGTCAACCACCGAGATCGAGGTGGCACCCTCGACCACGTGGTGGTTCGTCAGCACCTCACCGTCGGAGGTCAGCACGATCCCGGTCCCGGCCGCCCTCGCGTTCTCGTACCCGAGCACGGTGTTCACGTTCACCAGGCCGGGCGAGACCTTCGCCGCCACCGCCGCCGGATCCAGCTGCTGCTGCGAGAGCTGCGAACCGCTGCCCGCGTGCTGGTCGATGCCCCAGGCAACCGATCCGGCGACCAGCGCGACCGCGAGCCCCAGCGCGCCGGCGCCGAGCAACCGCCGGCCGCGCTTCGGCGGCTTCTGCTGCTGCGGTACGCCGTACGCCGGGTAGCCGGGGAACGGCATCCCCGCGTATGGCGCCTGCTGTCCGGGGTACTGCGGCCCGCCTTGGTAAGGACCGGCCGGGTGCCAGTACCCCGGCTGCTGCCAGGGCCCCTGCGGACCGGGATTCAGCGGACCTTGCTGCTGTGGACCGGGGTTCTGCGGACCGTGCTGCTGTGGACCGGGACCCTGGTTCCCGAAACCTTGCTGACCGGCGCCCTGCTGCCCCGCGCCGCCCTGACCGGCGCCCTGCTGCCCCGCGCCGCCCTGTCCAGCTCCCTGCCGTCCCGCGTTGTCGTTCATTCCCGGTGCCCTCCTCGGCCAGTTCCTTCTGCCTTCGAGTAGAGCTCGCGAGACTGAGAACTCCATCGGGCGAACCAATGAGTTGGCTGAGAATCCACAGTGGCCTGCGCCACACCACTACGACGCCAGAAGCCGCCGGACCGCGTCGACGACCGCCGCGCGGCGGGATGCTTTGCTCGGGGCACGAGCGCCGTACTCGGGGTTCATCGACGACCAACTGATGGCGATGGCCTGCAGCAGTGCGAGGAGCTCGGCCGGGGTGAAATTCGCCGGTACGACGCCGGATCGCTGGGCCTGGTCGAGGTCGCCGAGCCGGCTCTTGTTGACGGCAACGATCGCCTCCAGCCCGCTGCCTTCGGGGCGCTCGAGGCGGTACCAGATGTTCAGCCGCTGATGCTCGGGATGGTCCTCGAAGTAGTCGAAGACCCGGCCGGCGTACCCGGGCAGGTCGCCGGTGTCGAAGCCGACATCGGCCAGGTAGGCATCGACGGCGGCCGTGTACACGGCGTCGAACAGTCCGTCCTTGCTGCCGAAGTAGGCGTACAGCATCGCCTTGTTGCAGCCGGCCACCTCGGCGATCCGGTTCACCCGCGCCCCGGCGATCCCCCGGGCCGCGAACTCCTCGGTGGCGGCCGCCAGGATCCGCGTCCTGGTCCGGTCGGCATTCCTCTGCATGCGCCCCACCCTAGCAACCATCCGGTTGGTTAGCTGTGTCATCATCAGGGAATACATCCAACCAGTTGGTTAGTTAGGACGGTCATGAGTAGAACTTGGCTGATTACAGGTAGCTCCCGCGGTCTCGGCCGTGCCCTCACCGAAGCGGTCCTGGCCGCCGGTGACCGGGTCGTCGCCACCGCCCGCAAACCTGAGCAACTCGACGATCTGGTCGACCGGTACGGCGACCGGATCCGCGCGATCGCCCTGGACGTCACTGACGCGGCCGCAGCGCGGTCCGCCGTACAGACCGCTCTCGACGAGTTCGGCGGTCTCGATGTGGTCGCGAACAACGCCGGCTACGCGAACAGTGCCGCGATCGAGCACACCACCGACGCGGACTTCCGAGCGCAGCTCGAGACGAACCTGTTCGGCCTCGTCAACGTCACGAAGGCCGCGCTACCCGTCTTCCGTCAGCAGCGCGGCGGGCACTTCCTGCAGTTCTCGTCGATCGGCGGACGGGCCGGCGGTACACCGGGGATGGGTGCGTACCAGACCGCGAAGTACGCCGTCGAAGGGTTCTCGCAGGTCCTGAGCAACGAGGTGGCGCCGTTCGGGGTGAAGGTGACGATCATCGAGCCGGGTGCGTTCCGGACCGATTGGGGCGGTACGTCGATGACGCTCGCGCCGGTCGATCCCGACTACGACGCCACCGTCGGCGCGATGAACCGCTACCGGCAGGAAACCGACGGCAAGCAACCAGGTGACCCGGCCAAGGCTGCCCGCGCGATCCTCGAAGTCGTTGCCCTCGACAACCCACCGCTCCGCCTGCTGCTCGGCAAGGACGCCCTCACCCATGCCGACCAGGCCTCCCGCTCCCGCGCCGAAGAAGCCGCCGCCTGGGCCCATCTCACCACCTCGACGGACTACGACGACTGACCTGGGTTGTCCGCGAGGAAGTCGTCGATCAGCGCGTTGACCTCGGTCGGGGACTCCAGTGCGGCGAGATGCGCGGACTGTTCCAGTACGACGAACCGCGCACCGGGGATCGAGTCGGCCATCTCCTCGGTTTCGGTGACCGGGAAGGTGGCGTCCTCGGCGCCGGCCACGACCAGGACGGGCGTGCGGATCCGGCCGAACAGCTCGCGCTGATCCGGGCGGCGCGGGACCACACTCGTGACCGCGTGACGGCCGGACGCGATGTTCACCCGGCGGACCGATTCGTTGACCGTGGCAACGACCTGCGGCTTCTCCTCCTTCGCGGTCGGACCGAGGAACGCGTCGATCACCGGCCGGACGAGCGGTCCGCGGATCGCACCGAGGAGTTGGGCGGATCGCGTCAGGACGCCGTACTCGACCTTCTGCCGGAGGCCGGCCGGGGAGGCGGTCGCGTTCATCAGTACGGCGATCCCGATCCGGTCCGGGTGGAGGGCGGCGAACGTGCCGCCGATCATGCCGCCCCAGCTGTTGCCGATGTGGTGGGCCTTGTCGACGCCGAGGTCGTCGAGGATCTCGGTGATCACCTGAGCGCACTGCTCGAAGGTGAACGGCCCGTTCAGCGGTGTGCTGTCACCATGGCCGGGCGGATCGACCAGGATCACCTGGAAGCGGTCGGCGAAGTGCGCGGCCTGGCGGGACCACAGTGTCCCGTCCATCAACAGGCTCGGCCAGAAGAGCATCGCCAGCCCCGATCCGCCGATCCGCAAGCGGATCCGGCCCAGCACTGTGTCGACGTACCGATCCTGCAAACCGGCGAGAGACATGTCGGCACGCTACCCGCTCTTCGGGATCGCTGCGGTCAGGCGTGCGGCGAGGACGCTCACCTGGGCCACCAGCTCGGGAGGTGAGAGGACCTCGAAGCGGTGGCCGAGGATGGCCATGTAGAGCAGCAGTTCGTCGAGGGAGTTGGCGCCGGTGTCGACCTGGGTTGTCTCGGCGGTCAGCGGAGTCACTGTTGCGACGCTGGGGGCCAGGCGGTCGGTCAGCTGATCAGCGGGGGCGTGGATGAGGAACCGGGCCTGGTAGTGGTAGCCGCCGGAGGCGACGCCGCGGGCCGTGGTGTCCAGGTCGGGGACCTCGCGGGGCGTGAAGCGCGGCCCGGTCGGGATGCGTGGCTCGAGACGATCGAGGCGGAAGGTACGCCAGTCCGCGCGGTCGACGTCCCACGCGACCAGGTACCAACGCCGTCCGGTGTGCACCAGGCGATGCGGCTCCGTCGTACGGATGGTCGTCGTACCGTCGTGACTGCGGTAGTCGAACCGCAATCGCTGCCGATCGCGAGAGGCTGCGGCGACCGCCAGCAGGACATCCGGCTGCACTGCGGCGGCGCCGGACGGCGTGACATCGACTGCCTGGAGCAACGTGATCCGATGCCGGATCCGGGACGGCAGGACCTGTTCGAGCTTGGTCAGCGCCCGGATCGACGACTCTTCGATCCCCGCCACACTCCCGGTCGCGGCGGCTCGCAATCCGATCGCGACCGCGACCGCCTCCTCGTCGTCCAGGAGCAACGGCGGCAGCGCCGTACCCGCGCCGAGGCGGTACCCGGCCACCCCTGGTACGGCGTCCACCGGGTAGCCGAGGTTACGCAACTTGTCGACATCGCGGCGAACTGTCCGCACCCCGACCCCGAGCTCGGAGGCGAGCGCAGCCCCACTCCATTCCCGGGGCAACTGCAGCAAGGAGAGCAACTTGAGCAGCCGAGCAGACGTTTCGAGCATGCCCCAAGTTTGCCAGTCAGCTAGGACAGAAGCTGTCCTAACCGGGTGAAACAGTGGAACCATGATCAAGCCATTCAGCATCGACATCCCGCAGAGCACGCTCGACGACCTGGCGAGCCGGTTGGCGAACACCCGGCTCCCGGCCCCGCTCCCCGGCGACGACTGGGACACCGGCGTCCCCGTCTCCTGGCTGAGCGACCTGGTCGACTACTGGCGCGACCAGTACGACTGGCGCAAGGCGGAGGCGGAGCTCAACCAGTACCCGCAGTTCACCACCGAGATCTACGGCCAGCAGATCCACTTCCTGCACGTGAAGTCGCCCGAGCCCGACGCACTCCCCCTGGTCCTGACGCACGGCTGGCCGGGCTCGATCGTGGAGTTCCTCGACCTGATCGGCCCGCTGACCGACCCGGTCGCGCACGGCGGCGAGGCCGCGGACGCGTTCCATCTCGTCATCCCCTCACTGCCCGGATTCGGCTTCTCCGGACCGGTCAGCGAAGCCGGCTGGACGCGGGCGCGAATCGGGCAGGCCTGGGCCGTGCTGATGGAACAGCTCGGTTACGACCGGTACGGCGTCCAGGGCGGTGACATCGGCGGGGCTGTCTCACCTGAGGTGGCGCGCGCGGCGAAGGACAAGGTCGTCGGCGTCCACACCAACGGCGGGCCCAACCTGCCGACGTTCCCGGTGAGCGACGAGGAGCTCAAGAGCCTCACCCCGGTCGAGCAGGACCGGATGCGCCGGATCGCGGAGTTCATGCAGAAGGAGTTCGGCTACATCGCCATCCAGTCGACCCGGCCGCAGGCCCTCGCGTACGGGCTGACGGACTCGCCGGTCGGGCAGCTCGCCTGGATCATGGACAAGTTCCGCGCCTGGACGTACCCGATGGAGACCCTGCCCGAGGAGATCATCGGCCGGGACCGGCTGCTCACCAACGTGATGATCTACTGGCTCACCGGTACGGCGGGATCGGCCGCGTACGTCGGCTACGCGCAGGCGTCCCAATGGGGCGCGTCGTTGGAGAACTCGGGCGTGCCGACGGCTGCGCTGGTGCTCGCCCACGACGTCGCGATCCGCCGCTACTCCGAGCAGGACAACAACATCACCCGCTGGACCGACGTCGACCACGGCGGCCACTTCGCCGCCCTCGAAGTCCCCGACCTGCTGATCACCGACGTCCGCGAGTTCTTCCGCACGTTGCGCTAGAACTGCAGATCGACAGGACGTATACGCCCACTGCCAGCCACTCCCCGCCTGAGCCCACCAGGAATCCGGCTCGATCGCCGGACACCTCCTGTCGAACTGCACCGTGCGGCGCTAGTGGCGGGGCGGGACGCGGGTGCGGGTCAGGTCGGCGGCGACGACGATCTCGCCGGTGAACTCCTCGGCGGCTTCGTTGTGGAAGGCCTGCGGGTCCAGGTAGCGCTGGGAGAAGTGGGTGAGGACCAGTTTGCGGACCCCGCATTCCTGGGCCACCCGGGCGGCCTGGCGGGCGGTGAGGTGACCGAAGCGGCGGGCCAGCGTTGATTCGGTGGACAGGTAGGTGGACTCGATCACGAGCAGGTCGGCGCGGTCGGCGAGTTGGAGGACGTTGTCGCACAGGCGAGTGTCCATCACGAACGCGAACCGTTGCCCGGGTCGCGGCTCGCTGACCTGCTCGATCGTGACCGTGCGCCCGTCGACCTCGATCGAGCCGGCCTGTTGCAACCTCCCGATCGCAGGGCCCACCACACCATGCGCAGCGAGCTGGTCCGGAAGCATCCGCCGGCCGTCCGGCTCGATCAACTGGTAGCCGAAGGACTCGATCGGGTGCTCGAGGCGCCGGGCCCAGAGTTGCCCGAACGATCCGACCGACAGCAGGCCGTCTTCGTCGACCGGTTCCTCGAGCAACTCGGCTCGCTCATAGAACGAAGCGGCGTACCGCAGCCGGGTGAAGTACGTCTGTCCCGACGCCGGATAGTGCGCCCGGACCGGGTGCGGTACGTCGTCCAGCGACAGCCGCTGCACGATTCCCGGTACGCCGAGGCAGTGGTCGCCGTGGAAGTGGGTGACGCAGAGCCGGGTGATCGCGCCGGCCGCGACTCCGGCGTACAGCATCTGACGCTGCGTTCCCTCGCCCGGATCGAACAGGAATCCCTCGTTGTCCCAGCGCAGGAAGTAGCCGTTCTGCGTGCGCTCGCGCGACGGAACCTGGCTTCCGGTGCCCAGCACAACCAGTTCGCGCACGCGCCAACAGTAGCTAACGCATCGCTTCTTGGAACGCGATTAAGAACTGCTCGACTTCGGCCGTCTCCCAGATCAGCGGCGGCCGGATCTTCAGCACTCCCCCACCGGGCCCGGTCGTTCCGACGAGTACGCCGTACTCCCGCAACCGCTCGGCGAAGTCTGCCGCGTCGGGCATCTCGACTCCGACCATCAACCCCTGTCCGCGAACCTCCGGCACCAGGGCTTCCAAACCAGCACGCAACTCGGCACCGACCTGACCGGACCGCTCGACCAGGCTCATTTGCTCGATCACGTCCAGCACGGTGAGCGCGGCGACGCACGAGACCGGGTTGCCGCCGAAGGTGCTGAAGTACTCGTCCACCTCGACGAACGCCTCCGCGATCTCCCGTCGCGTGATCAGCGCCGCGACCGGATGCCCGTTGCCCATCGGCTTGCCGAGCGTGACGAAGTCCGGCGTCAGCCCGAAGTCCTGGAACCGCCACAGGTTCCGCCCACCCCGCCCGAACCCGGCCTGCACCTCGTCCGCCAGGAACAACCCACCGGCCGCCCGCGCCTCATCCTGCAACCCACGCACGAACGAGTCGGTCGGTGTCAGGATCCCCGCGCTGCTGAACACACTGTCGACCGCGAGCAGCGCCAGATCATGCCCGGCCCGCTGCAACTCCGCCCGCGCTCGCTGCACCGCCGCAGTACCGTTGCCATCGGCACCCCGAGGCACCTCGAAGACGGCGACATGTGGAGGTCGCGCCGCCGCCGGATACGTGTTGGTCGAGAACGCCGCGGTCGCCTCGCTCACCCCGTGATAGGCGAGGTCGGCAACCACCGCACCACCCCGGCCGGTGACCACGCGGGCCATCCGCCACGCCAGATCGTTGGCCTCACTCCCGGAGTTGGCGAACACGCACGTGTCCAGCCCGTCCGGCATCGACGCCGTCAGCCGCTCGGCCAACTCGACCACGTTCGGGTGCAGGTAGCGCGAGTTCAAATTGAGTACGGCGGCCTGTCGCGAGATCGCCTGGACAACGGCCGGATGCGCGTGCCCGACGACCGGAACGTTGTTGTAGGCATCGAGATAGCGACGACCGTCCGCAGTGTGGATCCAGGGTCCTTCGCCTCGTACGACCTGCAACGGGGATCGGTAGAACAGTGGCGACAGCTCACCTCCGAGCGCGGACTGCCGTCGTACCAGCAAGGTCGGATCAGCCTTCTGCGTTGAGGTGACGCGCGAGGTGCCGCAGAGGTGGTGGAAGCGGTCGGCGAGGTCGAATGTCGACATGTCGGCGAGAAGGTCGAGGATGCGCCAACTGCCGGCGACCAGGCTGGTCAGGTACTCCTCGTTGTCCGGGTAGAGCGGCGCGCGCCAGGCCGAGATCAGCACACTCGCGGCGGATCGGGCCAGGACGAGCTCACCGATCAGCGCAACCTCGGCGGGCTCGAGCGGCAGCACTCGCTGGTACCCGTCGAGGAACCGGCCGGCGTCGCCCCAGACATCGTCGGACTCACGCAGCAGCGACGTCAGGCTGATCGCCAGCTCGGCGACGCGGGCCGTGTGGTGCATGTCGCCGAAGTCGATCACCCCGGTGATGCCGCCGTCCTTCAGCAGCACGTTGCTCAACGTCACGTCACCGTGCAGCACGAATCCGGGCAGTTCACGCGTCGCCGCGTCGAGGCCTTCGAAGCGTTCGAGCAGCCGATGCATCGGGGCGCGACGACGCTCGTCCGGCAGGCTGTCGGCGTACGGACGCAAGGTGGTCACGATCCGCGGATCCCAGTCGAGCCGCCGGTACGCCGCCGGATGCCCGAACCCCTGCAAGGCGCGCGTCAACCGCGCACTCACCGACCCGAAGTCGGCCGCGAACCACCCCGGCAGTGCGGTCAGGTCGGCCACGTCGCCAGGCATGACCGTCATCACGCGAACCCGATGCGTTCGGCCGTCGGCGGCCCCGACCGTCACCACGGAACGACCGTCGAGGCTGGTCAGTACGCGCGGGATCGGGAGGTCTGGGTCGACCAGCTCGACGTGATGCATCGCGGCGTTTTCCATCGCGAGCTGGTCCGGGTCGTCGCCCGAGTTCGACACCTTGATCACCAGGCGCCGGCCGTCCTCGGCGAGAGCGAGGAAGTTGCGGTCCCGCTCACTGCGCAGGTCGGAGACTTCGGCGTCGACGCCGTACTCCACTTGCAGTAACCGGGCCGCCGCGGTCAGGTCGACCTGCGGCGGATCCTCGAGCATGCTCGGGGTCCGCTCGGGCATGGTGTCCACGGCAACTCCTTCGCTCACGGGACCCGAAACTCCAACGGCACGGCAGGTCCGCTGTAGTCGAAGCTACCGCCGGCGTCGCGCCGAATCGTCCGGTCGTGCACCGGACACAGGTCTCCCTCACTGACCTCGCGAAAGTCGAGGCCGTCCATCGCCGCCTTCGCCCACCGTGGCGTCCCGAAGTCGGTCGACGGTGGGTTGGCCAGGTTGCGCAGCTCGGTGGGGTGGAAGCCGTTGAGCAAGGGCGCAACCGAGGGCATGCGGTCTCCGAACGAAGTGGTGCAGCAGTGCCCCGCGGACTTATGAGCACGCCTCACGCAGGGCACTGCTGGATCAGGGGAAGACGAGCGGACCGGCGTCGATCAGCAGGGACGGTACGACGACGCTGTCCATGAACGTGGTGTCGCCGCACTCGCGGGTGTTGCCAACGGCAAGGACCGCGTTGAGTACGTCGTCCATCCGGAAGGTGAAACGCACCTGCGGGTGCCAGGCGACGAGTTCGCCGTCTTCCGCCCAGTACGTGCCGTCACGGGTCGTGCCGGTGACCAGGGTCTGCTTCGGATGGAGCGAGCGCAGGTAGTCCAGCCGGTTGACGACGAGTCCGCTGCCGCAGTCGGCGAGCATCTTCTCGTCAGTCGCCTCGCCGGGAGCGAGCAGCAGGTTCGACGGACTTGGGTCGCCACCGAATCGCCAGCCGTCGGGTACAGCGTGACCGGTGGGGACGCCGCCGGTGACGGCCGCGCGACGACGGTCGGAGACGACACCGGTCAGTACGCCGTGATCGATTAGCCTGGTGCGGCGTCGTACGTTGCCCTCGGCATCGAAGCCGCTGGGCAGGCCGTCCGCGTCGGCACCGTCGTCGACCAGGTTGATCAGATCGCTCACCACCCGCTCCCCCAGCCGGCCGGCGACCGCCGAGCGGCCGGTCGCGTATCCGGTCGCACCGAGAACGAAGTGTCCGTACGTCGCCATCAGTGTGATGACGGCCTGTGGTTTCAGCAGCACGCGGCACGGGCCATGATGGGCTTCACGGGTCGGCAGCGGGGTCAGCGCCGTACGCAACTTCGCCGGGATCTCGTCCACCGGGATCCGGTCCGCGTCGCGGTGCATGTACCGAACGCTGACCGAGTTGTCGCCCTTCTTGGCAATCGCCTGAATGGCCGCCTTGGTCAACGTCTCCGCCCGGAACAACCCCTCCGAGTCAGCCACCACCCGATCGAGCACGTCATACCGGATCGCCCCACCAAGCGTCGTCGACGAGTCAAGCCCGTCTCGCACGGTTAAGAACCAGCGGTGCCTGTCTTCGGGGTCAGCCTGGAGAACAGAGGTGGCTGCGGGGACATGCGGTGTTTCCGCGGAGTGATCTACGGGTGCCGCGACGGGAGTAGTTGCCTCAGGCCCCGGGGGCAGGTCGGCAAGGGCCGCGTCGAGCCGGTCGGCGAGAACCTCGACCGCCGCCGGGGCCAGCGTCTCGAGAGAACCTGCGGCGGAGCGGCCGTTGCGGGTGGTGCGGACTCGGACTCGGAGGCGGCGTTCGCTGTGTTGGGCGGTGACTTGGGACTCGGCGAAGCGGAGCAGGTCCGCGTGCTCGCCGAGGACGTCGAGCCGGGTGCCCTCGCCGAGGATCTCCAGCGCCTGCTCGACCTGGTTCTGTTCGATGCTCATCGACCCACCTGCACATTCTGGAAGCGACCGGGGACTGTGCCGTGACCGACGTGTGCGACCTGCAGCGGTTCGCCCTTGTTGCAGGACGGAACGCCGTGCACCTTCCACTCGTCCGGTCCACCCAACGCGTCGAGGCTGGCCCAGAACTGTGGCGTGACGCTCTGGTACGTGCAGTTCTTCAGCAGCCGGCCGACCTTCCCGTCGCGGATCTCCCAGCCGACCTCGGTACCGAACCGGAAGTTCATCCGCTGGTCGTCGATCGAGAAGCCGCGATTGGTGTCGACCAGGATGCCGCGCTTGGTGCCGGCGATCATCTCGTCCAGCGACGACTCCCCCGGTTCCAGGCAGATGTTCGTCATCCGCACCAGCGGCAACCGCTGCCACCCATCGGCTCGTGCTTGCCCGGTCGACTCCCCGCCCAGAGCACCGGCCGACTCGCGACCGGACATGTAACCGAGGAAGATGCCGTCCTTCACCAGCTGGGTCCGCTGCGCCGGCACGCCTTCGTCGTCGTACCCGAAGGAACCGAGTGCGCCGGGAATAGTGGCATCGGCGTACGCCGACACGATCGGTGAACCCCACCGGAAGGTGCCGCGGCGTTCGGGAGTGGCGTAGGTGCCGCCGGCCAGGCTCACTTCGGTGCCGAGCGCGCGGTCGGCCTCCATCGGGTGACCGGCGCACTCGTGCAGGACCATCGCGAGTTGGTTGCTCCCGGCAATGAGCGTGGTGATCTCGTCCGGGCACTGCGGCGCGGACAGCAAGGCGACCGCCTCGGAGGCGATCCGGGCCGCCTCGCGGTCCAGGCCGAGGGAGATCACGTGCTCGTAGCCGGCGGTGGCGAAGTCGCCGCGCTGGCCGCGGATCTGCCGCGGTACGCCTTGTGGGAACGATCGTCGCTGCAGATCGTCGCCGTCACTGGCGTTGACCATCAGGCCGCCGCCGCTCTCGGTCAGGGTCTGCTCGATCAACGCGCCCTCGGTGTTCGCAAACACCTTGTGGTCGCGGTAGAAGTCCATCGACGCCTCGATCTGCTGGACCAGCGGACCGGCGGTCGCGGCCTCCTTCACCGTCGCGGCGAGCAGGTCGAGCTTGCTGGACAGCGGCACCGTGAACGGGTCCACGTGCATCGGCGAGCACCACGTGTCCCGGGTCGTCACCGGCGACCCGAGTGACACCCGGCCACCACCGCCGGCCGCACGAGCCTGGCCGACCGCCTGGGCGACGACCGCGTCGAGCCCGTGCCGATCAAGCCGGTGGGTGGCGGCGAAACCCCATTGGCCACCGATCACCACCCGGAGACCGAGCCCGGTCGAGTCGTCGTACCCGACCTCGCCGGGACCTTCGAGCTCGACCAGCACCTGCTCGTGCGTCCGCCGTACGACGCGCACGTCGCCGTACTGCACTTCCGCGGGAAGCAGCCCGAGCACCGCCTCGGCGGTATCGCGCAGTACCGATGAATCAGACACTTCGGGACCTCCGATGCAAAAGGACGGAAACGGGCGCCTCGGTCAGCACTGTAGCAGACGCTACGAGATCTTGAGAAGACGTCATGAGCACTACAATCACGACAAAAAATCCGGCCCCGCACACGCGGGCGGGGCCGGAGGTCAAGCAGGTAAGGAGAGTCAGCGCCGTTTCGGTCGTACGTCGATGGCCAGGCTGACGGCGAACGCGACCATGACCGCGACTCCGCCCAGCACGGTCAGGCCGGCGTCACCAAGGAGTCCTGTAGCCATCGCTACCAGCGTGACCACGAGGGCGAGCACGACGGCGACAGCGATCTTCCAGTCGTCTCCGATGATGAAGTCGTACCAGAACTGCCCGAAGGCCTTGAGAAACTTCACTTCTTCACCTCCACGGCGATGTCAGCAGCAGCGACCGGCGTCGGTGCCGCCGGTGTCCGCAGTACGGCGACGAAGATCCGGCTGAGCAGGAGCCAGGCAGCCAGCAGGACCAGGATCATCAGGTCGTGACCGGGCCAGTCGAGACTCTCCCGGTCGCCCCGGAAGATGCCGAGACCCTCGACCGCCCAGTACGTTCCGAAGGACGCGAGCAGCAGGCCCACGCCGTACTTGAGCAGGTTCTCGTTGATCATCGACAGCGGGCGGCGCAGTGCGACCGCGACACCGAGCACGATCACCACGGCGGCGATCGCGCCGAGGCTGGCAGCCGGGATGTTGCCCGCATTCAGGCCGAAGGTCAGCACGATGAAGACGACCTCCATGCCTTCGAGGAAGACACCCTTGAAGGCGACCATGAAGGCGAACAGGTCCAGGCCCTTCCTGCTCTCACCGGCCGCCTTGGCCGCCGCGACCTCTTCTCGATAGATCGCATCCTCGTCGTGGATCGCCTTGCGGCCGGACGATCTGAGGATTGCCTTGCGCAACCACTGCAGGCCGAAGATCAGCAGCAGCGTGCCGATCGCGAGTTGCAGCGCCGACTCCGGCAGCCAGTTCGCCAGTGCGTACCCGGCCGCCAGGGTGACCACCGCGAGCGCGCCGAGCGCCGCGAAGGTGCCGGCCAGCGCCGACCGCCAGCTCCGGGTGTACCCCATCGCCATCACGATCGTGGTGGCTTCCACCATCTCCACGAAACACGCGACGAACGTCGCGATGATCAACCCCCACGTTGCCGCGTCCATCAGCCACTTCCTCTTCTCAGATGAAACATATGCTGCACGAAACGATAGTTACGTTGTTGCGAGGGTGTCAACAGAGGGCTGAGGCCCCGGAATGAAGGCATGCCAAAGCACCCGAGGTGGTTGCCTCGGGTGCTTCGGCGCGGCGGTCAGGCCAGTGCGGCCACCAACGTGCTCGCGGAGATGTTGCCGCCGCACGACACGACGGCGACCCGCTGTCCTTCGAGTTCGGTACGACGTTCGCGCACGGCAGCGAACGCCATCGCGGCGGACCCTTCGATCAACTGGTGTTCGGTGTCGATCACCGTCCGCAACGCGGCGCTGATCGCGTCCTCACTGACCAGCACCCAGTCGTCGACCAGCTCACGACACAGGTCGAACGTGATGCTTCCGGGCTCGACGCTGCCCGCCGTACCGTCCGACAACGTCTCCTGCGCGTCGATCTGGACGATCTCCCCGGCCCGCACCGACGCAGCCATCGCATCGTCGCGCACCGGCGAGGCGCCGTACACCCGAATCCCCGGCAGGTGCTTCTTGAGCACCGCCGCGACCCCGCTGACCAGCCCGCCGCCACCGACCGCGACGACCACCGCGTCCAACCTCGAGCCGGCCAACTGCTCGAGGACCTCCACCGCGACCGTGCCCTGCCCGGCGATGATGTCCGGGTCGTTGTACGGCGGCACATAGGTGAGGTCGTGTTCGGCGGCGTACGCCCGCGCCTTGGGTTCTAGTACGCCGGAATCGTTGCCCTCGGCATGGAGATCGAGCCCGAGCCGGCGCAGCGCGGCCACCTTGCTCGGCGACGCGTTCTCCGGCAGGTACACCAGACCGCGACCACCGAGTGTCGCCAGCGCGTTCCCGACCCCGAGACCGTGATTGCCGGTCGAGGCCGTGACCACACCGCGTTCCCGCTGCTCGTCGGTCAGCGTCAGGATCTTCGCCATCGACCCACGCGCCTTGAACGAGCCGGTGCGCTGGAGGTGCTCGCACTTCACCAGCACCTCCGCCCCGAGCTCGTCACTGAACGCACCGAACCGCACGAACGGCGTCGGCGGCAAATGCTCACGCAACTTCGGCGCGACCCGCTCCGACCGCTCGGCGACTTCCGCGGGGCTCAACGTCATGCATTACTCCTATCCGGTTGCCACTGAGAGCTGGGTCCGGAGCCCTGCTCTGAGTGGGATACACATCGGCTTGCCACTGACCGGGTGTGGGACGACCTTCGACTCCACCCCGAACACGTCGCGGATGATGTCGCAGGTGAACACGTCCTCCGGCGGTCCCTGGGTGACCAGGCTGCCGTCTTTCATCACGAACACGTGATCGGCGTACTCCGCGGCCATGTTGAAGTCGTGCAACACCATCGCGACCGTCTTGCCCTGTTCCTGGTTGAGCTGGTGCAGCAGGTCGAGCACCTCGAGTTGATAGGCGACATCCAGGTACGTCGTCGGTTCGTCGAGCAGGATCAGGTCCGTGCCCTGGGCCAGGCACAACGCGATCCACACCCGCTGCCGTTGACCGCCGGACAGCTGATCCACGTGCTGATGGCGCAGTTCCGCCGTACTGGTCACGTCCATCGCCCACTCGACGGCCTCCTTGTCGGCCGGGCTGGGCACCTTGAGGGACGCGCGGTGCGGATGGCGGCCGAACCAGACCAGGTCCTCGACCGAGATCGACTCGGGGGTGACCAGGACCTGCGGCAGGATCGCGAGCAGCCGGGCCACCTCCTTCGTCGGTGTCTCCTGGATCGACTTCCCGTCCAGGATCACACTTCCCTTCTGCGGGGGCAGCAACCGGGCCAATGCCCGCAGCGCGGTGCTCTTGCCCGAGCCGTTGGGACCGATCAGCACGCTGACCTTCCCGTCCGGGATGGTCAGGGTCAGGTCCTTGGCGATGACACGCTGGTCATAGGCGAGCTGGACGCCCTGTGCCTGCAGACGCATGGCGGTTCTCCTACTTTCCGGTCTTCACGAGCAGGTAGAGGAAGTACGGGCCGCCGACGACCGCTGTCACCAGGCCGGCGGGGATCTCGAGCGGTGGGGCGAGACCACGGCCGAACATGTCGGCGAAGATCATCAGCAGCACGCCGAACAGTGCGGCGGCCGGGATCGATGCGATGTGCTTGCCGCCGAACACGCGGCGGGCCATGTGCGGCGCGATCAACCCGACGAAGCCGATCGTGCCGGACACCGCGACCGCGGCGGCGGCCAGTGCGACCGCGAACAGGAGCAGCGTCCGCCGGGTCCGCTCGACCGACTCACCGAGTCCGGCGGCGAGATCGTCGCCGAGCCCGAGTACGTCGAGTTTGCGGCTCCAGATCACGATCAGCGGCACCAGGACGAGTACCCAGGGCAGGATCTCGAGCACCGACTTCATCGACCGGCCGAACAGGCTGCCGGTCAACCAGATCAGCGCCGCACTCACATCGAGCGGGTTGCGCACCAGCAGGAACCGGATACCCGCCTCGAAGGCCGCGCTGACCGCGATCCCGACGAGCGCGATCCGCACCGGCGTGGAACCGCGTCGATAGGCCAGCATGTACACCAGGCCGGCGGCCGCGAGACCGCCGATGAAGGCCGCCGGTACGACGGCCACCACCGGCATACCGGGGATCGCGAGCAGCAACAGCATGCCTGCGAACCCGGCACCCTTGGTCACCCCGACCACGTCAGGTGCGGCGAGCGGGTTGCGGATCACACCCTGCATCACCGCGCCGGACACCGCCAGCGCGATCCCGACCAGCCACGCCAGCAGGACCCGCGGCAGCTGGAACTGCATGACGATCTGCGCCGCCTGATCGCTGGTGTTGCCGATCACCGCGTTGAACACATCGCCCATCGACACGTCCGTCGCGCCGACGCTGAGACTGTAGAAACTCAGCACCACCGCCAGCACTCCGAGCGATCCCATCAGGACCGCCGGATGCCGCTGCGCCAACGAAGTCCGCCGCACACCTTGCGCGACAATCGCCGTACTGGTCATGAAGTCACCTTCTGTCGACGAGCCAGGTAGACGAAGATCGGTGCACCGATCAGTGCGGTGACCACACCGGCGGGCACCTCGAACGGCGGCTTGACGTACCGGGACGAGATGTCGGCGTACAGCACCAGGACACCGCCGCCCACCGCACACAGCGGCAGCAGCACCGCGTAGCTGGAACCGACCAGGCGGCGCATGATGTGCGGCACGATCAGCCCGATGAACGCGACCGGACCGGCCACCGACACCGCCGAGCCGCAGAGCACGATCACCAGCACCGAACCGAAGAGCCGCGTCCGCTCCACGTTCTGGCCCAAGCCGCGAGCCATGTCGTCGCCGAGGGCAAGCAGATTCAGCGGCCGGGCCATCGCGAACGCACCGAGCAATCCCGCCACCAACCACGGCAGCAGGTTGCGGATGTCGCTCCAGCCCGCGAAGTTGACGCCGCCGACCAGCCAGAACAACACACTGTCGGCGGAGTTCTCGTCGAAGATGATCAGCACCTGCGTCAGCGAGATCAACAGACTGCTCGCCGTCACACCGGCCAACGCGAGCCGGATCGGACTGACCCGACCGCGGCCCGAACCGGCCAGCAGCATCACCGACACACCCGCCGCGGCCGCACCGCCGAACGCCAGCAGAATCGTCGGCGCACCCGACAGCGACGGCACCACAGTGATCCCGAGTACGACGACGAACACCGCGCCGGCGTTGACACCCATGATCTCCGGTGCCGCGAGCGGGTTCGCGGCGACCGCCTGCATCAGGGCACCGGCGACCGCCAGGGCGGCGCCGACGCAGAGCGCCAGCACCACCCGCGGCAGCCGGATCGACTGGATGATCAATTGATCGGGCTGGTCACCCCCGAAGATCGCCCCGGGCAACCGCGCCAGCGAGATGTGCTGGCTCCCGATCGACAGGCCCCACACCACACCCGCCACGACCACCGCCAGGAGCGCCAGCGTCACCCAGGTGACCCGCTGCTTGCTGGTCACGATCCTCGGTCGCTTGTGGACGGCGTCCTCGGCCGGTTTGGGTGCGGTGCTCACGGACATGGCCATGTCACTTCCCGTACAGGAGCTTGACGGCTTCCTTGGCGACCACCTCGGAGGCGATCAGACCGCGGGACCGGGACCACTCGTTCGGGTTGACGTCGAAGGTCGCGTTGTTCTTCACCGCCGGGAGTTCCTTCCACAGCGGGCTCTTCGCCCAGGTGTCCCGCAGCGTGGGTCCGTCGTTGGGGGCGATGAACATGACGTCCGGCTTGGTGGCGACCAGCGTCTCCAGCGTGAGCGAGACCGACGCCTCCCCGGAGTCGTCCGGCAGCGGCGACTGGATCCCGATGACGGCCAGGACACCCGGTGTGTAGGCCTTCGGCGGGAACCCGGTGAAGCCCTTGTCCGAGGCGCGCACGAAGAGCGCCTTGCGGCTCTCGCCCGCGGGTGCCGCGGCCTTCAGCTCGGCCATCGTCTTGGCGTGCTCGGCCAGCCGGGTCTTCATCTCGTCGCACTTGTTCAGTGCGATGGCGGTCGACATCTCACTGTCCAGCACCTGCTGGTAGTTGCCGTTGAGGCTGGCGTAGGCGATGGTCGGCGCGATCTTGGACAGCTGGGCGTAGATCGCCTTGTGCCGGCCGCTGTCGGCCACGATCAGGTCCGGCTTGAGCGCGGTGATCACCTGGATGTTCGGCGTCGCCCGCAGGCCGACCGACTTGTAATCGCCGACCTTGTCGCGCAGGGCCGGGATGATCCTCTTCGGCTGATCGTCGTCGGCGACACCGATCGGCGACATCCCGACCGCGACCAGGGCGTCGACGAAGGAGTACTCCAGCGCCACCACCTTGGTCGGGTTGCCGGTGATCGTGGTGCTGCCGAGGTCGTGCTTGACGGTGCGGGTCGGTTTCCCGCACTGCTCCAGGTTGACGTCCGGGCTGACGCCTTCGGCGGCCGCGGCGCGGTCGGCGTTCGGCGCCGCGCCGGTGGCGGGCGAGGCCGAGGAGCCGCCGCAGCCGGTCAGGGCGGCTGCGGCGACGGTCAGGGCTAGGACGGCGACAGTACGCCGTGCCTTCGTGGCGGAGTAGAACATGGCACTTGCTCCTCAGGCTGAAGCTGGGTCATCGGGTACCGGCGAGTGCATGCGCCGGACCGGGGACGTCGGGACGGTCGTCCGGACCGGGACCGTCGTACAGATTCCAGGGCGCCAACTGGTAGCTGTTGCTGCATGGCAGGCCCGGGGTGAGGCGATACGTGCCGGCGGTCAGATCGACCAGGCTGGACACGATGGTGGCGTAGCGGTCGAGCTCGTGCCGGCGCGGATCGACGTGCTGGCAGACGGCGTCGGGGTGACCGAAGTGGTCGCTCATCGTGGTCTGCACGATGGTGGCGCTTGCTTCTTCGGTGATGCCGTCGCGGCGGAGCCGGTTGAGGCCCTCCTCGACGCGGGGCACCCGGTAGAGCGAATCCACCGAGAACGGCGTGTAGCTGTCCTCGATCTGGGGTGGAACGAAGGTCTGGAAGTGGTTGCCGTGCACCAGCAACCCGTCGGTCGGGTACATCCAGGCGTTCCGTCCCGGGGTGGTCTCGACGTCGATGGCGAAACCGTCCCGATGGGTGAGCAGCAGATTGCTGGACAAGGTCTGGCGGGCGTCGAAGACCGCCTTCAGTGCCTCGTGGAAGTCCCAGCTCTCCAAGACTTTGCGTCGTACGAAGGCGCCGGGAACGCCGAGTCCGGTGCCGAAGCCGGCGCCGAGGCCGTTGGCGTTCAGCGCGATGCCGGCCGAGTTCGCCCCGTGCCGGCCGACCTGGCCGGCCTCGACATGACAGATGATCGTGGGCTTGCCGGGCTGCGCGATCCGTACGGCGACGATCGTGTCGGCGACTCCGGCCCACAGGTCCCAGTTCTGCCCGGCCCACACGTGCCCGAGCGGGTTGGCCGCGGGCAGGATCGCGAACGACGTGCAGCCCTCGTCCTCGGGTTCGAACGGGTTGCCCCGGGTGAGCTCGCCGCGGCTGTTGAGGGCGACGATCTCCTCGAAGGTGCGGCCGGAACCGTCCGCGATACCGCGCAACTCGGGCACGATGCCCGGTAGGTAGCCCTCGATGATCGGCACCCAGGCACCGGCCCGGTCCTGCACCTCGGGCCAGGACAGCCCCGTCTTGCGGGCCACGGACTCGGCGTAGAAGGCCACCGAGGCGGCAATCCGGTCGCGAGCCGCTTCGCCGTACTGGCGACCGCGTTCCCGCGGGTCCGCTGCGGAGATGTCGATCGTATCGATCACGGGTGCTCCCTGACGCTGGATCGTTGCGTTCGCTACGAATATTCGTTTGACGGTAGTGATTGCTACAATCCCTGTCAACGTGTTCGCGAATGAAATGATGAGAGCGACCCCTAGGGAGGAGTCGTCGTGACCACTGCGGAGACCAAGCCGCCGACCTTGCAGGAGCGGGTGGCGACACGCCTCGCCGACCTCACCGCGACCGAGCGGAAGGTCGCGGAGTACCTGTCCGCGCATCCGCAGGAGGCCGCGTTCTCGTCCGCCGAGGAGCTCGGGCGCGCGACCGGCACCAGCGACGCGAGCGTCGTGCGGACCGCCAAGGCGCTCGGGTACGACGGCCTGCCCGGGCTGAAGCGTTCACTACAGGGCCATCTGCAGACCCTGCTCACGCCGGCCAACCGGCTGAGCGCCAGCCTCCAGTCGGTCGGCGACGGCCCCGAGGCGGTGCTGCGGGCCACCCTGCGCGACCACATCGAGCACCTGACCATGGCCGAGCAGACCATCGATCCGGCCGAGTTCCGGCGCGCGGTCGAGCTCATCGACGGCGCCCGCGAGACCGTGGTCTGCGGATTGGCCGGCCTGGACGGCGTCTCGGAGTACATCGCCACCCACCTGACCCGGATCGGGCACCGGGCCCGGGTCGCGACCGACACCGGTTACCGGCTGGCGGACCGGCTCCTGCTGCTCGGAGCCGAGGACGTCGTCATCCTGATGGCGCACAACCGGCTGAACCGCGAGTCGCGGATCATCCTGGACACCTGCACGGAGGCCGGCATACCGGTGATCCTGGTGACCGACACGCTCGGCGAGGCGCTGCGGGACGAGGTGGCCGTCGTACTGTCCACCCGGATGAGCCGCCCCGGGACGTACACCAGCCAGGTGATGGTCCTGATCCTGCTGGAGGCACTCGTCATCGCCGTCGCCGCGAACGACCGCGAGAGCGCGCTGAGCAACACGGTCCGGATGAACCAGCTCCGCGAACAGCTCAACGGCTACCCACTCGCGGACGAGACGATCCTCGGCACCACCAGGCCGAAACCCCAGCGGCGCGGCTAGACCTTGCCTTCGGTGCGTTCGTAGACGTCGGCCTCGAACTCTTCCAGCAGGCGTTCGCAGTCGGCCACCTTGGACCGGGCCAGCTCTTTGCCGTCGGCACCCATCCAGTCGCGGCCCTCGACCTTGGCCAGCCAGCGGCGGAGCTTCTCCAGGTCCTGGCGAATCTCCTCGGCCTCCTCGAACGTGTAGTTCTCCCGGAACCGCTCGAACTCGATCTCCTTGACGAACTTGGTGTCGCACTCCTCGACGATCTCGGCGTACTCCTTCGCGGACTGGCTCCGGAAGCCCTCCACGAACTGATCCCGGGCATCGTCGTCGACGTCGGTGAGGGTGAGGAACACGCTCGAGCCGCCGAGCTCCGAGACCCGCTCCCGCACCTTCTCCAGCCCGGCCCGCAGGTCGTCGCGGTCCGGCAGCACACACACCGCCTGCTGGACGTAGAAACCGCCGAGCCGCTTCAGCTCCCGCCAGACCGCCACCCGCGCCCGCGACGAGTCGCTGGGCACCTTGTAGATCAGCAGCAGCCAGGCCTCGGTGTCAGGGGTGGTCACCGCAGCCTTCTTCTGTCGGGTCGTCGCCATGCCGCACAGGTTATCCCCCGGGCCGCACGTGGACGCGTAGTCGCTCCACCAGGTGGGGCATCACCTCCCGCCAGTCCGCGACCAGCCCGACGTCACAGTGCGCGAAGATCTCCGCGGCCGGGTCGGTGTTGATGGCCAGGACGGTCCCGGCCCGGCTCGCGCCGGCCAGGTGGTTCAGGTTGCCGGACAGGCCGACCGCGAAGTACATCCGCGGCGCGACGTTCCGGCCGGTGATCCCGACCTGGCGGCCGTGTGGCAGCCAGCCTTCGTCGGTGACCTTGCGAGTCGCGGCGAACTCCGCGCCGAGGAGCACGCGCATCGGCTCGAGCTCCGCGTAGCTCTCAGGTGCCACGCCGCGGCCGACTCCGATCACCACGTCGGCGCGGTCCAGGGCGTCGCCTTCGCTTCCGGTACGACGCTCTGCCCGACGTACTGCTGGATCTGCTGCTACGTGCAGGAGGTGGTCGTCGAGGGGGCGGTCGGGGCGCGGAGTGCGCAGTGGGAGGAGGCCGGTCCGGATGGTCGCGATCTGCGGCGACCCATGGCTGACGATCTCGGCCAAAGTGCCGCCGCCGGACGGCTTCAAGCCGGCCAGACGGTTGCCGTCAACACTCAGGCTGACCAGGTCGCTCATCAACCCAGCGCCAGTCGCCACCGCGAGCCGCGCCAACACCTCCCGATCCCACGGCAACGCCGCCCCAAGCACAGCCCAAGGCTCCCGCTCAGCCATCCACTTCACGAGACTCTCGGCTGCTGGTCGCGGTTCATCCCCACTCAACGTGACAACAGCATCCGCACCCCACCGCGCAAGATCTCCTGTACTCGCCACAGTTCTTACTGCGGTCACACACCCACCAACCTCAGCAGCAAGCGCCGCAGCCGCACCAAGCAGCGCTTGAGTGCCTGCCGCCGGCCCAGACCCCACCAACACCACCACCTCAGCCCCGGCGAGGAGGAGAGGAGCCCCACCGACTGGGGCCGGGGCGGGAGCCGGGCCGTTGGGCACCAGCTCATGGATGTCGGCTTGCTGGAGCTCGAAGCAGCCTCGGGCAACCAGCTCGGCCAGAGCGCGTGACACCTGGGTTTCGGGGCGGCCGCGGAAGATCACCGGGTCGCGGGTCAGGGGTGCTGGGTGGACGCTCGATACTCTTGTTGGGCTGCCGGACAGGCCCCAGCGAGCAGGCGTCAGGTCGGCGGTCGTTACTCGGCGGATTCCGTCGGCGGGTGGCCACGAGTCCACAGGAACCTTGGCCGGTGGGCAGGAGCGTTCGGCTACGGCCACTACCGCGGGGAGCTGTACGTCGACGGCCTCGGTGCCGGTGTCGTGTTGGACGGTGGTCCGGAGGTAAGTGCCGGAGGGCTCGAGGGTGAGGACCGGGCCGGTGAAGGGGAGGCCGAGGAGTTCGGCGAGCATGGCGCCGACCGCGCCGGTGCTGCCGTCGACGGAGCTGGCGCCGACCAGGATCAGGTCCGGTCGGTCGTCGAGCACCGCGATCGTGGCGGCCAGCGCGCGAGCGGTGACCAAGCAGTCCGACCCGGCCAGCGCCGGATCCGTCAGATGCAGCGCGTCGTCCACACCCCACGCGAGCGCTTCACGCAGTACGTCGGCCGCCACCGGAGGACCCATGGTGATCGCCGTACTGCGACCACCGGACTCCCCCGCCAGCCGGACGGCCTGAGCGACGGCTCGGCGGCACCACGGGTTCATCTCCGTGACAGCGCCGGCCCGCTCCAGCCGCCCGTCGGCGTCCAGCCGTCCGCTGTGGTCACCCTTCGGCACCTGCTTGATCAGAGCCGTGACACGCAACGGCCGCCCTGCATCTGTCATGACAACCCGGTGCCTACGGCCAGACCGATCACGAACGTGACAGCGGCCGAGATCCCGCCCAGGAGCAGTTGCCGCCCACCGCCGTACCAGAAGGGCCGTGCGGTGATCTTGCCGACGATGCCGCCGGTCACGACCAGACCGAGCGCACTCAGCAACAGCGCCGGCCACACACTCATGGCGCCGAAGATGAACGGGATCAGCGGAATCACGGCGCCGAAGGCAAACGCGACGAACGACGACCCGGCCGCCACCCAGGGCGAAGGCAGGTCGTTGGGGTCGACACCAAGCTCCTCGCGCACGTGCACATCGAGCGCGACATCCGGGTCGGAGGTCAGCTCGCGGGCAACCTGCGCGGCGAGCTCGGGACGCAGGCCCTTCGCCTCGTACATCATGGCGAGTTCGCGCTCTTCTTCCTCCGGATGGATCTGCAACTCGCGCCGCTCGACCTCGATCTCGGACTGCATCAGTTCGGTCTGCGACGAGACCGAGGTGAACTCGCCGGACGCCATCGAGCAGGCACCGGCAACCAGGCCGGCCAGTCCTGTGATGATCACGACCTTGCCGGTCGCGCCACCGCCGACCACGCCGGCGACCAGGGCGAAGTTCGACACCAGGCCGTCCATCACGCCGAAGGTCGCGGGCCGCAGCCAGCCTCCGGTGACGTCGCGGTGGGAGTGGTGAATCTCGGGAGTCGGCACTTCCGCTACATGCGCGGTCATTTCAGGAACCCTTTCCGCGGGGTAGGTGAGCGTAACCTTAGTTAAATTGCATCACCTGTTACATCAGTCTACCTGCTACTTTCCTGACCTCGCAACGGTCAGGCGGTTCAGGACGTAGGGCAGGACGCCGCCGTGGTGGTAGTAGTCGACTTCGCGTGGGGTGTCGAGGCGAATCTTCAAGCGGTACTGCTTTCCCGCAGACTGCGCGGTGGCGAACCCGTCCTCACCGAGGTGGATGTCGATCGGGTCTTCACCGGTCAGCTCGTCACCCTCACCAGGTAGGAACTCCAGCGGCAGGATGCCGAGACCGACCAGGTTCGACCGGTGGATGCGCTCGAACGACTGCGCCAGTACCGCCTGTACGCCGAGCAACGCCGGACCCTTCGCGGCCCAATCCCGGGACGACCCCGTCCCGTATTCTTTGCCCGCGACAACCACGATCGGTACGCCGGCCGCGCGATAGGCCTCGGCAGCGTCGACGATCGAGGTCAGTACGCCGTCCGGCCCTGGTGTCGTCGGACCTTCGATGCCCTGGGCAAGCTGATTGCGCAGCCGGACGTTGCCGAAGGCACCCCGCATCATCACCAGATGGTTGCCTCGTCGCGACGCATAGGTGTTCAACTGGGTGACTCCGCGATCCAGCAGATAGCGGCCGGCTACGCTGTCGACCGGAATCGCTCCCGCAGGCGAGATGTGGTCCGTGGTGACCGAGTCACCGAGCCGCACCAGCGCCCGTGCGCCGATCAGTTCTCCGGGCGCCGCCGGCTGATCGAAGTACGGCGGTCGCTGCAGGTACGTCGAATCACCCCAGGCGAAGGTCTCGCCCTCGGGCACCTCGAGCCGCTGCCAACGGTCGTCCCCGACGAAGACATCGTCGTACGCGCTGTTGAAGAGCTCAGGCTTCAGCGTGCGACTGATCACCGCGTCGATGTCGGTCGGCTGCGGCCAGAGGTCGGCGAGGTAGACCGAGTCACCGCTTGCGTCGACACCGAGGGGCTCGTTGAGGAGGTCGATGTCCATCCGGCCCGCGAGGGCATAGGCGATCACCAGCGGCGGCGACGCGAGGTAGTTGAGCCGCACGTCAGGCTGGATCCGCCCCTCGAAGTTGCGATTGCCGGACAGTACGGCGGCCACGGTCAGATCCTGCGAACGGACCGCCTGACCCACCGAGTCGATCAGCGCGCCCGACGCCCCGATGCACGTCATACAGCCGAAGCCGACCAGATGGAAGCCGAGCTTCTCCAGGTACGGCGTGAGTCCCGCATCGCCGAGGTAGTCCATCACCACGCGCGATCCGGGCGAGAGTGTCGTCTTCACCCACGGCTTGCTGGTGAGACCGCGCTCGACCGCGTTCCGGGCGAGCAAACCGGCGGCCACCATCACCGCGGGATTCGAGGTGTTCGTGCAGGAGGTGATCGCCGCGACGACCACGGCACCATGCCCGGGCGCCTCGGCCGTACGCGGACCCGGTGGCAGCTCCGCCTCAACGGCAGGGCGAGCCTCGGTGAGTGACGTACGTTGCTGTGGCCGACGCGGACCCGCGATCGACGGGACGACACTGCTCAGGTCGATGTCGACGTACTCGTCGTACCGAAGCTCCGCCTCAGGGTCGTGCCACAGCCCTTGTGCACGCGCGTACGCCTCGACGACCGCGACCTTCTCTTGGGAACGCCCGGTGAAGAGCAGGTAGTCCAGCGTGCGCTGGTCGATCGGGAAGTACGCCACGGTCGAGCCGAACTCCGGGCTCATGTTCGCGATCGTCGCCCGGTCCGGCACCGGCAAATCGGCCAGCGCCGGTCCGCCGAACTCGACCAGCGTGCCGACCACGCCGTGCGCCCGCAGCGTCTCCGTGATTGTCAGCACGAGATCGGTCGCCGTCGTTCCGATCGGCAACGAGCCGGTCAGTCGTACGCCGACCACCTTTGGCAGCACCATCGACACCGACTGCCCGAGCATCGCCGCCTCGGCCTCGATCCCGCCGATTCCCCAGCCGAGCACCCCCAGCCCGTTGACCATCGTGGTGTGCGAATCCGTACCTAGGCAGAGATCCGGGAAGAGTTCACCGTCGCGTTCCTCGACCACCCGGGCAAGGTGCTCCAGGTTGATCTGGTGCATGATCCCCGCACCCGGCGGGACGACCTTCAACTGTTTGAACGTCTGCTGACCCCAGCGCAGGAACCGGAACCGCTCGGCGTTCCGCTCGTACTCCAACGCGACATTCAGCTGCATCGCATCCGGCCGGCCGAAGACGTCCGCGATCACCGAGTGATCCACCACCAGCTCGGCCGGGATCAGTGGATCGACCAGCGCCGGATCCTTGCCCTGGGCCACCATCGCGTCACGCATGGCGGCCAGATCCGCAAGCACCGGTACGCCGTTGGTGTCGTGCAGGAACACCCGCGACGGATGCACCTCCAACTCACCGACCACGCCGGGCTCCCACACCCTGAGCACTCCGCTCGATGTCTGGTGCCGGACCGCGTTCTCCAGCAGGATCCGCAGCGTGCGCGGCAGATGATCCGGCGCGATGCCGCGTAACGAGTGGAAGGAGTAAGAGCGGTCCCCGATGGTCAGGGTGCTCATTTCAGACCATCGGCCACGGCTGCGGCGAACTCCGCCGTACCGGCCGTTCCGCCGAGGTCCGCCGTACGGATGCCTCCAGCAACTGTTGCCCGCAGCCCTTCTTCGACCAGTACGGCGGCCTGCCGGGCAACCAGATCGTCGTGCCGGGTGCCGAGCCAGTCGAGCAGCATCGCGCCGGACGCGATCATCGCGGTCGGGTTGGCCAGGTTGCGGCCGGCGATATCCGGTGCCGAGCCATGGGCGGCCTGAGCCATCGCGTGGTCGCGCGAGGCGTTGATGGATGGCGCGATGCCGAGCGATCCGGCCAGTTCGCCGGCCAGGTCGGACAGGATGTCGCCGAACATGTTCTCAGTGACCAGGACGTCGAAGTCGGCACCGTGCCGGACCAGGTGAACGGTCATCGCGTCGATGTGGAAGTCATCAACCCGCACGTCCGGATACTCGACAGCGATCTCGCGGCAGATGTCCCGGAAGAATCCCGTGGTCAGACGAAGCACGTTGGCCTTGTGTACGACGGTCAGGTGCTTGCGACGCCGCATCGCCAACTCGAACGCCTGCCGCGCGATCCGCTCGATCGCGGGCCGGGTAAAAATACCCATCGCGATCGCCACATCGGGGGTCGGCATGTACTCGCCGGTGCCGCGATACGTACTGCGGTCGGCGTAGAAGCCCTCGGTGTTCTCCCGGACGACGACCAGGTCGAGGCCGGGCACCAGCGCGGGCGTCCCCTCGAAGGCCTTCGCCGGCCGGATGTTCGCGAACAGGTCGAAGTGCTTGCGGAGGAACCCGCTCGGGTTCAGCTGCACTCGATGCTCTTCCGGGTACGACGCACTGTCGTGCGGACCGAGGAGCCAGCCGTCGAGCTGCTCGAGCGTCTCCAGCGTGATCGGCGGGAGCGCACTGCCGTGCGTCTCGATCGCCTCGGCCCCGACCGGGAGTGGAACCCACTCGATCGGCGCACCACCGGCAGCAGCCACCGCCGCGTCGAGGACCTGCACGGCCGCGGGCACGATCTCGGGCCCGATGCCGTCGCCGGCCAGTACACCCAGCCTGTAGTTGTCTGCCATGGCCACGAGTGTCAGTCGTTATAACCTTCTACGTCAATATCCGGGCAGCTGTCGTCTCAAGGCTTGATCTCAAGGTATTCTCTCTCCACTGTCGTTATAACCTCGGAGGACAGGCGTGACGGAGACCAAGGTGCCGACCAAGGCCGAGGTCGCGTACGACCTCGTCCGCGAGCTGGTGCTGGGCGGCGACCTCGTGCCCGGGTCGGTCATCCAGCAGGCGGCCCTGGCACGACAACTGGGGATCAGTACGACGCCCCTCCGCGAAGCGCTGCGACGGTTGATGAGTGACGGACTAGTGGAGCTGGACGCCCACCGGGACGCCCGGGTCACCCGGCTCACCGCCGAGGAGGCCCGCGATCTGGTCGAGATCCGGCGGTCGCTCGATCCGCTGGCGGCCGGGTTGGCGGCAGAGCGTCGTACCAGGGAGGACCTTGCACTGATCCGGGCGACGGCGGACGAGTTGCTGCCGTTGCGGACCGACCCCGGGCCGGCCGAGTTGTCGACACATCGGCGCTTCCACGTCGCGATCTACACCGCGTCGCACAACCAGATGCTGGTCCAGACCTTGGACGGTCTGTGGGACAAGGCGGACCGGTACCGCAGGCTTGCTCTCGAGGACGGCCGGACCGAGGAGGATCTGGACCGGACGCACGCCGAGCACCTCGCATTGGTGGACGCGATCGCGGCCGGAGACTCCGAGACGGCCGCCGCGGTCATGCTCGCCCATGTCGACGCCAGCCTCGGTGCGCGCGCGGTCGCCCGCCTCACGTCCGCCGCCGCACAACCCGTCGCCCGGTCACTCCGAGGCATCCGAGGAGCACGCGTATGAGTGAAGCCCTGTGGACCGGTTTTCGGCATCGTGAGACGGACGCCGACGGGTGGACGACGTACTGGCGGATGGATCCGCGTGGCCACGACTTCCACCTGATCGACTGGATCGGGGACCCGGAACGCCAGGGCCACCGGTTGTGGGAGCGCGCCGCGACACCCGCGGGCGTTCGAGCAGCCTGGCGTACGGCGGCATCGTCGGTGAGCCTGGAGATCCGCGCGAGCCTTGGCATCTACACGATGATCGCGCCGATGGACCTGCTCGTCGACGGCGAGCTGTACGAGCGATGCGTGGTCCGCGACGGTGAGCAGCGACTCGTGGTCGAGCTGCCTGGACGTCCGGTCGACGTCGAGATCTGGCTACCGCACTCGGGAGTGATCGGGGTCCGCGGGCTCTCGTTCGACGGCGAGGCCGAACCGCTGGCACCGGCCGGGCCGCGCTGGATCGCCTACGGCAGTTCGATCACGCAGTGCACGGGCTCCTACGGGCCATCGGAGACGTGGCCGGCCTTGGTCGCGCGGAGCCATGGGTGGGACCTGGTCTCGCTCGGGTTCGCCGGCGAGTGCCATCTCGATCCGGTCGCAGCACGCACGATCCGGGATCTGCCCGCACGGCTGATCTCGATGTGTCTCGGCATCAACATCTACGGCGGTGAGACGTACAGCGGCCGCACCCTGCCGGGGCAGGTCGAGGCGTTCGTGTCGACCGTCCGCGAAGGCCATCCGCAGACCCCGCTCGTCGTGATCACTCCACTCGTCGCCCCACACCTCGAAGGCAAACCGAACGCGGTCGGCCTCACGCTGGACGACGTACGCACGTGTGTGGAACTCGGCGCCCGGACGGATCCCAAGGTCGAGATCATCGACGGACGCACGATCCTCACGCCGGACGAAGCGCTGACCCTGTACGTCGACGACGTACACCCAGGCCCCGACGGCTACCGCCTACTCGGCGAGCGTCTCGGCGCACTGCTCACGCTGGACGGCCGGTGAAGCGGTAGAAGGACCGCTTCACCGGCCGCTGAGTCGCTGCTTACTCAGCCGGGCTGAGGCTGGTGCCGAGGGCCTGCCAGTCGAGGACCGGCGCGGCGAGGGCGCTGATGGTTGCCAGCAGCCCCAAACGGGCGGCCCGCAGGTCCGCGTCCTCGGCCATCACCAGGATCTCGTCGAAGAAGGTGGTGACCGGCTCGACCAGGACCGACGCGGCGGTGACGAAGTCGCCCAGCGCCGTCGGGGCCTGACCGACCTTCTGGACCGCCTCGTGCAGGACGACCTCGGCCGGCTCGGTCAGCTTGCCCGCGTCGTACGACGCCTCGGTCCCCTCCGGCACGATCCGCCGTACCCGCTGCAGAACCGCGACCAGGTCGGCGAAGTCGCCGCTGCCGACCAGCTCCTGCAGGGACGCCAGCGTCTCGTCCGCGACCGCCGGAGACGTTGCCAACGGCAATACCGCAGCGACCTGGTGGTGGTCGTCACCGCGATCGATCAGCTGCTGCTCGTACCGCCGTACGGTGAACTCGGCGACTTCCTCCAGCGATTCCGCCGGTACGTCGATGCCCTGGGCACCGATCTCGTCAGCCGCAGCCTTCAGACCGGTCTCCAGGGTGATCGCCTTCAACGACGGGTGCTCGCGCAGGATCGCGACCACACCGGCGGCCGCGCGACGCAGTGCGAACGGGTCGGAGCTACCGGTCGGCTTGGCACCGATACCGAACAGGCCGGCCAGCAGGTCGAACCGGTCGGCCAGCGCCAGCAGCGCACCCGGCGTGGTCGACGGCACCGGGTCGCCGGCGGACCGCGGCAGCTCCATGTCGTAGAGCGCCTGAGCGACGGCCTCGGTCTCACCGGCACGCCGTGCGTACTCGCGGGCCATCGTGCCGGCCAGGCTGGTCAGCTCGACGACCATCTGCGATCCGAGGTCGAACTTCGCCAGCTCGGCCGCCCGCCGCAGCGTGGTCAGGTCATCGCCATCCAGCCCCACCACAGCGGCGAGCGAGGTGGCGATCCGGCCGATTCGCGCCGCCCGGTCGGCCATCGAGCCGAGCTTCTCCTCGAAGGCCAGCTTCTCCAGCTCGCTCTTCATGGTCTCGAGCGGCGTCTCCAGGTCGGCCCGCCAGAAGAACGCGGCGTCCTCGTAGCGCGCCCGCAGGACGCCTTCGTTGCCACCGCGGACCACGTCCTCGTCGACGGAACCGTTGGCCACGGCAACGAAGTGCGGGAGCAGGTTGCCGTCGGCATCGCGGACCGGCAGGTACCGCTGGTGCTTGCGCATCACGGTGGTGAGGATCTCGCCCGGCAGCGTCAGGTAGTCGGCGGAGAACCCACCGAGGATCGCAGTCGGCTCCTCGACCAGGTTGACGATCTGATCGACCAGCGCGGACTCACCCTCGACGTCGATCGTGCCGCCGACGCCCGCCGCAAGCTCGCCTGCAGCCGACAGGATCTGCTCGCGGCGACGAGCCGGGTCGGCCTCGATGCCGTGGATCCGGAGCAGGTCCAGGTACCCCTCGGCCGCGGCAATCTCCACCTGCGGCTGAGCAGCGGTCCGAAGCACCCGAGTCGTACGGCCGGCGGCCAAGGACGACACCGACACCGGCACGACCTGGTCGCCGAGCAGCGCGACCAGCCAGCGAACCGGCCGGGTGAACGACAGCTTGGCGTCGTTCCAGCGCATGTTCTTGTCCGACCGCAGCCCGCTGACGATCTCACTCAGTACGCCGCTCAGCACCTCGGCCGCACCTCGACCCGGGTCGGGCTTGGTCACTGCGACGTACTCGACACCGTCGACATCGAGGTCGTGCAGCTCGGCGGTGTCGACACCCTGACCGCGGGCGAACCCGGCGGCGGCCTTGGTGACGTTGCCGTCGGCGTCGTACGCGGCCGACTTCCGCGGACCACGCACCACCCGCTCGGCGTCCGGCTCTCCCGCCTGGACGCCGGCCACGAACGCGACGGCTCGCCGGGGCGTGGCGTACACGGTGATGTCGCCGTGGCCGAGGCGGGTCGCGGCCAGCTTCTCGGTCAGCGCGGACCGGACGGCGTCAGCGGTCTTGGTCACCTCCGACGGGGGCATCTCCTCGGTGCCGATCTCGAACGTGAGCTGCCTGGTCCCGGTGATGGCCGGGAACTCGGTCGGCTCCGGCGCCGCCGCGGGCAGCTCGGCGATTCCCAGCGGGTGCTCGAGCTCGGTACGGCGCTCGGCCCACAGCTGAGCCACCTCGCGGGCCAGCGACCGCATCCGCCCGAAGGCCTTGGCGCGTTCCGTCGTACTGACCGCACCACGGGAGTCGAGCACGTTGAAGGTGTGCGAGCAACGCAGCACGTAGACGTGCGCCGGGACCGGGAGACGCGCGTCGAGCATCCGGCGGGCCTCGTTCGCATACTCCTCGAACAGCCGCTTCTGGCTTTCCACGTCGGCGTCGTCGAGGTAGTAGCGGCTCATCTCGTACTCGGCCTGGCCGAACGCCTCGCCGTACGAGATGCCGGGCGCGTAGGCGATGTCCTTGAAGTGCGAGACACCCTGCAGCGCCATCATGATCCGCTCGATGCCGTAGGTGATCTCCACCGACACCGGGTCCAGCGTCATCCCGCCGGCCTGCTGGAAGTAGGTGAACTGGGTGATCTCCAGGCCGTCCAGCCAGACCTCCCAGCCGAGACCCCAGGAACCGGTCGCCGGGTTGGCCCAGTTGTCCTCGACGAACCGGACGTCATGGGCGTGGATGTCGATCCCGAGCGCGGTCAGGCTGTCCAGGAACAGCTCCTGCGGATTGCCCGGGTCCGGCTTGAGCACCACCTGGAACTGGGTGTGCGTCTGCAGCCGGTTCGGGTTCTCGCCGTACCGGCTGTCGTCGGGCCGGACACTCGGCTCGACGTACGCGACCCGCCACGGCTCGGGACCGAGCACCCGCAGGATGGTGGCCGGGTTCAGCGTTCCGGCGCCGACCTCGGTGTTGAACGGCTGCACGACCATGCACCCGCGGTCGGTCCAGTACTTCGTCAGCGCCAGCAGCGCGTCCTGCATGGTGAGCACAACAAACCTCGAGCCATCTTCGGAGGGGGTTTCAGCAGACGAAGTCTATTCGCCCCAACCCGATGCCCCGCTCCCCGGCCACTGTCTGTACCCACCCAACCACCAGCAATCGTTTGAATCCCCCAGTCTGTCTACAGTGAGCGGGTGACGGTTATTGAGGCGCACGGGGCGGTTGACGCGGTCTGGCGGATCGAGTCGGCCCGGATCATCGCCGGTGTGGCCCGGATCGTGCGGGATGTCGGGCTGGCCGAGGAGCTGGCGCAGGACGCGCTGGTGGCGGCGTTGGAGCAGTGGCCGGAGTCCGGCGTACCGAAGAATCCGGGCGCCTGGCTGATGGCGATCGCCAAGCGGCGCGCAATCGACCTGATCCGGCGCAAGGAGACGTACCAGCGCAAGCTCGCCGAGCTCGGCCACGACCTGGAGATCGACGGCGAAAGTGTCGAGGACGACGTCGAGGCGATTCTCGAGGACCACATCGAGGACGACCTGCTCCGGCTGGTGTTCACCGCGTGTCACCCGGTGCTGACGATGGACGCGCGGGTGACGCTGACGCTGAAGCTGCTCGGCGGCCTGAAGACCGACGAGATCGCCCGCGCGTTCCTGGCCCCGGAGTCGACGATCGCCCAGCGGATCGTCCGGGCCAAGCGGAACCTCGCCAAGGCCGGCGTCGAGTTCGAGGTGCCGGCCGGCGAGGACCTGCTGGAGCGGCTCTCGTCCGTACTCGAGGTCGTCTACCTGATCTACAACGAGGGCTACTCCGCGACCGCCGGCGACGACTGGATGCGCCCGGCGCTCTGCAACGAGGCGATGCGCCTCGGCCGCCTGCTGGCCGAACTGATGCCCGACGAGCCGGAGGTCGCCGGCCTGCTCTCGCTGATGGAGCTCCAGGCATCTCGCGCCAACGCCCGCATCGGCCCCGAGGGCGAGCCCGTCCTGCTGCTCGACCAGGACCGCCGCCGCTGGGACCGGCTGCTGATCCGCCGCGGCCTCGAAGGACTCGACCGCGCCTGGGCACTCGACAAACCGCCCGGCCCGTACCTCATCCAGGCCGCCATCGCCGCCTGCCATGCCCGCGCCGCCGACCCCGACGACACCGACTGGGCCCGGATCGCCGGCCTGTACGCCGTACTCGCGCAAGTCACCCCGTCGCCGGTGGTCGAGCTCAACCAGGCGGTCGCGATCTCGATGGCGTTCGGCCCGGAACGCGGACTCGCGGCCGTCGACGCGCTCGCGGACGAGCCGACGCTGAAGGACTATCACCTGCTGCCGAGTGTCCGCGGCGACCTGCTGTTCAAGCTCGGCCGGCTCGACGAGGCCCGGGCCGAGTTCGAGAAGGCGGCCGGCCTGACCCGCAACGAGCGGGAACGCACGCTGCTCCTCGAGCGCGCCGCGGCCTGTCAGTAGGTTTCCCTCCCGACGTGTCGATTTCCGGGATCGGTATTCGACGCAGTGACGAGGCCAGCCGATTGGCCCACTGGACGCAGGAGGCTTTTCGCATGACCGACACGGTGATTTCCACAGACGGTACGACGATCGCGTACGACAAGCGTGGCAGCGGGCCGGCTCTGGTGCTGGTCGACGGCGCCCTGTGCAGCCGGGCGCAGGGCCCGATGCCGGAGCTCGCCGAAGTGCTGGCGGCTGAGTTCACGGTCTACAACTACGACCGGCGTGGTCGCGGCGACAGCGGCGACGCGGCGGAGTACGCGATTGAGCGCGAGATCGAGGATCTGGCCGCGGTGATCGAGGCGGCAGGTGGTTCTGCATACGTCTACGGCACCTCGTCAGGTGCGGCACTGACACTGCGAGCCGCGGCGGCCGGGTTGCCGATCACGAAACTGGTCGCGTTCGAGCCGCCGTACGTCGTCGATCAGAGCCGCAAGCAGATCCCGTCGACCTGGGTCGCGGACCTGCGCGCACTCGAGCCGGGGGACGCGGTCAAGTACTTCATGACCAAGGGCATCGGGCTGCCGGGATTCGTGGTCGGGATGATGAAGCTGATGCCGGCCTGGAAGGGCATGAAGGCGGTCGCACACACCCTTCCGTACGACGCCCTGTTGCTCGGCAACAACTGTTTCGGCCGGCCGCTCGACCCGGAGCAGTGGGCAACGATCGAGGCGCCGGCGCTGGTCGTCAACGGCGGGAAGAGCCCGGGCTGGATGCGGACCTCGGTGAAGGAGCTCGCGGGCGCCGTACCGGGCGCGAAGCACGAAGAGGTGCCTGGTCAGAACCACATGATCAAGGCTTCCGCGATCGCACCGGTGATCTCAGGTTTCCTGCGCTGACAGAACGCGAGGGGCGCCCCCGGGATGGGGGCGCCCCTCGAGCCGTGCTGGTGCAGGTCAGCCGTTGATGAGACCGGAAGCGCCGGCGCGGGCCGCGTCGAAGCGGGCCTGGGCGTCGCCCCAGTTCACCACGTTCCACCAGGCCTTGACGTAGTCCGGCTTCACGTTCTTGTACTGCAGGTAGAAGGCGTGCTCCCACATGTCCAGCATCACGATCGGGATCTGCCCGGCCGGCAGGTTGCCCTGCTGGTCGTACAGCTGGTGGACGAGCAGCCGGCCGGCCAGCGCGTCCCAGCCGAGGATCGCCCAGCCGGACCCCTGGATGGTGGTCGCCGCCGCGGTGAAGTGGGCCTGGAAGCCGTCGAACGAGCCGAAGAACTCGTCTACGGCGGCACCCAGCTCGCCGTCCGGCTTGTCGCCGCCGTCCGGAGAGAGGTTCTTCCAGAAGATCGAGTGGTTGACGTGCCCGCCGAGGTTGAAGGCGAGCGACTTCTCCAGCCCGACGATGGCGCCGAAGTCACCCTTCTCGCGCGCCGCGGCCAGCTTCTCGAGGGTGTCGTTCAGGCCGTTCACGTAGGTCTGGTGGTGCTTGGAGTGGTGCAGCTCCATGATCTCACCGGCGATGCTCGGCGCCAGTGCGCCGTAGTCGTAGGGGAGGTCGGGAAGCGTGTACGTGGTCAACTCTGCTCCTTCGTCGGGGCCCGCGGGGGCCGATATCTCCGATGTCCTAAGTCAGCGGCACCAGCTTGAAACTTCAACCACGGTTGAGGTCAAGGCGCCACGCGGGCCGGTGTCGCAGATCACGGCGCCCGGCTGGCACCTCCGACCAGTGCCCGGTCCGGGCTCGTTCACACAGGCCCGCACCGGTCACCCCCAGCTTCACATACTCCACCCGCGGAGCCACGGGCGAGTCTCACCTATGACACGCCCGCAGTACGGCGGCGAACGGCTCCGGCTGCTCCACGAACCCGATGTGGTCCCCGGGAAACCGGGTCGGCTCGATCCCGAGGCGGGCCGCCAGCGCGGTCGACGTCCGCTCGCACAGCTGCCCACCCGACTCTTCGCCGATCCCGACCACGATCCGCACACCGCCATCCCGCAGTACGTCGGCATCCGGCAACCAGCTGACCGACGCCCGCAGCTCGTACTCGAACCAGAACCGCTCGTCGGCGACCACCTGCGGGTCCCGCTCGCCGCCGAACATCCCCTCGATCATGCCGTCCGGCACCTGGATGTTCGCCAACGTGAAGAACTGCTTCCACGCGCCGATCACGTCCCCGGCCAGGTAGTCGGCGATCATCCGCTCGGACGCCGCCAGCAACTCGTCACCGTCCTCGACCAGCCGATCCAGCGGCGGCTCATGCGCGATCACCGTGCTCACCAGCTCCGGATGCGCCTGAGCCAGCGCCAGCGCAGTCACCGCACCCCCACTCGACCCGAACACGGTCGCCGGCCCGGCGTCGACGTACCTGATCAGTCGGGCAAGGTCATCAGCCCGCTCCTCAGGCGTCGACCCCACCCCATCCAACCGACTGCGTTTGACGCCGCGCGGATCCGTGGTGAGCACGGTGTGATCGGTCGCCAGCACGTGGGCGAGCGGCGCGAACGAGTCCGCATCCATCGGCGCTCCCACCAGAACCACCAGCGGCCCCTTCCCGCGGACCTCGTAGTAGAGCTCCGCATCCGGGACGCGCAAGGTGGTGCCGGCGGTCGTGTTGCTGATCATGGTGTCCTCCTTCGACGGGTTCTTGCCGCTACCACGAACGGCACCCGCCGAAATGGACATCAACGCCAACTGAAGCCGCGGCGCGGAGCCAAACCGCCGCCGCCGAGTGAAGCCACTGTGCCGAGTGAAGGCAGTCGGTCGTCAGCAAGCGCTTGCTGACGGCACGCTTCTCACACTCGGCACGGTGGCTTCACTCGCGGGGAAGGAGTTGGACTGGGCTCAGTCCTTGTAGAGGTCTGAGTCGGGGTCGAAGTCGGCTTCCTCGACCACGCGGCGGACCTCGACCTCGCTGCCGAGGGCTTCGGCGAGGCGGGCGGCCCATTCGACGGCCTCGTCGCGGTTGCGCACCTCGACGACGATGACGCCGCCGATCAGTTCCTTGGTCTCGGCGAACGGGCCGTCGGTGACGGTGCGCTTGCCACCCTCGACCTTCACCCGGGCGCCGTGCTTGCTGCGGTGGACACCTTCGGCGAACAGCAGGACGCCGGCCTTCATCATGTCCTCGGTGGCCTGCCCGACCGCCGCGGCCACGTCGTCGGACGGGAAGATGCCGGCCTCGCTGTCCGCGTCCGCCTTGTTGATGATCATGTAGCGCATAGCAGTGGTTCCCCTCATCGTGTCGGTCGATCTCTTACTCTCACGTCGAGCGGTCCACCACCAGATCGACACACGGTCAGATCAGAAACCTGCAGATCGACAGGACGTATCCCTCTACACACAGCCCGCCGCACGCCTGAGCGCACCGCAACCTCCGGTCGACACGCCGAACACCTCCTGTCGATCCGCACCCGTCCATCTAGTTCGGCTGGTCGCCGTTGGGGTGGTAGGCGCAGGCGTCCTCGAGGTCTTGGGTGGGAGCTGGGGGCGCTGATGTGGCCGGCTTCCGGGTTGCCTTGGGGGCGGCGGGCGTGGTTGGGGTGGGGGTGGCCGCAGGGGCCGGTTGTTCGAGAGCTGCCTCGACTGTTTCGCGCAGGGCGTCGTAGTCCGGGTGCAGGTACTTCAGCCGCAGCTTGCTGGCGTCGAGGGTGACGTTGGAGACCGTGCCCGACTTCACCCTGAGCGCGAGCTGGACCAACGCGGGCAGCAGCTCCTGCGGGATGTCGGTGCGGAGCAGTTGCTGGCCGGCTTTGGCGATCGCCTTGTACTTGGTCACCAGGGTCTGCGGGTCCGCCGCGTCGACGATGCCCTTGATCGCGCAGCGCTGGCGGACCTGGCGCTGGTCGTCGTCGGCACCGTACCGGCCGCGGGCGAACCACAGCGCGTGCCGGCCGTCGAGATGCTGCTTCGGCCCCGGCTCGATCCACTCGCTCGGCGGGATGTGCGAACTGCTGACGCCGCCCATCGCGACCCGCTCGTTGACGTTGACGGTGATCCCGCCGAGCGCGTCGACGAGTTCGGCGAAGCCCTTCAGGTTGACCTGGAGGTAGTAGTCGAGTTTCAGCCCGATCGCCTCACCGACGGACTGCTTGAGGACGTCGGCGCCCTCGTTGTCGGACGGCCCGAGGATGCCGGGGTGCGCGTCCGGGATGTTCTGGTACATCGCGGTCAGCATCCACTCCAGCCGGCCCTCCAGGCTGAGCCCTTCCTTGCCATAGCCGTCCGGGTAGATCTTGTGCAGCGGCGAGTCCTTCGGGAACGGCATGAACGTCAGCTGCCGCGGCATCGAGACCAGCGCGGTGTCGCCGGTCTTGGTGTCGATGCTCGCCACGATCACCGTGTCGGTCCGGACCCCGGGCCGGCTCGGCGCGTCGTCGCCGCCGAGCAGTAGCAGGTTGAGCCGCGGCTTGTCCTCCCACGGGTCCTTGGTGTTGACCACCGACGGACGGGTCGCGCTCTTGCTCTCGCCCTGCGCGACGAACACGTCCTGGACCAGGTCCCGCTGCGCCAGTGCACTCTGGACGCCGATTGCCGCCGGCGCCGCGATCGCGAAGCACAGGACGCCGACCAGCAGCGCACCGATTGCCCGGCCGCCGGCCCCACCTGTTGCCGGCCGCAACGAACGGTGTGAGGCGACGATGACCACGATCCAGAGGAACGCGAGCACCCCGAGCGCCACCGAGGCCAGCAGCAGCCGGCTCGGTACGACGGATGCCGCGAGAACCTCCTCGCGCCGGGTCAGGCCGACGTACACACCGAGCCCGATCAGCCCGAGCGTCAGGGTGAGGATGAAGGCGCCGGTCCGGCGTCGGCCGCCGGCGATCAGGCCGAGCCCAGGGAGCAGAGCGCCGAGCACGGTCAGCCCGAGGAGCTTCGGCACCGACAGCGGCCGGCGCTGGGTCGGTTCGGCGTCAGGCAACTCAGAACTTCCCGTGGCGCTTGCCGCCCGCGAGCGTCTCCCCATGGCTCCCCTGTCGCCGTCCCCAGAAACCAGTGTGCGTCAAGTACCCACACCTGCACCTCTTCAGACGTGTTACAGGCTCGATCGGTTGTCACACGGGCACATGACTGCCCGAAAAGCCCTCGGTCTCGACGATGGTGCGGACGACCGCGGCGATCCGCTCCGGCGGGCTCCAGGTACTGGTGTCGGCGTTGGGCCGCGCGGCCCGGTTGGCCGGGGTGTCGATGGTGCCGGGGATGATCGTGTTCACCCGGATGCCATCACGCGCGTACTCCGCGTGCAGCGCATCGGCGAACGCGATCACGCCGGCCTTCGAGGTGATGTACCCGGCTGCTCCTGAGAACGGCCGCAACGCCGACCCGCTCGAGGTACAAACGATTGCTCCGCCACCGCCGGCGAGCAGGTGCGGGACCACGGCCTGTGTCATCAGGTACGTCGGTCGCAGGTTGAGCCGGAGCTGTTTCTCGAACTCATCGACCGGCGTCTCGTGCACCCGCCCACCGGATGCGAACCCGCCGACGAGGTTGACGAGTGCGGCCAGTGGTGCGGTCTCGTCCGACGTGGCGAGCGCGACGACGTCCGCCGTACCGGCCGGGTCGAACGGGTCGGCGACCACCGGGTTCAGGGCCGGATCGGCGCCGAGCCGGGCCAGTGACTCCTCGGTCCGTCCTGGTACGACGACCCGCCAGCCGGACCGCAGGAACTCCGCCGTCACCGCGGACCCCAGCACCCCGGTGCCTCCGGCAACCACCACCGTGTTGGTCATGCCGGAAGCCTAATCCGGTCGCGGTGGGTCACGGCACGGGCTAGCGTCGGCGGTTGTGCGGATTCTGATGCTGGGCGGGAACGGGTTCGTCGGGCGCGCGGTCATCGCGGACGCGCTCGACCACGGCGCCGAGGTGGCGTCCTTCAGCCGGGGCAAGAGCGGTACCGACCTCCCGCCGGAGGTGACCCAGCTGATCGGGGATCGCGACACCGGCGACTACGCGGCGCTGCGGACCGGCGAGTGGGACGCGGTCGTCGACCTGAGCGGCTACCAGAGCAAGCAGGTCGACGAGGCGATGGACGTGCTCGGCGACCGGGTCGGACGGTACGTGTTCGTCTCGAGCCACGCCGTCTACGTCCGCGACCTCCCGGCCGGCACCGACGAGACTGCGGCCCGCCGACCGCCGCTGCGCGCGGCTGACGTCCTCACGAACGACACCTACGGCCCGTGCAAGGTCGCCTGCGAGGACGACGTCATCGCCAGGTACGGCGACCGCGCGACGATCGTCCGGCCGGGGCGGGTCACCGGTCCCGGCGACACGGCAAGCACAGTCCTCTACTGGGTACGGCGCGGTGCCCGCGGCGGCCGGGTGGCGTTGCCGACGAAGCCGGAGCAACCGCTGCAACTGACGGACAGCCGCGACCTCGGCCGGCTCATGGTGCAGTTGATCACCGACGATCGGTCCGGTGCGTTCAACGCGGTCGGCCCGTTCAGCACGATCGCCGAACTGATCGAGACCTCGGCCGAGCTATCCGGCAGCACGGTCGAGTTGATGCAGGTCCCGACCGACGCCGTACCGCCGCGCTTCCCGCTGGTCGACCCCGAGGCCGAATGGGGCGAGCGCCGCCGCAACCCGGCGAAGGCCCGGGCCGCCGGCATGCCGGTCACCCCACTGCGCCAAACCCTCACCGACCTCATCGCCTGGGACCAGGAGCGAGGCGAACCCGACCTTGGTTTCGGCATGTCGCCCGACGACGAGGAGCGTCTACTCCGGGAGCGCTAGCGTCCGGCCGGCGTCGCGGGCCGCGTTGATGCTGCGAGTGAGGGTGTCGCGCAGGGCGCTCGCCTCGTCGGCGAAACCTTGGACGACCGAGGTGTCGCCGGCCGGCTCGGTGCGGGCCAGGAGCTCGATGTAGCGGTCGCCGTCCTCGAGCGCGGCCTCGGCCCGGAGGGCGGCATCGGCCGAGCGGACGCGCTCGGCGTACCGGTCGAGGAGGTCGACCTTGCGTTTGATCGCCTGCACCGAGAGGTCGAGTGCGCGGCGTTGCGGTCCGAGCACGGCCTCCAGCTCGGCCGTCGCCATCCCGCGCGCGACCTCGCGCTGACGGGCCCGCAGGATCGTCTGCTCGCGTAGCACCTGGGCGATGTCCCAGAGCTGTTCGGGCAGGACCAGGTCGTTCTTCACGTCGTCCAGCAGCCCGCGCCGGGTGACCGTTGCCTCGAGCACCGTTTTCACCGCGCGCTGGGCCCGGCCCAGCAACTGGCCGGCCGGTTCGTCGAAGTCGTCCGGGAGCAGGTAGTTCCCGTGCTGCAGGCGGACCGCCTTGTGGCCGCGATCCTCGACCCCGGACTTGATCACGACCCCGACGGTGGCGACCGCCGCGATCCCGGCCAGCGCCACCGCGGACCAGGCGGCGACCTCGGTCGGCAGCAACCCGGCCAGGATGATCAGGGCCAGGATCCAGCCGCCGACGCAGACCGCGATCCACACCAGCAGGGTGCCGAAGGTGTTCCCCGGCGCGACCGACCAGGACGTCTCCCGCTTCGGCTTCGGCTGCCCGGCCGGTACGAACAACTCGGGTCTGCGCTCGTACAACCGCCGTACGCCGTCCGGAACGTCAGGTGCGAACACCGGCTCCATCGGCCCTCCACGGATGTCGACACTGTCGGCACTCAGCGTAGCCGGGACAGCTTCACTTCGAGACCGTCGAGGACCAGTTCGAGACCGAACTCGAACAGTTGGTCCAGGTCGTAGTCGAATTCGAAACCGGGCTGAAAGACTGCGCGGAAGCCGGCCAGGTCCGCCAGGCTGATCATCGTGGCGATCGGTTCGATGTGGTGGTCGGCCCACTCGTCGGCGGTCATCCCGGTGTCCTGTTCGGCCTGCACCTCGGCCTCCATCGCCAGCGCGACCCCACGCACGTACGCGAACACGCTGATCGCGGTGTAGAGCGCCGTACTGCCGTCGAGCCCGAACGGGCCGAGCGCACGCAGTACGGCGTCGGTGTGCGGCAGCAGGTTCGGCAGGGCCTGTGGACGGCTCAGGCTGACCGCGCTCGCCAGCCAGAGATGCCGCCGGTACGCCGCCCACTGCAGCCGAGCCACGGACTCGATCCCCGCCCGCCAGCTCTCCACCGGCTGCACGGGGAACTCGCCGATCGCGGTGTCGACCATCCGCAACACGAGGGCTTCCTTGCCGCCGACGTACCGGTACAGGGCCATCGTCGAGACGCCGAGGTCGGCCGCGATCCGCCGCATCGACAACGCCGCGAGCCCCTCGGCATCCGCGATCGCGATCGCGATCCGGACCACCTCTTCCCGGTTGAGCTCACGCGGCGACTGGGTCGAACGCGCGCGAACGGTCCGGGACCCGACGACCGTGCCGACTCCGGGTAGCGCTTCGACGAGGTCCTCCTGTTGAAGCACCTGAAGCGCCTTGGTCGCTGTTGCCATCGCGACACCGAACTCCCGGACCAACGCCCGGGTGGAGGGCACCCGGTCCCCCGGACCCAGCTCACCCGCCTCGATCCGGCGCCGGAGCTCAGCCGCGATCACCCGGTACGGCGCTTCAGCCATCAAGCCCTCCTGTACTAGTGCGCTTCACCTCCATCTGGACGAGGGGTGACAGTGCACGCCACGGTGTACGCGTACACCGTACAGCGCACTACCCCAACGAAGGGAACCACCATGACGAAGAGCGTGCTGATCTCCGGCGGCGGGATCGCGGGACCGGCCCTGGCCTACTGGCTGCACCGGCACGGGTTCACCCCGACGATCGTCGAGATCGCGCCGGCACCACGGCCCGGCGGGCAGACCATCGACATCCGCGGGATCTCCAAGGTGGTGGTCGAGCGGATGGGCCTGATGCCGGCGATCAAGCAGGCCCAACTGCACGAACGCGGCCTCGAGTACGTCCGGGAAAACGGCCGCACCGGCGTCGCGATGCCGGCCGAGTTGCTCGACGGCGCCGGTCCGGTCGCCGACATCGAGATCCTCCGCGGTGACCTGGCCGGCATCCTGCACGACGCGAACGTCGGCGACATCGAGTACCTGTACGGCGACTCGATCACCGCGCTCGACGAGGACACGGCCGGCGTGCTGGTCACCTTCGCGACCGGCACGCAGCGACGGTTCGACCTGGTCGTCGGGGCGGATGGGGTCCACTCGCGGGTACGGCGGCTGGCGTTCGGACCGGAGGAGCAGTTCGTCCAGCACCTCGGCGGCTACTCGTCGTTCTTCACGGTCGAGACGCCCGAACCGCTGAACCACTGGATGAAGATTTACTCCGCACCCGGCGGTCGCTGGGTCGGACTGCGGCCGGACCACGATCCGCGGTACGCCAAGGCGCTGCTGAGCTTCCGCTCCCCCGGGCTCAGCTACGACCGGCGCGACGTCGACGCCCAGAAGGAGTTGCTCGCGCAGCGCTTCAAGGGTCTCGGCTGGCACACCGACCACATCCTCGCCGCTCTGCGTGACGCGGACGACTTCTACTTCGACAGCACGAGCCGCGTCGTCGTACCGGAGTGGTCCCGCGGGCGGGTCGTCCTCGTCGGTGATGCCGGGTACTGCGGTTCGCCGCTGGCCGGACACGGGACGGCGTTGTCCCTCGTCGGTGCGTACGTCCTCGCCGGTGAGTTGGCCGCCGCGGATGGCGATCACGTCCGGGCGTTCCCGTCGTACCAGGCTCAAATGCAGGCGTACGTCGACCAGCGGATGGAACTGCCGCCGGGCGGGATCAAGATGGCGATGCCGATGACGTCGCTGGGGATCTGGTTCCGGAACACCTCGACCCGGGTGATGATGTCGCGTCCGTTCGCCGGACTGCTCGCGAAGATGGCGGCCGCCGTACCGGACAAGATCGAACTGAAGGACTACTCAGTCGAGCGGAGAAACCCAATCGGGGTTACGGCCGAGGAGGCCGAGTAGCTGGTCGAAGTCGGACGCGTCGCCGCGGACCTTGACGCTGCGCTCGAACGCGGCGCCGGGTCCCCGGGCCGCGTCGGTGTCCGGGATCTTGCGGGCCAGCGCGAACGCCTGCTCGACCAGGTCGGGCGGTGGTTCGTACGGGAGGTCGATGGCGCGGGACAGGTCCCAGGCGTGGATGACGCAGTCGAGGTGGTGGAAGGTCAGCGCGATCCGGCGCGGGAACGAGCCGTACTCGCGGACCTCCATCAGCCGGTCCAGCGCCCCGCCGTCGGCGAACGCGTCCGCGACCGCCACATTGGACCGCCGGTACGCGCCGGCCGGGTTGTCCCCGAGCCGGCCACTGTTCCAGGCCTGCGCCCCGGCCGTCCCGTTCAGGGCCGCGGCGGCGAACCCCTCGTTCTCGCTGACGATGTGGCGGAGCAGACCGCGGACGGTCCAGTCCGGGCAGGGGGTCGGGAACCACAGGTGCTCGGGGCGCACCTGCATCACCACCTCCCCGAGTACCGCACCGGCCCTACGATCCAGATCCCGGATGTCCATCCGTGCTCCTCCCGTCGGGTGCGTGCCCTCGCTGAGCATAGGCCGGTTCGCGGTGTTTCGGCACAGACCTTCCCGAGCACAAGGGACAACCCGCACCAGGCCCCGTGAGATGATGCGGTGATGGGCTTCCAGATTGCCAACCTGGCTGATGCCGACAAGGTCCTCGACGAGTACCCGTTCGCCGTCGTCCTCGGGATGATGCTGGACCAGCAGTACGGGATGGAGCACGCGTTCCGCGGCGGCTGGAAGGTGCTCAGCCGGTTCGGCACTCTCGATCCGGCGGCGATCGCGGCCGCCGACCCGGAGGCCTTCAAGGAGCTGTGTTCCCAGCCCCCGGCGATCCATCGGTTCCCCGGCTCGATGTCCGCCCGCCTGCAGGAGTTGGCCGCGTTGGTCGAGTCCAGGTACGACGGCGACGTGACGCGGCTGTGGACGGAGCCGACCACCGGTAAGGAGCTGTTCAAGCGCGTGCAGGAGCTTCCCGGCTTCGGCAAGCAGAAGGCTCAGATCTTCGTGGCGCTGCTGGCCAAGCAGCTCGGTGTCCGGCCCGAGGGCTGGGAGGCGGTCGCCGGGGACTATGCCCTCGACGGCTACCGGTCGGTCGCGGATGTCGTGGACGCGGACTCGCTGCTGAAGGTCCGCGAGTTCAAGCAGGCGAAGAAGGCGGCCGCGAAGGCTGCCGGCTGATCAGCGGTTCGGGACCCTCGTCCGCCACAGCAGGTAGACGAAGTACGGCGCTCCGATCAGCGCGGTGAGCAGACCCGCCGGGATCTGCGCCGGAGCCAGCAGCGTCCGGCCGAGGCTGTCCGCGACGCTGACCAGGATCGCGCCGAGCAGCGCGGCGACCAGCAGGATCCGGTTGTGCCGCCCACCGACCAGCGCCCGGGCGGCATGCGGCGCCACCAGCCCGACGAAGCCGACCACTCCGATCGCGGACACGGCCGCCGCCGTCAGCAACGCGGCACACAGCAGTGCGGTCAGCCGAGTGCGCTCGAGCCGTACGCCGAGAATCCGCGGTACGTCGTCATCCAGCGCCAGCAGGTCGAGTTCGCGCCGGGCGTGGACGATCACCGGGGTGAGGATCACCAGCGCGATCGCGACCGGCGCGACCTGCGGCAACGTCCGCCCGTAGGTGCTGCCGGACAGCCACGTCATCGCCATGCTGACGTTCCACGGATCGGTGGCGACGATCAGCAACGTGATGATCGCCGTCGCCCCCGACGACACTCCGACCCCGATCAGGACCAGTCGATCCGAGCTCAGTCCACCCCGCCAGGACACCAGATAAACCAGCGAGAACGTGGCCAGCGCAGCCACCGCGGCGACACCCGACAACAGCCAGATACTTGCGGACGGCAACAGCACGAGCGTGATCACGGCACCGACACCGGCCCCACCGGTGATGCCGAGAATTCCCGGCTCCGCCAACGGATTCCGGCACACCGCCTGGACCGTCGTACCCGCGATCGCGAGGGCCGCGCCACACAGGACGGCGGACACCACCCGGGGGAACCGCTGGTCGAGCACATAAGTGATCGCCCGGCCCGACCGCCCATTGATCCAGTTCACAATGTCGCCGGTACGCAGGAACGCATCACCCGCCAGCATCGCGAGTACACCGGCGACGACCAGCAGTACGACGAGCACCCCCGTGACCATCCAGAACGTCCGCCGGCTCCGCAGCCCCGACGACGCACCACCCGGCGTCCGGCTCGGCCCCGAATCTCGGTACCGCCGCGCCAGCCACACCAGCACGACGGCGCCGACCATCATCGTCATCACACCGGTCGGGATCTCCACCCCGGCCTGACCGCCGAGCACAGCCCGGAGTACGACGTCCGCACAGAGAACGACCAGTACGCCGGCCAGCCCGCTCATCGGAAGCAGTACGCGATGCCGCAACAATCCTGGTACCAGCGGCGCGATCAACCGCACCAGCACCGGCGCGACCAGACCGACGAAGCCGACCGGTCCGGCCACGGTGACCGCGGCGGCCGACAACAGCACCGTCAGCAGGGTGATCAGTACGCGCACCCGCCGTACGTGAACTCCCAGCACCGACGCCGTGTCGTCGCCGAGGGCAAGGATGTCGAGCTTCGGCGCCAGCAGCAACGATCCGATGATGCCGACGGCAACGACCGGCGCCATCTGGGTGACCGCCGTCAGGTCCGTCTGGACCAGCGTGCCCGCTCCCCACGCGAACGTCCCGACCGTCTCCTCGCGATAGAGCAGCAGGAGCAACGTGGTCACCCCCGCCAGCGCCATCGCGACGGCCGAGCCGGCCAGGATCAGCCGGGTCGGCCCGGACGAGCCGCCCGCCGACAAGGCGAGCACCAGCACGGCGGCCGCCAGCCCGCCGAGGAAGGCGACTCCCCCGGCGGGCAACACCGGCAACGAAACCCCGAACGCGGCCACGACCACGACCGCGAGATATGCCCCGGCGTTGACCCCCAACGTGTCCGGCGAGGCGAGTGGGTTCCGGGCCAGCGACTGCAACCCCGCGCCGGCGAAACCGAGCGCGACCCCGACCAGTACGCCGGCCAGCAGCCGCGGCAGCCGGGACGCGATCAGCACATTGGCCGAGTTGTCCGTGCCCTGCCCGACCAGCAGCCGGAGCAGGTCACCGGCGTTCACCGACGACGCGCCCTGGGTGAGGTGAACAGCAGCCAGCAGTACGACGGCCACGGTGGCGATGACGAACACACTCGCCACCCGGAGCCGCCGTACCGGCTGCAGAGCGTCGGGGACCTGGATGTCAGGCCCCGGGGCGGTCACCTGGGTCAAGAGGTAACTGCCTGGACTGCCGCGTCGATGAACTGCTCGGTGGACTTCGGACCGCCGAACATCCAGATGCCGTCCTGCAGTCGGTGCACGTCGTTCGCCTTCACGAACGGCAGGTTCTTCCAGATCGCGTTCTTGGCCAGGTCGCCGCCGAACACGTCACCGCCGTCGGCGTTGTTGGCGATGTAGAGGAAGTTGCCGTTGGGAACCTTGGTCAGGCCCTCGAGGTCGGTCTGGGCCAGGCCGTAGTCCTTGTCCCCCGCACCGGTCCAGCCGTTCTTCAGGCCCATCTCGGTCAGTACGGCGCCGAGCAGCGAGCCGGTGGTGTACATCCGGATCGAGATCGTGCTGCCCTGCTTGTAGCCGTCCGACATGGTGAAGTTCTCGCCGGCCTTGCCCGCGTCGGCGATCTTCTGCTTGCCCTCAGCAACCTTCTTGTCGAAGTCGGCGTTGACCTGCTTGGCCTGGTCCGCCTTGCCGATCGCGCTGCCGATCAGCTCCAGGTTGGTCTTCATCTGCGGGATCGCGTTCGCCGCGTCCGCGCCGCGGATCACCAGTACCGGTGCGATCTTCTCGAACTGGGCGATCGAGTTCGCCGACTCGTCGGTGGTGGTGATGATCAGGTCGGGGCTGAGCGCGGCGATCGCGTCGACACTGGACTCACCCCGGGTGCCGACGTCCTTGACCGTGGTGTCCAGCTTGGCCGCGGTGACCCAGTTCGTGTAGCCCTTCACGTCGGCCACCCCGACCGGCATCACGCCGAGGGTGATCAGGTTCTCGATCGCGCCCCACTCCAGCCCGACCACCTTGGTGGCGGGTGCCTTGAGGTCGATCTTCTTGCCCCGCGCGTCGGTGACCGAAACCGGCTGAGCGGTGGTCTGCGCAGCAGCATCGGTGGTGGCGGGCTCGCTCGTCCCGCACGCCGTCAGCACGAACGCGGCAGCAGCGAGCAGGGCGGTGATTCTCTTCATCAGTTGACCTCAGATAGTTGCGACGCGGCTCAAGTGGGTGCCGACCGGGCGGGTGGTGACGAAGCCGGTGGCCGGGTCGGTGCCGACCTCGATGCGGATGCCGTAGGTCTCGGTCAGCGCATCCGCCTCGAGCACCTCTTCCGGCGTTCCGGTCGAACGAACTCGCCCCTGATCGAGCAGTGCGATCCGGTCCGCGACGGCGGCGGCCTGGTTCAGGTCATGCAGTACGACGCCGACCGCGACCCCGTGCTCATCGGCGAGCTCGCGCATCAGGTCGAGGATCTCGATCTGGTAGCGCAGGTCGAGGAACGTGGTCGGTTCGTCGAGCAGCAGGGCGCCGGTGTCCTGTGCCAGACAGGTCGCGAGCCACACGCGCTGCAGCTCGCCGCCGGACAGCTCGTCGACCGCGCGCCCGGCCATCGCGGTCACCCCGGTGACAGCCATCGCGTGGTCGATCGCTCGCTTGCCGTCCGGGTCGTCGGCCCGCCAGCGCCCGCGATGCGGATGCCGGCCGTACTCGACGACATCGCGCACACTCACACCGTTGGGAGTCGGCCGCGACTGCGACAGCAAGGTGACCTTGCGGGCGAACTCCTTCGCGGACAGGTCGAGTGCGTTCACGCCGTCCGGGAAGGTGATCTGGCCACCGTCAGGGTGATGAAGCCGGGCCAGGGCACGCAGCAGCGTCGACTTGCCGCTCCCGTTCGGTCCGACCAGCGCGGTGACACTGGCCGCCTCGATCCGCAGCGACGCCCCGTCCACCACCTGCTTCCCGTGATAGCCAAGTCGCAGGTCGATCCCCGCCAGCCCCACGGTTTCCGACATGCCGCAGAGGATAGCCTTACCTAAGCTGACATGTCAGCTTCGCTCTCTGTCCGTGGACCGGCTCAGAGAGTGAGCGCGAGCCGGGTGGCCTGGTCGATCGCTCGCTTGGCGTCGAGCTCGGCGGCGACGTCGGCGCCGCCGATCAGGTGGACCGGCCGGCCGGTCTCCCGCAGCGCGTCGGCGAGGTCGCGGACCGGTTCCTGGCCGGCGCAGACGACGATGGTCTCGACGTCCAGGACTCGCGGATCCTCCCGCTTCGGGCCGAAGGTCAGGTGCAGGCCGCTGTCGTCGATGCGTTCGTAGTTGACGCTGCGGAGCTGCTCGACCTGCTTGTTCTTCAGGGCCGCGCGGTGGACCCAGCCGGTGGTCTTGCCGAGGCCGGCACCGATCTTCCCGGCCTTGCGCTGCAACAGGTAGACCTGTCGCGGTGACGGCTCCGGGCGCGGCTTGGTGAGTGCGCCGGGCGCGATTGTCGGATCGGTCACACCCCACTCGGCCTTCCACGCTTCCAGGTCCAGCGTGGGCGACGACTCGGTGGTCAGGAACTCGCTGACATCCACGCCGATCCCACCCGCTCCGATCACGGCGACGGTGCTGCCGACGGGCTTGCGGTCGCGAACGACCTCGACGTACGAGAGGACCTTCGGGTGGTCGATGCCGGGGATGGCCGGGACCCGCGGGACGACGCCGGTGGCCAGCACGATCTCGTCGAAACCGGCCAGGTCCTCGACGGTCGCGCGGCGGCCGAGGTGCAGTTTCACGCCGGTCAGCTCGAGCCGGCGCCGGTAGTACCGGATCGTCTCGGCGAACTCCTCCTTGCCGGGGATCCGCTGCGCGATCCCGAACTGACCGCCGATCTCGTCAGCTGCCTCGAACAGTTCCACCGAGTGACCGCGCTCAGCCGCCGTCACCGCCGCGGCCAGCCCGGCCGGCCCGGCCCCGACAACCGCGACGTTCTTGGTACGACGAGTTGGCAGCAATTGAAGCTCGGTCTCCCGGGCCGCCCTTGGGTTGACCATGCAGCTCGCCTTCTGTTTGACGAAGACATGGTCCAGACAGGCCTGGTTGCAGGCGATGCAGACGTTGATCTCGTCGGCCCGATCGGTGGTTGCCTTGAGCACCCAGTCCGGGTCGGCCAGGAACGGCCGGGCCATGCTGATCAGGTCGGCATCGCCGCGGGCCAGCACCTCCTCGGCGACCTGGGGAAGGTTGATCCGGTTCGAGGTGACGACCGGGATGCTCACGTGCGGCTTGAACGCGGCGGTGACGCTGGTGAAGGCCGCCCGCGGTACCGAGGTCACGATGGTCGGGACGCGCGCCTCGTGCCAGCCGATGCCGGTGTTGATGATCGACGCGCCGGCCTTCTCGATCTCTTTGCCCAGCGCAACGACCTCGTCCCAGGTCTGGCCACCCTCGACCAGATCGGCCATCGACAGCCGGTAGATGATGATGAAGTCGGCACCGACGCGTTCGCGGGTCCGTCGGACGATCTCGACCGCGATCCGGCGCCGGTTCTCCGGGCTGCCACCCCACCGGTCGGTCCGCTGGTTGGTGCGCTCGGACAGGAACTGGTTGATGAAGTAGCCCTCGGACCCCATGATCTCGATGCCGTCGTACCCGGCTTCACGAGCGAGCGCCGCGCAATCGACGTACGCCTTGATCTGTTTGAGTACGCCGCGGTCGGTCAAGGCACGTGGTTTGAACGGGTTGATCGGGGCCTTCACAGCTGATGCCGACACGCTGAACGGGTGATAGGAGTAGCGGCCGGCGTGCAGGATCTGGAGCGCGATCCGGCCACCCTCGGCGTGCACCGCGTCGGTGAGGATCCGGTGCTTGCGGGCTTGCCGGCGACTGGTCAGCTTGGAGCCGAAGGGGGTGAGCCAGCCGGTCCGGTTCGGTGCGTAGCCGCCGGTGACCATCAGGCCGACGCCGCCGCGGGCGCGCTCGGCGAAGTACGCGGCCAGCTTCGGCAGGTCCTTCAACCGGTCCTCGAGACCGGTGTGCATCGAGCCCATGATCACCCGATTGGGCAGCACGACATGACCGAGGTCCAGCGGCTCGAGCAGATGCGGATACGCACTCATGACTTGTCCTTCCGGAGGGCCTCGATCACTTCGTCGCACCAGTCGACGAACGACTCCTCGGCGCGGATGCCGCCGCGGAGAACGAGGTACTGGTGCAGGTCCCGGCCGTGCAGCTTGGCCGGCTTCGGGAAGTCTCGTTGCTGGATCCCGCGATAGACCTCGAGCCGGGCGGCGTGCTCGGCCCGGTGCCGCTCGATCTCGGCGAGTACGACGCCCGGATCGCCGAGTGACGCACCACGCAACTTCACCCCGAGGCCGTCCCGCAGTACGGCGGGGTCCTCCGGCTCGGCCAGCCACCGGGTCAGCTCCGCCTTCCCGGCCGCGGACACCCGGTACACCTTCTTGTCCGGCCGCCCGTCCTGGGCGATCTCGGTGTGCCGGACCCAGCCGGCCTCGTCCATCCGGCGCAGCACCCGGTAGATCTGCTGGTGCGTGGCCGGCCAGAAGTACCCGATCGACCGGTCGAACCGCCGGGCCAGCTCGTAACCGGACCCGGCCCGCTCGGTCAGCGAGACGAGAATCGCGTGCTCCAGGGCCATGTCGAGCACTGTACCTATGCAACTGGTTGCACTGCACCTGGGTGCAATCGGAATCACACCGGGGCAGCCGTGGTTGAACTGAGAGAATGGTTGCAGACGCCATCTATATGGGATCGAGGAATCATGGACCAGCAGGCCCACCCGACCAGGACGACGTTGCCCGGGATCGGCACCCGGTACGACTTGATCACCGAGGGCGGCAAGCACGTGTCGGTGGTGGTCCACAACGACGGACGGCGGTTCCTGGGCTTCCACGATCCCGAGGACGACGACAACTGCAAGGACTCGGTCCCGCTGGATCCCGGCGAGGCGGCCGCCCTCGCCCGGTTACTGATCCCGGAGTCGCTCGACCCGGTCCGCGGCGAGATCGAGATCGACCTCGTCACCGAACACATCCCGATCACGGCCAAGTCGCCGTACTCGGGTCGCACGCTGGGTGACACCCAGGCCCGCAGCCGGACCGGTGCGTCCATCGTCGCCGTGCTGCGCCGGACCGGTGCGACCCCGTCCCCGACCCCGGACTTCCGGTTCGCGACCGGGGACACGCTGGTCGTCGTCGGCACCCGCGAGGGCGTCGACGCGGTGCACGACCTGATCGCGGGAGGGTGACGTGCACGAGAACACCACGGCCCTGCTGATCGAGCTGGGCGCGGTCATCCTTGCCCTCGGCGTCCTCGGCCGGATCGCCGGCCGGTTCGGTTTCTCGCCGATTCCGCTCTACCTGCTCGCCGGACTGGCCTTCGGCCACGGCGGCTTGTTGCCGTTGGCAGCCAGTGAGGAATTCGTTGCCACCGGCGCCGAGATCGGCGTCATCCTGCTGCTCTTGCTACTCGGCCTCGAGTACACCGCTTCTGATCTGGTCGGCACCCTCAAGACGCAGTACGTCTCTGGTGCCGTGGACTTCCTGCTCAACGCCCTGCCAGGTGCGGCCGTCGCGTTGCTGCTCGGGTGGGGACCGGTCGCCGCGGTCGCACTGGGCGGCGTCACCTGGATCTCGTCCTCGGGTGTGATCGCCAAAGTGGTCGGCGATCTCGGCCGGCTCGGTAACCGGGAAACGCCTGTGGTGCTGGGGATCCTGGTGCTCGAGGATCTGTCGATGGCGGTGTACCTGCCGATCCTGACCGCGTTGCTCGCAGGTGTCGGGTTCGCGGGTGGAAGCATCACGTTGCTGATCTCGCTCGGCACTGTGAGCGTCGTACTGTTCGTTGCCCTGCGCTACGGACGGGTGATCAGCCGGGCGGTGTCGTCCGACAATCCCGAGATGCTCCTGCTCGTCGTACTCGGGTTGACGTTGCTGGTCGCGGGCATTGCGCAGCAGTTGCAGGTGTCGGCGGCGGTCGGCGCGTTCCTGGTCGGGATCGCGTTGTCGGGTGAGGTCGCGCATGGTGCGCGCAACCTGCTGAGTCCGTTGCGGGACCTGTTCGCCGCGGTGTTCTTCGTGTTCTTCGGACTGAGCACGGACCCCGCCGAGATCCCGCCGGTGCTCGCGATCGCGCTCGGGCTCGCACTGCTCACCGCACTGACGAAGGTCGCGACAGGTTGGTACGCCGCCCGCCGGGCCGGCGTGGGTACGGCCGGACGCTGGCGAGCCGGCGGCACCCTGGTCGCGCGCGGTGAGTTCTCCATCGTCATCGCGGGCCTCGCGGTCGGCGTCGAACCCAGACTCGGTCCGCTGGCGACGGCGTACGTCCTGATCCTGGTCATCCTCGGCCCCATCGCCGCCCGCTACACCGAGCCCATCGCGCGCCGCCTCACCACCCGCAAGCAAACTCCCACCGGCCCACCCGCCGCAGAACGTCTCGACGACCCATCGAACACAGTGACCTGACCGCTCCCCTCTGGTTGGCTAACCCATCAGAAGGTGGGTTAGCACCCCGCATTCCGGTGGGCGAACCCACCCTCTGGCTGGCTGACCCACGAGAGGGGCCAAGGGCCCGGAGTTGTGCGGTGGTCAGCGGGCGCGCACGTTCTGTGCTGCCTGCTCGACGGTTTGCTCGATGCGGCTCGCTCGGGTCTCGGGCCGTTTGGCGAGGGTGATCCACTCGAGGATCGCTCGGCGTGCGGACGGCGGGAAGGCCTGGAAGTGCTGGTCCGCCAAGGGATTCTGGGCGAGGGCGGCGGCCAGGTCGGCGGGGACGATCAGATTCTGGGCGTCGGCAAGGAGATCCCAGGTGCCGGTGCGTTTCGCCAGATCGATGAGCTCCTGACCGGGCGCGGCCATCAGGCCCGCCTCGGTCAGGCGCTCGACCCGGTCGCGGTTGACCTTGCTCCAGGTGCTGCGCGGGTTCCGCGGCGTGAAGCACTGGTACGTCGTCTTGTCGTCGCGCTTCACGGTCTTGCTGTCGATCCAGCCGAAGCACAACGCCTGCTCGACCGCGTCGGCGAGGCCGACGCCGACCGCATCGCGGTGGACGATCAGCCAGACCGACCGCTCGGTCCGCCCGTTCGCCGCCAGCCACGCACGCCACTTCGCCGCGGTCGAACAGGCCAGCGCTTCGTCATCGGTCAGTGTGCTCATACGAAGAGCATGCGCCCGATAAGTGCTCACCGAATGAGCACTTATCTAGAAAAGTGCGTCGCCGCGCTCGTGGTCCAGCAGGGCCTGCTTGCGGTCGAGGCCACCGCCGTACCCGGTCAGGTTGCCGGTCGAGCCGACCACGCGGTGGCACGGAACGATGATGCTGATCGGGTTCTTGCCGTTGGCGAGGCCCACCGCCCGCGATGCGCCCGGCACGAGACCGAGGGTCCGCGCGAGTTCGCCGTACGTCGTCGTCTCGCCGTACGGGATGTCCTGCAGGGCCGTCCACACCCGCTGCTGGAACGGCGTCCCGGCCAGGTGCAGTGGTACGTCGAACGTCGTCCGGCCGTGCTCGAAGTACTCGGTCAGTTGCTCGGCGACCGCCGGCAGGACCGAGTCGTCGCGGACGCCGAAGGTCTCGATCGGCGGGCGGTGGCGGTGCTGCTCCATGTAGACGCCGGCCAGTCTGTCTCCGCTCTCGACCAGGGTGAGCGGACCGACCGGGCTGTCCATCACGGCATAGGTCACCGCGTCGCCTCCCACTGGGCGCGGTCGATCCGGTAGAAGACATGACGCTGGAGCCGGTGGCCGGCCTCCAACCGAGGGTGGTCGAAGTCGCCGGCCTCGTCGTGCGTCATCCCGATCCGCTGCATCACCCGCTGGGACGGCAGATTGGTGGTCGCGGTGAACGAGACGATCTCCTCCAGCCCGGCCGGGCCGAACCCGTGCGCCAGCGCCGCCCGGGCCGCCTCGCTCGCATAACCGTTGCCCCAGGCCTCTTTCGCGAGCCGCCAGCCGATCTCGACCGCCGGCATGAAGTGGGCCTCGAAGCTCGGCACCGACAACCCGGTGAAACCGATGAACCGGCCGGTCTCGCGCACTTCGACGGCCCACAAGCCCCAGCCGCGTTCGTCGATCGCGGGGATGTTCCGATCGATCAGCGCGTCGCTCTGCTCCCGCGTCTGCGTCGCCGGGAAGTGCTCCATCACCGCCGGGTCCGCGTTCAGCGCGGCGAACGGTTCGCGGTCGGACTCGCGCCACTGGCGCATCAGCAGGCGGTCGGTGGTCAGTTCGGTCATGCTCACTCCGCGGGGATCTTGTTGATGGCGTGGTCGCCGGTAGCCCAGAGGTACTGCACCGCGTACGCACGCCAAGGCCGCCACGCACGCGCGTGGTCGGTCAAAGGTTTAGGGGCCTCGGGCAAGCCTAGATCACGAGCCGCGTACCGGATACCCAAATCACTGGCCACAAAGGCGTCCGGGTCACCCAGCGCACGCATCGCGATCGACTCGACCGTCCACGGCCCGATCCCCGGCAGCGCGGTCAGTTGCTCCCGCGCCTTGTCCCAGTCGCTGCCCGCACCGAGGTCGATCTCACCGGCGGCAAGGGTCTCGGTCAGCGTCATGAGCGTCGTACGGCGGGACTTCGGAAACGCAAGGGTTTCCGGATCGAGCCCGGCGAGGGCCTGCATGGTCGGGAACAGATGGGTGAGCCCGCCGGCCGCGTCCTCGATCGGCTCACCGTGCTGCAGGACAAGGCGATGCGCATGCGTTCGCGCGGCCGCCGTCGACACCTGCTGCCCGAGCACAGCCCGTACGGCGAACTCCTCGCCGTCGACCGTATGCGGAACCCTGCGACCCGGCGCCTTCGCGATCAGCGGCGCGAGCATCGGGTCAGTGCTCAGCAGATCGTCGACCGCAACCGGGTCGGCGTCGAGGTCGAGCATCCGGCGGCACCGGCTGATCGCGATCGCCAGGTCACGCTGGTCGGTGAGGGACAGTTGGCACGCGATGTGGTCGGGCATCGGCTTCAACGCGACCACACCGTGGCCGTGCGGGAGCCGGAGCGTGCGGCGGTAGTGCCCGTCGCGCCACTCCTCCACCCCCGGTACGCCGGTCGCGATCAGGTGGCCGAACAGGTTGTCCGGAGTCAGCGGTGCGCGGAACGGCAGTCGGAGCGAGATCGTGCCCGGCGCGGAGGTCGTCGTACCCCTTCTTGCCCGGCTGCGCAGCTCGGTCGGCGCGAGGGCGAACACCTCCTGCACCGTCTCGTTGAACGTTCGCACGCTGGAGAACCCGGCCGCGAACGCGACGTCGGCCATCTGCAAGTCGCTGGTCTCGATCAGCAGGCGAGCGGTCTGGGCACGCTGGGCCCGCGCGAGCGCGAGTGGGCCGGCGCCGAGCTCAGCCTGCAGTTGGCGTTGCACCTGACGGACGCTGTACCCGAGCTGGGTGGCAAGACCCGGTACGCCGTCCCGGTCGACGATGCCGTCCGCGATCAGCCGCATCGCGCGGGCGACCAGATCGGCACGGTGGTTCCACTCCGGCGACCCCGGGCTGGCGTCCGGGCGGCACCGTTTGCAGGCGCGGAACCCGGCCTGCTGAGCGGCGGCGGCGCTCGGGTAGAACCGCATGTTCTCCACCTTCGGCGGCGCCACCGGGCAACTCGGCCGGCAATAGATCTTCGTCGTCAGCACAGCCGTGAAGAACCACCCGTCGAACCGCGCGTCCTTCGACTGGACCGCGCGGATGCACCGCTCTCTGCATTCATACACGTCCCCCAGCATCCCCGCCCCCACCGACAGTCTCTAGCGGTTTTGCGACATGGAGGTATCGCGAGAATGCGACGCCAGGATCCGGTGTCCGATTTCCGCCAGAACGCGGCGGGCTCATGCCCTGAACTGGAGAGCATGAACGAACTACTTGGCAAGAAGGCGTTGGTGACCGGTGGCAGCCGCGGGATCGGTGCGGCGACGGCAATCGCGCTGGCCGAGCGCGGAGCCGATGTCGCGCTGACCTACAACAGTTCCCCGGATGCCGCGGCAAAGGTGGTGAAGGAGATCGAGGCCCTCGGACGTACGGCGTACGCACTCGAGGTCGATGCGGCCGACGCGGTCGCCGTGGCGGACGGCGTCGCCCGAGCGGCGGATCAGCTCGGCGGGCTCGACATCCTGGTCAACAACGCGGGTGTCGGCGCGATCGGCCCGATCGGCGACTTCACGGTGGACGATGTGGACCGGGTGCTCGCGGTCAACGTCCGTGGCGTCTACGCGGCAGCGCAGGCCGCCGTACCGAGGCTGTCCGACGGCGGTCGGCTGATCCACCTCGGCAGTTGTGCCGCAGGCCGGGTCACGAGCCCGGGCATGACGCTGTACGCGATGAGCAAGTCCGCACTGATCGGCCTCAGCAAGGGCCTGGCCCGTGAACTCGGAGCGCGCGGCATCACGTCGAACGTCGTACAGCCCGGCCCGATCGACACCGACATGAACCCGGCGGACGGCCCGTTCGCAGCCGGCCAGATCGCCGACCTGGCCCTCGACCGCTTCGGCACCACGACCGAGGTCGCCGCAGCCGTCACCTACCTGGCCGGCCCGAACGCCGCCTACCTCACCGGCACCGAACTGACCATCGACGGCGGCCACACCGCATAAGGAATCTCTACTCGAGCATCTCTGCGACGAGGTGTTGAGCCACCTCGATGAAGACCCGGACGGACTCCCTCGGCGTGATCCCGCCACGAGTGATGAGCACGATCTTGCGGCTGAACGGATCGGCCAACTGCAGGCCGACCAGGTCGAGGGTGGGATTGAGCCGCCGCATCAGGTCCGTCATGACGGTCGCTCCCAGCCCCGCAGCCGCCAGTTGCAGGGACGCGCCGGTGTCCGTGACCTCATGGAGAACGCGAGGCTCGAACCCGTGACGGCGGAGGCCGGCGCGTACCGCCCGCCCGAACTGGCTGGTCTCCGGCGGCAGAATCCAGTCCAGCTCGGCCAGCGCCACCTCCGCACGCGGCGGGTCGGTTGCCGCGATCGCGACCACGAAGGTCTCGCTGTGCAGTTCGACGACGGTGAGGCCGGCGTCGTGCGGCATCGGGGCGTCGGCGTAGTCCAGCCCGAACGCGATGTCTACATCGCCGTGACGCACGGATGCGGCGGCCTCGTCCACATCCACCTCGCGGGAGGCCACCATCACCTCGGGATGGTCGGCCTCCATCCGCTCAACGATCGGTGCGAGTAGCCCTACCGCCGTACTCCCCCAGGTGCCCACGAGCAGGGGCCCGGCAGCCTTGCCGTACGACGACCTCGTGACCGCGATCGCCTCCGCCTCCAACGCGAGGAGCCGGTTCGCGTAGTCGGCCATGATGCGTCCCGCATCTGTCAGGACGAGCTGCCGTCCAGAGCGCTGCAGAAGCGGAACCTCCAGCGCCTGTTCCAAGGCGGCGACGTGCTGGGAGACCGCACCCGCGGTGTACCCGAGATGCTCGGCGGCCGCGGCCAGAGTCCCCCGGCGGACGAACTCCCGAAGGGTGGCGACCTGGGTGAGGTTCAACCTCGACGACGTGCTCACGGGCGCCCTCCGGCTGCGACCTGACTTCAAGGATTCTAAAGGAAGAAGCGCAGAGACCTTCGATTGTCGTAAAGCATCGATTCGGCGACCATGAGGCGAGAACCCCGGCGAATCGAGGCCGAACAGATGGCCACTGAGTTACCGAGCCACGCATCCGTGGTCGTCATCGGCGGCGGCGTCATGGGCTTGTCCACGGCCTACCACCTCGCCCGGGCCGGCGTCACCGACGTCGTCCTCGTCGAGAAGGACGAGCTCGGCTCCGGTTCGACGTGCAAGGCGGCCGGTGGCGTCCGCGCGCAGTTCTCCGACCGCGTCAACATCGAGCTCGGGCTGCGGAGCCTCAAGGTGTTCGAGACCTTCAAGGAGACCTTCGGTCAGGAGATCGACCTGCACCAGGTCGGCTACCTGTTCCTGCTCGACCGTCCCGACCATGTCGCCGCCTTCGAGCACAACGTCGCCCTGCAGAACGAGCTCGGCGTACCGAGCCGGATGATCGACGTCGCGGAGGCCAAGAGGCTCTCGCCGCTGATCAGCACCGACGGACTCCTCGCGGCCGCCTGGTCCCCGACGGACGGACACTGCACGCCCGAATCGGTCGTCCTCGGGTACGGCGGAGCGGCGCGCCGCGCCGGTGCACGACTGATCCGCGGGTGCGCCGTCACCGGCATCACCTCGACCGACGGCGTCATCACCGGCGTCGAGACCGACCGCGGGACCATCACGACCGACACGGTCATCTGTACTGCCGGCGCCTGGTCGAAGGCGATCGGCGATCTGGTCGGCGTCGACCTTCCCGTCGTACCACTGCGTCGTCAGATCCTGACCACCGAGCCGATCCCCGGGTTGGACCCGAAGACACCGTTCACCATCGACTTCTCCACCAGCCTGTACTTCCACGGCGAAGGCCAAGGACTCCTGCTGGGGATGTCCGACCCGGACGAGATCCCTGGTTTCAAGCTGACGCAGTCGGACGACTGGCTGCCTCGCCTCGCCGACGCGATCGAACGCCGCGTCCCTGCGATTGCCGAGACAGGCGTGGGTGCGGGTTGGGCCGGCCTGTACGAGATGACACCCGACCACAATGCCCTGATCGGAGAGGCGCCCGGGGTCAACCGGTTCCTGTACGCCACCGGCTTCTCCGGCCACGGATTCCTGATGGGACCGGCGATCGGCGAGGTGATGCGGGATCTCTACCTGGGCCGGACCCCGGTCGTGGACGTCTCGAGCCTGCACGGCGACCGGTTCGCCATGATGGCGATGAGACCAGAGCTGAACATCGTATGAAGGAGCATCCTTATGACCCAGCAGATCCCTGACAGCGAGGCACTGGCTGGTCTCGCCCAGGACACCGCACGCCGTTGCGGTGTCGACCTGGACGCGATCGCCGGCGACAACGTCACCAGGTCTCCGATCAACGGAGGGCCGCTGTCCTCAGTGCGCTGGGTCGACGGCGACGCGGTCGACGAGGCCGTGGCTCGCGCCCAGACAGCCTTCCTGGCTTGGCGCACCGTGCCGGCGCCCGCCCGCGGCGCGCTCGTCAAGCGCCTCGGCGAGCTGCTCGCCGACCACAAGGAAGACCTGGGCACCCTGATCAGCCTGGAGGTCGGCAAGATCACCTCCGAGGCGCTGGGTGAGGTCCAGGAGATGATCGACATCTGCGAGTTCGCCGTCGGGCTGTCGCGGCAGCTCTACGGCAAGACGATGGTCTCCGAGCGCCCCGGGCACCGGCTGATGGAGACCTGGCACCCGCTCGGCGTCGTCGGCGTCATCTCCGCGTTCAACTTCCCCGCCGCGGTCTGGTCCTGGAACACCGCGATCGCACTGGTCTGTGGCGACCCCGTCATCTGGAAGCCTTCCGAGCTCGCGCCGCTGACGGCCCTGGCCAGCAACGCCATCCTCGCGCAGGCGATCGCCGAGGTCGGTGCGCCGGCCGACCTGTCACAGGTCCTGATCGGCGGCTCGGACGTCGGTCAGGCGCTGGTCGACCACCCCGGCGTCGCGCTCCTCTCAGCGACCGGGTCCACGCGGATGGGCAAGGCCGTCGGGCCGCGGGTCGCGGACCGCTTCGGCCGTTCGCTGCTCGAGCTCGGTGGCAACAACGCGGCCATCGTCAGCCCGACCGCGAATCTCGATCTGACCGTCAGGGGCATCGTGTTCTCCGCGGCCGGAACCGCCGGTCAACGGTGCACGACCATGCGCCGGGTCATCGCCCACACCTCCGTCGTCGACGACCTGACCGACCGGCTCGTCTCGGCGTACTCCCGGCTCCCGATCGGCAACCCGATGACCGCGGGAACGCTGGTGGGCCCGCTCATCCACGGTGGTGCGTACGACGCGATGCAGAAGGCCATCACTCAGGCTGCCACGGAAGACGGCAAGCTGGTTGCCGGAGGCAACCGTGCGCTCGCGGACGTCGCGCCGGATGCCTACTACGTCAACCCGGCCATCGTGCGGATCGACTCCCAAACCCCCGTCGTCCAGCAGGAGACCTTTGCGCCGCTGCTCTACGTCCTTCCCTACGAGACGCTCGAGGAAGCGATCGCGCTGAACAACGGCGTACCGCAAGGCCTCTCGTCCAGCATCTTCACCAGCGATCAGGCCGAGGCCGAGAAGTTCCTGTCCGCCGAGGGATCCGACTGCGGCATCGTCAACGTCAACATCGGCACCTCGGGGGCGGAGATCGGTGGCGCCTTCGGCGGTGAGAAGGAGACCGGCGGCGGCCGCGAGTCCGGCTCCGACGCATGGCAGGCCTACATGCGTCGCGCGACCAACACCATCAACTACTCGGGCGAGCTCCCGCTGGCCCAGGGAGTGAACTTCACCGTCTGAACTGTCGGTGCCGGTGGCTAAGGTCGTCGGCATGCGCTTCTCGGTCACGGTTGGGGCGGTAGGGCCCGGACGAGATCCGCGCGGGCTCGCCGAGCTCGCGCGGGTCGCCGAGGACTCCGGCTGGGACGCGATGTTCCTGGAGGACTACCTCGTCTATCAGGGTGACGCGACGCAGCCGACGTACGACCCGTGGATCTGCCTGGCCGCGATGGCGACGGCCACCTCGCGGATCAGGATCGGTACGACGGTGACACCACTACCCCGGCGACGGCCATGGAAGGTGGCGGCCGAGGCTGTGGCTCTGGATCACCTGTCAGACGGACGATTCGTGCTGGGTGTGGGCATCGGCGACCCTGGCGATCCGTTCATCGGCCCGGGAAGCCCCAAGATGCTGGACGAGGGCCTCGAGGTGATCGACGGACTGTGGACCGGTGAACCGTTCAGCTTCGCGGGGAAGCACTATCAACTCGATCGGGTTCAGCTCACTGCTCGCCCGGTGCAGCGACCGCGGATCCCGATCTGGGTCGGTGGAAACATGCTGGTTCCCGCCGTACGACGTCGCATCCTTCGATGGGATGGGAGTTGCGCCTACAAGGGTTCGACCGACGCACCACAGCAGATCACGCCCGACGACGTACGGGCACTGCTGGCCGAGCGCGGCGAACCGTTCGACGTGAAGGTCAGCGGTGGCGATCCGGCTGAGTTCGCCGCCGCGGGTGCCACCTGGTGGGGCCGCTGGATCGCCCCCGCCGCACCGGAACACACTCTGTCGATCATCCGGCAGGGACCCCCGAGGCGTTGACACGGCGGGAGTCGCGCGGGAGACTGCGGATGTTTTTAACGTTCAAACGTCCGTGGGAGGTCGCGGTGGCTACGTTGAAGCAGGTCGCCGCCCACGCCGAGGTGTCGGTGCAGACGGTGTCGAACGCGTTGAACGCACCGCATCGCCTGCGTCCGGACACGCTCGAGCGGGTGAACCGATCGATCGAGCTCCTCAACTACCGGCCCAATCGTAACGCCCGCAGCCTGCGCACCAGCGCGGTCGAACTGATCGGGTACTGCGTCCCCAGCTGGCCGAACCAGACCCATCTGGTGATGGACCAGTTCCTGCACGAACTCTGCGCCGCCGCGGAACGAACCGGCCGGCACATCCTGCTGTTCACCGCCCCGGCCGCCGTCGAGGGCATGCCGACGTACGACGATCTGCACGCGCGCCGCCTGGTCGACGGGTTCGTCCTCTCGCAGACGGAGACACACGACCCGCGGCACGGCTGGCTGAAGGACAAGCAGATCCCGTTCGTGTCCTTCGGCCGGGTGTGGAAACAGACCACCCAACCCGGCCCGTGGGTCGACGTCGACGGCGCCGCCGGCTCCGCGATGGCGGTGCAGCACCTGTACGACACCGGCCGCCGGCGAATCGCCTTCCTCAGCTGGCCGAAGTCGTCCGGCCTGGCCGAGGACCGGCTCGCCGGCTGGCGTGGTCGCTGCAAGGAACTCGGCCTTCCCACCGGCGGACTGGCCGTGCGTTGCGCCGAGGACGACATCGAAGAAGGCTCCTTGGCCACCGCCGAACTGCTCGACAGCGACCAGCCGCCGGACGGGATCGTTGCCCTGAGCGACATTCTCGCCCTCGGCGCACTCCGCGAGCTCGGCCGCCGCGGCCTCACTCCCGGCGTCGACGTCGGCGTCACCGGCTTCGACGACTCACCGCTCGCGTCGGTCGTCTCCCCCGGCCTCACGAGCCTCCGGCAACCAATGGACCAGATCGCGTCCGAGTTGATCGACATCCTCACCGGCACGACGACCGACGTACCGACCGAACGCCTGCTGCAACCCGAACTGGTGATCAGGGGCAGCTCAGCCCCTGGCTGATGCGGTGCACGCGCACCGCAAGAAGGAGGACACCGCCATGACTCTCCGCCCAACCGTCAGACGCAGCACCGCCCCACCACGCCGGGCCAAACGTACGGCCGGCATCGCGCTGCTCGCCGCAGCGACCATCCTGGCCGGCACCGCCTCCGCGACCGCCGGCTCCACTCCCCGGACCACGGCGGCCGGGCCGACCGCCGTACCGTCAGAGCTCTCGGAAACAACCCGGCTTGCCGACCGGCGATCGCTCGTCGTCGGCGATCGTGCCTACGCGATGGGCGACGAGACCGGCCTCTACCCGGCGTCCGGGTGGCACATCCGCGGTGAGATGGGTGGCTTCTGGACTCAGCCGATCAAGCTCCTCGACGGCCTGTGGTTCGGCCTCGACGGCGCGTGGCTCGGCAAGGACGTGGCCGCGCAGAAGTACACCAGCGGCCACGGCTACAGCAGGATCGACTACTCCGGTGACGTGCGGGTACGCCGTACCGACTTCGTCCCCGACGGCATCCGCGCAACCCTCGTCGGCCTGACGCTGGAGTCCAGTACGGCGAAGACAGTCAAGCTCGACGTGGACGCGCACTCCGAGCTGATGGCGTCGTACCCCTGGGGCTGGACGACGCCGAATGCGGCCGCCGCCAATCTCCCGGACACCGGCGCCTACGCCGACGGCTCGCTGCGATTCCGCGAGCAGGGCACACCGTCGTTCCCGAACGCGACCGAGCACAACTACGCCGCGTTCGTCGGATCGTCCCTGCGTCCGACGAGCCACGCCCTCAGCGCGAACAACCGCGGCCCCCAGGACCCGGCGGTGATCTGCCCGGCCGACGGTACGACGCCCGCACGCTGCGACGACTCACTGATCGGCAAGGGCACCGGCGGGCGGCTCACGTACGACGTCAGCCTCGCGCCCGGTGCGTCGAAGACGATCTGGTTCGCTGTAGCCGGCTCGGACGACGGTGTATCCGCCGCGCAACGTGAGTACCGCCGTGCCCTGACCAGCCCGGAAGCGTTGCTGAAGGCAAAGACGCGGGACCGGCAGGAGATCGACAGCATGTCTGCAGTGGACCTGCCTGGTGACCGGCTACTGCAGCAGAGCGTCGAGTGGAGCAAGCAGAACCTCGCGGACTCGGTGCAGGAGGCACGCAACCTGCGCATCCGCGACGTCAACGAGGGCAAGGACTACCCGGCACCGGTCGGCACGATCAACAGCGCACGCTGGTTCGGGGCAGGCTTCCCGGACTACCCGTGGCTGTTCGGGACCGACGGTGAGTACACCGCGTACGCCGCGGTCGCGGCCGGTCAGTTCGACACGACCAAGGAGCACCTCCGCGCGCTGCGGGACGTCAGCGATCTGCTCAACAACCGCAGCGGCAAGGTCGCCCACGAGGTGGTCCCGACCGGGGACGTGTACTTCGGTTCCAACCAGAGCGCGGGCAACACCGACGAGACCACGAAGTTCCCGAGCGCGGTCGCGACGCTGTGGCGGTGGACCGGTGACGACAGGTTCCGGGACGAGATGTACGACTTCACCGTCCGCAACCTGCAGTACGTCTACCGCGAACTGGACAAGGACAACGACGGCTGGCTGGAAGGCCTCGCGAATGTCGAGCGCGGGGGCATGGGGGTCGAGAAGCTCGACAGCACCGTCTACCTCGCGCGCGGTCTGCGCGACCTCGCCGACCTGGCCGCATCCAAGCACGACACCACGATCCAGCAGTGGGCGACGACCCGCGCAACCGACCTCGAGACACGCTTCGAGGCGCAGTGGTGGGTCCCCGAGGCGATGGGGTACGCCGACTCGATCGACAGCCCGACTGATCCCGCGAACGACAACACGCCGATCTTCCAGCGGCACTGGACCGGTGTGACACCGATGGAGGCTGTCTTGGTCCGTCCGGGCCAGCCGGACTCCCCGCTGTCGTCGACGGAGCATGCGGCGATCGCGCTCGACCAGCGCGAGAAGCCTTGCTACACAGGAGAATTCGGCCTCTACCACACCGGCACCGGCCCGACCTCCGACCCGGCCGGCAACCCCGGCCCGTCGTGTGACCCGGTCGTCTCGCAGGTGAAGAGCGAGCGGGCCATGTTCGGCCTGAACACGTCGATCATGGCGGTTGCTGAGGGCAACTACGGTCGCCTGGGCAAGAACCAGCAGCAGGTCTACACGACCGGCAACGCCCGGATCCAGCTCGACCCGACAGTGTGGGAGACGCCGGGCGCGATGCCGGAGATCGCACCGTCACCCGACGCACCCGCCAACATCGGCCGGCCGTTCTACGACCGCTCGATGTCACTCCAGGCGTGGGGCGCGTACGGCATCCTCTGGCCGGTCGTGCACCAGCAGCTCGGCGTGGACCCGGATCTCGGGAATGGCAAGCTCGCGGTCATCCCGCAGTTGCCGGAGGGCCAGCAGAAGGTGGCCGGTAGCAACATCCGGCTCGGTCGCGGCTCGGTCGATGTCTCCGCACGCCTTGCAGGAAAGGAATTGCGGACCGAGGTGAAGGTCAACGATGTCCCGGCGAGGTTCACGATCGGCGCCGTACTCCCGACCGGAGCGACGGTGAAGAGTGTCACGCTGGACGGCCGTTCGGCGTCGTACCAGCTCGTCACCACGACGCGCGGAGTGGAGGTGCAGGTAGCGGCCGGCGGGTCTTCCTCGGCGCTCAGCATCACACTCAACTGATTGATTCGGGGCCCTCGACCCGGTGGGTCCCGATCGCCGGCCGGCGCACACCGTCCTGTGCGCCGGCCGGCCTTTGTCATTTACGGCACTGCTGAGTGCCGATCAGAAGACAAGAGGCGGGCCCCTCCGAGTATGAGTCGGAGGGGCCCGCACTAGCTGAAGGAAGGTGACGTCTCCAGCCTCCCGAACGGGTCCGTAGAGGCCGGCAGACCCCGTCACCGGTCTACCTCGGTGGGGATCCCCACCGCTAGGGTCCTCGGTTTCCGTTCGACCCACCGCTCAGATCAGAAGCGGCGTGTCGACATTTGTACCGCCGCTGCCCAGGGCCGCACAACCCTTTCCAGCCAAGAGATTTCGTCAATTCGCGACCTGCCGCGTGTCGTCCACAGCGATCGCGCAACCATCCACAGAAATCGGCTGACTTATACACACCCCCTGTGCATAACCAGGGTCACCCTTTGGCCGGCTTCAGTGCCATCGGCCGCAGCAGAAGGTAGCCGACGTACAACCCAACAGCACTGACCACCAGGATGGACGGTACGGCGACAGCGAGTGGTGGACGCTGATAACCGAGGCTGTCGAGCGCATCGGCGAGCCATTGAGCGATCAACAGGAACTCGGCCGCGGCGGCCGGGATCAGCGCGAACGGCAGCAGCACCACACCGCGCCAGAAGCCGAACCGGTAGAACGTGATGCCGAGCAACCAACCGGCCGCCTCGTGCGCCAGGATGAGCAGGAAGAACTCGGCGAAGATCAGCCCGCGCTGCGAGGTGTCGGTGAACAGGTGCGGATTCTCCAGCGCCTGCGACCACCCCTGGGAGCTGAAGATCAAGTGCTCGGCCTGGTACACCAGCACCCACAACGCCGCGGTCGCCGACGCGGCGCCGAGCAAGTAGATGCTGGCGGCAACGGAAAACATCCGCCGGGTGGTGCCCTGGGCGATGATCACGTTGAAGTACGCGACCGGGAGAGTGATGCCCATCGCCATCGAGAAGTACTTCGGCGACTGGGTCCCGTAGTCCCACATGCTGTGGTCGATGCCACCGGTGACGAGCCTGAACCCGATCCCGATCGCGGTGAACGAGACCAGCATCACGACCCAGTAGCCGACCACTGCCGGCCGGCTGCCGGCCACCATCGCCAGCAACACCTGCCGCAACCGGTTGGTCGGGGTGACACCTCGCGGCAAGGCTCGGTCGATGGTGATACTCACGGGCGGTCCCCCTTGCTGCTCGTGGCGGTCAAATGGACGAAGAGGTCCTGGAGGCCGACCGGACCGATCTCGAGACCGGCCGCACCTGCCTGAGCGAGCAGGTCAGGATCAAGGTCGCCCAGCACCGTGGCGGACTTGGTCCCGCCGAGCCTCTCCTCCGCGAGCACGGTGAACCCGGCGGTGAAGTCGTCCACCACCGCTGTCGGTCCGACGATCGAGGCCCCGCGGCCGCGCAGCGCATCGACCGGGGACTGCGTGACGAGCCGGCCGTTGTCGAGGATGACGACCTCCTCGAGCATCGGGCTGACCTCGCTGACCAGATGGGTGGAGAGCACGATCGTGCGCGGCACCTCGGCGTAGTCGGCGAGCAGCGCGTCGTAGAACAGGTTGCGCGACGGCACGTCCATCCCCAGGTAGGTCTCGTCGAAGATGGTCAGCGGCGCGCGACTGGCCAGCCCGAGCACGACCCCGAGCGCGGACTTCTTGCCGCGGGACAGCTTGTGCACCTTCTTGTTCGTCGGCACCTCGAACCGGTCGAGGAGGTCACCGGCGAGGTCGCTGTCCCAGTACGGGCGCAGGCTCGCGGCGAGACCGAGCACATGCTTCACCGCCGCCGAGGCGACCAGGTCGCCCGACTCGCGGATCAGGCAGATCCGGCTGATGACGACCGCGTTCTCGTACGGCTCGGCCGCCGTACCGAGGTCGCCGCCCTCGATCAGGACGCGGCCCTCGTCAGGCCGGCGGAAGCCGGCCAGGGTCGCGGCGAGCGTGCTCTTGCCGGAGCCGTTGCGGCCCAGCAGGCCGTGGATCTTGCCCGGCGCCAGGCGCAGGTCGAGCCGGTCCAGCGCGGGCACACCGGCGAACCGGACCGACAGGTTCTCCGTCCGCGCCGCCAGCGCAGGCGCGGCCACCTCGTCGGCAACGAGGTCGGTGGCTTCCAAGGTGCGGTTGGTCATCACGCGTCCCCGTAGATCGTGTCTGGTGATCCCGCGCCGTCGCGAGCAGGTGCTCGGTGCGGTGCATCGGCGTGCTGGAGCGAAGGTCTCGATGCGGGTTTCATCGTGGCCTTTGCTCCAGTGCGGCGAGGTGCCGTGCCGAGTGCCGCGCAGTAGGCGCGGGATCACCAGACACGATCTGAGTGCGGATGTGCTGGACGACGTCTTTCAGGGGTACGCCGATCGCCTTGGCTTCCCGGATCATCGGGTCGACCACGTCGGCGAAGAACGAGTCGCGCCGGCCGGTGCGGAGCAGCTCGCGCGCGTTCGGGCTGACGAACATCCCGATCCCGCGCTTCTTGTAGAGCACCCCCTCGTCGACCAACTGCGCGAACCCCTTGGCCGCGGTGGCCGGGTTGATCCGGTAGAACGCGGCGTACTGGTTGGTCGACATCACCTGCTCGTCCTCGGCGAGGGCGCCGGTGACGATGTCGTTCTTGATCTGCTCGGCGATCTGCAGATAGATCGGGCTCCGGTCATCGAACATCACGGCCTCCTCTCGCGTTCGAGGTTCGTAGGTTCATTACTTGAGTAACGAACCATAGCACCGGGCGGGGTTCACCGGTCAAGACCGGTTATGCCGCGGCCGACGCCTGCGCTTGCTGCAGCGCCTTCTTCAGCGCCGGCACCACCGGACCGACCCGTACGGCGAGTTGGTCCAAGCGACTCTTGTGCCGAACACGCTGGTCCTTGGACAGCACGGTGCGCAGGTCACCGGTCGCGGCCAATGTGACGACCGCCGCGTCGCGGAGGTCGATGCGCGTGACGAGCCGAGCAGGCCGGAGCGTGTCGGTCGCGTTCCGCAGCAACTGGCGTCGTACCAATGGATGCCGCAGCGTGATGCGGTCGGCCGGGATCAGACCGAGGATGCGGTAGTGCTCGACCTTGATCAGGCGGGCGCGCTCGAGTTCGTCGCGCACCTCCCGGACGATCGCGCCGTGGCGCCGGTCGATCCAGGTCCGCCACTTCCGCGGGCCGACCCGGCGGATGTCCTTGAGCACACCGGCCAGGACCGGGTCGACCGGATCGGCCGCCTTGGTCAGCCGGGCCCGGCCGTTGTCGTCGGCAAGGTTTCCGCGGAGCTGGAGATCAACGAGCGCGGCGGCCCGGAGGATCCGTCCCAGCTTCGTCCACCGACTAGTCAGGCGACCGGTCTGCGGGTCGTACGCGAGCAGGAAAAGCCTTGCAGCCAAGGCGTCCGGCGCCTTGACCCTGCCCAGGGCAACAACCTGACGGCGCCGGGCGGGTGGTCGCCGCGGCAGTGTCCCGCGAGTGCCATGCACCAGGCTGAGGTGGTTGCCTGAGGCGACGGTACTGACGCTTCTACGCATCGTCTTCCTCCTTGGACGGGCGGCCCGGACGGCGCATCTTGCCGACCCCGGACGGGAGCCGGCCGGCGTCGTCGAGCGCCCGGCGGAGCAGGTACTCGATCTGGGCGTTGGTGCTGCGCAGGTCGTCGGCTGCCCAGCGGGCCAGCGCGTCATGCACCACGGGATCCAGCCGGAGCAGGATCTTCTTGCGTTCGACGGCCACGGCCGGCCCTCACTGGTAGAGCGTGCCGGTGTTGACCACCGGCTGGGCATCCCGGTCGCCACAGAGCACCACCAGCAGGTTGCTGACCATGGTGGCCTTGCGTTCCTCGTCCAGCTCGACGACTTCATGCTCGGACAGCCGAGCCAGGGCGAGCTCGACCATGCCGACAGCTCCCTCGACGATCCGCTGCCGGGCGGCCACGATCGCACTGGCCTGCTGGCGTCGCAGCATCGCCTGGGCGATCTCCGGCGCATACGCGAGGTGGGTGATACGCGACTCGATCACCCTGACCCCGGCGGCCTGCACCCGGGCGCCGATCTCGGTCGACAGCTTCTCGGTGATCTCGTCGGTGCTGTCCCGCAGCGACAAGCCGCCGTCCTCGGTGTGCACGTCGTACGGATAGCTGTTCGCGATGTGCCGGACCGCGGTCTCGGTCTGGATCGCGACGAACTCGACAAAGTCGTCCACCTCGAACGTCGCCTGCGCGGTGTCCTCGACCTGCCAGACCACCACCGCGGCGATCTCGATCGGGTTGCCGTCGGCATCGTTGACCTTGGCAACGGCCGTCTCGTGGTTGCGGATCCGGGTGGAGACCTGCTTGCGGGTGGCGATCGGATTCACCCAGCGCAGCCCGTCGGTGCGGATCGTCCCGCTGTACCGCCCCAGGATCTGCAGCACCCGGGCCCGGCCCGGCGCCACCGGCGTCAACCCGCCGGCCACGATCACCCCGGCCAGGAACACCAGGATCGAGATCACGACCACCGCGCCCTGCTCGTTCGCAAGGCCCACGACGAACAGCACCACCCCGAGCACCACCAGCACGAACGCCAGCCCGGCCATCGGCCACCCGTTGATCTCCCGGGCCCCGCGCTCGGTCACCTTCGGCGTCGGCATCTCCACCGCGACATCCAGCTCCGCCATCACAAGCTCCTCGTCTCGAATATCTAGAAGATAGCATTGTGATATCACTTTTTGCAACGGGGATCGCTCAGAGGCCGGGTCACTGCGGCTTCAGAGGGGGCGGGCGAGGGCGGTCAGGCGGTCTTGCCAGCTGGTGGACTGGGAGTTGGGGAGGGGGTCGATGGCGGAGTCGGCCCAGGCGTGGACGGGGCGGATGCCGTGGAGTGCGTTGAGCAGCCAGACCTCGTAGGACTGGAGGTCGGCCGGTGCGCAGGCTCGTTCGACAACCTCGGTGCCTTGAGCGGTCGCGAGCTGGCGGAGGAGCGCGGCGGTGACCGAGGGGAGCAGCGGTCGGTCGGACGGCGGGAAGCAGAGGGTGTCGTCGTCCCACCAGGCGATGGCGGAGTACGCCGCCTCCAGGACCGTGCCGTCCTGATCCAGCAGCAGGATCTCGTCGGCCTTGTGCGACGCGGCCTCCTTGAGTTTCCCGAGGAGCTCCAGATCGGGCCCTTTCACCCGCGGCGCCGTACGCGGGTCCGGACCTTCGTGTACGACGACCCGGACGCGACCCCCGATCGGTGGCGCTGGCCGGAGCTGGACCGCCAGCTCACCCGACGCGCGGAGCTCGAACCGAGGGAACCAGCGACCGAATCCCGGCAGCCGGCCGATCTGCTCGTTCCAGAAGGCCGAAGCCTCGACACCGGCCGCCGCACACGACCCGACGAACCGTTCCCGGTGCAGCTCGATCCCCCGGACCTTGCCATTGGCCACCAGAAACGAATCCGCCACCTGCAACTCGGTCATCTCCCCCACCCTTCGGCCGCGGCGTTCCCACCCACGGCTGCCGTTGCCTTCAGCACCATTTCGTCGTACTCCGCGACCGGGTCCGAGTCGAGCACGATCGCCCCGCCCGCACCGACCACGGTCCCGGACGGCGTCAGCACCGCCGTCCGGATCACCACGCTCAGGTCCACCCGCCCGTCCACGGTCAGGTAGCCGAGCACCCCCGAATACACCCCGCGAGCACTCGACTCGAGCTCGTCGAGGATCTCCATCGTCCGGATCTTCGGCGCCCCGGTCATCGACCCCGGCGGGAAGCACGCCCGGACGGCATCGACCGCGGACACCCCGGACCGGAGCCGGCCGCGCACGGTGGTGACGAGCTGGTGGACAGTCCGGTAGCTCTCGACCTGCATCAGCTGCGGTACGTGCACCGTGCCCGGTTCGCTGACCCGGCCGAGGTCGTTGCGGATCAGGTCGACGATCATCAGGTTCTCGGCCCGGGTTTTCTCGTCCTCGGCGAGCGCCTTGGCGGCCAGCTCGTCCTGCGCCGGGTCCGGGTCGCGCGGCGAGGTCCCCTTGATCGGCCGGCACTCGGCCCACCCGTCCGCGTCCACGGTCAGGAACCGTTCGGGCGACGAGCTGGCCACCGCGAGATCGCCGTACCGGAGGAAGGCGGCGTACGGCGCCGGATTCTGCGCCCGCTGCCAGAGGAAGAACTCGAACGGATCCGGCACGGCCGGCAGCCGGACGCGGTTCGTCAGGCAGACCTCGTACGTCTCGCCCGCCTCGAGCGCGGCCATGCACTTGCCGATCCCGGCCAGGTACGTCGCCCGGTCCTGCTCCAGATGCGCCTCGAGATCGAGTCGCGCGATCGCCGGCGCGTCGACCTCCGACATCGACCAATAGGCCGCCTTCCGCAAGGCCCGATCCAGCCAGCCGTCGTCGGATTCGTCCACACTGACCAGGTAGCTGACCTCGCGGTCGTGGTCGATCACCACGAACCGGTTCGCCCAGATCCACAGCGCGTCCGGCGTCGGCGACTCGTGTGCCGCCGCTCCCCCGGTCAATGCCTTCAGCTCGTACCCGAAGTACCCGACGTACCCACCGTTGAACAGCCCGGTCAGCTCATCCGGTACGTCGTCCAGCCGCGCACCCTTGGCCGCGATCAGCCCCTGCAACTCGGCGAACACGTCACCGTCGGCAACATCCCGTACGACGACCTCCGCCTCGGCGCCGAGCGTCGTACCGAGCACCGAGACGCGTCGTACCGCCCGGTCGGTCAGACTCCCGTCGAGCCAGAACGCGACGGGTCCACCGGCCAGCAGCTCGCGGTAGACCGTCTCACCGTCGAGCGCCCGGTCGACCGTCCGGACCGCCCAGCGCAACGCACTCACACGGACACGGTACCTACAGCGGGACTCTCCGAGTTGCCGCGCTCAGGACCCGGTCAGTGCCAGCTTGGTGCGCATCGCGGTGATGCGGCGGATCGGGATCGCTACCTCGAGGCCGTCCTTCGACTCGGCGCGGTCGGCGAGCCAGCCCGCCGCGGTGTCGCGGCGGACGTCCGGCGTACCGGGAAGGTAGAGCGCGTTGACGAGGCGCTGGGCGTCGTCGCGGGTGCGGATCATGTACACGTACCGCTCGCGCTGGCTCTCCATCACGTCGAACCCGGCGTGATGCAACTTGTCCTTGAGCTCGGTGATCTCACCACCGGCCGGGAACTGCGGGGTCGACCGCAGCCGCGTGGTCAACCCGCTCAGCGTCCGGATGTCACCACGCCGGAGCGGTCGCACAGCCGGCACGATCGCGGCCAGTACGCCGCCACGCCGCAGTACCCGGGCCGCCTCGGCCAGTACGGCGGGCAGCGGCTGCAGGACCGCCAGGCCCATCGAACACGTGACCACGTCGAAGACCTCGTTCGCGAACGGCAGGTGCACCGCGTCCGCCTGAACCTTCGGACCCGGCGCACCGGCGAGCTGGGCCGGGTTGTTGTCGACACCGACGACCCACCGCCCGTACAGCTCGCGCGCGACCGGGCCGTTCCCGCACGCGAGGTCGAGCACCCGGCGCGCCTCGCCGGAGACAGCACGAACCAGCCAGCGGTACGGCGTGTGGTCGCCTGCTACCGCCCGGGACAGCAGGGCTTCGGTGCTGCCTGGAGCCGCGGTGTGGAACTCCCGCAGATACTCCGGCCAGTCGATCTCGTTCTCAGGCATCGCGGACAGAGGCTACCTCGTGACCACCCGCTGTACAGCATCGAGCGCTCAGCGTGGATGGTCTTAATGCATTGTTGAAGTACCGAACTCTCAGACCCGGCTGACGAAGATGTGCCCGGCCGTCTCGTCGCTGATCACGCCACCGGCTTCCCGGCTGCCGACGAGGACACCCTCGGCGTCGAGAGTGGAGTCGACCTCGCGGCCGGGCAGCGCACCCGCCTTGCGCAGCACCGCCATCGCGCCGTCGTCGGTCTGGACCGGCTCGGCGATCCGGCGGACCAGCACCCGGACGCTGTCACCGGTGGCCTGGTCGAGCACCTTGTCCAGCGGCTCCACGCCGATCCGGAACTCCTCGATCCCGCTCGCCTGGCCGTCCTTCATCAGCTCTTCCAGACCCGGGATCGGGTTGCCGTACGGCGACTCGGTCGGGTTGTTCAGGATCTTGAGCAGCCGCAGCTCGACCGCGTCGCTCATCACGTGCTCCCAGCGGCAGGCCTCCGCGTGCACGTCCTCCCACTCCAGCCCGATCACGTCGACCAGCAGCCGCTCGGCCAGGCGGTGCTTGCGCATCACCCGGACCGCCTGCTTCCGGCCGACGTCGGTGAGCTCGAGGTGGCGATCGCCCTCGACCGTGACGAGGCCGTCGCGCTCCATCCGCGCCACCGTCTGGCTGACCGTCGGACCGGACTGGTGCAGTCGCTCGGCGATCCGCGCGCGCAGCGGCAGGATGCCCTCTTCTTCCAGCTCGTAGACGGTCCGCAGGTACATCTCGGTGGTATCGATCAGCTCGCTCACGAAAACCATTCTCGCCTATGCAGGCAACCCTTACCCAATCTGGTGGTGTGCACTTGACGCCTGCTTGAGCCATACCCCTATAGTGCTAGTTACCTAGATGAATGGGGTTGTAGATGATCGAGTTCCATCTGGACGGCCGGTCGGGGGTCTCGCCGTACCAGCAGATCGTTCAGCAGGTCCGGAACGCGCTGCGCCTCGGACTGCTGCGGGAGGGAGACCAGTTGCCGACCGTCAAGGACGTGGTCGCGACGCTGGCGATCAACCCGAACACGGTGCTCAAGGCCTACCGCGAACTCGAGCACGAAGGCCTGGTCCAGGCCCGGCCCGGACGCGGCACCTTCGTGACCCGCACCCTGACCGACAACACCCTCGCCGCCCACGGCCCGCTCCGGCAGGACCTGCGCCGCTGGCTGGCGAAGGCGCGCAAGGCCGGCCTCGACGACGAGAGCATCGAGGCGTTGTTCCTGACAACCTTTCGGACCGCTCACGAGGACATAGCTTGACGTCCTCCCCGCCTTGAAGGACGGGGATTCCACTCATCTACGCGGAGGTAGCGAGTTGAGGTTCACGCTTCATAGCCGACAGAACTGCATCGGCTCCACGCGCTGTCACGGCACGTCCTGCCGCGATGTTGATAGCTGCGTTCACATCGGCGTTCGCGGCGTAGCCGCAGGACCGGCACCGGAAGGCGGCTTGGCTCTCGCGCGCCTTCTTGTCCGTAGTCCCGCAGCGCGAACACGTCTGCGACGTAGCGGCGGCCGCGACCTTCTCGACCCGACCGGCGGCTTTGTTTTCGAGTCGCTCGACAAGTTGTCCCCAACCGTTGGCGAGGATGCCACGGTTGAGGGCGGCCTTCTGCCGAACATTCTTGCCCGGCACGGCGACCGTTCCTTTGGCCGAGCGGGTCATGTTCCGGATGCGCAGGTTTTCTACTCGGATGACGTCGAAGCGACGCGCCAGGTCGGTGGAAGTCTGCTCGATCCAATTCTTCCGCCGATCCGTTTCTCGAGCCTTCAGCCTGGCGATCGCCGTCTTGGTCTTGGCGCGCCGGTTCGACCCACGGTGAGCACGCGCGAAACGGCGCTGCAACCGAAGGAGCCGGGTCTTCTCGCCCCGCGTGAGTCCGGGGCAGGACAGGAGTTCCCCGGTCGACAGCGCTGCCGATACGATCACGCCGCGGTCCACGCCGACAACGTCCCCGGTGCCGGGTGCCGGGATCGGCTCCGGGGCCACCGCGAACGCGATGTGCCACCTACCGGCGGCGTCGCGGGTCACCCGGTACGACTTCGCCTCCGGCAACCGGCGGGACAGCCGGAACTTGATCCAGCCGACCTTCGGCACGAGGACTCGTCCCCATTTCCGCGACAACTTCTCCGTTCGGGATGCTTGTGGGCCGACGACTCGGAAGCCCTCGTGCTGACCGGCCTTACGCCAGGTCGCGCGTCGATGGGTGCCGGCGAAGAACTGGGTCACAGCCTGGTTGAAGTCCCGCAACGCCTGCTGCTGCACCATCTGCGATCCCGCGCGCAACCAACCGTTGTCGGCACGAGCCTCGGTGAGTTGGCGTGCCTGCTCCACGAACCGCGGCGCGGACGAGCGGCGACCTGGTCGCCACATCGACCACTGCTCAAGCGCCAGGTTCCAAACGAACCTGGCGTGCGCACACTGCTGCAGCAACGCCGCATCCTGAGCAGGCGTCGGAACAAGACGGTAGCGGGACACACACAGAATCCAACCAGCCCACACCGACACTTCCCGAAGGGAGGGAGATGGCGTGTCCTCCCCGCCGTGAGCGACGGAGCGTATACGCCATCATTCCGATGACCGCAGTTCTTCAGGCCCATGGGTTGGGCAAGAGATACGGCCGCCGCTGGGCGCTGACCGATTGCGATCTCGAGGTTCCGGCTGGGCATGTGGTTGGGCTCGTCGGGCCGAACGGGGCGGGCAAGAGCACGCTGCTGAACCTGGCCGTCGGCATGCTCACCCCGACCGCCGGGACCGTCGAGGTTCTCGGTACGGCGGCCGGCGCGCAGCAGGCCAAGGTCGGGTACGTCGCTCAGGACACCCCGACCTACAGCCGCCTGAGCATCGCCGATCACCTGAAACTCGGCGCCCGGCTCAACCCCGGGTGGGACGATTCCCTTGCCCAGCAACGGATCCAGCACCTCCGCCTCGACCCGAAGCAGCGGGCCGGCAAGCTGTCCGGCGGCCAGCGGGCCCAGCTCGCATTGACCCTCGGCCTGGCGAAGCGGCCCGAGCTGCTGATCCTCGACGAGCCCGTCGCCGCGCTCGATCCGCTGGCCCGGCGTGAGTTCCTGCAGGATCTGATGGAGGCGGTCGCCGAGCAGGAGTTGAGCGTCGTCCTGTCCTCGCACCTCGTCTCCGATGTGGAGCGCGCCTGCGACTTCCTGATCGTGCTGGTCGACTCGCGCGTCCAGGTGAGTGGGGAGATCGACACCCTGCTCGCGACGCACTTCCGGTTGACCGGGCCGCGGCGTGACGCCAAGGACCTGCCACAGAACCAGCACGTGGTGACCGAGAGCCACACCGACCGGCAGTCGACGTTCCTGATCCGCACCGAGCAGCCGATCCTCGACCCGGCCTGGAACGTCAGTCAGCTCACCCTCGAAGACCTGGTGCTGGCCTACATGGGCCGCACCGCCCCGACCCAACCGGAACGCCCACTGCTGGAGGTGCAGCGATGATCTGGCTGACCTGGCGGCAGTTTCGCGTCCAGTTCCTGGTGGTCACCTCGGTGATCGTCGCGGCGGCGATCTTCCTGGCCGTCACCGGACCAGGGCTCGCGGACGACTATCAGCGGCTCACCACCGCGTTCATCCAGAACCTCGGATTCCAGCGCCTCAACCCGACTCTGTATGTGGTCGGTCAGGTGCTCCTGTACGCCGTACCGCCGGTGATCGGAGCGTTCTGGGGCGCACCGCTGATCTCGCGCGAGTTGGAAACCGGGACACACCGGCTGGCCTGGAGCCAGAGCATCGGCCGGCGGCGCTGGCTCGCGACCAAGGTCGGAGTCACCGGCCTGAGTGCGATCGCGATCACCGGCCTGCTCAGCCTCGCCGTCACCTGGTGGTCCGACCCGATCGACGACGCGATCAACGCGGGCCAGGAGTCGAACACCTACCTGCCCCGGATGTTCCCGCCGGTCTTCGGCGCCCGCGGCCTGGTCCCGATCGGGTATGCCGCCTTCGCGTTCGCCTTCGGGGTCGCGATCGGTCTCGTCGTCCGCCGTACTCTCGTCGCCCTGGCGGTCACGCTCGCCGTGGTGATCCTGGTGCAGATCCTGACGCCGACGTTCGTCCGGCCGCATCTGATGGCGCCGACGGATCGGAGCATCATCGCCACCGACGACAACATCCGCGGCTTCATGCTCAGCGGTCCAGGAGGCCACGTCAAAGAGATCGAGGTCGCCACCGGCGCCGTCGGTGCGTGGAAGCTGTCCGATGACACGGTCGACAAGTCCGGGAAAACGCTGAGCACACTGCCCGACTGGGTGATGAAGTGCGCCCCGGTCCCGCCGGGAGTGACCGAAGGCCCGAGCAACCGCCAGCCGGAGCGCGCGGCCTGCTTCGAGCGGCTGGCCGACGAGGGCTATCGGCAGCACGTCCGGTACTTCACCGCGGACGCCTTCTGGAGTCTGCAGTGGCGGGAGTTCGGACTGTTCATGCTGCTCGCTCTGGGGTTGACCGGGTTCAGCTTCTGGCGGATCCGCCGGGATCTGTCCTAGGTGTTCGCAGCCGCCGTACGAGCAGGGCAAGACCGAGCAGTGCGGCGGCCACCACTGCCGAGGTCCACGGCAGGGTGACGGCGAGTACGACGCAGCCGACCAGGCCGATCACGTTGACGGCGCGAGGCCATCGACGCTGATCGGCCGGTTGGGTGAACGCCGAGGCGTTGGCGATCGCGTAGTACAGCAGTACGCCGAACGACGAGAACCCGATCACGCCACGCAGATCGGTCGTGAGGACCAGGATGCCGACGACCACGGCGAGCGCGATCTCGGCGTGGTGCGGGACCTTGAACCGCGGATGGACGGCGGCCAGCCAGGTCGGCAGATCGTGGTTGCGAGCCATCGCCAGGGAGGTCCGGCCGACGCCGGCGATCAATGCGAGCAGCGCACCGAGACTGGCCAGGGCAGCGCCGATCCGGACGACCGGAACTGCCCAGGCCGCACCGGCCGCGTCGACCGCTGCGGCCAGTGGAGCGGTGGTGATCGCCGGATCGATCGTCCGCAAGAGTGCGACGCCGACGAGCAAGTAGATGCCAATGGCAATGAGCAGTGCGATGGTGATGGCGCGCGGGATGGTCCGGGCGGGTTCCCGGACCTCCTCGCCCATGGTCGCGATCCGCGCATAGCCGGCGAACGCGAAGAACAGCAGTCCGGCGGCCTGCAGAACGCCGTACAGCGAGGTGCCGGTGACGGACGTAAGGTTGCGGTGCGGGGAACCGGCGAACAGGATGATCAGCACCGTGCACAGCACGAGCAGAGTGCAGCCGACCAGGATCCGCGTCAGTCGCGCCGTCCTGGTCACGCCGCGATAGTTGACCGCGGCAAGCATGACAACCGCCGCCAACGCCACCAGTCTCCGCGCCCACCCACCTTCTGGTACGGCGTACGTCGCGAACGTCAACGCCATCGCCGCACACGAGGCGGTCTTGCCGATGACGAAGCACCAGCCGGCCGCGAAGCCCCACCACTCCCCTAGCCGCTCACGCCCATAGACATAGGTGCCGCCCGACACCGGATAGACCGCCGCGAGCTGGGCCGACGACGCCGCGTTGCAATAGGCAACCACCGCGGCGATGACCAGCCCGATCAGCAACCCGGACCCGGCCGCCTGAGCGGCCGGCGCCCAGACCGCGAACACCCCGGCCCCGACCATCGACCCGACACCGATGACGACGGCGTCGGCAAGGCCGAGCCGCCGCGCCAGACCGGGCTGGGTCGAGGTCACGTCAATCTCCCGCCGCCATCGCCGCTGCGATCTTTCGCTCGGCATCGGCCACGACCTCCTTGGGTGCTTCGGGCAGTAGGTCCGCCCACAGCGGCAGCATCTCCCGCCGGGCCTCGAGCATGCCGAGCGGCCGGGGGAAGAACCACACGTGGAAGTGGGCCGAACCGTCGCCCCAACGATAGACATGCACCCGGGCGATGTCGCCCAGCCCTAGGATCGCTCGCTCGACCCGGGCGACGACCGGCCCGTAGCTCGCCGCGACTCGGTCAGGCAGGTCGGCGAAGGAGTCGTGATGACCCCGGCTGGCCAGCCAGACCACCCCGGGGATGGTGACCCCGGTCGCGCGGATCAGCGCCCAGTCCTCGTTCACCCAGAGCGGCGGCTGGTGCTCGGACTGCTCGTAGTTCGCCAGCCAGTCGCACAGGCCGCACGGGTCGCCGCCGGGCTCACCGACTCGTGGCGGCTCGGGGATCACTCGCGGCTGCGGCTCGAGCCGGGTCAGCGGTTCGGCGTAGGGAAGGGTCATGGCGGTCCTCCTCGAACGTGATTTCCGCCAGTGAAACATGACTGTTGCAGGAAATGCAACAACTATGTTGCATCAGAAGGCGACGACGCCGCGCAGCACCAGATCAAGGGTCAGCCGGCGGACCCGGGCGCGGGACCAGTGGTGGCGACCGCGCATGTGCACGTAGGTGAAGGTCGCGGACACCATCAGCACCTCGGCCACGTCACTGATCCGGCCGTGCGGATGCAGCGTGCCGTCCGCCTCACCCTCGCGCAGGAACCGCTCGAAGGGGTCGATGAACGACACCGGCCCGCTGCGCGCCTGCTCCTGATGGAAGACCAGATCCGACGACAACAGCAGCGGAAGATGCCGGTCGATCACGTCGAACAGCGCTTCCAGCGTCCTGATCAGGCCTTCCCGGCCGGTCCCGGAGCCGGCCAGCACCGGCCACATCGTGTCCCGGTAGTCCTCGGCCAGCGCGTCGAGCAACGAGTTCAGCAGCACCTCGACGGTCAGACCCTGGCGCCACAGGGTGACCCGCGAACGACCGACCTTCTCGGCCACCCGCTCCAGCGTCACCCCGGACCAGCCGTGCTCGGCGAGCACGGCGATGGTCGCCTCCCGCAAGGTCTCATCGATTCCCACGATGGGCTCCTCACCCGAGAGTGTTGTGCAACATGGTCGTTGCACGGCACCATGACTGTACCAAGCCCAGGAGGAGACACGTGGACAGCAGAACCGAGGTCACGCTCCGGCTGACCGAGCACGAACGGGCCGGGGTGACCGCCCTCGCCGCCGGCCTTCGCGGCGTGGCCGAGTCCGAGCTCTCCGAGGAGGACGCCGTCGTTGCGGCCCTGGAGTTGGCTCTGACCCGGTTGATCGAGGACTTCGAGGTACCGGATCCGAAGGCCCGCCAGGAGGTGCAGGTCGCGCGTGACGAGTTGCGCGCTCACTGGGTCCGCGGCAGCGCCACCCTCTAGACCTCTTGCAGAACCCCTAGACCGCCTTCAGCACGCCGAGCAGCCGGGCCACCTCGGCGGCGACCGCGTCGCGGGCCGGGCCGAGGTACTTCCGGGTGTCGACCATTGCCGGGTTGTCGGCCAGCACCTGGCGAACGGCTCCGGTGAAGACGTTGTTGAGGTGGGTGGCGATGTTGACCTTGGTCATGCCGGCCTCGACGGCGCGGGTGAGGTCCGGGTCGGCGACACCCGAGGAGCCGTGCAGGACGAGCGGTACGGCGACCGCGGCGTGCAGCTCGGTGATCAGGTCGAAGTCGAGGGTGGCGGTGCGCTCGGTCATCGCGTGGGAAGAGCCGACGGCGACCGCGAGGGCGTCGACGCCGGTGGCCTCGGCGAAGGCGACGGCCTCGTCGGGACGGGTGCGGGCGCCGGGCGCGTGGACGCCGTCCTTGCCGCCGACCTCACCGATCTCGGCCTCGACGAAGACGCCGTGGTCGTGGCAGAACTTCGTCACCTCGCTGGTCGCCGCGACGTTGTCGGCGTACTCCAGCTTCGAGGCGTCGTACATGACCGAGGCGAAGCCGAGGGAGACCGCCTCGGTGACGAGGTCGCGGTCCATCGCGTGATCGAGGTGGACGACGACCGGGACCGACGCGGCGGCCGCGGCAGCCAGGGTGGCGACACCGATCGGCTTGAGCGCGCCGTGGTACTTCACCGCGTTCTCACTGATCTGCAGGATGACCGGCGCGCCGGCCTGCTCGGCACCGGCGATCAGTGCGGTCGCGTGCTCCAGCTGGATCACGTTGAACGCGCCGACCCCGCGACCGGCCTTGGCAGCGGCCAGTACGACCTCGGCCCCGGAAACCAACGGCATGAAAACTCCTCCTAGTTGACGGCAACCTGAGGTTGCCAACGCCGGTACGCGCCCAGATCGATGTCCCCGGCAACCGGCGTGAGTACGGCAGCAGCGGATGCGGCGACGGCAGACTTCAGTACGACGGACCAGTCCGGCTGGGGCGACTCCGCGACGGCCGCGGCGACGACCGCCGTACACGCATCGCCCGCACCCGTTGGGTTCCCGGACACTTTCTCGACCGGCAGCGCCCGCCAGACATCTTTGTGGCTGGCGGCAACCATCCCGCGCGAACCGTCGGTGATCACGGCCGCGGTCGCACCGAGCTGAACCAGTTGCCGAGCGCCCTCTTCGACCGTCGTGTCGCCGAGCGCATCCCGCAACTCGGCCGCGTTCGACCGCACTACCGCACCGGCCTTCGCGGCCGCGGTCAACGCGTCACCACCGGCGTCGATCACCGTCAGTACGTCGTGATGCCGGGCCCGGACCGCGAGTTCGGCGTACGCGTCGGCCGGCAACCCCGGCGGCAGGCTGCCCGAGCATGCCAGCACCCCCAAACGCCCCCATGGCATCCGGTCGAGGAACGCTCGCCATTCGTCGGCGCTCACCGACGGACCGGCCTCGTTGAAGATCGTCGCGTCCCCGTCGACCCCGTTGACGATGGCCACGGTACGGCGGGTCTCGCCGGCGATCGGGGTGAGCAGCGCGGTCAACCCGGCGTCGAAGAGTTCCTCGGCGACGAGCTCACCGGTGACACCACCGACGAACCCGAGCACGAGCACCTGGTGACCGAGTGTCGACGCCACCCGCGCGACGTTCACGCCCTTGCCGCCGGCCCGCTGCCGGACCGCACCGACACGGTGACTGCCACCGACGACGAGCTCGTCGACCTCGTAGGTGACGTCCAGCGCGAGGTTGAGAGTGACGGTTCCGATCAGTCCAGCCACGACCCGGCCCGCATCACCTTCTGGACGGCGTACTCCGCGTCCAGGAGCACCAGGTCGGCCCGCTTACCGGTCTCGATCGCGCCGACGTCGTACCAGCCGAAGGTCTGCGCCGGCGTGGTCGACGCCATCCGGGACGCGTCGACCAGGGACACCCCGGCCTTGACCGCGTTCGCGTAGGCGACATCCATCGTCAGGGTGCTGCCGGCGATCGAATGCGTGCCGTGGGCCAGGGTCACCAGCCCGTCCTTCACGTCGACCTCGAGGTTGCCGAGCTTGTACCGGCCCTCCGGCATCCCGGTCGCCTCCATCGCGTCGGTGATCAGCGCAATCCGGTTCACGCCCGCGGCCGCCAGGGCGACCCGGACGACCTGCGGATCCACGTGCAGCCCGTCGTTGATCACCTCGAGCAGCAGCCGTTCGTCGTTGATCGCGGCACCGACCGGACCGGGGTCGCGGTGGTGGAACGGCCGCATCCCGTTGAACAGGTGCGTCGCCACCGTCGCCCCGGCGTCGGCGCCGGCGATCATCTGCTCGTACGTCGCGTCCGTGTGCCCGAGCGCGGCGACGGCACCGGCGTCGACCACCTGCCGGATCGCGTCCAGCCCGTGCTCGAGCTCCGGCGCGATCGTCACCATCCGGACGACATCACTCAGCACCTTCGCCACATCGTCCGCGACCGGGTCACGCAGCAGCGACGGCTCGTGCGCACCACACCGCGCCTCGGACAGGAACGGTCCTTCCAGGTGGACGCCCGCGATCACACCGTCGGCGACGAGATCCGCGAGACAGGCGGTCTGCGAGACCAGGTCGTCGAGCGGTGACGTGACCAGGCTGGCCAGCGTGGTCGTCGTACCGTGCTTGGCATGGAAGGCCGCGACCTTGCGCGCCTCTTCCGGGTCGGTGGTCGAGTACGTCGATCCGCCGCCGCCATGGGTGTGGATGTCGACGAAGCCCGGCACGACCGTGACGTCGCCGAGCTCCTCCGGCCGCTTGCCGTCGGCCGGCATCCCCTCGGACCGGCGGCCGAAGGCGAGGATGTCCTCGTCGACCACCTGGATCCAGGCGTTCTCCAGGACGTCGTCCGGCGTGACGAGCCGGCCCACCCGATAGGTCGTCATTCCGCCCCTTCACTCTCCTCCGTGATCCGGTCCCAGGCCATCAGCGCGGCGCCGAGGCAGCCCGCCTCCTCACCCAGGACGGCGGCGACGATCTCCGGCTCGCGCTGGAACGTCAGCCGCGCGTGGATGCCGTCGCGGAGCGGCTGCAGCAGCGTCTCGCCCGCTCCCACCAGTCCACCACCGATCGCGATCCGCGTCGGCGCGACCAGGGTGGTGTAGAGGACGAGTGCGTCGACCAGGACGGTCAGGGCGTCGTCCCAGACCTGAGCGGCGTCGGGGTCACCAGCCGCGAGCAGCTCGAGCACCTCGCGGGCGCCGTCCACGGTCCGCCCGGTGCGAGCGCCGTACCTCCGGGCCAGGGCCGCGGCGGAGGCGACGGTCTCCAGGCAGCCCCACTGACCGCAAGCACACTGCTCGGCGGCGTCGCCGTGGACGAAGCGGGTGTGGCCGAGTTCGCCGGCGTACCCGTCGCCGCTGACCAGTGAGCCGTCGACCACCATCGCGGCGGCGATCCCGGTGCCGAGCGGGAGGAACATCGAGTTCGTCGTGCCGACCAGGGCGCCATGGCGAAGCTCGGCGTACCCACCTGCCCGGACGTCGTGGGCGAGCACGACCGGTACGCCCTCGCCGACCGCGGCGGTCAGCTCGGCGAGCACAGGCGTACCGACCCAGGCCAGGTTCTCGGCGCTGACGGTGCCGGTCGCGGCATCGATGACGCCGGGGACGACCACGCCGATGGCACGCACCCGGTGGCCGTCAGCGGTCGCCTTCTGGCCGAGTTCGACGACGGTTTCCAGCAGGGCGTCGAGTACGGCGCGGCCCCCAGCGTCCCGGGGAGTAGGCCTGGTCTCGCGGTGCAGCACAGCACCGTCGGCGGCGACCAGGCCGCACTTCATCCGGGTTCCACCGAGATCGACGGCAACCACGACTTCACAGGGGTCCACGGAGCGCCATTATGCAGCGTTACCCGGCAGTCCGAACATCCGTGAGCAGTCTTTGGACAACACCGACCAGACCACCTGCGACGCTGGTTCAGTTGCGTCCGAAGATCCGCGGGCAGGGCGCCGCGGGTATTCGGCCGCCACCGGATCAGGAGCGCAGGCCCCGGTCGAACGCGGCCACCAGGAACGCGATCAGGTTCTCGGCCAGTTTGCCGGGATCCTCCTCGTCCCCCAGCCCTGGTGCCCTCGACAGCGCCTGCGACTGATGCAGGGCGAGCAGACCGAGCATGTTGACGTAGCCGAAGGCGACCGAATCCGGCGTCGCCTGTGGCAGTGCGGTCTGCAGCGCGGACAGGTACCGCGCCTCGATCGGATCGGACTCGGCCGCGTACAGCTCCCGGATCCGCTGGCTCGGATCGAACGCGATCCGGCCGATGAACCGTGCGACCACGGCACCGCGTTCACCACGGCGCAGTACCAGGTCCAGTCCGGGCTCGATGAACGCCCGGATCAGTTGTTCCGGCTCCGGCTGACCGGAGGCCTCCAACTGGTCCAGCCGGCGCCGGCGCTCGGCGTTGACCGGCGCCATGGCCCGCGCCACCGCGGCACGCAGCAGCGCTTCCTTCGAGCCGAAGTGATAGTTGACCGCCGCGATGTTCGCGGCTGCCGCGACCGTGATGGCCCGCAGCGATGTTCCTTCGTAACCCCCCTCGCCAAACCGTTGCTCAGCAACGTTGAGCAGCCTCTCCCGGGTCGACTCGACCGGCGTTTCCACAGAGTTCTCCTTCCCCCCGGCCACCGCTTGCTCAGGCACCCCACCTGCTCACTCGCCGTAGCCTGCAGTCAGCATAGTTCAAACGGTCGTTTGAACAGGAGTACTCAGCTCAGTTATCTCCGAGAATTCCTCAGATTTCTCTGAACCTCCTTCTTTCCCGCCGAGATCACTACTCACACCTCTGTTATTTGACTCGTTGCCCCGATCCCCCTGTCAGGTGCTCCGGGGCTGTCCGAGGCGCGGAAATGATCACTGTGTGTGGCAAAGCGAGGCACCGTACGTGAACGACTAGGGTCGAGGTCCATGAGTGATCGGGAAGCGGTGTGGATCGCCCGGCGATTCCAGGGACCGGAGCGATCCGGTAACGGTGGGTACGTCGCCGGCCTGCTGGGGACCGCCCTGGCCGGGGTGATCGACGACGGGCTGGTGCCGCAGGTGACCTTGCGGATGCCGCCGCCGCTGGAGCGGGAGCTGGAGCTCGTCGCCGACCCAAAGGGTGCGCGAGTGCTCGACGGTGAGTCCTTGGTCGCGAGCGCCGTACCGGTCGACTCCGGCTTCCTGGCTGATGCGACTGTCGATCCGGTGTTGCCGGAGGAGGCTCGCGCGGCCGAGGCGTCGTACCGCGGGCTGACGAACCACCCGTTCCCGACGTGCTTCGTGTGCGGGCCGGCCAACGAAGGCGGGCTGGGACTCAAGCCCGGTCCGCTGGGTGACGGACGTACGGCGTGCACCTGGAAGCCGGCCGCCGACCTCGCGTCCGGCGACGACGGACTGGTTGACGCAGTGTTCCTCTGGGCGGCGCTCGACTGCCCGGGTGGGTGGGCGATCGACCTGGAGGGACGGCCATCGGTGCTCGGCCAGCTCACGGCCTGCATCGACGCGCGACCACAGGTCGGTGAGGCCTGCGTGGCGCTCGGCCGCTACCTCGGTGAGGACGGCCGGAAGACGTTCACCGCCAGCACCCTGTACGACGCCGACGGCCGGGTGCTCGCCCGCGCCCGGCACACGTGGATCACCGTCGATCCGGCCTTGTTCAACTAACGCGTGCGGGCGGCGTGGGCCCGGACCTTCGCGCGGTTGCCGCAGGTCGCCATCGAGCACCAACGGCGGCGGCCGCGCTGATCGAGAAACAGCCAGCCGCACGACTCCCCCGGGCAGATCCGGACGTGTGCGCGTGACGGCCCGGTCAGCAGCTCACCCGCGAGCAGCGCGACCTGGTCGAGCGGCTGAGCCAGGTCCTCCGGCAGCTCCCAGGACGCGCCGTCGTCCGTCCGCACGAGCTGCCGCCGCCCGGATGCCTTCTCGATCACCCGGGCGGCCGCCTCGAACGATCCACCGGTCGCTTGGCCGGTCAGGACGTCGTACAGGTCGGCTCTGAACTCCAGTGCCGTGTGCAGCCGGCGGGCCGCCTCGGTGGGCTTGCCGCTGGCCTGCTCGATCAGGCGGAACACGGTCGCCGGCGGCAACAGGCCGACGTACGAGTTCCAGATCAGGAAGGCCTCGTACGACGTCAGCCACTCGGTCCGGGCCGGGCCGGGGGTGGTCCAGTCGGACCGGGTGTTGACGAAGTCGAGCACCGGGTCCGCGCCGACCGGCTTGGGCAGGACGACACCCTGCACAAGCTCGAGGTGAGACGGCAGCGCGGACACAGATGCTCTTCTCGTTCAGCGGTTCGGCTGGGCCTGCTGGCTGGGCTGGTTCGGCTGGGTGGTCTGGGCGGTGGTCGGCACCGGGATGCTGACGTTGCCGTTCTGCGGGATCACCATGAACTGGATCTTGCCCGACTCGATCGCCGTCTTCAGCAGGTAGCCCTGCGCCCCGAGCATCGCCACCTGCTGCTTGACCGACTGCAGCTCGACGTTGACCTGCTGGTTCTTCTGCTCCTGCGTGGCCTTGGCCAGCTCGGCCCGCTGCTTGGCCTCGAGGCCGTCGATGATGCCCTTGTCCAGCGGCGTCGGCTTCTGGATGGTGAACGACAGCTCGCCACACGCGTTGTTCCCGGTGTACGACGGGCCGCAGAAGTAGTCACCGCCGACGGCGGCCGGCAGCAGCCGGGTGAACTCCTTGGCCGCGGCGGTCTGGAACTCGGACTTCTTCTTCTCGTTGTTGTAGAGCTCGGCCCAGTTGTAGTTGGTCGCGACGGCGGACAGCGCCCGGTCGATCTGCGGCCGGAAGTAGCTCTGCAACATGTCGCTCCAGCCGGTCTCCTCGTACGCGTCGGTCTTCAGGCCGATCCGCTCGTGGAACGACTTCAGCGTCTCCTCGGTCCGGTTCAGGGTGAAGTAGACCTGCACGCGGACGCCGAGCCGGACGTTGTCCTTGCTGACCACGGTGACCTCGTCGGCGTTGCCGCTGTCCGCGCCCTCGCCGCCGATGATGTACGAGCGCTGGTCGATCGGGTAGGCGTAGACCGTGTCACCCGGGCCGATCAGCTTGTTCGTCGAGCCCGGCGGGATGATCGACTTGAAGGTCTTGTCCTCGACCACACCGCCGCCGTAGTGCAGACCGATCTTGTTCGCGTCGGTGTCGGCGAAGTTGAAGATGTTGAACAGCACGATGAGGGCGATCACGCCCGCCACGATGCCGCCGATCACCTTCGCCTTGACGCCACCGCTCCCCTTGACCTTCACCGCCGCGGCAGCGTTCCCCAGCTTTGCCATCAGTCGTCGAGCTCCTTGCGTTCTACCAGTCGCCGTACGTCGGCGAGGGTCAGGTCTGCGGTGAGCGCTACATCGCGCGGCACCGACGGATGCGAGCTGAGCGTACGCAAGCCCTGCTCGGCAGCCGCGACCGCCCGTTCCAGCGCCCTGGCCTCGTGCAGCAGCGCCCTGTTCTCGGCGTGCAGCTCGGCCAGCGCCCGCTCAGCCTGGGCGGCCCGGCGGTACGACGCCCACGCGAACCAGGCGGTTCCGACCAGCAGGACGATGAACACCGGGAGTCCGAATCTCATGGCGTCTATGGGATCACGGCTTCGGTCGAAAAACGGTTGAACGGGGGACCAATGGCGGCGTAGGTTCGCAGTACACGCGAAGGGAGGTGGTCCAACGCATGAATTGCTATCGGACTCGTGAGGTGGCGGCGGGTTGACCGCCAACCACTAGTTAGTGGGACAAGTGGTCGGCCAATCCAACGCCGCCACCGGGCCCGCGGGCAGTCAGGTCAGTCCGCCTGACCCAGAGTTCGGCCACCCGGTCGTCCGCCTGGAAGCGTCCGCGGGCTTCTTCATTCACTCAGGTACCGGGCAGTCCAGGCCCAACGCTTCGCCGATCTCGAACAGCTGCGCCTCGAAGTAGGCGCCGGCGTCCTCGAGCGCCCAGTGCAGTTGGCCGAACACCTCCATGCAGATCAGGCCGTACAACCTGGTCCAGTAGTTCAGCGCCAGGTAGATCGCACCAGGCGGCATCCCGTCGAAGTACTCCGACTTCCGGGCCAGCTGAGCCACCAGCACCGGGCCGAGGTCGTCCTCGGACGGGTGCGGGAACGGCTTCTGGTGCCAGACCTGGGCGACCAGCGCCTTGAACACCGCCGCGAACCGCATCGCCGCCTGATGGCCGGGCAGGTCCTCGTGCCCGTCCGCGTCCGGGTCCGGGATCGGCGTACCGAACAACAGGCTGAACTCGGCCGGATGCGCCAGCGCCCAGTCGCGGAGGCCGTTCGCGAGCAGGTACAGCCGCGCACCCAGATCCGGGTCGGCGTCGTTGTCCTGCAACGCGAGTAGCGCCGCGGTCAATTCGTCGTACAGGTCCACGATCAGGGCGCCGATGAGCGCCTCGTGGCTGGGGAAGTACCGGTACAGCGCGGGCGGGGTGAGGCCGAGTTCGCGGGCGACCGCGCGCAGGCCGACCGCGGCCACGCCACCGCCGACCAGCAGCCGCCGAGCGGCCGACTTGATCTCGGCCAGCGTCGCGGCCCGCCTGTCCCGTCGGCTCGGTTCCACAGTTCTCCCTTGACATGCGTGCGTACCCGGTGTCTAGAGTTAACACCGTTAACAGTTAACGCTGTTCACTCTGCGGCATCCGCTCAAATCTACGCCCTGGGGAGAGTTTCGTGTTCGAGACGCTCGGCCGTTTCACGTACCGGCGCCGCCGCCTGGTGCTCGCCCTGACCGGAGTCTTCGTCGCCGTCGGCCTCGCGTGGGGAACCGGTGTGTTCGGCTCGCTGGCCAACGGCGGCTTCGACGCACCGAACACCGAGGCGGCCAGCGCGGTCGCAACGATCGAGAAGACCGTCGGCCGGACCGGGACGGACGTCATCGTGCTGTACCGCTCGTCGGACACGGTCGCCGATCCGGCCTTCCGGCAGTCCGTGGAGAGCCATTTGTCCGGGCTGCCGCGGGCGGATGTGACCGGCACGCAGACGTACTGGAGCACCCGCTCCCCCGCGTTCGTGTCCAAGGATCAGCACAGCACGTACGCCGTACTGACGCTGGCCGGCGCGGATCCGGAAGCACGGCTGGAGACGTTCCACAAGATCGCCGATCAGTTGCGTGCGGCACCGGCCGGGCTGGACGTGAAGGTCGGCGGCGAGGTCGCGGTCTTCGACGAGGTGAACACCCAGACCGAGCACGACATCGTGCGGGCGGAGACCATCTCGATGCCGATCGTGCTGGTGCTCCTGGTGGTGGTGTTCGGCGGCCTGGTCGCGGCCAGTCTGCCGCTGTTCGTCGGCGCGCTGGCGATCCTGGGCGCGTTCGTGCTGCTCAGAGGCTTGTCCGCGGTGACCGACGTGTCGATCTTCTCGATCAACATCGTCACCATGATCGGACTCGGGCTGGCGATCGACTACGCGCTGTTCATCGTCACCCGGTTCCGCGAAGAGCTTGCCAAGGGCAATGACGTGGAGACGGCGCTGGCGGCGACGATGTCGACGGCCGGCCGGACGGTCGCGTTCTCCGGGATCACCGTGGGCGTCGCGATCAGCAGTCTGGTGCTGTTCCCGGTCATGTTCCTGCGCTCGATGGCGTACGGCGGCGCCGCGGCGGTGGCGGTCGCGATGGTGGCGGCGTTGACGGCGCTGCCCGCGTTGCTCGCCGTACTGGGGCACCGGGTGAACAATCTGCGGCTACCTTTTGGGCGAGGGCGCAAGGCTGGAGCCGTGGAGCACGGCGCCTGGTATCGGCTGGCGCACAGCGTGATGAAGCGGCCGGTGCGGTATGTGGTCGTGCTGATTCCGCTGCTGCTGGTGCTGGGGATTCCTTTCCTGCAAGCGCAGTTGGGTGGGGTGGATCACCGGGCGTTGCCTTCGGGTGCGACATCCCGGACGGTGACGGAGACCCTGCAGCGGGACTTCGCCGGTGCCGGAGGTTCGGACATCTTCGTGGCGGTGCGGTTCAACTCGCCACCCGCCGATCCGTCTGCGGCATTGGCTGGGTATGTGGGCACCTTGGGGCAGATTGACGATGTGGATGGCGTGCGGCTCGGCGGCTACAAGGACGGTGTCGCCTCGGTCGTCGTGCGCACGCACTTCACCGGGCAGGAGTTGCCCGCGCGTGACGTCGTACACGATGTGCGGGCAGTGGCTCCGCCGGACGGGACTTCCGTCGAGGTCGGTGGGGAGACAGCGTCCGTGATCGATCTGCTCGACGTCCTGGCCGAGCGGGCGCCGTGGATGGCCGGGTTCATCGTGCTGGTCACGTTCGTCCTGCTGTTCGTTGCCTTCGGCTCCTTCGTGCTGCCGGCCAAGGCGCTGCTGATGAACGTGCTGTCGCTGTCGGCCGCGTTCGGGGCGATGGTGTGGATCTTCCAGGACGGCAACCTGTCCGGGCTGCTCGACTTCACCCCGGCCGGGTTCCTCGACGCGACCAACCCGGTGCTGCTGTTCGCCGTACTGTTCGGGCTGTCGATGGACTACGAGGTGTTCCTGCTGAGCCGGATCCGGGAGGAGTACGACCGGACCGGGGACAACACGCAGGCGGTCGCGCTCGGGCTGCAGCGGACCGGCGGGATCATCACCAGCGCGGCGTTGCTGCTGATCATCGTGGTGGCCGCGTTCTCCACCTCGGGCATCGTGTTCGTGAAGATGATCGGGGTCGGGCTGGTGATCGCGATCGCGCTGGACGCGACGATCGTGCGGGCGTTGCTGGTGCCGGCGACGATGCGGCTGCTCGGCCGGGTGAACTGGTGGGCGCCGAAACCGCTGGTGCGGTGGTGGGAGCGGCATGGGTTCCGCGAGGAGCCTCAGGGTTGGAGCCGGACCAGCTCCCAGGATTCACCTTCGCCGGAGCTGGTTCGGCGGTAGGCCAGGCGGTCGTGGAGGCGACCGACGCGGCCCTGCCAGAACTCGAACGCGTGCGGTTGAACGAGGTAGCCGCCCCAGAAGTACGGCGTGGCGATCTCGGTGCCCTCCGGCCATTGGCGCTCGTACGACGCGTACTGCAGGTCGAGCTCCTCGCGCGACTCGACCGGCTGGCTCTGCTGCGAGGCCCAGGCGCCGAGTTGTGACTCGCGCGGACGGCTGGCGAAGTACGCGTCGACCTCGTCGGTGGGGAGCTTGCTCACGATGCCTTCGACGCGGACCTGCCGCTCCATCGCGTGCCACGGGAAGACGAGCGCGCAGTGCGGGTTCGCGGCGAGGTCGTCGGCTTTGCGGGACTGCTGGTTGGTGTAGAAGACGAAGCCTCGGGCGTCCAGGCCTTTGAGGAGTACCGTCCGCGCGGACGGGCGGCCGTCGGTGTCGGCGGTGGCGAGCACCATCGCGTTCGGCTCCGGCAGGCCGGCTTCGGTCGCCTGCTTCAGCCAGATGCCGAACTGGACGATCGGGTCCTTGTCGACCTGGGTCTCGAGCAGCTCGCCGAGCCCATAGATACGTCGCATCTCCGCAAGATCCACGCTCCGAGCCTACTGACTCAGACTCCTCCAAGACCGACCGAGGCGGGTCCGACGGAACGCCTTCCACAGGCGATTGCCCGCCAACCACCGAACAACCGGCCACCGAACAACCCGCCGTACCTTCTTCGACTCGGCCCTTCGCCCTGTCGCGTCGCCCGCCGCCTTCAACCCACCCGCCTCGTGCCCCTCCGCCGCGGCCGCTGGTGCGCCCGCCTTGGGCACACCTGCTTCGCTCCCTCCTCCCGCCACTCGAGTGGCTTGCGGGAGGTGGTGATTGACCTCGGCGAGGTGCTGGTCGAACGTCGCCCGCCAGAGTGCCTGGTTGAGGGTGGCCTCGGCGGCGGCTGAACTGGCGCCGGCGGCGGAGGCTGCCCAGAGGGTTTGGAGTGCCTGCGGGTCGAAGCCGTGAATGCCTTGGAGCAGTTCCCGGATCAGGTCGCGGTCGGGGGCGTCGGCGAGGCAGCGGATCCGGGTCGGGGTACTGCGTGGAGCCGGCCGGGGCGGTGTGAAGAACGGGATGTCGGCCCACTCCGGGATCAGCCGGCGGACAAGCTCACGGTGGAGGGTGTTGCCGACACGCTGCGCAGGGCTGAGCGCGAACGCGGCCCGGACGAACGAAGGGATCAGCAGCGGCGACACGACCCCACCGCGCTCCCCCGTCGTACCCCAGCGGCGGAGCCGTTCGACGACGTAGAAGTAATCGAGCATGGTCGCGTCCTCGATCCCGCCGTGCACCGCAGTCCGCAGGACGCGATCGATCTGCTCCGCGACCGCGGCACGCGCCGGCCCGGCCGGACCCGCGGTCGGCGTCAACCTGGCCTGCAGACGGCTGCCGAACGCATTCAGCTTGTCGTGCAAGGGAAGCGCGTCGAGCTGCAGTACGTCGGCCGGATAGAAGTGGCCGTGGGCAACCTCTCCACCGGCGCCACCGATAGCCAGGTGGACAACGTTCGCGAGCGTGGCCGGCGGGGCGTGGAAGAGGTAGCTGGCCGGGCGAAGCCCTTCCGCGTACCTGTGCCAGCGAAGCGCACGATCGACGAGCGGGGGCGGTGTGACCGGCTGTGGATTCGCCGCGGGCCTGGTCGGCTGCGCTGGTGACTTACGACCGGTGGTGGCGTGTTCGACCTCGAAGGGCAGGGCCTCGACGAGTGACTCAGCCACCTCCAGCTCACCCGGCACAGCGTCGTAGCTGTTGAGCTTCAGATCCACACCGGCTTTGAGGAACGCAGCCGCCACCACTCTGGAGTCACGACCACCACTGAGGTCGACAGTAGGCCTGCCAGGCCACAAGCGGGCCACCGACTTGGCGACATCCTGCAGTGCCTCGGCAGTCTCCTCCACAGTGTCCGAACTATCGGTCGACCAGACACTGGTGGTCTCGATGCGACTGACCGTCTGCCTCCTGTGACTGCCGTCGGCAACGATGTGTGTAGCCCCGGGTACGGCAAGCACACCGTCGTACGGCGTGCTGTCGTCCATGAACCACCCGCACGCCGCGGCAAAGCTCCAGCCCCGTGGAGCCGCCGCGGCTGCCACCCCCGCGAACAGCAACGCCGCGACCGGTCGATTGCTCCACACCCAGCCATCGGCCAGCCGCAACTGGAAGAGCCTGCCGACCCCGATGGAGTCGGTGAAGAGGTCTAAACGCTCCTGTTGCGGCTCGAGCACCACCATCGTGAACGGTGGCGCCAACTCCAGGAAGCTGACCGGAGTACGTCGTACCGCGTGTGCCAACCGACCAGGAGCGTCGTACGGCGGGACATCGCCGATGACACGCTGGTAGCCGAGGGCTGCGTGGAGACTGGCCACCCGCAGTTCACCGGTGTCGTGCCAGGACGGCCAGACGCAACTGGTGTCGTCCCTGTCCCAGACGTGCAGCCCGACCGTGGTGCCGTCGTAGCCCTTGTGCTTGGCCTTCTGGTCCCACAGGCGGCCGTAGTACGCCTCGACGCGCGCCGTACCCGCGGCAGCTCTTGCCACGCCGTCACGGTGGAAGGCGTAGGCGACCAGTGTCTCCATGCAGAGCCAGATGCAGGCCCTGCGGGGAAAGTTATCGCGGCGGCTGCTGCTGACCCGGGTGTTGCTGAGGGTAGTCCTGTTGTTGCTGTTGGCCCGGATACCCGCCCGGCTGCTGGCCGGGGTGGCTCTGCTGCTGCCCCGGGTACCCGCCGTACTGCGGCTGCTGCGGCTGCTGCGGCTGCTGGCCGGGGTGCGGCTGCTGACCGTGCTGAGGCTGCTGGCCCGGGTAGCCGCCCCACTGCTGCGGCTGCTGACCTGCCTGCGCCGGGAAGGTCGGACGATACGCCCTGTCCTGCGCCTGCCCCTGGGCAGACAGCAACCGATAGACCTTCGCATCCGAGGCCCAGCGCCGTGCACCGACGAGGAGCAGGATGATCCCGAGCAGGACGAAGGATCCGTCGAAGAGCATGTAGGACGGTGGCAGCCGGTTTCCAGGCACCGAGAAGACCTTGCTCAGGTCGAACACCTGCCGCAGCGGCGCGAGCAGGAAGACGAGTCCGACGATCGTCAGCAGTGCGCCAGTACCGGTCATGACGCCGGCACCGATCGCCGGGATCATCATCAGGACACCGAGCACAAGGGCAACGACCAGCAGCAGAGCGACCCACGGCACGCTCCGGCCGAGGCTGCCGTCGAGCGCGACGGTGCGCCCCATGGCGAGCTTGGTCGTGGCGTACGAGGCGCCGACGATACCGATGTATCCGACGATGACCCCAAGAACGAGTCCGAGGCCAGGAATGGGCTTGGCGGGCATGCCGAGAGACTAGACCTCCAACCGGTCAGCCACCCGCTCTTCCATCCTCGCATCTCGCCAGCCGGTCACAAGACGCTTTGGCCGACCGGGGGCGACGTGCCGAGCGCGTCACAGATCTGTCCGGGGGTCGGCGGGGAGAACTATGCTGCCTGGGCGCCTAGCAGTGCGCCCGCCACTGGTGGGCTGGTGTGCTGACGACGAGGACGAGGGAGTCGCATGTCAGATCCGAGGACCGAGGTGCAGCACGGCCTGGAAGGCGTGGTCGCCTTCGACACGCAGATCGCCGAGCCGGACAAGGAAGGTTCGGCGCTGCGCTATCGCGGCGTGGACATCGAGGACCTGGTCGGCCGGGTCCCGTTCGAGAACGTCTGGGGCCTCCTGGTCGACGGTGCCTTCACTCCCGGTCTGCCGCCGGCCGAGCCGTTCCCACTGCCGGTCCACACCGGTGACGTGCGGGTCGACGTACAGTCCGCACTGGCGATGCTCGCACCCGCCTGGGGTCTGCGACCGCTCTACGACGTCGACGACGTACAGGCTCGTGAGGACCTCTCCCGCGCCGCGGTGATGGCGCTTTCGTACGTCGCCCAGGCCGCTCGTGGCATAGGGCAACCGATGGTGCCGCAACGCGAGGTGGACAAGGCGAAGACGATCACCGAGCGGTTCATGATCCGCTGGCGCGGCGAGCCCGACCCGAAGCACGTGAAGGCTGTCGACGCGTACTGGACCTCCGCAGCCGAGCACGGCATGAACGCGTCCACGTTCACCGCCCGCGTGATCGCCTCCACCGGCGCCGACGTCGCCGCAGCACTGTCCGGTGCGGTCGGCGCCATGTCCGGCCCGCTGCACGGCGGAGCGCCCGCACGTGTCCTGACGATGATCGAGGGCGTCGAACGCAGTGGTGACGCCCGTGCCTACGTCAAAGGTCTACTGGACGCGGGCGAGCGGCTGATGGGCTTCGGACACCGCGTCTACCGGGCGGAAGACCCACGCGCCCGCGTGCTTCGTCGTACGGCGCGTGAACTCGCCGCACCGCGTTACGAGGTAGCGGAAGCACTGGAGCAAGCCGCACTCACCGAACTGCGCGAGCGCCGCCCGGACCGGGTGCTGGAGACGAACGTGGAGTTCTGGGCAGCGATCGTGCTGGACTTCGCCGAGGTCCCGCCGCCGATGTTCACCTCCATGTTCACCTGTGCCCGGACGGCAGGGTGGAGCGCGCACGTGCTGGAGCAGAAGCGCACCGGCCGGCTGATCCGCCCGTCCGCGATCTACTCGGGACCCGGCACCCGCGCCGCCACCTCGATCGAAGGCTGGAACCCGGCCTGGGCCTGACCTGCCCGCTCGGCTGGTGCGGAACCATCCGACTGTTCCGCACCAGCCGGCTCCGGCCCCTACGCGGGCCTGACGTAGCCGAGCATGATGCCCATGACGTCGCTCGCGGCGTGGGTGCTGTTGTACTCACTGTGCAGCCGCAGGATGTCGCCGTACGCGATCGTCGCGAGCGGATTACCCGTGCACGTCGACATCTCCAGCACGCTGTGCACGTCGTTCGGGTCCAAGGTCGAGAGCGACCGGCAGATGGACGCCCCGCCGCGGCTCTGGTTGGTCACCTCCACCGCGATGCCGTGTCCGTGGACGTGCCCGAGCATCGCAATCACCTTGCCTGGCAGCGTGACACGCCAGTCGCGATGGGTGTCGGAGTAGCCGGCCGGGATCGGGTACTCCGAGTCACCGCACTGGTCGATGTCCAACCAGAGCGGCTTCAGGCGCTGCACCGACTCCCAGGAGGGTCGGTAGGTCACGGTGAGCTGGACATAGACCGTCTTCGCCGTGGTGCTGTGGTTCATCAGATCCACGAGCAGATTCCACGAGTCGTACCAGCGCACGCGGTACCCGTATCCGGCCGGGAACCCGATCGCGGTCCGCTCGTTGCCGGACGCGAAGAACCTCTCCCCGGCCAGTCCGAGCCAGGTGCCCGAACACGTCGCATCGGATTGGAACTGGCTCGACCAGACGGCGTGATGCAGCATCGGCCCGGTGGCCAGCGTCGCCTTGCTGCCGTCGGCATAGACCAGATCCGGCCGGAACGACGTGATGTAGCAGTCCGTGCACACCTTCTGGACGAAGAGCAGCAAGCGATTGTGGATCATCTCGGGGTCGGTCGCCGTACCACCAGGGATGTTGAAGGGACCGTATCGGACGGTCTTGGTGTACGTCGCGTTCGCCTCGCCGGGCGCCGCTTGTGCTGCCTGTGCCGGCGCCACCACGCCGAGCGTTGCGAGCAGCACTGCGGAGACGAGTCCAGCGGCAACGACCCATCGCTTCATGACGACTCCTCACTCGAAAGGCCGTCGGTGCGGGAACCCCCAGGAGCATCGACTCCGCCCTCGGTACCCCGCGCAGGGCCGTGGAATCGCCTGCCTGGGCTGGAGAATCGCGCCGATCAGAGCCGGGTCGTGCGAGGTGACTGTCCGGTGCGTTGCTTGTACTGGCGGCTGAAGTACGCGACGTCGGTGTAGCCCAGAGCGGCCGCGATCTGGGTGACGGTCATGCCGGTCTCGGTGAGCAACTGGTGGGCGCGGTCGACCCGTGCCTGGATCACGTACTGCGCCGGTGACATACCGAGCCGTGCCACGAACCGCCGGGTGAACTGGGCTCGGGACAGCGTCGCCTGCGCAGCCAGCTCGGCGACGCCCCACTCCCGCCCTGGATCCTGCCGGATCAGCCGCGCGACGTCGTCGACGGCACTGTCGGTCGCACTGCGGCCAGGATTGTGTACGGCGTCCCAGATCAGACCGAGCAGATGCTCCAGGCAGAGCTCGGCCTGCCGGAGGCCGAGTGGATCTCCTTTGCGATACGACACATCGCTGGCGCGGGCCAGAACGCCGAGAGTCTCTCGATCCATCACCTCGCCCCAGCGGGGTTCCGGCACTATGCCAGTTCCCTCGCCATCACCGCCCTCGATGCCTTCGACCTCGGATCCTTCGACGTCGGATCTTTCGACGTCGGATCTTTCGACGCCTGATCCTTCGACGCTTGCTCCTTTGACGTCGAAATGCATGCCGAAGACCAGCAACCGCCGCTTCGGATCATGGCCTGCCGTCGGCGCGTCCCCTGGCGCGAAGACCGCACAAACGCCCGGATGCAACTCCTGCTCGGCCCCGTCCAGCTCCAACCTGCCGCGCCCGTCCAACACGCACCACAACAGGTGATCCGGCAACGGCCGGGACACCCAGGACCAGCTCGCTTCGCAGCGCCAGAAGGTGGGCGCGGACAGCAGCCGCAGGGTCAACGGTCGGCCAGTGGCCAGAGGATGCGTCAATAGTGCAAGTCCTTGCGTGAATCGTCTGTAGTTCTGGCTCGCCACGGATCGGAGAATTGCTGTGTCAGGAACAAGAGTAGGCGCTTCCAGACACTGGAGCCGAATCTACTGCGGGAGTTGTGGATGAGCGTTTCGTACAAGGTCGAGGAGCGGCAGGCCGCGGCGTACAAGGAAGAGTTCGACAGCAGCGGGTACACGCTGGTGCGCGGGCTGTTCGGCGCGGACGAGGTCGATCGGCTGCGGGACCACTACATGGAACTGCGGCAGCGTGGAGCGGACCCACACGATTTCGCCGGCCTCAAGACCGACAGCCGAGATCCCCTGCGCCGGTACCCGCGGATGGCGCAGATGCACCGCTGGGACGACGTCTCGCTGCGCTGGCTGATCGACGCGCGCATCGACGAGGTGATGATCGCGCTGCTCGGCAGGTCGCCGTACGCGGTCCAAACGATGCTGTACTTCAAGCCGCCCGGCTCCCGCGGGCAGGCGCTGCACCAGGACAACTTCTACCTGAAGGCCGAGCCGGGGACCTGCATCGCCGCCTGGATGGCGCTCGACCGCGTCGACCAGGCGAACGGCTGCCTGGAAGTCGTCCCCGGCAGTCACCGCTGGCCGATCCTGTGCACCGAGAAGGCGGACACCAAGGTCAGCTTCACCGACGTGACCGTCCCGCTGCCGGAGCCGGATGCCGCCGTACCGATCGAGATGGAACCCGGGGACGTGCTGTTCTTCCACGGCGCTCTCGTCCACGGCAGTGCGCCGAACGTGACCACCGACCGGTTCCGCCGGGCGCTGATCGGCCACTACATCGAGGGCGAGGCGGAGCGGGTCGCCCAGTACTACCACCCAGCCCTGCGGATGGACGGCAGCCCGCTGGAGCTGGAGGTCGCCGAGGGCGGCGGCGCCTGCGGCGAATGGACCGACACCCCGGACGGCCCGGTCGCCCTGCTGACCGGCACCCAAACCATCACCCGCAAACACGAGTAGCCACCTGAAGCGCGCCGTGGGGGGGGCCCCCCCCCCCCCCCCCCCCCGCGGGGGGGGGGGGGGGGGGGGGGGGGGGGGGGGGGGGGGGGGGCCCAGGGTCCAGTCGTTGAAGTGTTGGTCGAAGCGATACCAGAGGCCGTCGGTGCCTAGGCGGAGTTGGGTTTTGCCGG
>NZ_JBBCBQ010000003.1:489583-661882 GCF_037203805.1 Kribbella sp. CCNWLW201 | reverse complement strand
TGGTGGTGTGGGTCAAGGGGCGAAGCTCCCGAAGGGACGCCGAAGGCGCCCTTGACGCACACCACCACGACTAGCACGATCAAGCAGCCCGGAGCCGCGCGACACCACAGTCGCCTTCTCGCAGCACCCGACAACCACGAGTCGCACCACCCGAGCACCCGGCGACCACAGCCGCACCACCGGAGCACCCGACAACCACGAGCCGCACCACCGGAGCACCCGGCAATCACAGCCGCTGTACCGAGTGCTCACTTCCGCGAGACGATCCGCGCGGCTTCCTCCAGGACGTCCGCGAGCCGCACCAACCGGTCGGCGTGGTCGCCGGGGTCGGGTTGGGTGAGCGCCCAGGCGGCACGCGAGACAGCCGTGTACGCCGCCACCAGCACAGCCCCACGGCGTACGGCGTCCACGTCGCCACCGTGGGCCGCCAGCAACTCGTCCAGCGGGGTGTCGCCGGCCAGCAGCAGGTAGGCGAGGTCGAAGCCGGTCGGGCCGAGTCCGAACTGCTCCCAATCGATGGCCAGTACGTCGTCGCCGTCGCGGCCGAGCAGGTTGGTCGGATGGGCGTCGCCGTGGGTGGGGACGCGGGGGAGGGCATCCAACGCGGCCAAGGCGGCGTGGCGTCGTAGCCACAAAGATTCGTACTGAGGGAGCGCCGACCAGCCGCCTCGCCGTTCTACGGTCGTCAGGCGGTCTCGCAGTACGTTGCGGGCACCCCAGGCGGGCTCGGTCAGCGGAAGCTGTGCAAACCGGCCTAGAGCGGCAGCCAGAGCCACCGGGGACCACACGGCCGGCTGCACGTAGGCCATGCGCAGGGTGATGCCGGTCGAGTCCCGCTGCACACCCAGGCAAGCAGGTGAGCGGAGCCCACACGTGGCTGCGACGATGCCGGACGACGCGACCAAGGCCTGGCGTTCCCAGTACGCGTGGTGTCGTGGATCCGCCACGCCCGGGATGAGGCGTTTCACCACCTCGCCGTCGCCAGTCAGCCAGACGCCGCCCGTTGATTGGCCGGTGCCGGTGGTGAGAGGGCGCCACCAGGGGGAGGGCTGCCAGGTCATAGGCATGGATTACCAGTAGGTGCGTGTCTCATCAGGTGAATTTCAGGTGAGGTGGGTGGTTGCGGGAGAGGGTTGCTGGGAAGATGAGAGGGCAGGTAGTGAGCGCTTGCTTACTGAGGGTGAGTAGGGCGTTGTGACGGTGGAATGGGAGTCCATCTGTCGGGCGTCATGAGGTAGTCTCGGGACTCCCGGCTTGGGCCAATGTTGTCCCGCGGCCAGTTGTTGACCGTAGGACGACGGGAGCTCCTGAATGTTTGGTCGCCCCCCATTCCCGAGCGAGGGTCTGTACGACGGACAGCACGAGCATGACGCTTGTGGTGTCGCTTTCGTCGCGACCCTGACCGGTGAACCCAGCCACGACATCGTGGCGAAGGCTTTGACCGCCCTGCGCAACCTCGAGCACCGCGGCGCTTCCGGCGCCGAACCGGACTCCGGCGACGGCGCCGGCATCCTGATCCAGGTCCCGGACGCGTACTACCGCAAGGTGTGCGACTTCGAGCTGCCGGTGCAGCGCGGGTACGCGACCGGTATCGCCTTCCTCCCGGCCGACCCGGACGACGCCGCCAAGGCGATCGACCGGATCGAGGAGCTCGCCGCGGAGGAGAACCTGACCGTCCTGGGCTGGCGCGACGTGCCGACCACGCCGGATCTGCTCGGCGCCACCGCGCGTTCGGTGATGCCGACCTTCAAGCAGCTGTTCGTCACCGCCAAGGCCGGCCGCGTGCTGGGCCTGGCGCTGGAGCGGATGGCCTTCCGGCTGCGGAAGCGGGCCGAGAAGGAGACCGAGACCTACTTCCCGTCGCTGTCCGGCCGGACGATCACCTACAAGGGGATGCTGACCACCGACCAGCTGGACAAGTTCTTCCCCGAGCTGACCGACCCCGACTTCGCCTCCGCGATCGGTGTCGTGCACTCGCGGTTCTCCACGAACACGTTCCCGTCCTGGCCGCTGGCCCACCCGTACCGGTACATCGCCCACAACGGTGAGATCAACACCGTCCAGGGCAACCGGAACTGGATGCGCGCCCGCGAGGCGCTGCTGGCCAGCGACCTGATCCCGGGCGACCTCGAGCAGCTCTACCCGATCTGTACGCCGAGCGCGTCCGACTCGGCCTCGTTCGACGAGGTGCTGGAGCTGCTGCACCTCGGCGGCCGGTCGCTGCCGCACGCGATGCTGATGATGATCCCGGAGGCGTGGGAGAACGCCACCACGATGGACCCGCAGCGGCGTGCGTTCTACGAGTTCCACTCGACCCTGATGGAGCCGTGGGACGGCCCCGCCTCGGTGGTCTTCTCCGACGGCACCAAGGTCGGCGCGGTGCTGGACCGCAATGGTCTGCGCCCGTCGCGCTACTGGGTCACCGAGGACGGTCTCGTCGTACTGGCCTCTGAGGCCGGTGTCCTGGACATCGACCCGGCCACGGTCACGGAGAAGGGCCGGCTCGAGCCGGGCCGGATCTTCCTGGTCGACGTCGAGGCGCACCGGATCATCACCGACGCCGAGGTGAAGAACGCGCTCGCGGCCGAGCACCCGTACGACGAATGGCTGCACGCCGGCCTGATCCGGTTCGAGGACCTGCACGAGCGTGAGCACGTGGTCCACAGCCACGCCTCGGTCACCCGGCGCCAGCAGGTGTTCGGGTACACCGAGGAGGAGCTGCGCGTCATCCTCACCCCGATGGCCAAGTCCGGCGCCGAGCCGATCGGGTCGATGGGGACGGACACGCCGATCGCCGTACTGAGCGACCGGCCGCGACTGCTGTTCGACTACTTCGCCCAGTTGTTCGCGCAGGTCACCAACCCGCCGCTGGACGCGATCCGCGAGGAGCTCGTCACCTCGCTGTCGTCGTCTCTCGGCCCGGAGTCGAACCTGCTCAACCCGAGCCCGGCGTCCTGCCGCCAGGTGGTGCTGCCGTTCCCGGTGATCACCAACGACGAGCTCGCCAAGCTGCGCCACATCAACCTCGACGGCGACATGCCCGGCCTGGCCACCACGGTCCTGCGCGGTGTGTACGACGTCGAAGGCGGTGGCGAGGCGCTCCGGACACGGCTCGACGAGATCTGCGCCGAGGCCGACGCCGCGATCCAGGACGGCGCCCGGATCCTGGTGCTGTCCGACCGGCACTCGAACGCCGACAGCGCGCCGATCCCGTCGTTGCTGCTGACCTCCGCGGTTCATCACCATCTGGTGAGGGAGAAGACCCGTACGCAGGTCGGTCTGGTGGTCGAGGCCGGTGACGTCCGCGAGGTCCACCACGTCGCCCTACTGATGGGGTACGGCGCGGCCGCGATCAACCCGTACCTCGCGCTGGAGTCCGTCGAGGACCTCTGCCGCCAGGGCACCTACCTGCCGGGCATCGAGCCCGAGCAGGCCGTGCGCAACGTGGTGAAGTCGCTCGGCAAGGGCGTGCTCAAGGTCATGTCGAAGATGGGTGTCTCGACGGTCGCGTCGTACACCGGCGCCCAGATCTTCGAGGCGAACGGGCTGTCCCCGTTCCTGGTCGACATCTACTTCACCGGTACGTCGTCGAGGATCGGCGGCGTCGGCCTGGACACGATCGCCGAGGAGGTACGCCGCCGGCACCTGCGGGCGTACCCGGCCGACGGCATCGTGGCCGCGCACCGGAAGCTCGAGATCGGTGGCGAGTACCAGTGGCGGCGTGAGGGTGAGCCGCACCTGTTCGACCCGGACACGGTGTTCCGGCTGCAGCACAGCACCCGGACCGGGCGCTACGACATCTTCAAGCAGTACACGTCCCGCGTCGACGAGCAGTCCGAGCGGCTGATGACGCTGCGGGGCCTCTTCGGCTTCAGCTCGGACCGGGAGCCGATCTCCGTCGACGAGGTCGAGCCGGTCAGCGAGATCGTCAAGCGGTTCTCCACCGGTGCGATGAGCTACGGCTCGATCAGCGCCGAGGCGCACACCACGCTGGCGATCGCGATGAACCGCCTCGGCGGCAAGTCGAACACCGGTGAGGGCGGCGAGGACTCCGACCGCCTGCACGACCCGGTACGGCGGAGCTCGATCAAGCAGGTCGCGTCCGGACGGTTCGGTGTCACCGCGGAGTACCTGACCAACTCCGACGACATCCAGATCAAGATGGCGCAGGGCGCGAAGCCTGGCGAGGGCGGTCAGCTGCCGGGGAACAAGGTCTACCCGTGGGTGGCCAGCACCCGGCACTCGACCCCGGGCGTCGGCCTGATCTCGCCGCCGCCGCACCACGACATCTACTCGATCGAGGATCTGGCTCAGCTGATCCACGACCTCAAGAACGCCAACCCGCAGGCGCGCATCCACGTGAAGCTCGTCTCCGAGGTCGGTGTCGGCACGATCGCCGCAGGTGTCAGCAAGGCGCACGCGGACGTCGTACTGATCTCCGGACACGACGGTGGTACCGGTGCGGCTCCGCTGACGTCGCTGAAGCATGCCGGTGGTCCGTGGGAGCTCGGTCTGGCCGAGACCCAGCAGACCTTGCTGCTCAACGGGTTGCGCGACCGGATCGTCGTACAGACCGATGGTCAGTTGAAGACCGGCCGGGACGTGATCGTCGCGGCGCTGCTCGGTGCGGAGGAGTACGGTTTCGCCACCGCGCCGCTGGTGGTCTCGGGCTGCATCATGATGCGGGTCTGCCACCTGGACACCTGCCCGGTCGGCGTCGCGACGCAGAACCCGGTGCTGCGGGAGCGGTTCTCCGGCAAGCCCGAGTTCGTGGTGAACTTCTTCGAGTTCATCGCCGAGGAGGTCCGGGAGTACCTGGCCGAGCTCGGCTTCCGGTCGCTGGACGAGGCGATCGGGCACGCCGAGGTGCTGGACATCCGGCGCGCGGTCGACCACTGGAAGGCCGACGGTCTCGACCTGTCGCCGATCCTGCACGTGCCGTCCCTGCCGGAAGGTGCGGCGCGGCACCAGACGGTGCTCCAGGACCACGGTCTGGACAAGGCGCTCGACAACGAGCTGATCCGGATCTGTCAGCCGGCGCTGGAGACCGGTGAGCCGGTCCGGGCGCAGCTGCCGATCCGCAACGTCAACCGGACCGTCGGCACCATGCTCGGTCACGAGATCACCAAGCGGTACAAGGCTGCCGGCCTGGCCGACGGCACGATCGACCTGACCTTCACCGGTTCGGCCGGCAACTCGTTCGCGGCCTTCGTCCCGCGGGGTGTGACGCTGCGCCTCGAGGGCGATGCCAACGACTACGTCGGCAAGGGTCTGTCCGGTGGTCGCGTGGTGATCCGGCCGGACCGGCATGCGCGGTTCGACGCGGCCGACCAGATCATCGCCGGCAACGTCATCGCGTACGGCGCGACGTCGGGCGAACTGTTCATCAGCGGTGGGGCCGGGCAACGGTTCTGTGTCCGGAACTCCGGGGCCACCGCGGTCGTCGAGTCGGTCGGCGACCACGCCTGCGAGTACATGACCGGTGGGCGCGTCGTCGTACTGGGCGCCGTCGGCCGGAACTTCGCGGCGGGCATGTCGGGCGGCGTGGCCCACGTGCTCGACCTGGACCACACCCTGGTGAACCCGGAGTTGGTGGATCTCCACCCGGTCACCGAGGACGAGTCCGAACTGCTGCACGATCTGGTCCGTACGCACCACGAGGAGACCGGGTCGGAACGGGCGGCCAAGCTGCTCGCCGACTGGCCCGAGGCGGCGGCCAGGTTCACCACGGTGATGCCCCGCGACTACGCCCGGGTGCTGGCGGCCAAGGCGGCCGCCGAGCGGGACGGGCTGGACGAGGACGCCACCACGCGAGCGATGATGGAGGCCATCTGATGGCTGACCCGAAGGGATTCCTGACCACCCCGCGGGAGGTCGCCGAGCGGCGCCCGGTCGACGAGCGGGTGAAGGACTGGAAAGAGGTCTACCCCGGTGGGCCCGGCAAGGCACTGCTGCCGATCATCACCAAGCAGGCCGGACGCTGTATGGACTGCGGTATCCCGTTCTGCCACAACGGCTGCCCGCTGGGCAACCTGATCCCGGAGTGGAACGACCTGGTCTGGCGGGACGACTGGTCCGGTGCGATCGAGCGGTTGCACGCGACCAACAACTTCCCGGAGTTCACCGGCCGGCTCTGCCCGGCGCCGTGTGAGCCGGCCTGCGTGCTCGGCATCAACCAGGAGCCGGTGACGATCAAGAACGTCGAGGTCGCGATCATCGACAAGGCCTGGGAGGCCGGTGACGTCAAGCCGCAGCCGCCGGAGTGGCTGACCGGCAAGACGATCGCCGTCGTCGGCTCCGGCCCGGCCGGCCTGGCCGCCGCCCAGCAGCTGACCCGCGCCGGTCACACCGTCGCGGTCTACGAGCGGGCCGACGCCCCGGGCGGGCTGCTGCGCTACGGCATCCCCGAGTTCAAGATGGAAAAGGAACAGGTCGACCGCCGGATCCAGCAGATGAAGGAGGAGGGCACGGTCTTCCGCTCCGGCGTCAACGTCGGCGTGGACGTCACCGGGACCCAGCTCAAGCAGCGGTACGACGCGGTCGTCATCGCGACCGGTGCGACCGCGGCCCGCGACCTGCCGGTGCCGGGACGCGAGTACGGCGGCATCCACCAGGCGATGGAGTTCCTGCCGCAGGCCAACCGGGTCGCCCTCGGCGAGAGCGTCCCGGACCAGATCGTTGCCACTGGCAAGGACGTGGTGATCATCGGCGGCGGTGACACCGGCGCGGACTGCCTCGGCACGGCGCACCGGCAGGGTGCCCGTTCGGTCACCCAGCTGGAGATCATGCCGCGACCGGGCGACGACCGGCCGGCTGGGCAGCCCTGGCCGACATACCCGATGATCTACCGGGTCGCCTCGGCGCACGAGGAGGGCGGCGAGCGGGTCTACTCCGTCTCGACCGTCAATTTCGAAGCCGACGGCAACGGCAACGTGTCCGGGCTGAACCTGGTCGAGGTGGAGTTCAAGGACGGGAAGTTCAGCCCGATCGAGGGCACCGAGCGGACCATTCCGGCGCAGCTCGTGCTGCTCGCGATGGGCTTCCTCGGCCCGGAGCGCGAGGGATTCCTCGAGCAGTTGGGCGTCGAGCTGGACGAGCGCGGCAACGTGAAGCGGGACAAGAGCTACCAGACCTCGGTCGAAGGTGTCTTCGCCTGCGGCGACGCCGGCCGCGGTCAGTCCCTGATCGTCTGGGCGATCGCCGAAGGCCGCTCCTGCGCCAACGGTGTGGACACCCTCCTGACCGGATCGTCCACGCTGCCGACCCCCATCCCGCCGACAGCCCGCCCCCTGGCGGTCTGATCCCGAACGCGATGGTCCGGGCCGTAGGCAACGAACTGTTGCCTGCGGCCCGCAGCGGTTCAAGGTGCATCGGCTTGCCCGGACCAATACGGTTGACCCATGGCTAGCCGCCTGGTGACCAGACAACGGCTCCGTGCGATCGCGCCCTGGGCCGCGTTGAGCCTGCTCTGGCTGGTGACCTCGGCCGCGGTCGGCATGCTCGGGTTCGCCAACGACTCCGAGCGGGTCACCATCGGTGCCCACGCCGCCACCGTCTCACCGACGTTCGACGGTCACGCGACGCTCGATCTGGGCGCCGTACTGCCGCGGCTGCGGATCCCCACCCACGCCCCGATCGGCATCGGCGCCAACATCGACGTCCAGGAGACCGACGCCGACAACCTCACCGAACTGCTCAACCGTGACGCCCTGATCGCCTCCCAGCCGGACGGTGAGATCGCGCGGATCCGGCAGGTGATCGAGGAGATGGCCGTCGACAACGCGGTCGCCGGCGCCGGGACCGGCCTGCTCGTGGCGGTCGTGGCCGCAACGGTCTGGACCGCTCTCGGTCCGCGCCGGCGACGTGAGCTGTGGGACCTGGTGCACAAACACGAACGCCGGGTCGAGCACCGGGCGATCGTCGTACTGGTCGCCATGCTCATCACGATCGCGTCGCTGTTCGGCCCGGGGCAGATGCGCACGGCCGAGATCCCGCCGACCGCGTGGCGCCCGTTGCACGAGCTGCTGCCCGAACTCTCCTTCGACGAACGGCTCAAGGAGGTCGAGGTCGCGTCCGGGTTCTCCACCACCGGCGGCGTCGGCGTGATCCGGACGGCGGTCGAGACGTACGAGCGATCCACCGAGTTCTACGGCCGCCTGCAGGAGCGGGTCAATCGGGTCGGCGGCCGGATCCACCAGGCCGGCGAGGGCGAGACGGTCGCCTTGATGGTCTCGGACCGGCACGACAACATCGGGATCGACCGGTTCGCCTCCGAGGTGGCCAAGGTCGCCGGGGCGAAGGTGCTCATCGACGCCGGTGACGACTCCTCGTCCGGGCAGTCGTGGGAAGTGTTCAGCATCAACTCGCTGCGCCAGCACTTCAAGGATCTGAAGGTGGTCGCGGTGGCCGGCAACCACGACGCCGGCGGGCACATCGAGGACGCGATGCGCAAGAACGGGTTCACCGTGCTGGACAGCAAGCCGGTCGAGGTGGAGGGGATCCGGTTCCTCGGCGACAGCGATCCGACCCGGACCGGGCTCGGCAGTGCGGACTCGCCCGGCGACGAGACGATCGCCGAGCAGTCCGAGCGGCTCGCCCAGGTCGCCTGCGACCAACCGGACGACAAGCGGATCTCCACCTTCCTGGTGCACGATCCGTCGTCGTTCGCAGACACCGCGGAACGCGGCTGCGCGACGCTGCTGCTGTCCGGGCATCTGCATCGCCAGGTCGGACCGGAGCACAAGGTCGTCGACGGTCGTCCGGTGACGACGTACACGAACGGCACGACCGGGGGAGCGGCGTACGCGTTCGCCCTCGGCTATACCTTGCGCCGGCCGGGTGAGGTCACCCTGATCACCTACTCGGACGGGCTGCCGATCGGCCTGCAGACCGTCACGGCCGAGCTCAGCGGCGAGGTCACGGTCGGCGCCTACACCCCCTTGCCTTCTTGACGATTCAGGCTTCGCGCCCAACTGTCATGCGCTGTTAACTGTCCAGTAATGGGGGCGGACCAGCGGGCGAGTGGTCTTGTAGGAGTAGGGTTTTGTGACGTGCGTCGCGCAAAGATCGTTTGTACGCTTGGCCCGGCTACGGCCGCCCCCGAGCGCATCCTGGAACTCGTCCAAGCAGGTATGGACGTCGCAAGGCTCAACCTGAGCCATGGTGCCCATGCCGAGCATGAGCGCATTTATCAGCGGATCCGCACCGCAGCGGCCGAGACCGGCAAGAACGTCGGCATCCTGGTCGACCTGCAGGGCCCGAAGATCCGGCTGGCCGAATTCGCCGAGGGCAAGGTCACGCTGACCTACGGCGAACGCTTCACCATCACCACCCGGGAGGTTCCGGGCGACGCGACCATCTGCGGTACGACGTACGACGGTCTGCCCGGTGACGTGAACCCCGGCGACCAGCTGCTCATCGACGACGGCCGGATCGCGCTGGTGGCCGAGGAGGTGACCGAGACCGACGTGGTCTGCCGGGTCACCGTCGGCGGGCCGGTGTCGAACCACAAGGGCATCAACCTGCCGGGTGTCTCGGTCAGCGTGCCGGCGTTGTCGGAGAAGGACGCCGAGGATCTGCGCTGGGCACTGCACCTGCCGGCCGACATGATCGCGCTGTCGTTCGTCCGGGACGCCGCCGACATCCAGTTGGTGCACAAGATCATGGACGAGGAGGGACTGCGGGTCCCGGTCATCGCCAAGATCGAGAAGCCGCAGGCGGTCGCCAACCTGGACGAGATCATCGAGGCCTTCGACGGGTTCATGGTGGCCCGCGGCGACCTCGGCGTGGAGCTCCCGCTCGAGGAGGTCCCGCTGGTCCAGAAGCTGATCATCGACCAGGCCCGGCTGAACGCGAAGCCGGTCATCGTCGCCACCCAGATGCTGGAGTCGATGATCTCCGCGCCGCGGCCGACCCGGGCCGAGGCCTCCGACGTCGCGAACGCCGTACTCGACGGTGCCGACGCGGTGATGCTGTCCGGCGAGACCAGTGTCGGCCGGTTCCCGATCGAGACCGTCACCACGATGGCGCGGATCGTCGCCTCCACCGAGCAGCACGGGCTCAGCCGGGTCAAGGAGATCGAGTGGGAGCCGCGCACCAAGGGCGGCGTGATCGCCCGGGCCGCGGCCGACGTAGCCGAGCGGCTGGACGCGAAGTTCCTGGTCGCGTTCACCCAGAGCGGTGACACCGCGCTGCGGCTGGCCCGCTACCGCACCGAGATCCCGGTGCTCGCCTTCACCCCGGTCCCGTCGGTCAGCTCCTGGCTGAGCGTCGTCTGGGGGATCGAGACGCACATCGTCCCGACCGTCGACCACACCGACGAGATGGTCCGCCAGGTCGACCAGCGCCTGCTCGAACTCGGCAAGGTGAAGAAGGGCGACATCGTCGTCATCGTGGCCGGCTCGCCGCCCAGCATCCCGGGCTCGACCAACGCCCTCCGGGTCCACCGGATGGGCGACGCCATCGAGGGCATCGCCCCGGCGTACCGCACTCCCAACCCGTAACAAGACCTGTTCTCTGAGGCGGGCAGTCACCGGACTGCCCGCCTCAGCCATGTCTTCAGTCCGGCAGGTCGTAGGCGACCGGATGACGGGGCTCGTACACGGGGAGCCGGGCGCCACTGGGCAGCGGGACGCTGGCGAGCCGTCCCCAGCCCGCATCGGTGACCTCCCTGGAGACGTCCACCCCGGCGCCGGCCAGCTTCTCGAGCAGCGCGTCGATGTCCTCGCACATCAGGTAGAACTCGTGCCGCTCACCGCCGTCGGTCGGATGCACCGCGATCTCCGCCGGCGGCAACCGGAAGATCAGCCAGCCGCCACCGGCGTCGACGTCCGGGAACCCGAGTACGTCGCCGATGAACGCCCGATCGGCCTCGGCATCGTTGCTGTACACGATCACATGCGATCCAACGAACACGTCGTACCCCTTCCGCGTTTCCTGACGACGCGGGACGGGTACCGAGCTCGCAGTCCTGCGAGGAGTTGGCCATGCGTCGATCAGTGGTGTTCACCGTCCTGTTGACCTTAGTGCTCGCCCTTGGCGGCACTACACCTGCTCAGGCGGTCGCGCCGCCCTCGAGCATGGCGTCGATCGGGGACTCGATGACGCGGGCGGCCAACGTCTGCTGCTGGTACGGCGACCATCCGGCGAACTCGTGGAGTACGGGCGGCGCGAGCTGGGACGGGATCACCAGCCACTACGAGCGGCTGCGTGCCCTCGATCCGGCCATCTCCGGCCGCAACTTCAACGACGCCCGGTCCGGCGCCCGGATGTCCGACGCCCCGGCGCAGGCGCAACTCGCGGTCAACCAGCAGGTCGGTTACGTGACGATCCTGATGGGTGCCAACGACGCCTGTACGTCGACTCCCGCCTCGATGACTCCGGTGGAGACCTTCCGCAGCCAGTTCCGCCAGACCCTGCAGAGGCTCGACGCCGGCCTGCCTGGCTCAGCGCGCATCTTCGTGGCGAGCGTCCCGGACGTGTACCGGCTGTGGCAGATCTACCACACCGACTTCCTGGCGAACCTGGTCTGGCAGGCCGCCGGCATCTGCCAGTCCCTCCTGTCCGTCACCCGCACCGAAGCCGACCGCCAACTGGTCCGCGCCCGCGTGATCGCCTTCAACGCCGTACTCCAAGACGAGTGCGCGAACCTCACCAAGTGCCGCTTCGACAACAACGCCACCTTCAACTTCCAATTCACCCGAACCCACGTCAGCCGCCTCGACTACTTCCACCCCAGCCTCACCGGCCAGGCAGCCCTAGCCCAAACCACCTGGCCCCACTCCTGGTGGTCCTGACTCGGCTAGGACTTCGGGCCGATGAAGCGGTCGAGCGCTTCCACCGCGCGTTGCGTCGTGGGTTTGCGACTCGGCACCCGTCGGAGTTGAAGCCGAGGAGGTGCGCGTATGGTCCAGCAGGCAGGTGCCCGATCGAGCACCGGGGACAAGCCGTTGGGCGCTCCGCGCGGACCGGTCGGTCACGCCAGTCACGGAGCGTAGCCCGACTCACGCCAAGCCGCAGGCTGATCGCGTTGAGACTCTCCCCAGCCACCATTGCGGCAACCGCAACAGCTCGCGTCTCCTCGTCGTACACGACCCGAGCTTGCCAGCCGCGACCGACAGATTCCGGTCGCCTATCTGTGCCCTGGGTGGGATTCGAACCCACACTGTATGGTGTTTGAGACCATTATCTCTGCCATTGGATTACCAGGGCATTCCGCTGGAAGATCCTAGCTCATGAGCCCGGTCGAATTGTCACCCGGGGACTCCGCCTCGCCAGTCGTCGAACAGAGACTGTCGGTGGTCGCGGCGAGCATGTGGCATGGCTCACTTCAGGTCGCAAGAGACGGTCGACTCCGCGCTGCGGATGTCGGATGAGGGCGTCACCGATCGAGTGAACGCCGAGTTCCATGGTGTTGCGATCAAGACGATCCGGCGGTGGCGGCGGCTGTATCAGCGGCGCGGATTGCCGCGGGGGACCGGGTTTCAAGGAACACCATGTCCGCGGTGCGACGGGGCCGAGCTGGACGAGGCGGCGTACGCGTTGCTGCTCGGGTGGTATCTGGGCGACGGGCACATAGCCAAGGCCCGGCGTGGAGTCTTCTGCTTGCAGATCGCGAACGATCAGAAGTACCCGGAGCTGAACCAGGAGATCGCGGCGACGATCAAGTTGGTGAAGCCGACCGCGAGTCCGCGGCGGGCCGTCAGCGATCAGGATCGAGGCGCGGTGGAAGCACTGGCCTTGTGTGTTCCCGCAGCATGGACCAGGGCTGAAGCATCTTCGGACGATCCAGCTTGCGCAGTGGCAGCGGGAGATCGTTGCCGAGTACCCCGAACAGTTGCTGCGTGGGTTGTTCCACTCCGACGGGTGCCGGTTCGTGAACTGGGCGAGCAAGCCGGATGGCAGGCGGTACTACTACCTGCGTTACATGTTCTGGAACGAGTCCGAGGACATCCGGAAGATACTCACCGACGCCCTTGATCTGTTGGATATTGCTTGGCGGCAGCCGCGGCGGAACGCGATCGCGGTGAGTCGGACGGAGGCGGTTGTGGCGCTCGAGGCCTTCGTGGGTCCGAAGAGGTGAGGTGGGGTCGATAAGGTGTCGGGTGTGACTGCTAAGCGTGTGGTGATCGCTGAGGATGAGGCTTTGATCCGGATGGATCTGGCCGAGATGCTGGCGGAGGAGGGGTACGACGTCGTCGGGCAGGCGGGGGATGGGGAAGAGGCCATCCGGCTGGCGACGGAGCATCGGCCCGATCTGGTGATTCTCGACGTCAAGATGCCGAAGCTGGACGGGTTGAGCGCGGCGGAGAAGATCGCCGGTGAGCGGATCGCGCCGGTGCTGATGCTGACCGCGTTCTCGCAGCGCGAGCTGGTCGAGCGGGCCCGCGACGCCGGCGCGATGGCATACCTGGTGAAACCGTTCTCCAAGGCCGACCTGCTGCCCGCGATCGAGATCGCCGCGTCCCGGTACGTCGAACTGGCCGAACTGGAGCGCGAGGTCGCCGACCTGGCCGAGCGGCTGGAGACGCGCAAACTGGTGGATCGGGCCAAGTCGATCCTGCAGACGAAGTTCGGATTGTCCGAGCCGGACTCGTTCCGGTGGATCCAGAAAACCGCCATGGACAAAAGAGTTTCCATGCGTCAGGTCGCGGAGTTGGTTGTTGACGAGGCGGGCGGTAGTGACTGACTCACTCTCCGCGTACGGCGCTGAGCGGGCGTACAGCAATCACTAGGGCCCACGCTACTTACGGCTGTAACGACCTCACAACACACGCTCCGTGACATCGCCTGGAGAGCCACCACGGGTCTAACCTGCGGGTGCTCGCGGCATTCGCGGGAGTCCGGGGTTCTGCTCGGACTATCCAGACATGGGAGGAACAGTGCACCAGCGTTCCGTAGTACGGGTCGGCGCGTCGCTGATCGTTGCGTCGTTGGCCCTGACTGCGTGCGGTTCACGCAGTGGCGACGACTCTGGCGGGGGCTCCGGAGATGCGACGAAGACCGCCAAGATCGGCGTGATCGCGCCTCTGACTGGAGACCTGTCGGCGCTGGGTCTGGGTATCCAGCACTCGGTCGAGTTGGCCGTCAAGCAGGCCAACGAGTCCAACGCGATCCCCGGCTGGAAGCTCGAGGTCGACGCCAAGGACGACGAGGCCAAGCCGGAGCCGGGCAAGAACGCGGCCACCGCGCTCGCCAGTGACGCCAACGTGATCGGCGTGGTCGGCACGCTGAACACCAGCGTCAGCCAGCAGGTCCAGCCTGTCCTCGCGCCGAAGAACATCGTCCAGGTCTCGCCGGCCAACACCGGCCCCGGCCTGACCCAGGGTGCCAACTGGCAGACCGACCCGAAGCGGCCGTACCCGACGTACTTCCGCACCTGCACCACCGACGCGGTCCAGGGTCCCTTCGCCGCTCGCTACCTGTACGAGACCGCGAAGATCACCAAGGTCGCGACGATCCACGACAAGAAGGCGTACGGCCAGGGCCTGGTCGGCACCTTCACCGAGGAGTTCAAGAAGCTGGGTGGTCAGGTCGTCGCGGCCCAGACCATCAACCCGGACGACTCGAACTACCAGGCCGTGATCTCGGCGATCAAGCCGTCCGCGCCGCAGGCCGTCTACTACGGCGGTGAGTACCCGCAGGCCGGGCCGCTGTCGCAGCAGATGAAGGCCGCCGGCCTGAACGTGCCGCTGATGGGTGGCGACGGTATCTACGACCCGAAGTACATCACCCTGGCCGGTAAGACGGCGACCGGCGACCTGGCCACCTCGGTCGGCGCCCCGGTCGACCAGCTGGAGTCGGCGAAGAAGTTCGTCGCGGACTACAACGCGGCCGGGTTCAAGGACCCGTACGCGGCGTACGGCGGTTACTCCTACGACGCCGCCAACGCGATCATCAACGCGCTGAAGACGTCGCTGAAGGACGCCAAGGACGTCGAGTCGGCCCGCCAGGCCACGGTCGATGCCATGAGCAAGGTTTCGTTCGACGGCGTGACCGGCAAGGTCGCGTTCGACCAGTACGGTGACACCACCTCGAAGGTGCTGACCGTCTACAAGGTCGACGCGGGCAAGTGGGCCACCGTCGAGACCAAGGACTTCGAAGCCAAGTAATCGAGTCGACCTCATGTCTCGGGGGTGGGAGCTGATCCTCCCACCCCCGTGGCATGTCGGAACTGAGGCAGTAGGGAGGTCGACGTGGACCAGTTCTTCCAGCAGCTCGTGAACGGGCTGACCCTGGGGTCGCTGTACGCCTTGATCGCGGTCGGGTACACCGTCGTCTACGGCATTGTGCAGCTCATCAACTTCGCCCACGGCGAGGTGTTCATGATCGGTGCGTTCGGCGCACTGACCACTTACCTGTTGTTCTTCGACGGTGAGACCAGCGTGTGGATCCTGCCGGTCATGATCGTCGGTGCCATCATCGCGTCGGTCGGTACGGCGGTGCTGATGGAACGTGTCGCGTACCGTCCCCTGCGGAACGCGCCACGACTCGCACCGCTGATCACCGCGATCGGCATCTCCGTCTTCCTGCAGGAGTTCATCCGGCTGTTCTACGAGCAGCCGGCCTGGACCGTGTTCGCGTTCGCGGGCCTGGCCATCGGGGCCGGCTACTTCGCCGGCGCGAAACTGGCGAAGACCGATCTGAACAACCCGGTGACCAAGTGGTACGACCGCGCGCCGTTGATCGGTGCGGCGGTCGGAGCAGTGGGCCTGTGGGCGATCGTGCGGCTGATCGAGCAGAGCCTGGTGCTGGCGGTGCCTGTGATCGTGGTCGGCGCCCTTGCCGGTACGGCGATCGGCGCCTTGGCCGGATACGCGGCACGCGGCAAGGCGCGCAGTCAGATAAGGATCGTGACGATCCTCGAGGTGGCGGCCGTGGCAGCCGTGGTCGCGGAAATCGGCTGGGTGATCTTCAAGACGCTCATCAGCACCATCGAGTGGCCGAGCGCCAAGCAGCGCATCCCGTTCCCACAGATCGACGTGGTGACCGGCCCGGCGTGGGACGTCGGCGGGGTGACGATCCAGCGGTCGGCGATCTTCACCGTCGCGGCGCTGGCGGTGTGTGCGGTGCTGCTGTGGGTCTTCATCAACAGGACCCGGCTCGGCCGCGGTATGCAGGCCGTGTCGCAGGACCCGGACACCGCCCGGTTGATGGGTATCAACGTCGACCGGATCATCGTGGTGGCCTTCGCCCTCGGCGCCGTGCTGGCCGCGATCGCCGGGATCTCGCAAGGCTTCCAGAACAACAACATCGACTTCCGGATGGGCTTCCTGGCCGGTCTGAAGGCGTTCACCGCCGCGGTCCTCGGTGGTATCGGCAACGTGTACGGCGCCGTCGTCGGTGGCCTGGTACTCGGTGTCGTCGAGGCGATGGCGACCCAGTACGTGCCGGGTCAGTTCGGTGGCGGTTCCTGGAAGGATGTCTGGGCGTTCGTCATCCTGATCCTGGTACTGGTGTTCAGGCCGCAGGGCCTGCTCGGAGCGAGGGTGGTGGATCGGGCATGAGTGACGTGCAAACGAGTACTCCGGCGGAGCCGGAGGCGGCGGCTCAGCCGCCGGTCAATCCGATCGCGTGGCCGGCCGGTCTGGTCGGCGTACTGCTGGTGATCGTGGGCTCCTTCCTGTCCTGGAGCTATGACGGCTCGATCCTGAACGACCTGTCGATCAACTTCTATCCGGGCGGCCTGCAGATCCTCGCGATCATCGCGGCGCTGTTCGCGCTGGTTCTGCTGCTCGCCGAGCGGGGGCCGCTGACGACCCTGGGCACCTGGCTGGACGCGACCCTCGGCCTGCGGGCCTTGGGCCTCGGCCTGACGCTGTACATGGTCCTGGTCATCGTGGCGATCACGGTGGAGTCGGACGGCCTGATCAACGTCAACCCGGGGGCCTACGTCTCCCTGGCGGGTGCCGTCCTGATCCTGGTCAGCTCGCGGATGCTCCCGCTGCGGCAGCTCCGCGACATGAGCGAGGCGAGGCTGCCGGGCTGGGTGGAGATTCTCGCCATCGCCGTGATCATGGCGGCGATCCTGTTCGGCGCTGCGTACGCGCTGGGCCTGACGGATGCGTGGTCCTTCATTCTGTGCCTGGTCTTCATCGCGGTGATCATCGTCGCGTTGTTCCGGACCGGCATGTTGACCTGGTTCGGCCACGTCGCGCAGCGCCACAAGACAGTGTTGACGCTGGCGGCGTTCGTGGTGGCGTTCTTCTTCCCCTTCACCCAGAAGGGGTCGGACGCGAACATGTCGATCGCGACCCAGGTGCTGATCTTCGCGGCCACCGCGATGGGCCTGAACATCGTGGTCGGCCTGGCCGGCCTGCTGGACCTCGGCTACATCGCCTTCCTCGGTTCCGGTGCGTACGTCGCCGCGATGCTGTCCGAGTCGGCGTTCGCGACGATCGACTGGCACCCGCCGTTCGTGCTCGTGATGCTGATCGGCGCCGGTGTGGCAGCGACTCTCGGTCTCATCATCGGGTCACCGACACTCCGTGTCTCAGGTGACTATTTGGCCATCGTGACGTTGGGCTTCGGTGAGATCTTCCGGCTGACGATGTTCAACCTGGACGGCATCAACGGCCCGCTGCTGACCAACGGCCCGAACGGTATCCCCGGCATCCCGGACCTGCAGATCGGCGACTTCAACTTCGGCGACGAGCACACGGTCGCCGGGCTGGAGCTGGGTCGCTTCTCGAACTACTACTTCCTGCTGCTGATCCTGATCGCGTTCGTCATCCTGGTCTTCGCCCGGCTGAACGACAGCCGGATCGGCCGGGGCTGGATCGCGATCCGGGAGGACGAGAAGGCCGCCGAGGCGATGGGTGTGAACGTCTTCGGCCTGAAGGTGCTGGCGTTCGCGATCGGCGCCTTCCTGGCCGGTCTGGCCGGCACCATCAAGGCGCACCAGGACGTTGCCGTCAGCCCCGACCAGTACATCTTCCTCGAGTCGGCGTTCCTGCTCGCGGCGATCGTGCTGGGCGGGATGGGGACCATCGCCGGTGTGTTGCTCGGAGCAACCATTCTGAAGCTGCTACCGGAGAAGCTGCGGTTCTTCTCGGAGTACCGGCTGCTGCTGTTCGGCATCCTCCTGGTGCTGATGATGCGGTTCCGGCCGGAGGGCCTGGTCGCCAACAGGCGGCGGCAGCTGGAGTTCCACGAGGAGGACGAGGAGTTGGCCGTCGCGGTCGAAGAAGAGCTGATCGTCGAGGAGGCGAAATGACCGTCACCGAAACGCAGCCGACCACGAGCCGGCCGACCGGGCAGCCGGTGCTGGAGGTCTCCGGTGTGACCATGCGGTTCGGCGGTCTGCTGGCGGTCAACGACGTCAGCCTGACCGTGCGGGAAGGCGAGATCGTCGGCCTGATCGGCCCGAACGGGGCCGGCAAGACGACGTTCTTCAACTGCCTCACCGGCCTCTACAAGCCGACCAGCGGTGTGGTCCGGTTCGCCGGCTCGCCGCGCAAGCCGAAGCCGCCGAAGCGTCAGAAGAAGGAGGCGGAGGAGGCGGTACCGGTGCAGCCCCTGGGTGTCCTGACACCGTTGCCGCCGAAGCCGCGGGCCGTGGTCCGGGCCGGGATGGCGCGGACGTTCCAGAACATCCGGTTGTTCGCCAACATGACCGCGCTGGAGAACGTGATGGTCGGGCGCTACTGCCGGACCAGTTCGGGCGCGCTCACCTCGGTGCTGCGCGGGCCGAAGTTCCGCAGGGAGGAGGCGGCCACCCGGGCCCGGGCCCAGGAGCTGCTGAACTTCGTCGGTCTGGGCAAGTCCGCCGAGCACCTGGCCCGGAACATGCCGTACGGCGACCAGCGGCGGCTCGAGATCGCCCGGGCGCTGGCCACCGACCCGAAGCTCATCCTGCTGGACGAGCCGACGGCCGGGATGAACCCGCTGGAGACCCGGCAGGCCAGCGACCTGATCTTCAAGATCCGGGACTCGGGCCTGTCGGTCGTGGTGATCGAGCACGACATGCGGTTCATCTTCAACCTCTGCGACCGGGTGCTCTGCCTGGTCCGGGGCGAGGCCCTGATCGAGGGCACGCCGGAGGAGGTGCAGTCCGATCCGCGGGTGATCGAGGCCTATATCGGCACCGGCGAGGGGGACGACGACGAGGACGAGGTCCGTCCGCAGGATGCCGTGGACGGAGAGGAGGCCCCGTGATGGTATTGATGCCACGCCTCCGGCGCGGCGGGTCATCGGGCTTTTACTCCCGGTCTTCCCTCGTCGCTCCAGTCGCTACGCTCCCTCCACTCCTCAGTCCAGACCGGGAGGCCCGATGACCGCGATGCTCGAGGTCCGCGACCTGGAAGTTGCCTACGGCAAGATCGTCGCGGTGAAGAAGATCAGCTTCAGCGTGGAGCAGGGGCAGGTGGTGTCGCTGATCGGCACCAACGGCGCCGGCAAGACCACCACGCTGCGGACGATCTCCGGCCTGCTCAAGCCGACGTCGGGCGAGGTCATCTTCCAGGGTGAGCCGATCCACACGATGGCCGCGCACGACATCGTCTCGATGGGGCTGGCGCACTCACCGGAGGGCCGGCGGATCTTCCCCCGGCTGTCGGTCGAGGAGAACCTGCTGCTCGGCGCGTTCGCCCGCAAGGACCAGGGCGGCATCCGCACCGACCTGGACGCCGCGTACGACCTGTTCCCGATCCTGGGGGAGCGGCGCAAGCAGCCGGCCGGGACGTTCTCCGGCGGTGAGCAGCAGATGCTGGCGATGGGCCGGGCGATGATGAGCCGGCCGAAGCTGATGATGCTGGACGAGCCGTCGATGGGTCTGTCGCCGATCATGATGAAGCGGATCATGTCGACCGTGACCGAGCTGCAGCAGCAGGGTACGACGATCCTGCTGGTGGAGCAGAACGCGCAGGCGGCGCTGAAGCGGGCGGACTACGGCTACGTGCTCGAGGTCGGCAAGATCGTGCTGTCCGGCACTGGACGCGATCTGCTGGTCAACGAGGACGTCCGCAAGGCCTACCTCGGCGAGGACTAACACACCGGTAGTTGCCGAGAGCCCTGGTCCGACCCGGACCGGGGCTCTCGTCAGCTCCGGATGACAACGAGCAACTGCACCAGCAGCGGCGCGACGATCAGCGCCGGCAACAGGTCCGCCACCGCGATCTGCTTGAGTTTCAGCAGGCGCAGGGCGACACCGATCAGCATCACTCCACCGGTTGCCCCCAGCGCGGTCACATGCGCGTCCGGGAGTACGTCGCCGAGCACGGCACCGACCGCGGTCATCAGCCCCTGTACGACGAGCACCACGAGCGCGGACGCGGCCACGCCCCAGCCGAACGACGCGGCGAAGGCGATCGATGCGAAGCCGTCCAGCACCGCTTTGAGGAACAACTGGTCCGCACCCCGCCCGAGCCCGTCGGAAAGAGCGCCGAGGAACGTCAGCGGCCCGACGCAGAACACCATCGACGCGGTCACGAACCCCTCGACGAACGTGCTCTCGCTGTCGCCGCGGCTGAACCGGTGCTGCATCCAGGCCCCGAAGTCCTCCAGCCGCTGCTCGATCCGCAGCAGCGAGCCGATGATCCCGCCGACCAGCATCGCGCCGAGCACGATCAGGATCGGCGCGCTGTCGCCGACCGCGTCGCTGAGCACCTGGTCGCCGACGGTGAGTGCCGAGGTGATCGCGATCAGCAGCGTGACCAGGCCGAGCGCGTCGGTGACGAGATCGCGGGTCCGGTGACTGAGCCGATGGCCGATGAGTACGCCGAGTACCGAGCCGGTGAGCACTGTCGCGACATTCACGACAGTACCGATTCCGATGAACAAACCTGGTCTCCGATCGGCCCGCGAGGGCAGCTTTGCAAGTGACCCCCGAGGGCCTACTGTTGCGCGAGGACGAGCGTATCCGCCGTCCCGTTCACCTCGGGGGTGGACCAGACCAGGAGGTCGCTGTGGCAGCAGCCATCGAGGTGAGGGACGCCCAACGCGGTGATGCCGACGCCTTGGTGGCGTTGTGGCGTGAGATGACCACCGGATCCGGTCACCCGTTGCGACTGCCGACGCCGCCGCCGGTCGCGGCCGTCGAGGTTGCTGTCGGCAAACATCTCGGCGACCCGTTCGGCCGGCTGCTGGTCGGCGAGCTGGACGGCGCCGTGCACGGGATGGCCTACCTGCGTCGTACGGCGATCAGCCCGCTGCACGACGACTACACGGTCACGGTGGAGTATCTGCACGTCAGCGACGCCGCCCGTCGGCACGGTCTGGGTAAGGCATTGATCGCGGAGGCGGCCGCCTGGGCCGAGCACGAGAACTGCGCACACCTGGCCGCTGTCGCGCCCGCGATCGCCCGCGAGGCGAACAGGTTCCTGGCGCGGCTGGGCCTGGGTCAGGCCGGCGTACTGCGTTTTGCCACTACCCACACGGTCCGTCGCCGGCTGGCCGCCGAGCACGCGCCGAACCTGCTGGCCCTGCTCTCGTCGCGACGGTCGGTGATCGCCCGCCGCGCACTGCTGGCTCGTCCGCTCCCGGTGGACACGCCGGACGACGTCAGCTTCCCGGCGGCGCCTGAATCAGCTGGCACGTGATCCGCGCGGTGCAGACCCGCTTGTCGCGCTCGTCGGTGATGACGACCTCGTACGACGTCGTCGTACGGCCGAGGTAGATCGGCGTGGCGACGCCGGTGACGACGCCGTCGCGGACCGCGCGGTGGTGGGTGGCGTTGATGTCGACGCCGACCGCGACCTTGCCGTAGGGCGCCGCGTGCAGGGCCGAGCCGATCGAGCCGAGGCTCTCGGCCAGCACGCAGGACGCGCCGCCGTGCAGCAGCCCGTACGGCTGGGTGTTGCCCTTGACCGGCATGGTCGCCACGATCCGCTCCGGGGCGGCTTCCTTGACCTGGATGCCCATCAGGTTCAGCAGGGTGCCCTCGACGCCCATCCCGGGGCCGAGGTCCATACCGTCGGTGCTCTGATCAGTCACAGACGGCAGACTACGTCAGCCTCACGCCGGACCCGAGGCACTGTGACATAACTGTCCGTGGGACCCACTAGAGTCGGTACGTGGCTCCAGAAACCAACACCTCGACGATGACCAAGGACCCCGCGCAGGTCGGGACCGGCCGGCCGCGAATCCTGCTGCTGGACGGGCACTCGCTGGCGTACCGGGCGTTCTACGCGCTGCCGGTGGAGAACTTCTCGACCACCACCGGGCAGCACACCAACGCGGTGTACGGGTTCACCTCGATGCTGATCAACATGCTCCGCGACGAGCAGCCGACGCATGTCTGCGTCGCGTTCGACGTGTCCCGCAAGACGTTCCGCTCCGAGCAGTACGCGGAGTACAAGGCGGGCCGGTCGAAGTCGCCGGACGAGTTCAAGGGGCAGGTCTCACTGGTCAAGGAGGTGCTGGAGGCGCTCCGGATCCCGACCACCGAGATCGACGGCTGGGAGGCCGACGACGTCATCGCCACGCTCGCGACCCAGGCGTCCGAGCAGGGCTTCGAGGTGCTGATCAGCAGTGGTGACCGGGACGCGTTCCAGCTGGTCAGCGACGACGTGACGGTGCTGTACCCGAAGCGCGGCGTGTCCGAGATCGCCCGGATGGACCCGGCCGCGGTCGAGGAGAAGTACGGCGTGACCCCGCGGCTGTACCCGGATCTGGCCGCGCTGGTCGGGGAGTCGAGCGACAATCTGCCCGGTGTGCCCGGGGTCGGGCCGAAGACGGCGGCCAAGTGGCTGAACCAGTTCGGCTCGCTGAACGACGTGGTCGACCGGGTGAACGAGATCAAGGGCAAGGCCGGCGAGTCGCTGCGCGAGCACCTGGCCGACGTGATCCGGAACCGGCAGATCAACGAACTGGTCCGTGACCTGACCCTGGACGTCACGGTGGACGATCTGGTCCGCACGCCGTGGGACCGGGAGAAGGTGCACACGCTGTTCGACAGCCTGGAGTTCCGGGTGCTGCGGGAGCGCCTGGTCGCCGAGCACGAGGAGGTCGACGCGACCGTCGACCACGGGTTCGAGCTCGAGGGCGTCCAGCTGAAGCCGGGCGAGGTCGCCGGCTGGATCAAGGAGCACGTCAGCACCGGCGAGCGGGTCGGCGTCGCGGTGCAGGGCAGCTGGGGTCGCGGTACCGGCGAGATCACCGGCCTGGCGCTGGCGAACACGTCGGGCGCGGCGGCCTGGTTCGACCCGACCACGATGACCCCGGACGATGACGCGGCCTGGCAGGCGTGGCTCGCCGATCCGAAGCAGCCGAAGGCGTTGCACGACGCGAAGGGGCCGCTGCTCGGCTTCCTGGAGCGTGGCTGGACGCTGGCCGGTCTGAGCTCGGACACCCAGCTGAGCGCGTATCTGGCCCGGCCGGACCAGCGGTCGTACGACCTGGCCGACCTGACCGTTCGCTACCTCAAGCGCGAGCTGCGCAACGAGGAGGCCGACAACGGCCAGCTCAGCTTCGACGACGTCGAGGGCGGCCCGGCCGCGGACGCGACGATGCTGCGCGCCCGCGCGATCGCGGACCTCGCCGACACCCTGGACGCCGAGTTGGAGAAGCAGGCCGGGACGGCGTTGCTGGCGGACGTGGAGCTGCCGCTGATCGACGTCATCGCGAGCATGGAGCGGGACGGTATCGCGGTCGACCGGCCGTACCTGGAGCAGCTCGAGGAGCGGTTCGCCACCGGGGTACGGGAGGCCGCCACGTCGGCGTACGAGGTGATCGGCAAGGAGATCAACCTCGGTTCGCCGAAACAGCTGCAGGTGGTGCTGTTCGACGAGCTGCAGATGCCGAAGACGAAGCGGACCAAGACCGGGTACACCACCGACGCGGACTCGCTGCAGGCGCTGTTCGAGAAGACCGAGCACCCGTTCCTGGCCTACCTGCTGGCGCACCGGGACGCGACCCGGCTCCGGCAGACCGTCGAGGGGCTGCTGAAGACGATCAGCCCGAAGGACGGCCGGATCCACACCACGTTCAACCAGACCATCGCGGCGACCGGGCGGCTCAGCTCGACCGACCCGAACCTGCAGAACATCCCGATCCGGACCGAGGAGGGCCGCCGGATCCGGCAGGCGTTCATCGTCGGCGAGGGCAACGAGTCGCTGATGTCGGCCGACTACAGCCAGATCGAGATGCGGATCATGGCGCACGTGTCCGAGGACGAGGGGCTGATCTCCGCGTTCAACTCGGGGATGGACTTCCACTCGGTGACGGCATCGCGGGTGTTCTCGGTCGAGCCGGCCGAGGTGACGCAGGAGCAGCGGGCCAAGATCAAGGCGATGAACTACGGTCTCGCCTACGGCCTGTCGGCGTACGGGCTGAGTCAGCAGCTGAAGATCGGCGTGGACGAGGCGAAGGGGTTGATGGACGAGTACTTCGAGCGCTTCGGCGGCGTCCGCGACTACCTGCGCAGCATCGTCATCGACGCCGGCAAGAGCGGTTACACCGAGACGATCCTGGGTCGCCGGCGCTACCTGCCGGACCTGACCAGCGACAACCGGCAGCGCCGCGAGATGGCCGAGCGGATGGCGCTGAACGCGCCGATCCAGGGCTCGGCCGCGGACGTGATCAAGATGGCGATGCTGAAGGTCGACGCGTCGCTGCGCGAGTCCGGGCTGAAGTCGCGAATGCTGCTCCAGGTGCACGACGAACTCGTCTTCGAGATCGCCCCCGGCGAGCGCGAGCCACTCGAGGAGCTGGTCCGCCGCGACATGGGCCACGCCGTCGACATGGCGGTCCCCCTCGACGTCTCCGTAGGCGTAGGCCGCACCTGGCACGAGGCCGCCCACTGACATGGAGCCGAACCGGCCGTTCCGGTGGGATCTGGTCCGGCCGGACCAACTCGGCTCACTACTGGACGGCGTCGCGCAGCCGGACCTGTTCTTCCTCGACGACCTGGTCGACTGCGCCGCCCGGGTCCTGGCGCAGTGCGGTGACGGCGAGCTCTACTTCGTCGGGCGATCTGTCGACAGCCTGTTCGACCTGCTCAGCGGCGCACTCGCAGACACCGACTGGCGCTCGCGCCTGCACCCGCTGCCGCTGTCTCTCTTTCAGTCGGACGGCCAGGACCTGACAGTGGCGGAGCTCGGTCAGCTGCGGACCAACCTGGCCGCGGGCGGACTCGCCCCGGCGGACCTGATGCGCGGTCGCCCGACGGTCTTCGTCGACCTGGTGTACCAGGGCTCGACCTTCGAGAACCTGTACGCCGTACTGCGCCGATGGATCGACGACGACCGAGCCCAGTGGGACGTGATCCGGCGGCAGCTGCGGTTCATCGGGATCACGGTGCGGCGGAAGACCAGCCCCAACACCTGGCGCTGGCACCAGCATGCGGACTTCGCGGGGGAGTTGCCGGCCGCGGGCTTCCGGAACGTCTCGCTGGACGGACCGATCTGGTCGTACTTCGGTAACACCCAGCCGAAGACGGCAGCGTCTTTCCGCAGGTCCGCCTGGTCCGATCCGGAGGTGACAACTCCCCGCCGGGACGAGAAAGCTCGTGCCGCGCTCGCGGAAGCGGTCGCCTTGGTCGAGCGCGCCCGCACTCCCGAGGTACGACGCCAACTCGCCGATCGGCTCACGCGCGAACCCACGATCAACGAACGCTGGTTGCGCGAGCTGCAGTTGGCGCTGCGGCGCTAGGCGCGGGTGAAGAGCGGTAGGGGGTTGGGGGAGAGGGCGTTGGTGATGGCCTCGTGTTCCCTGGGGGACAGGGGCGGCAGGTTGTCGAGGGGGTGCCAGGCGACCTCGAGGGACTCGTCGTCGTTGACGCGCGGGGTGCCGTCGAGGGGGCGGCAGCGGAAGCAGAGGTCGAGGTACTGGACCTGGTCGCCGTTGGGGTAGGTGTGCGGCGCCAGGGTCTGGGTGCTGACCAGGCGTTCGACCTCGACCACGATCGAGGTCTCTTCCTGGATCTCGCGGACCAGGCCGACGGCCGGCTCCTCGCCGGGCTCGAGAATGCCGGCGACCAGACTCCATCGCCCGTTGTCCGCGCGTCGTACCAGCAGTACCTGCTCGGCGTCGTTCAGGACTACACCGGTAATGCCGGTCAGCCAGAGCAGGTCGTGGCCGATCTTCTCGCGCAGTTCGAGGATGAACTTCGGGGTCGCCATGCGCAGAACTGTAGAGACCGCGGGGGCCGCGACGAGTTAGTTTCCGCAAGAAAATCTGCCGCGCGGCCGCAAGTTGGAAACGATTCCCGCGCAAGACGCGGACAGTGAGCGAACAAGTTCGCAAAGTTAACGACAATCCCTTCCGGAATGACGCTTTCTATGTCATTCTCCCGTGCAGGATCCTAGATCCTATCGGATATCTCCTGCCGTTCCGACCCTTCCGCCTTGGAGGAACCCCATGCCGAACAACGATGCCGGAACGACGGCTGGACTGAGCCGTCGATCGCTCATCGCGGGGGCGCTTGGACTGACCGCCGCGACAGCCGGCGGCGGTCTGCTCAGTGGATGCAGTGACTCGAGCAGCGCGAGCGGAGGGGGCGGTGGAGGGGCGGCCCCGGCCGCCCCGAGCGTCTCACTCGGCCCGAAGAAGGCAGGGGTGCTGTATCCCGACGGGTACGTCGGCCCGGTGGCCCGGGAACTGAAGCCGATCACGACCGAGAAGGTCACCTTCAAGATCGTGGTCCCGCAGGACCTGACGGTCGGCGACTGGAGTACCAACGCGTTCACCAAGTGGCTGGAGCAGAAGACCGGAATCCACATCGAGTGGAACCAGGTCGGTGGCACCGCCGAGGACGTGATGACCAAGGTCAACGCGATGATCGCGGCCGGCGACATCCCGGACGCCTTCATGGGCGTCGACTTCAGCCGGTCGCAGCTGTTCCTGTACGGCCAGCAGGGCCTGTTCGCCGACGTCAACCAGTACATCGACGGCTATGCCCTCAACCTGCAGCAGGTGATGAAGGACTACCCGGAGGCGCGCAAGCTGGTGCAGTCGCCGGACAAGAAGATCTACTCGTTCCCGGACGTCAACGACTGCTACCACTGCCGAGCGAGCAACGGCCGCGCGTGGCTCAACACCGAGTGGATCAAGCAGGTCGGGCTGGCGATCCCGAAGACCACCGACGAGTTCGCCGAGGTACTGCGCGCGTTCAAGAAGGCCGATCTCGGCGGCAACGGCAAGACGATCCCGTTCTGCGGCTACAAGGACGCGCCGTTCGACACGTACCTGATGAACTCCTTCCTCTACACCCCCGGCGATCCGTGGCTGGTGGTCAAGGACGGCAAGGTCGACGTGAGCTTCAACAAGGACGAGTGGCGCGAGGGCCTGAAGTACATCCACGGCCTGTACGCCGAAGGCCTGATCAACAAGGACGTGTTCACCGCCGACCAGGACCAGATGCTGCGCTACGGCAACTCGCCGGGCAAGCCGATCATCGGCGGTGCCCGCGCCACCTACTGGGGAGCCTTCCTCGACATCGATCAGAAGGATCCGAACGCCCGGTGGCGCAAGTACGCCGCGCTTCCGCCGCTGGAGGGGCCGAACAAGGTCCGGTACGCCGCGTGGGACTACCTCGGTGTCGGTGTCAACGTCGCGAAGCTGGTGATCACCAAGAAGTGCGCCAAGCCCGAGTTGCTGGTCCAGTGGGCCGACGCGCAGATGGAACTCGAGGCGATCCTGCGGGGTTACAGCGGCTCGAACTTCGCCTGGGCGAAGCAGGGTGAGCTCGGGATCAACGGCAAGCAGGCGGTCTACGGGTACACGCAGGCCGAGATCGCCGAGAAGAACGTCAACTGGTACCAGTTCAACCCGCAGTACCGCTCGCAGGACTTCCGGTTGGGTGAGCGGGTGAACCCGAAGGACCTCACCTTCGAGGCGCCGCTCTACGAGCAGACCAAGGAGAGCTACTTCCCGTACAAGCAGCCGCAGGAGATGCAGTTCCCGCCGGTCACGCTCGACCAGGACCAGGCGGCCCAGGAGGCGGAGCTGAAGACGAACCTCACCAGTGAGGTGAATCTGTCCTTCTCCAAGTTCGTCACCGGCCAGCTCGACCCGAACGACGACGCCGCCTGGAACTCCTACAAGGACCGGGTCGAGAAGATCGGTGTGAAGACCTACCTGGATCTCGAACAGGCCGCCTACGAGACCTATAACTCATGAGCGAGCGGAGCGAGCTCATCATCAAGCACAGCGCGACTCGTGCCTCATCCGCGCCCGGAGCGAAGCGAGGACGCGGATGAGCGAAGCCGGCACCCTGCCGCCCGACGAGACGCGTCTGGCGGTGGGAGCACCGATTCAGGACACCCGGGGCGACAAGATCGCGCTGGCCTGCATCTCCGCCGCGCTCGGGGCCTTCTGCCTGGCCGTGCTGTACCCGCTGATCTACGTCGTCAGCGCCTCGATCAGCAATACCCACAAGGTGACCGCGGGTGAGGTGTGGTTGTGGCCGGTCGGCTTCACCCTGGATGCGTACAAGGCGCTCTTCGACTACAAGTCGATCGTCAGCGGCTTCGGCAACTCCGTGTACTACGCGGTGGTCGGAGCAATCGTCGCCACGGTCCTCACCCTGCTGGCGGCGTACCCGCTGTCCCGGAAGGGGTTGCCGGGCAAGGGCCTGATCATGGCGCTGTTCGTGTTCACGATGATGTTCAGCGGCGGGCTGATCCCGACGTACCTGGTCGTGGACCAGTTGGGGCTGCTGAACACCCGGTGGGCGATGATCCTGCCGACCGCGCTGGCGGTCTGGAACGTGATCATCACCCGGACCTATTTCATGGTGACGATCCCGGAGGAGCTGGTCGAGGCCGGCAAGGTGGACGGCTGCAGCGACTTCGGCTTCTTCTGGCGGATCGTGCTGCCGCTGAGCAAGCCGATCATCGCGGTGAACCTGCTGTTCTACGCGGTCGGTTCGTGGAACTCGTTCTTCAACGCGCTGATCTACCTGACCAACGAGCACCTGTTCCCGTTGCAGGTGGTGCTGCGGCAGATCCTGTTGCAGAGCAAGGTCGACCCGTCCCAGATGCCCGACACGAGCAAGCTGATGCAGATGAAGGAGCTGCAGCAGCAGCTGAAGTACTCGCTGATCGTGATCGGCATGATTCCGCCGTTGCTGGTCTACCCCTTCGTGCAGAAGCACTTCGTCAAGGGGGCCATGATCGGCTCGCTGAAGGGATGACGCGATGACCGCTTCGACCGAAACCCGGGCCGGGGTCGAGCCGGCCGCGAAACCACCGGCCAAGTCGCAGTCGTCCCGCGGCCGGGGCAAGGCGGCGAAGCCGTCGGTCCGGCTGGGCCTGCGGATGCGGCGGAACTGGCAGCTGTACGCGATGCTGGCGCTGCCGCTGATCTGGCTGGCGCTTTTCGCCTACTGGCCGATGTACGGCGTGATCATCGCCTTCAAGGACTACAACGTGGTGTCCGGGATCTGGGGCAGCCCGTGGGCCGGGTTCAAGTACTTCGACCGGTTCATCGAGTCGTACCAGTTCTGGCGGCTGATCCGGAACACCGTCTACCTGCACGTGTACGAGCTGGTCGCGACGTTCCCGTTGCCGATCCTGCTCGCGCTCTGCCTGAACACGGTCCGGAAGAAGTGGTTCAGCCGGTCGGCCCAGCTGATCACCTACGCACCGCACTTCATCTCGACCGTGGTCGTGGTCGGCCTGGTCGTCGTACTGACGAACCCGAGCACCGGGGTGGCGAACAAGCTCATCGGGCTGCTCGGGCTCGGGCCGGTCGACATCATGGGTGATGCCGGGATGTTCCGGCACATCTATGTGTGGTCGGGTGCGTGGCAGGGGATGGGGTTCGCCGCGATCATCTACCTGGCCGCGCTGACCAGCGTGCCGCCGGAGCTGCACGAGGCGGCGATTGTCGACGGGGCATCGCGGCTGCGGCGGATGTGGCACATCGACCTGCCGGCGATCGTGCCGGTGGCGGTGATCCTGCTGATCCTGAACATCGGCTCGATCCTGTCAGTCGGGTTCGAGAAGGTGCTGCTGATGCAGAACAACCTGAACCTCGACACGGCAGAGGTGATCGACACCTATGTCTACAAGATCGGCCTGGCCTCAGCAGTGCCGCAGTTCAGCTATGCGACCGCGATCGGCTTGTTCAGATCGGTGATCGGGTTGGTGCTGCTGGTCCTGGCCAACACCTTCGCCCGCCGTTTCGCCAAGTCAAGCCTCTGGTGAGTCGGAGCTGTCGCTGGTCTGGCGGTGCAGCCCTGCCGCCAGACCGGCCGACAGGAGTACGGCGCAGGTGCTGGTCATCGCGACCAGGACCTTGACGCCGGCCATGCCGGTGGCGATGTCGGTGCCGAGGACGACTCCGGCTCCGATCGCGAGCACGATCAGGCCGAACCAGATCAGCAGGGCGGCCCGCTTCTCCTGCTGTGCGATCGCGGCATAGACAACCAGTTGCAGTACGGCGTACGCCGAGCCGGCGATCGCGAACAGCCAGGTGTAGGGACCGAGTGGCGCGTAATCGTCCTTGCCACCGATCACGGCCACGACCAGATCGGGCAGGATCAACGCACCGAGCACAGTGCACACACCGAGGCCCGCGACCGCCTGGATCGCTCTGCGCAGCCGGACTGTGTCGCCAGGGGAGCTGGCAAGTGACGGGAACACGATGACGATCACGAACTGCGGCAGGAACAGGCACGCCTTCGCCACGATGACACCGGCCGCGTAGTACCCGCTGTGCCGGCCGTCGAGCAGTGCACGCGCGAACAGCACGTCGGCGTTGGCGATCGCGAAGAACGCGAGCAACGTATGCGTTCCGTGCACCGTCTCCCGCAGTACCTCCTTGACCTGTTCCGCCGTACCTCCGGTGGATCCGCGCAACAGGAAGCCGCCGAGCAGAGCCGGTACGGCGGCGCCGAGAGCTAGACCGATCATCGCCGCGTCGAGTGACGGGTGGATGAGTAGTGCGCCACCACCGAGCAGGAGCCGTCCGACACCGACCGACGTGTAGACGGCCGCCAGCTCGGTCCAGCGTTGACTGCCTTGAAGCACGCCGAGCTGGGAGCCCATCAGGGTGAGACCGCCGAGCGTGGGGGCGAGCAGCAGGATCGCGACCACTGAGTCGATGTGCAGCAGCCAGACGAACAGTGGAGTCGCCAGCAGGCAGACAAGCGTCAGTCCGAGCGCGGCACGGCGGCCTGCCTTGAGCATCGCGTCGGCCACGGCCGCGGCGCCCTCACCTGTGTGAGTGGCGAGCCGCCGGGCGCCGGTGGCCTGGAGACCCAGTGACGCGACGTTGCCGATCAGCAGCAGTCCGAGCAGTGCGGTGATGGCGCCGAACTGCTCTGGCACCAGCCGGTGAACAGCAATGAGGGTGAAACCGTAGGCGGCCACGTTCATGATGGCCATGCCGACGGCAACGACGGTCGCGCTACGGAGGAACGCCAACCGCGGTGCCTTGGGCTCTTGCTCAGGTGTGGCTTCTGCGCTCATGCTCTACTGCCTTGTGACAGAGCAACGGGAGGCTGGGGTGGTCATGTCAGAACGTGCCGTGCGCGTCCTGCCGTGGCTGTGGCCTGTCCTGCTCACCCTGGTGATCACTGCTCCGCTGCTCGCTCCGGGCTATGTGGTCGGCTACGACATGGTGTTCGTGCCGGACCTCACGGTACGGCTTGACCTGTTCGGTGTCACAACGGCCATGCCGCGAGCGGTCCCGTCCGACGTCATCGTCGCCGTACTGGACGAGCTCGTCGGCGGTCAGGTCCTGAACAAGGCTGTATTGGTGGCCATCCCGCTACTGTCCGGACTCGGGATGACCGCCCTGTGGCGAGAGCTACGACTCGGCACCGCGCTACCAGGTGCCGCGGCCGTGACCCTCTTCGTCTGGAACCCGTTCGTTGCCGAACGCCTCCGCCTGGGCGCGTGGGCGCTCCTCCTTGGGTACGCCGCTCTGCCTTGGCTAGTGCGGTCCGCACTGCGACTGCGGAAAGGCACGGGGTGGCCAGGGTTCCTACTCGCGTCGGCCGGCTGTGCCTTGACTGCCTCGGGTGGGATCACCGGGCTACTGGTCGCCAGCCTCATCTTGCTGTGGCCGGGACGAGGTCGGGTGTGGCCGCTGGGCGGTGCGGTGCTGCTGAACGCTCCTTGGTTGGTGGCGGGCCTTATGCATGCTGGCAAGGCCACGGTCGACCCTGCCTCGGTGACAGCCTTTGCTGCCCGCAACGAAGGCTATGGGGGAACGCTGCCCACTCTGCTGACACTGGGCGGGGTCTGGAACGCGGACGTTGTCCCCGGCAACAGAGGCGACCTGCTGCCGCTGATCTTCGCGTTCGTGATGTTGCTCATGTCCGTGGCCGGTGTGGTGCTGTGGTGGCGCCAGGACCGCGTTGCCGGCGCACTTGTCGTCGCGGCCGTCCTCGCCGTACTCGTGGGCATGGCCGGGGTGGTCGCACCGGGAGCCTTTGCCGACGTCGTGGCCAATGTTCCTGGTGCCGGTCTGTTCCGGGACGGCCAGCGGTACCTCGCTCCACTGGTGCTGCTCGAGTGCATCGGCTTCGGTGCGGCAGTTCATGTGCTGCTGCAGCACGCACCTCTCCACCGGGTTGTCGGTGCGACCGCCGTACTGCTGCCCATTGCCGCGTTGCCTTCGTTGATCGGAGGGCCTGGGCTCAAGGTGTCGCAGTACCCGGCTGACTGGGAGCGGGCGCAGCAGGTGCTGGCCGGGCCATTCATCCCGTGGCCGTTCGAGTCCTACCGGGCTCCGGTCTGGAACGGTCGCCGTCCGGTGCTGGACCCGATGCCGCGGTACTTCGACCAACCAGCGGTCGTCCCCGATGAGCTGATCGTGGCCGGCCACCGCCTGGCCGGTGAGGACCCACGCGCGGGCGCAGTGGCCACGGCAGTCCGTACTGCGATGCGCAGCGGAACCGACCCGACACCGGTGCTGCTCCAGCAGGGGGTCGGCTGGCTGGTCGTCGACCGCGAGGCCGGTGGCCCGTCACCACGCGACTCGATCCCCGGACTGACAGAGGTGTACTCCGGTTCTACGGTGAGCGTTTACCGGTTGCCCGGAACGCCCGTGCCGCAACGGAATCAGCCCTGGCGGACCGGCGTCGTACTGGCCGCGTGGGTGGTCGCCGGAGCCACACTGGTGGCCGCACTGGCCGGTCTGGTGATGCGACGCTCCATGGTCTGGCGGAGTCGCTGAGCGGTTGTTACTCTTCGGTTCACTTAACGAGGAGGGGACACGCTTCATGGGAACACTGATCGGTGCGGCCATCGCCGTATTCGCCGGGCTGGCAGTTGCCACCACCACGGTTGTCGGCGTTGTGCAGTCGGTGAAGGAAGACCCGGCGCCGCCGGCCGGCCAGACCCAGGGCCTGGCCGACGACCCGGTCGTCGGCTACGGCACGAAGTAGAACGGGAGCGGGTACAACCGCTCCGCATCGGGCCGGTCGGCGGATTCGTCGGCCGGCTCTCCGGTGAGTAGCCGGTCGAAGGCCTGCGCGGTGGCGCACCAGGTGAAGTTGCCCGCAGTGGCCGCCGCGCCCGCCGACAGTCGCCGCCGAAGCTCGACGTCCTGCAGCAGCTCAGTGATCGCCTTGGTGAACTCGCTGGGTGTGTCGACCAGCACACCCGACACTCCCTCGTGCACGGACTCGGTCGGACCACCCGCACTCCGGTAGGCCACAGTAGGTACGCCGTGACCCGCAGCCTCACCGACGACGAGTCCCCAGCCCTCCTTGAGGCTCGGCAGCGCCAGCACCCACGCCTCGTCGTACGCCGCGTGCTTGTCGTCCTCGCTGACGTGCCCGCGGAACTCCACCGCGTCCTGCAGTCCCCGCTCCTCGACGTACGTCTTCAGCGAGTCCTCCCACCAGCCTGAGCCGACGATGACCAGTCGCGCGTCCGGCAGCACCTTGCGGGCCTCCGCGATCGCGTCGACAGCGTGCTCGACCTGCTTGTGCGGAACGATCCGGCCGACGCAGACCACGGTCGGCACAGGCGACTGTGGCCGCTGCCGCGGTGGTGCCGGGTCGGTGCCGTTGTGGATGACGTCGATGCTCTTCACGCCGAGGCTCACCAGCTCATCGCGTGAGGCCGACGACACGGTTACGTAACGACAGTCGTCGTACAGCCGTGGTGCGACTCGCGACTCGAGCCACCAGCCCAGCCGGCCACGCCAGCCCGGGTACACCACCTGCCACTGCTCCTGGTGCACGTGATGCACGAGTACGACGACGCCAGTACGACGTACGAGACGAGTAAAGAATGGGAGACCGTTCTGCACGTCGATCACGTGGTCGGGTCGGCGCAGCCAGGTGTGCACCAGGCCACGCAGGTACACGGTGACCTTGCTGCCGCGGTACAGGTACCGCACGTCGTACCGCCGTGCCTCTCGCGGACTACCCGGATAAGCCGCGCACAGCACGGTCACCCGCCAGCCCAGTGCGGCAAGGCCTCTCGCTACCTCCTCCACATACCGCTCAGAGCCTCCGCCCTCAGGGTTCGTCGTGTCCCGCCAGTTCAGTAACAGCACGCTCTGCGCACGCACCTTGTGAGCCCCACCCTCCGGTAACCTCCCCCGAGGTAATGGGGCCGGACGTTACCAAGGAGTAACGATGTCCGCCAGACCTCGCAAGATCCGTTAATGTCCCGCCTGTGCCAGTGATGACGAACTCCACATCGAGCAGCGTGTGGCGAGCCGACCTCGGTCGTTCCGTCCGGCTGTTCCGGGCGTTCGGGGTCGAGCAGTCGGACCCGGATCACTTCTACGAAACGCTTGCCGCGGACTCAGTCGGTCAGCTCGAGCAGTACGCCGCCATGCCGGGTGCGCTGATGCTCGACGTCGGCGGTGGTCCCGGGTACTTCGCCGACGCGTTCCGGCAGGCGGGAGCGACGTACTACGCGATCGACTCCGACCTGGGTGAGCTGAGCGGCCGTGGCGAGCCCGCACCGGGCACAGTGCTCGGCAGCGGCATGGCCCTGCCTGTGGCAGACGCGTCCGTCGACATCTGCTTCTCGTCCAACGTGCTGGAGCACGTGCCTGACCCATGGCTGATGGCCGACGAGATGGTCCGCGTCACCAAGCCGGGCGGCACGGTGTTCCTGTCGTACACCGGCTGGTGGGGCCCGCACGGCGGCCACGAGACCGCACCGTGGCACTACCTCGGCGGACATCGGGCCGCCCGCCGCTATGAGCGCCAGAAGGGCCACCCGCCGAAGAACCGGTTCGGTGAGTCGCTCTTCCCGATCACCGTCGCCGGCGGACTGCGCTGGGCCCGCTCCTGCACGCAGGCGGACCTGGTGGCCGCCGTACCGAGGTACCACCCGCGCTGGGCGTACGGCGTTCTCGCGCTGCCCGGGGTGCGTGAAGTCGTGACCTGGAACCTCGTCCTGGTGCTGCGGCGGCGATGAGGAGGCTGAAGGCAGGGAGCACGGAGCAGGTGGTCTGGCGAGCGAGGCTCGTGCTGGGCTGCCTGGTCCTGATCGCCCTGTGCTTCCACCAGGCACCGGGCAAGATCGTGCCGGACACCAAGCTCGACCTCACTGCTGGACCAGGCGGCTTCCTGGCCCGCTCGCTGCACCTCTGGGATCCGCAGGGAGCGTTCGGGCAGCTGCAGAACCAGGCGTACGGCTACCTGCTGCCGATGGGTCCGTTCCACTGGCTGCTGGACGCTGTGTCGGTGCCTGACTGGGTGACGCAACGGCTGTGGTGGTCGCTCGTGCTGTGCGTCGCCTTCCTCGGTGTCTGGAAGCTGTGCAACGCCTTCGACTACGGCGTGCCCTGGACTCGCTTTGCCGCCGCACTGCTGTACGCGCTGAGCCCACGCATGCTCGGCGAGGTGTCGATCACCTCGATCGAGGTGTGGCCGATGGCGATGGCTCCGTGGGTGCTATTGCCGCTGGTGACACCACGGGCGCGCTCGGGCTGGTGGCGAGTGGGCTGGTCGGCCGTGGCGTTCGCACTGGTCGGGGGAGTCAACGCAGTCGCCACAGGTGCGACGCTCGTACTCCCTGCACTCTGGTTGATCACCCGACGGCTGGATCGGTCGACGCTGAAGGTGGCCGTCGGCTGGCTGGGCTGTGTGGTCGCTGTGTCGGTCTGGTGGCTCGTCCCGCTCATGCTGCTCGGCCGCTACAGCCCGCCGTTCCTGGACTGGATCGAGGACGCGGCCGTCACGACCGGCATGGCAAGCGTGTTCGAATCGTTCCGCGGTACTTCGCAGTGGCTGAACTTCCTGACCGGCGCCGACGGACCCAGCTGGCCGGCCGGCTGGCTCTACGTCACGCAGCCGATGCTGATCCTCACGACCGGGGTCATTGCGTTGCTGGGCCTGGTCGGCCTGGCGATGGGGTCTCTCAAGCACCGCGGGTTCCTGCAGCTCTCACTGGTCGTAGGACTCCTGCTGGTGACGCTCGGCCATGCAGGCGCGGCCGGCTCGCCGCTGGCGTCGCAGCTCCAGGACCTGCTCGACGGACCGCTCGCCGCACTCCGCAACACGCACAAGTTCGAGCTCGTCGTCCGGCTGCCACTCACACTCGCGGCAGCCCACGCACTGAGCCGGCTCACGGTGTGGGCAACAGCCAAAGGCCTCCACCGCCGAGTGGTGCCCGTGCTGGTGGCCTGTTTGATCGTCTCGGTCGCAACGCCGGCCATGTTCGGCCAACTGCCCAGACGAGAGGGGTACGACGCGATCCCCGCGCACTGGCGTGAAGCGGCGACCTGGCTCGACAGCCAGACGACGAGTGGCAGTGTCCTCGTCGTACCGGCTGCATCGTTCGCGGACTTCACCTGGGGCTCCACCAAGGACGAGCCGTTCCAGCCTCTACTGAAACGACCGATGGCCGTGCGGGACGCCGTACCGCTGGGGTCTGCCGGGGCGACGCGGTGGCTGGACGAGGTGGAACGCCGACTTGGCTCAGGAGTCGGCGACCAGACGCTCCGGCAGGCACTGGGCCGTGCAGGAGTCAGGTACGTCGTGGTGCGCAACGACCTCCGGCTCGACGCGCAGGTGACGCCGACGTTGGCAGTCCACGAGAGCCTGACCGAGTCCGGTCTCGAGCGCGTGGCCCATTTCGGGCCGGCCACCGGCAGCACCATCGAGCAGCCCGGGGCGACACTCGACGGGCGCACTCGGCTGCCGTACCCGAGTGTGGAGATCTTCGACGTCGGTGACACGAGTGCAGCCCGGCTGATCCCGCAGTCGCAGCTCGTGGAGGTCCGTGGAGCCGCCGAAGACGTGCCAGCCGCCTTGACCGCACTGGGCGGCGACCGAGACGCCGTGACCACGGCAGACGCCGCCGGAAAGCTCACCGGCCTGCCACTCATCCAGACCGACGGCCAGCAGCGTCGTGAGGTGTCCGTCGGCCGTTCGGCCGAGAACTACTCACCTGTCCTCTCCGCAACAGAGCAAAGCCGGCAAGGCCGCCGCGCCCTCGGGTACGACGACAGCTCGGCTGGACCGAGTACGACGCGGACGTGGGGCGGCGGCATCGTCGACGTACGGGCATCGTCGTCGGCAGCGGATGCGAACGCCACACTGCGGACAGGACCTGGCAACGGGCCGTTCGCGGCGGTCGACGGCGACGCGTCGAGTCGCTGGGTCTCCGGCACGTTCGGGCGTAGCAGTGGCGAGTGGCTGGAGCTGACGTTCGCGTCGCCTCGGACTGTCGACGGACTGAAGGTCCAGTTCTCCCTGGCACCGCCGACGATCGAACCGGTCCGGACGCTGCAGGTGGAGACCGACGCGGGCTCACTGACCTCTGTGGTGTCTGGGTCTACCGAACCGCAGAACATCCCGACACCACCTGGCAAGACGCAACGGCTGCGGCTCAGCGTCGGCATCACCGACGGCAAGAACCCGAACGGCGTGTCCATCGCCGAGGTGAGCCTGCCCGGGATGCTTGCGGTCAGCCGGCTCGTGGTGCCGTCGGAGGACCGTCAGCCGAGCGCACTGGTGTTCAGGAATCAGCAGATCGGCCGCTCCGCCTGTCTGCACGTGAACACCAGGCCGCTGTGCCGGCAGAACGTTGCCAAGGATTCCGAGGAGCCCACGGGGCTTCAGCGCAGTGTGGAGTTGCCGAAGGCTGCGTCGTACCAGCTGCAGGGAACCGCGCTGCCGAAGGACGGTGCCGCGCTGGAGAGCCTGCTGACCGTTCCGGCTTCCATCACGGCCAGTGCCTCATCGCGAGCCGTGACAGCGCCGGAGGGGCGGCCGGGTGCGGCGGTGGATCGTGATCTTGGCACCGGCTGGGTTGCCGACCCCACTGACGGTCGCCCGTCCCTGACGCTGAAGTTGCCGGTGGCAAAGAAGGTCAGCGGGCTGCAGTTCCTCACCGACCCGTACCTGACCGCGTCGCAGCCGACCGAGGTGACGGTCCGGATCAACGGCGGCCCACCGGCATCGAGCAAGGTCGATGCGGAAGGCTATGTCCGGTTCGCGGCGCGGACCGCACACACGATCGAACTGGACTTCACCAGCACCAGACCGTTGGTCGACTTCGATTCCGCGACTGGGTTCGCCCGGAACGCGCCGGTCGGTGTGGCAGAGGTCCGGGTGCTGGGTGCCGACCATCTGCGCAAGGCGCTCGACCTGGAAGGCCAGACTGGTTCGTTCTGCGGCTATGGGCCTGGTGTGCGGCTGGACGGCGTACCTGCGGACACTCAGGTGAAAGCGACGGTGCCGGACCTGCTGCAACGGCGGCCGGTGACGTTCAGCACGTGCGGGAAGGACAGCACGGTCGCACTGCAGGCCGGACGCCACAACATCGACGTTTTAGCCGGTGGTGGCTTTGCGCCGATCGAGGCGACCTGGACCAGGGCCGGATTCGGCAACGTATCGAAGACGCCAGTGCAGACCGCGGAGGTGTGGCGGCCCAACCCGGCTGAGCTGACCGTCGAGGTGCCGGCTGCGGAAGAGCAGTCGGTGCTGACCATCGCGCAGAACTTCAACGAGGGCTGGGAGGCGTACGACGGCAGTGGGCGCAAGCTCACCCCGATCCGGGTCGGCGGCTGGCAGCAGGGGTGGGTGCTGCCCGAGGGTATCGAGCAGGTGGTCACCGCGCGGTTCATGCCCGATCGCACCTACCGGGCCGGGTTGCTGGTCGGTCTGCTCTCCCTACTGGCTGTCGTTGCGATGGCGGTCTTCTTCCGGCGCCGGTCGAGGCACTCAGGGCACCGGCTGCGCGAAGGTCGCTACGTCGGTCCGTGGGTGGCTGTGGCAGTCGGTCTCGGCGCAGGCGCGTTCATGTCCGGCTGGATCGGCTTGGCGGCCGTGGCAATCGCGGCAGCGTGCACGTGGTTCCTGTCCGGTCGCCTGGTGATCGCGGTTGCCGCCGGTGTGGTGGTGGTCGGAACGCTGATCGCAGCGGCTCAGCCCTGGCCGGACGAGGGAGCGGGACTGACCTCCGGTGTCGTCCAGGCGTCGGTCTTGTTCGCCTGTGCGCTCGTGCTCTTGTCCAGGCCGACCGGTGAGACGTCGTAGTCCTTGTCACGCCGGCCCAACCGCATGATCGGGCGCTCCATCCCGTAATAGCTCGCGGCCGCGACAGCAGCCGACACCACCAGAGTCGGGAAGAACAGCAGCGCGAACCGGCCACTGAACAGCGTGTATCCGCTGACCTGCTCAACCACGCTCAACACGATCACGTGGTACGCGAAAACGCCGTACGAGATGTCACCGGCGACGTGACCGACCTTGCCGCCGAGGACTCGGGCCGCACGTGCTGTCGGGTTCAGCGCCGGGAAGAGCACGCAGGCTGCGATCCCTGTGTACAAAAGGCTCTTCACGAAGGCCTGGCCCGGTGAGGCGGCCGTCAGGTTGTACGGACCGGCCACCGGACTCGCGGCGATGACCAGCAGCGCGACAGCGACACCCCACACCGTGCCGGGGATCTTGGTCAGCGTGTCCAGCGCAGACGGCCCGAGCCGTCCGCTGCTGCGCGCCACCTGCCACAGCGCGAACCCCATGCCGACAGCGAACCAACCGACGTACCCAGGCAGCCAGAGACCCGCACGGGCGTGGTCGGTGGCGTTGATGCCGGCCATCCACGCCGGACCGAGCAGAGTGAAGGCACCCAGTACGACGAGGCGCCAGCGCACACTGCGCCGGGTCGGACGCTCGTACCCGGTCAGCAGCTTCGCCAGCGCCGGCAGCAGCAAGTAGAACGTGACCTCGGTCGCCAGACTCCACATCTGCGTGAGCCCGTCCGCTGCCAGGCCGTCGAAGTAGATCTGGGTGAGTGTCGCGTGTTGCAGGTACGTCGCCCAGGTCACACCGTCCTTGTGCGGGACAAGGATGGCGGCCAGCAGTACGGCGACCCACAGTGCCGGGAGGATCCGCAGGGCACGGTTGCGCAGGTACGGCAGGGTCAGCGGAGGCAGGGTGCCGTCGAACCACGCGACCACGTGCGGCCGGTAGAGCAGGAACCCGGAGATCGCGAAGAAGATCGCCACTCCGACGTCGAGCCGCGCCAGCAACCCGGCGAACGGCCCATTCAGCGAGGCTCCGCTGTGAAACCCGACATGCGTGGTCAGCACCGCGAGTGCCCCGATCGCACGCAGCCCGTCCAGGGCCGGGAATCTGGTCCGTGTCATCTGGGCAGTCCGATCTCGAGGTTCGTCACGCAGAGGTTCGTCGCGGGATCGGAGGAGCGTAGCCGAACCTCGGTGGCGGTGATGCGCCGCGACGGGCCGAAGTACATGCTGCCGAGTCCGGCGGGCCACTTGGCCGCCGGCATCGCGGCGACGTTGCCGTCGGCGTCGACGAGCTCGATCGACACCTGGTTCTCCCGGTCGGCGAAGTACGCCGCTTTGACGAACCACTCGGCGGTCGCGAGCTCGGCCTGTGTCGACTTCAGTGGCACGGTCAACGGCTCGGTGCCGCGCAGCAGCAGGTTACAGAAGGAGTTGCTCGTGGAGGCCGGCTCGCCGCGCGACCACACCGCCAGCGGTGAGAGCCGGAGGTTCCCGGTCTCGTCGACCCGCAACGGCTCACTGCCCGGTGCCTGCAACTGGAACGGGATCCCCGTCATCCGCAGTACCGGCGAGAGCCTGGTGTCCGTCATCAACACGTTGACGATCGGCGACGGCATCGCCGTGTCCCACAGATTGACGTTCGGCCCGGCACGATCCAGCTCCGCCCTCACGTTGGCGAAGTACGCCTTGGCCGGATTGTCCGCCCATGTCCTGGCAAAGCCCGCATCCGACACCACGACCCCGGCCAGCAAGCCGCACAACGCCAGAGCAGGCACGAACCGCGGCAGGCGCAGCGATTTCGCTGATAGAACGACGGCCAACGTCAACGGGATCGAGAGATCGGACCAGTAGTGGTAGTGCAGGGTGATCACGACCCCGAACAACGCGAAGCGCCCATAGGCCACCAGCAGCAAGGTCACCACCACGTAGACGACGACGCTGCCCCACAGCAGGAGCGCTCTGCGGTCTCGCCTCCACGCCGTGAGCAACAACACACCGGCCACCAGTCCGCCCGTCACGACGGCGGCCGCGGGTGGGCTGGCGATGCTCATTGGAATCCCGGTGTCCGCCCACGACCACGGTCCGCCTGCCAGGGCGCTCAGCGGAACCTCGAAGGCGTTTCCGGCGAGATCGACCAGGTTGCCGAAGGACGGCAGCCGACCCGACGAAGGGTTGCCCTGGGTCAGGTAGAGGGTGCCGAAGGCAACGATGGCGACGGTGAGGGCGGCGGCGTACGGCCAGGTGCGGCGGAGCCAGCCGCGGAAGGGCTCGTCGCGCAGGTAGAGGGCGAGGGCGACGGCCGTGAACAGGATCAGAGCGGATTTCTCCCAGCAGGCAAGGGAGATGAGCAACGACAACGGGCCGTAGGCCAGGGCTCGGCGGCGATGGCCGTCGTACCAGTCGATCGTTGCGTGCAGCAACAGCAAGCCGAAGACGTGGGCGGACAGGTTGTTCACGCCGCTCGACAGCGACATGAACGAAGGCATGCTGAGCGGGCTCAGCGCGTAGAACAACGTGCCGCCGATCACCCACCAGGTCGGGCCGAGGACGCGCAGCAGCAGCCGGCCCATCAGAACGATCGCGGCGGCCTGCATCAGCACCCGCCAGGCGACGGTGAAGTCGTGGTTCAGCGGTGCCACCTCGGCGAAGATCGCGTAGACGAGCCGCAACCCCGGCGCGATGTGATCGTTCACCGGGGTGAGCAGCTCGGCGGGTGCGAACCCGTGGCTGCCCTGGACGAGGAACTCGAGGTCGTCGCTCAGCCACGAACCGCGCCGCGCCAGCAGCCCGAGCACGGCCGCCTGGACGACCGCGATCGCCACCACGACACCGCGGAGCACCGATGACTCGGGTGCGGTCGGCAGCCCGGAGATCCCCCTCATGCGGCGCGACTATATGACAGTTCGGACACCGGCGAATTTTCTTCTCCCCGCCGTCTTCTCAAGGTGGCTACCCGCTGGTAGCGTCCCGCGGACAGACCGGGAGGGGTTGTTGTGGGGAATCGCAGTCGAGCACTGATGATCGGGCTCGGGGTGTTCTTCGTCGGCGTTGCGGCGCTGGCCAAGTTCTATGCATATCCGACGCTGGCGGTCGCGCCCGCGGACCAGGTTGCGCACACGGTGTCGACCGGGCCGGACGCGACGATCTTCAGTATCGCGGAGCTGAAGGAGAAGCCCGGCGTCGAGTTGGAGGCACGTCGTACCGTCCGCGGCGACGTGGTCGCGGCCGAGAAGATCAGCAAGGCGCTGAACCGCAAGGTCGTCGTCTTCGACACCGCCGTGGTCACCGACGACTCGCCGAACTACCAGTTCCCCGACGATGCGTCGAACACCAAGGACCTGCCGCTGAGCTTCGTCCAGGAGCGCGTCGTCCTGGATGCGCACACCGGTGAGGCGGTGCGCTGGAACCCGTCGGGTGACGACAACAGTGGCGAGTACATCGCCACCACGCTGGAGAAGGCGGACCGGCTCAAGCCGGACCAGAACAGCCCGCTGTTCAAGGGCCACGAGGGTCTGGTGCTGAAGTTCCCGTTCGGCACCGAGAAGAAGACGTACAAGTTCTGGGACTCCACGCTGCGCAAGGCGTTCCCGATCCAGTTCAAGGAAGAGGCCGAGCTCAAGGGTCTCAAGGTGTACGTCTTCGAGCAGGAAGTGCCGAAGCAGGACGTGCCGCTGGCCAAGCCGCTGATGGTGCCGGGCAACCTGGTCGACGAACCGGGCCGGGACTCGGTCGAGGTGCAGCGCACGTACAAGAACACCCGGACCCTGTGGATCGAGCCGATCACCGGCGCGATCATCAAGGGCCAGGAGAAGCAGCACGCCAGCATCGCCTACAACGGCGAGGACAAGCTGATCGCAACCCAGGTCACCATCGCGTACGACGACGCGACCGTGACGAAGAACGTGAAGGGTGCGACCGAGAACGGTGTCGCCGAGGGCGGCTACCAGTCGAAGGCGGCCCAGCTGAACCTGATCGGCTTCTGGGTCCCGCTCGGCGCGCTGATCGTCGGACTGCTCCTGTTCGGCTTCGTCGGGTTCCGGCAGCTGCGGCCATCTTCAAGTTCCAGCGAGAGCTAGTTCTTGTGCGCGGACCAGATCGCGGTGCCTGGAACCAGGCGGCCGCGGTCTGGTCCCCAACCGCCCCAGATGAGGTCATGCCCGGCCGGCCACTCGGGTTCGAGCAGGTCGTCCACGACGAACCCGGCGCCGGTGAGCGCACGGACCCAGTCACCCGTCGTCCGGTGATGCTCGGCGTAGATCGGCGTACCGGCATTGTCGACTTCCACGTACGGCGTCCGGTCGAAGTACGAATGGGTGATGTGCAGACCGGCCGGTGACGGATCGTCCGGCATGGTCCAGCGGAACGGGTGGGTGACGGAGAACACCAGCAGCCCGCCTGGCTTCAGCGTGCGGGCGATCTCGCGCAACGCGGTCCCGGCATCGGCCACGAACGGCAACGCCCCAAACGCCGAGCAGACGATGTCGAACGTGCTGTCTCTATAGGGCAGTGCAACGGCATCAGCCGCGACCGTGCGTACGGCGGTGCCGGTCCGCGCATCGAGTTGTCGCGCGATCCGGAGTTGCTCCACCGAGATGTCGAAGGCAACGACGTCGGCGCCCTGCTTGGCCAGCCAACGCGAGCACTGGGCCGCACCGCACCCGACCTCGAGGACGCGTTTGCCCCGGACCGGCCCGAGCAGCTGGGCCGACTCCTCGTCCACGCCCTCCGGACACCAGACGAATCGATCGTCGCCGAGGAACTCGCCATGCTCGGACAGATACTCGTCGGCCGCCGAGTCCCAGTACGCCCGACTCGCACGTGACGTCTGAGCCTCGCTCAACTCAACCCTCCGCGGCTCAACCACGCGGTCAGCGTAGCGATGCGGCAGGATCGCGGTATGAGCGACTTCGCGGCGAGTGCTGTTCCACTGACGGGTGGGTACGGCGGTCAGACGTATGCGGTCAGCGCGGGCGGTGAGGACGCCGTACTGAAGTTGTATGTGAAGGACCCCGGGCGGGCGGCGGTGGACGCGGCGCTGCTGCGGCTGGTGCACGGGCTGCTGCCGGTGCCGCGGATCCTGGACGCGAAGCGAGACGGGTCGCCGGAGGATCCGCCGTACTTGCTGACCGAGCGGCTGCCGGGGATCAATCTGCAGGTGTTCCTGGAGACGGCGGGCGACGACGAGCGGCGGTCGGTCGGGCGGCAGCTGGGGGAGTTGCTGGTGCGGTTGAGCGGGATGCCGTTCCTCACCTTCGGGATGTTCCGGGACGGCGAGCTGGCGATCGAGCCGTTCGGCTTCGGTGATCTGGAGACGTACTTCGAGGGCTGCGAGCTCGGGTTCGACGAGAAGCAGGTGGAGGGCTTCCGCCAGGTGATCGGGTACGCCGAGGACGTCCTCGCTGATGGGGTCGACCGGGTGTGCCTGGTGCACAGCGACTTCAATCCGAAGAATCTCCTGGTCGACCCGGCGACCGCGCGGATCACCGGGCTGATCGACTGGGAGTTCGCCCACGCCGGGTCGCCGTACACGGATCTGGGAAACCTTTTCCGGGGGTGCGACGACCCGGTCCTCGCCGGCGCCGTGCTGAGCGTCGTACGGGGGAGTGGGCTGGACCTGGGTGAGCCGCTCGTGGACCTGGGGTGGGCGGCGGACCTGTGGGCGTTGCTGGAGCTGGCCGGACGGTCGGGTGAGCACGAGGTCGCGACGGCCGCCCACGACCTGGTCTCCCGAATGGCGGACACGGGCACCCTCTCCGGAGGCCGGGTGGCCCTGGACGTCGTACATTGAGATCAGTGACACGTCGGGAAACCTCGGCGGGCAGCCGGTGCGGGCCGGGTGCCCCGGGTTGCCGTGCCTTCGTCAATACCCGTATTCTGTGAGATGCGCTATGGGCCCGCGCGACCTCGGACGGAGCAGGCTCGTGCTCGCAGCAGTCGGTGGTGATCTGTGCTCTTCAGGCAATCCAGCGGTTTGGTGCGATCCAACGGTTCATGACGCGACCGCACGACACCACCAGTCCACGGAGCAACCCACCACATGACGGCCAGCATCGAGGCACCTCTCGACCCCGCAGTTCGCACCACCCCGCAGGTAGCGGTCAATGACATCGGGTCGGAGGAAGACTTCCTCGCGGCGATCGATCAGACCATCAAGTACTTCAACGACGGCGACATCGTCGAGGGCACCATCGTCAAGGTCGACCGGGACGAGGTCCTGCTCGACATCGGTTACAAGACCGAAGGCGTGATTCCCTCCCGCGAGCTGTCGATCAAGCATGACGTCGACCCGAACGAGGTCGTCAACGTCGGCGACCACGTCGAGGCCCTGGTTCTCCAGAAGGAGGACAAGGAAGGCCGCCTGATCCTCTCGAAGAAGCGCGCCCAGTACGAGAAGGCCTGGGGCACGATCGAGAAGATCAAGGAAGAGGACGGCGTCGTCACCGGTACCGTCATCGAGGTCGTCAAGGGTGGTCTCATCCTGGACATCGGCCTGCGCGGCTTCCTGCCGGCGTCGCTCGTCGAGATGCGCCGGGTCCGCGACCTCCAGCCGTACGTCGGCCAGGAGATCGAGGCCAAGATCATCGAGCTGGACAAGAACCGCAACAACGTGGTCCTGTCCCGCCGGGCGTGGCTGGAGCAGACGCAGTCCGAGGTGCGGATGAACTTCCTCACCCAGCTGCAGAAGGGCCAGATCCGCAAGGGTGTCGTCTCCTCGATCGTCAACTTCGGTGCGTTCGTGGACCTCGGCGGCGTCGACGGTCTGGTGCACGTCTCGGAGCTGTCCTGGAAGCACATCGACCACCCGACCGAGGTGGTCGAGGTCGGCCAGGAGGTCACCGTCGAGGTGCTGGACGTCGACATGGACCGCGAGCGCGTCTCGCTGTCGCTGAAGGCGACCCAGGAAGACCCGTGGCAGCAGTTCGCCCGGACCCACCAGATGGGCCAGATCGTGCCCGGCAAGGTCACCAAGCTGGTTCCGTTCGGTGCGTTCGTCCGGGTCGAGGAGGGCATCGAGGGTCTGGTGCACATCTCCGAGCTGGCCGAGCGGCACGTCGAGATCCCGGAGCAGGTCGTCCAGGTCAACGACGACGTCATGGTCAAGATCATCGACATCGACCTCGAGCGGCGCCGGATCTCGCTGTCGCTGAAGCAGGCCAACGAGGGTGTCGACCCGGTCTCGGACGACTTCGACCCGACCCTGTACGGCATGGCGGCGACGTACGACGACCAGGGCAACTACGTCTACCCCGAGGGCTTCGACCCGGAGACCGGCGAGTGGCTCGAGGGCTTCGACAAGCAGCGTGAGGAGTGGGAGCGGCAGTACGCCGAGGCCCACGCGCGCTGGGAGGCCCACAAGAAGCAGATCGAGGACGCCAAGACGGCGGACGTCGAGGCCGGCGAGGCGTCGACGTACTCCTCCGCCGCGGCTCCGAAGGACGACGCTCCCGTCGAGGGTGCGCTCGCTTCCGACGAGGCGCTGCAGGCCCTCCGCGAGAAGCTGACCGGCCAGGGCTGACCTGACCAGTAGGACCCGAGACCCCCGCACCCCCGTACTGGGTGCGGGGGTCTCGCACGTCCGGCCTCAGTCGTAAGGGCGGCGGGGTTTTGGGTGGCCGAGGCCGTTGCCCCAGCCACCGCGGCCCTCACCTTTCAACGTCGACCGCAGTTCGATGACCTGGGCGCGGGCACCGCTGGAGGCGAAGAAGCCGACCTTGTAGGACTCGACCGGGGCGTTCGCTTCCCAGGTCGGCACCTGTCGCTCGCCGTACCGGGCGGTGTGCAGCGGCGGGTCCTCGCCGGCTCTGATCCGGGCCACGTCCTGGGCACAGGCGGCGACTTTGCGCGTCGGGCCGTTGGCCGGTGTCCAGACGATCTCCGTGCTGGCCGGTCCGTGCCGCGCGTCGAAGTAGCACGGAGTTCGCCACTCGGGGAGTGGCAGGCCTGCGACTCGAGCCCGCAGACACGCCAGCGCGTACCGACCGTCGGTGAGGGTGTGGGCGATCGCGTCGGCAGATCCGGTGGTCTGCAGGCGATCGACGGCTCGCTTCGCCGACTCGTAGGCATCCAGAGCGGCCTGGTAGTCCCGGCGTGCCGCAGGGCCGAGCTCCCGCGGCGCCTCGAACTTGGCCAGTTCCTCGCCGAACTGGATGGTGTCCGCCTCGGCGGCCAGCCTGACCTGCCGCAGTTCACGACCAGCACCTCGCCGCGCCCACCGAATCCACGCCATGTCCCATGCTAGGGGCACTTTGTCCACCAGATTTCCATTTCGCGGCGTTTGGCGTACGCGAACGGTGCACAAAGTAGGGTGCTGGCGTGCTGAGAGTGGGACTGACCGGTGGGATCGGGTCCGGGAAGAGTGCGGTGTCGTCGCGGCTGGCGGAGCGCGGGGCGGTGGTGATCGACTCCGACGTACTGGCGCGGGAAGTGGTGGCCAAGGGGACCGACGGGTTGGCCGAGGTGGTCGAGGCGTTCGGGGACGGCGTACTGACTGCCGACGGTGAGCTGGACCGGCCCGCGGTCGGGCGGATCGTGTTCGGCGACGAGGCCGCCCGGCGCAAGTTGGAGGCGATCATCCACCCGCGGGTCCGGGCCCGGGCGGCCGAGATCGAGGCCGCCGCACCGGCCGACGCGGTCGTGGTGCACGACATTCCGTTGCTGGTCGAGACCGGTCAGGCGGACCGGTTCGACGTCGTCCTGGTCGTCGATACGCCGGTCGACGTACAACTCGAGCGGCTCACCACCCAGCGGGGGATGACTGAGACGGAAGCGAAGCAGCGGATCGCGAGTCAGGCGTCTCGCGAGGACCGGCTCGCGGCGGCCGACCTCGTCGTGGACAACTCCGGCACCCTCGAGGACCTGGACCGGCGGATCGGCGAAGTGTGGGCCGGGTTACAGCAGCGGGTAGGGCACGGTCCGGACACGAAAGCGTGACCCCTGCGCGGTAAATGATGTTTCCAGGGCGGGCTGTACGAGAATCTGTCCCGGTCCGGCCCGGGTAACCGGTCCCGGCACCACCGTCGGCGCGGTCCCGCGCCGGTCCGGACGTCCGAGGTTGGGAGGATGGCGTGGTCTGTCCGCGCTGCAACTCAGACGTCCCCGAGGTATCGCATTTCTGCCACCACTGTGGCAACGATGTGCGCTCCGGGGACGCCGAGCGGAAGAAGGCGTACGCCGCCAGGCCGGATGAGCCGGTGGCGTCGTTCAAGCTGGTCTCGACGATCATGCCGCAGGGCGCCGGCCGGCAGCCCTACACGTACAAGGTCGCCCTGGGCGTCGCGCTGCTGCTGACCGTCGTCACGGCCGCGCTCGGTGCCTTGCCGGTGGCGATCATGGTGGCCGCCTTCTCCATCCCGATCGTCTACATCCTCTACCTGTACGACGTGAACCTGTGGGAGGACGAGCCGGTCCCGGTCGTCGCCGCGGCGTTCGTGCTGACCGGCGTACTGGCCGCGGTCTTCACCTGGCTGTGGTCGGACAAGATCGTGCTGTCCATCGACACGATCGGCGGCAACGACGCCGGCCCGGCCGCGCGGGATCTGCTGATCCTGCTCCTGCTGGTGCCGGTCGTGTCCGAACTGATCCGCCAGGTCGGCCCGCTCTACCTGGCCTCCAGGCCGCGGTACGACGACCTGATGGACGGCTTCACCTTCGGCGTGGTGGCCGGTGTCGGGTTCGCCTGCTTCGAGACGCTCGTACTGCACTGGGGCTGGATCAGCGGCGGCTTCGCCGGTCCGGGCAGCAGCGCTGGCACGTGGATCTCGATCGTCGTCCTGCACGGATTCATCAAGCCGCTGATCTACGGATCGGCGACCGGCCTCGCCGCCGCCGAGTTCTCCGGCCTGGGCGAGGGGTACGACGGATTCACCCCGCGCTGGGTGACCGGCGTGATCCAGGCGATCCTGATCAACGCGCTGTTCCAGGGCGGTGTCTACCTGCTCGGCTTCGTCGGCGGCCACGGCTCCACGATCGGCGCGATCCTGGCCGTCCTCTGGGGTCTGCTGCTGCTCGGCGCGCTGATCATCCGGGTCCGCACCGTGCTGCACAAGGGCCTGCTCGAGGCAGCGCTGGAGTCGGCCGCACGCGGTGGTTCGAACCACGCGTCCGGCGACCTGGCCTTCTGCTCGCGCTGTGAGATGCCGCTGCTGCCGCACTCCGACTTCTGCTCCGCGTGCGGCAACTCCACGCGGTCGGTGGCGAAGTCCGCCCGGGGCGTGACGGCTCCGGCGGGTGCGGGTGGTTACGAGGCGACGACCGGGGAGACGCAGGCATGAGCAACCAGCAACCGCCGTACGGCGGCCAGCCGGGCTACGGCCAGCAGCCGGGTCAGCCTGGGTACGGGCAGCAGCCGGGTCAGCCCGGATATGGCCAGCAGCCGGGCCAGCCTGGGTATGGGCAGCAGCCGGGTCAGCCGGGTTATGGGCAGCAGCCTGGGCAGGCGCAACCTGGGCAGGCGCAGCCTGGGTACGGGCGGCCGCAGCAGGCTCCGCCGGGTTACGGTCAGCCGGGTCAACCGCCGTACCAGGGCCAGCCGGGGCAACAGCCCGGCCAGCAGCCTGGGCAGCCGCAGTACCCCGGCCAGCAGCAGTACCCGGGTCAGCAACAGCAGTACCCGGGACAACAGGGCTACCCGCAGCAGCAGGGGTACCCGGGCCAGCAACAGCAGCAGTACGGCGGCGGCCAGCAGCAGTGGGGTCAGTACGGCGGCCAGCCCCCGCGCGGCAAGGGCGGGAACAAGATCCTGTTCCTGGCCGGCGGTGCGCTCGCCGTGGTCGCGGTGATCGGTGTCGTCCTGGCGCTGATCTTCGGCGGCGGTGACGACAAGCAGGCCGGCCCCGGCCCGAACCCGGAGCCGACGACCACCAGCACCGAGAGCCCGTCACCGGAGCCGACCGGCAACGCCGACGAGGGCATCGAGGTGGCCGAGGGCGTCTACGTGAAGCCGCAGCCCGGCTACGTCCGCAAGAGCCTGGACAACTTCAAAGGCGTCTACCTGCTCAAGCAGGGCGAGGCGTACTTCATGGTGAACGCGTTCAAGGCCGACGGCGAGACGACCTCGACAGTGCTGCCGGAACTGCTGAAGATCGAGACGAAGGGCCTGTCGCAGGTCAAGACCGGTGCGCCGAAGGAGAGCAAGCCGGGCGAGAACGACAAGTCCGAGGTCAAGGTCCTCACCACCCAGAGCTTCCAGGCGGTGGCGACCACCCAGAACGGCAGCATGCCGGTGATCGGGTTCGTCGGCGTGATCGAGCGCAACGACGGCGTGATCACGATCATCCGGGTGTACGGGCGCAAGGACAAGATGGCCACGGTCGAGCCGGACTCGACAGCGATGCTGAAGTCGGTGGTCAGGAGCCAGTGAGCGGGAAACGCGACAAGAGTTCGGGCGCGGGCAACCCTTGGGTCAGCCAGCCCGGACCGGACGACGACGCGGCGGCTCCGAAGGAACCGGAGCTGCCGCCGTCGCCGTGGGATCTGGAGGTACCGCCTCCGCCTGGTCCGTGGCCGGATGCGACCGGCCCCGGGCCCGGACCTGGTCCGGCCACGGAGACGAGTTCGGCGTGGGGCGACAAGGTCGGGTCGCCGTCGCTCCGGCGGCCGCCGCCGGAGAAGAAGGGCCCGCGGATCCCACCGCTGCTGATCCCGATCGGCGCCGGGCTGATCGTGGTCGCGCTGGTCGCGGTTGCGCTCGTGCTGCTGTCCGGTGGCGACGACACCGCGGAGCAGCAGCCGACCCAGTCGCCGACGCCGACGGTGAGTACGCCGGTCACGTCGTACCTGCCGCCGCCGAACGCGATCCAGGTCGGCTTCGGCGTGTCCGTCGTACCGGTCGAGGGCTGGAGCCTGCTGGCGAAGGAGACGCAGGGCAAGGAGCTCGTCACGTACGCGCCGAACGGCGATCCGCGGGCGTTCTTCTGGGTCCGGCAGAAGCAGAACGTGACCGCGCAGGCGTACCTGCTGGCGATCGTCGAGGGCGAGACCGCGAACGAGATCGCCCAGCTCGGCAACACCCGGAACCTGCCGTGCCCGAAGGACGTCTTGGAGGAGTGCGTCGCGATCAGCTACACCTCCACCGCCAAGGACAAGACCGGGATGGACGTGAAGGTGCAGGGCTACGTGGAGGTGTACCGGCGCAAGGACAACGTGGCCACCGCACTGGACTTCCGGACCCGGGTCGACTTCGCCCAGAAGGCCGAGGCGGACGCCGAGACGATGAAGAAGTCGGTACTCGACAGCCTCTGATGATGACATCCCAGACACACCGCGAGGAACAAGTATGAGTCAGCAGTACGGGCCGCCCCCGGGACCGCCACCCGCCCCCTCGTCCGGCGGCTGGGGGCCGGCACCCGGCGCTTCCGGCCCCGGTGGATCTGGTCCGGCTGGTCCCGGCGGTTGGGGCACCGGGCCGCGGCAGCCGCAGCGGCAGGGGAACTCGAAGCGCAGCCAGTGGATCATCATGGGCGGCGCGGCCCTGGCCGTCGTACTGGTCGCGGTCGGCGTCGTCCTGCTGGTCACCGGCGGCGACGACGAGAAGCCGACCGCCAACCAGACACCGGACCCGACCGGCAGCATGTACACCCCGCCGACGCCGACCAAGGCGGTCGTCACCAAGGGCCCGAACGACAAGGGTGTCGAGGTGGGCGGCGGGATCTGGTTCACCCCGGCCAAGGGCTGGCTGCCGGACTGGGACAAGTCCAAGGGCGGGAAGAACTACATCCTGCAGCAGTTCAACCGGCGCGGCCTGATCGACGGGTACTACTGGGTCCGCCAGACCGACCTGTACGACGCCAAGGGGTTCGCCGAGCACCTGGTCGACATCGAGTCGAACAGCATGAAGAACGTGCGGATCAGCAAGGGCGTGGTCTGCAAGCCCGCGAACGAGGCGATCAAGGCCTGCTACGCGCTGTCGTACTCCGCCTACGTGAAGACCAGCAGCGGCAAGCTGATCCCGTTCAAGGGCTTCGTGACGGCGTACCAGGACCAGTTCGACAAGGTCACCGCCACCGACGCCGGCCTCGAGGCCACCGTCTACAAGCGCCGGGTCAACGAACTCATCTACATGAACAACACCCTGGTCCAAAGCTTCTGAACCGGGTTCCGAGCCCCGCCTCCCGCTTGAGGAGGCGGGGTTCTCTGCGGTTCTGACCTGGGGTTTTTAGAAACTGTCGGGGGCGGGTCGTACGGTGGGGGGCATGAGACAGGTCTCGGATCTCCAGCGTATGGTCGCGCCGTTGAAGGTCGTATCCGACTTCGAGCCGGCCGGTGATCAGCCGACCGCGATCGCGGACCTCGAGCGGCGGATCAACGCCGGCGAGCAGGACGTGGTCCTGCTCGGCGCGACCGGTACCGGCAAGACGGCCACGATCGCCTGGCTGGCGGAGAAGATCCAGCGCCCGATGCTGATCCTGCAGCCGAACAAGACGCTCGCGGCCCAGTTCGCCAACGAGCTGCGGCACTTCTTCCCGGCCAACGCCGTCGAGTACTTCGTCTCGTACTACGACTACTACCAGCCGGAGGCGTACGTCCCGCAGACGGACACCTACATCGAGAAGGACTCCTCGATCAACGAGGAGGTCGAGCGGTTGCGGCACTCGGCGACCTGGTCGCTGCTCACCCGCCGCGACGTGGTCGTGGTCGCGACCGTCTCCTGCATCTACGGCCTGGGTTCCGCGGACGAGTACCTGAACCGCATGATCCACGTGAAGGTCGGCACCGAGATGGACCGCGACGGCCTGCTCCGCAAGCTGGTCGGGGTGCAGTACGCGCGCAACGACCTGGCCGGCACCCGCGGCACGTTCCGGGTCCGCGGCGACACGCTCGAGGTGTTCCCGGTCTACCAGGAGCTCGCCGTCCGGGTGGAGTTCTTCGGTGACGAGATCGAGCGGGTGATGACGCTGCACCCGCTGACCGGTGAGGTGCTGAGCGAGGAGGACGAGGTCTACATCGGCGCCGCCACGCACTACGTGACCGCGCCGGAGCGGATGGAGCGGGCGATCACGTCGATCGAGGCCGAGCTGGCCGAGCGGCTGGCCGAGCTCGAGCGTGGCGGGCAGTTGCTGGAGGCGCAGCGGCTGCGGATGCGGACGACGTACGACATCGAGATGATGCGCCAGATCGGCACCTGCTCGGGCATCGAGAACTACTCCCGCCACACCGACGGCCGCGAGCCGGGGACGGCGCCGCACTGCCTGCTGGACTACTTCCCCGAGGACTTCCTGCTCGTCATCGACGAGTCGCATGTCACCGTGCCGCAGATCGGCGGTATGTACGAGGGCGACATGTCCCGGAAGCGGACGCTGGTCGAGCACGGGTTCCGGCTGCCGTCGGCGATGGACAACCGGCCGCTGCGCTGGGAGGAGTTCCTGGAGCGGATCGGCCAGACGGTCTACCTGTCCGCGACCCCGGGACAGTACGAGCAGGACAAGTCCGACGGGTTCGTCGAGCAGATCATCCGGCCGACCGGTCTGGTCGACCCCGAGGTGATCGTGAAGCCGACGAAGGGCCAGATCGACGACCTGATCCACGAGATCCGGCTCCGGGTCGAGCGGAACGAGCGCGTCCTGGTCACCACACTGACCAAGAAGATGTCCGAGGACCTGACCGACTACCTGCTGGAGATGGGCATCCGGACCAGGTATCTGCACAGCGAGGTGGACACCCTCCGCCGGGTCGAGCTGCTCCGCGAGCTGCGGATGGGCGAGTACGACGTGCTGGTCGGTATCAACCTGCTGCGTGAGGGCCTCGACCTGCCCGAGGTGTCGCTGGTCGCGATCCTGGACGCCGACAAAGAGGGCTTCCTGCGCTCCGGCCGGTCGCTGATCCAGACCATCGGCCGCGCGGCCCGGAACGTGTCCGGTCAGGTGTTCATGTACGCCGACAAGATCACCCCGTCGATGGAGCAGGCGATCGACGAGACGAACCGGCGCCGGGCGAAGCAGATCGCCTACAACGAGGCGAACGGGGTCGACCCGCAGCCGTTGCGGAAGCGGATCGCCGACATCACCGACATGCTGGCCCGCGAGGACGCCGACACCGCCGAGCTGCTCGGCTCCGGCCGGAACCAGTCGCGCGGCAAGGCACCGGTGCCGGGCGGCGGCAAGACGAAGGCCGGTGAGAAGGCGAAGGAACTGGCCGGCGGCCTGCCGTCGTCGGACCTGGCCGACCTGATCCAGCAGCTCACCGACCAGATGCACAACGCCGCCGCCGAGCTCCAGTTCGAGGTAGCCGCCCGCTACCGCGACGAAATCTCCGAACTCAAGAAAGAACTCCGCCAAATGACCGCCGCCGGCGCCAAGTAACCGCCGGTTCCGTGTCATCGTCTCGCGCCAGTTGACGGGTTGCTTTGGAGACGCGTCGACACGGCGGGCGGGCTTTGTCGGTGGCGGCAACTACTGTGCCCCCAAGGTCCAGAGGGGGAGGTAGCGCATGTTTGATCATCTGTCGTTGCAGTGTGATGACCTGGAGGCGAGCCGGCGGTTCTACGAGCGGTTGCTGGCGCCGCTTGGGATCAGCGTGACGATGGAGTTCGGCGACGTACTCGGCCTGTCCGGGCCGGACGGCGTACCGAAGTTCTGGCTCGGGAAGACCACGACCGGGGGAGCGCAGCGGGAGATTCACGTTGCCTTCAGTGCGCCGGATCGGGCGACCGTGGACACGGTGCATGCCGCTGCCCGAGAGTTGGAGGCCGAGGTCCTGCACGAGCCGCGGGAGTGGCCGGAGTACCACCCGGGCTACTACGCCGTCTTCGTCCGCGACCCCGACGGCAACAACATCGAGGCGGTCACGCACACCTGACCTAGGGGAGATATGACGCAGTACGGCGGACCTGTGATCGACACGCATGTGCATCTCGAGTTGGACGACGAGATGCGGATGCCGGGGATGACATCGCACGGTGTCGTGGAGTACCTGGCAGCCGCCTCCGACGTTGACCTCAAAGCGTCCGCCGTACTGGTGATGGCGCCGAAGGACAATCCGGAACGGACCAGGGCGATGAACGATCTCGCTCTGACGCTCGGTGCCGACGACGCGCGCTGGTTGCCGCTGTGCTCGGTGCATCCGTTCGACGGGGACTTCGCCGCCGAGGAGATCGACCGGGTCGCCGAGGCCGGGGCCAGGGGGTTCAAACTGCACCCGAACACGCAGGCCTTCGACCTCGCGGATCCGCGGGTGACGGACGTCGTACGGCGGATCGCGGGGCACGGCCTGCCGGTGCTGTTCGACGGGTACTCGCCGTTCGATTCCGACCAGCCGGGGAAGTTCGTCAAGCTGAGTACGGAGCTGCCCGAGGCGCGGATCGTCATCGCGCACGCGCTCGGCCCACGGTTCGCCGAGTTGCTGGTGTACGACGTCCTCGCGAGGTTCCCCGGGTTCTGGACGCGGAACATCTGGGTGGACCTGTCGTTCACCGGTGGGCTGTACGCCGATTCGCCGTACCGGGAGCAGTTCGCCTGGAGCGTGCGGCGGGTCGGGGTGGACCGGCTGTTGCTGGGCAGTGACTATCCGATCGACAGCCCGGGGCGGGCTCTCGCGACGTTGGGGGCGCTCGGCTTCACACTGGACGAGCAGCGCGCGATCGCGCACAACAACGCGGCGAAGTTGTACGGGCTGACGGGGGAGTGAGATGACGAGATTGACCGGAGCCGATGTTCTGGACCACTGTCTGGCCAAGCCCGGGGCTTGGCAGGACGAGCCGTGGGAGGGGGACGTGGTGGCGAAGGTGGGGGACAAGATCTTCGCGTTCCTCGGTGGTGACGGGGTCGGGCTCAAGTGCGGAGCCAACCGCGAGGAGGCTGACGAGCTGGTCGACACCTACCCGGACGACGTCGGCAAGATGGCGTACATCGGCCGGTCGGGCTGGAACACAGTCCGGCTCGGCGGTGCCGTCCCCGACGACGAGATCCTGGAGCTGATCGACACGTCGTACGAGACGATCGTGGCGAAACTTCCGAAGTCCAAGCGGCCGTCGTGACCACTACGCTGCGTGAGCGACCCTGCAAACGCTCTGCATACAGTACGCCGTACACACTCTGACTCGGTGTGATCGGGACTCCTGTTGTGCACAACCGGTGACCGAACGGGGATATTCCCGTTGCGAGCCGTGATCATTCCGACAAGCGGACCGGGCGCTCCGGATTTGGAGACTTGGACATCGACCAGTCAGAATAGGTGCGGAGAAGGGGAGTATTCCTTTCGCGGCGGTATCGTCATCACGGTCAAGGGTTCGTTTCCCTCGCCCGGTGCCGCCGGCCAGGCTCGGCCAACGAGTCAGGCGGAAGAGACCTTCGGAGTCCTGTTCCGTCTGCGCTCCGGAGGTTTCCTGTGCACGTTGCTGACTACGTCTGGTACATCACTGTCGGCGTGCTGCTCGCGCTGCTCGCGTTCGATGTCTTCATCATCGGCCGGCGCCCGCACGAACCGACCACCCGGGAGTCCGCGACCGCGATCGCGTTCTACGTCGGTCTGGCGGTCGTCTTCGGCCTCGGGGTCTGGGTGTTCTCCGGTGGTCAGTACGCGGGAGAGTTCTTCGCCGGCTGGCTGACCGAGTACAGCCTGAGCGTGGACAACCTGTTCATCTTCCTGATCATCATGTCCAGGTTCGGTGTGCCCAGGAAGTACCAGCAGACGGCCCTGCTGGTCGGCATCATCCTGGCGCTGGTCTTCCGCGGCATCTTCATCGCCGTCGGCGCGGCCGCGATCAACCAGTTCTCCTGGATCTTCTACCTGTTCGGCGCGTTCCTGCTCTACACGGCGGTCCACCTGGCGATGCAGGGTGAGAACGACGACGAGGACTTCAAGGAGAACGCGGTCATCCGGTTCGCCAAGAAGCGGCTCAACGCGACGCACGAGTACAACGGCGTCAAGCTCACCGTGATCCAGAACGGCAAGCGGCTGGTCACCCCGATGGCGATCGTGATCGTCGCGCTCGGCACCACCGACCTGCTGTTCGCGCTCGACTCGATCCCGGCGATCTACGGTCTGACCCAGGAGCCGTTCCTGGTCTTCACCGCGAACGTGTTCGCGCTGATGGGTCTGCGGCAGCTCTACTTCCTGCTCGGCGACCTGCTGAAGCGGCTGGTGTACCTGTCGATCGGCCTGTCCGTCGTGCTCGCCTTCATCGGCGTGAAGCTGGTGCTGCACGCGATGCACGAGAACGAGCTGCCCTTCATCAACGGCGGTCACCACATCGAGTGGGCTCCGGAGATCCCGATCTGGTTCTCGCTGGGCTTCATCATCGTCACGCTCGGCATCACCACGGTCGCCAGCCTGCGCCATTCCCGCAACCAGCCGCGATCAGAGTCGGCCGGCGGTGGCGAGCTGGACGAGTCGACTCCGGTCGAGTCCGTCAACGGCAAGACCGAAGACGAGACCGGCCGCCCGACCGACACGGTGCTCGACGACAAGACCAAGGCCGAGCTCGACGCGCTGCGCGAGCCGGAGGAGACGGACGCGAAGAAGCACTGACACCCGAACGACAAGTCGCCCCGGACCTGCACGGTCCGGGGCGACTTGCATGTTGAGGGGCCTACAGGCGGGCGGCGGCGACCAGGATGGCGCGGCGTTCGGGGGAGACCGGTTCGTTCTCCAGGCGTTTGCCGGTTTCGGAGGCGTGCAGCATGCCTTCGGCCGAGACGAAGCCGACGTGGTGGACCGGCTTGCCGGGCCGCGCGAAGAAGTACAGGTCACCCGGCTGCACGTCGTCGATCGCGATGTTCTCGAGCCCGTCGGCCTGGTCGTGCGCGTCCCGCGGAGTACGCACCCCAAGCACCCGGCTCACCGTGTGCACTAGACCCGAGCAGTCGAGGCCGTACGCCGATGTCCCACCCCACAGGTACTCGAGCCCCAGGAACTGCGACCCCAACCGCAGCCGGTCCTCAGCAGCACCCGAGCCAGACCGCAGTACGGCGTCCGCCAGCCAACCCGACCCACCATCCGGCGTGGCCACCCGCGTGTACCCGTCCGCATGCTCGACCGACGCGAGCACCGTGGCGAACGACAACTCCGCGAACGCACCCGCGCCCGGCTCAGCAAACAACGGCGCAGTAGGTACGGCGACCGCGACCGGATCGGACGCGGCTCCGGGCAGCTCACCCAGATGGCTCGACGGCACCCAGCCCGGGTACCCGAGCTCATCCTGCGACGACGGCTGCCATGGCGCGACGATCTCCGACCACCCGTCCCGCTCCGACCGCACCAGCACGGGCTCGGCGAACAGCAGTTGGGTCAGGGTTCGGCCGTGCAGGCCGAGGCGGGTCTCGGTGTCCATCGACTTGGCCCATGCGGCCACGTCAGGCTGGGCGGCGATCGCGGGGGCGTCGATGTCCCGGGGTGCATCCGGTGCGGTCCACACTGTACTGACCGGGACTTTGGCGGCGACTAGCTTCATGCGGTCAAGCCTGTCACGCCGAGGCCAGGAGCCGAAGGCAGGCGGATCAGCGCGCCTTCATAGACGATCCCTCCGGCCACCGGGGCGGATCGCAGCCACCACGCCGCGTCCAGGTCGTTGACGGCCGACGTCGGGTACGCCGACACCAGCGCGGCCGCCGCGCCGACCCCGACCGGGCCCTCCATCATCGAGCCGACGATCGACCGGATCCCATGCTCCCGGGCCAACTCCAGCAATGTCCGGGCCGGCCCGAGCCCGCCGCATTTGGCCAGCTTCACGTTCACCATGTCCGCGGCACCGTGGCGAATCACGGCCACCAGATCCCGTACGCCGTACACGGACTCGTCGGCGAGGATCGGCGTACTGACCCGGTCGGTCACCCACGCCATCCCTTCGAGATCGGCTGCGGGCACGGGCTGCTCGACCAGCTCGAGGTCGCAGTCCTCCAGCGCACGGATCGCGTTGACCGCGCCGCGCCGCGTCCAGCCCTGGTTCGCATCGAGGCGCAGTCGCGGCCCAGGCCCGATCGCCTCGCGGATCCGCCGTACCCGCAAGACATCAGCGGCTGCGTCACCGGTGCCGACCTTCACCTTCAGTACGTCGAACCCGTCGGCGACCCGATCACGCGCGGCCGCGGTCAACGCGTCGGCGTCACCGGCCGACAGCGTCACATCGGTCGCTACGGTGTCGATCGTCGAACCGAGGAATCCGTGCAGCGTCTGCCCGCGACGCCGGGCGGCGAGATCGTGCAACGCGACGTCGACGGCACCCTTCGCGCCGAAGTTGCCGACGGCAGCGTTCTGCACCCGTCGCAGCGCTTCGGTCAGGTCATCCGGGCCGAGCCCGTCGAGCGCGGCCGCGATCGGTCCCTCGACGCAGGCCTGTGCACCGGCGAGCGATTCCCCGGTGACCTTCCAGACCTGCGGAGCCTCACCCCATCCGCTCAGCTCCCCGTCGCTGATCTCGACCAGGAGCGAGTCCGCGTGCGTCGCCGTACGCAAGGCCGTCACGAACGGCGTGTGCAGCGGCGCCGACACCAGGTGCGTGGCGATCTTCATCGAACGGCCCCCAGGTCGTGGCGGTGGTTCCAGGCTTCCAGCGCGATCGAAGCGATCAGCTTCTGCGCGTCGGCGTCGGGCAGTTCGGACGTCGTACACACGACCAGGACGAACGGGTCCGCGTCTGCCGGGCGGACGATGCCGCCGTCGTGCCGGATCCGGGTGTCCCAGCCGTTCTTGTGCTCGACCCGGGTGCCGGGCGGCAACAGCGCGGGGATCTCGCCGTTCCACTGGTTGCCGGCCAGCAGGTCGCGCAGGTAGTCGCCGGAGGCACCTTCCTGATTGCCCACCGCAACCAGTACGGCGGCCAGCCCGGCCGGGCTCATCTCGTTGCTGATCCCGGCCCGTTTCGCCGCGACGTCGTCGATCCCGCGCCGGACCCGGCTCGGTCCGGGCCCGAGCTCGGCATCGGCCGCATCGACGCCGACCAGCTCCAGCACCAGGTTCGTGGCGAGGTTGCTCGACCGGGTGATCATCTCGGTCGCCAACCACCCGAGCGACCGCTGCGACCCCAGATGAGTCCACGTGCCCGGCGCGTCGTCCTCGTCCTGGTTCACACCGAACCGCCCACCGGCCGCGGACTCGAAGTCGTTGTGCACCGTCACCGGCTGATCGAGCGCCAGCTCACCCGCCTCGACCTTGCGCATCATCGCCATCGCCACCGGCAACTTCATCGTGCTGGCCGAGTAATGCGTCCGCTCCGCCTGATGCTCGAACACCGGTACGCCGTCCAGCCGGCCCAACCACACCCCGAACTCGCCGCTCCCGTCGACCTCCCGGAGCAACTCCGCGATTCCCATGCCGATCACCCTTACATATCAGCGCCTGGCAGACTTCCCAGGGTGTCCAGAGCGTTGGGTCTCATCCTCGGCTTCGCCGCCGACCGCGTCCTCGGCGATCCCCGCCGCTACCACCCGGTGGCCGGCTTCGGCCAGGTCGCGTCCCGCCTGGAGAGCCGCTGGTACGACGACTCACGCGCGGCCGGTACGTCGTACACCGTCGTCCTCGTCGGTACGGCGACCGCCGCCGGAGCACTCGCGGAACGGCTGACCCGGCCCTGGCCGATCCTGCACACCCTGGTCACCGCCGCCGCGACCTGGACAGTGCTCGGCGCGCGCAGCCTGGACCGCGAGGCCGAGGCGATGGCGGCTCTGCTCGAAGAGAAGGACATCCCGGCTGCCCGGGACCGGCTCAGTCACCTGTGCGCGCGGGACGCGACGAACCTCGAGGCTGACGAGCTCGCCCGCGCGACTGTGGAGTCGCTGGCCGAGAACACCTCCGACGCTTGCGTGGCACCGCTGCTCTGGGGCGGCGTGCTCGGCGTCCCTGGGCTGCTCGGCTACCGCGCCGCCAACACTCTGGATGCGATGGTCGGCTACAAGTCGGCGAAGTACCTCAACTTCGGGTGGGCCGCTGCCCGGCTGGACGACGTACTCAATCTGCTGCCGGCACGGGCGTGTGCTCTGCTGACCGGACTCGCGGCGGGACAGCCGCAGCAGGCGGTCAAGGTGTGGCAGCGGGACGCGTCCAAGCACCCGAGCCCTAATGCCGGTCCGGTCGAGGCGGCGTTCGCTGGTGTGCTCGATCTGCAGTTGGGTGGACGGAACAGCTACGGCGACTATCAGGAGGACCGTGGCACGCTGGGCGATGGACCAACGCCGACGGTCGCGGATGTCCGCCGTACCGCTGCCCTCGCGCGGCGCGTCGGCGTTGCGGCGGTCGGAGTCGCGGCGATCCTGGCACTGGCTGCCCGACGGAAGAGGTGACGATGGATCTGAGCCGGCGACCGCTCCGGATCGTCCTGATCCGGCACGCTGAGTCCGAGGCGAACCTGGACAAGACGATCTTCGAGCGCGTCCCCGACCACGCCATCCCGCTCACCCGGCACGGCCACGAGCAGGCGGCCGAGGCGGGTAAGCGGCTGCGGGAGCTGTTCGAGGACGACCCGGTGCGGGTCTACGTCTCGCCGTACCTGCGGGCCCGGCAGACCCTCGACTCACTCGGTCTCGACGACCTGATCGGCCTCGCCCGCGAGGAACCGCGGCTGCGGGAACAGGACTGGGCCAACTTCCAGGACACCGAGGACATCGAGCGGCAGCAGCAGTTGCGCGACTCATACGGGCACTTCTTCTACCGGTTCACCCACGGCGAGTCCGGCTCCGACGTGTACGACCGGGTGTCCACGTTCCTGGAGACGATGCACCGCGACTTCGAGACGCCGGACGCGCCCCGCAACGTGCTGCTGGTGTCGCACGGGCTGACCATGCGCCTGTTCTGCATGCGTTGGTTCCACTGGTCGGTCCGGTTCTTCGAGACGCTGCGCAACCCGGACAACGCGGAGACCCGGATCCTGCTGCGGCAGCCGGACTTCCGCTACAAGCTGGATCGGCCGTTCGAGCAGTGGACCTCCTACGAGCCGACGGAGCGGGAACGCTCGGCCTGGTTGTAGTTGCGTTCGGAGCGTTCTCGCAGCCGGTTCTCGGTCGGCGGAGGTTGCGTCCGTAGCGTCGTTGTTCATCGGATCCCCATCAGGGCCGCTGAGCTACGCCACGGTCGGGCTCCGCGTGGCCGCCACTGCGAAAGCCTGAGCGTTGATCGCGAGCGCCGGGTAGGGTCCTGGGAAGGGCTACTCGACGGGAGCGACGCATGGTGGTGGACCAGATCCGCGCGGCAACCCAGGACCTGCTGGCCGCGCTGACTCCGGAGCAACTGAAGAAGATTTCGGCACCCTTCGACACACCCGATCACCAGATCTGGACCTACCTGCCCGGTGCCGTCCCGGGCCTGCCGCTGCACGAGTTGTCCGCGGCGCAGGAGGCCCTCGTCGTACGCCTGCTCGAGCTCGTCTACAGCGAACGCGGCCTCGCCGACTTCCGCGCGGTCATGGTGGCCGAGATCATCGTCCGCGGCCTCTCCGATCCGATCGAGGTGGCGGAGAGCGGGGGATGGGCCGGTTCGACGGTCGGCGACCGCTACTACCTTCGCGTGCTCGGCGACCCCGCCGGGACCGAGCCGTGGGCCTGGCGGCTCAACGGCCACCATCTCGCGCTGCACGTCACGCTCGTCGACGGCGCCATCGCGTTCACCCCGCAGTTCTTCGGCTCGAACCCGGCCGAGGTTCGTACCGGCCCGCACGCCGGTCGCCGCTTCCTCGCCGCCGAGCAGGACCTGGGCTTCCAGCTCCTCCACTCCCTCGAGCCCGCGCAACGGTCGGTTGCGGTCGTCTCCGACGAGGCACCCGACGACATCCTCACCCGCCACGACCCGGTCGCCGACGCGTCCCTCCTGCACCGCGGCCTCGTGTACGGCGACATGACCGCGGACCAACGCCAGTTGCTCAGCCTCCTCATCGGCCAGTACGTCGGACGCGCGGCCGGACCGATCGGGTTGCAGACCTGGCAGGACATCACCGACCACGGCATCGAGCGACTCACCTTCGCCTGGGCCGGCGCCACCGAACCCGGCCCGGGCCACGGCCACTACTACTCGATCGCCGGCCCCAGCTTCCTGGCCGAATACGACAACACCCAGGACAACGCCAACCACATCCACTCCGTCTGGCGAGACCTCCGCAACGACTGGGGCACGGACCTACTAGCCGCCCACTACGCCATGCACCGCTGACGTCACGTGGCTGGGGCGCGTTTTCTTTGGAGGCGTTCTGGGTCTGGCCATTTGACGTCGTACGCCCAGCCGAGGCGTTCGAATCGCTTGATGATCCAGGCGTTGATGTCGATCTGTCCCTTGAGGACGCCGTGGCGTGCGCAGGTGGGGTCGGCGTGGTGGAGGTTGTGCCAGGACTCGCCCTGGCTGAGGATGGCGAGCCACCAGACGTTTCCTGATCGGTCGCGGGCGGTGAATGGTTTGTCGCCGGTGACGTGACAGATCGAGTTGATCGAGAACGTGACGTGGTGCATGAGGGCGATGCGGACCAGAGTGCCCCAGAAGAATCCGGTCGCGGCACCGTGCCATGACCTGTCCCACAGTCCACCGATGAACGCCGGTGCCAGCAGCGAGATCGCCGCCAAGCTGCGGAAATGCCGGGAAATCGAGGCCATGTCGCGGTCGTTCAGGAGGTCCGGGGCATAGTGCTTCGGGTCGGCGCGATCTTCACCCCAGAGCACCCACCCGACGTGGGCGAAGATGAATCCTTTGGTCACCGCCCACGCGGTGGTGCCGTAGCGCCAGGGCGAGTGCGGATCGCCCTCTCGGTCGGAGAACTTGTGGTGTTTGCGGTGGTCGGCGACCCAGCGGATAACAGGGCCTTCGAGCGCCATACTGCCGGCGATGGCGAGTCCGATCTTGAGCCCACGCTTGCTCTTGAACGCGCCGTGGGTGAAGCCCCGGTGGTAACCGGCGCCGATGCCGGTGGCCGTGATCACGTAGAACACGACCAGGAGGACGATGTCGTGCCAGCCGATCCAGCCGCCCCAGGCGACGTAGATCCCGGGCAGAAGCGCAAGGGTGGGTACGACGATGAACACCCAGATCAGCCCACGCTCGAGCCTGCCACCAACGGGCTGGAACTCGACCGGAGGCGAATCATCGGAACCTGCTGCTGAAGTCATGGTTCACTCCTGGATGCCGGCTTCGTGTGATCTGGTGGACAGCCGCCGGTTGGTGACCAGTTCGTCGGCCACGATCCGGAGCTTGACGTTGTTGTCTCGTGAATAGCGACGGAGTACGGCGAACGCCTGGTCGGCGTCGATCGCGAAGCGTTCCATCAACAGTCCCTGGGCCTGACCGATCAGTGTGCGGGTCTCCACCGCCTGCGTCAGCGTCGACACCTCCCGGACGCTCGCGACCGCGACTGCGGTGTGCCGGGCCAGCAGACGCGCGGTCGCCTCATCGGCGGCGGTGAATCGGCCCGGAGAGGCCCGATAGATGGTGAGCGCGCCCAGGGTCGACTGGGTGGTGAACAGCCAGACGGTGAGCACATTGCGCAGACCAAGCTCGGCCACCCGTGGACTCCACTGCGGCCACCGCGGGTCGACAACGGTGTCGCAGACCAAGACGCTGTGGTGCTCCCGGCTCACCGGGACACAGGGCCCCTCGCCGTACTCCAGTTGAAGCTGATCAGCCTGCTCCACCCGCCGGTCCGTGACACCGGCCGTCTGCAAACGCCTACCGCGCTGAACCAGGACCACTCCGGCGCAGTCGCACCCGGTGGTGCGCAGCGCGTAGTCCAGCACTCGCGTCATCGTCTCGGCCATGCTCGCCGCGTCGTACATCTCGACCGCCAACTGCGCGAACTCGGCAGCTACGACCACGTCTGTCGCGGGCGAACGTGACCTGGGTCGGTGTCTGTCGGCTGCCAGGCGCTGATGATCCGGAGTGCGTGTGAGAGACATGGGCCCGACTCCCTGCATGACAGAGCATTGGAGGGCCGTCGGGTCTGGGGCGGCCGAGCACGCCGTTCCGAAGCCGGAACCGGTGTGATATTTCGAACGATACCGCCAATCCGCACCGACGGCGCCGCTGAGGCACCGAGCTGTTACTCCACCGTCGGCTAGAGTCAGCGGGGTCATCCGACGGCATCAGCAGGAACCCGGTGTGAGTCCGGGACGGTCCCGCCACTGTGACCACCTCGCGTGGGAGTCAGGAACTGCCGCCGTCGAACCTCCGGACGGGGCGTGGACACCCCGAGGAAGGACCGGTCGCGCATGCTCGCGAACCTCCTGCTGCTCTCCACCGCCGACACCGACCTGCTCGCCGCCGCCGAGGCGGACGCCGGCTGGAAGGTCGCGAACCCCGCCCGGCTCGATCTCGACGCCCTCACTCCGCTGCTCGAGGCCGCCGAGATCGTGGTGGTCCGCCTGCTCGGCGGTCGCCGGGCCTGGGAAGAGGGGCTCGACGCAGTCATCGCGTCCGGCAAGCCGGCGGTGGTGGTCAGCGGCGAGGCGGCGCCCGACGCCGAGCTCATGTCGCTCTCGACCGTGCCCGCCGGCGCGGTCACCGAGGCCCTCGCCTACCTCCGCGAAGGCGGCTCGGAGAACCTGCGCAACCTGGCCGGGTTCCTCCGCGACACGCTGCTACTGACCGGCGACGAATTCGATCCGCCGCGGGCACTACCGGCGTACGGGGTGCGGGGCACGTTCGTCGAGGACGAGCGGCCGGTGGTGGGCATCGTCTACTACCGCGCACACGAGATCTCCGGGAACACCGCCTTCGTCGACGCCCTCGCCGCTGCGGTTTCAAAAGCAGGCGCCCAGCCGCTGCCCGTGTACTGCGGCACACTCCGCGGACTGGATCCGACGTCGGCCGGGAACGCCAGGCTGTTCGAGCTGCTGCGGAAGTGTGACGTCCTCGTCACCACCTTGCTCGCCGCCGGCGGTTCCGTCGCGGCCGACGCGAGCGCGGGCGGTTCGGACGACGCGTGGGACGCGGGTGCGCTCGCGTCGCTCGACATCCCGCTGATCCAGGGTCTCGCGCTGACCTCGACGCGCGAGCAGTGGCTGGCCAGCGACGCGGCGGTGAGCCCGCTGGACGCGGCGACCCAGGTCGCGATCCCCGAGTTCGACGGCCGCATCATCACGATCCCGTTCTCCTTCAAGTCGTACGACGAAGACGGCCTGGCCCGGTATGCGCCGGACCCGGAGCGATGCGATCGACTCGCCGGGACCGCGGTCGCGCACGCCCGGCTCCGGCACGTCCCGGCCGCCGAGAAGCGGCTCGCTCTGGTGCTGTCGTCGTACCCGACCAAGCACGCGCGGATCGGGAACGCGGTCGGTCTCGATACCCCGGCGTCGGCGGTCGTCCTGCTCGGTCAACTCAAGGACGCCGGCTACGACCTCGGTGATCTCGACCTGAGCGAGCTCCAGGGGCCGGACGGTGCGGACGGGCTGATCCATCGGCTGATCGCGGCCGGCGGTCACGACGTCGACTGGCTGACCGACGAGCAGTTGGCCACCGCGGTCGCGAAGATCCCGCTGTCGGTCTATGCCCAGTGGTTCGGCCGCGTCCCGGAATCGTTGCGTGAGGCAATGACCGAGGCCTGGGGTGCGGCGCCCGGCGAGTTGTACGTCGACACGTCCGGTGACGAGCCCGCGATCGCGCTGGCAGCCTTGCGCTTCGGAAACGTCGTCCTGATGATCCAGCCGCCGCGTGGTTTCGGTGAGAACCCGGTGGCGATCTACCACGACCCGGACATGGCGCCGTCGCATCACTATCTGGCGGCGTACCGGTGGCTCGAGGCCCCCGCCGACGAGGGTGGGTTCGGCGCGCATGCCGTCGTACATCTCGGTAAGCACGGGACGCTGGAGTGGCTGCCGGGCAAGGGGATCGGGATGGCGGCCGACTGTGCGCCGGACGCCGTACTCGGGAATCTGCCGATGGTGTACCCGTTCATCGTCAACGATCCCGGCGAGGGGACACAGGCGAAGCGGCGGGCGCACGCGACCGTCGTCGACCACCTGGTCCCGCCGATGGCGCGGGCCGAGACGTACGGCGACATGGCGAAGCTGGAGTATCTGCTCGACGAGTACGCGACCGTGCAGGCGCTCGACCCGGACAAGGTGCCGACGCTGCGGGCCCAGATCTGGACGCTGATCCAGGCGGCGCAGCTGCACCACGACCTGCACACCTCGGAGAAGCCCGAGGACGAAGAGTTCGACGAGTTCGTGCTGCATCTCGACGGGTATCTGTGTGAGATCAAGGACGTGCAGATCCGCGACGGGCTGCACATTCTCGGCGGTGCGCCGACCGGTGAGGCGCGGATCAATCTGGTGCTCGCCGTACTGCGCGCCCGGCAGTTGTGGGGTGGTTCGTACTCGATCGCAGGCCTGCGGACGGCGCTGGGGGAGACCTTCGGCGTCGACGAGGCCGCACTGCTGGCGAACCCGGGCCAAGCCGCAGACCTCGCCGACTTGGCCACGCTCGCGGACCTGCCTGCGGTCAGCGGCGCGGACGGCGTCGACCTGCTGGAGGCGGTCGCGCGGAAGCTCGTCGTCGGGATGGAGACGCTGAGCTGGGATGCGGCGAAGGTCCCGGTGGTCGTCGCCGAGGTGCTCGGTCGCTCCTCGGCTGGGGTCGAGGCCTCGCTGACCTTCGCCGCGACCGAGGTCGTGCCGCGACTGGCCCGGACCGGTGACGAGCTGGCCAACGTACTGCGCGCCTTGGACGGCCGCTTCGTCGAGGCCGGCCCGTCGGGGTCGCCGACCCGTGGGCTGGTCAACGTGCTGCCGACCGGGCGCAACTTCTACGCCGTCGACCCGAAGGCGATCCCGAGCCGCAACGCCTGGGACGTCGGCGTCGCGCTGGCCGACTCGCTCCTGGCCCGGCACCAGGCCGAGACAGGGGAGTGGCCGCGGTCCGTCGGCCTGACGGTCTGGGGTACGTCGGCGATGCGCACGCAGGGCGACGACCTCGCCGAGGTGCTGTGGCTGCTCGGCTGCCGCCCGGTCTGGGACGACGCTTCACGCCGGGTCACCGGGTTCGAGGTTGTTCCTGTTGATGAGCTCGGCCGGCCGCGCGTCGATGTCACCGTGCGGATCTCCGGCTTCTTCCGGGATGCCTTCCCGCATGTCGTCGCGCTCCTGGACGACGCCGTCCGCACGGTGGCTGCCTTGGACGAGTCAGCCGACGACAACTATCTGAAGGCCCATGTCGACGCGGATGTTGCTGCGGGCAACGACGTACGCTCGTCGACGGCACGCGTCTTCGGGTCCAAGCCCGGCTCGTACGGCGCCGGCCTGCTGCCGCTCGTGGACGCGCGGAACTGGCGGACCGACGCCGAGCTGGCCGAGGTGTACGCCGTCTGGGGCGGGTACGCGTACGGCAAGGACCTCGATGGTGCCGAGGCGCGCGGGTCGATGGAGCGCGCGTACGCCCGGATCCAGGTGGCGGCGAAGAACGCGGACACCCGCGAGCACGACATCATGGACTCCGACGACTACTTCCAGTACCACGGCGGCATGATCGCGATGGTCCGCCACCTGACCGGGTCCAACCCGAAGGCGTACGTCGGCGACTCCGCCGTACCCGCGCAGGTGAAGACGCGGACGCTGGAGGAGGAGACCAAGCGGGTCTTCCGGGCCCGGGTAGTGAACCCGCGGTGGATGGCTGCGATGCGGCGGCACGGGTACAAGGGCGCCTTCGAGATGGCCGCGACGGTCGACTACCTCTTCGGGTACGACGCGACCGCGGGCGTGGTCGACGACTGGATGTACGAGACGCTGACGACCGAGTACGTCGCCGATCCGGAGATGGCGGAGTTCTTCCGCAAGTCCAACCCGTGGGCGCGGCACGGGATCGCCGAGCGGCTGCTCGAGGCGGCGCAGCGCGGTCTGTGGTCGGCGCCTTCCCCAGAGGCACTCGAGACGCTGCGTAACGCCGTCCTCGAGACAGAAGGTGACATCGAGGATCGTGGCTGACCGCATGTGATTGGGTAGAGGTATGGCGCCCGAGAATCTGAGAGTCCTGATCACCAACGACGACGGTTACCAGGCTCCGGGGATCCGGGCGCTCGCACCGGCGATCGCCGATCTCGGGTACGACGTCCTCGTCGTGGCGCCGCTGGACGACCAGAGTGGCGTCGGCTCGGCCCGGGCCGGGATGGTCGGGCGACCGATCCGGACCTTGTCGGAGGACGAGGACGGCATCACTTATCACGGCATCGACGGCACTCCGGCGCTCGCGGTGACACTCGCGTCCGTTGGGGCGTTCGGGGCCGCGCCGGACCTGGTCGTCTCGGGGATCAACCGCGGCCACAACATCGGCGTACCGATCTTCCACTCCGGCACCGTGGCCGCCGCCCTGACCGCGGCCGGCCAAGGTCTGTCGGCGGTTGCCATCAGCATCGACTCCGAGGACCCTGCGCATTGGGGCACCGCGGGCGCGGTGGCCGCTGAGGCGCTGACCTGGATCGTGCCGGAGCCGGCCGGGACCGTCCTGACCATCAACGTCCCGGACCGTCCCCTCGACCAGCTGGCCGGCGTACGGCACGCCTCGCTGGCCCCGATCACGCGCTCCCGCATCACCGGCACCACAGCCCCAACCGGCGAACCAATGATCGAACTCGAGCCACCCGCCGCAAACCCAGTCCACAACTCCGACGAAGCCCTCCTAGCCGCCGGCTTCGTCTCCGTAACCCCAATCATCGGCATCCGCGAAGTAAAAGACGACACCGCCGCCACCGCCCTCGCCAAACGCCTCTCCGGCTACAGGTAGCTCAGTAGGTCTGCGTTGCTGCGGACTTGTTGGCCGTCGGGGCCGGTGAGCATGTCTTCGAAGCCGAGGCGTACGTCGTACCCCTTCTCGGAGGCCCAACGCAGTACCGGCCAAGCCCATTCGTTCTCGCCGTGCGCGAGTACGTCGGTCGTCGGGAGTACGGCGAGGGTCGCCTGAGCGGCCGCGATTCCGTCGGATCCCGGTGAGATACCGGGGATGGCTTCGACCAGCACACGGGTGACGGGGCCGCCCCAGGCGACGTAGTCCTCCGCCGCAGCCGGTGTGAACAGACCGGCCTCGATCTCGATCCCGCGCTCGATCAGCAGGTCGGCGATCTGCTCGGCGCCTACCTCGTGGAAGTTCACACTCGCGAAGTCAGGCCCGCGATCCCACTCGGCCAGGAGCGCCAAGCGTTCCCACAGATCCGGGACGATCCCCTCGCGCGTGGACACGCCGATCGGAATGCCGGGACACCGCGTACGCACGGCCTCAACCGCGTCGCGAATATCGGCCCACCGCAGACTCTCCTTCTCGTCCGCCCCACGCGGATGCAGGTGAATCGCCCCCGCCCCGGCCTCAACCGCCGCCTCGGCCTCCCGAGCCAATCCCTCCGGCGTCACCGGCACCGCCGGATGATCAGCCCGCGACCGATCCCCGTTCAGACATGCCTTGACCAGCCGAGCCATGAAACCAAGCTAACGGACAACCCCGCAGCCCGCTTCTGAGCGAGGCGCGGAGGGCGGCCAGTGCCCCGGCTCCGGCGAAGACTTCGGTTCTCTCGTCGGCATCCGCGCGGGCCGGCCAGTCCCGCTGACGCGCACCGAGTCGTAGATCTCTGCTGGTTCCAGGCGATTGCAGCGACCAAGATCCACGACTCGGTGGCTGGAGGGTGTGAACCTCGTCGCTGAGGATGGGGTGGGGGTGTGCCATGATCGGGCCGACGGTTGTGGAGGAACACCGGTGACTGGCTGCGGCCGGGAGTCCGGGGCGGTCCCGCCACTGTGACCGGGGAGACCCGGGAGCCAGGACATCCGCGTCCGTCCGCCGGCCTGCGATCTCCGCGGTACGGCGTACCAGCTGCCGAAGCGGGCGTGGACACCCGCTCGACGAAGGGACCCCGCCGATGCGGCCTGCTCCGATCACCTCCGGCAACCTGCGCTCCGGCGCCTCCGGGTTCCCGTTCACAGCGGTTGTCGGGATGGAGGATCTGCAGCTGGCGCTGATCCTGGCCGCCATCTCACCCGCGATCGGCGGCGTGCTGATCCGCGGCGAGAAGGGCACCGCCAAGTCGACGGCCGTCCGCGCGCTGACCGAGATCCTCCCGCCGGTCGACGTCGTACCCGGCTGCCGCTTCTCCTGCGACCCCGACCACCCGGATCCAGGGTGTCCCGACGGCCCGCATCAGTCGGACGCCGAGGCGTTCACCCGGCCGGCGCGGTTGGTCGAGCTGCCTGTCGGCGCGACCGAGGACCGCGTGCTTGGCTCGCTACATCTGGAGAAGGCGCTGGCCGAGGGCGTCACGGCGTACGAGCCTGGTCTGCTCGCTGCCTCGCATCGCGGGCTCCTGTACGTCGATGAAGTCAACCTCCTGCACGACCACCTGGTCGACGTACTGCTCGACGCCGCCGCGATGGGTCGCGCGACCGTCGAGCGCGACGGCGTGTCCGTCACCCACCCGGCCCGCTTCGTCCTGGTCGGCACGATGAACCCGGAGGAGGGCGAGCTCCGCCCGCAGCTCCTCGACCGCTTCGGCCTGACCGTCGACGTGGTTGCCAGCCGCGATCCCGCCGTCCGCGTCGAGGTCATGCGCGCCCGTCTCGCCTACGAGGCCGACCCGGAGGGCTTCACCGCGAGGTACGAGGGCGCGCAGAGCGAACTCGCCGAGCGCATCGTCAAGGCCCGCGACCTGCTGTCCGAAGTGATCCTGACCGACTCCGCGCTGCGCCAGATCGCCGAGATCTGCGCGTCCTTCGACGTCGACGGCATGCGTGCCGACCTCGTCACCGCACGTACGGCGGTCGCCCACGCGGCCTGGTCGGGCCGGACGGTCGTCGAGGTGGACGACGTACGTGCGGCCGCCAAACTCGCGCTGCCGCACCGCAAGCGCCGCAACCCCTTCGACGCGCCGGGCCTGGACGAGGACCAGCTCGAAGAGGCGATCAACAACAGCACCCCACCCGAGGACCCAGACGACGACCCGGACGGTCCCGGAGGCGGCGGCGCGGACCCGTCCGACCCGGACGGCAGCAACTCCGCCGACCCCGCGGACCGGTCCGACTCCGATCCAGCCGAGCCCGACGCCTCAGACCCGGCCGAGCCTCAGACGCCCGACCCGGCCAAGGACGAGGCGAACGGTCCCAGACCAGGCCCGGCGCCCGTCGGCGAGGTGGTCGGCAGCTCCGAGCCCTTCAAGGCTCGTCTGCTCAGCGTTCAGTCCGCCGGTGCCGGCGTCGCCGGTCGACGGTCGCGAGCGATCACTGACGTCGGCCGCGTGGTGGGGGATCGGCCACGCATCGGACGAGAGTCTGGCCGGCCGCATCTGCTGGCAACCATCCGCTCGGCCGCACCTCACCAGCAGGCGAGGGGGAGGAGTGGTCCAGGCCTTACGGTGCGACCGGCGGACGTCCGGCTCGCTGTCAAGGAAGGCCGTGAAGGCAACCTCGTCCTCTTCGCCGTCGACGCGTCCGGCTCGATGGGCACCAAGAAGCGCATGGGTGAGGTGAAGACGGCGATCGTCTCGCTCCTCCTCGACGCGTACCAACGCCGCGACACGGTCGGCCTGGTCACCTTCGCCGGTGCCACCGCCACGGTCGCGTTGCCGCCCACTGGCAGCGTCGAGACCGCCGTACGACGTCTCGAATCGCTGCCCACCGGTGGACGCACCCCGCTCGCCGAAGGTCTGCTGCAAACGGCCGAGGTACTACGCATCGCCGCGATCCGGGACCCGCGTCGCCGACCCCTGCTCGTGCTCGTCACCGACGGCCGCGCGACGTACGGCGACAACGCGTTTGCCCGCGCCCGTCAGACGGCCGAATGGCTGGCCCGGCAAGGGATCGCCACGGTCGTCGTCGACTGCGAACCGCGTCGCGGCGTCCGGCTCGGGCTGGCCGCGGAGCTCGCCGCCTGCCTGTCGGCGGAGTACCTCGATCTCGGCGATGTTGCCGCCGGCAACCTCGTCCGTACGGTCACCGAGCGGAGCGTCGCCTGATGCCGAAGGGTCAGCCGAGTGTGGTGCCGCAGGACGGCCTGACCACCCGGCAGCGGCGGAACCGGCCGTTGCTGATGGTTCACACCGGTGAGATGAAGGGGAAGTCGACGGCCGCCTTCGGGATGGCGCTGCGCGGCTGGGACCAGGGCTGGAACATCGGCGTGTTCCAGTTCGTCAAGAGCGCGAAGTGGAAGGTCGGCGAGGAGAGCGCCTTCAAGGCCCTCGGTCAGTTGCATGAGGCAACGGGACAGGGCGGGCCGGTCGAGTGGCACAAGATGGGCGAGGGCTGGAGCTGGTCGCGGAAGGCCGGCAGCGAGGAGGACCACGCCGCCGACGCGCTCGAGGGCTGGCGCGAGATCCAGCGCCGGATCAAGGCCGAGACGCATGACCTCTATGTGCTCGACGAGTTCACGTACCCGATGAAGTGGGGCTGGGTCGACGTCGACGAGGTGGTCGACACGCTGGTCAACCGGCCGGGTCACCAGTACGTCGTCATCACCGGCCGCAACGCCGATCAGCGGCTGCTCGACGCCGCCGATCTGGTCACCGAGATGACCAAGGTCAAGCACCCGATGGACGCGGGCCAGAAGGGTCAGAAGGGCATCGAGTGGTGATCCCACGCCTGGTGATCGCGGCGCCCGCCTCGGGCGCCGGGAAGACGACGGTCGCCGTCGGCCTGATGGCGGCGCTGCGGCAGGCCGGGCACACGGTGGCGGGATTCAAGGTCGGCCCCGACTACATCGATCCCGGCTTCCATGCGGTCGCGACCGGGCGGCCGGGGCGGAACCTCGACCCCATGCTGCAAGGCGAGGAGCGGGTCGCCCCGCTGTTCGCGCACGGCGCCGCGGGTGCGGATCTGGCCGTCGTCGAGGGCGTGATGGGCCTGTACGACGGTGCGCTCGGGACCGAGGGTTATGCGTCCACGGCGCACGTCTCGAAGTTGCTCAAGGCACCCGTCGTACTCGTCGTCGACGCCTCTGCGGCTGGTCGAAGTGTCGGTGCCGTCGTCAACGGTTTCGTTGCCTTCGACACCGAGGTGCGGATCGTCGGAGTGATCCTGAACAAGGTCGGCTCGGACCGGCACGAGGCCGAGGTGCGGGCCGGCGTCGCGCCGACCGGCGTACCGGTGCTCGGCGTACTGCGGCGTGACACCCGCCTGACCGTGCCCAGCCGTCATCTCGGCCTCGTCCCGGCCGACGAACAGCGCGAACAGGCCGTCACAGCCGTCGAGGCAGCCGCCGAGCTGGTCCGGAAGGGCGTCGACCTCGAAGCCTTCGTGGCCGCCGCCCGCGCCGCGACGGAGCTCGAGACAGCGGTCTGGGATCCGGCGGCGGAGGTAACGCCCGCGGAGGAAGGACGACCGGTCGTGGCTGTTGCCGGCGGCCCGGTGTTCTCGTTCCGCTATACCGAGACGGCCGAGCTGCTCGCTGCCGCCGGTGCCGAGGTCGTCACCTTCGACCCGCTCGCCGATCCGTTGCCTGAAGCAACCGCGGCGCTGTACCTGGGTGGCGGCTTCCCCGAACTGCACGCCGAGGCCCTGTCTGCCAACGACCAGCTCCGTCGGCAGGTGGCGACCGAGATCGCGGCCGGCCTGCCGGTCGTGGCCGAATGCGCCGGCCTGCTGTACCTCTGTCGCGAGCTCGACGGTCACCCGATGACCGGAGTGCTCCCCGCGACCGGCCGGATGACCGGCAGTCTGACCCTCGGCTACCGGACGGCGATCGCCGCGACCACGACCGCCTTCTTCGACGAAGGCCGCCGCGTCCGCGGCCACGAGTTCCACCGTACGACGGTCGACCTCGACACCGACGTGGATCCGGCCTGGTACCTCCCAGGTGGTGTCGAAGGAATCGCCCAGCCCCGAGTGCACGCGTCGTACCTGCATCTGCATTGGACAGCGACTCCTGACGTGCCGGCACGCCTGGTAGCCGCTGCCCGTGTTCACGCCGGGTTGGAGAAGTGAACCTGGTCGTGGGCGTCGGCCTGCGGTCCGGTACGTCGTACCGCGAACTCCGGGACCTGGTTGACGCCGCACTGGCTGCTGCTGGCGGGGGAGACGTGCGCGTGGTGGTCACAGTCGACGGCCGCGAGAGCGAGCCGGGGCTGCAGCGGTTGGCAGCGTCCCTCAAAGCAGACCTGCACACCACACCACCTGCAGTGCTCGCACGACAGCCCGTGCCAACGCCGAGTGAGCAGGTCCAGCGACTCAAGGGCACGCCAAGCGTTGCGGAGGCAGCCGTACTCGCGGCCGGCGCCGATCTAGTCGTCACCAAGCGCCAATCCATCAACGCCACCGCAGCCGTCGGTCGACTGTCTGCTGCACCCGGCTACCCGCCGAACGAGCGGGACGTGGTGCACCGGGTGATAGCTGAGCGCCGGGACGTACGGCGCGGGTTCGTGAATCAGCCGATCGCGGACGACGTGCTGACCCGGGTGCTGGAGTCCGCACACCGAGCGCCGAGTGTGGGACTCAGCCAGCCGTGGGACTTCCTGCTGATCCGGGACATCGCCACGCGCCGGAAAGTGCACGACCTCGCCACTGCCCAGCGTGACGCGTTCGCCGCGTCCCTACCGCCCGACCGTCGGCAGGCGTTCGACGGGCTGAAGATCGAGGCCATTCTCGACACCCCACTGAACATCGCGGTGACCTGTGACCCCGGCCGTGGCGGCAGGCACGTTCTGGGCCGGCATGCGGATCCACGCACGACCTGGTTCTCAGCGGCCATTGCGATCCAGAACCTCTGGCTTGCCGCCCGTGCCGAGGGGCTCGGCGTCGGTTGGGTTTCTTTCTTCGAGCCTGGCGAGGTCGCGGCTGTACTGGACCTTCCGGCGCACATAGAGCTCGTCGGCTACCTCTGTGTCGGGCATGTGGAGGAGTTCGCGGCCGCACCGGAGTTGGTGCGGACAGGCTGGGCTGCACGTCGTCCACTCGCCTGGGCCGTTCACCACGAGGAGTGGGGTCAGCGGGGCCCCACCTCGATCGAAGGTGACGCGGTACGTGCCGGTGAGAACGCAGTACAGGCTGTTGGTCGTCAGCGGGTGCGAGTGGTCGTGGGTGGCGACCCTGCGGAGTATCTGGGGCAGTCCGACGCTCTCGTCGTACACCTGGGGCCTGAGAAGCCGGTGGCTGACTTCGGTGTGCTCTGGCGGCCTGCGCGTACGCCGGTGGAGGCTGTTGAGCTGGGTGTCGAGGTTGCACGCGACCTGGCGTTGCAGGGGGTCGGGCAGCTCGCCGTACGCGCAGTAGAGCAGTCAGAGCTGGCTGATGGGCTGGTCCGCGGGCTGCGGGCGGGTGCACTGGCGTGTGGAGTGGACTGGGTGAGGTGACACACTCCTCCGCATGACTGATCAAGCGCCCATGTACGTGCCCGCCTTCTCGATGAAGCAGCGGATCACCATGATGGCGAACAAGTACGAGCTGATCGCCACCAACCCCGACGGCACGGACGGTCCGGTGCTGGCGTTCGCGCAGCAGAAGCGGATGGCGTTCAAGGAGCAGGTCACCTTCTACAGCGACGACACCAAGACGCAGGCGGTGTTCTCGTTCAAGGCGCGCAAGGCGATCGACCTCGGCTCCGGGTACGACGTCTTCGACGCGAACGGTCAGCCGATCGGGTGGTTCAAGAAGGAGTTCGGCAAGAGCCTGCTGCGATCCAGCTGGTTGCTGTCCAGCGGTCACCTGCACGCGAGCGGCACGGAGCGTAACGCGACCGTCGCGATCGTCCGCCGGGTCTGGGAGTTCGTTCCGTTCGTCGGCGAGATCCCGCTGCCGTTCATCTTCCACTTCGACTTCACCGAGCAGGAATCGGCACAGCCGGTGCTGTCGGTCGAGCGCAAGGTCTCCGTCCGCGACCGCTACCGGATCACCGTTCAGGATCCCCGCCTGGACTTCCGGGTGGCCGCCGCCATGACCGTTGCCCTGGACGCGCTGCAAAGCCGCTGACATCCGACCGGCGCAGTACGTCGTACACCCGGCGTACTACGCTCGTCGTACACCCCCCTCACTCTTTTGGGTGAAGTGACCCTGAGACCACTTGGTTCCACCCCGTCACGGTGCGAGTCTTGAGGCATGGGCGTAGCGCAGCGGAGTCGACGGTGGTTGGTACCGGTCACGGCAGTCGCAGTGGTCGCGGGGGTGGGCACGCTCGGTCCGGTGGTTGCGGACGCGTCACCCAAGCTCCCCGACATCACCGCGCAGGAGCTGCTGACCAAGGTCCAGACGGCGAAGGTCGACGGCCTGAGCGGCACCGTCCGGTCCGCGGCGGACCTCGGTCTGCCCGCGCTGCCCGGGGTCGAAGGCGGCAGCCAGATCCCCGACCTGCTGACCGGCGAGCACACCGCCCGGGTCGCCTTCGCGAGCCCGGACAAGGCACGCGTCTCCGTCCTGGACAGCATGGCCGAGCGGGTCTGGACGACCGACGGCAAGACCGCCTGGGCCTATGACTCCTCCGAGCGTGAGGCCGTCAAGCTGACGTTGCCGGCCCGGACCAACCGGCCGAGCAAGCCTGAGGTCAAGCCGGAGTCGTACGATCCGTCCGCGGTCGCCAAGCAGTTCTTGGCCGCGATCGACCCGACCACCAAGGTCGAGGTGAACGGGACCGACAAGGTGGCTGGCCGGGATGCGTACAAGCTGCGCCTGGTGCCGAAGACCGACAAGTCCACGGTCGGTTCGGTCACGCTGGCGATCGACTCGAAGACCTGGGTCCCGCTCGAGGTGACGGTGATGCCCCGCACCGGGTCGGACCCAGCCGTGCAACTCGGCTTCTCCTCGGTGTCGTTCGACGTACCGGCGGCCAGCACGTTCACGTTCACCCCGCCGAAGGGTGTGAAGGTGAAGGAGGAGAAGGTTCCTGCCAATCGTCAGGCCCCGACTCCGGTCAAGCCGCCGTCGGGCATCGACAAACCCGTCAAGCCGAGTGGTGACGACAAGCCGACGGTGATCGGTGAGGGCTGGGAGAGCGTGGTCGCGTTCCGCGATGTGGAGCTGACCCGCACCGGTCCGCTCGGACAACTGCTCGCGAACGCCCGGACCGTCGAGGGTTCCTGGGGCAAGGGCAAGATCCTGACCAGCAAGATGGTCAACGCCCTGATCACCGACGACGGCCGTGTCCTGGTCGGAATGGTCAGCCCGGACACTCTGGTCGCCGCCGCACCGAAGGCGCCGCGCTAACCGTGGCAGGCCCCACCTCGCCGCCTGTGGTGACACGGGGGCTGACCAAGCGGTTCAGAGGCGGGCAGGTCGCGGTGGACGCGGTCGACCTCGCGGTGCCGGCCGGGAGCGTGTTCGGGTTCCTTGGGCCGAACGGGTCCGGGAAGACGACGACGATCCGGATGCTGCTCGGCCTGATCACGCCGACGGCGGGGTCGGTCGAGCTGCTGGGGGAGTCGATGCCGAAGGCCCAGCTGCGGGTGCTGCCGCGAGTCGGTGCGCTGGTCGAAGGGCCGGCGTTCTACCCGTTCTGGAGCGGGCAGGCGAATCTGCTCCGGTTCGACGCGGCGGACCGGACGGCTGATCCACAGACCCGGAAGGCGCGGGCTGGGCAGGCGCTCGAGCGGGTCGGACTGTCCAACGCGGCGAACAAGAAGGTCCGCGCCTACTCACTCGGCATGCGGCAGCGGCTGGCCATCGCGGTCGCGCTGATGCAGCGCCGCGAGCTGCTGGTCCTCGACGAGCCGACCAACGGCCTCGATCCGCAGGGTACCCGCGAAGTCCGCCACCTGATCCAGGAGCTCGCGAGCGACGGCACGACCATCTTCACCTCGACCCACCTGCTGGCCGAGGTCGAGCAGGTCTGCACCCACGCCGCCGTGATGAGCCGCGGCCGCCTCGTCCGCCAGTCCACCGTCGCCGAGCTTCGCTCCGAGCTCCGGCCCCGGTTGGTCGTGCGTACGCCGGACATCGGCCAGGCCGCCGAGACCCTGAAGAGCCTCGGTGTCACCGACCTCAAGACCACGGCCGAGACCGTCGAAGGCGACGCCGGTGAGCTCCCGATCGACAAGTTCGCCGCCGCCCTGGTCGCCGCCGATGTTCGCATCCACGGGTTCGGCCTGGAACGCCCCAGCCTCGAAGACGCCTTCGTGGCCCTGACCGGAGAAGGCTTCGATGTCGCCGAGTGAGCTGTCGCCGGACGTGGTGACTGCGGAGACCGTGGACCTCCGGCCGAGGCCCGGGCGGCACACGCTGGCGCTCTTCAGGTCCGAGCTGCATCTGGTGTTCGGCCGGGCCCGGACCTGGGTGCTGCTCGCCGTCCTCGCCGCGGTGCCGGTGATGATCGGTGTCGCGATCAAGCTGTCCGGGTCCGAGGGCGACGCCGAGGGGTTCATCGGCCAGGTCGCCGGGAACGGGTTCTTCCTGATCGTGGCGAGCCTGGCGGTCTCGCTCCCGTTCTTCCTGCCGACGGCCATCACGGTCGTGGCGGGGGAGTCACTCGCCGGCGAGTCGAGTCTCGGCACGTTCCGCAACCTGCTCACCGCTCCGGCCGGCCGGTCCCGGCTGCTCGCCGCGAAGATGGTCGCGCTCGCCGTGTTCTGTCTGGCCGCGACGCTGGTCATCTGGCTGTCCGGGCTGATCGCGGGCATGGTGCTGTTCCCGGTCGGCGACGTCCTCCTGCTCTCGGGGACGACGGTCTCGCTCGGCGACGGACTGGTCCGCGCGCTCGGTATCGCCGTACTGATCGGGCTGTCGATGCTCGGGCTGGCCGGTATCGGGCTGTTCGTCTCGTCGCTGACGTCGACCCCGCTGGCGGCGATGGCAGCCACGTTCGGCTCGTTCATCGTGTGCGGGATCCTGAGCGCGATCCCGCAGATCGACGTGATCCACCCGTGGCTGCTGATGTACGGCTGGCCGTCGTTCGCCGATCTGTTGCGCGATCCGCCGTACTGGGACGCGATCGGCCGCAACCTGCTCCTGCAGGGCGCCTATCTGGCCGTGTTCTACGCCGCTGCCTGGGCCCGCATCACCAGTCGGGACATCAACGGCTGAGACGCCCTCTGGGACAATGGAGCGGTGGATGCCGACCTGGTCGCCGTACTGCGCTGTCCCGTCTGCGGTGACGCGCTCGCGCTGAACGCCCGGACGGCGAGCTGTTCGCACGGCCACGCGTACGACCTGGCCAAGCAGGGCTACCTCAATCTGTTGCCCTCGGCATCCACCGGGATCGACGGCGACTCGGCCGCGATGATCGGCGCGCGGACGGTCTTCCTCGGCCTCGGCCACTACGAACCGATCCGCGACGCCCTGATCCTCGCCGCCAACCTGGGGGACGACGACTTGGTCGTGGAGGTCGGCGCCGGCACCGCCTACTACCTGGCCGGCGTCCTCGGGACCGCGGCCCGCCGGCGGGGGATCGCGCTGGATGTCTCGCGGTACGCCGCCCGGCGGGCAGCCAAGGTGGACCCGCGGATCGGGTCGGTCGTCTGCGACGCGTGGCAGGAGTTGCCGTTGCTGGACGATTCGGCGCAGCTGATGCTGAACGTGTTCGCTCCGCGCAACGCCGCCGAGATGGCCCGCGTCCTCGCGCCCGGCGGCACACTGCTCGTGGTGACGCCGAACCAGGAGCACCTGGCCGAGTTGGTCGGCGTACTCGGCCTGGTCAAGGTCGACGAAGAGAAGGAACGACGCCTGCAGGAGTCACTGGCCGGCAAGTTCGAGCAGACCGGGAGTGAGGTCGTCGAAGAGACGATGCGGCTCGACCGGACCGCGATCGAGCAGTTGGTGCTGATGACGCCGAGTGCGCGGCATGTGAATCACCGCGAGATGGCGGCCAAGATCGCTGTACTGCCGGAGCCCGGGATGGTCACGTTGTCGGTCACGCTGTCCACCTGGCGGGTCGCCTGAGTGATGCCGGCTCGAGCTCGGCACCACGGGCGCGCCCAGGATCAAGCCAGGGTCAGGCGGCGTCGGCGGTGAGTTCGCGGGCCACCACGGTGCCGTGCTTTTCGGCGGTGACGTGGGCCTCGGACTCGGAGACCTTGGATGCGTCGATGAGCTCCTCCATCCCGGGGGTGACCGGGGCCAACGTGAGCTCAGCGGCAGCGGTACGGAGGTTCATACCGAAGACATCGCCGAAGATGCGCTCCAGGTACGGCGTCGCGTGGTCCCAGCCGTGCTTCGGGGTGCCGGGGCTGTAGCCGCCGCCACGGGCGAGCGTGAGGATGACTGGACGGCCGGCCACCGGGCTCGGGCCGTAGACCAGCTGGGGGTCGATCATCAGCAGGTCGATCCAGGTCTTCACGTGCTGGGAGATGCCGTAGTTGTACAGCGGTACGGCGAGCAGGACCGCGTCGGCGTTCTTGATCTCGGCGGCGAGTTCCTCGGCCAGCGCGGTGGCCTCGGCGAGGTTCGGGCCGGTCTCGGCGCCGAGCTTGGCGGCCACCAGGGCCGGCCAGGCGTCCGCCGGAAGCGGGTGCAGACCGATGTCGCGCCGTACCACGACACCGTCCGGGTGCTCCGCCTTCCAGGCGGCCTCGGCGCTATCCGCCAGGGCACGGCTGACCGATCCGTCCAGCCGGACGCTGGCGTCGACGCGTAGCAGGGTGGTCATCTCAGATTCTCTCCATCATGTGAGGGGGCTCAGACGAGCTGTACTGAAGATAGTCTGTGAAGCAGAACATATTCAAGCCAGATCGTATTCCGAGTGGCGTACACCACGTACGATGGGGACATGACCAGTACTTCGCCCGACGTCAAGGGCCGGATCGCCCGCGAGGTGGCGCGTCGGTCTGCCGGCGGAATGGAGCCGCGCGCGACCAGCGGCGCCCCGGTCGAGTCCGACCTGGGCTGGGCGCTGGGCGTCGTGTTCCGCCGGTACGCGAAGGCGGCTGCCGCCGCGCTGGACGACGTACCCGGTGGCCCACGGGGTTATCAGGTGCTGGCGACCACGGTGGCCGAAGGCCCGCGGCGACAGCTCGATCTGGCCGCGCAGCTCGGCGTGGACCGGACTGTGATGACGTATCTGCTGGACGACTTGGAGAAGGCCGAGCTGGTGCAGCGGCAGCCGGATCCGGCTGACCGGCGGGCCCGGTTGATCGTGCCGACGGAGCAGGGCAAGGAGACCCTGTGTGATCTGGAGCGGCGTCTGTCGACGGCCGAGGACGAGATCCTGGGCAGCCTGGACCAGGCCGAGCGCTCCAGCTTCCGCTTGCTGCTGCAGCGGGTGGCGATGAAGGCCCAGGCGATCGACCCGATCCACAACGCCTGTGACCTGGCCGAAGCGGACGACCCCGCCACGACCTAGGAGCAGATGCCTCAGCCGCTGGACCTCATGCTGCGGACCTCAGTGCAGTGGGACGAAGCCTGACTCGTAGGCGCGGATCACGGCCTGGGTGCGGTCCCGGGCGTTCAGCTTGGCGAGCACGTTCGCGACGTGGGTCTTGACCGTCTGCAGGCCGAGGATCAGTTCGGTCGCGATCTCCGCGTTCGACAGCCCCTTGGCCATCAGGCGCAGGACCTCCTGCTCCCGATCGGTCAGCTGGTACTCGTCCAGCCCGGCCGGACGCGACGGCTGCGCACCGACGTGCGCGAGCGCCAGCGTCCGGATCGCCTCGGGGAAGAGCAGTGACTCGCTCCCGGCGACCGTCCGGATCGCCGCGATGATGTCGTCCGGCGGCGTCCGCTTCAGCAGGAACCCGGACGCGCCCGCGCGCAGAGCGTCGTACACGTAGTCGTCGTTCTCGAACGTCGTCACCACCAGCACGCGCGGCGCGGGATCGAGGTTCTCCAGCAGCAGCCGGGTCGCCTGGATGCCGTCGACCGCGGGCATCCGGACATCCATCAGGACGACGTCCGCACCGGTACGACGTACGACCGGCAGCACCTCCGCACCGTCGCCGGCCTCACCGACGACCGCGAGGTCGGGTTCGGCGTTGATGATGGCGCGCAGCCCGCTCCGGATCAGCGGCTCGTCGTCGACCACGACCACCGACAGGTTCATCTCATCCCTTCGTCGTCACCGAGACCGGCAGGGTCACCGCGAGCCGCCACTGGTTTCCGACCAGGCCGGCGTCGACGGTGCCACGCAGTACGGCGACTCTTTCACGGATGCCGGCCAGGCCGCGGCCACCACCGGCATGGTCCGACGCGCCGCTGACCGGGTTGGTCAGCTCGAGGCGCAGCCCGGACGTGTCCAGCCGGATCGACAGGTCGACCGTGAGCTCGTCGGCCGGACGGCCCGCGTGCCGGATCGCGTTGGTGAAGCCTTCCTGGACGATGCGGTAGGCCTCTCGGGACACCGCCGCCGGGAGCTGACTCAGGTCGCCGTCGCGGCGGACCTCGACGGCGATCCCACCGGCCCTGGTGGCGTCGACCAACCGGGCGAAATCGTCCAGCGTCGCCTGCGGTGAGGTCCGCGAACCGGGCCGTCGGTCGTCGCGCAGGAGGCCGAGAACGTGGTCGAGGTCGGCCAGCGCGTTGCGGGCCGAGGTCTCCATCGCCGCCAGCGCGGTCTCGGCGAACTCCGGATCGGTCGCCAGCACCCGGCGCGCCGCGGCCGCCTGGATGGTGACCAGGCTCAGCGCGTGCCCGACGCTGTCGTGCAGCTCCCGGGCCAGACGGTTGCGCTCGGCAAGCATCGCCGTACGGCGCTCGAGCAGTTCGATCCGCTCCGCCGGCGTCGGACCGAGGACGCGTGGCGCGAGGTAGGCGAGCAGCGCACCCACCGCGGACGACAGGAAGAACAGTGCGACGATCCCGGCCAGCGCGACGGCTGGCATCCACAGATCGGACCAGCCGCCGCTGATCTCGTAGGAGACGTCCGGGAACAGTTCGTGCCGGCCGGGGGAGCGGAACGGTGCCGCGAGCAACACCGCGCCGACGCCGAACACGATCGTGCTGAGGATGCCGACGATGCCGCCGGTGACCAGGTGCAGGCAGAACCAGGTCGCCGTACGGCGCCGCTGCGCCCAGGTCCGGGCCGGGCCGAGCGGACGTTCCTCGAACCGGACGCCGAGCAGCGATTCGACCGCGATGCCCTCGACCTCGCGGACCGCGGGCAGGATGCCGAGTGCGATCGGCGGTCCGACGATCAGGATCGCGATCACGATAACGCTGACAACGGCCGGCAGGTCGAGATCCTGGGCCAAGGCGCCCAGCGCGCTGTCGACCAGGATGAACGCCAGCACCAGCGCCGCGCCGAGCAGCAGATAGACCCACCGCAGGTACGTCGACGCCCGGCCCAGGCAGGTGAAACCCCGCACCAGGTACGACGCCGTACGCGCGAACCGGCCTGCCGGACGCGTCGTGCCGCGCCCGGAAGCCGCCGACCCACGCACCAGCTCGTCCACCACCTGTCCATCGTCCCAAACCACTGCTCGCCCCACCTCCCTCCCCGGAGTGAACCCGCTCGAGGGCCCTGCGGAGGCGCTTGTCGGAGGCAAGAAGTTGAGGTCCCCGACGGTTAACCCTTGACTGTTCGGCGGACACGTGGGGTGGATCACTCGCCACGGAGGGTTTACGCAAATTTGACGGGGGAAGGACGGCTTCGGAGCCCGATGGGCGTCGCGATCTGCTGTCCGGGCGGGTACGGTCTGTGGTCGGGGCGGGATGCCCGTCCGGTGCGGACAGGTATGGGGAACGGCTCCAGGACGGGTGGCAAGCGGGCTCTGCGGGGACCGGATGCGGTGGACGTAAAGTCGCCGTGAAGTCCCCGGAGGGCCGATTGACCACCCTTCCATATTTGATGTTTGATCAAATATCGGAGGAGAGAGGTCGATATGAGGTTGAGGCGTTCCGCCGTCGCCCTGATGGCGGTCCTGGGGCTCGCCCTGGTCAGTGCATGCAACAACTCCGGCAACGAGGGCCAGGGCCAGGACTCGGGCCTTCAGAAGGTCAGCTATCTGACCTCGTTCAACACCTTCGGTCGTGAGGCATACGCGTACGTCGCCCTGGAGAAGGGCTATTTCAAGGACGCCGGCTTCGACGTCACCATCAACCCGGGCTCCGGCACGGTCGACGTGATGAAACTGGTCGCCGGCGGCCAGGCCGACTACGGCATCGGCGACTTCACCGCCACCGTGATCACCCTGGGCAAGCAGAAGCTGCCGATCACCACGGTCGGGATGATCCACCAGCGGTCGATGGCCGCGATCGTCGCGCTCGAGGGCGGCAAGATCAGCAAGCCGCAGGACCTGGTCGGCAAGCGGATCGGTGACCAGCCCGGGTCGACCAACACGGTGATGTTCCCGGTCTACGCCAAGGCGGTCGGTATCGACCCCGAATCGGTCACCTTCGTGCCGTCGCCGCCGCCGGCGCTGCCGCAGTTGCTCGCGTCGGGGAAGGTGGACGGCATCGGCCAGTTCGTGGTCGGCGTACCGCTGGTGGAGAAGGCGGCGAAGAAGAAGGCGATCGTCCTCCCGTACCGCGACAAGCTGCCGGACCTGTACGGCAACGCGATCATCACCCGGTCCGACCTGGCCAAGGAGCACCCGGACCAGGTGAAGAAGTTCACCAGCGCGCTGCTCAAGGGCCTGCAGGACACGTACGACGACCCGGCCGGTGCGGCCGCGATCCTGAAGAAGTATGTGCCGCAGACCGACCTCGAGGTAGCCACCGACGAGTTGAAGCGGATGCAGGAGTACATCAAGCCGGATGACTTCAAGGGTGAGCTGGGTGCGGTCGACCCGACCCGGGTGCAGAAGATCATCAGCATCCTGGACGCCGCGGGAGCGATCGAGCCGAAGGGTTCGGTCAAGCCGGAAGACGTCGTCACCGTCGACCTCGCCCCGAAGGGCTAGGTCGCTTCCTCGATGATCCGGCTGGACAAGGTAGGGCAGGTCTTCGATGGACGCGAGGGCCCGGTCACGGCCCTCGCGGAGATCGACCTGCACGTCCAGCCGAACGAGTTCGTCACGCTGATCGGCCGGTCCGGGTGTGGCAAGTCCACCCTGCTCCGGCTGATCGCCGGACTGCTGCCGCCGACGTCCGGCACGGTCACGGTGGCCGGGGAACCGGTCACCGGGCCGCGCCGGGACGTGTCGTTCATGTTCCAGCGGCCGGCCCTGCTGCCGTGGCGGTCGGTGCTGTCCAACGTGATGCTGCCGGTCGAGATCGATGGTGGCTCAGGTGATCGGGCGGCGTACCGGGACAAGGCTCACGAGTTGCTCGACCTGGTCGGCTTGAAGGGGTTCGAGCGGCGGCTGCCGCACGAGCTGTCCGGCGGGATGCAGCAGCGGGTGTCGCTGTGCCGCTCGCTGATCCGCGACCCGCAGGTGATGTTGATGGACGAGCCGTTCTCCGCGCTCGACGCGCTCACCCGGACCGAGCTGTCCGAGGAGCTCCAGCGGATCAAGATGGAGCTGTCCACCACGATCGTGTTCGTCACCCACTCGATCGAGGAGGCCGTCGTACTGGCCGACCGGGTGGTCGTGCTGACCCCGCGGCCGGGCCGGTTGCGCGAGGTCGTCGACATCGACATCCCGCGGCCGCGCAGCCTCGGCCAGAATGCGCACCTGACCGAGGTCGCGCAGATCAGCGGGCTGCTGCACGGCCTGCTCGCGGAGAAAGAGTCTCGCCCGGTCGACGAGGTGCGGCCGTGAAGAAGCGTTCCTGGCTCACCACGTCGCCGACCGCGGCGGTGCTGCTGCCGATCCTCGGCCTGGCCGGCGCGATCGCGCTCTGGTGGCTGGCCACGATCGTCTTCTCGATCGAGTCCTACCTGCTGCCGACGCCGTACGACGTGGTGGTGAAGTTCTTCGACGATCCGGCGTACCTGCTGAAGGAGACCGGGACGTCGTTCCTGGAGACGGTCGAGGGCTTCCTGCTCGCGATCGTGCTCGGGGTGCCGATCGCGCTGCTGATCGTCCGCTCGGTGATCCTGGAGCGGCTGGTCTATCCGCTGCTGCTGATGGTGAACGCGATCCCGAAGATCGCGATCGCGCCGCTGCTGGTGGTCTGGATGGGCTTCGGCCAGTGGCCGAAGGTCGTGATGGTGCTGCTGGTGTGCTTCTTCCCGATCGTGATCTCGACCGCGCAGGGGATGAAGTCGACCCCGGTCGAGCTGGTCGAGCTGCTCCGGTCGCTGAACGCGAGCCGGGCGCAGGAGTTCTTCAAGCTCCGGCTGCGGTACGCGATGCCGCAGATCTTCACCGGGCTGAAGGTGGCGATCTCGCTGGCCGTGATCGGTTCGGTGATCGCCGAGTTCGTCGGCGCCACCCAGGGCCTGGGCTACGTGATCCAGCAGTCAGGCGCGAGTGCCGACACCGCGCTGGCGTTCGCCGCGATCACGCTGCTCAGCATCATGAGCATCATCTTGTTCTACGGCCTGGTCCTGCTGGAGTACCTGTTCCTGCCCTGGGCACAGGAGACGCGGTGACCGCCCAAGCTTCCGATGCCGACCGGCGGGTGCTGGTCCGTCCCGCCTGGCTGGAGGCCACTGTCTCGGCCGTGTTCAGCGCCCTCGGCTTCGACCCGAGTGACTCGGCCAAGATCGCTGCCGCCCTCGTGGAGGCGGACTTACGCGGAGTAAGTTCGCACGGCGTCATGCTCGTCCCGATGTACGTCGAGCGCCTCAACGCCGGCGGTGTCACCCGGGAACGCGAGCTCGACATCCTCTTCGACGCCGGCGCCGCGCTGGTCGTGGACGCGCGCGGCGGGATGGGCCAACTGTCCAGCCCACAGGCGATGGGACACGCGATCGAGCGGGCCGGGCGGTACGGGATCGGACTGGTGTCGGTCCGCAACGCGCACCACTTCGGCGCGGCGAGCCGGTGGGCCATGCAGGCCGGCGACGCAGGCTGCGTCGGGGTCGCGATGTCCAACACCACACCGCTGATGCCTGCTCCCGGCGGGGCCGAGCGGATCGTCGGCAACAACCCGCTGGCGATCGCGGTCCCGACCTCGGCCGGCGTGGAGATCGTGCTCGACATGGCCCTGTCGGCTGTTGCCCTGGGCAAGATTCGGCTGGCGGCGTCGGCCGGACGGCCGATCCCGGACACCTGGGCGACCGACCCGTCCGGCACCCCGACCACCGACGCCGAGGAAGCGGTCCTCGGGATGCTGCTGCCGGCCGCCGGGCACAAGGGCTTCGGGCTGGCGCTGATGATCGACGTACTGACCGGCGTGCTGAGCGGCGGCGGCTGGGGCGACCAGGTGCGGCCGCTGTACCGCGAACCGGACCGGCCGAACGACTGCGCGCACCTGTTTCTGGCGATCGACCCGGAACTCCTCGGCGGGGTCGAGAACTTCCGGCGCCGGTCGTCCGGGCTGGCCGCGCGCGTTCGCGGCAGCGCGACCGCACCGGGAGTGAGCCGGCTGTATCTGCCGGGGGAGATCGAGGCGGAACGGGCAGCACATCAGCGGCGGGACGGCGTACTGATCGAGAGGTCGGGGCTGGACGGTCTGCTGGCAGCCGCACGGGCGGTCGGTGCCGTCGTTCCGGCGGGAGGGGTGCTCGACTGATGGCGAAGACACAGGTTTCGACGACCCAGGTGCACAGCCCGAACGGGGTGTTCTCACAGGCCACCACGATCGAGGCGACCGGGCGGCTGGTGTTCGTCTCCGGGATGACCGCGCGCCGTCCGGACGGCAGCATCGCCGGCGTCGGCGACATCCGGGAGCAGACCCGGCAGGTGTGCGAGAACGTGCAGGCCGCGGTCCGCGCGGCCGGCGGCACGCTCGCGGATGTCTGCCGGGTGGATGTGTACGTGCGGAACATGGAGGACTTCGCCAAGATCCACGAGATCCGGGCGCAGTACTTCGAGGAGCCGTTGCCCGCCTCGACCATGGTCGAGGTCAGCAAGCTTGCGGATCCTGACTATCTGATCGAGATCAGCGCGATCGCGGTGGTCTCATGACCGGGGGTGATCTTGTGCGTGGCGTCGAGTGGACCTGAGATGCGGTACGTGACGGTGGAGCACGCCGGCCGGGAACGGCCCGGCGTGCTCCACGGGGATTCGGTTTCGTTGCTCTCGGCACCCGATCTGACCGCGGTGATCACGTCTCCGGTGTCGATTGTCGACAAAATCCCTTACAGTGAAGGGATTCTGCGGCCGCCGTTGCGACGGTTCCGCCGGGACATCCTGTGCACCGGGTGGAACTACTGGGACCACTTCGAGGAGAGTCGCGGCAAGCGTGAGGGCCAGGACGTGGAACGGCCCGAGCACCCGACGTTCTTCACCAAAGGGCCGGACGTGGTGATCGGCCCGTACGACGACATCGCGTGGGACCCGGCCATCTCGGCCAAGTGGGACTACGAGGCGGAGTTGGCGCTGGTGATCGGCAAGACGGGTCGCAACATCCCGGCCGACGAGGCGTTGGACTACGTCTGGGGTTACACGTTGGCCAATGACGTGTCGCAGCGGGACCTGCAGCGAGCGCACGGTGGGCAGTGGCTGAAAGGCAAGAGCATCGACAACACCATGCCGCTCGGTCCGTGGATCGTGACTGCCGACGAGCTCGGTGACCCGCAGGACGTGCGGCTGCAGTGCCTGGTCAACGGTGAGGTACGGCAGGACGCCTCCACCAAGCAGATGGCCTTTGACATCGCCACGCTGATCAGCGAGCTGTCCTTCGGCATGACACTGCGCCCTGGCGACCTGCTGCTGACGGGCACTCCTGCTGGCATCGGCAACGCCCGGGAGCCGCAGGTGTTCCTGCAGGAGGGCGATGTGGTCATCACCCGCGCCGACAAGATCGGTGAGCTCCGCAACAAGGTGGCTCGAGCATGAACGGCAATTTGGAGCTGCTACCAGGCGGTGGCCGGGGAGGGCGTCGTACCCTCGCTGAGCACGCTGCGGCCGAGCTGCACCAGCTCATCCTGTCCGGCGAGCTTCCCAGCGGTACGCCGCTGCGCTTGGTCGAACTGGCGAGTCGGCTGGAGATGAGTCAGATGCCGGTTCGGGAAGGGCTCCGGCGGCTCGAGGCACTCGGACTGGTCGAGATCATCCCGCACCGCGGTGCGTGGGTCCGTGACCTGTCGCTGGACGACCTGCGGGACACCCACGAGACCAGGCTGGCTCTTGAGAGCCTCGCCGTACGGGCTGCTGCGGCGCAGTTCAGCGAGGGCGATCTGGAGAAGGCAGCGGCTGCACTGGCCGAACACCTTCGGCTGTCGCGGGCCGAAGACTCGGTGGGTGCTCGGCAGGCGCATGCGGACTTCCACTTCGCCATCTACCGCGCCGGTGGGTCGCAGTGGCTCGCCCGGGCAATCGAGCCGGTGTGGCAGAACAGTGAGCGCTATCGCTTCGGCAGCCGGCCGACCGCCTTCCTGATCGAGCGAAACCGTGCGGAGCACCAGGCCATCCTGGACGCGTGTGTCGCGCGCGACCCGGACGCTGCTGAGCAGGCACTACGCAACCACCTTGCTGGCGCGTTCCAGCGGATCACCGAGACCATGACGAGACGGGCCGAGGGGGAGCAGCACGGCCCGTCGAAACAGAAGGAGACGTCATGAAGGTGAGCTTCGACGCGACCGGTGAGGTCGTGGTGATCACAGGAGGCGCGCAGGGGATCGGAGCGGCGCTGGCGCAGGCGGTGACGGCCTGCGGCGGTACTGCGGTGGTGTTCGACGTGGTGAAGCCCTTGGCCGCTGGTGTTGAGTTCGTCGAGGTGGACGTGGCGGACCGGGACGCTGTGGAAGTCGCTGTCTCGGAGGTCCTCAAGCGCTACGGCCGGATCGACGGACTGGTCGCAGGAGCTGCTGTGCAGCCTCGGTCGCCGGTGCTGACGATCGACGCGGCCGAGTGGACCAGGACGCTGCAAGTGAATCTCGACGGCGTGGTGTGGGTGTGTCAGGCCGTCGTACCGCACATGGTGGCGCGGCGGTCCGGATCGGTGATCGTGTTCACGTCGGGCCTGGCTGGTACCGGGTTCGCCGGTGCGGCGGCGTACGCGTCGAGTAAGGCTGCTCTGGTCGCTTTCGCGAAGTCACTGGCCGCCGAGGTAGCAGAGCACCGAGTGCGTGTGAACGTGGTCGCGCCGGGGGTGATCGACACCGAGCAGTTCCGAGGAGCGAACGCCGGTGCGGACCGGGAGCACTGGCAGGACACCATAGGTATCGGCGACCCCGAGGACGTGGTCGGTCCGTTGCTGTACCTGCTGTCCGACGCGGCCGCGATGACTGGGTCAGTGCTGACCCGTGAGCGGGCCTTCGCCAAGCTAGCGACCTTTACGGAGTGATGAGTGACTGCTGACCAGCTGCCCGTCGCCGTAGTGGGTGCCGGGCCGATCGGGCTGACGACGGCACTCGGTCTGGCGCACTACGGCGTGCCGTACGTGCTGCTCGAGGAGGACGCCGTCCTGTCCTCTGACACCAAGGCCGGTACGACGCTGAGCCGCACACTGGAGATCTGGAACCGGTACGGCGCGGTGGACGAGATCCTGGCGGCCGCACTGCGGATCGACGAGATCGGTGACATCGACCGGGCCACGAATACGCCGCGGGCCTCGGTCCGGCTGGCCGAACTGGTCAACGACACCCAGTTCCCGTTCGTGATCAACCTGCCGCAGCAGAAGATGGAGCCGATCCTCGCGGCCGCGCTGAAGCAGCCCGTGTTGACTCAGCATCGGTTGCAGTCGTTCGACGTACGGGACGACCGGGTTGTGCTGCAGGTGGAGACGCCGGACGGGCCGCGTGTGATCGAGGCGTCGCATCTGCTCGCGTGTGACGGCGGCCGGAGCAGGGTGCGTGACGCACTCGGTGTGACTGTGGTGGGGGAGACCCTGCCGGAGCGGTACATGCTGATCGACGTCGTGGTCGACCTGGACGTCGACAACGCGCGTGACTACCCGTACCTGGCGTACTTCGCGGACCGGTCCGAGTGGATGGTGCTGATCCGGCAGCCGGACAACTGGCGGTTCCTGTTCCCGCTCGGCCCGGGGGCCGAGCCGCCGGGGGACGAGGACCTGCTGGTGAAGGTGAAGCAGTTCATCGGCGAGGTGGACCGGATCGAGCTGCTCGGCTCGGTTGTCTACAACGTGCACCACCGGGTCGCGGACCAGTGGTCGGTGGACCGCAAGGTGTTCCTGATGGGTGACGCGGCCCACCTGATCACGCCGATGTGGGCACTGGGCCTGAACACGGGCGCACTGGACGCGTCGAACCTGCCCTGGCGGCTGGCCTGGGTACTGCGGGGCTGGGCGGACGAGACGCTGCTGGACGGCTACGAGCAAGAGCAGCGGCCGGTGGCGGTGAACGGGTCCGGTGAGATGGCCGAAGCGGCTCGCAAGTACATGTCCCACCAACGGGGTGCGGTGACTGCGTCGGGCAGTGACTGGGCGACGGCGTACACGCGGACTCTGCTGAGTGTGCGGTTGGACGTGGCCGGCGAGGGAGACTGGTCGATGGTGGCAACCACTGCCGAACCACCGACCGTCCGAGCTGGTGACCGGTCGCCGGATCTCCAGTTGCAGGGCCCGACCGGTCGAGTGACGATCCACGAGCTGTGCCGGCACTCGTTCGTCGCGCTCTACTTCACCGACGTACGACGGAGGCCGGACATCCCGGTCAACGACTCTCCTGCGTTGAAGCACTACGCCATCTCCCGGTGGGACGCTCCGCACGACTCCGGTCTGCGTGACCGAGCCCTGTTCGACCCGGGAAGCGTTGCCACGAACAGGTACGGCGTACCACCGGAGACCGTCGTACTGGTTCGGCCGGACGGTCACATCGCCGCTGTGGCGCCACTGCGGGCTGGTGTGGCGGAGGAGCTGTACTCGGGGATCACTGGCCGGCCTGTACCCCGGGAGGGCTGAAATGACTTCCTTTGACGAGTCGCTGCGCGAGGTGCTGCTGCAGACGGAGGACATGGAGTGGGTGGAGAAGTCCCTGGCCGGGCTGTCCCACAAGATGCTGTGGCGTGACCCGGTGACCGAGGCATCGATAGCACTGGTGCGGTTCGAGAAGGGGTCTGGGATCCCGTCGGAGCACAAGCACGCCTCGAACCAGTTCATGTTCTGCCTGTCCGGGCGGTACGTGTACCTGCCGACCGGGACGACGCTGACCAAGGGCAGCTTCTACTGGAACCCCAAGGGGGTCGTGCACGGGCCGACGCTCGCCGAGGAGACGTCTGTCCTGCTGGAGGTGTACGACGGGCCGCACTACCCCGAGCGGCCGTCGTTCTACGACAACGACGAGGACGCCCGCTGACATGGCTGGTTGGGACGTCCACACTCACCTGATACCGCCGACTGTGTTGTCGGCGGCGCACAGGGGTGAGTTCGGGCTGTCCGTCGAGAGCGGCTCGCTGGTTGTGGACGGACAGCGGCTGCCTTTACGGCGCCTCGCTGACCCAGCTGCGCTGCTGCACTGGGTTGCTGAGCAGGAGTTGGACGGTGCTGTGGTGTCCGTACCGCCCGCACTGTTCCGGTACGACGCCGGCGTCGAGTGGGCCGAGTTGGTGAACCAAGGGCTCCGTGAGCTCGCTACACCTCAGTTGCGCGTGCTGGGCCAGCTACCACTGCTCGACCCAGCCGCACCGGCCGTTGCCGCGTCTCTCGCTCGCGAGGGCGTCTTCAGCGGCTTTGCTCTCGGTACGCCGAGCTACGAAGGGCTGGACGCGGTGTGGCAGGTGCTGCACTCGCTTGAGGCCTTCACGCTGATCCACCCGGGCCACAGTGACGACAAGCGGCTTGAGTCGTTCTACTTGACGAATCTGCTGGGGAATCCGTACGAGACCGGACTGGCCGCAGCCAGCCTCGTTTTCGCGGATGTGCCGGGGCGGTTCCCGGGGATCCGATTCTGCTTGTGCCATGGGGGTGGTGTGACGGCGGCGTTGGCCGGCCGGTGGCAGCGGGGGATCGACACGGCCCGTCCTGGGATCGAACCGCCTTCGCTCTCGGTGGCGGACGCGTTGCGCCGGTTCTACGTCGACGATCTGGTGCACGACGACGCCGTACTGGAGTTGCTCGGCTCGACGTTCGGGGCTGATCGCGTGCTGGCCGGCAGCGACTGGCCGTTCCCGATGGGCAGCGACTCCGTGTCCGGTGCGCGGGCCGTGGCGGCCGGTGAGCTGACGGCACCGCTGGCCAAGGAGGTCGTCGTCCCGTGAGACGCAGCCTTTGTCAGGACCTAGCTGTGATCAGATATCAAATGTGGATGAACGGGGTGGAGAGATGATTTCGCGCACGGGGGAAATGCTGCGCAGTCATGGGCCGGGTGAGCAGTTGAAGGCCGAAGAGCTCGAGGTGGTTGCCGGTCCGGGCGAGACGCTGGTCGAGATGCGGTTGGCTGCGGTCACTCAGGCTGACCGGTCGGTGCTTGCCGGCAAGCAGCCCACACAGCCCTTCGTTCCGGGATCCGAGGGTGCCGGCGTTGTGGTGGCTTCGTCTGTTCTCGAGGCCGGGACGCCGGTGGTGATCCGCGGTGAGGGAGTCGGTGTGACCGGGCCCGGCCTCTGGGGTCGGTACGCCGTCGTGCCGGACGCCGCCGTACATCGTCTGCCGGCCGAACTGGATCCTGCTGCCGCCCTGGCGTTGCTGACGCCCGCTCTCACGGCACATACCGCGGTACGACGGGTTGCCGGCGTATTGGAAGGCGAGACTGTCGTGATCACCGGGATCACCAGTCTGCTCGGCCGGCTGTGTGCCGCTGTGGCTCGATCGGCCGGTGCGGGGAAGGTGATCGGGCTGGCGCGGCTTGGTGAGCCCGTCGACGCGGCGACCGCGTTGGTCGACCAGATCGTGCGAGTGGACGAGCTGGGTCAGATCGGACGCGAGTTGCCTTGGTGTGACGCGGCGATCGACACCGTGGGTGGTCCAGTGACCAGTGGGGTGCTTGGACACATCACTCCGGGCGGGCGGGTCGCCGTACTGGGTTACAAGGCTGGTGAGTTCACCACCATCGACCTGCATCAGTTGATCGGGCGGGACCTGCGGGTGCTGCCGGTCAATCTGCAGCGAACAGTCATCGAGCCCAGTGCTGTCAGCCAGGCGCTGGCTGACGTGGCGCCTGCCCGGTTGCGCCCGGATGGCGAGGTGATACCTGCCGACCGGGTCGGTGACGCTCTTGATCGGAGCGCTGCCGATGGCCGGGTTTTCCTTGATCTGACGGCGTTCTAGCGCCGCTGCCGTTCTGGGGTGCCGGACTAGACCAATCAGGGCCGCACAAGTATCCGCTAGGCAATCTGTTGTCGAAGCGCCCCAGTTCACCTACTGCCCGCTACGGTTACCTCCCAGAGTTGTGCAGTGGAGGAGAGAGGCAGCCCGCACCCTATGACCCGACGACTCGAGCTCACGCCCGGGGGACCTACCGGCCGTCGCACTCTCGCCGAGGAGGCTGCGGCCGAACTGCACGAACTCATCCTGTCCGGTGAACTTCCGAGTGGTACGGCGCTCCGCCTCGAGGAACTCGCCAAGCGGCTGGACATGAGCCAGATGCCGATCCGCGAAGGGCTGCGGCGGATGCAGGCACTCGGGCTGGTCGAGATCGTGCCGCACAAGGGGGCCTGGGTCCGCGAGCTGTCGTTGGAAGACCTGCGCGACACCCACCAGACCCGGCTGGCGCTGGAGTCCCTCGCCGTACGGGCCGCTGCTACACGCTTCTCCGACTCGGACGCCACCCTTGCCAGGGCCGCGTTGGCAGAGCACGTCCGGCTCTCGAAGGCCGGCGACAACATCGCCTCCCGGCAGGCGCACACCGAGTTCCACTTCGCCATCTACCGGGCCGGCGGGTCACGCTGGCTGCCGCGCGCGATCGAACCCGTGTGGCAGAACAGCGAGCGCTACCGCTTCGGCTCCCGCCAGACCAAGGCGCGGATCGAGCAGACCCGGCGGGAGCACCAGGCGATCCTCGACGCTTGTGTCGCCCACGACGAAGCCGGTGCGGAAGCCGCACTGCGCGAACACCTCGAGGGCGCGATGCAGCGCATCACGGAAACGATGGAGCGTCGCTACCAGAAGAGCTGAGCACCTCGAAACGATCGGTGTCCCAGCCACTCTCGTCGAAGATCGCCCGGAGCAGGAGCGAGTCTCCACGTCTGCCGTACGTCGTGACCAGTTCGGGGATGTCCGTCGTACCCAGGCCGTCGTAGTACTGGTCTAAAGCCTTGCGACGCCTCATCGCGGATGCACCGGAGATCTCCTGCAACACAGTGCTGTCGTCGCAGCCGACAACGAGGCCGGACCCCACCTTCTCCCCGGGTAGCAGCTGCTGGACGTGTTGGTGGCCTGCCTGCACGTCCTGCGCTCGGAGCCTTGCTCCCAAGGCGTGACACGGCTGCAGTTGCACAGCTTTTGAGATGGCTATGTGGTCCGGGTGCCCGGTGAGTCCATCTCTGCCGACGGTGAGCACCAACTGCGGTTCGACTTCGCTGATGGCCCTCTCGACTGCCTCTGCGACCTCACCGAGCTCAGCACTCGCCAGAGTCCGCGGTCCACTTCGGCCACCGTCGTCGACCCACCGGTCCTTTGTACTCAGCCAGTCCCACTCGTCGATGCCCAGCAAGTCGCAGGACGCTTGGAGCTTGTCCGCTGCGTCACCGATCCCTCGTGTGGCAACACGCAGTACGACGCGCCACCCCGCATCACTCAGCACTGCGGTAGCGGCACCGGTGGCGAACACCTCGTCGTCGGGGTGCGCGTGTACTACGAGGGCAGTGCGCACTCAGTCAGCCAGTCGGGCCGGGAAACCACCTGTCGCGACCGGACCCCAGCGCTCGGGGGTGATGCGGATCAGGCACTTGCCTTGCGTACGCATGGCCTCGCGGTACTCGTCCCAGTCCGGGTGCTCGCCTGAGATCGACCGGTAGTAGTCCACCAGTGGTTCCACTGCATCCGGGAGCTGGATCACCTCGCCACTACCGTCCACCTGCACCCACGGTCCGTTCCAGTCGTCCGACAGCACCACGACACTGGTCCGCGGGTCCCGCTCCACGTTGGTGCTCTTGGCCCGCTCCGGGTACGACGAGATGACGATGCGGCCCTCGGGATCGACACCACCCGACACCGGCGACGCCTGCGGCGTACCGTCCGCACGAGTGGTGATCAGCAGCATGTGGTGACGCGGCCGCACGAACTCCAGCAGCTCGTCGACCCCGACCTTGGTGTTGGTGGCAATAGTCCTCGGCATGACTCCACCCTATGCAGTCCGTCAGGCGGTCTTGGGGTGCAGGTCGGCTGGGGTGAGGAGCTGCTCCAGCTCGTCGTCGGTGAGCTGGTTGATGAGGGCCTTCAGACGTTGTGCCTGTGGGGTCGTGGGGAGCGCACCTTCGAGCAGATCGGGGAGGCAGAGCTCGTAGCCGGCGCGGGCTCGCGGCGAGTACCTGTGCCTGGTCCGGGCGACGGCGGAGGAGACGCGGATGGCGTGCTCGTTGCCCGGTGGTACGCCAGGGCGGTCGGTCTCGCGGGCGGCGAACCGGAAGCCGTTGGCCTGGTCGCACCTCGCACAGCCGGTCGGTCCGGCGCCGAGGCCGGAGCCGCAGTCGGGACAGGTCAGCTGCTTGAGCGCGCCGTCCACGACCCGCCAATCGAACTCGGAGGTGTCCTGCAGGACGACCTCGGCCAGCTCGCGTTCATCCGCCGTACCGGCTGTGATCCCGGACTCGGCACAGAAGTGCTGCCAGGCCTCGTCGATACTGTCCTCGACCTGCCGGAGCGCGGCGATCAGCCGCGGATGATCGACCCGTCGCATACCGTGACTCTAGATCTTCCGGTGACTGTGGACGACCGGATTGACATGTTCGAACAGGTGTTCGAACATGGATTCATGACGGGGCGATCCGCAGTAGATCGAGCGCGACCAGGGGTCACGGCGCTGGACCAGGCGCGGATGCTGCTCGCCCGGGCCAAGGCCCAGAAGGCCGCCCGCCTCCGCGACCTGGAAGAAGCCGCCCTCTCCGCCCCAGAGTCCACCGTGGACGCCTCTGACACCCGCCACCACACCACGCCCACCGAGGACCTCGACCACACTGCTGGCGGCTCTGCTCGCGTCCCCACCCACCCCAGCTCTACCGACAGCTTCGCCCACCGCAGCCCTACAGCTGCTTCCACCAGGTTCGGCTCACTCCACGCCGCCGACTCTGCCCACCTCGATCCCGCTGACGACGGCTCTGCCGGTGTTCCCGCCCGCCTGGGTCTTGCTGCTGACTCGGGGGAGCTCGGCTCTGTGGTGACAGCAGGGCCTGTGGGGCTGAGACGGCTGGTGCCGGCGCCTCGGACCACCGAGGTGCGGCTGCAGCAGGCGTTGGACACCGCGAGTGTGGATCGGGTGCTCCCCACACTCCCCGCGGTCTCCGAGCTGCTGGCCGGACCAGGGCTGCGAGGCGGGTCGGCGTACTCCGTGCGTGGTTCGTCCGCGTTGGTGATGGCGATGATGGCCGGCCCGTCCGCGGAGGGTGCGTGGTGCGGGGTGGTCGGGCTGCCATCGTTCGGTGCGGAGGCGGCGAGATCACTCGGCGTGGACCTCGAACGCCTGGTCCTGGTGCCGGATCCGGAGCACGACTGGCTCAACGTCGTCGCCGCGCTGGTCGACGCTCTGACGGTGGTGGTCGTCCGTCCGCCGGGTGAGGTGACACCGGGGGAGGCGTCCCGGCTCGCCGCACGCCTGCGGACCCGGGGTGCGGTGCTGATCGCGGTCGGTTCCTGGCCGGGGAGCGAGGCGCGTCTGGAGGTGGAGAGCAACATCTGGACCGGCTTGGGGTCCGGCGAAGGCATGCTCGCCGCCAGACAGGCGACGGTCGTGGTGACGGGCCGGCGCGCCGCCGTACGCCAACGGAAGCATCAGCTCTGGCTCCCCGGGCCCGACGGCACCGTCCGCTCGGTCGAATCGGCTGATCCACTTCGCTCGGTCGATCCGCTCGGCTCCGTTGATCCGCTCGGTGAGGGAGCTCCTCGCTGGCAGGACGAGGCGGTGGGCTGATGGGTCGTGGACTGACACGCACGATGGTGATCTGGGTGCCCGACTGGCCGGTGGTGGCGACCGGACGCTCTCCGGACGAGCCCATCGCCATCCTGGAGAAGGGCAAGGTGCTCGCCACCTCCGCCGCGGCCCGGGCCGGAGGGGTGCGCCGCGGTCTGCGTGCCCGGGACGCGCAGTCGCGCTGCCCGGAGCTCGTCGTACTGAAATACGACCCGGTGCTCGACGCCCGCGCGTTCGACCCGGTGATCGGCTGCCTGGAGGCACTCATTCCCGGTGTCCAGATGATCCGTCCGGGGATGTGCGCGTTGAAGGCACGCGGGCCGACCCGGTTCTACGGCAGTGAGTCCGCGGCGGCGGAGAAGCTTCTCGACCGGCTCGAGACGTTCGACGTACCGGGGAGCCGGGTGGGCATCGCCGACGGTCCGTTCGCGGCCGAGCAGGCGGCCCGGTCGAGTTCGGCCCAGACGCGGATCCTGGTCGTCCCGCCGGGGGAGTCCGCGGAGTTCCTGGCGCCGTTCAGTGTCGACACGCTCGAGCAGCCGACCCTCGCCGATCTGCTCCGCCGGCTCGGGCTGCGATCGCTGGGTGCGTTCGCGCGGTTGTCTCCCACCGAGGTGCTGACCCGGTTCGGCCCTGACGGCGCCTTCGCCCACCGGCTCGCCTGCGGGTACGACGATCGCCCGGTGGTCGGCCGCGAGGTCCCGCCGGAGCTCGTCCGCACGCTCGACTTCGAGCCGGCCGTGGACCGGGTCGACCAGGTCGCCTTCGCGGTCCGGTCGGTCGCCGACGAACTGATCGCCCGGCTGACCGAGCTCGGCCTGGTGTGTACGACGCTGCGGGTCGAGGCCGGCACCGAGTCCGGCCGGATCCACGAGCGGGAGTGGTTGCATCCACGCTGGTTCACCGCGGCCGACCTGGTGGATCGGGTCCGCTGGCAATTGCAGGGGAGCGGTACGGCGACCAGCGAGCTGACGTCACCCGTCGTACGGCTCCGGCTCATACCCGAACAGGTCGACCCGGTCGGCGCGCATGTCGACGGACTGTGGGGAGGCGGGCCGGACGAGCGGATCCACCGGGCACTCTCGCGGGTCCAGAGCATGCTCGGTCACGGTGCCGTCGCGTCGGTGGTGATCGGCGGCGGTCGCGGGTCCGCCGAACGGCAGACCCTGATCCCGTGGGGCGACCCCCCGGTGCCGGCCCATCCGGCGGATCAACCGTGGCCAGGCGCGATCACTTCCGCCGACCCAACCCGCTGGCCCACCCTCGCACCAACCACCATCTTCCCCGAACCCCTACCCGCCCAAGTCCTCGCCGAAGACGGCACCCAAGTCTCCGTAACCGCCCGAGGCACCCTCTCCGCCACCCCCACCACCTTCCGCCTAACCCCCACCCCCAACCCAGGTCCCGCCCCGGACCACAGCCCTACCTCCGGCTCCGGCCCCAACCTCAGCCCTGGCTCCGGTCCCGGTCCCGGCTCTGGCTACGGCTTCAGCCCGGGCTACGGCCTCAGCCCGGGCTACGGTCCCGACTCTGGCTCCGACCACGGTTCTGGCTTCGGCTCCGGCGTCAACACGGGCAACGGTCTGGGCCCCGGCGCGGGGACTCGAGTTGCTGATGGCAACGACCTCTACCTCATCACTGCCTGGGCCGGCCCTTGGCTGGTCGACGAACGCTGGTGGGACCCTCGCACCGAATCCCGTCGTGCCTGCTTCCAATTCACCACCGCCGACACCCGCGCCTGGCTCTTCACCCTCCACCAAACCACCTGGCAAGCCGAAGCCACCTACGACTAACCACCCACGGGGCCCGCCGTCGCGGAACGAGCTCACCATGCTCGCGACCCCGGTCGTTCGCGACGAAGACCGCGGTGAGCTCGGGTACCTCGGCCAGCCGGCGACCGGCGCAATCTCCGTCGCGGCAAAACTCCGTTGCATTCGATGGTGAGAATGGTGTCCTCCCGCGCCGACCTCCGGACGCGGACCAAGACTTCTGCCGAGGACGATATGACAGACAGCGGGAAGGCCGTGCTGGTGACCGGCGGCAACAAGGGCATCGGTTTCGAGGTGGCCCGGCAGTTGGCTCAACTGAATCACCGGGTGGTGATCGGGTCGCGCAACGACGGGCGCGGCCGGGTAGCGGCAGAGAAACTCCAGTCCGAGGGTGTAGAGGCGTCGTACGTCGTCCTGGATGTCAGCAACCCGGACAGCGTCGCCACCGCGATCCACCAGATCGACCAGCAGTACGGACGGCTCGACGTACTCGTCAACAACGCCGCCATCGCCCAGCCCGACGGCCCGCCGAGCCAGGTGGCTGTGGACGTCCTCAGACGGACCTATGAGACCAATGTGTTCGGCCTGGTCGCCGTGACGCAGGCGGCGCTCCCGTTGCTGCGCAGAGCTGAGGCCGGACGGATCGTGAACCTGTCGTCCGGGGCTGGCTCGCTGGCGGTGACCAGCCGACCGGATTGGCGACCGGAGTGGAACGGTCTGGCGTACAACACGTCGAAGTCGGCGGTGAACGCGGTGACTGTCGCGTTCGCGAGTGAGCTGCGGGAGACGCCGATCAAGGTCAACGCGGTCAACCCCGGCTACACCAGGACCGACATGTCACCTGGCGCCGACCGGCCGGTGGAACACGGCGCTGCCGTCGTCGTCCGGTACGCGACTCTCCCCGCTGACGGCCCCTCCGGCGGCTTCTTCGACGAGAACGGCCCGATCCCCTGGTAGATCAGTAGCAGGGCCAGTCGGAGATCGCTTGTGATGTGCCCAGGAGCACGGAGGTCTCCGGCGGAAGCGACTCGGCTGCCAACGCCATCGCGGTGAGCCTCAGGTGGCCCTCGAGTACGACGAGCGGTTGGCCTTCGCTCGCTCGTACACAGATGATCGGTTGCCAGCGGAGCCCGTTCCGGAAGGCTTCGGCGGCAGCGAGGAACTGGTCGGTCGGCATGTGACCGAAGACCAGGCCGCCGCCGAGGATGAACGGTACGGCGTTGGTCGGCCGACGAGTGCCGCCACTCAGCGCGTTCCAGTAGCTGTAGTCGATGTAGCGCACGCCGAGCAGCTCGGATGGTGACAGCAGTACGTGCTGCCACCTGACATCGCTGGGAAAGCCCTCAAACAGCTCTCGATCCTGGCCATAGCCCCGGAAGTCGCCCAGAATCCGACGTCTTGCCTCGTTCTCCGAGGCCCCGGACAGGTTGGGTTCAGTGAGAAGCGTCGCCGGGTGACCGTGTCTGGTCAGGACCCGCGCAAGCTCCGGCCCGAACCGTTCCGAGTCCAGCTCGCCGGCGAGAAAGCCGGCAATCATTTCGGCCTCTGAACCTTCCCGAGCCATCCGCACGCACCCCATCCTGCCCAACGGGGCAGCGATCCCCCGAATTGTCGGTGCTGGGGGTGAGAATGGCGCGATGGAGGAACCAGCGCAGTACGGGCCGCATCGATGGTCGGCCGGGTATCACGGTGCGAATGACAGCTTTCGCGGATCGACGTTCATGGTGGCGGACCTGCGCGGCACGCGGTTCGTCGACTGCGACCTGACCGGGGCCAAGATCGTCGACGGATGCCTGATCGACGTCGACATCTCGGGATACGTCAGCAACCTGGTCGTGAACGGGATCGACGTCACCGAGTACGTCGACGCCGAGCTCGACCGCCGCCATCCGGAGCGGGTGCAGTTGCGGAACATCCAGAACGCCGATGATTTCCGGGCGATGTGGGCCACGACCGAACGGCTGTGGTCGGAGCTGACCGCCCGCGCCGAGCGGCTGCCCGAGCCCGCCCGCCACGAGCGGGTCGCCGACGAGTGGTCCTTCGTCGAGACGGTGCGCCACCTCGTCTTCATCACCGACTCCTGGGTGAGCCGCACGATCCTCGACCAGGAGCGACCGTTCCACCCACTCGCCCTACCGCAGACCGCTTACGCTCCCGCGGATGCCGCGGCGCTGGGCATGGACCTCGACGCCAAGCCGTCGTACGACGAGGTCCTCGCAGCACGCGCAGACCGGGTAGCGGTCGTGCACAGCGTCCTCGACGCCCTGACCGATGCCGAACTCGGCCGCCCCTGCCTGCGGTCGCCCGCCCCCGGATACCCAGAGGGAGAACGCCCGGTTGGCGAATGCCTCGGAGTACTGATGGAAGAGGAATGCGAGCACTACCGCTTCGCCGCTCGCGACCTCACCACCCTGGAGTCCCGCTGACAGTCCTCAGGGGGCGACGACGGTGAGGGTGACGGTGGCTCCCACGGGAAGCATTGTGCCGGGCACGGGGGAGACGGCCATGATGTAGTCCGGGTCGTAGCCGGGCGACTTGATGGTTTGAACCTTGGGGGTCAGACCCAGCTTGCGGAGTGCAGCGATGTACTTCGCGCTGGTGGGGGCCCGGCCGTCCTCTCCGATGGTGCGGAACGCCGGTACGCCGACGCGGTCCGAGACGATCGTGATCTGTTCGAGGAGGCGGTCGACCTCGTCGGCGCTCGTGGACGACTGCGCCCGGAACGATGCATCGAGGGACGGAATGAACACCGTGCCGGAACAGACTTCGACCTGGTCGAGCGGCCCGGTGGTGCAGCTCGTGCGTTGACGTTCGGCCGGTACGCCGTCGATCTCGAAGGTCTCGTCGGCGCGGAAATCGAAGATCGCGGGCTTACCACTCGCCAGCTCCACACTCTCGACGCCGCTGGGCCGCGGCATCAGGCAAAGGAGACGGGCGCCAAGGTCGTAAATGACCGTGTCGGCCTGCGGCGTCCCACAGTGCTCCTTGTTCGTGGCCCATTCCTTGGGTACGGCGATCGCCGCGTGACCCACGCCGACCAGACGGACATCTGCAGGTACGACGCCTGGACTGGTGGACGCGACCGGTGGGGGAGTGTCCTCGGAACCCGTGCCGGGTCGGACGAGCAGAGCGGTTCCGCCGGCCGCAGCCACGACGGCGACCGAGGCGGCGATGGAAAGCGCCACGGTGCGACGCCGACGTACGCGAGCAACACGGGCGTACATCGCGTCGATCGGCGGCGGCCCGACATCGGTCTGGTCTCCGGCGCGTTCGAGCAATTCGGTCAGCTTGGATTCGATCATCGTGTTCCCCGCAGTTCTGCCAAGTTCGGGTCCTGGGCGAGGGCCTTCACGGCTCTGGACAGACGGCTCTTCACGGTGCCGGCGGCGACGTCGAGCACGGCGGCCATCTGCTGTTCGCTCAGGTGGGCGTAGTACCGCAGGACCACCGCGGTGCGTTGGTCGCTGGGTAGTCGGTCGAGGGCACGCATGACGGCGTCGGTGTCGTCGATGCCGGTGGTCGGATCGAGGCCGGAGTGTTCGGGCAGAGTCGCCGTCGGCTTCTCACCCGTCCAGCGGCGGCGCCGTCCGGAGAGGAAGATGTTGATCAGAACCCGATGAACGTAGGCGTCGCGATCATCGGCCGCCCGCACCTTGGCCCACTTGATCAGACACCGTTCCAGGGTGGTCTGGACGAGGTCCTCAGCCTCGGCATGCGTGCACCCCAAGAGCACAGCGGACCGCACCAGCCCGGGCCACCGCGCCGCCACATACTCACTGAAGTCATCCCTACTCATGCCCACCCGCTCTCCCCGATGCCCTCACCCTAAAGACACGCCGACCCCAGGCCGAGGTTCCAACGAAGCTCGCAGCTGCTAGAAGTCGATGCGCATGACGGTGCGGCGGACGGTGGGGCGGGTGAGCTGTTGGAAGCCGGCTTCTTCGAAGGCTTGGTGGGGGCCTACGTGGAGTTCGCCCCAGGTGATCTGTTTGCCTGCTTGGGTGACCATCGGGTAGGCCTCGAGGGCGCGGGCGCCGCGGGTGCGGGCGTGGTCGATGGTGGCGCGGGCGAGCAGATAGGTGAGGCCGCGGCCGCGAAAGCCCTTGCGTACGACCATGCAGGTGACCGACCAGACGCCGTCGTCGTCCTTGTCCTCGGATCGGTCCGTCCACGGGATGCGGGAGGTGCGGAGTTTCGGGTACGCCGTCCGTGGCTCGACCGCGACCCAGCCGGCTGGTTCGCCGTCGACGTACCCGACCAAGCCGCTCGTCGTCGGCGCGCCGGGGTCGCCGCAGGCGGTCTGGTCCTGGAGCATCGCGGTGCGTTCCTCCAGGGTGGAGTCGCGCCAGATCCAGCCGCGGATCTTGAACCGCTGGCATTGGCACTGCCCCGCGTCGGCGGTCCCGAAGATCGCCTGGAGGTCCGCCCAGGACGCCTCGTTCGCGGGTACGGCGGTCAACTGCTCCGCCTCGATCGGTCTCATGATCGGCAGGTTAGCCCTGATTCCGGACGCTCTACTTCCGGAACAGCACCTCCGAGAGCCGATCAGCGAAGTCCGCCGGGAACCCGTGTGCCACACCCGGCAACCACTCCACCGACACCCCGAACCCGCGCAATTGCTCACCGGCCTCCTCCACGACCTCTCGCAGATCGTCGTCGGTCCCCATCAACACGACCGCCGGCTGCAGTACACCGTGTGCCTCTGCCGGCAGTTGGCGCAGTGCCGGAGCCAGTACGACGACACCGGCAACGGACCGGGGTTGGGCGGTGAGAGCCCAGTCGAGGGCGACCCGACCACCTGCGGAGAAGCCTGCGGCGATGAGAGGCACGGACCGCAGTTCTGTTGGTAGGTGAGTGAGTGCCCGGGCGACGTCGTCACGAGACCGCTCTGGGTCGGGCCAGGTCCGGTACCTAGGTGACATGAGTTGAGACGACTCCACACAGAGCAGCGCGTACCCGAGCGACGTCACACTCGCCCAGTCGCGTGCTGCATGCGTAGCCCGCTGCCCGGCTCCATGGAGAGCGACCACCACGCCCCGCACCTCACCGGTCGGCAGTTGAAGGACAGGCTCCGCAGTCTCTGAACGTGAAGCTGCACGGCCCGCGCGAGAGGAGTCCAGGAGGTCGGCGAAGCCCGGAAGGCTCTGCAGGCTGGCCAGGTCGTCGTCCTCGGTGAGCAGGGTGTCGTCCCACCAGGCACCAGTGGTGGCGGCGGACTGGAGCGCGGCCAGGGCCTGGTCCGGCTGACCGAGTACGGCGAGGAGGCAGGCGCGAGTGTGAGTCAGTTCGGCCAGCCAGGGGAGGAGGGAGTCGTCACTTTGGTCCAGTACGGCGAGGGCCTCCTCGTAAGCACCCTGCTCGTACAAGGACGTGACGCGGTCGGACAGGGCGTCGTACTCGGTCTCAGCAATTTCCACCGGGTTAGCGTAGGGGCATGCACAGGAGTCGAGTGTCCACATTTCTGATTGACGTACGGCGGGACGAGGTCGACAACGCGGTCGGATTCTGGGCGAGTGCGCTGGGCGTGAAGACGTCCACGCCGCCGGGGGAGCCGCAGTTCACCACGCTCCACGACGCGGTGCCGGGATACGCGACAGCAGTGCAGTCGGTGGACGACGAGCCGCGCTACCACCTGGACATCGAGACCGACGACGTCGACGCCGAGGTCGCGCGGCTGGTCGGGCTCGGTGCGGTCGAGGAGTCGAGCTGGCAGGGCTGTCACACCCTCCGGGCACCAGGCGGCCACCTCCTGTGCGTCATCCCGGTGCACAGCACCCCGGAGTACTTCGCCGCCAACGCAACCACCTGGGAAGGCTAGAGAGCGTCGGCGCGGGACTGTAGGTAGCGCTGTTCGGGGATGCTGTCGGTGCGGCGAGCGGCCTGCTGGTAGGCAGCGCGGGCGGCGTCGAGGTCGCCGGAAAGCTCCAGAAGATGGGCACGTACGGCGGCCAGCCGGTGATGGTCCTTCAACGCCGGATCGATGTCGTCGAGGAGAGCTAGACCGCGTGCGGGTCCGTGGACCATGGCGACGGCGACGATGCGGTTGAGGGTGACCATCGGCCCGGGCGCAGTCGACTCGAGGAGTTCGTACAGCATCAGGATCTGCCGCCAGTCGGTGTCCTCGGCCTGCCCGGCCTCATCGTGTACGGCGGCGATCGCGGCCTGCAACTGATACGGCCCGATCGGTGCCGTGCGCAACGTCGCCGCGATCAACTCGGTGCCCTCGGCAATCGCCTCGGCATCCCACAACGACCGGTCCTGCTCGGGTAACGGCACCAGCGCGCCGTCGGCCGTCGTACGAGCGGGCCGTCGCGCGTCCGTGAGCAGCATCAAGGCCAGCAGCCCGGCGACCTCGCCGTCGGCCGGCAACTGCGCGCGCAACTGCCGGGTCAACCGGATCGCCTCTGCGCTCAGCTCGACCCGATGCAGTGACGAACCCGACGACGCGGTGTACCCCTCGTTGAAGATCAGATACAGCACATGCAGAACCGCGGCCAGCCGCGACGGCAGCTCCGCGTCCGGCGGCATCGCGAAGCGGGCACCGTGCAGCTTCGCCTTCGCCCGGCTGATCCGCTGCCCGATCGTTGCCTCCGGCACCAGAAACGCCCGGGCGATCTCACCGGTGGTCAGCCCGCCGACCGCCCGCAGGGTCAGCGCGACCTGTGACTGCGGCGTCAGCGCCGGATGACAGCACAGCATCAGCAAGGTCAGCGAATCGTCGACCGACGACGGCTCCGGCGCAGGCTCAGCGGCGACCGCCGACTCCCGCCGTACCCGGGCCGCCTCACTCCGCAGTACCTCGATCCGCCGCCGCGACGCGACCGTGATCAGCCAGCTGCGCGGATTGTCCGGTACGCCGTCCGCCGGCCACTGCTGCGCCGCCGCCAGCAGAGCCTCCTGTACGGCGTCCTCGCACGCGTCGAAATCGCCGTACCGCCGGACCAGCGGACCGAGCACCTGCGGAGCGAGCTCGCGGAGCAGCTCCTCGACCATCACATCAGCGCACCGAGGTCCCGGACCGGACGGATCTCGACGATGCTGAACGGCGCCTCCGGGATCTGCGGAACGATCTCGACCGCGCGCTCCATGCTCTCGCAGTCGAGCAGGTAGAACCCGGCCAGCTGCTCCTTCACCTCGGCGAACGGCCCGTCGGTCGTCAGCACCCGGCCGTCCCGGATCCGCACCTGCTTGGTTGCCTCCGGATCGTCGAGCGACTCCGACGCGACCAGCTCGCCCCGGGCGGCCAGGGCCTCGTGCAGCGCCGTGTAGCCGGCCATCCCCTCCCGCTTCTGCTCCTCGCTCAGCGAGTCCCAGACCTTGCGGGACTCCGGATTGCCGTAGATCAGTACCAGGAACTTCACCAGCACTCCTCCCGTTCTGGTCAGCGTAAAGCAGCTCAAGGATCACCCTTGGATATCGATCGGGTCACCGGTTCATCGCGGGCATAGCGGGAACCGGCCAGGGGCGTTCTGGTATCAGGGGAAGACCGGGGCATGCCCCGGTGTGGCCGGGCGTAAACCTGTCGGCAGCCCCAAGTACAGTTGCGGTCGGGTATCCAGGGTGAGAGAGGGAGGGGTCGCGTGCCGGACTTGGAAGTGTCCGACCGGGTACTGACAATCCCGAACGCGCTCAGCTTCCTCCGGTTGCTGGGGGTGCCGCTCTTCCTGTGGCTGATTCTCGGTCCGCAGGAGGACGGCTGGGCGATCCTGGTGCTGGCCATCTCCGGGTTCACCGACTGGGCCGACGGCCAGATCGCCCGCCGGATGAACCAGACCACCCGGCTCGGCCAGATGCTCGACCCGGTCGCGGACCGGCTCTACATCTTCGCCACCGTGCTCGGCCTGGCGTTGCGCGACATCATCCCCTGGTGGCTCGCGATCGCGCTGCCGTTGCGCGACCTGCTGCTGACCTTCACGCTGCCCGCGCTGCACCGCCGCGGCTTCAACGCGCTGCCGGTGCACTTCCTCGGCAAGTCGGCCACCTTCTGCCTGCTGTACGCGTTCCCGCTGCTCCTGCTCGGTGACGGCGACAGCACTCTCAACCTGCTCGCGCGGGTGTTCGGCTGGGCGTTCGCGATCTGGGGGACCGGGCTGTACTACTGGGCCGGCGCCCTCTACTTCGCCCAGTTGCGCCACCTCGTCCAGACGGTGAAACCGATCAACGACCCGGCCGGGTAGACCCGTGACTCAGTCTGCGCCCCCGAAGTCTGGGCCCTCGACGGAAGGCCCACCCAAGCCGCGCCGTGTCGACGCGTCGATGTCGCTGCTGAACAACCTGATGGCCCACCCGCTCGACGAGGGGTACGCCGTCGCCGCCCGGACGCGGCCGAAGCAGGACAAGCCGGCCCGCAGGCGGCACCGGGTGATGCTGGTGGCGGCGACCCTCGTGCTCGGCTTCCTGCTCGCCGTCGCGGCCTCGCAGAACTATCGCAGCGCACCCGAGGCGGAGAAGCAGCGCAAAGAGCTGATCACCCGCATCAACCAGGCCGACACCCGGCTGAGCACCATGCGCACCCAGCAGACCCAACTAGCAGACGAGGTACGGCGCTTGCAGGCCAGCGGACTGAGCAACACCAGCTCGGGTGCCGCGCTGCAGCAGCAGTTGGACGCCCTGGAACTGCAGACCGGCGCCATCGCCGTCACCGGACCCGGGATCAAGGCCGTGGTCGACGACGCGAAGGACGCCGACAAGGAAGGGCGCCTGCTCGACGTCGACCTGCAGCAGCTGGTCAACGGCCTGTGGACGGCCGGCGCGGAGGCGATCTCGGTGAACGGCCACCGGCTCACCTCGATGACCGCGATCCGCGGCGCCGGCAGTGCGATCACGGTCGACTACAGCTCGCTCACGCCGCCGTACACGGTGCACGCGATCGGGGACACCGCGACGATGCCGGCCCGGTTCGCACAGAGCTCGGGCGGTCAGTGGGTGCAGTACCTGGTCAGCAACTTCGGTGTCCGGATGACGATCACGACGGAGGAATCCTTGCTGGTGCCCGCCGATGCGACCATCGCGTTGCGTTACGCAAAGGTCGGTCCAAGATGATCGCCGTACTCGGACTGGTGATCGGTGTCGTGATCGGCCTGCTGGTCGCACCCGACGTGCCGGAGTGGGCCCAGCCGTACCTGCCGATCGCGGTGGTGGCGGCGCTGGACGCGGTGTTCGGGGCGTTGCGCGCGTTCCTGGACGGGATCTTCGACGACAAGGTGTTCGTCGTCTCGTTCATCTCCAACGTGCTGATTGCGGCGCTGATCGTCTACCTGGGCGACCAGCTCGGCGTCGGCTCCCAGCTGTCCACCGGCGTCGTCGTCGTCCTGGGCATCCGGATCTTCACCAACATGGCCGCCATCCGCCGGCACGTCTTCAGGGCCTGACATGAGCGACGACAAACCCGACGACCCCGGTACGACGCCCGGCCCCGAGCCGACCGCGTCACCCGGCCCGAAACCGGCCGCGACACCTGACCCGAAACCGGCCGCGACACCTGACCCGAAACCGGCCGCGTCACGCGCCCCCGAGCCGGCCGAGACGCCCGACGCCAAGCCGGCCGCGACGCCGGGGTCGAAGCCGGCCGCGACGCCTGAGCCCAAGCCGGCCGCGACGCCGGCGGCGGCCGGGGCGGAGCGGGTCGAGGCGCAGCTTCCGGCCGAGCCGACGCCGATGCCGCAGCCGAAGAAGACGCGGTCGCCGAACCTGGCGCTGCGCCGGCTCAAGGCCGGGTTCAAACCGTCCCGCGGCCAGGCGATCGTGGCCGTCGTACTCGCACTGGTCGCCTGTATGGCGGTCGTCCAGGTCCGGGTCAACCGGGCCGACGACGGCTACCAGAACGCCCGCCGCGAGGACCTGATCGCGATCCTCGACGGCCTCGGCCAGAACACCCGCCGGCTGGAGAGCGAGATCACCGAGCTGGAGGAGCGGAAGAACTCGCTGTCGTCCAGCGCGGACAAGGCACAGACCGCCCGCGAGCAGGCCGAGGCGCAGGTCCGGGTGCTCGGCATCCTGGCCGGCACCCTGCCCGCGCAGGGACCGGGGGTGCGGATCACGCTGAACGACCCGGAGAGCAAGATGACGTCGAGCAACCTGCTGGACGCGATCGAGGAGCTGCGCGACGCCGGTGCCGAGGCGATCCAGGTCAACGGTTCGGTCCGGGTGGTGGCCAGTACCGACTTCGTCGACGACGCCCCCGGGATCCGGATCGACGGTCAGAAGCTCAACTCGCCGTACGTGATCGAGGCGATCGGGGAGTCGCACAACCTGGCCGAGGCGGCCAACTTCCCCGGCGGCCTGGTCAGCGAGGTGACCGGCCCTCAGGTGGGTGGAACCGCCGAGGTGAACGAGCTCGAGCAGGTCCAGATCACCGCCTTGCACGCGCCCGAGGAGCATCGTTACGCTCGCCCGGCGCCCAGCCCGACCAAGTAACCCCAGCCAGACCCGAGTAACACAAGCTGTGCCCCGACCAACTAGCTGTGCTTTGAGCGAAAGAGGACGAAGGTGTACCCCGAAGACCTGAAGTACACGGCCGAGCACGAGTGGGTGAAGGCCGGCGACGGCCCGGTGCGGGTCGGCATCACCGACTTCGCGCAGGACGCGCTCGGCGACATCGTGTACGTGCAACTGCCCGAGGTCGGCAGCAAAGTGCGGGCCGGCGACGCCTGCGGCGAACTGGAGTCGACCAAGAGCGTGAGCGACCTGTTCGCGCCGGTGAACGGCACCGTGACCGCGGTGAACGAGTCGCTCGCCGACCAGCCGGACCTGGTCAACACCGACCCGTACGGCGAGGGCTGGCTGCTCGACATCGACGTCGAGGACGCCGAGGAGGTCGAGGCGCTGATGGACGCCGAGACCTACCAGGGCCAGCTCGACCAGAGCTGACCCGCACCGGGCCTGCCGGGCCTGCGGCACCGACCGTAACCGGGTTGGCCGCAACTGATAGGTTGGCCGGACCTCAACCGCTGGTAGAGGGTTGAGGTCTGCGGTTCTGAGTCCACACTTGTTCACACGGGGTCTATCAAAAACGTCGCCGGACCGCCGGCGATCGGGAGGATCACAGCATGCCGTTCTGCAACCAGTGCGGGCACGAGAACTCCGAGGGCAGCCGGTTCTGCTCGCAGTGCGGAGCGATGCTCCCTGGCGCGGACCGCCCGGCGGCGACCCCGGCGACGCCCGGTGTCACCGACACCGCGATGCTCACCCCGATCGGCGTCGAGCCGGAGCCGGAGCGCACCGGTGAGCCGCTCTCGGCCGACGACGAGGCCGCGGTCGGCGCACTGCCGGCCGGATCCGCCCTGCTGATCGTCCAGCGCGGCCCGAACGCGGGCAGCCGGTTCCTGCTCGACGTCGACGTGGTCACCGCCGGTCGCCACCCGGACAGCGACATCTTCCTCGACGACGTGACCGTGTCCCGCCGGCACGCGGAGTTCCGCCGGGACGCGTACGGCGTCAAGGTGCGCGACGTGGGCAGCCTGAACGGCACCTACGTGAACCGCGACCGGATCGACGAGGTCCAGCTGAGCAACGGCGACGAGGTCCAGATCGGCAAGTACCGCCTCGTGTACTACGCCAGTGGCCAAGCCTGAGCCCTCCGTCGAAGGCCGCGGCATCGGCGAGGTGCTGCAGCTCCTGCAGGCCGAGTTCACCGACGTCACCATCTCCAAGATCCGGTTCCTCGAGGCCGAGGGACTGGTGGCGCCGGCCCGGACCGCGTCGGGCTACCGCAAGTTCAGTGCCGCCGACGTCGAGCGGCTGCGGTACGTGCTGACCGCGCAACGTGACCAGTACCTGCCGCTGAAGATCATCAAGGAACACCTGGCCGCGATGGACCGCGGCCTGCGCCCGTCGGCCGGCGGCCCGCCGGTGGCCCCGAGTTCGTTGCCGGAGCCACCCGGTCTGCCGGTCGCCGAGGACTTCGGTGCCTACGGCACCCGGCTCGAGCTGACCCGGGACGAGCTGCGGGCCGCGGCGGACATCCCGGCCGAGTTGCTCGACCAGGTGGAGAACCACGGGCTGGTGGTGGCCCGTGGCAACCACTACGACGGGGACGCGCTGCTGGTCGCGAAGCTGGCCGGCGAGTTCGCCCGGTACGGCATCGAGCCACGCCACCTGCGCCCCTTCCGTACGGCGGCCGACCGCGAGGCCGGCCTGATCGAGCAGGTCACCGGCCCCCGCCGTACCGAACAGACCGAGGAACTCGCCGCCCTCGCCGTCCGCCTGCACGCCGCCCTGGTCCGCTCCCGCCTACCTCGCTAACCCCCGATCCGAAGGGATAACCCCCCGGGTCGGGGGTTGCCCCCTCGGATTCTGAGTGGGCAACCCCCGATCTGAGGGGGCAACCATGAGGTGGGGCGCACCCGCGGGCCTGCCCGGGGCCGGCCTGCGGAGTAGGCTGAAGGGGTGCGCGAAGTCGACGTGGTCGGAGTCCGGGTTGAGATGCCCTCGAGTCAGCCGATCGTGCTGCTCCGGGAGGTCGGCGGCGAGCGGTATCTGCCGATCTGGATCGGCGCGGCCGAGGCGAGTGCGATCGCTTTCGCCCAGCAGGGGATGGAGCCGCCCAGGCCGCTGACACACGACCTGTTCGCCGAGACCATCCGCGTGCTCGGGCACACGCTCAGCCAGGTCCGGATCGTGAACCTGACCAACGGGGTGTTCGAGGCGATCCTGGTGTTCGACGACAAGACCGAGATCTCCGCGCGGCCGTCGGACTCGATCGCGCTGGCGCTGCGCACCGGGACCCCGGTGTTCTGCACCGAGGAGATCCTGGCCGAGGCCGGCATCCCGGTCCCGGACAGCGAGACGGCCGAAACCGACGAGGTGGAGGAGGAAGAAGAGGTCGAGCGGTTCCGCGAGTTCCTCGACCAGGTGACTCCGGAAGACTTCGACAAGAGCTGACGCCCGGACCTCGCGCCCGGGCAGATTTGAACGGTCTGGTACAAGGCACGGCAGGTAACGATTGAGGTCGGGATTGCGACACGCTCTCGGGTGAGGGCTGTGATCGTTGACCCTCCCTGATCGGCGGCTTACCTTGAAGGAGTTGTGGGGTGTTGTCACTCCACGGATGTGACCCGTTCCAGTCGGTACCCAGGGAGGCTCAGGCGTGACACGCACCGGCGACACGGATCTGACGGCGCAGTCGACGTCCGAAGCGCACGCCGAGGCGGCCGCTACCGCCGGCGTCCAGGGCCTGCTTTTCGACGACGACCTGCGGCCGATGCCGGAGGACGTCGGGTTCCGCGGTCCGACGGCATGTGCCGCGGCCGGGATCACCTACCGTCAGCTCGACTACTGGGCCCGGACCGGCCTGGTCTCCCCGTCCGTCCGCCCGGCGACCGGGTCGGGGACGCAACGGTTGTACGGCTTCCGCGATGTTCTGTTGCTGAAAGTGATCAAGCGGCTGCTCGACGCCGGGATCTCGCTGCAGCAGATCCGGACCGCGATCGCTCATCTGAGCAAGCGCGGCATCGACGACCTGACCCAGATCACCTTGATGAGCGACGGCGCCTCGGTCTACATGTGCACCTCGCCGGACGAGGTGATCGACCTGCTGGCCGGCGGCCAGGGCGTGTTCGGCATCGCTCTCGGCGGCGTCTGGCGCGAGGTCGAGGGCTCCCTGTCCGAGCTCCCCACCGAGCGCGCCGACGGTCACGACGACGGCGACCACCACGCGAACGACGAGCTCGCCGCGCGCCGTCGCGCCCGGATGACCGGCTGACACCCACGCATCACACTGTGCGCCCACTCACCGCCGAATCAGTGCGCGGTGTGTGGGCGACTTTGTTGCTGCCCCCGAGCCTGCTGCCCGAACTGTTCGAGGATTCCTGGTAGCCTCGGGACAGCCGTACACAGCACTCGGGAGAGACCCGTTTGACCGGGCGCCGAAGGGGCAATTCCTCCCCGGAACCTCTCAGGCCCATGGACCGAGTGCCACAGGCGACTCTGGAGCGTGCGCTGCGTGACAGAGGGGGAGGCGACCGGTAGCACTGTCAGCAACGGAGCCTCTCGATGACCACCGAACCGCAAATCTCCGCCACGTTCGCCGACCGACACATCGGGCCGCGCCCGGACGAGGTCGCGCGAATGGTCCAGCTACTCGGGTACGACGACGTCGACGCGCTGGTGGATGCCGCCGTCCCCGCGTCGATCCGGTCCGCCGAGGCGCTCCGGCTGCCCGACCCGGCCTCCGAGGTGGACGCGCTGCACGAGCTCCGCCAGCTCGCCGCCCGCAACGACGTCGCCACCTCGATGATCGGCCAGGGGTACTACGGCACCTTCACCCCGTCCGTCATCGTTCGCCGCCTGGTCGAGAACCCGGCCTGGTACACGGCCTACACGCCATACCAGCCGGAGATCTCTCAGGGCCGGCTCGAGGCGTTGCTGAACTTCCAGACCGTCGTCTCCGACCTGACCGGCCTGCCGACCGCCAACGCGTCGCTGCTCGACGAGGGCACCGCGGCCGCCGAGGCGATGACGCTGGCCCACCGGTCGAACAAGAAGAGCAAGTCGGACCGGTTCCTGGTCGACGCGGACTGCTTCGCCCAGACCATCGCGGTGGTCCAGACCAGGGCCGAGGCACTCGGTATCGAGGTCGTGGTCGCCGACACCACCGACGGTCTGCCCGAGGGCGACTTCTTCGGCTTCCTGGTGCAGTACCCGGGCTCCGGTGGCGTGGTCCGCGACCTCGAGCCGCTGATCGCCGCCGCGCACGAGCGCGACACCCTGGTCGCGGTCGCGTCGGACCTGCTCGCGCTGACGTTGCTCGAGGCACCGGGTGAGGCCGGTGCCGACATCGTCATCGGGTCGTCGCAGCGCTTCGGCGTACCGCTGTTCTACGGCGGTCCGCACGCCGGCTTCATGTCCGTCCGCACCGGCCTCGAGCGGTCGTTGCCGGGTCGCCTCGTCGGTGTCTCGGTGGATGCCGACGGCTCCCCGGCGTACCGGCTGGCGCTGCAGACCCGCGAGCAGCACATCCGGCGCGAGAAGGCGACCTCCAACATCTGTACGGCGCAGGTCCTGCTCGCCGTGGTCGCGTCGATGTACGCCGTCTACCACGGACCGGACGGACTGAAGGCGATCGCCGAACGCGTCCACGACTACGCCGGCAAGCTGGCCGCCTCTCTGCGTGACGGTGGCGTCGAGGTTGTCCACGACAACTTCTTCGACACCGTGCTCGCCCGCATCCCGGGTCGTGCCGCGGACGTCGTCGACGCCGCCCGGCAGAACGGCGTCTGGCTCCGCCTCGTCGACGCGGACCACGTCGGCATCTCCTGCGACGAGAAGACCGACGCCCACGCCCTCCGCTCGGTCTGCGACGCCTTCGACCTCCGGTACGACGGTTCAATCGGTACGACGGCATTGCCCGAGGCGGTCCGTCGTACGTCGGACTACCTGACTCACCCGGTGTTCAACACGCACCGGTCGGAGACCGCGATGCTGCGGTACCTGCGCAAGCTGTCCGACAAGGACTACGCGCTGGACCGCGGCATGATCCCGCTCGGCTCCTGCACGATGAAGCTGAACGCGACCACCGAGATGGAGCCGGTCACCTGGCCGGAGTTCGCCGACCTGCACCCGTTCGCGCCGATCGAGGACGCGGCCGGATACGTGAAGCTGATCGGTCAGCTGGAGCGCTGGCTGGCCGAGGTGACCGGGTACGCGAAGGTGTCGATCCAGCCGAACGCCGGCTCGCAGGGTGAGCTGGCCGGCCTGCTCGCGATCCGGGGCTACCACCGGGCCCAGGGCGACGAGGACCGCAACGTCTGCCTGATCCCGGCCAGTGCGCACGGCACCAACGCCGCCTCCGCGGTGATGGCCGGGATGAAGGTTGTCGTTGTCAAGGGCAACGACGACGGCACGATCGACCTGGACGACCTGCGCGCGAAGGCGTCCGAGCACGCCGCCAAGCTGGCCGCGATCATGATCACCTACCCGTCCACGCACGGCGTGTACGAGGAAAGCGTCACCGAGGTCTGCCGGATCGTCCACGACCACGGCGGCCAGGTGTACGTCGACGGCGCGAACCTGAACGCATTGCTCGGGCTGGCCAGGCCCGGTGAGTTCGGCGGCGACGTCAGCCACCTGAACCTGCACAAGACGTTCTGCATCCCGCACGGCGGTGGCGGTCCCGGTGTCGGACCGGTGGCGGTGGCTGCGCACCTGGCGCCGTACCTGCCGAACCACCCGCTGCTGGACCAGGCTGGGCCGGAGTCCGGGGTCGGCCCGATCAGCGCCGCGCCGTTCGGGTCGGCCGGTGTGCTGGCGATCTCGTGGGCGTACATCCGGATGATGGGTGCCGAGGGTCTGACCGCCGCGACCAAGGCCGCCGTACTGACGGCCAACTATGTGGCGAAGCGGCTCGAGGGCGCCTTCCCGGTGCTGTACACCGGCGAGAACGGCTTGGTCGCGCACGAGTGCATCCTCGACCTGCGGCCGATGACGAAGGAGACCGGGATCAGCGTCGACGACGTCGCGAAGCGGCTGATCGACTACGGCTTCCACGCGCCGACGATGTCGTTCCCGGTGGCCGGCACGCTGATGGTCGAACCGACGGAATCGGAGGATCTCGGTGAGCTGGACCGGTTCTGCGACGCGATGATCGCGATCCGGCACGAGATCGACCGGGTCGCGGCGGGGGAGTGGCCGGCCGCGGACAACCCGCTGGTGAACGCGCCGCACACCGCCGAGTCGGTGATCAACGACAAGTGGGAGCACGCCTACACTCGCGAGGAGGCCGCGTTCCCGCGCTCGGTCGACCGCGCGTCGAAGTACTGGCCGCCGGTCCGCCGGATCGACGGCGCCTACGGTGACCGCAACCTCATCTGCTCCTGCCCAGCCCCGGAGGCCTTTGAGTGACTTCAGTTCGACCTGACACCGCCGACGCTCTGTACGCCGAGATCGCGGCGGCGCAGAGCGAATGGAAGTTGCCGTCGGTGAACGCCGGGGTGGTCCGGGACGGTTCGCTGGTGTGGACCGGGTCGCGCGGGCAGTTCGCCACGGCGGACGGTGGTGCGCCCGGTCCGGACGTGCAGTACCGGATCGGGTCGATCACGAAGACGCTGACCGCTGTTCTGGTGCTGCAGTGCCGCGACGACGGGTTGCTCTCGCTGAACGATGCCGTGGGCAAGCATCTGCCCGGGATCGCGTTCGGGGACAGGACGATCCGGCACCTGCTCGCGCACTCCGGCGGCATGAACGCCGAGCCGGAAGGCCCTTGGTGGGAACGCAACCCTGGGGTCTCGTTCGAGCAGCTGACCGCGGCAATGGACGAGTCGCAGGCCGCCGGTCCGGCCGATCGCCGGCACCACTACTCGAACCTCGGCTACGGGTTGCTCGGCGAGATCGTCGCCCGGTTGCGCGGTGCGTCCTGGCTCGACCTCGTGCAGGATCGCATTCTCGACCCGTTGGAGATGCGGCGTACGACGTACTTCCCATCGGGCGCCGCCGCGGAAGGTTTCTCGGTGCATCCGTTCAGCGGGCAGCTCGTCGCTGAGCCGGCGTACGACTCGGGTGCGATGGCGCCGGCCGGGCAACTCTGGAGCACGATCGAGGACCTGGCGAAGTACGCGGTGTTCTGGATCGATCCGGTGTACGAGGTGCTCAGCCGGGACACGGTCGAGGAGATGGCGGCCCCGTCGGCCGCTGATCCACGTGAGGGACTGACCGCGTCGTACGGGCTCGGCCTCCGGCTGATCGCCGACGACCCGTGCCTCCTGATCGGCCATACCGGCTCGATGCCCGGCTTCCTGGCCGGCCTCTTCGTCGATCGCGTTCGCCGCATCGGCGCCGTGACCCTGGGCAACGCGACCTACGGCAAGGTCGCATCGCTACCGCCGGACCTTCTCCGCATCCTGGTCGCGCACGAGCCGGTCGTCGCGCAGGAGTGGGTGCCGGAGCCGACGCTCGACCAGGGCGAAGACCTCCTCGGCCACTGGTATTGGGGAAACTCGCCGGTGACGATGAGTGTCTCCGGCGGCATCCTGCAACTGACCGGCGCCTTGACCTCCCGCTTCTCGCCACTCGGTCCCGACCTCTACCAGGGCCGCGACGGCTATTTCGCCGGCGAGAAGCTACGTGTGGTGCGCGAAGGCATCGCCATCACGCACCTGAACCTCGCGACCTTCGTTCTCACGCGCGAGCCGTACGGCCTCTGACTCCGAAGGGTCACCGGCTGGCCGAGGTCCCCCGAACCGGCGCCGGGAGCGCGAGCACCGCCGCGGGTTCCGTCGCCCGCTGCGGTGGGTGAGTCCCAGGAATGGCTCGGTCGGGACCGGCGGCGCCCGCATACCAACGCCCTCAACTCGGCATGAGCGCGCGGATCGCGGCAGATGAGTGCGGTTGGGATACGCGTAGCCGATGGCGGGGGCGGATGATCACCGCGAACAGGGATACATGGCGCCTGCGCGGGGGCCGAACGGCGGAGGTCCCGTGGAAACTTTGCCGACCGCCTGTCGGATCCACCGGACGCCGTTCGTAGCGTAAGTAGAGGCGGACAGCGGGTCCGCTCGAGCCGAAGGAGCAGAAATGCCCGAGTACCTCATCTACTTCAACCAACAGTGGGTGGGCGACCACACCGAGGAGTGGTTCGGCGGGCGCGGGCCACTCGCCAGGGCGGTCGTGGACGAGATGAAGGCTGCCGGCGTTTACGTCTTCGCCGGGGGGCTGGAGGAGGAGGACGGCCCGGTCTACAGCGCCGACCCCACCAGTGGCGACGTATTGATCACCGACGGACCATACGTCGAGACCAAGGAGTATCTGGGCGGGTTCGCTCTCGTGGACGTGGCCGATGACGAGGCCGCCAAGATGTGGGCGGGCAAGGTCGCGGAGGCATGCGGTTGGCCGCATGAGGTTCGCCGCTTCAAGCCGCGGCCTCGGGCCGAGTGACTCCATCGCCGTGCTCGGTCCAGACGGTGAGGAACATCAGCGCGGCTCTCTTACGTGCTGTACGGACCACCACCAGCAGTACCTCGCGAAGAAACCTCGTTCGGGTACCAGTGCCATGCCAGTACCGGGCGTGCGCTTCGCCGAGAGCGCCTGACGCCTGATGGTCGACCGCGACCTCATCGTGGAACGGCAGCCGTTCCACGATGAGGTCGCGGAATGCTCGGAACTCGATCCCTCCTGGACGGTTTGATCGGCAGCCAATGCCTCGCCCGCTCACCGGCATGACAGCGCGGATCGCGGCAAGGTCGCCACCCACCTGAAGCGTCGCTAGGCTGTGGCGCGCTGCATTGAGTAGATCAGGGGTAGATCACCCGGCTGCTTACCGGGAGGGCGCGAGTTCGATCCTCGCCTCCAGGTCTGGTTGAGAGAACGGGGGTGTCTTGTGCCGGACGAGGCAGGGGTGACGGCGTCTCCCGCTTACGCGGTGGGGCAGTTGCGGCGTCGACGGTCTGGCGGCGGTCATGGAGGGCCGCCGCTTCGACGGCACCGGCCGGTCCGTTTCCGGTGGACGACGGCTACTCGGCTGGACCGTCGACCCCCACTGGGCAGTGGCTCCTCGGTCGGAGCGCGAGTAGGCATCGCCGGAGTTCTTGCCTGACGTCGGCCCCTTGCCAGTCCTGAGGCCTTCCACGCGCTGCCCGCCGGATTGGGGAGAGAAGTTACGGGTGGTGAGGGTGGGGCGGGAGATCGGCCACGTGAAGCTCGCCACATTCGTAGTGGGCGTGGGCGGCGTACGGTCATTGATTCCTTGTAGGAGTTGGGGTTTCAGCTAGTGGACCGCCACGCAGCGGAGTTGACACGGTACTGCGCTCCCAGACTAAGTTAGGTCTGCCTTACTAAGGTTTACCTAACAACTTCTTCGGGAGATCTGGATGCCGCAACCCGCGCGTCTGACTGCGCTGCCCGCCCCGGTGCGCAGCCCGTTCCTTTCCTGGCCGATGGCCACGACCGTCACCGATCCGGGCCGGGGTCCGTTGCCCGCCGGGCGGCCCGCCGACGTACTGCGGCGTACCTCCGAGCTGCTGGGGGAGCCGCGCATCCCCTCGACCGGCGTCGGTGAATCGGCGGCGCTCGACCTGATCGCGGGGCTGCTGGCGGAGAACGGGATCGATCTGAGCCACCCGCACGCGGCGGCCCACCTGCAGCCGCCGGTTCTTCAGGTGGCGGTGGATGCGGATGCGCTGGCCTCGGCGAGCAACGCGTCGATGGACACGTACGACTCAGGTCCGGCGACGCTGGCGATCGAGCAGTGGGTCGTGAAGGCGCTGGCCGGGCTGGCCGGATTCGGTCCCGAGGCGGACGGCGTCCTCACCCCCGGCGGTTCGATCTCGAACCTGCTCGCCGTCCTGATCGCCCGGGACAGCGCGGCTGCCGCGACCGGTGTCGACGTACGGCGGAACGGCCTGCAGGGGCTCGATCACCCGGTCGTGTTCTGCTCCGAGCTCGCCCACTTCTCGGTCCAGCGAGCCTGCGCCGCCCTCGGGCTCGGGGAGGAGGCGGCGGTCACCATCGCCTCCGACGAGAACTTCCGGATGCGCGCCGACGTGCTCGCCGACGAGCTGGCCAAGCCGGGCCGGACCCCGGTCGCGGTGGTCGCGACAGCCGGTACGACGGACTTCGGGTCGGTCGACCCGATCGCGCCGATCGCGGCGCTGGCCCGGCAGTACGGCGCCTGGGTGCACGTGGACGCGGCGTACGGGTTCGGTGCCCTGTTCTCCGACCAGCTGGCGCCGCTGCTGGCCGATCTGTCGCATGCGGACTCGGTGACGCTGGACCTGCACAAGATCGGCTGGCAGCCGGCCGCGACCAGTGTGCTGCTGGTGGCGGACAAGAACCGGTTCGCCTCCTTCGGCCGCTCGGTCGACTACCTGAACCCGGCCGACGACATCGACTCCGGTCTGGACGGACTGCTGGGCCGGAGCCTGCAGACGACCCGTCGCCCGGACGCGGTGAAAGTCGCGACCACTTTGACGGCATACGGACGGGCCGGACTGGGCAAGATGCTCGACACCTGCCACGAGCTCGCGCACGCCGCCGCAGCCAGAGTCGTTGCCGACAGCAACCTCGAGTTGCTGGCGCCGGTGACCCTGACCACGGTGTTGTTCCGGGTCGCCGGGCAGGGCCTGGAGCCGGTGTCCCAGGACGCCGTCCAGGGTGAGGTCCGGCGCCGGTTGCTGACGTCTGGACGGGTGCTGATCGGCCGGACCAAGCTGCCGGCCCGCGGCGGCCGCCCGGCGGCGGTCGCGTTGAAGCTGACGCTGCTGAATCCGAACGCCACCGTGTCGGACATCGAGGACCTGCTCGACCAGGTCGTGGCCACTGGCCTCGACGTCCGGGCGGAAAGTGGCGAAGGAGCGGCGTGACAGTGCTTTTGGCCGGGCGGGAGGCCCTATGACCTCGACTGCAGTTGCTGCCCATTTGAACGCGATCCTGCGGTGTTACACCCGGGAGACACCTGTCCCGGTCGCTGTCGGGCCGCTGACCTTTTCGGTCGGCGAGTCGACCGTGACGGCGCGGGTCGAGCACGCGTCCCGGACCGGCTTGCACGAGTTCACCGACGTACTGGTGGACGGGGTGCCGCCTGCGCCGGAGGATCTGGTCAGGTTGCTGTCCGCTGACGCGGATCCGGCCGAGGTCGACGATCTCGCGGCCCGGACGGCGGAGTCGGTCCGCAATGTCGAGCTGTTCGTCTCAAAGGCTGACGGCGAGCGTGGTCCGGGTCGCTTCCTGGAGGTCGAGCAGGCGCTGCTGTTCGGTCATTTGAACCACCCGGCACCGAAGAGCCGGGACAGACTGAGCGGTGACGAACTGGCGGCGTACTCGCCCGAGCTCGGCGGCCGCTTCGCGGTGCACTGGTTCGAAGCCGACGCCGAGCTGGTGTCGTCGGACCAGGTGGCCGGCGCGCCCTCACTGCAGGGACTGGACGCCCTGCAGCTGATGGGCGCGCTGGCCGGTATCACTCCGTCGGCCGGCCGGGTGTTGATCCCGGCGCACCCGTGGCAGGCCACTGCGGTGGCTCAGCGCCCGCGGGTGGCCGAGCTGATCTCCGCAGGTCGCGTCAAGGCGCTCGGTCCGCAGGGAGCGCAGTGGTACCCGACCTCGAGCCTGCGGACGGTGTACCACCCGGACCTGCCGGTGATGCTCAAGCTGTCACTGGGACTACGCATCACGAACTCACGCCGCGAGTCGACGCCGACCGAGCTACGCCGCGGTCTGGAGATCAACAGGTTGCTGGACGCGGCCTACAACGCCGGTACGGCGACCGCACACCCGCGATTCACCATCGTCCGTGATCCGGCGTGGGTCGCCCTGGACGAGGGTGGTCCGACGCTGACCGGCCTGGACGTCGCCGTACGCGAGGTGCCTGCTGACGTCGACAGCTACGCGTGCCTGGCCGGTCTGGTCGCGCCACGGCCCGGTGGGGTCAGTCGGTTGAGCGAGTACGCCGCTGAGGACCCGGCCGGCTGGGTGGCGACGTACATCGACAATGTGCTGGTGCCGATGCTGCACCTGTACGCCGAGACGGGTATCGGACTGGAGGCACACCAGCAGAACACGTTGGTGCGACTGGACGGTGCTGGGCGGATCAAGGGTGGGGCTTATCGCGACAACCAGGGGTACTACCTGGCGTCGTCGTACCTGCGTGGGCTCCTGGCTGTCACTGGCTTGCGGGACTCGACGCTCGCGGTTGTCGATGATCCGATTGTCGACGATCGACTGACTTACTACTTGTTGCACAACCAGGCTCTGGCTGTTGCGGGGTGCCTGGCGTATGACGGGCTGGCCGATGAGCGCGAGCTGCTGAGCGTGGTGCGAGACCGGCTGACGCTGGCGTTGCCGTTGCTGAAGGCTGCTGGTCCTGATGGCGACCGGCTGGCGCGGAGGTGGCTCGAAGCCGACAAGCTGCCCTGCAAGGCGAACATGCTGACGCGGCTGCGCGGTATCGACGAGGTGGTCGCGCCGCTGGACGCGCAGTCGGTCTACTTGGATATCCCCAACCCACTCCGGCTCGGTGATCGTGCAGTGTGAGGTCGGGCCGATGTTGCATCTGGACAACGGCTTCGACCTACGACCCGCCGCGCCTTCGGACGCCGCCACGATTGCGTTGTGGATGGCGCAGCCGCACATCCAGCGGTGGTGGCATCAGGACTGGCCGGCCGAGCGGTGGGCGCAGGAGCTGAGCGAACAGACCGCGGGGGAGCACTCGATCCCCTGTGTCGCCGCGGTCGACTCTGAAGACTTCGGGTACGTCGAGCTCTACCGGGTGAGGCACGACCGGTTGGCCGAGTACTACGCGAGTGACGAGCACGACTGGGGAGTGCACGTCGCCATCGGTGATGTCACGCGAATCGGCCGAGGGCTCGGACGCCGGCTACTGCGAGCGCTCGCCGACGCCTTGCTGGGGACCGATCCGGACTGCCGCCGGGTCGTGGCCGAGCCCGACATCGAGAACACGCCGTCCGTCCGCGCATTCGCCGCGGCCGGCTTCGTCAGGCAAGGAGAGCTACAGCTCCCCGAAAAGACAGCACTACTGATGGTCCGCACCCGGGACCGTGGAGGCATCACATGAGTACCGCCCCTTATGACGTGATCGCGATCGGCTGTGGGCCGTTCAACCTCGGACTGGCCGCGCTGGCTGACGGTGTGGACGACGTACGCATCGCAGTGCTGGACAGCCGCCCGGAGTTCACCTGGCACCGCGGGCTGATGTTCGACGATGCGATGCTGCAGGTGTCGTTCCTGGCCGACCTGGTCAGTCTGGTCGAGCCGGCGCACCCGCTCTCGTTCCTGTCGTACCTGCGCGACAACGACCGGCTGTACCAGTTCTACGTGCGGGAGAAGTTCCACCCGACCCGGCGTGAGTACGAGGCCTATCTGCGCTGGTGCGCGGCGCAGTTGGACTCGTTGCACTTCGGTCACCACGTCAGGGACGCGTCCTGGGACGGCTCGGTGTTCGAGTTGACCGTGGAGCGGGGTGAAGCCATCGAGACCTTTGCAGCTCGCCATCTGGTCGTCGGTGTCGGCACGGAACCCGCCGTACCGGCTGCACTCGCCGGGCTGCCAGAGGAGCGGTTCTTGCACTCTGCCGACTACCTGTTCCGCCGGGACGACCTACTGCGTGCAGGACGAGTCACCGTCGTCGGCTCGGGTCAATCGGGTGCCGAGTGCGCACTCGACCTGCTGCGCGCCAACGCCGAGGGTGGGCCTGCTGTGTCGTGGCTGACGCGTACGCAGTCGTTCGCACCGCTGGACTACTCGAAGCTGGTGCTGGAGATGACGACACCGTCGTACGTCGACTACTTCCACGCACTGGACGAGTCGGCGCGCGACAAGCTGGTCAAGGAGCAGTGGCGGCACTACAAGGGCATCTCGTCGGACACGCTGGACGACATCCACGACGTGCTCTACCAGCGCGACCTCGGTGCTGGTCCTGTCGCGCCGGTGGAGCTCCAGTGCGGTGTAGCTGTGGTGTCGGCTGTGGCTCGTGCAGACGGTGTAGAGCTGACGCTGCACCACTCTGACAGCGGCAAGAACTTCCAGCACTTCTGCGACGCGGTGGTAGCGGCCACTGGCTACCGCAACCGCCCACTGCCCTTCATGACCGCGCTGGAAGACCGGGTACGACGAGACGCCGCCGGGCGCTGGGTGATCAACAGGGACCACAGTGTCGAGACCGACGACGCGCTGACCGGCCGGCTCTTCGTCTCGAACGCCGACCTGCACAGTCATGGCGTCGCGGCACCAGACCTCGGCATCGGAGCCATCCGCAACGCCACCATCCTGAACGCGGTCGCGGGGCGTGAGGTGTTCCGTCTACCCAAGTCCACCGCCTTCACAAGCTTCGCCATTCCGGGATGAGCGACTGGACTCGTTGCTCGTCAGAGCTGCTGGCGAAGCTGATCTCCCAGTTCTGCACGGAGAACCTGCTGCAGCCGGTCGACAATCGCCTCGACCTCGGGCCGGTGTCCTACTCGTTCGAGGCGACCCGTGGCGCGTTCGGTAGCTGGCGGGTGGCTCCGGACTCAGTACGCCGTACCACTGCCGGCATCCTGGGCAACGACGAGAGCGAGGTCGCGACTGACCCAGTGCAGTTCCTGGTCGAAGCGGCCGACGTACTCGGTCTGGACGGGTCCACTGTGGCCGGGTACGTGGCGGAGCTGGCCAGCACGTTGGCGGCCGACGTGCGGATGGCTGCTACTGCGGTGGACCGCTCTGAGTTGCTGGGACTGCACCACAGTCGGCTGGAAGGACATCTGACCGGGCATCCGTTGCTGGTGGCCAACAAGGGTCGGTTGGGGTTCTCGGCCGAGGACAGCTTGCGGTACGCACCGGAGGCACGTACACCGCTGCGACTGGTGTGGCTCGCCGTACGTCGTGGGCTTGCTGAGTTCCGCGGTACGCCGGACCTGTCGGAGCACTCGGTGGTCGGGCGTGAGCTGGGTCCTGAGGTCCTGGAGGCCTTTCGGGGGCAGTTGGTCGATCCGGACTCGTATGTGTGGCTGCCGTGTCATCCGTGGCAGTTGGACCACGTCGTACGCACGCAGTGGGCGCGTGAGCTGGCCAGCGGGGAGATCGTCGTACTGGGTGAGGGGCCGGACGAGTACCTGCCCACACAGTCGATCCGGACGATGGTGAACATTACCCAGCCACTGCGCTACCAGGTGAAGCTGCCGCTGAAGATCCTGAACACCTCCGTGTATCGCGGCATCCCCGAGCACTGCACTCTGGCGGCGCCGATGATCACCCAGTGGCTGCGCGGCCTGTGGTACCGCGACGAGGTGTTCGGCCGGCTCGGCACCGAACTGCTCGGTGAGGTCGCGTCCGTCACGGTCCGCCACCCGCAACTCTCGAGTGCACCCGGCATCCCTTACCAGTGGACCGAAACACTCGGCTGTATCTGGCGCGACCCACTCGACCCAAGGCTGCGACCGGACGAGTCTGCTTGGGCGCTGGCCGCCGTACTCCACACCACACCAGAAGGCCCACTCGTCCAGACCCTCATCGAAAAGTCCGGCGCCGAACCCCAGGAGTGGGTCTCACACCTACTGTCCGCCCTGCTCCGCCCACTCCTCCACCTGATGCACCACTACGGCATCACGGTGAACCCCCACGGCGAAAACCTGGCCGTCATCTGCAACCCCGAAGGCCTCCCCACCCGCATAGCCATCAAAGACCTCGTCGACGACATCAACATCTCCACCGAACAGGTCCATGCCCGAGGCATCGAACCCGACTCCCACCACCGAGTCCTCCCACGCAAGCCCTGGCACATCCTCCGCCAATACCTCGTAGACGCCCTCCTCCTCGGCGTCCTCAACCCCCTGGCCAACCTCCTCCAAGACACCGGCCTGATGCACCCAGACACCTTCTGGGCCCTAACCCGAGGCGAAATCGACCTCTACACCCAAACCCACCCCGAGTACGCCGACCGCCTGAACGCCACCGCCCTCCTCGGCGAAACCTTCACCCGCTACCCCCTCAACGGCTACCGCCTAACCCTCGGCTACACCGACTTGGACACCCGCCCACCCATCCCCTCCACAGGCACCATCCCGAACCCGCTGTCGAACGTGCGCGCCATTTCACCCCAACGCCCCTGGTAGGACCCGCGACTTCCGGGGTAGAAATCACGGATGCACCGTGAGGGGGATCGATGGTGAGTTTCCTGCTGCTCTCGTCCGACGACCGCAGGCGGTACGCCGAGGACATCCAGACTGTGCTCGCGGCGCCGGTGGGATCGGTCATTCAGTTCCGCTACGACCAGAAGTGGGTGACCCCGGGGCTGCAGGCTGCGGTGCGCGACCGGCAGGCCAAGGGCAGCAGCGCCCTGCTGGGCTTCTCCTCCAGTCGCAGCGCGGATCCCTTTGTGCTGCCGGTCCGCTATGCCACGGTGGTCGAAGCCGAGTGCGTCGCGGAGATGTACATCTTCAAGCTGCGCATCGGCGGATATCCGGATCTGGACGGGTATCCGACCTCGCTGCCCGAGCTCGTCGAACTGAGCCGGGTCACAAAGGGCGAACTGACGACAGACACTGTCTTCCGTCCCGCCACTGCGACCTTCCCGCCGATGCCGGCGGAGGTCACCGACCGGATGGACGAGCGCTGGTTGGGCATCGCGCGCCGGCTGGCTCTGCATCCCACCTTCCAGAAGTCCTACTTCCTGCGGGTCGCCCCGATCGAGACCAAGCGGAACAAGGTGCTGCGGTTCGACCAGGACGGCCAGATCGAGACGATCGACGGTCAGTCGCTGCGGGTCGTTACGTACATCTTCGCCGAGCAGTACGCATCGGACGCCGGGTTCAAGCTGGCCTGTACCCCGGGCGGCACGAGCCTGCGGAACGCGTCTGACGAGGTGTACGACGTCGCGCTCCGGTACGACCGGGTCGAGTTCTGGCTGCACCTGGCCGCCGAGAACTTCGACACCTTGTCCCGGGTGACGATCAGCCTGGCGAGTGAGAACGCGGCTGCCACGACGATCCCGGCGTACGTCCGGCTGCCGCTGGTCGTCAGCCGGTCGAAGACGCGGATGTTCCGGCGGCTGGGTGCGGCCAGCACAGGAGCGGTCCTGGTCGCCCTGCCGGCGATTCTGGGCGACGACTCTCCGCTGGCGTTCCGGATCGTCGCCGCCCTGGTCGGCGCCGGTCTGCTCGCTGTGAGCGGGGCTGCGTTCAGCTCATCGAGCTGAGCGCGGGCGGAACCCGGCAACCGTCTTCCTCGTCTGACCGCCTGGAGTTCGCTCCGTAGAATGCCCTGGCAGTACGTCCTCGGAGGTAGGAGAAACTTTGTCGACCACGCTCACGCTTGCCGCGCTGAAGGCTCAGCTCGGCGAGTTCAGGGACATCATCGAGTCCGGCTGGTCGGCGCAGACTATTCACCCGGACTACGAGTTCGTGCGGATGTCTCCGGTTGGGCAATGTGGTCCGAGTTCCGCCTGGATCGTGCTCGAGCTGGCACAGCGCTACGGGATCGAGGCGGAATTCTGTTGCGGCGAGGTGGTCTCCACAGGTGATGCCGCCAAATCGTTGCCGGATCACTGCTGGGTCGAGGTCGACGACCTGGAAGCGCCGGGGCACTACATCATCGACATCACCTGTGATCAGATCGAGTACTTCCGGGCTCAGCGGTTTCTCCTCGCGGGGCAGGACGAGCTGCGGTCCGACGACATCGACTACGTCGCGCAGTGGAGGACGCCGGCGGCGCAGCTGCCTCAGGTGGAGGTCTGGCCGCGGTACGAAATCCTCGACCGCGCGATCGCAGCGAAGCTTCGGTCAGCGCAGGGCGGATAGCCAGCGGGCGGCTTGTTTGGCTTGGGTTAGGCGGCGTTCGTAGGTGGCTCCTACGGCTAGGAGGATGGTGCCGGCGGTGCCTAGGGTGATCCAGCGGGGGATGAGGGGGGCTACCTCTAGGAATTGCCAGATGCCGACTTTGGCCAGGACGGCGGCGCCGATGATGAAGGGGGCTTGCAGGCCTAGTTGGGCGCCGAGGACTATGACGGTGAGGGCGGCGGCGACTACGAGGGTGACGCGGATCCAGTTGTCGTTGCCGTCGGCAATCAGTGCTGAGGGGACCAGGCCGATCAGGAGGCCGGGGCCGAGGTAGACCCAGCTTGGCTGGTCGCGCCAGGCGAGGATGCCGATCGCGATCATCACGATCGCCGGCGGCACCGTGAACCACTCGATCGTCGTACCGCCGGCGGCGAGGACGAATGCGGTGTTCGCGATGATCAGCAGCAGACCGGCGACCAGGAGGGTGGGGCGGCGGGCGCTGTTCATGCCATAGGCAACCAGGGGCGCGGCGGCGATGGTGAGGACGACACCGGTGCCGGCGTCCGCGGAGACCATTGCCGCGACGATCTCGGCCGACAGAACGGCGCTCGCCGCCGAGCACATCAACACTCGTTCCAGCGGCTGGCCGACGTACCGGCAGGCGAGGCCGATACCGCACGCGCCGACCACGGCGAGGCTGACCGCGCCCGCCCACAGACTGATGAATTCGTCGATGGTGAACAGCACCACGGCCAACTGCGCACCCAGGCTTGCGACCCCGGCGGCCGGGACCGCGTCGACCACCTTGCGGAGCGCCGCGAAGACGGCCAGTACGGCGACGATGCCGGCGATGAACCCGAGTTGCCGTACGTCGGCCTGCCACGCGCAGAACAGAAGGTTGACCGAGGCAACGGTGACGGTCGCGACCTGCTGGACGACCGAGATCATTCCGGTACGGCGGTTGCGCAGGATGACCGTGATCGCGAGGGCCGTGGCGAGGCCGGTAGTCAACCAGCGGCCGGGACCGGGAAGCTGCGGCAGACAGGTGGCGACCGCGAAGCCGGCGGCGATCGTGCAGACGGCCTCGCCGAGTCCCGAGGTGACGGACGACGGGAGCGGTCGCTTCCGCAGGATCAGGATGCCGGTGACAGCAGCGAGACAGACGACCGCGGTAGTGGCGATCACGGTCCGGAGTTCCGCTGAGGTGAACGCCGTACCGAAGAAGTCGCGGTAGTCGATCGAGTACTTGGTCAGCAGGCCCGAGAAGGTCCGGATCATGCCGGTGGCGAGGATGCCGCAGAAGACGATGGCGGATGTAATCGAGCCGGCACGACGGACGATCGGTGTGCCCTTGGCGGACAGGACGAGGGTGACGACGACCTGCGCGAGCAGAGCGGCGAGCAGCCAAGGCAGGCTGACCCGGTCGATCAGGACCAACGGCAACGGCAGCTGGCCTGCGATCACTGTGGTGACGCCGTACGTGACCACTGTGGGGGCCAGCCTGGTCATCAGAAGGTTGACCAGGGCAACGGTCCCGAAGACGATCGCGCTGTAGGTGAGGCCGTCGACGGCATCCTTCGAGATCAGGCCGAGGGCGCGGGCGCCGTACAGGTCGACGGTGAGCAGACCGCAGCCGAGGATGGCGAGGGCTTCGGCCGATGCGGCGAGGGAGCTACGGCTCGCTGGGATGGAACCGGCGAAGGCGAGGGCGGCGAGCGTGCCGATGATGCCTGCCTGTGCGGCGACGGGAAGGCTGTCCCAGTTGACGGCGAGGAAGGTGACGCCGGCCGCCAGCAGCAGGAGTACGCCGAGGCTGAGCAGTGTGGCCTGTGGACTGAGCCGGCGGCGGTGCGGTGCGGGACGCCGTACTGGCTGAGGAGGCGGCGGGAGAGGCTGGAAGCTCGCAGCAGGACGGCGAACGGGGTGCGCCTGCGGTGCGGGCACAGGTCGTGAGGGCACAGGTGGTGCGGGGATACCGCGCGGGGGAGGAGGCGGGTAGAACGGCGCGGGTAGCTGGTATGCCAGTGCGGGCGGCGGGACAGGTAGCGGAGGGGGCGGCGCAGGTTGTGGGCCTGCTTGCACACTGAGGTGTAGCAGCGTGTGACAGGCCGGGCACTGGAACGGTGCGGTGACATGCGCGTTCATGGCAATCCTCCTGAGTCTCACCTCACTATCGCCAGCCGGAACGGGTGGCCGCGTGAGTACGTCTACTCAATTCGTGACGTAGGCTGCTGCGGTCTGCCGGTCGTCCAGACCGGCGTGACGAACACGGGGAGCAACATGAACACTGGGCATGTCGAGCTCGCGAGGGCTCAGCAGGAACGTTGGCAGACGGCGTACGAGCAGCATCCGCATCTGCACGGGACCGAGCCGTCCGCGGCGGCGCGCTGGGCGGCCGGCGTATTCGGTGCCGCAGGCATCGATGATGTGCTCGAGCTCGGCGCCGGGCAGGGCCGCGACGCGCTTTTCCTGGCACAGCAGGGATTCAGCGTGCACGCCACCGACTTCAGCGAGTCCGCGCTCGACCAGTTGCGGCTGGAGGCGCAGCGCGAGGGACTCGACGACCGGGTCACCGCGGCGCTGCACGACGTCCGCGATCCGCTCCCGCCGGCCGACGCGACCGTCAACGCGGTGTTCGCGAACATCCTGCTGAACATGGCGTTCTCCCGCGCCGAGCTGCGGTCGCTCGTCGGCGAGATCCATCGCGTCCTGCGTCCCGGCGGGCTTTTCGTGTACGCCGTCTGGTCGGCCGACGACCCGTGCTCCGGTCATTGGCAGGAACTGGCGGACGGGTTGTCGGTGCACGACGGTTTCGCCGGCCGGTTCTTCGACGAGGCGCTGATCGGCGAACTGGCCGACCGCTGGCGGGTCGACGACACCACGCCGTACGAGGAAGGTGCCCGCCGGATGTGGCGGGTCGCGCTCGCGAAGCCCAACCCTGCAAGCTGATTCGGCACTCTCCGCCGGGAAGTTGGAGCCGGCTCTAGCTGTGCGTGATTCCGAAAAGGTGAAGTTCACTCTAGCTGCGGCGTGCCAGGTTGCGGTGTGGTCACCAAAAGGAAATGTTGCATTGACGAACCCGATCGGTTCCGACAGGCTCTGTCCGCGTCTCACCTTCGACCATCGGAGAAAAGCAATGCAGTGGTACATCGACGTCATCAAGAAGTACGCCGTGTTCGACGGGCGGGCCCGGCGCAAAGAGTTCTGGATGTTCGTGCTCTTCAACACGATCGTCGGGATCATCCTGTCCATCATCGACCGGATCATCGGGACGGATTTCGGCGGCCGCACGGGCGGCGGCTGGCTGTCGACGATCTACTACCTGGCCGTGCTGCTGCCGTTGATCGGTGTCTCCATCCGGCGCATGCACGACACGAACCGTCGCGGCGTGTGGGTCCTGGTCTATCTGATCCCCTGCATCGGCTGGATCTGGTTCATCGTGCTGGCCGCCCAGGAGGGCACGGTCGGTGACAACCAGTACGGTCCCGACCCGAAGGCGGCCGAGCGCGGCCAGGGCTTCGGCGGTCCGGCCGGTCCGGCCGAGCCTGGGTACCCGACGGTCTGATCCACGCAGAACGCCCCGCGAACCCGGTGAGAGACGCCGGTTCGCGGGGCGTTTCGCTGCCTGCGGAAACCCTTGAGGAAACCACCTGTGGAAACCCTCGGAAATGTGGATTTCCCTGTGGATAAAAGAGTCAGCTGGCCTGGCTGACGCTTGACATGTTGAAGTCCGGGATGAGCAGTGGCGGCGTTGCGGTGCGGGAGAAGTCGTCACCCCACTCGCGGGAGAACGACGGCACCGTCGCGCCGGCCGCGGTGAAACGGGCCAGCAGGTCGACCGGGCTCTCGTTGAAGCGGAAGTTGTTCACGGCACCGGTCACCTCGCCGTTCTCGACCAGGTAGACACCGTCCCGGGTGAGCCCGGTGAGCAGCAGCGTCTGCGGGTCGACCATCCGGATGTACCACAGACAGGTCAGCAGCAGTCCGTTGTCGAGGCCCGCGACGAGGTCGTCGGTCGTCCCGGTCGCGCCGTCCACCGACAGGATGTAGTTGTCGATATCGGGCGTCGCCGCCGGCGCGCCGATCAGGTCGGCGGTACGACGGCTCGTCATCAGCGCCTCGAGCTTGCCGCCACGGATCCAGTCCGTCGCGTTCAGCGTGAGCCCGTTGTCGAACACGCTGGACGAACCACCGGACGACCGGGCCACCGCGAACGGAAACGTCTCCAGCCCGGGCAGGTGCGGGTCCGATCGCAGGTTGACCGGCTGCAGCGACAGCACGTCACCCACCCGCGTTCCACCTGACGGCTTGGCGAAGACGCTGCGCCCCTCGAACGCTTCCCGCCCGTCAAGACACCAGAAGAGGTACGTCGTGAGGTCGGCAACGGCAGCTGGTGGCAACACCGTGGCGTGCCGACCGGCATCGACCGAAACCGTCCGCGAAGCCCAGCCGAGTCGACGGGTCAGCTCGGCGTCGATCGCGTGCGCGTCGATGTCGGTGAAGTCGCGGGTGGCAGCGCCGACCCACGCGGACTGGCTCAGGTCACCGGACTTGCCGGTCGCGGTGACGAAGCCGCGGGGGAGTGCCTGTCGCAACCGCAGTCCGGTCGACGAACCGACGTACAGGGTGATGACCTGGTGGTCGGCGAAACCGTAGAGCCAGCGGTTCTCGTGGCCGGCCCGCTTCAGGGTGTCGCCGAGTGCCGGCGCGAACTTCTCGTAGACGCTGACCGTGGTCTCTTCGGGTTCCTCGTCCCAGTCGGTGCTGACGGTGCCGTCGATCAGCGGGCGGGCGTCCTCGGCCGGGCTCGCGGACCGCGCGGTCGCCACCGCGGCCGACACGATCTCGCGCAATGACGCGTCGGTCACCGAGGAGCGGCCGACCACTCCGGCCGCCGTACCCTCGCCGGCTCCGACCGTGGCGATCACGGTCACGCCGGAGCCACGCATGGCGCCGTTGGTGGTGAGGGTGTTGTTGGCCCAGCGCAGGTTGGTGCTGGAGGTCTCGGCGACGATGACGACGCAGCCGTCGGCGCCCTTGGCCGCGGCCAGGGCCAGACCCCGCTCGATGGTGTCCTGCGGGGTGAGCTGAATGGCGGTCGTCACCGGCCGGCCTCCTGCGTGGTGTTGAGAATGCGGACGCTGCGGAACAGGGCTGACGGGCAACCATGGCTGACCGCACCGGACTGGCCGGGCTGGGCTTTGCCGCAGTTCAGTGCGCCGCCGAGGACGTACGTCTGCGGGCCGCCGACGGCCTCCATCGAGCCCCAGAAGTCGGTCGTGGTCGCCTGGTACGCGACGTCGCGGAGCTGACCGTCGAGCTTGCCGTCGGTGATCTTGTAGAACCGCTGGCCGGTGAACTGGAAGTTGTACCGCTGCATGTCGATCGACCACGACTTGTCGCCGACGATGTAGATGCCGTTCTTGACCCGGGAGATCAGTTCCTCGGTGGACGGGCCGCTGGCGGCCGGCTGCAGCGACACGTTCGCCATCCGCTGGATCGGGATGTGACCGGACGAGTCGGCGTACGCACAGCCGTTGGAGCGCGCCGTGCCCAGGAGGTCCTCGTTGACCTTGGCCATCCGGCGGTCGACCTGGTAGCCGACCAGGACCCCGTCCTTCACCAGGTCCCACTGCTGGCCGGCCACACCCTCGTCGTCGTACCCGACGGTGGACAGGCCGTGCTCGGCGGTGCGGTCGCCGGTGACGTGCATGATCGGCGAGCCGTATTTCAGCGTGCCGAGCTTGTCCGTGGTGGCGAAGCTGGTGCCGGCGTAGTTGGCCTCGTAGCCGAGCGCGCGGTCGAGCTCGGTGGCGTGGCCGATCGACTCGTGGATGGTGAGCCAGAGGTTGGTCGGGTCGATCACGAGGTCGTACGTGCCGGCCTCGACGGTCGGCGCGGCCATCTTCTCGGCCAGCCAGCCGGGGATCTGGGCCAGTTCCTCGTCCCAGTTCCAGCCGGTGCCGGTCAGGTACTCCCAGCCGCGCCCGGCCGGCGGTGCGCAGGTGCTCATCGAGTCGAACCGCCCGGTCTCGGCGTCGACGGCGAACGCGGTGATCTTCGGCCCGATCCGGACCCGCTGCTGGGTGTACGACGTCCCCGCGGAGTTCGCGTAGTACTTGCACTCGTGGATCGAGGCGACGTGGACGCTCACGTGGGCGACGCCCTCGGCCTGGAGCAGCCGGTCGCTGTAATCGGTCAGCAGCGCGACCTTCTCGGCCCGCGGCAGGGTGAACGGGTCGATCTCGTACGACGAGACCCAGGTGACGTCGTGGTAGACGGGCTCGTCGGCCAGCTCGATGGTCTCGGCGTTGATCGGCCGCGACACCTGGGCCATGTTCACCGCCTGCTCGGCGACCTGGACGGCCTCGTCCTTGGTCAGCGCGACGCCGGCGGCGAAACCCCAGGTGCCGTCGTGGATGACCCGGACCGCGAGGCCGAGGTCCTCGTCGTCCTTGGCGTTCTCCAGCCGGCTGTCGCGCAGCGCGATGGACTCCGACCGGATCCGCTCCAGCCGGAACTCGGCGAAGGTGGCACCGAGGTCCTTGGCCCGTTGCAGGGCGGCCTCGGCAAGCTCATGACGGGGAAGGGCGAGGAAGCTCGCGTCGACTTCTGGCACGAAGTCGACCTTATACACGGAACCTGCCCGCGACCTGTGGTGTAGAGACAATGACACCAAACGGCCTCGCTTCGCTCGGCGCGGCGGGAGGCTAGCCTCGCTTCGCTCGGCGCTGTGGGGGTGGACAGGAGGCGCGATCAGCGGGATCGACGAGGCGGAGGTTCTGGCTCGGGTGCGGGGTGGGGATTCGGCCGCCTACGGCGAGCTGGTGGTGCTGCACGCCCAGGTGGCGAAGCGTACGGCGGTCTTCCTCGGCGCCGGCGCGGATGCGGACGACGTGGTGCAGGAGTCGTTCGTGAAGGCGTACCGGGCGCTCGGGAGCTTCCGGACCGGAGCGTCCTTCCGGCCCTGGTTGCTGCGGATCGTGGCCAACGAGACGCGGAACGTTCAGCGGTCCCGCAGCCGCCGGGCCCACCGTGAGGAGCTGGCTGCGCCGCTTGACGTCGTACTGGACCCTGCGGAGGAGGCTGTGTCGCTGGAGCGGCGGAGAGAGCTGCTCGAGGCTGTGCGGTCGTTGCCGGAGTCCTTCCGGCTGGTGGTGACCTGCCGCTATCTGTTGGACCTCGATGAGCAGGAAACAGCCGTGGTGCTCGGCTGGCCGCGTGGGACGGTCAAGTCCCGGCTGCACCGTGCACTGGGCCGTCTACGGGACTCTCTGCCTGACAAGGAGGTGCAGCGATGAGCTTGGACGACGAGCTACGGGCTCTCGGCCGTTCTGCCGTCGTACCTCCGGCAGACGAGGGTCTGACGGCTGCAGTGCTGTCCCGGGTGGCCGATCTGCCTGTACGGCGATCGCTGCGGGACCGGTGGCGGACCTTCCTGGCCCTGTTCCTCGTGCTGGTCGCGGGCGCAGTGGCGACGCCTCCGGTGCGTGCGACGGTGGCGGAGTGGCTCAACATCGGGGGAGTGCAGGCACAACCTGTCGGGAGCGCGCCGACCAGTGCACCGACCGCACCGCCCGCCGTGACCGGTCAGCTGTCGCTGGAGGAGGCGGAGCGGGTCGCCGGGTTCAAGCCGGCCCTGCCGACTGAGCTGGGGGCGCCCAAGGGTGTGGAGGCGTCGCAGGCGTTCGTGGCGATCGGGTGGGACGGCGTACGGCTGGAGCAGTTCCGGGCCGAGGTGTCACCGCTGTACTTCAAGAAGTACTACGGGAGCCTGCAGGAGGTACCGGAGGTCAACGGCTACTGGTTCGACACACCGCATGAGCTCGTGCTGGTCGACTCTGCCGGAGTCGAGCGCCGCGTACGCGTGGCAGGCCCCACGCTGGTGTGGGTCCGGGCGGGTGTCACCTTCCGGCTCGAAGGCGTTGCCGACAAGGCGCGGGCAGCGCAACTCGCCCAGGGAACCTCCTAGCCCTCGGCGGTGTACCAGGGGTGAGTCTGCTCAAGGAGGCCTGCCATGGTTCGCCGTACTCTTGCTCTGTTCGTCGCCCTGCTCGCGGTTGCCGCCCTCGGCACCACTCCCGCCCACGCCGGCGGGCCCACCAGCGTGCTGCTCAGCAGCCCGCCCAAGTTGGTTGCCATCGGCTACGAGGATCCGCAGTACGCCGCGCTCCAGCGACTCACGGAAGCGGTGGGATCGCGAGGTAAGGACGGCGATGACCGGCATGCCGTCGGCAGCTTCGTCCGCGCCACCTGGCTCATCCACGACATGGCCGTCTGGCGCCAGGACGTCATCTACCCGGATGCACCGGGCGGTCCCTGGATTGCCCGGCGAGAGTCGATGGGCGGCTCCGGGATGCCGGAACAGGCCACCTGGCACACCCCCGCCGACCCCGTCAACCTGTTGAAGCTGCTCGGCTCCCTGCACCTGCTCGCAGGCCAGCGCAACGGTGAGCCGTCGTACGGCGGTCCGACCTACATCGCCGGCGAACCCGCACCGGCCGCGACCGAACCGGAAACCGAGCCGCCGGCCGCGACCACATCGACTGAGACTGCTTCGACCAGTGCGTTCACCGGCTGGCGCTGGACCATCCCGGGCGTCCTGCTCGGCGCGGTGATCGCACTGATCGCAGTACGCTTCCTGCCCAAGCGCCGCGACTGGCAGCTGATCGACGCGGAGTGAGTCACACGGGCTGAGCGGCCAGCTCGAACCCGGCGAACAGCCGCCCGCCGTACAGATCGAGGATGCCGTCCACCTCCTCGGCCAACGCAGCGGTGTCCCGGACACCGGCGAGCAAAGCACCTGCGTGGTCTGTCCCGTGCACCTCGTCGTACGCCTTGAGCTCCCGCAGCAGACCCTTCCCAGTGCCGGACCAGCGCCGCGCGCCAGTGAGCAGCAGCCGAGCCGCGTCCTGCCAGAGCACTGAAGCGAGAGCAGTCCGCACGTCGTCCGTCGATGCGTCAGCCAAGTCGTCCAGCAGACAGGTGATTCCGTAGCGAAGGAGGTCGAGCTCAGCGGTCGTCAACGCGGCAGGCCCGGCCGCCACCTCCTCTAGGCCCGCCTGCTGCAGCCGGGCGCCGGAACCATCTGTGTCGAGCAGTACGACGGACTCGCCAACGAGCCGCATCATGGTCGGCTGGCGACGCTGCTGGTCCTTGCCGCAGAAGTACCTCAATGACTCCTCGGTGTGCACGAACAGCTCGACCGGCCAGCCGCCGTACTCGAGCGACCGTCGCATCGGAGCCGGCTGACCGCTCAGCAGCACAGTGATGTCGAGGTCAGACGTGGAGGAGGCGTCACCGCGTACGACGCTGCCGCCCAGCCACGCCGCCCGCGCGTCCGGGTACTGCTCTGCCACCAGTTGTCGTGCGACCTCCGCCGCGTCGTTCACCATCAGTCCAGTGTCCGGCTGTGGACTGTCGGGCTGCCACTGGGTTTCAGGCGTGGACGGGTGAGGCTATGACGACTGTGACGTCGGCTGAGCTGTCCGTCGTGTGGTAGCTGTGCGGTGCGTCGCCGGCGAACGCCAGCAGGTCGCCCTGGCCGAGTTGGCGGAGGTCACCGGACGGTCCGGCCGACAGCTGACCGGCAGAGACCAGCAGATGCTCGTTGGTGCCAGGGGCGTGCGGAACGCCGTCTACTGAGGTCTTGGGTGGCAGACGGAGTCGCCAGATCTCCAGGCTGTTGCCGCCGCTGATGCGTCGAAGCAGCTCCCTGGTAGGCCCGTCACCGTCGGCTGCGGTCGCCTGCAGGTGCAGCGTGCCGGAGTCAGCTGGACGGGTGAGGAGGTCGGTGAGGGGGAGCGCCAGGGCGACCGCGATCGCGTCGAGGGTGTCGATCGTCGGGTTGCTCGTACCGGCTTCGAGCTGGGACAGCGTCGCCTTGCTCAGGCCAGTCCGCCTTGCCAGCTCGGCCTGACTCATGCCGCGTTGCTGACGCCTTCGCAGTACCTGCATGCCCGCGGCCGCGGCTGCACTGCTGACGGACCTCGTCATCGCAGCGGCCGATGGGTCGCCGTGTAGGACACGCGCACGCGTCCCTTCTTGACCTTCACGCCGGTGATGGTCACGGTCGCCAGGGACGCGAGACTCCGCACATGGGTCCCACCGCACGGCTCTTCGTGCAGGTCCCCGACCCGCACGACCCGGTGCCCGGCGTTCGCCACCGCAGTCACGGGCAGATCGGCCGCGATCGCCGCGTCCACACCAGCCTGGATCCGCTCGGCGGCGCCCGCCAACTCAACCGGGTCGGGCGAGGTGAACTCGATCCGGGCCTGCCCCGGAAAGTGGCTGTTCCCCGCCCAGATCCACCCCTCGGCCCGAGCCACCCCGTCCACCACGTGCCCAGCGGTGTGCAGCGCCGCATGCAGCAACCGAAGCTCGGCATCCACCCGCGCCCGTACGACGTCGCCCTCGCTCAACTCGGTCGGCTCGGAGGCCACCAGATAGACCAGTCCGTCATCGCCCCGGACCGGGGAGCCCGGCCACTCACCGACCCACCCACGGTCCGCCGGCTGGCCGCCACCCTGTGGATGAAACACGTTCTCCCGCACAGCAATCCGGCTCCCGGAATCTTCGACCGCTACGACCCGAGTCACCACCTCGGTCAGATAGCTGTCCTCGAGGTAGGTCGCCTGCTGCTCAATCGTCGGTGCAATCTGCCAAACCATACGTTCACTATATCAAACGCTGATAAGCTGCCGGGTGTGCGCAAGAACAGGCTGACCCTCGAGTCCGCGACGCCGGCGGAGGTAGGCGACGTACTCACCGTGCTGGACGAGGCAGCCGCCTGGCTCCGGGATTCCGGCATCGACCAATGGCCGGATCGCTTTGAGTCCGCATGGGTTGAGCCCGCGATCGAACGCGGTGAGACGTGGCTGGCCCGCCTCGACGGTGTCGTCGCCGGAACGATCACCCTCGACTGGGACGACCCCCTCTGGTCTGACCTCGAAGGCACCGCGGGCTACGTGCATCGAATGGCGGTCCGCCGCTCAGCAACCGGCCTCGGCGCGGCCCTCCTCGACTGGGCCGTCGCCACCACGCGCGCTCTCGGCTGCACCTATCTCCGCCTCGACTGCGTCACCTCGAACACCCGTCTCCGCTCCTACTACGAGTCCCGAGGCTTCCACCACCAAGGCGACGTCCCAGTCGGCGGCGCACCCGGACAACGCGAGAGCGACGGTCCCACGACCTGGGTGAGCCGCTATCAGTTACCGCTCTGAATGAGCCAGCGCAGCAGGTCACGGTAGGCAGCTGCGGGTTGGATGTGGCCGCCGGTGTACGGGATGACTTCGGCGTGCGGGATTTCCGGTGCGAGGAGGTCGGCGTACTTGCGGGCGCGGCCGTCGGCGGAACCGAACCAGATGCTGGTCGGGACACGGATGTCGGTGAGGCTGAAACCCCACTCGGTCGCGAAGGCAATGTTGTCGTCCACCCAGCCGTCGTGACTCGTGACGAAGGTCGCAGTGAGACGGGCCATCGCTTCCGGGTCGTCGCGGGCAGGTGGTGCCGGTGGCGCGGGGGAGTGCGGGTCGGGCAGAAACTCAGGCCCGCCGGCTTCGACCGCAGCCATGATGCTGCGGGCGGTCTCCTCGAAGAGAGGCCGGATGCGCTCCTCGCCGCGGGCGGCCAACCAGGACGTGTGGTTCCGCCGTGGGTCCGCCTCGTCCACGCCCGGCTCCGGGCCGTCGACGAGAGGCGGGGCTATGCATGCGCTGACGGCGCAACGCGTCACACGAGAAGGGAGCAGGGCTGCGCAGGCCAGTGCGTGTGGGCCGCCTCCCGAACCTCCGGTGACCGCGAAACGATCCCAGTTGTGCGCGTCGGCCAGTGCCTGCACATCGGTGACCACATCGGCGACTGTGCGACCTGGTTGCCTGGTTGATCCGCCGTACCCGGGGCGGTCGGGAATGAGGAGGCACAGGCCGGATTCCTCGATGACCCGGACGGCGTCCGGGCGCCTCCAGCGGGTGCTGGGTGAGCCCGTGAGAGACACCGCTGGCGTGCCGGCCGGGTCGCCGTACAGGGAGTAGTGCACAACCCGGTCACCGATGCGCAGTTCGTGGTCCACGAGCGGAGCGTACCTACTACCTGAATCTCGAGTTTTCGGGTTGGGATTCTCAGGATTCGGGATGGGACCGGGGTGGTGGGAGGATGCGGGCTTAGCGTTTGTCGGCTGCGTGGTTCGATCTGTCGGGAGTGCTTGTGAGTTCGTCGGTCGCCGGGACCGTTTCGCCGACCCGGCAGGCGTTGCGCCGGGTACGGCGGGATCGGAGTGCACGTGTCGGGGTCGTGATCGTGGGCCTGCTGATCCTGGTCGCCGCGGCGGCGCCGTTGTTGGTGAAGTTGGCCGGGCAGGATGCGTACACGTACCACATCGACCTGCTCGATCCGGCCCGCGGCAACGCCCCCAAAGGCGCAATGGGCGGCGTGAGTGGTGACCACTGGTTCGGCGTGGAGCCGTTGACCGGGCGGGACCTGTTCTCGATCGTGGTGCTCGGATTGCGGACCTCGTTGTTCATCGCGGTCGTCGCGACCGTCGTCACCACGGTCGTCGGCACTCTGATCGGCATCAGCGCGGCCTATTTCGGCAGCTGGTACGACGCGGTCGTGTCGCGACTGATCGACTTCCTGTTCGGGTTCCCGCAACTGGTCTTCATGATTGCCCTCGGCATCATCATCCCGGCCGGCTTCCCGCGCTGGTTGTTGCTGATCCTGGTGCTCAGCGTGTTCGGCTGGGCGACGCTCGCCCGGCTGATCCGCAACCAGGCGAAGTCGCTGGTCGCTCGCGAGTTCGTGGAGGCGGCCCGCAGCGTCGGCTCGTCCGGCTGGCACGTCATCACCCGCGAACTGCTGCCGAACCTGCTCGGCCCGGTGCTCGTGGTCGCGACACTGGCCGTCCCCGGCTACATCACTGCAGAGGCAGCTCTCTCGTTCCTCGGGGTCGGCGTGCCACCACCGACACCCAGCCTCGGCCGGTCGATCTCGGACTCGATCGCCTGGGTCTACACCGGCGCCGACCCGTGGTTCCTGGCGTTCCCCGGTGCCGCGTTGTTCCTCGCCGTACTCGGGTTCACGCTGCTCGGCGACGGGGTCCGCGACGCGTTCGACGTACGGCTGCGGAGGGCGAACTGATGCCTGACCTCGCCTGGTTCGTCGTCCGACGCTTGGCCGCGACCGTGCTCGTGATGCTCGCGCTGAGCTTCGCCGTCTACCTGATCTTCTACGCGCTGCCCGCGGACCCCGCGCTCCTGGCCTGCGGCAAGCCCTGTACGCCGGACCGCCTCGAGCAGGCCCGGCACTTCATGCAGCTGGACCAAAGCACCATCCAGCAGTACCTGAACTTCCTCAAGGGCATCTTCGCCGGCCGGACCTTCGGCGAGGGTACGGCGGCTGTGCAGTGCAACGCACCGTGCTTCGGCTACTCGTTCCCGCTGGCCCGGTCGGTCACCACCTTGATCCTCGAACGACTGCCGATCACCGCGTCGATCGCACTCGGTGCCGCGGTGATCTGGCTGCTCGTCGGTGTGTCACTCGGAGTCGTCGCCGCACTCAAACGTGGGAAGCTCGCCGACCGGCTGGCCGTCGGCTTCGCGTTGATCGGGGTCGCATCACCGTCGTTCCTGGTCGGTCTGCTGGCCATCCTGGTGTTCGGGTTCTGGCTCAACATGGTCCCGGTCAACGGGTACGTCCCGCTCACCGAGAGCCCGGTCGACTGGGCCTGGCACCTGGTCACGCCGTGGCTCGTGCTGGCGTTGCTGCAGGCGGCGTCGTACATCCGGCTCACTCGCGCTCAGATGCTCGAGGAGCTGAACCTCGACCACATCACCACCGCTCGGGCCAAGGGTGCCGGTGAGGCTCGGGTGGTGCTGAGGCACGGGCTACGCGGCGCGCTGGTGCCGATCGTGACGCTGTTCGGGCTCGACCTCGGTGGTCTGCTCGGCGGCGCGATCCTGACCGAGAAGGTGTTCAGCATGCAGGGCCTCGGCGAGTTGCTGCTCAGCGCGGTCGGTCAGCTGGACGTCGCCGTGGTCGTCGGTACGACGCTGTTCTCGGCGTTCCTGATCATCCTGGCGAACCTGGTGGTGGACGTAGTGCACGGAGTACTCGACCCGAGGGTGAGTCATGGCTGACCGACCAGTGCTCGAGGTCCACGACCTGCACGTCACCTTCCGGACCGAGAACGGCCTCGTCCCGGCCGTCGACGGCATCGACTTCGCGGTCGCGGCCGGGAAGACGCTCGCGATCGTCGGCGAGTCCGGCTCCGGCAAGAGCGTCAGTTCGGCGGCTGTGATGGGCCTGCTGCCGTCGAACGCCGACGTCAAGGGCGAGGTGTTGCTCGACGGTCGCGAGCTCGTCGGCCTGGTCAACGACGAGCTTCGCAAGATCCGTGGCAACGACATCGCGCTCGTATTCCAGGACGCGCTCTCCGCGCTCAACCCGTACTACACCGTCGGCTGGCAGGTCGCTGAGGCGTACCGCCTGCACCACGCGGTCTCGAAGAAGGAAGCGCAGCAGCGTGCGGTGAAGCTGCTCGACCTTGTCGGCATCCCGGACGCGGCCCGGCGGGCGAACAACTACCCGCACGAGTTCTCCGGGGGAATGCGGCAGCGGGTCGTGATTGCTATTGCTCTGGTGAACGACCCGAAGGTGCTGATCGCGGACGAGCCGACCACCGCCCTCGACGTCACCGTGCAGGCGCAGATCATGCGGTTGCTCGAGGACGTCCAGGCGGAGTTCGGTACGGCGCTGGTCCTCATCTCGCACGATCTCGGGGTGGTCGCGGAGGCAGCCGACGACGTCCTGGTCATGTACGCCGGACGGGAAGCCGAGCGAGGCACGGTCCGCGATCTGTTCCAGCGTGCGGCGCACCCGTACAGCCTCGGGCTACTCGGTGCGATGCCGCGGGTCGACGTACCGCCGAAGCCGCGGCTGACGACGATCCCGGGTAGTCCGCCGTCGCCGGGGTCGATCACCACCGGTTGCCCGTTCCAGCCGCGGTGCGCGTACGCCGAACGCGTCGGCGAGCGCTGTGTCACGGAGCGACCCGAGCTGACGCCGCGACCGGGCGAAGGCGATCACGAGGCGGCCTGTCACCTGGGGCGGAGGCCATCCGATGCCTGACGAGCTGCTCCGCCTCGACGGAGTCAGGAAGTACTTCGGCGTCCGCGGTGCACCGTGGCGCGAGAGCAAGGCGGTCAAGGCCGTCGACGGGGTCGACTTCGTGGTGCGCAAGGGCGAGACGGTCGGGCTGGTCGGCGAGTCCGGCTCCGGCAAGTCGACCTTGGCGCGGGTCGCGACTCGACTGCTCGATCCGACCGCCGGCCGGGTCGCGATCGGCGGTACGGATGTCACGAAGGTGCGCGGACGCAAGCTGCGGCCGGTACGGCGCACGATCCAGATGGTGTTCCAGGATCCGCAGGCGTCGCTGAACCCACGGCAGTCCGTCGGGACGATCCTCACCACACCGTTCCGCGCGCAGGGCATCCGTCCGACCCGGGCGCAGCTCGTCGAGTTGCTGCGGCAGGTCGGGTTGTCCGAGGAACACCTCGAGCGCTATCCCCACGAGTTCTCCGGCGGTCAACGCCAGCGCATCGGTATCGCGCGGGCCTTGTCGATGAAGCCCGATCTGCTTGTCTGCGATGAGCCCGTGTCGGCTCTCGACGTCTCCGTGCAGGCCCAGGTGCTGAACCTGCTCGCCGACCTTCGCGACGAGCTCGGCCTGTCGTATGTGCTCGTCGCTCACGACCTGGCCGTCGTACGGCAGGTGGCTAGTCGAGTCGCCGTCATGTACCTCGGCACGATCGTGGAGGAGGGGCCGGCGGCTGAGGTGTACTCGGCTCCGGCTCACCCATACACGAAGGCGCTGTTGTCCGCCGTACCGGTGCCTGAGCCTGGCGTCGTACGGGATCGGATCGTGCTGTCGGGTGATGTGCCGACGCCGATCGACCCGCCGTCCGGGTGTCCGTTCCGGACCAGGTGTTACAAGGCCGAAGACGTCTGTGCGACGAAACGGCCGGTGCTCGAACCCGTCGAGGGCAGCACCGAACACCGGGCCGCCTGCTACTTCCCTGAGCCCTCCACTGTCTGAAAGGACAATATGAAGCGCATTACCCGAGCGGTCGCGGTTGCGGCCGCGTTGGCGTTGGCGGCGGCCGCCTGCAACGCCAACAACCAGTCCACCGCTGGCGGTGGCAGCACTGCGGCCGCGGAGCCGGGCGGCACGTTCCAGGTTCTCAGCACCAGCAAGGAGATCAGCCTCGACCCGGCCAAGAGTCAGAACCTGGGGACGAGCACGATCCACCTGGTACTGCGCGGCCTGACCTCGTGGAAGACCTCGCCGGACAAGGCGGCCGAGCTGGTCCCGGACCTGGCCACCGACACAGGTCAGGTCAGCGACGGCGGCAAGACCTGGACGTACAAGCTGAAGCCCGGTCTCAAGTACGCCGACGGCTCGCCGATCGTTGCCGCTGACATCAAGTACGGCATCGAGCGGTCGTTCGCGCCGGAGCTGTCCGGCGGTCTCGGCTACCACAAGTCGCTGCTCGTCGGCGGCGACAAGTACACCGGGCCCTACAAGGGCGCGCAGTTGGCATCGATCGAGACCCCGGACGACACCACGATCATCTTCAAGCTGAACAAGCCGTTCGGCGACTGGCCATGGGTGGTCAGCATGCCGGCCTTCTCGCCGGTGCCGAAGGCGGCGGACAAGGACCCGGCGCACTACGGCGAGGACCCGGTCGCGAGCGGTCCGTACCAGGTGAAGTCGTACGCTCCCGGTTCGAAGCTCGAGCTGGAGCGGAATCCGAACTGGGACAAGTCGACCGACGAGGCCCGGACCGGTCTGCCGGACTCGATCGTGATCACCATGGGCCTGCAGCCCGACGTGGTCAACCAGCGGCTGATCGCGGACGCGGGTGACGACAAGTTCGCCGCGGCCACCGGTGTCTCGGTGCCGGCCGCGCTGATCCCGACGGTGAGCGGCAACCCGGCCGTCAAGGCGCGTGTTGCGACGTCGCCGTCCGGTGCGCTGTTGTACCTGGCGATGAACACCAAGCGCCCGGGACTGGCGAACCCCGAGGTCCGCAAGGCGATCGAGTACGCGGTCGACAAGCAGGCCGTCCAGGTCGCCGACGGTGGACCGGAGTACGGCGGTGACATCGCGACCACTCTGATCACACCTGGGATCGAGGGCTACAACAAGTACGACCTCTACCAGGCGCCGCCGCAGGGCGACCCGGAGAAGGCGAAGTCGATGCTCGCGGCGGCCGGGGTGAGCAACCTCAACCTGGTCCTCGCCGCGGACAGCACATCCGGTCTCGGCATCGCGCAGGCGATCCAGCAGGGCCTGAAGCGCGCTGGTATCACGGTCACCATCCGGCCGCTGGAGACCGAGCCGCTGACCGACCTGGTCACCGGGAACAAGCCGGACTTCGATCTGACCGTGTCGAGTTGGCTGCCGGACTTCCCGAGCGCGCTCGGCAACATCCAGCCGCTGTTCGCGTCGTCGGAGGCCGGTAACGGCGGCTACAACATCTCGCGCTACTCCAACCCGGCGGTCGACACCGCGATCGCCGCGGCCACGGCCGAATCGGACCGGACCAAGGCAGCGGGGATGTGGGCTGCGGCGGACAAGCAGATCATGGCCGACGCACCGGTCGTCCCGCTGCTCTACGCCCGCAACGCGTTCCTGCACGGCTCGAAGGTGCAGAACTTCTACCTGCCCCCGTACCCGCCCTACCCGAACGTGCTGATCGTCGGCCTGAGCAAGTAGTAGCAAGTAGTTACGTCCGGCCCTCTTTCTCCTGGGCCTCGAAGAGGGTCGGCTGGGTCTCGGCATCGAGTCCCCAGTCGGCCCTCATCACCGTGTAGCCGGCCTTCTCGGCCGCCGCGCACACCTTGACGTCGTCGTCGACCAGGACGGCGACCGGACGCTCCTCGGCCAGCCGTTTCAACCGGCCGAGTTTCATCATCACCGACGGCCGGCGGTCGGTGTTCCCGCGCATGTACACCTTGCCGGCCGGGAAGCCGTTGTCCTTCAGCCACTTCAGCGTGTCCCGGCGCAGCCGCTCGGGCCGGCCGGTCAGGTAGACGATCTCGTGGTCGGCCGCCAGCGTGGTCGCGACCGCGAGCCCTTCGTCCAGTACCGCATCGTCCTTGGCGCGCGCGAAGAACGAGTCCCAGTCCTTCGGCCGCTTCTCCAGGAAGTGGATCCGCTCACTGGTGTCGGACAAGGTCGCGTCGATGTCCAGTACGGCGTACGGGCGTTGATCGTCAGGCACGTCGTCCAGCTTCCCAGGTACGGCGGTCGACGGCGTACTCGACCTCGCCGAACTCGGTGCCGGGCAGCGGATCGTCGAAGTGCTGGTGGAAGATCCGGACGAACCGCAGCCCGGACCGGCGCATCACCGCTCGCGACCGGTGATTCACCGCCATCGTGTCCGCGACGACCCGCTGCATGCCGAGCTCGCCGAACGCCTTGTCGGTCAGCGCCCTCGTGCCCTCGGTCGCATACCCCTTGCCCCAGGCGGTCCGGTTCAGCCGATACCCGACGTCCACGGTCGTCGGCACACTAGTCGGCTGCAGTCCAAACCATCCGACGAACACCCCGCCGGTCCTCTGCTCGGCGGCGAGAGTGCCCAGCCCCGGATACTCGTCGTACCGCCGCAGGATCGCCGGCAGGACGTAGCTCTCGATCTCCTCCCGCGGCGTCGCCCGCCCGGTCAGGAACCGCATCACTTCCGGATCCGAGTACAGCTCGGCGAGCAGGTCGACATCGCTCGCGGTGAACCGCCGCAGTACCAGCCGCTCGGTTTCGAGGTACACATCCACGCAGGCCATCGTCTACCATTCATGGCCTACCGCGAGGGCGGTGTGGCGGCTGTCGCAGAGCGCGGCAGACGGTGCCGGGGCCGAGACTTGAGGAGTCGTGCCTGAGCCGATCATCGTCGTGCTGGTGTCTGCTGTGATCGTCGGTCTGCCCCGGCTGGCGATCGTGATCCTCGCCTTCCGGGTCTTCGAGCGCACCGGCGATCCAACCAGCCTCCGCGAGATAGTTCCCCTTCTCCGCCCAGGCCCGCTGCTGTGCCCCCACCGTGATCATCAGCCCGCGGAGAAGCCGGATCCGCACGCCGATGCACCTTGAGAACCTATCGATCGTTCTGCGGGCGCAGAATTGGTCGGCGCCTTCTCAAGGTCGGCGGGAGTGTGGGTGGTCTGGGGTGGAGGTGCGGTCTGTCGGACCATAGATAACCGAAGGGCCTGAACCGATGCCGTCGGTCACTGGGTCCTTATCGGGAGATGTGTCCAGAAGTCTGGAGCGAAAACACTCAATGGGTTCTCGACGTTCGATCGCTCGTCCAGAGTCTTGCGGATCTGGGTCGCGATCTGGGCGCGCAGCGAGTCGAGGGCTGGGACCAGCGTGTAGATATCGGTCGTGTCAACCACAATGGTTCGGACCTGATTGACATCGAAGGGTAGCTTGTCAGCCGCCCGACAAAGCTGAACAATTGGCTTGCGAACGGCGTGCCTCAAGGCCAGTTCATGAAAGACGTTTGGGTTATGGAAGGACAGATCAACGATCACAAGCTTGCTGTGCACAATGTGATCGATGATCTGCTTGGTTATCATCCCCGCGTCGCCAATCTGGTCTGCACGGACCAAGTTGAGGCCGAAGTCGTTCAGCACAGGCTCGATGAGTGAGCCCATGAAGAGATCTGAATGCTTCCGCGCCTCGCTGTCTGCCGCTCCGATGGGGGTGATGTAGAAGCATGCGTGGTCGTGGTCGACGGCCTGGATCGCCGATTCGGCTAGCTGAGTAACTCGGTCGTCGCTGTACGGTTCTGGCGCCCTGGCTGATGTGGCCTTCGCTTCGGGTGGGAAATCGTCGATGACAGTGTCGATGTCAAGCAACCGTTCCGCGCCGCTGATCGAGCGAAGTACGCCGACAAACTTGGTGTTAACCGTGAAGGTCTCGACGCATGCGGCCACGTCTTCATCTGGAACCCCAACCTCCTTGGCCTTGTCCATCAGGACGGCCTGTGCGGGGAGGCGGTTGTGAACGTAGGTTTCGTAGAGCTTCCGGAACACGTCGATGGACTCAATGGCTAGCCGAAGGCGGGCTCGCAATCGGGTGGCGGCTGACGCATCATCGGCTACCGCAGCCAGACCGTCGTCCGTGAGAGCGAGGAATTCGGCTTTATAGCTGCCTGTTGTCAACCCGTACTTCGCACTTGTAGTCACCAACTGCCTTGTGGGACCACTGTCAGGACTCTTGCCCAGATTGTTGAACAATGTAAGGCGCCGCACTGGCTGCCCGGACCCCAGTTGATAGATCGCCAACGGACGTTCCAAGGCGTCCTCGAACGTGGTCGCTGGGAATATCCGCGTGCGGCGAGTCGCCTTGCCGGACGATGCCTTCTTAGCTGCCTTCTTTGCTGTCCGCTTTCGCGCTGTGCGCTTCCTGGGTCGCGGAGTCGGTGTCGTCGGCGACTCAGGCTCGCCCTGGTCGACTTTGCCCTCAGTCTCCGGGCTGCCGTCAGTGTCCAGTGCAGTCGGACGGCCGTTTGCGGCGATTGGTGTGTCGACGATGCTGGCTTCGGACATAGTGCGCTGCTCTCTGGACGACGCGTGCGTTCCGTCGAGACTGGCCGGATGCCTGCAAACAGCTAGCACCCGCAGTGATCACTCTGCCGCGGCTGCCGGGTCTACGGCGGCGTCCGGAGTGTGGGCGGTGTGGGGGTTGGGGTGTGTTGGGTTGGGCGGTTGTCGGTGCCGCAGGTTAGCGTTCTCAGCGCGATGGAAGAGTCGATCACGTTTCTGCACAGTTCGGACTGGCAGCTGGGGATGATGCGCCGGTTCCTGGGGCCGGATGGTCAGGCCCGGTGGGGTCAGTCCCGGCTGGATGCTGTCGCGCGGATCGGTGACGTCGCAACCAGCACCGGAGCGGCCTTCGTGGTCGTCACCGGCGACGTGTTCGAGCACAACCAGGTCGAGCGGCAGACCATCTTGCGTGCTTGTGAAGCGCTCAAGCGGATCCCGGTCCCGGTCGTCCTGCTGCCCGGCAACCACGACGCCCTCGAGCCTGGGTCGCTGTGGACGTCGGCGCAGTGGCAGGCGCACGCGCCCGAGCACGTGACCGTCCTGACCGACACCACGCCGCTGGCGATCGTGCCCGGTGTCGAGATCGTCGGCGCGCCGTGGCGTTCCCGCCGCCCGCTGTCGGACCCGGCGGCCCCTGGGTACGCCGACCTGAAGCCCAAGCCCGGTACGACGAGGATCCTGCTGGCGCACGGTCAGCTGACCAGTCTGAGCGGCGGCATGTCCGACGTACCGACGATCGATCAGGCCGCCCTCGAAGCGGCGGTGGCGGACGGGCGGCTGCAGTACGTCGGTCTCGGCGATCGGCACTCGACGACGCAGGTGACCGAGCGGATCTGGTTCTCCGGGACGCAGGAGGTCACGTCGCCCGAGGAGGACGATCCGGGCAACGTGCTCAAGGTGACCGTCGGCGGCGGTGAGATCGAGGTCGAGCCGGTGCGGGTCGGCGCGTGGCACATGGTCGACCATCGCGCCGAGCTGTTCGACGAGGAGTCGCTGCAGGCGCTGGAGGACTGGTTCGCGGAGTTGCCGGAGAAGGAGCGGACCTATGTCCGGCTGGCCGGTGACGGTTCGTTGTCGCTCCCGTTGCTCAGCCGGCTCGACGCGATGATCGACGCACAGGGCGAGGTGTTCGCGAGTGTCGAGCGGTGGGCGAAGTTCTGGACCGTGCGGCCGGCACCCGACGCGGCCGACCTGGACGCGTTGCAGTTGAGCGGTCCGGCGCGAGCGGCGATGGAGGAGCTTCGACAGGCCCTGGCTGCCGGTGACGAGGGCGCTGGTGCAGCTCTGTCCCTGATGCACAGACTGGCTCGGGACGCGGGATGAGGCTGCACCGTCTGACGCTGCGGGACTTCCGCGGCGTCAAAGACCGTACTGTTCGGCTGCCCGCACTCGGCACCACCGTCGTGGTCGGTGACAACGAGGTCGGCAAGTCCAGCCTGGTCGAGGCGTTCGGCCTGATCTTCGACCTGCCGGACGACTCGAAGTCGACCCGGATCCGCGACATCCAGCCGGTCGGCCAGGACGTCGGTCCCGAGGTGACGGTCGAGCTCACCCTCGGCGGCAGCGAGCTGACCTACACGAAGCGCTGGCTGAAGAACCGCTCGACCGAGCTCACCGTCGTCGACTCCGGCGGCCGCCGTACTTCGTGGACCGGTCGCGAGGCCCACAACGAGGCGGAGCGGCTGTTCCACCAACACGTCGACCCGGTGTTGTGGCAGACCCTGATGGTCAGCCAGGGTCAGTCGTTGGTGCTGCCAACACCGGCTGATGCCGAGCCGTTGATCACCGCGGTGACAGCGGAGTCGGGTACGCCGGTCGACGGCGCGTCGATGCCACTCGTGACAGCGGTCGAACACGAGTACCTGCGCTACTGGACACGCGGTGGCCGAGCGACCGGTGACTTCGCGAGGTCCGAGAAGGCAGTGGCCACCGCCGAGCTCACGGCGGCCCAGGCGCTGAAGGCGATGGAGGAGGTCCAGCAGGACATCCGTCGCGCCGAGCGGCTGGCGCTCGACCTCGAGGACGTCACCAGCCGGCTCACCGACCACCTCACCTCGGTCGAGGAACTGCGCGAACGCAAGAAGGCGACCGACGAGATCCTGCTCCGCCGCGACTCGGTGAAGGCCCGCGCCGAGACGGCCCGCGCCCGGTTGGAGAACCACAGCCGGACCAGGGTCGAGCGGGAACGGCTGCTCGACGAGGTCGAACGGTTCACCAAGACCGACGCCGAACTGGCCGAACGCCGGGCCGATGCCGAGACAGTCGCCAAGACCGCGGCCGAGACCGTGCAGGCGGCCGAAGCAGCCCTGGCCGAGGTGGTCGAGCTCAAGGACGTACGTCGTACCGACGTCCAGGAAGCGGAACGTCGCGTCTCGGAGCTGGTCGACCGCGCCGAGCTGGACCGGTTGCTCGGGCAGCAGGCCGAGCTGGTCGACGTACGGGCCCGGATCGCCGCGGCCGGGACGATCCTGGACCGGATCAAGGTCGACGACGCGCTGGTCGCCGCGCTCGAGGACGCCCGGGCCGCGGTCGTCGAGGCACGCGCCGCGCTGGCAGCCGGCGTGCCAGAGGTTTCGGTACGACGTCTTGGCGCGGAGCCGGTCGAGTTGTCGGGCACCGGGCTCGACGCGGGTCCGAACGGTGTGCCGGCGGAACTGGGCTTCGACGAATCGGCCGAGCTGCTGGTCTCCGGTGAATTGGTGGTCGGAGTACCGGGGCAGGTCGAGGTGACGGTCCGGGCCGGCGGCGAGGCGGCGACACTGCGGTCGCGGGTGGACGACGCCGTCCGTCGCGAGAAGGACCTGCTGAAGAAGGCCGGCGTGAAGGATGTCGCGGCCGCGCGGGAGCTGCTGCGGAAGGCCGACACAGCGACCGCCGAGCTGCACGAGGCCCGGCGGACCGAGCGGTCGCTGACGGCGGGCGGTGATCCGGGGGAGCGGATCGCGGTGCTGACGGCGCGGCTCGGGCCGGACGAGGCCGAGGATGCCTCGGACAAGGCGCCCGCGGTCGAGGGCGTGCCGGGTCAGATGTCGTTGTTCGAGGAGTTCGCCTCGCCGCACGACACGCTCTTCGACGACTTCGAGCTGCCGGTCAGCGAGCCCGATGATCTGACCGGCGCGCAGCGCGCACTCGAGGAGGCGCGGGACGGGCTGGCCGAGGTCGAGCGGTTGCTGGGAGACGCGGAGTTCGCGGCGGCGCAGGCGCGCAAGGCGGCCGACGAGGATCGGTCGGAGGCGCAGCAGGCCCGGGCGCGGTCGGAGCTGGCGGGGGAGCGGTTGGCGGCTGCGGTCGAGGCGTTGGAGGCTGCGCGAGCCGTTCTCGACGATGAGGCTGTTGCTGCGGCAGAGATCGAGGCGACTGGTGACGTCGAGGCGGTGCTCGAGGAGTTGACCGCCGTACAGGCGCAGGCTGATGAGGCCGGGGCTGACCAGGTTGCTGGTGAGTTGGCGGATGCGTTGGCCGTCGCTACCCGGTTGCAAGGTGAGCGGGACACGCTGCGCGATGCGTTGCGGACGACCGAGGGGCGGCTGGAGCAGTCGGGCCGGGACGGGCTGGCGACGCGGCGCGATGTGGCCGAGCTGGAGTTGGCCGCCGTACGGTCGGAGCACGAGAGCCTGCGGCGCCGGGCTGAGGCGGCTCGGCGGGTGTTCGAGACGCTGAGCCGGCATCGGGCCGAGGCACAGACGAAGTACTCCGAGCCGTTGCAGAGCCGGATCGAGTCGCTCGGGCGGAGTGTGTACGGGCCTTCGTTCCGGGTGTGGCTGGACGACGACCTCGCCGTGTCTGAGCGCGAGCTGGATGGTGTGCGGCTGCCGGTCGAGGCGCTGTCGACGGGGGCTCAGGAGCAGTTGGCGATCATCACCCGGCTGGCGATCAGCCACCTGGTCAGCACCGGTGACAGCAGTGTGCCGGTCATCTTCGACGACGCCCTCGGGTGGTCCGACAAGGCCCGCCTGCGCGACATGGGCGCGCTCCTCGGCCGGGCCGGCGACCACGGCCAGGTCATCATCCTGACCTGTATGCCAGACCGCTACGAGTACGTCCCGAAAGCCACCTTCATCAAGCTGGAGAGCTGAGAGGGCGTCTACGCCAGGTGGTAGAACACCGGCATCGCCCCGGTTCGATTGACCAGCAGGTTGGTCAGGACGTAGCTCCGGAAGCTCGGCTTCGCCACCTGGTGGAGCATGAGCCGCGGGATGCCGTAGTCCCAGCGCGCGTGATTGACGAACACGTAGTCGGACTTGTCGATCGGTACCAGCAGAGTGGAGTTGTTCAGCCCGCTCTGTTTCACGAACCAGCCGGACAGGTGCTCCCACAACTCCACTGCCAGGTCGGCGTCCTCGGCGACGAAGTAGTTGAACAGGAACAGGCCAGGCCGGGACTTGTCCACGTCACCAAGCGATCTGGTGCAGCGGGCGGCCATCACGTGCACATCCGTGGCGGCTGCCACCAGCGCGTCGTGCAGGATCCGGTACTGCTCGGTCTCCTGTACCTGTCCGATCACCTCGGGTGAGGTCGTCTCGATCAGCACCACGACGTCGTACCGGGCGTGGTGCACGCCGTGCCGTCTGGCGTAGCCCGCCGGCGGTGGGATCAGAACCGCGTCGTACACGGTGACCTTGTCCACGTCGTCACGGTCGGCGAGGTCGCCTGCCATCGACTTCAACCGTTCCAGCAGTTGTGCCTTCTGCTCACTGCCGCGAGCGAACGGCGCTCGCCCGGAAGGCGGCTCGACGGCCGCCGCGAGGTGGATGTATCCACGTGCGGGTGGGTCGACCAGCCTCGCCGGTGGGAATTTGTCGGTCGGACCAATCAGCTGAAGGTCCATTGTCATTCGCCTCCTGGTTAGCGGCGACGAATCGGTACCCGGACGGCGTTCGATCTATGCGCGGATGATCCGTTCCGGCGCGCTGTAGACGACGCAGCGGTCGCCACGGGCGAAACCGGCGACGGTGACGTTGAACCGGCGGGCGAGATCGACGGCCAGGCTGGACGGCGCTCCCACCGCCACGATCATGCCGATCCCGGCGGCGACCGCCTTCTGCACGATCTCGTAGCCGGCGCGACCGCTCACGGCCAGCACCAGGCCCTTGCGGCTGTGGTGGTTGAGGACGGTCCAGCCGACCACCTTGTCGACGGCGTTGTGGCGGCCGACATCCTCCTTCACGACGACCTTCCGGCCGTCCGCGGTGAATAGGCCGGCCGCGTGTAAACCGCCGGTCCGGCTGAACATCGGCTGGCCCTCGCGGAGTAGCTCGGGCAGGCGCCGTACGACATCCAGCGGCACCTCGACCGGATCGACGGGGGCGTAGTCGCGCTCGGCCAGTTCGTCGAGGCTTTGCTGACCGCAGACACCGCACGCCGCCGACGTCACGCCGTACCGCTGCGGCGGCTCCCGGTCGGGCGGGCCGTCGAAGGTCACCGTGACGGTGTTGAACTGCTGCTCCTGGGTCAGCTTCGCATCGGTGCAGTAGGCAACGGTCTTGATCGCGTCCGGCCGCACCGCGAACCCTTCGCCGAGGCAGAACCCGGCCGCCAGCTCGAAGTCGGAGCCGGGCGTCCGCATCGTCACCATCAGCGGCTCGGGCGGCCGGCCGGGCCACTCCAGCCGGAGCTCGAGCGGTTCCTCGGTGACGACGACGTCCTCCCGTCGGGACGTCCGGTCGCCGTCGAGCACCTCGACCTTGAACCTCGTCGTCGGACCCTTAGTCATGCCTCAACGGTAACCACCCGCGCCGTACCGCGAGCCAGTCGAGGAAGGTCCAGGCGTAGAACCGCTGGTGCTCGCGTAGTGCCGGCGTACACCCGAACGGAGGCGGCGCGTCGGCGTTCTTCATCATGTACGCCGCCACGGCCGCGACGAAGCAGTCGAGATGATCAGCCGGTACGTCGGCCGTCAGCGGACTGCTGTGGATCGCGGTGATCGTGTCGATGCCGTGGTGGTGGGCGACTGGGAGGAGACCGACCCAGTCCATCCAGCGCGGGCCGAGCGCGAGCCAGTTCCAGTCGACCGTCCAGCAGGTGCCGTCGTTGTCGATCAGCAGGTTGTCCGGCCGGAGGTCGCTGTGCGTGGCCGTGTCGCCGGCGAACGCTTCAGGTGCGAGCTGCATCAGGTCGGCCAGCTCGGGCAGGATGCTGGGAACCCACGGTTGGAGGCCGGTGGGCAGGGGGAGGTCGCCCGCGATGATTCGAGCGGGGGTCTGCAATGGGTCGTTTTCCGCGAGATCTGTGAGGAAGCTGTGCAGTCCGTCGAGCGGACTCGGATCCATCGCTCCCGCGATCCCCTCACAGGCCGCGGTGACGGTGTCGAAGTCAGCTGCCGTCCAAGGCACGCCGGGCATCCGCCCTGCCACCCACTCAGACACCACCGCAAACCACTTGTGTTCGTTATCCGTGGCGTGCGCAGTCGCCAGGATGGCGGGCGCCCGGATGGCAGCTGGCAGTTGGGGGACTACCTCTGCCTCGCGTTGGTAGGCGCGGTAGGAGTGGAGCGTGTCGTCGGAGGCCTTGACGAAGACTCGGCGGCCGTCGGCCAGGCGGACCGGGGCCGCGAAGCCGCCGGTGAAGCCTGAGCTGACCGACGGGGCGGCCTCGACCACCTCGCTGCGCAGAGCAACGACCAGGTTCTCGCGGAGCGCCAGCGGGAGCGTGTCCCAGTCGGGTCGCAGTGAGGTTGCGGTGTAGTCGACGTCGGGCGCTCCCATGTCCACAGACCCTAGAGTGCGCCGGCGGGCCGGCGCTCGTGGTTTACGGTGCCGGTTGTGAGTGGATCGCTCGTGCTGGACCTGGTCGGGATCTTCGTGTTCGGGATCACCGGTGCGTTGGTCGGCGTACGCAAGCAGCTCGATGTGTTCGGCATCCTGGTGCTGGCCCTCGTCACCGGGCTCGGCGGCGGTTTCATCCGGGACGTGCTGATCGGCGCGACCCCGCCGGCCGCGCTGGAGGACTGGCGCCACTTGGTGGTCCCGGTCGCGGCCGGGCTGCTCACGTTCTTCCTGCATCCCGGGATCGGCCGGCTCGAGCGGCTGGTGAACATCTTCGACGCGGCCGGCCTGGCGCTGTTCTGCGTGACCGGCGCGCTGAAGGCGATCGAGTACGGCCTGTCGCCGCTCTCGGCCGCCCTCCTCGGCACCATCTCCGGCATCGGCGGCGGCGTCATCCGCGACATCCTCAGCGGCCGCGTCCCCGTCGTACTGCGGTCCGAGATCTACGCCACCCCGGCGTTCCTCGGCGCCGGGATCGTGGTCGTCGCGGCGGCCCTCGAGTACCACGCGCTGTGGGTCCCGATCGCCGCCGCGGTCACCTGCTTCGCGATCCGCCTGCTGGCCATCCGGCGGGGCTGGAACGCGCCGCTACCCCGCCATCCGTGACGGCGCGGCCCACCCGTTGACGACCGCGACCAGCTCCAGATAGCGGTGCCAGCGTGGGTCGCCTTCGGTCCGGAGCAGCTTGGTCAGCCGACCGTGGAGCGCCTGGTCGTACCGCAACGGGGGCCCGCTCCTCACGATCTCGCGGTAGCCCGCGGCCATCCGTCGTACCGCTGCCCGGAAGGTGTCGTCCTGAACCAGTGCGGCGAGCTCCAGCCAGGCCTCGACCTGCTGTCCGTCGGCGTCGTCGGGGAGCACCGGCGTGAGGTTCTGCCGCATCGCGGCGAACTCGGGATCGTCGCCGAGCGTCGAGGTCAGGAAGTCCGTGATCAAGGCACGGCGCTCCTCGCCGGACCGGGCGGTCAGTTCATGCATGTGTTCGAGCTCCTCTGGCGTCGAGTGACGATGGGCGACCACCGACAGCACTGCGTGCTGCAGTTGTAGCGTCCGGATCTGTACGGCGACGGCGTCGGCGTGTGCCGTGAGTACGTCGGCGAGCGTCCGCTCCTGATCGAGCACCGTGCGCACCACGGCCAGCTCGATGCCCAGACCCCGCAACGTCCGGATCAGCTCCAGCCGCGCGAACGCCGTACTGTCGTACCGGCGGTGACCGGCAGCGGTACGACGGGACGCCAGCAGACCCTGGTCCGAGTAGTACCGAACGGTCTTCACCGACACCCCGGCCCGCCGCGCGAGCTCACCGATCGAGTGGTCCATGCCCACACCCTCACATCTCCCCTCGGAGGAGATACAAGGCTATGCGTCTGCTCCGCGGACCTGCGCCACTCACCAAGCCCGGCCCACGCCTGGTCGGGGCGGCCGGCTGAGCGCGAGCCCGCCGCGTCGCGTGAGGTTGGTGAGTGCTGGAGGTCCGCCTCAGTTGTGGGCGAATCGGGTTTTGGGGCGGGCGAAGGTGATCGAGACGGCGGCGATCAGGGCGCAGGCGATGCCGAAGGAGAAGGGGACCCAGTAGGCGTCGGACGGGCCCCAAAGGTCGACCGCGTGGCCGGAGGCCGCGTTTCCGGGGGCGACACCGAGCAGGATGCCGGTGACGGTCCAGGTGATCGCTTCGGTCAGGCGTTGCGGCGGGACCCACTCCTCGACGCACGCGGTGACCGCGACCATGGTCGGCGCGATCGTCAGGCCGCAGCAGAACAGGACCACGCCCAGCATGAACACGCTGCCGACCCAGGGGAGTGGCGCGAGAGTCAGCGCGAGCAGGATCGTGCCGACCAACAGCCGCCGCTCAACTGGGGCGCGCCAATGCACCGAGCCGTACCAGAGACCGGCCAGCAGGCTGCCGAACGCCCAGATGGCCAGTACGACGCCGGACATGCCGGCCTGGCCCTTCTCGGTGGTGAACGCAACCGTGATGACCTCAGCCCCGCCGAGGGTCGCACCGAGGCCGAGACCGATCAGGCTGAGCAGCAGGATCGAGACCCAGGGGAGTGGTGCCTGCTCGGCCCCGTCGGACTTGCCGCGACCCGGTGGGTCGGACGCACGCAGGAGCGCGAGCCAGATGCCTCCGACCAGTCCGAGTACGCCGGCTGCGGACAGAGCGGCGTACGGGCTGACCTGAGTGGCGAGCATGGTGACCAGCACCGGGCCGACGATGAAGACGACCTCGTCACCGACCGCTTCGAGCGCGAACGCGGTCTGCAATGCGCGGCCTCGGCCGAGCAGGTGCGTCCAGCGAGCGCGGACGAACGAGCCCACCTGCGGACGGGTGCCACCGGCAACGAACGACAACAGGTAGAGCACCCAGGTGGCGGAGTCGGCACGTACGGCGATCAGCAACGCCGCGAGCGCGATCGTGCAGACCACCGAGCCGACGATGAGGAGTGTGCGCTGCCCGAACCGGTCGACCAGACGGCCCTGGATCGGGCCGGTCAGCGCGCCCGCGATGACGGCAACACCGGAGACCGCACCGGCCAGACCGTAGGAGCCGCTCTCCTGCGCGATCAGGATGACGATGCCGAGCCCGATCATCGAGATCGGCATACGCCCGAGGATCCCGGCGGTGACGAACGCACCGGCACCGGGACGGCGCATGAGATGGACGTAGGGCTTGAGCATGAGGGACCGGGGACACCCTAACTGGTCCGGACCGCCAGGCCATCTCATTTCCACCCGCAGCCACCGGCCCGCACTCAGCCGGGCCGCGCAGGGGCGATTGTGATGGCCTGGCGGTCCGGGCTCTCGCCACAACTGAGAAACTTGGAGCATGCCTGTTGATCCTTCGCCGTACGACGCGGTGCTGTTGCTGTCCTTCGGGGGGCCCGAGAAGCCGGACGACGTGCTGCCGTTCCTGCAGAACGTGACGCGCGGCCGCGGGATCCCGGACGAGCGGCTGAAGGAGGTCGGGGAGCACTACTACTCGTTCGGTGGGAAGAGCCCGATCAACGACCAGAACCGCGCGTTGCTCGGGGCCTTGCGGGAGTCGTTCGACGAGATCGGGCTGGACTTGCCGATCTACTGGGGTAACCGCAACTGGGCGCCGTACCTGACCGACACCATGCGGCAGATGGCCGACGACGGCATCCGGCGGGCGGTGGTGATCGTGACCTCGGCGTACCCGTCGTACTCGGGCTGCCGGCAGTACCGGGAGAACCTCGAGGACGCCGCGAAGCAGGTCCCGGATGCGCCCCGGATCGACAAGCTCCGGCACTACGCGAACCATCCCGGCTTCGTCGGCTCGTTCGTCGAGTCGACCGCGAAGGCGCTGAGCGAGCTGCCCGAGGGGTCGGCGATCGCCTACGTGACGCATTCGATCCCGACCGCGATGAACGCGACCAGCGGTCCGGACGGCAACGGGTACGTCGACTGGCACCTGGACGTGGCCGCCGAGATCAACGCCGAACTCGAGCGCCGGACCGGTCAGACTCGCCGGACCGATCTCGTCTACTGCTCGCGCTCCGGCCCGCCGCAGGTGCCCTGGCTCGAGCCGGACGTGAACGACCACCTGGAGGCTCTCGCGGCGGACGGCGTACCGGGTGTGGCCGTCGTACCCATCGGGTTCGTCAGCGACCACATGGAGGTCATCTACGACCTCGACACCGAGGCCGCCCAGACGGCCGAGAAGCTCCGGCTGCCGATGGCCCGGGCCGCGACCCCCGGCACCGACACGCAGTTCGTCACCATGCTGCGCGACCTGGTCGTCGAGCGGGCCGCGGCCGAGCGCGGCGAGCAGCCGGCCCGCCCGTGCGTCGGCAAGCTCGGCCCGGCCTGGGACGACTGCCGCCACGACTGCTGCCCACCCCTGCGTAGACCAACACAACCAGCGAAGGATTCTGCATGAACGAGCGAAGCGAGTTCATCAATAGACACAGCCCGCTCCGAGCCTCATCCGCGCCCGGAGCGAAGCGAGGACGTGGATGAGTACCGAAGACCCCCAGGACCTGTTGAAGCTGGCCGTGGAGGTGGCGGAGGAGGCGGCGAGGCTGATCGTCGAACGCCGCCGCGGCACGATCACGGTCGCCGACACCAAGAGCACCGTCACCGACGTGGTCACCGCGGTCGACCGCGAGTCCGAGGAGCTGATCCGGGCCCGGATCCTGCAGGCCCGGCCGGACGACTCATTCCTCGGCGAGGAGGGTGACGACGTGGTCGGCACCAGCGGCGTCCGCTGGGTGGTCGACCCGATCGACGGCACGGTGAACTATCTGTACGACATCCCGACGTACGCCGTCTCGATCGCGGTCGAGTACGACGGGGAGACCGTTGCCGGCGTGGTCGTGGACGCACCCAAGGGGGAGGTGTTCACCGCGACCAAGGGCGGCGGAGCGTTCCTGGACGGTACGCCGATCCAGGTGTCGGGGTGCACCGACCTGCGCACCGCCCTGGTCGGGACCGGGTTCGGGTACGACCCGGCGCGGCGGGAGATCCAGGCCACGGTGATCCAGCAGCTGATCACCGAGGTCCGCGACATCCGGCGGATCGGGGTCGGTGCGATCGACCTCTGCTATGTCGCCTGTGGCCGGCTGGACGCGGTCTACGAACGCGGACTGAATCCGTGGGACTACGGAGCGGGTGTGCTGATCGCGGCCGAGGCCGGCGCGACCGTCGGCGGGCTGAACGGGGCCGCGGTGTCGCCGGAAATGTCGATCGCGGCCAGCCCGGCACTGTTCGGGCCGTTCCACGACCTGCTGGCCGCCGCGGACCCGTTGCGCGCGTAAACGTCTGCGGATGCTCGTTAGTGCGCAAGATCGCGCACTCATGAGCATTCTGGTGTTCGGTCCTGACATTTGTTGCGACACGCTGGCCGGAAGGTGGACCCTGACGCGCGCGTAGGGCCCTTCATAGGGCACAATCCCGTCCTCGGGAACGGTTGTTGCCGGTCCCGGCCTGGCTGTCAAGGGTTTCGGGGGACGAAAGATTCCAGTGCGGAATTTCTCGGCCGCTCTACCCGTTCAAGGGCTCAGCAGGCAACACCACGGGTACGAAGAGGGCAGGGAAACACCATGGCGACTGATTACGACGCCCCGCGCAAGACGGACGAAGACGCTTCCGAAGAGTCGATCGAGGAACTGAAGACTCGCCGTCACGACAAGAACTCCGGCAAGGTCGACGAAGACGAGGCCGAGGCTGCCGAGAGCTTCGAGCTGCCCGGTGCCGACCTGAGCCACGAAGAGCTCGCGGTTCGGGTCCTCCCGCGGCAGGCCGACGAGTTCACCTGTTCGAGCTGCTTCCTGGTTCACCACCGCAGTCAGCTCGCGGAAACGAAGAACGGGCAGCTGATCTGCCGCGATTGCGCAGCCTGACACCAGCGCCCTACTTCGCCTAACAAGCAGCGGGACCGCCCCCAGACTCTGGGGACGGTCCCGCTGCTGTGCTCTACACCGACAGCGCCGACCGAAGGAAGGCGGCTAGTCCTCGTCCTTGGAGATGCTCTTGACCAGGAGGCCCTTCGTGGCGTCCTGTTCGTAGCCCGGCGGTGCGTAGCCGGTCGACTTCAGCCAGTACGCCGCCGCCCGCCGCTCGGCGAACAACTTCGCCGCGGCCGCCGCCGCGCCACTCGCGACCGCCCAGGTCACCACCTCGGCATAACCGCCCTGGCCACCCTTCGGCGGCTTCCCGCCCGAACCGAGCTTCCAGGCAGTGCTGACCGCCTTGTTCGCGACCAGACCCACCACCAGCGTGAACACGGCCAGCACCAGCTTCCAGCCGATCTTCGCTCCGACCACAGCAGCCTCCTAACGCAAGTCCCCGACAGTCAGGATCTTGCCACGCTGTTCCCCGTCAGCGCCGCCGCCAACCGGTCCGGGTGCCGCGTGGCGACCACCCAGTACGGCGCTGGGTCCCGCGGATCGGTGATCTCGACCCGGACCGCTCCCCGCACGTAACTCCGCAGCAGCAGGTACGCCTTCGGATCGCAGTCCCGCCCGAACGCGTGCCGCGCGTCGTCCCCGGTCAGTGCCTCGACCTTGCCGAGATGGACCCGCTCGATCGCGGCCCGCCCGGCCCGGAGCCGCTCGCTGTCCACCTCGACCTGCGCGGCGCCGTACTGGAGGAAGAAGAGGGTCAGCAGGAGCAGCGCGGTGCCGCCGACCAAGACCCCGGCGAACAGGCCGACCGGTACGTAGGTGATCACGAACAGCGTGACGACCAGGGCGGCGGCGATGATCCACCAGGACACAGGCACGCTCAAGCGTTCGCGATAGGCACCCACAGGACCAGCCTGGCACGCGGCCGGTCCAGGCTCGTCGGTAGGGTCCTCTCGTGACCGAGGTTCTGATCCAGCGACTCGACCCTGACCTGCCTGTCCCGTCGTACGCGCATCCCGGCGACGCCGGCGCGGACCTGGTGGCGACGAGTGACATCATCCTCAAGCCCGGCGAACGCGGCCTGGTCGGCACCGGGATCGCGATCGCGCTGCAGGACGGCTACGCCGCCTTCGTGCACCCCCGCTCCGGACTGGCCGCCAAACACGGGGTGACGCTCGTCAACGCGCCGGGCACAGTGGATGCGGGCTACCGCGGCGAGATCAAGGTCTGCCTGATCAATCTGGACCCGCACGCCGAGGTCACGTTGCGGCGCGGCGACCGGATCGCGCAGCTGGTGATCCAGCAGGTGGAGAAGGCCCGGTTCGTCGAGGTGACCACGTTGCCGGGGTCGGCCCGCGGCGACGGGGGACACGGCTCGACCGGCGGTTTCGGTGATGTGACACGCTGATCAGGTGCGTCCGTTGACCTGGCGGATGCGCGAGACTACGGCGGCTGTACGTCAAAAGAATCAGGGAAGTAGGACAGAGCAGTGATCTTCCGCCGCAAGGCCAAGAACGACGACCTCGAGACGACCGAGCAGGGGCTCGACGAAGAGGCCGGTACGCCGGAACCGCGGGCCGAGGGCCCGTTCGACTCCACCGAGGTGGACGCCGACGTCCTGGAGGCGGAGGACCGGATCGATCTGGGCGCACTCGTGATCACCGGTCAGCCGGGGATGGAGCTGCGGCTGCAGGTGGACGAGCAGTCCGGCCAGGTGCAGGCGATCCTGCTGGTCCTGGAGGACTCCGCCCTCGAGCTGCGCGCGTTCGCCGCGCCGAAGAAGACCGGCATCTGGTCCGAGGTACGGCGCGAGATCGCCGCCGAGGCGAGCCGGATGGGCGGTACGGCGACCGAGACCGACGGGCCGTTCGGCACCGAGCTCATCCTCGTCGTACCGGTCGAGGACCCGGACGGCCAGATCTTCAGCCAGACCTCGCGGGTGATCGGTGTCGACGGCCCGCGCTGGCTGCTCCGGGCCACCGTGCTCGGCCGGGCCGCGGTCGAGCCGGACGCGGCACCGCCGATGGAGGCGACGCTCCGCAGCACCATCGTGGTCCGCGGGAGCGAGCCGATGGCGGTGCGGGAATCGCTGCCGTTGCGGCTGCCGCCGGGCGCTCAGCCGGCCGACGGTGCATCCGAGGCGTGACGGACTACACTCGACGCATGGGTAGCGACAAACCCGCAGGGCTGTGGAAGCGTGCCTTCCGGGGGCTGGCCGGTGACCGGGAGCAGCAGGACGCCGAGGTTCTTCAGGACTTCGCGCAGGACTGTGGCGCGCGGTCGATCACTGGTTGCCACGACCGGGAGATGGTCACGCTGTTCGGCACACTGCGCACCATCACGTTCAGCCCGCGCGGCGGCGTACCAGCCTTGGAGGGTGAGTTGTACGACGGCACCGGCACGGTCAAGCTGATCTGGCTCGGCCGGCGCAAGATCGCCGGGATCCACCCCGGCTCCGAATTGATCGCCTCCGGGCGGATCGGTGTGGTCGACGGCGACCGGGTGATGTTCAACCCGCGCTACCAGCTCCGCCCGCAGGCAGCGCATGGCTGAGCCGACATCGCGCCGCGACCAGGTCGAACAGGACCTGGAGGAGAAGCTGGTCGACATCCTGCAGCCGGAGGTCGAAGCGGCTGCGACGACCCCTCCTGCTGACGACGAGCAGCCCGCGAAACCGCAGACGACGGACAAGGACTTCTTCCACGCGCTCGGCGGCTGGGGTGCGCTGCTCGACATCGGTCTGCCCTGGATCGCGTTCCTGATCGTCTACGCCGCCAGCGACCACGATCTGCGTCTGGCGCTGATCGTCGCCGTCGCGTGCGGCGCTGCAGTCGCCGTACTGCGACTGGTCCGCAAGCAGCCGCTGCGCAACGTGGCCGGCGGCTTCGTCGGCGTCCTCATCTCCGCCTGGGTCGCGAACCGCACCGGCAACGCCAAGGACGTCTACCTGCCCGGCTTCTTCACCAACCTCGGGTACTTCGCTCTGTACGCGATCACAGTGCTGATCCGCTGGCCCCTGTTCGGCGTCCTGTACGGCGTGATCACCCAGACCGGCACGGCCTGGCGCCGGGACCCGGCGATGCTCAGGGGCTTCACCCGGGCGACGCTGGTGTTCGCGGGATTGTTCGCCCTCCGCCTGATCGTCCAGGTGCCGCTGTACCTCATCGACGCGCTGAACGCTCTCGGCATCGCGAAGGTCGGGATGGGCCTTCCGCTCTACGCGCTGGCGTTGTGGCTCGCGTACGCCGTACTGCGTGGATCGCTGCCGCCGGACAAGTGGGACGAGGCCCGCGACCACGTCACCCACCTACTCCGCGGCAACAAGAAGTAGCTGTTACGTCCGAAGAACCGAGGTCTATAGGCCTCGGTTCTTCGGACGTAACGGGGTGGTCAGCTCTCCGACCTGCGGTGGTGGGGGGAGAGGATGTCCTCGAGTTGTTCCTCGGTTTCGTCGGCGGCGACGAAGAGGAGCTCGTCGTTCAGCTCCAGGGTGCCCTCGGGGTCCGGTCGCAGTACGCGGCCCTCGCGCAGGATGACGACCAGCGCGGTGTCGAGCGGCCAGTCGATGTCGCCGACCCGCTGACCGATCATCGGGGAGTCCTCGGGCAGGGTCAGCTCGACCAGGTTCGCGTCGCCCTGGCGGAAGGTGAACAGCCGGACCAGGTCGCCGACCGAGACGGCCTCCTCGACCAGCGCGGACATGATCCGCGGCGTGGACACCGAGACATCCACACCCCAGGCCTCGTTGAACATCCACTCGTTCCGGGGATGGTTGACCCGGGCAACGGTCCGGGGGACGCCGAACTCGGTCTTGGCCAGTAGCGAGACGACCAGGTTGACCTTGTCGTCCCCGGTGCTGGCGATCGCCACCTGACACCGCTGCAGCGCGGCCTCCTCCAGCGAGGACAGCTCGCAGGCGTCGGCCAGCAGCCACTCGGCCCGCGGCACCGACTCCGCCTTGATCGCCCGTGGATCACGGTCGATCAGCAGCACCTCGTGGCCGTTCTCCAGCAGCTCGGCGGCGATCGAACGGCCGACATTGCCGGCGCCGGCGATGGCTACCCGCATCACAGCTCCTCAGGCTTGGTGCCGAGCTGGGACTCCACCGAGGCGGCGTCCCGTTCGAGCATCACGACGTGGACCAGATCACCCTCCTGGATGACCGTGTCGGCCTTGGGCAGCAGGCCCTCGCCGAGCCGGGTCAGGAACGCGACCCGGGCACCGGTGGCCTTCTCGATGTCGAACGCGGCCCGGCCGACCCACTCGGAGTGCACATGCACCTCGGCCAGCCGGACCGTGCCGGACGGGTCGCGCCACTCCGGCTCGGAGCCCTCCGGCAGCAGCCGGCGCATCATCTGGTCGACGGTCCAGCGCACGGTGCCGACGGTCGGGATGCCGAGCCGCTGATACACCTCGGCGCGGCCCGGGTCGTAGATGCGGGCCACCACGTTGTTGATACCGAAGGTCTCCCGGGCCACCCGGGCGGCCAGGATGTTGGAGTTGTCGCCGTTGGAGACCGCGGCGAACGCCTCGGCCTGCTCGATCCCGGCCTCGGTCAGGATCTCCCGGTCGAAACCCATACCGGTGATCGTCCGGCCGGTGAAGTTCGGGCTCAGCCGGCGGAACGAGTCGGCGGACTGGTCGATGATCGCGACCGTGTGTCCCCGTTTCTCCAGGGTCCGGGCGAGCGTCGACCCGACGCGGCCACAGCCCATGATGACGACGTGCACTCGCTGCTCACTCCTTGCCCCTGCTGAGGCCACTGGCATCGGTTCGGCAGGGTTAGACGCTACACCGGACCGGGGCTGCCTCTAACATCACCGTTGTGACTCCTGCATTAGGCGATATCGGCAAGCGACTGCTGCTCGGCCGCAAACTGCGCAGCACCCAACTCGGGGAGACGTTGCTGCCGAAGCGGATCGCGTTGCCGGTGTTCGCCAGCGACGCCCTGTCATCGGTCGCCTACGCCCCGGACGAGATCTTCCTGACCTTGTCGATCGCCGGCCTCGCCGCGCTGACCTTCTCCTGGAAAGTCGCGCTGGTCGTCGCCGTGGTCCTGCTCGTGGTGGTGCTGTCGTACCGGCAGAACGTGCACGCCTACCCGTCCGGTGGTGGTGACTACGAGGTCGCCACCGTGAACCTCGGCCCGACCGCGGGCCTCACGGTCGCCAGCGCGCTGCTGGTCGACTACGTCCTCACCGTTGCCGTGTCGATCTCCTCCGCCGCCCAGTACGCCGCGTCGGCGATTCCGGCGCTGGAAGGTCATCAGGCGACGGCCGCGGTCATCGCGGTGCTGTTCCTGACCACGATGAACCTGCGCGGTGTCCGCGAGTCAGGCGCGGCCTTCGCGATCCCGACGTACATCTTCATGGTGGCCATCCTCGGGATGGCGGCCTGGGGGTTCGGCCGGATGCTGCTCGGCACTTTGCCCGAAGCGTCGAGCTCCACCTTCGACATCGCGCCGGAGGACCAGTTCACCAACGGCATCGGCGGGCTGGCGATGGCCTTCCTCGTCCTGCGTGCGTTCTCGTCCGGGTGCGCCGCGCTGACAGGTGTCGAGGCGATCAGCAACGGCGTACCGGCGTTCAAGAAGCCGAAGAGCAAGAACGCGGCGACCACGCTGCTGCTGCTGGGCTGCCTCTCGATCACGATGGTGCTCAGCGTGGTGACGCTGGCGAACGTGATGAAGGTTCGCTTCGCCGAGGACCCGGCGCACCAGTTGCTCCGCGACGGAGTCCCGGTCGGCGAGGGCTACCACCAGGATCCGATTATCGGGCAGTTGGCGAAGGGCATCTTCGACCACTTCTCGCCCGGCTTCTACCTGGTCGCGGCCGCGACCGGCATCATCCTGGTGCTGGCCGCGAACACCGCCTTCAACGGGTTCCCGGTGCTCGGGTCGATCCTCGCCCGGGACGGCTTCCTGCCGCGCCAGCTGCACACCCGCGGCGACCGGCTCGCGTTCAGCAACGGCATCGTCATCCTGGCCCTCTTCGCGATCGTCCTGATCATGGCCTTCGACGCCGAGGTCACCCGGCTGATCCAGCTCTACATCGTCGGTGTGTTCGTCTCGTTCACAGTCAGCCAGACCGGCATGGTGCGGCACTGGACCCGGCTGCTGCGCACTGAGCAGGATCCGGCCCGGCGGCGGAAGATGAAGCAGTCCCGGATCATCAACAGCATCGGGCTGTCCTTCACCGGTGTGGTGCTGATCGTCGTACTGCTGACCAAGTTCCTGCTCGGTGCCTATATCGCGATCATCGCGATGGCGGTGCTGTTCCTCATGATGAAGGGCATCCACCGGCACTACGCGGCGGTGAGCAAGCAGATGGCGGCCGAAGGCGACGAGCAGTTGATGCTGCCGTCGCGGGTGCACGCGATCGTGCTGGTGTCCAAGCTGCACAAGCCGACCCTGCGGGCGCTGGCCTTCGCCAAGGCGGCCCGGCCGTACATGCTCGAGGCGGTCACGGTCGATGTCGACCGGGAGGAGTCGGAGGCGCTGCAGGCCGAGTGGGACCGCCGGAGCATCCCGGTCCCGTTGAAGCGGCTGGCCTCGCCGTACCGGGAGATCACCCGGCCGATCCTGCAGTACGTCCGGGACATCAGGCGCCAGTCGCCGCGCGACGTCGTGATGGTCTACATCCCCGAGTACGTCGTCGGCCACTGGTGGGAGCACATCCTGCACAACCAGAGTGCCCTGCGGCTCAAGGGGCGGCTCTTGTTCACACCTGGTGTCATGGTTACGTCGGTTCCTTACCAGCTGATCTCGTCGCAGGCGGCGGAGGAACGGCAGGACAGGGTGGAACGGGTGGCAGGCCAGGTACGGCGTGGAGCCCGCAAGGCGTCAGGAGATCGGTGACAGACGAGAACATCGTCGGGACAGTAGTAGAGCTGGAAGTAGGACCAGTAGCGCACGGGGGACACTGTGTGGCCCGGCACGAGGGGCAGGTGGTCTTCGTCCGGCACGCGTTGCCGGGTGAGCTGGTCCACGCTCGCGTGACCGAGCAGAACGCGAAGTACTTGCGGGCCGACGCCGTACAGGTGCTCACACCGTCGCCGCAGCGGATCGAGCCGCCGTGCCCGTACGCCGGGCCCGGGTTGTGCGGAGGCTGTGACTTCCAGCACGCCAACATCGTGGAGCAGCGGCGGCTGAAGGCCACCGTGGTGTCGGACACGCTGCGGCGGATCGGCGGGATCGAGCGCACGGTGGTGATGGAGTCCCCGGGCGACGACGGTCTGGGCTGGCGGACCCGTCAGCGGTATGCCGTGGTCGACGGTCGACCCGGCATGTACGCGCACCGGTCGCACGACCTGATTCAGATCGACAAGTGCCTGATCGCGCACCCGGACAGTCCGGCCGTGCTGGGTCAGCAGTGGCCGGGCGTCGCGTCGGTGCAGACTGTGGTGTCGTCTGAGGGCAAGACCGCCGTACTGACCGACGAGGAACCCGGTGGGCGCGTGGTGGAGGTCGTGCGCGGGCGGCGGTTCCGGGTGGAGGCCGGTGGGTTCTGGCAGGTGCACCCTGCGGCCCCGGAGACGCTGGTGGACGCCGTACTGAGTGGACTGGAGCCTGCGGCGGGCGAGACGGCGCTGGACCTGTACTCGGGAGTCGGACTGTTTGCCGCGTTCCTGGCCGAGGCTGGGTGTCCTGTGCTGGCGATCGAGGGTGACAAGGACGCGGTGCGGAATGCGCGGCGGAACCTGCACGACCTGCCGGGCGTGACGCTGGAGACCGGTGACGTGGATCGAGTGCTGAACACGGCAGCCGGGCAGGGGCTCGAGCACGTGGACCTGGTCGTACTGGACCCACCACGGACCGGTGCGGGCAAGGACGTCGTACGGCGGGTTGCGGCGCTGACTCCGCGGCGAGTGGCGTACGTGGCGTGTGATCCGGCGGCGCTGGCGCGAGACCTGAAGACGTTCGGCCAGCTCGGGTACGGGATCGCATCATTGCGCGCTTTCGACCTGTTCGGCATGACCCACCACATCGAGTGCGTGGCCATCTTGGAGCCTGTGGACAGTATTGATGCCACGCCTCCGGCGCGGCGGGCCGTGGGGCTGTGACTCCCGGTCGTCGCTCCAGTCGCTTCGCTCCCTCCACTCCTCAGTCCAGACCGGGAGGCCCCACGGCGGTGAGTGGTCAGTGTCCGGGGGCTCGGGTAGCGTTCTGGCCCTGGATTCCAATGCGCTGGAGACCTGATGCCGCTCGTTGACCTGGACGACCCGGAGGAGTTGCGCGCCCGCTGGTGCGCACTCGCCGCGGTCGCCCATGCCACCGGGTTCGACCGGCGCTGGTACGCCGACAAGGACGGGTACCACCACCAGGACGAGACGGCGTCGTTCCTGCGGATGGTCCGGCTCGACGGCGGGCGGTCGGTGCTGTTCGGGTTCCACACCCAGCACAGCCGGACGGCCGGGTCGGATCTGCTCGCGGGCTCGCCGGACTGGATCGGGCAGCCGGAGGTGCGGCGGCTGATCTCCGCGGGCGAGCTGGGCTTCGTGTACGGCGCCTTCAACGGCACCTGGGCGCGAGCGTCGTACCAGGGAGATCCGTGGCAGCCGCTCGACGACGGATTCGCGCCGATCGGGCAGTGGATCACCTCGGACGAGGAAGCCGCCGTCGAGATGATCGAGTGGGTCGCCGAATGGGCCGACTACCTCGGCGGGCTGGACGAGTTGGTGCCGTTCGGGGTGCAGTTGATTCGGTCGGCCGAGATCACGGTCGACGTCCTGGGGGAGTTCTTCGACCGGTTCGGGATCGACCCGCGGTCGCCGGTCCAGCCGGACCTGCCGGCCGGTGTGGTCGCGGCGGAGGATTTCGGCCGCAACGTTGCGGTCCCGGAAATGTTGGCCGACGAGCCTGACACAGCCGAGGTCTCGGTCGTTGAAGAGGTCGTGACTGGAGCATCCGAGGGCCCGGAGGACGAGGAGTCGTACGTCGTCCCGCCCGGCATCAGCCCGTTCACCGGCCAGCCGATCGACGATCCGGTGGGGTATGCGGAGCCACCTGCGGCGCCACCTGCTGTGGCGCCGTACGTGCAGACGCCGTACCGGGCTGAGCCTGCTCGTGATGACAATTACGGCGTTGTCGAGAAGAAGCAGGGCTGGCTGCGGCGGCGGAAGCAGGACGACGCGCCGGAGTTCGAGCCTGCGCCTCCGGCTGACGTCTTCCCGGGTGGTCCCGCGCCGGGCACCTATCTGCCCGAAGGCGAGATCGGCAACGGCCTTCCGTACGGCGCTCTGCCGTCGTCGGAGCCGCCTCGCGTCGGTGGTGGGGTGCACGAGGGGGAGGACTTCTACGCCAGCCTGTTCGCCGATGCCCCGGCCGCGGCGTTCCAGCAGGAAGCTCCTGCTCCCGCCGACGCACAGGACTGGGAAACCGCCGAACAACCCTCCTGGTCCGACCAGGACGCCACCAGCGAATACAACCCCTTCACCGACGACACCGCCCCACCGCCCTCCGCACCCCAGGACCACGAATGGGTCGGCGGCGCCTGGATCAACGGCGAATGGGTAGAAGACCCCGCCACCCAAGCCCCGAACGCCCCCGCCCAACACCCCGAACACCCTGCCGCGCCGTCCGACCATGCTGCGCAGTCCGAACGCCACGCCGGCCGCCCCGACCACGACACCGCGCGAGCCGAGCACGACGGCGTGCGGGCTGAGCACCAGCCGCACCACCCCGACTTCCACCCGCTCCGCCCCGAGCACCAAGCGGTCCAGCCCCAACTCCAGTCACCCCACCGCGAAGCCCAGGCGGTCCAGTCCGACTTCCAGTCGCCCCAGCGTGAGCACGAGGCGGTCGCCCCCGAGTTCCTGTCGCCCCACCCCGACTTCCAGCCACTGCACGCTGACGACCAGTCGGTCCAGGGCGATCCGCCCGTCGCCGTACCCTCCGAACCGGAAGCCGCACTCGACGACGACGCCCCAACCGCCGAGATCGCCGCCGTAATCGAGCCCGACTACACCGACGACCCCAACGAGGAAGACGAGCCCGCCTCCTTCACCGGCCCGTCCCCGTTCGCCCCGGTCGCCCCGGCGGAAGCCCACGAGTCCGCCCCATCTGCCCACCTCGACCAACCCGCCGCTCGCTTCGGCGACCCCGCCGTTCGCCTCGGCAACGCTGCCGAACGAGCCCACCCTGCCGCCCGGCCGGACGCGCCCGCGCCCCACCTCTCCGCCCCCGCCGCTCGACTGGACGAGCCTGCGACCAACCGCGGCGCGCCCACAGCTCGCTTCGACCAGCAAGCCGGTGGAGTCGAGGAGCGCCTGCAACAGCTCGAAGAGTCCACCGCTCACCTCGAGCGGCCCGCAGACGTGCCCGCCACCCACTCCGACCGAACCGTCGACGCGCCCGCTGCTCGCCTCGGGCAGCCAACCGATCACCCAGGCCAGGTCGCGCGCGGCTCCGAGCCGAGTGGTCGCGCCGACACGCCTCGTCGCGGACCCAACTCCGCACCCGAGCCCTCCGAACCTGCGACGTACGGCGACAACAAGGCAGCTGAGCCGTCTGAGTCTGAGACGGACGCCCGCAACGCGGCAGCAACGCCCGCAGACGCTCCGAGGTACGTCGACCGCACCACGGCCGAGCGGTCTGAGTCTGAGACGGACGCCCGCAACGCGGCAGCAACGCCCGCAGACGCTCCGAGGTACGTCGACCGCACCACGG
>NZ_JBBCBQ010000003.1:0-489483 GCF_037203805.1 Kribbella sp. CCNWLW201 | reverse complement strand
CCGAGCGGTCTGAGTCTGAGACGTACGCCCGCAACACGGCGGCCGAGCCCTCCGACTCTGCGACGTACGTCGACCGCACCACGGCCGAGCGGTCTGAGTCTGAGACGTACCTCCGCGACACGGCGGCCAGGCCCTCCGACCCTGCGACGTACGGAGGCAACACGGCGGCCGGGCCTTCTGCGTCTGCGACGTACGTCCGCGACTCCGCAGCCGAGGCTTCTGCACCTCCGGCGCAACGTGACGCTCCAGCGGCCCAGGCGGCCGGGCCTCGCGCGCAGTCGCACGACTCGGCGGGCGACGTTGCGGCGGCCTCCGGGGAGTTCGATGAGTTCGAGGACGACCTCACCGCGGAGATCCCCGTGGTGGCGGACGATTTGTCGGCGGCAGGTGCCGACGCTGCCGCACCGGAGCTGCCTGCGCCGGAGCCTGCGGTGCCTGCGATGCGGTTCGACGTGCCGGTGGATCCGGACGCCGCGGAAGACGAGATCTTTGGGGCTCCGGCGGCTAAAGCTCAGGTGGAGCCTCACCCTCAACCAGAGCCCTGGCCCGAGCCGCAACCCCGTCCCGAGCCCTGGCCCCAACCTGAGCCCCGCCCGGCCCCCTGGCCCGAGCCCGACCCGCACCGCGAGCCGACGCCCGGCCCGTCCCCAGAACCACAGCCAGGCCCGGAGCCCGGCCCCACGCCAGGCCCGATCCCGGGCCCGGAACCCACCCCCTGGCCCCAACCCGAGCCGACTCCTCAGCCGGAACCCAAGCCATGGCCGGAGCCCGAGCCAGAACCGGCCCCACAACCCGAGCCCGAGCCAACCCCCTGGCCGGAGCCGGAGCCGTCCCCGCAGCCAGAACCCATGCCGCGCCCCGAGCCCACCACCCACGCGGCCCGGCACGACACCCCAGACCATCCCGCCGCCCACCTCGAGGACGAGCCCGACTACGACGGCCCAACCCAGCCGACCGCACACGACGCCCCGGCGCGGCCAGGTGCGCACGTGGAGGACGAGGTCACGTACGACGGTCTGAGCCAGGCCGCGGTACGTGAGGAGCCGGCGGCTCGGGTTGACAGGCCCGAGGAATGGTCGCGCAGTGGCGACGCCCCCGCGCCCGCGGAGGATGCGCGGTCGTGGGCCGAGGAGGACAGCTCGGGAAGCCCTGCCACGCAGGCGGCCCGGGTTGAGGGGGCGGACGCGTGGTCCCGCGGTGGGGACGCCCTCGGGCCTGCGGAGGACGCGCGGTCGTGGGCCGAGGACGACAGCTCGGGGAACCCAGGCACGCAGGCGGCTCAGTTCGAGGCGCGCAGCGGCCCAGCAACGCAGCCGGAGCACGCGGCCGGGTTCGAGGACGGGCGCCGGGGCGCCGCAGAGGTGGGGCACGCGGCCGGGTTCGAGGACGCGAGCCGGGCTGCCCCAGGGGTAGAGCAGGCGGCTCGGTTTGACGACGCGCGTGGGTCTGGTGCGAACGTGGTGGACGACTTCGCGTATGGCGGCGCGGGTCGGGGCGCCGTGCGCGAGGAGCCGGCGGGTCGGGCTGAGGAGGCGGGGCGGGGCGGGGCTTATGAGCCTGCGGCTGCGTTTGGGTCGGGGTTTGATGATGATGAGCCGACCGGGTTCATTCCTCTGGTGGAGGAGGATGGGCCGGGGCCGGTGGGGCGGTTGGGGGATGCGGCGGATGTGGCTGCGGCGGTGCGGATGTCCATTCCCGGGTTGGGGTTGGTCGGGACCGACGGGCCGCGGATCGAGGTGCCGCCGGGGTCGATCGAGGAGGCCATGCGGTCCGAGATCGAGCGGCCGAGGCCGCGGCCGCAGGAGTCCGAGGCGTTCAAGGCTCTGCATGCCTGGTGCCGCGCCCGGACCGCGGTCGTGCCCTCCGGGTTCACCATCCAGGTCCAAGTGCTTGATCCGGGCGCTCCGTCGTACCGGTTCGATCTGGAGCCGCCGGACGTGGACGACCCGGAGTTCGGCGCCGACAAGCTGAGCGGGTTGCTCGGCGATCTGTGGATCAGCGAGGCGTCGGGTGAGCAGGGTGGCTGGTTGTTCGCCCGGATCGACGCGGCCGGGCGGACGTTGCGGATCGACCGGTGGTACGACCAGGTGCCCGACTGGTGGGACAATCCGGTGGAGCCGCGGCTCGACGTACACGGTCTGGTCCGGCGGCTGCACGACCGCGGTCCCGAGTGGCAGCCGTCGTACCTGGAGAGGTTGTACACCACCGCGAGATAGCGTGGTCCGCATGCTTCTCAGGATCTTCACCGAACCCCAGCAAGGTGCCTCGTACGACGATCTGCTCGCGGTGGCACGCAAGACCGAAGAGAACGGGTTCGACGCGTTCTTCCGTTCGGACCACTACCTGGCGATGGGCGACACCGACGGTCTGCCCGGCCCGACCGACGCGTGGATCGCGCTGGCCGGGCTGGCGCGTGAGACCAAGCGGATCAAGCTCGGTACGCTCGTCAGCTCCGCGACGTTCCGCAACCCCGGCGTACTCGCGATCACCGTCGCCCAGGTCGACCAGATGAGCGGCGGCCGCGCGGAGCTCGGGCTCGGCGCCGGTTGGTTCGAAGCCGAGCACAAGGCGTACGGGCTCGAGTTCCCGGACACGCCGGGCCGGTTCGACCTGCTCACCGAGCAACTGGAGCTGATCACCGGGCTGTGGGACACGCCGGTGGGGGAGAAGTACAACTTCGCCGGCAAGCACTACCAGCTGACCGACTCCCCGGCGCTGCCGAAGCCGGTCCAGCAGCCGCACCCGCCGATCATCGTCGGCGGTGCGGGCAAGAAGCGTACGCCGTCCCTCGCCGCACAGCACGCGGCCGAGTTCAACGCCGGCTTCCGCTCGGTCGAGGTGACCGACACCCTGTTCAAGCGCGTCCAGGCCGCGTGCGAAGCGATCGGCCGCGACCCCAAGACGCTCGCATTGTCCACCGCCCACACCGTCGTCGTCGGCAAGGACGACGCCGAGGTCAAACAACGCGCCGCAGCCATCGGTCGCGACGTCGAAGAGCTCAAGTCCGGCGCCATCGCCGGCACCCCCGCCGAGGTGGTCGACCGCCTCGGCCAGTTCGCCGCCGTCGGCTCCACCCGCCAATACGTCCAGATCATGGACCTCCAAGACCTGGCCCACCTCGACCTCATAGCCGCCGAAGTCCTCCCCCAGGTCTCCTGAGCAGCACGCCGGGCCGGATGAAGGCTGCCTAAGTCGGAACAACAGAGGAGTTATTCCGACTTAGACCGCCTGAGTCGGAATAACTCCTCCGACCCGGGTACGGCGGTCGGCGCGTCCGTCCGCGAGTTCGCTGCTGGAGTGCGGGGGTGGCTCGATGTCGTGTATCTTGATGTCGAGAGAGTTTTGGGCGAGGTTAGGGGGACCTGACCTCGCGGCCGGGCCGGGCGCTCGGCAGGATGGGCACAGCGGAACAGGACCGGATAGAGGAGCAGGTTGATGGCGAGCGTCGACAGCTTCGGTGCCAAAGGTGCACTCGAGGTCAGCGGACAGTCCTACGAGATCTTCAGGTTGGCGGGAATCGAGGGCGCGGAGACGCTGCCCTACTCGCTCAAGGTGCTGCTGGAGAACCTGCTGCGCACCGAGGACGGTGCGAACATCACCGCCGAGCACATCTCCAAGCTCGGCAACTGGGACCCGAGCGCGGCGCCCGACACCGAGATCCAGTTCACCCCGGCCCGGGTGATCATGCAGGACTTCACCGGTGTGCCGTGTGTGGTCGACCTGGCCACCATGCGCGAGGCGGTCGCCGAGCTGGGTGGTGACCCGACCAAGATCAACCCGCTCGCCCCGGCCGAGCTGGTCATCGACCACTCGGTCATCATCGACGTGTTCGGCCGGCAGGACGCGTTCGAGCGCAACGTCGAGCTGGAGTACGAGCGCAACCGCGAGCGCTACCAGTTCCTCCGCTGGGGCCAGACCGCGTTCGACGAGTTCAAGGTGGTCCCGCCCGGTACCGGCATCGTGCACCAGGTGAACATCGAGCACCTGGCCCGGACCGTGATGGTCCGCAACGGCCAGGCGTACCCGGACACCTGTGTCGGCACCGACTCGCACACCACGATGGTCAACGGCCTCGGCGTCCTCGGCTGGGGTGTCGGCGGTATCGAGGCCGAGGCGGCCATGCTCGGCCAGCCGGTGTCGATGCTGATCCCGAAGGTGGTCGGCTTCAAGCTGACCGGGTCCGTCCCGGCCGGTGCGACCGCGACCGACGTCGTACTGACCATCACCCAGATGCTGCGCAAGCACGGTGTGGTCGGCAAGTTCGTCGAGTTCTACGGTGACGGTGTCGCCGCGGTGCCGCTGGCGAACCGGGCCACGATCGGCAACATGAGCCCCGAGTTCGGCTCCACCTGCGCGATCTTCCCGATCGACGACGTGACGCTGGAGTACCTGCGGCTGACCGGCCGCTCCGACGACGACGTCGCGCTGGTCGAGGCGTACGCCAAGGAGCAGGGCCTGTGGCACAACCCGGCGGTCGAGCCGCGGTTCTCCGAGTACCTCGAGCTCGACCTGTCGACCGTGGTCCCGTCGATCGCCGGCCCGAAGCGGCCGCAGGACCGGGTCGCGCTGAGCGAGGCCAAGGAAGGCTTCCGCGGCGCGCTGGTCGACTACGCCACCGAGGAACTGGACGTCGACCCGTCGGAGACCGGCAGCTTCCCGGCCAGTGACGCGCCGAACGGCCACGGCAACGTGAACGACGAGCCGCACGTGCCGCACGGCAGTGGCAACGGCCGCCCGTCGAAGAAGACCAAGATCAGCCTGAACGGCCAGGAGGTCGAGCTCGACCACGGCCACGTCGTGATCGCCAGCATCACCTCCTGCACCAACACCTCGAACCCTTCGGTGATGCTCGCCGCCGCGCTGCTGGCGAAGAACGCCGTCGACAAGGGCCTGTCCAGCAAGCCCTGGGTGAAGACGTCACTCGCGCCGGGTTCGAAGGTCGTCACCGACTACTACGAGAAGGCCGGCGTCACGCCGTACCTGGAGAAGCTCGGGTTCCACCTGGTCGGCTACGGCTGCACCACCTGCATCGGCAACTCGGGCCCGCTGCCCGAGGAGGTCTCGGCCGGTGTGCAGGAAGCCGACCTGGCGGTCGTCTCGGTGCTGTCCGGCAACCGGAACTTCGAGGGCCGGATCAACCCGGACGTGAAGATGAACTACCTCGCCTCGCCGCCGCTGGTGATCGCCTACGCGCTGGCCGGGACGATGGACTTCGACTTCGAGACCGATGCCCTGGGCAAGGACACCGACGGCAACGACGTGTTCCTGAAGGACATCTGGCCGGCCGCCGACGAGGTCGAGAAGGTGATCGCCTCCTCGATCAACAAGGAGATGTTCACCAAGGACTACGCCGACGTGTTCGCCGGTGACGAGCGCTGGCAGTCGCTGCCGACGCCGGAGGGCAAGACGTTCGCCTGGGACGCGGAGTCGACCTACGTGCGCAAGCCTCCGTACTTCGACGGCATGCCGAAGGACCCGTCGCCGGTCACCGACATCGCCGGCGCGCGGGTGCTGGCCAAGCTGGGCGACTCGGTCACCACCGACCACATCTCCCCGGCCGGTTCGATCAAGGCCGACAGCCCGGCCGGCAAGTACCTGGCCGAGCACGGAGTCGACCGCAAGGACTTCAACTCGTACGGGTCGCGGCGCGGCAACCACGAGGTGATGATCCGCGGCACGTTCGCGAACATCCGGCTGCGCAACCAGATCGCCCCCGGCACCGAGGGCGGGTTCACCCGCGACTTCACCCAGGCCGACGCGCCGGTCACCACGATCTACGACGCTGCGCAGGCGTACGCCGCCGCCGACACGCCGCTGGTGATCCTGGCCGGCAAGGAGTACGGCTCGGGTTCGTCGCGCGACTGGGCGGCCAAGGGTACGGCGTTGCTCGGTGCGAAGGCCGTGATCACCGAGTCGTTCGAGCGCATCCACCGGTCGAACCTGATCGGCATGGGTGTGCTGCCGCTGCAGTACCCGGAGGGTGAGAACGCGGAGTCGCTCGGGCTGACCGGCGAGGAGACGTTCGACATCACCGGCGTCACCGCGCTGAACGACGGCACCATCCCGCGCACGGTCCACGTCAAGGTCACCGCGCCCGACGGGTCGGAGAAGGAGTTCGACGCGGTCGTCCGGATCGACACCCCGGGTGAGGCCGACTACTACCGCAACGGCGGCATCCTGCAGTACGTCCTGCGGTCCCTGATCGCGAGCTGACAGCAACAGAAGTACGGCGTACCCCGGCCCCTCGCCGGAGTACGCCGTACTCGTCTGTGGACTACTTGCAGCCGAGTCCGTCGACGTAGCCGGTCGGCGTCTGGTCCTTGGCGATCAGGTCGGCGTACTCCCAGATCACCTCCGGGTAGTCGCCCTCCTTGTCCATCTCCTTCAGGATCGGCCAGCCAGAGCTGGTCTTCATCGCGGTGACGGCTTCGGTGGCCTTGGCGGTGTCACCGGACTTCTTCGCGGCGGTCCACTGGTCCAGCCACGCGCAGCTGACGGCGCCGGTCACGCGCGCCCCGACCTGGTACCGGTCGTTGACGGTCTGCTGGTAGAGCGGTGCCTTGTCGAACCCGGTCGGCACCGGCAGCCCCTCGAGCATCCCGTCGACGACCTTCTTGTTCTCCTCCGGCTTCACCGCCGATGCCGGCATCGCATCCAGCCATTCCTCGACGCCGACCGGCTTGAGCTTCCCGATCAGCTCCTTGTACGCCGCCTCCGAGCCGACGTCAGCCCGGATCTCGAGGAAGTTCGGCCCCTTCACGGGCAGGATCGTGGTGTAGTCCGTCGTCGTGCCGTACCGGAACATCGTCCCGTTCTGCCCGAGCAACGTGATCGGCTGCTTTGTGTTCCCGTGCGCGCGGTCGGCGAGGAACGAGTCGTAGTACGCCGCCGGCCGCCAGTGCACGTCGAGCTGCTTCTTGCCGTTGGCGAACGACATCTCGCCTTCCGCGGCGGTGAATTCATCCACCCGGCTGACCTTCCAGCCCGGCGCGTCGAGCAGCAGCCGCTGGTTCGCCTCCGCCACCGCGCGGACTTCGGCGCCGTACGCCGAGGCCGGCGCTGCCGGGTTGCCACGCGGGAAGAACACCCCGGTCAGGGCGACGACGATGGCCGCCGCGGCCGCGACGAGCACGAGGGTGCGGCGCCGGCGGTTCGGTCTGAGCTCGGGGGTCGGTGCGGTGGTGGTCACGATCTCCTCCAACAGGTCGGACGCGGCGGCATCGGCCGGCAGTCGCCGGACCGTGTCGTCGCCGAACGGGTTGGCCCGCGCGAGCAGCCGGTCGAGCTCGTGGTCGTTCATCGCTCCTCCTGAACCGGTCGCGCGTGCTGGTCTTCCCGTACATGTCCGTCATCGGCGAAAGCGTCTCCGACCGCTTTGCGCAATCGAGCCCGGGCCCGATGCAGCCTGGTCCGGACCGTGCGCGACGGCAGGCCGAGCACGACAGCGGCCTCGCGGGGACCCAGGCCGTCCCAGGCGGTCAGCATGATGAGCTCGCGATCGTCGTCCGTCAGCTGGGCCAGGCCATCCCGGATCACAGTGGCGGAGTCGGAGAAGGCGGCCGGGTCAGGCGTGACCTCGGCCAGTTGCAGCCGCAGTCGCTCGGCCAGCCGGTCTCGCCGGAGCTGGCCGCGCCGGTGGTTCGCGAGTACGCGGCGCGCCACGCCGTACAGATACAGCCGCGCCGTGTCGTCCGCCGGTACTTCGTCGATCCGGCGCCAGGCCACCAGCATCGTCTCGGCGACGATGTCGGCCGCGTCCTCGGGTGAACCCACCCGCCGGAGCGCATAGCCGAGCAAGGTGCGGAAGTGATTGGCGAATAACTCGCGGAAACGGAGTTCGTGATCCGGAACGGGCCGAAGCTCCACCGGCCTCGGTGGACTCGGCGTGCTCGTCATACCTACTCCATGTCCGGCAGGACGCCGGGCGTTACAGGTCTACTTCTCGATCCGGGGCGTCTGCTGCTCGGCTCCTGTCGTACCAGGGCTTGCGGTCGGTGTGGAGGAGGGCCGAGTCACTGCGGTGAGAGGCGCCTGTGCTCCGAAGATTTCGCTCGGAGACATTTCCCGGTGGGCCGTGGACCTTGATGCTTCCTCGGTAGGCTCTGCGGCAGCTGGCTTGTCGAGGTCTTGTGCCAGTCCGACTACGAGGTCTGCTGTGTCGCGGCCGATTGCGTAGCCCCATTCAGAGGCTGCATCGACCGTGCTGATCGTGACGCGCCGAGCCGACGACTCCCGGCTCCATTCGCGGACGGCCTGCCGGCTCACGTCTCTGTAGACCGCCATCTGGCGCTCTGCCGGCAGCTCCGACAGCAGTCCGGGGTGGCGCTGATCAGCCACCAGCTTGAATGCCTGGCTCCATCGTGATCCCTTGGCCTCCGTGAGCAGGCGGTCGAACACCTCCTCGTGGTCGAGGCCGCTGGCAGCCTGAACACCGTCGACGAAGCCTCTGGCCGCGGCGGTTGTCGTCGTGGAGAAGGGGGTCAGCCGGAAGGGCGTGACCGCGCCCGCCGAGAGACCGTGGCCGGCGATGGCGGTCGCTTCAGGCGGATCGTCGGAGTACGCGTGAGCCATGCCGTTGTCGGACATGACCGCGTGGGTGATCTCGTACGTCCGTTGCTCCGCGAGCGCCATGTCGAGACTGCGCGCACCGGGAGCCAGGACGCTGTCGAGCGACTTGCCAGGCTCGGCGGGAGGTGGGTCGACCGCGGTCTTGCTGCTCTGCCGGAGTGCCTCGTAGATCACGTTGTACGCCGCGTCGCGCGCGGCCCGGGGATACCACCACCGGCCGCCCTGGCCGGCCTGTGCCCGCATCAGCGGACCGATCACGTTCCGCGGGTGCAGGTGGATGGTGCCGTCGAGGTCCGAGCGGCTGCGCTGCCGGGAGAGCGGCGAGAGTACGGCGATGTCGCCATTCCAGCGCTGGGACTCAGTTGCCCCGACCCGGCGCTGGGCCGAGCGGATGAGCCCGGCGACGACCCGGTATTCCTCCGACGACCGATCCAGGAGTGCCATCCTCCGAACCTATCGAGGAGGCCGGGTCAGGCAGGAATTGTCGGCGGCCCGGGTTCTACTGGGGACATGACCGATCGGAAGTCGCCGCGCGAGGTCGTCCGGGCGGCGTGCGCCAAGTACGGCGAGGACACCGTGATCGACTGGTGCATCGCCTTCCTGACCGGGGAGATCTCCGGGGAAGAGGCGTACGGCGCCGACCTGCCGAAGCTCGTGGCGATCACGGGGATGGCCAACCCGGGCGGCTGGTCGCAGCCGGTCGATCCGGTGAACTACTACTGGATCAGGGTCTGGGCCGCCCGCGTCTTCCTGTACGTCTGGCGCGACGACGCCGTCGATGCACTCCGCGCAGTCGCCGACGACCCGGCCTGGCGGGTCCGTGAACACGTCGCCCGCATTACGGCCCAACGCGAGCTCGGTCAGCTGGTCGATTTGCTGGTGCCGTTGCTGGATCACGAGCTGCCACGCGTGCGGGCGGCCGGCGTACGGGCGTTGGGTGCCGCGGGGGAGTACGAGCACCTGAAGGCAGTGCGGGAGTTGCGGGACGACCCGGACATCGCCGTGCGGGCAGCGGTCGAGCGGGCGACGGAACGGCTGGCGATGAAGCTGGATCGGGCAGTCGACGAAGACTCGTGAATCGGTGTCACTCATTGGACACCTGGATGTCAGTCGTTGGCCGCCCGGAGCGGGAACGGTCGGGCCCATGGAAACCTCCCGTAGATCCGTCCTGAAAGCCGGTCTGGCTTCCACTGCGGCCGTCGCCGGCCTGACCACCGCCCTCACCACTCCGACCACCGCCGCCGCGACGCCGGTCCGGCAGAACCCGTTCACGCTCGGCATCGCCAGCGGCGACCCGTGGCCGGACGGGTTCGTGCTGTGGACCCGTCTCGCTGTCGACCCGGTCGCGCCGGACGGCCTCGGCGGCATGCCGAGTCGCGCGTACGCCGTCCAGTGGCAGGTGGCGACCGACGAGCGCTTCCACCACGTGGTCAAGGCCGGTGTCGCCGTCGCGCGGCCGGAGCACGCGCACGCGATCCACGTGACCGTGCAGGGACTGCAGCCCGGCCGCGAGTACTACTACCGCTTTCGCGCCGAGGGCCACGTGTCCACCACCGGCCGGACTCTCACGTCACCCGCCCGCGGTACGACGCCGCGCGAGCTCTCGATGTCGTTCGTCTCGTGCTCCCAGTTCGAGCACGGCTGGTTCACGGCGTACCGGCGGCTGGCTGAGGATCACCCGGACCTCGTCCTCCACCTCGGCGACTACCAGTACGAGTACACGAAGGGCGCGTACGTCGCTCCGGGTGGGAACGTCCGTGATCACGACGGACCGGAGACCACCGACCTGGCGTCGTACCGGCAGCGGCACGCGCAGTACAAGACCGACCTGGACCTGCAGGCGGCGCACGCGGTCGCGCCGTGGCTGGTGGTCTGGGACGACCACGAGCTCGACAACAACTGGGCCGACGAGGTCTACGAGAAGCCGGAGATCCCGCAGCCGGACTTCCTGGCTCGCCGCGCGGCCGCGTTCCAGGCGTACTACGAGAACATGCCGCTGCGCGCGTCGTCGAAGCCGCGGGGGATCGACATGCAGCTGTTTCGGCGGGTCAAGTGGGGTGAGCTGGCAACGTTCCACATGCTCGACACCCGGCAGTACCGCGACGACCAGGGCTGTGGCGACGGCTACAAGGACTGCCCGGCGGCGGTCGACCCGAAGCGCTCGATCACCGGTGAGCGGCAGGAGAAGTGGCTGATCGACGGCTTCCGACGTTCCGAGGCACGCTGGGACATCCTCGGCCAGCAGGTGTTCTTCGCCCAGCGCGACAACAACTCGGGACCGCTGAAGGTGACCTCGATGGATTCGTGGGACGGGTACGTCGCATCCCGCGACCGGATCACCCGCGGCTGGGTCGACGCGCGGGTGCGGAACCCCGTCGTACTGACCGGTGACGTGCACGCGCACTGGGCGTCGGACCTGAAGCTGGACTACGACGACCCGACGTCGCGGACGGTGGGGTCGGAGCTGGTGTGCTCGTCGATCACCAGTGGTGGCGACGGTGCCGACTCGGCGACCGGCTCGCACCCGTGGTTCGCGTGGAACCCGCACCTGCGGTTCCAGAACAACCTCCGCGGCTACGTGAACACCACGATCACCCGCGAGTCCCTGGTCGCCGACTTCCGCACCGTCCGCAAGGTGCAGACGAAGGACGCCGAGGTCTTCACCCGGGCCCAGTTCACCATCGAGGACCGCAAGCCCGGGCTCAACCTGACCGCCGACAACCCGCCGGCCGCAGCGGCCGCGCGCACTCTCGCAGCAGCCGAGACCGACACGGTCGCCTGGGAAACAGTTCGTCCCTAGTCGCCCAGAGCAGCCCGGAGCTTCCCGGCGTACTCCGCTGCTTCGGCGTCGTCGGCGTACTTGGTCCGGGGCCAGAAGAAGCCGCGCAGTCCGTCCCCCTTCGTCCGTGGCACCACGTGCACATGGAGGTGGGGGACGGACTGTGACACCACGTTGTTGACGGCAACAAATGATCCCTGCGCGTCGAACGCCGTACGCACCGCGGCGGCGAGTGAGCGGGCCGCGCCGAACAGGGGCACGCTCAGCTCGTCCGGCAGTTCCACCAGCGTCGGCACATGTTCGCGCGGCACCAGCAGGGTGTGCCCCTTGAACACCGGTCGTACGTCGAGAAATCCGACCACATCTGGAGTTTCCAGGACGATCTGAGCCGGCGTCGTACCGGCGATGATCGAGCAGAACAGACAGTCGGCCATCAGCCCAGCCTCTCGTCCACGAAGCACCAGCGCCACGTCTCACCCGGCTCGAAGCTCCGCATCACCGGATGGCGGCTGGAGTCGAAGTGCTTGCTGGCGTGCTTCATCGGCGACGAGTCACAGCAGCCGACGTGCCCGCAATCCAGGCAGAGTCGCAGGTGGACCCACGTCCCGCCCTCTGCCAGGCACTCCTCGCAGCCCTCCGGCGTGTTCGGGGTCAGCACCATCGGCGCGCTCTCCAGGTGCGTGCAGGCACCACCCGGTGGCGGTGGGACGCGCAGGTCCTCCGACCGCCCACCCACGTCGTCGTCCTCGGCGCGATCCAGCATGGACTCCTCGACGTCGAGCGCGATCTGCGCCCGCTGCAGCACCTCGTCGGCGACCAGGCCGGCGTCGCGGACCTTCAGGATGTGCGCCCGCTCGGCCTCCAGCATCACCATCCGCAACCGGCGGTAAGCCTCACTCGGCGTCTCGTATTCGGTCTCGGGCCGACCGAGTCGCTCCCAGGCGGCCTCGGCCCGCGACTCACCGCGGCGCCGGAGCACCTCGATCACGTCCTGCGGATCGTCTGCTGTCGAGACTTCGTGCAGCTTCTCCATCGCCGCCCGATGAGCTCCTTGCAGTACGGCGGCCTCCTGCAGCGCATCCTCCGCCGGATCCGGGCCGGGCAGGCGCAGACGTCGTACCAGCCAGGGAAGGGTCGAGCCCTGCAGCAGCAGCGTGCCCGCGGTGACGGCCAAGGCGATGAAGACCAGGACCTCGCGATGCGGGGTGTCCTCGGGCAGCGTGAACACGGCCGCCAGCGTGACCACGCCGCGCATACCCGCCCACGAGACGACGACCAGGCTCTGGAAGGAGACCGGCCCGGGCCGGGACCGCCCGAGGACCCGCCGGGACACGAACGTGGTCGGGATGATCCAGATCGGCCGCAGCAGGACGACGGCTGCGAACACGGCGAGCGTGGCGGCGGCGATCAGCCAGCCCGGCAGCGGGCTCTCGGCCAGGTCGTCGAGGATCCACCTGGTCTGCAGGCCGATCAGCAGGAAGACGGTGTTCTCCAGCAGGAACTGGAACGTCCGCCAGTTGGTCCGCTCCGACATCCGCGACTTGGCCGACTGGATGATCGGCGCCTTGTGGCCGAGCAGCAGGCCGGTGACGACCACGGCCAGTACGCCGGACGCGTGGACGTAGTGGTTCTCCGCCGCGATGTAGGCGATGAACGGCGCGGTCAGGCTGAGCGTGGTGTCGAGCACCGGGTCGGTGAAGCGCCGACGGACCTTGGCCAGCACGATCGCCACGATCAGGCCGACCAGGACCCCACCACCGGCCGCCCGGAGGAAGTCGAGCCCGACGTCGAGGACCGTCGGCGTGACGGCCGCGGCGGCGATCGCCGTACGCAGGCAAACCAGGGCGGTCGCGTCGTTGACCAGGCTCTCGCCCTCGAGGATCGTGACCACGCGGCGGGGGAGACCGACGCGTTTGGCGATCGCCGTCGCGGCGACGGCATCCGGCGGCGCGACCACGGCGCCGATCGCGAAGGCGGCCCAGAACGGCAGCGGCTCCTGGCCCATCCCTTCGGCGACCGCGCCGAGCAGCCACCAGGCGACCAGACCGACGCCGAGCGCGGTGAACGCGACCAGGCCGACTGAGAGCAAGCCGATCGAACGCCGGTGCTTGGTGAAGTCGACCAGGCTGGTCCTGATCGCCGCGGCGTACAGGAGCGGCGGCAGGAAGCCGACCAGGACGACCTCGGGCTCGAGCTCGACCCGCGGGACGAACGGGAGGTACGACGCGGCGACCCCGATGACCACGAGGAACAGAGGGGCCGAGATGCCGAGCCGCCGGGCCAGTGCGGCCCCGGCCGCCACCACGGCGACGAGGGCCACGACCTCGATCGCGATTTCCACGGAGCACAGTCTCGCAGCTTCGGCCCCTTGGTTCGCCCACAGCGGAGCCGGGAGCTGGTCAGCGTGCGCGCGGTCGTCTAGCGTGTGCGCAGCGGGATTCGTCGATCACGGGGAGTGACTGATGCGTCGTCGTGTGGCCGCCCTGGCCGGTGTGCTCGGGCTACTGGTTTCCTCGTTGGTCGCCGTACCTGCTGCCGCCGTCACGGGGTGCGTGGCGTCCGTGCCCGAGCCTGGTACGACGACACCGGTGCGGATCTGTTATTCGCTCTTCAAACCCGCCGGCGCGTCTGCGGCGCATCCGGTCCCGTTGATCCTGCACAGTCATGGCTGGGGCGGCAGCCGGACCAAGGACCCGGCGGCCTTCAAGTCCTGGCTCGACGCGGGCTTCGGCGTGCTCAGCTTCGACCAGCGCAGCTTCGGCGACAGCACCGGCGTCGCGCACGTGATGAACCCCGACTTCGAGGGCCGGGACGTGATCAAGCTGGTCGACCTCGTGGCCGGCCTGGACTGGGTGACCAAACAACGGCCTGGCGATCCGCTGATCGGTGCGATCGGCGGATCGTACGGCGGTGGGTTCCAGTTCGCCGGTGCGTTCACCGAGCTGCGGGACAGCGGCCGGACCAGGTTCGACGCACTAGCTCCTGAGGTGACCTGGTGGGACCTCAAGCAGAGCCTCGCCCCGGACGAGGCCGCGCGGACGATGTGGCTGTCTTTGCTGTACGCCGGTGGCGGCACGCATCTTCCACCTGAGGTCTCGGCGGCGTTCGTCGTACTGATCGCCACCGGAGCGTGGCCGCCCGGGAAGGCCGGTCGGGATTTGGATGCGTTCTTCGCCAGGAACGGACCGGCCTGGCATGTCGCGCAGGGGCGGAAACTGGACATCCCGGTGCTGTTCGGTCAAGGGATCTCGGACAACCTGTTCAACCTCAACCAGGGGCTCGCGAACTTCGAGCGGGCGCTGACCCCACGGGCCCGGGCGCGGTCGATCTTCGTCGGTTACAACGGCGGTCACACGCTGCCGAGTGTGCTGCCGCCCGGTTTCGCCACCCCGGGCGATCCGTGTTCGATCGCGTTGGGATCGGCCGGCTTCTCCGGCCTCGCGCTGCGCTTCATGTCCACCAAACTGTTGGGCAAGGCAACGGCTCTCTCGGGGTACGGCGGCTATCACCTGGCGACCGCGGACGGTCGTTGCCTGACGCAACAGAGCCTGGCCGCGAACGCCCGCTACAAGCTCGGCAAGATCCTCGTTCCGACCGGCGCCGGGTTGCCGCTCAACCTCAAGGTCGCGACTGGACCGCTGACCGTGGCGGGCGTGCCGCGGCTGAACGCTGACGTCTATACCTTGCTACCGGACGCGGGCGCCTTCTTCGCTTTGAGCGTCGGGACGAATCCCCTCACTGCGAAGGTCGTGCAGAACAACACGATGCCGCTGCGGGAGAAGCGGGTGGTGAAGGGGGAGCGGCGATCGATCGAGTTGCCGGCGGTCGCTGTCGACGTACCGGCCGGGAAGAACCTCTACCTCACCGTCACCCCGGTCGCCGACATGTTCGCCGGCCAGCGCGGACCGCTGCCCGGGGCGCTACTGCTGAAGGACGCGACGCTGAGCGTTCACCGGACTCTGTCGAGATAGGTCTTGTAGACGGTCAGGAACGGTTCCTCGGTGGTGACCGCGTCGGCCAGCCGGTCGCACGTCGCCTGGGCGGTCTCGATCACGTCGGCCGAGTAGCCGTACTTGACCTGGTGCTCTGCGAACTCGTCCTCGTCGTCGATGATGACCGACCCGTCGCGCTTCTTGATCACGTCCAGGTCGAGATCGACCATCGTGAACACGTCCTCGCCGAACTCCACCGGAGTGGTGATGTCGCAGTAGATCTCCGTCGACCGCGGCTCGTCGTTGAAGATCGCGGTGAACCACTGGTCCCGCGGGAACAACTGCACATGCGCCTGCGAATGCGTCACCTCGGGCTCAGACCCCCGCTGCGACACCGAATCAGCCGGCGCCCCCAGCCACACCCCGAACTCGTCCTCCCCCAAATACCGCATCCACTGATGCCAATGCAGCTTCTCGTCGTACTTCCGATACACCACCCGGACATCACGCATAACCCCCAACCTATCCCGCCGGGGTGCTACCACCGCCGGATGTCAAAAGCTGCAATTCTTCGCGGAGGGGTGGATCGGGCGCGGGTGGGGGTTGAGCATGGTTCGGTCGCGGCCTGTTGGTGGCGGCTTGATCGGCCCTCGTCGGCTCAGGGGGGCTCCTAGCCGGTGGGGGCCGATTGCTGTCTTCAGTTGGTGAGGGCTCGGGTCTGGTCGAGGTACGGCTTGTAGGCGGTGGTGAAGGGTTCTGTGGTGGTGATGTGGGTGGCCAGCCAGGCGCAGGTGGCTTGGGCGGTGGCTACTACCTGGGGTGGGTAGTTGTACTTCACCTGGTGGGCGTGGAACTCGTCCTCGTCCATGACGCGCACGCTGCCGTCGCGCATCAGGCGGATGTCGAGGTCCAGGTCGACAGCGGTGACTGTGTCGACGCCGAACTCCGCGGGCATGGTGATGTCGCAGTAGATGCGCGTCTTGTGCGGGTCGTCGTTGAACAGGGCGCTCCACCACTTGCCGTGCGGGAAGAGGCGGACGCGGTGGTGGTCGATGGTGGTCCAGCTGCCGTCGGCGCGCTGGCCGCGGGTACCGGGCACCGAGCCGACCCACAGGCCGTGCTCGTCCTCGCCGAGCCGGACTGCTTCCACCAGGCGATGCGGCTGTCCGTCGTACTTCCGGAACAGCGTCCTCACCATTTCCATGCCGATTACTGTAGGTGAAGACCGAACCAATCGAGCCCAGGGGACGTCTTGGAGTGTGAGATTCGTCCGGGGGCACTGGTGAGTTCGGAAACCGGGCGGCGGGTGCATAGACTCAAGCATTCGAGGACGACCTGCGGGAGGAGCTCGATGCGCGTGCTGGAGACGGTCGGAGGGCCGGCGGACCTCAAGAAGCTGACCGGTCAGCAGCTCACCGATCTCGCGGCCGAGATCCGGGACGTGCTGGTCGAGACGGTGTCACGCACCGGCGGCCACCTGGGGCCGAACCTGGGCATGGTCGAGATCACGCTGGCGATGCACCGGGTGTTCGACTCGCCCCGGGACCGCCTCGTCTATGACACCGGTCACCAGACGTACGTGCACAAGTTGCTGACCGGCCGGGCGCCGAAGTTCGACACGCTCCGTCAGCAGGGCGGCCTGAGTGGGTACCCGAGCCAGGCCGAGTCCGAGCACGACCTCGTCGAGAACAGCCACGCCTCGACCGCTCTGTCGTACGCCGACGGCCTGGCCAAGGCGTACCGGCTGCGCAAGGAGGACCGCCATGTCGTTGCGCTGATCGGCGACGGCGGCCTGACCGGCGGGATGGCCTGGGAGGCGCTGAACAACATCGCCGCCGCCAAGGACCTGAAGCTCGTCATCATCGTCAACGACAACGGCCGTTCCTACAGCCCGACGGTCGGCGGCCTGGCCACCCACCTGACCAGCCTGCGCACCAACCCGCGGTACGAGAAGATCCTCGACCTGATCAAGAAGAACCTCGGCCGTACGCCGTATGTCGGCCCGCCGATGTACGAGGTGCTGCACGGGGTGAAGAAGGGCCTGAAGGACCTGCTCGCCCCGCAGGGCATGTTCGAGGATCTCGGCCTCAAGTACGTCGGTCCCGTCGACGGGCACGACCGTCAGGCGATGGAGGACGCGCTCCGCAACGCGAAGGCGTTCGGCGGTCCGGTGATCGTGCACGCGGTGACCCAGAAGGGCTTCGGGTACGCCGCCGCCGAGCAGGACGAGGAAGACAACTTCCACCAGGTCCGCCCGGCCAACAAGCCGCGCGGCTGGACCGACGTGTTCGCCGACGAGCTGATCCGGATCGGTCACCGCCGCCCGGACGTGGTCGCGATCACCGCGGCGATGCTGCACCCGACCGGACTGGCGCCGTTCGCGCAGGAGTTCCCGGACCGGATCTTCGACGTCGGCATCGCCGAGCAGCACGCGGTCACGAGCGCGGCCGGCCTGGCGATGGGCGGTCTGCACCCGGTGGTTGGCCTCTACGCGACGTTCCTCAACCGGGCGTTCGACCAGCTGCTGCTCGACGTCGCGCTGCACAAGTGCGGCGTCACCTTCGTGCTCGACCGCGCGGGTGTCACCGGTGACGACGGCGCGAGCCACAACGGCATGTGGGACATGTCGATCCTGCAGGTCGTCCCCGGGCTCCGGCTCGCCGCGCCGCGCGACGGCAAGCGGCTGGAGGAGCTGCTGAACGAGGCGGTCGACGTCTCCGACGCCCCGACCGTACTGCGGTATGCCAAGGGCGAGGTGTTCCCGGACATCGACGCGATCGACCGGATCGGCGACCTCGACGTCCTCGAGCGCTCCGGCACCGACGTACTGCTGGTCGGGATCGGCTCGATGGCGGCGACCGCGCTGGACGTGGCGCAGCGGCTCGAGGCGCAGGGCTTCGGCGTGACCGTGGTCGACCCGCGGTGGGTCAAGCCGGTCGACCCGAAGCTGGTCGAGCTGGCGGCGAAGTTCAAGTTCGTCGTCACCATCGAGGACAACGGCCGGGCCGGTGGTTGCGGGTCGATGATCGCGCAGGCGCTCCGCGACGCCGGGGTGACGACACCGGTCCGCGATTTCGGCATCCCGCAGCAGTTCCTGGATCACGCCAAGCGTCCCGCCGTACTGCAGGAGATCGGGCTGACCGGCCAGGAGTTGGCCCGGGACATCACCGAGCTGATCGCGCAGCACTCCGGTGACGCGCTGAACGAGCCCGACCCGGCGAGCGGCCGGCCGGGCGGCGCCTGAGCCGCCCCGCATGACCGGGTCGGGGCGGCACTCGTCGCCCCCGAGACACTCGTCGCCATCGGGAAGACGGCATGCCGCGGCCAAGGGCACCCGGGTCTGGCCGCTGCTGCTGTCCCTGGTGCTTGTCACCGTGGCGGTCGCCGGCGGTCTCGCTCTGCACGAGTCGAGCCACCGCGCTGACGGCGCCGACCAGGCGACGCCGAATACGCCGGACATCGACCTGGCCGCCCGTGCCGCGGCAGTGGATCTGGTGCTCAGGAAGCGCGCCCAGGCCGTGCTCCAGGACAACCCGACGGCCTTTCTCGCCGACGTCGATCCGGGGAACAAGAGCCTCGTCGCCCGGCAGCGCACCCTGTTCGCGAACCTGCGCCAGTTCGGCTTCGCCCGGCTCGTCTACCAGCAGCTGAGCCAGCAGTACGACGAAGCCGTCACGCAGAAGTACGGCCCGTCGACGTACTTGGTCGCGATCGCGATGACGTACCAGATCCGCGGCATCGACGCCGTACCCGTCCGGGCGATGCTCGGGTACACGTTCACCGAGCGGCCGAACGGCGGCTGGATGCTGGTGTCGGATACCGACCTCGACAAGCGGCTGCCACGCGGTTCGCATCAGGAGGCGTGGGACACCGGCGACGTATTGGTCAAGCGCGGCCCTCGGGTCCTCGTGGTCGTCGAGAAGGGTCAGGACCAGCTCGCGAACAGCCTGCTGGGCAAGGCGAGCAGCGCGGTGAAAGCGGTGACCAAGAGCTGGCCGGGTGGCTGGAACGGTGCCGGCGTGGTGATCGCCCTCGACGACAAGGTGGTCCGCGGCGCCGACTACAGCGCACCGAAGAACGCCGAGGACGCGATCGCGATGGCGACCTGGGTGTACCGCACGCTGCCCGGTGAGGTCTCCGGCGACGGCCAACGGGCCGACTCGTACGTCGTCATCAACCCGCGCAACCGCTCGAAGGTCGACGCCCGCACGTTGGCCCACGAGTTCACCCATGTCGCGACCGCCCCGTACGGCGCCCATGCACCACGCTGGCTGGTCGAAGGTGCGGCGACGTACGTCGAGTTCCTGCCGATGGATGGTGCGAAGAACCTCGCGCTGGACCAGTACCGGCAGGAGGTCCGGACGAAGTACCTGATGAAGGCGAAGAGCCTGCCGGCCGACGCGGTGTTCTTCGAGCAGTCCGACAGCTCGTACCCGCTGGCCTGGCTGGCCGTCGCGTACCTCTTCGAACGCTTCGGTGGGACCGAGGTCGGCACGCTGTACCAGGAGATGGCGGCTCTCGGTTCGACCCAGGCCGAGCGGGACCGGATCATGCTCGAGCACGTCGGGATGACCGAGGCCGGCCTCTTCGAGGCCCTCAAGGCCGCCGCCGCGTGACGGCGTGTCGGTGGTGGAATCCGGGGAACCGAGTAGGGTAGCCGGGCTGTAGCAGACGGGTACTCGGAGGAACGACCCGACGTGAGTGTGACCATCCCTAGCGCCGAACCGCCAGGCGCTCAGGTTCCGCCCCATGGGCCCCGGCGCTGGCTCGGGTTGCTGGTCGCGGTTGCGCTCGTCTCGGGCGGCGTGGTCTACACCGTTGAAGACCGGGAACGGGATGCCCGGGCCAGGCCCACCACGACGTTGGCCTCGCCGGGCCCGAACCAGGCCACCAAACCGTCGAAGACCGCCGCCGCGATCGCCGCTCGCCGGGTTGCCATCGACACGATCCTGATCCGCCGGGCCCAGGCGGTGCAGTCCGTCAACGAAGCGTTGTTCCTGCAGGACATCGACCCGGCCGACCGGGCGCTGCGGGCCGAGCAGAAGGTGCTGTTCGCGAACCTGGTCGAGATGGGCTTCGCCGAGCTCGGCTACAGCCAGGCCGAGGAGCGCTTCGACCCGGCCGTGGCCAAGTCTCACGGGCGTACGACGTACCTCGTGCGCATCCTGATGCGGTACCAGATCCCCAAGGTCGACCTGACCCCGGTCACCACCGAGCTCGGCTACACGTTCATCAACGTCCGAGGCCGCTGGGTGATCACGGACGACGACGACCTCGACAAGGACCTCGGGCCGGGCGCGCACCAGGAGGCGTGGGACCTCGGCCGGATCGAGGTGTACCGGGGTGCGCGGGTGCTCGCGGTGGTGGAGAAGGGTGACACGAAGCGCGGACGGGCGATCGTCAACGAGGCGACCGAGGCGCTTGCCCAGGTGACGGAGTACTGGCCGCGGAAGTGGCGCGGTTCGGTGTTGGTGATCGCACTCGACGAGACCGACGTACGGGATGCGCGGTTTGCCGACGAGGACATCGAGTCGGCCGCGAGCGCGGGGTCGACGTTCTCCTCGCTGCCTGGTCAGGACACGGCCGACGGCACCGTGGCAGGCGCGTACATCGTGATCAACCCGAATGAACGCGACCGGGTCGACGAGATCCTGCTGTCGCACGAGATCACCCACGTGGCCACCGCGGACCTCGGCGGCTACGAACCACTTTGGCTGGCCGAAGGTGCGGCCGAGTACGTGTCGTGGCGGGGGATCGAGGCGATCAGCGGCCCGGGTGAAGTCGGCAAGTGGGAGCAGGAGGTCATCGACGACGCCCTGCCGGTGCTGGCCTCGCTGCCGAGTGACGCCGGTTTCTACCAGAACAGCGCCGACGTGTACGGCGTCAGTTGGCTCGCCGTACGCTTCCTGGTCCAGCGGATCGGACTCGACAAGGTCGAGGAGCTGTACGAGGACATGGCGATGCACGGCATCGACCAGGCCTCCCGGGACCGCATCCTCCTCAGCCGCAGCGGCCTCACCGAAGTGACCCTGTGGACCTCATTGAAGACCTACCAGCCGCAACGCTGAGTGGCGGTTTGACCTCGCGTTGTCAGAGGGGCAATCTCGATTGGGTTCCGTCCAATGCGAGGAGGCGCAGATGAGTCTGTTGCGGAAGAAGACGATCGAGCAGTCGATCGCGGACACCGACGAGCCTGAGTACCAGCTCAAGAAACGCCTCACCGCCGTCGATCTGACGGTCTTCGGAATCGGCGTCATCATCGGTGCCGGCATCTTCACCCTGACCGGCCGGGCGGCGAAGGCGTACGCCGGGCCGGGTATCGCACTCTCGTTCGTACTCGCCGCGATCTGCTGCGCCCTGGCCGCACTGTGCTACGCCGAGTTCTCATCCACGGTCCCGGTATCGGGATCGGCGTACACCTTCTCGTACTTCTCCCTCGGTGAGATCTTCGCCTGGATCATCGGCTGGGACCTGCTGCTGGAGTTGATGCTCGGGGCAAGCGTGGTGGCCCAGGGATGGTCGACGTACGCCGCTTTGTTCCTGGATCAGATCGGATTGGGCTGGCCCGAATCGATCGGTCCGGACAGCAGTGTGAACGTGCTGGCGATGCTGCTCGTCGTCGTCCTCGCGACACTGGCGACGATCGGGATCAAGGAGTCGCTGCGGGTCAACCTGGTGCTGGTCGCGATCAAGCTCTTCGTGGTGCTGTTCGTGATCGTGGCCGGCCTGTTCTACATCAAGGGCTCGAACCTGACGCCGTTCATCCCGCCGAGCGTGCCGAACCCGGATCCCGAGGTCACCATCACCACGCCGCTGTTCCAGGCGCTGTTCGGGTTCGCCCCGTCGACGTTCGGCGTGATGGGCCTGGTGTCGGGTGCGTCGCTGGTGTTCTTCGCGTTCATCGGGTTCGACGTGGTCGCGACCACCGCCGAGGAGGCGCGGAACCCGCAGCGCGACCTGCCCCGCGGCATCATCGGCTCGCTGGCGATCTGCACCGTGCTGTACGTGCTGGTCTGCATCGTGATCACCGGCATGATCAAGTACACCGACATCAACAGCGAGGCGGCGCTGGCCGAGGCGTTCCGGTCGGTCGGCCGGCCGAGTTTCGCGACGCTGATCTCCGCCGGTGCGGTGGCCGGTCTGACCACGGTGGTGCTGACGCTGATGATCGGTGCGGCCCGGGTCGTGTTCGCGATGAGCCGTGACCACCTGATGCCGCGTGAGCTCGGCAAGACGCATCCGAAGTGGGGTACGCCGTACCGCCTCACCATCGCGATCGGCATCGTGGTCGCGATCGTCGCCGGGGTCACCCCGATCGGCAAACTCGAGGAGATGGTGAACATCGGCACGCTGGCCGCGTTCACCCTGGTCTCGATCGCCGTACCGATCCTGCGCAAGCGCCGGCCGGACATCCAGCGCTCGTTCCGGGTGCCGGGCAGCCCGGTGATCCCGATCCTGGCCGCGCTGATCTGCATCTACCTGATGCTGAACCTGACGCTGGAGACCTGGCTGCGCTTCGCCATCTGGATGGCGATCGGCTTCGTGATCTACTTCGTCTACGGCTACCGCAAGAGCCGCGTCGGCGAGGAAGAACGCACCGGCGAGAGCACCCGGGCGTAGGGCTAGACCACTCCGGGGGCGGCTGGCGGTAAGATCCGTCAGCCGACCTCTGGAGGGGATCTGATGAAGCACCCGCGACGCCTCTTCGCGGGTGTCGCCGCGCTTGTGCTGGCGGGGACGGCCGGGGTGGTCGCCGTACGCCTGCAGCAGGGTGGCTCGACGGTGGGCAGCAGCGCGGCCGCGGTCAAGGCGACGGCCACGCCGGGACAGCTGACCGACGCGCAGAAGGCGGCCCGGAAGACTGCCGTCGACGCGATTCTCGCGAAGCGCTCCACCGCGGTGCTGAAGGGCGATCTGAAAGGCTTCCTGGCGGCCGTCGACCCGAAGCAGCCGCAGTTGGTCGCGCGGCAGCGGATGCTGTTCACCAACCTCCGCAAGTTCCAGTTCACGACCCTGAAGTATTTCGTCGCGGACGAGCGGCCGTCGAAGGTCCTGATCGACAAGTACGGCGCGTACACCTTCTCGACCCGGGTGATGATGCGCTACCAGCTCACCGACCTGGACGCGAAGCCGGTGCAGACCGACCTGGGCTACGCCTTCGTCGAGCGCGCCGGCAGCTGGATCCTGGTCGACGACAGCGCCATCGAGGAGACGCTCAGCCCGGACGGACACCGGCAGCCGTGGGACTTCCAGGAGATCTCGGTGATCCGGAAGGGCCGGGTGTTCGTCGTGGTCGACAAGGGCGAGCAGGCTCTCGGCGAGAAGATCGCCAAGGCGTCGCAGGGCGCGGTCGACGGTGTACGACGGCACTGGCGCCGACCGTGGAACGGTGCCGTGATGGTGGTCGCGATGTCCGAGCCGCGGGTGATGGCGACCGTCTGGACCGCGGGCAGCGGGTACGGCTGGACCATCGCGGCCAAGGCGGTCTCCCTGTACGACGGCGAGCCGTGGGCGCAGCGGTCGCTCCCACCGGTGAGCAGCCGGATCGTCGTCAACCCGGCGCTGCGGACGAAGCTGGACCAGGATCTGCTGGTGCACGAGATGACGCACGTCGCGACGCTCCGGCTGGGGATCAAGACCCCGCTCTGGCTGGTCGAAGGGATCGCGGAGTACGTCCGCTGCGCCTCGATCGAGGACGATCCGCACTGGACGGTCGACCCGTATCGCAAGACGGTCCGGACCAAGTACCTGTCCTCGATGAAGGTGCTGCCGAGTCAGGCGGAGTTCGACGCGGCGGGGGATCAGTCGTACGGCCAGAGCTGGTGGATCACGTCGTACCTGGTCGACGAACTGGGCGAGAAGGGTGTGGCGTCGCTCTACACCGATCTCGCCCAGCACAACACCAGCCAGACCCAGTACGCCGCCATCCTGAAGAAGCACACCGGGAAGACGGCTCCCCAGTTGGTGGCCGCTGCCAAGAAGTTCAAAGGCTGAGCACATTCAGCGCGTGCCGGTGACGACGAGCATTTCGCAGGGGCCGGCGAAGCCGTTCGGGGTTTCGAACTGGGTGAGTTGGTCGGTGATCTCCTGCCAGGCCTCGGTCCGTCCGGCCTCGTCGAGGCCCGACAGCATCTGATGCAGGGCGCCGAAGGACTCGCGTTCGAAGCGGACGCAGTCGGCGGCGGTGGGCAGCCGGACCGGCGACGGTACGACGTCCACGGTGATGTCGTGGAACCCGGCCGCGGTGAAGGCCTGCTCGGCGACGCCTGGCGCCCCCAGGCTGAACGGACCGGGCTGACCGGGTGCCGGTGGCGGGAGTTCGGCCCGGCGGCGGATGATGCCGACCGGGATCGAGAAGAAGCCGTTCCGGTCCGGTGTCGAGTAGACCACCGCGGAGAACCTCCCACCCGGTCGCAGCGCCCGGTGGATGCCGCGCAGAGCAGCCTGCTGGTCCGGGAAGTAGATCAGGCCGACGCGGGAGATGGCGGCGTCGAAGCTGCCTTCGTCGAGCGCGGACAGATCCTCGCCGTCGGCCTCCAGTGTTTCCACGGTCGACATCCCGGCCTCGGCCGCCAGTTGGGCGGCGTACCCGAGGATGGCCGGCGAGATGTCGGTCGCGAGCACGTGGCCGCTGGGGCCTGCGAGCTTTGCCGCGGCGAGCGTCTGGCCGCCGGCGCCGGCGGCCACATCGAGGACGCGGTCACCGGCGCCGATGCCGGCCGCGCCGACCATGGCTGCGGTGGCGTCGCCGAGCCAGTCCTCGATCGTCGGGCCCCAACGGTGCCAGGCCTCCGCGGCGTCCTCCCACTGCGCGCGGGTGGTCTGCTTGTAGACCTTCGGGTCGAAAGTGACGGTCATGGTTTCCCCTCCTGTGTGAGGGTTCCAGCCCAGCAGCCGAGCCGGTGGGGAAACTAGTACTGGTTCTGGACTCAAGTGGTACACATCTTGGACCTGGGCACACAATGAGCCATGCGAGACTACGGCCAGTACTGTCCGGTGGCGTTGGCCAGCGAAGTGCTGGCGGACCGCTGGACGCCCCTGATCGTGCGCGAGCTCGTGCTCGGGAGCCGGCGGTTCAACGACATCGACCGCGGTCTGCCCGGCATCTCCCGCACGCTGCTCAAGCAACGCCTCAACCACCTGGAACGCAAGGGTGTGCTGGAGCTGATTCCGGTCGCCCGCGGCCACGAGTACCAGCTCACCCCGGCCGGCCGGGACCTCGAGGGCGTGATCATGGCGATCGGGGAGTGGGCGGTGCGGTGGATGTTCTCCGAGCCGCAGCCCCGCGAGGTCGATCCCGTCACCCTCACCTGGTGGATGTCGCGCCGCGTCGATTTCGAGAAGCTGCCCAGGCAGCGGGTCACCGTCGAGTTCGAGTACCGCGGCGACGACCCGACCCGCATCTGGCTGATCCTCGACCGGCTGGAAGCTTCGGTGTGCACAGACCACCCTGGCTTCGACTCGGACGTCGTCGTCACCACCGAGCCGGTGGACCTGATGCGAGTCTTCTCCGGCATCGTCAGCATGCGTCAAGCCGCCGCGGAAGGCACTGTCGCCATGACCGGCCCACCACGGCTCACCAGGGCTCTGCCGACCTGGTTCCTCTGGAGCCCCTTCGCCCCCGCCGTCCGGGAACGGATCGGCTAGGACAGCTGCTGGGGGCCGGAGCGGGCTTCCGGCTCCGCACCGACCCCCAGCGGTCTAGGCGAGGCTGGCGATGCCCTTCGGGAGGAAGCGCGCGCCGTTGGTCTTCTCGGCGAGACCGGTCCGGTCCAGGTACGGCGTGATGCCGCCGAGGTGGAACGGCCAGCCGGCGCCGAGCAGCAGGCACAGATCGATGTCCTGCGCCTCCGCGACCACGCCCTCCTCGAGCATGATCCGGATCTCCTCGGCCAGCGCGGTCAGCACCCGGGTGCGCAGCTCCTCGGCCGTCGACGGCTTGTCGCCGACCGTCACCAGCGCCTCGACCTCCGGGTCGACGACCGGCTTGCCCTCCGGCCAGACGTAGAACGAACCCTTGCCAGCGGCAACCACCTTGGCCAGGTTCTCCGACACCGCGAACCGGTCCGGGTAGGCCCGGTTCATCGTCTCCGCCACGTGCAGCGCGACCGGCAACCCGACCAGCTGCAGCAGCACGAACGGCGGCATCGGCAGACCCAGCGCCGACAACGCCTTGTCCGCCGCGGGGATCGGCGTACCTTCGTCCACTGCTGCGCTGACCTCACCCAGGAAGCGGGTCAGCAGCCGGTTCACCACGAACGCCGGCGCGTCCTTCACCAGCACACAGGACTTCTTCAGCGTCTTGCCGACCGCGAACGCGGTGGCCAGCGTCGCGTCGTCGGTCTGGTCCGCGCGGATGATCTCCAGCAGTGGCAGCACCGCGACCGGGTTGAAGAAGTGGAACCCGACCACCCGCTCGGGGTGCTCGAGGTCCGCGGCCATCTCGGTGACGGACAGGGACGAGGTGTTCGTCGCCAGCACCGCGTCCGGCCGGATGATCTTCTCCAGATCGGCGAAGATCGTCTTCTTCAGCTGCAGTTCCTCGAACACCGCCTCGATCACGAAGTCCGCGTCCGCGAAGACGGCCCGGTCCACCGACCCGGTGACGAGCGCCTTCAGCTGGTTCGCCTTGTCCGGCCGGATCCGGCCCTTGCCGAGCAGCTTGTCGATCTCACCGTGCACGTACCCGACCCCGCGGTCCACCCGCTCCTGGTCCAGGTCCGTGAGTACGACGGGCACCTCGAGGCGCCGTACGAACAGCAGGGCCAACTGGCCCGCCATCAGGCCTGCACCGACGACGCCGACCTTGCCGACCGGGCGGGCGAGCGACTTGTCCGGCGCTCCGGCGGGGCGCTTGGCCCGCTTGTTCACCAGGTCGAAGGCGTAGAGACCGCTGCGCAGCTCCTCGCTCATGATCAGGTCGGCGAGCGCCTCGTCCTCGGCCGCGAACCCACGGTCGCGGTCGTTGTCCTTCGCCGCCGCGATCAGGTCCAGGGCCCGGTACGGCGCCGGGGCCGCACCGCTGACCTTGAGGTCGGCAAACGCCTTACCCCGGGCAACCGCCGCGTCCCACGCGTCGCCACGGTCGATCTCGGCGCGCTCGACCGTGATGTCGCCCTTGAGCACCTTGCTCGCCCACAGCAGCGACTGCTCGAGGAAGTCGGCCGAGTCGAGCAGGACGTCGCCGATGCCGAGCTTGACCGCCTCCGGGCCGCTGAGCATCTTGTTCTGGTTCAGGGCGTTCTCGACGACGACCTTCACCGCGTGATCCGCGCCGATCAGGTTCGGCAGCAGGAAGTTGCCGCCCCAGCCCGGGATCAGGCCGAGGAACACCTCGGGCGTCGACAGCATTCCGGCCGCGACCGAGACGGTGCGGTAGGTGGCGTGCAGCGCGACCTCGAGACCACCGCCGAGCGCGACACCGTTCACGAACGCGAACGACGGCTTGCCGCCGTCGACCAGCTTGCGCATCACGCCGTGCCCGATCCGGCCCAGGTTCAGCGCCTGCTCCCGGTCGGTCAGCTTCGGTACGCCGGTCAGATCCGCGCCGGCGGCCAGGATGAACGGCTTGCCGGTGACACCGATCGCGGCGATGTCGTCGCGCGCCAGGGCGGCGTCGATCGCGGTGTTCAGCGACGCCAGCCCCTTCGGGCCGAACGTGTTCGGCTTGGTGTGGTCGTGCCCGTTGTCGAGCGTGATCAGCGCCATCGTGCCGGCCTTGCCCGGCAGCACGACGTCGCGGGAGTGCGCGAGGGTGACGACCTCGTCGGTCTCGATCGCGACCGCTTCGTCAATCAAGTCTTGGAGGCTCACTTGGACTCCTCGCTTCGCTCGGCGCCCAAGTGAGCGGGAGGCTGCTGTGCTACTTGGTTCACTCGCGTGCGCTCGCTCACGAGGCCGCCCCTTCCCAGTTCGGGTTCTCCCAGATGACCGTTCCGCCCATGCCGAGGCCGACGCACATGGTGGTCAGGCCGTACCGGACCTCCGGGCGCTGCTCGAACTGCTTGGCCAGCTGGTTCATCAGCCGGACGCCGCTGGACGCCAGCGGGTGGCCGTAGGCGATCGCACCGCCGTACGGGTTGACCCGCGGGTCGTCGTCGGCGATGCCGTAGTGCTCCAGGAACGCCAGCACCTGGACGGCGAACGCCTCGTTCACCTCGAACGCCTGGATGTCGTCGATCGTCAGCCCGGCGAGCTTGAGTGCCTTCTCGGTTGCCGGGACCGGGCCGACGCCCATCACCTCGGGCTCGACGCCGGCGAAGCCGTACGAGACCAGCTTCATCTTCGGGGTCAGCCCGAGCTCCGCGGCCGCCTCGGCGGAGGCGAGCACGCACGCGGTGGCGCCGTCGTTGATCCCGGCCGAGTTGCCGGCCGTCACCCGGCCGTGCGGACGGAACGGCGTCTTCAGGCCGGCCAGGTCCTCGACCGTCGTACCCGGTCGCATCGGCTCGTCGGTGCTCGCGTAGCCCCAGCCCTGCTCGGCCGACCGGGTCGCGATCGGGACCAGGTCGGGCTGGATCAGGTCGTTCGCGTAGGCCTTGGCGGCGCGCTCCTGGGATGCTACGGCGAACGCGTCCGCGCGCTGCTTGGTGATGGTCGGGAAGCGGTCGTGCAGGTTCTCCGCGGTCGACCCCATCACCAGGGCAGAGGTGTCGACCAGCTTCTCGGAGATGATCCGCGGGTTCGGGTCGACGCCCTCACCCATCGGGTGCCGGCCCATGTGCTCGACCCCGCCGGCCACGACCACGTCGTACGCACCGAAGGCGATCCCGGCGGCGGTGGTGGTGACGGCGGTCATCGCGCCGGCGCACATCCGGTCGATGGCGTAGCCGGGCGTGGTGTTCGGCAGACCGGCCAGCAGGGCCGCGGTCCGGCCGATGGTCAGGCCCTGGTCGCCGATCTGGGTGGTGGCCGCGATCGCGACCTCGTCCACCCGCTCCGGCGGGAGCTCCGGGTTCCGCCGCAGCAGCTCCCGGATGCACTTGATCACCAGGTCGTCGGCGCGCGTCTCGGCGTACTGGCCCTTGGCCTTGCCGAACGGGGTGCGAACGCCGTCGACGAACACGACATCGCGGATCTCACGGGGCACGAGGGCTCCTCTGGGGGTCGGGAAATCTACCCCGATGCTACCCATGGGTAACAGAAGTCCCAAAGCACCCCGCCCTGTGCGGCTGCTCACAGGGCGGACGGCTGGCACTCACCAAGCCCTACCTCGGAGTGCTCCCGCGTGCTGGCTGAGCGTGACTGATCGCAGCGGTGGGAAGTTGGTGAGTGGCGCAGGTCCGGTTACCCGTGGCATCCGCGCGGGAATCGGCGCATGCTGGTGGCAGGTAGCTATGGGGAGACGCTCTATGAACAACCTTGATCTCGCCGTACCGGTGCTGAGCCGGGGCAAACACCGCAATCCGCGCAAAGGCGCCTGCTTCATGGAGTTCGCCTCTTACCTGGCCGGCGAGCCGTGGTCGGACCACCCGTCCTGCACCCACCCGCTGCTGGCCGGCGTGGCGCGGGACGTCAACGACTGCACGACGGACGCAGGCCGGACCAGACTGGCTCCACTGATCCCCTCCGTGATCGGGCTGACTCCGGACGACCCACACGTCGTACCGCGGGTGACGGCGCGCTGCATCCAGCACGCGCTGCCGATCGTGTCGCAGGAACGGCAGTACATCCTCGCGGTGGCGCTGCTGGTGGGGGAGCGGCACCTGGCCTCGCTGGACGGGCGTCCACTGGACGACCTCGAGCCGGCCTCGCGGGAGGCGCTCGAATCGGTCCCGTCCGCGACCAAGTGGGCGCGGTCCTTCACCTCCCGCGGTCACCGGGGTACGCCGGACTTCGCGAAGCGGACCGCACCACGGGCCGTGTCGTGTGCGGTCGAGGGCATCTCGCAGGCGTGCGTGACGGACCCGGACGACCGGCTGTACAACCTGCTCACCGCGGCGATCGACGAGTGCAAGGCCTGGATGCCCAAGCCCGCACCGGTCGAGTTCGTCCGCCGGGAGTCGATCGAGATCCGCTGAACCGGACTCGTGGCTGATGTCGCCGGGCTTTGCCGGCCCGGCGACGTAGGCTCGGCTGTGTGACTCTCGAAATCGACACGGATTCCGGGCTGATGCCGGTGCACGTCTGGGAAGGGTCCGGCCCGGGTCTCCTGCTGTTGCAGGAGATCTTCGGCGTTTCGGACTACATCAAGCAGCGCGGCCAGGATCTGGCCGATCTCGGGTACTACGTGATCGCGCCGGAGATCTACTGGCGGCTGGACGACACCGAGCTGGACGAGTCCTCTCCGGAGCTGCTGAAGCAGGCGATGGCGATCGTCGGCCGGCTCGACTGGGATCTGGCTGTCTCGGACTCGGTCGCCGCGCTGGAGTACCTGCGCAGCCGGGACGCCGGGACCGGTGTGATCGGGTTCTGCTTCGGCGGCGGGCTCGGGTTCAACGTTGCCGCGATGTCCCCGACGGACGTGCTGGTGAGCTACTACGGCTCGGCCCTACCCCGGTTGCTGGACCTCGCGCCGAAGGTGGACGCGAAGAGCCTGCATCACTTCGGCGACGCCGACGAGTATCTCCCGGTCGATGACCTCGTCGCCGTACTGCGTAATGCCGAGGTCCATCGTTATCCCGGCGCCGGTCACGCGTTCGACAACCCGTTGCCCGATTTCCACCACGCCGAAGCCTCCGAGCTGGCGTGGCGCCGTACTGTCGCGTTCCTCTCCCGTCACCTTCCTACCTCCCAAGGATCCGAATGAGCCTGTACGACATCCCGCTGACCACCCTCTCCGGCGCCGCGACCTCCCTCGGCGAGTACAAGGGCAAGGCCGTCCTCATCGTGAATGTCGCCTCGAAGTGCGGTCTCACCCCGCAGTACGAGGGCCTGGAGAACCTCCAGAAGACCTACGCCTCCCGTGGTTTCACCGTCCTCGGCGCACCTTGCAACCAGTTCGGCGGCCAGGAGCCGGGCTCGTCGGAGGAGATCTCCACCTTCTGCTCGACGACGTACGGCGTGACCTTCCCGATGCTCGACAAGCTCGAGGTCAACGGTGAGGGCCGCCACCCGCTGTACGACGAGCTCACGGCGACCCCGGACGCGGCGGGCGAGGCCGGGGACATCCAGTGGAACTTCGAGAAGTTCCTGGTCAGCCCCGAGGGCACGGTCGCCGCGCGCTTCCGCCCTCGCACCGAGCCGGAGTCGCCCGAGGTCGTCGAAGCGATCGAGGCCCAGCTGCCGCGCTAGGCCGTGCCTGGCGATCCCGCGCCTACTGCGCGGCACTCGGCACGGCACGGATCGCCAGCCACGACCTAGTCCAGAGGTTTCGCCGGGGCTTCTGCTGCCATGGCGTCTGTGAGGACTTGGGCCGTGAGGCCGATCTGCCACTCGCGGGCGCCGTGGTCACGCAGGAAGTTGCTGACCACTTCCAGCGTCGGGTCGGACGGCGGGGACCAGGCCAGGCGGCGGATCGTGTCCGGCGCCATCAGATTCTCGGTCGGGAGGCGATGCGCTTCGGCGATCTCGCCGACACCGGATCGGGCGGCCGACAGACGAGCGGCCGCGTCGGGGTCCCGGTCGGCCCAAGCTCGCGCCGGCGGTGGGCCGTCGTACCGCGGGCCCTGCTTCGGGAGCTCGGACTCGGGCAGCCGTCGCGCGTGGTCGATCGCCTCCCACCACGTGCGCATGTGCCGGTGGGCGCCACGACCCTTGAACGCGGTCAGTCGCTGCAGCGTGTCCCGGTCGGCCGGCATCGCCGACGCGGCCTCCACGATCGCGGCGTCCGGCAGGATCCGGCCGGGGGAGATGTCGGCGGCTTCCGCGATCTGGTCGCGCGCCTCCCACAACGCCCGTACGACGGACAGACTGCGGCGATTGCGGACCCGATGCATCCCCGACGTACGACGCCAGGGGTCCGGCTTCGGCTCACGCGGGGGAGCGGACAGAATCGCGGCGAACTCCTGCTCGGCCCACTCCCATTTGCCCTCGCGACGCAGCTCGGCCTCGATCGCGTTGCGCAGCTCGATCAGCATCTCGACGTCGAGCGCGGCGTAGATCAGCCAGGGCCCGGGCAGCGGGCGGGTCGACCAGTCGGCCGCGGAATGCTCCTTGCGCATCCGGTAGCCCAGCACCTCGCTGACCAGCGAGGCCAGGCCGACCTTCGGGTAGCCGAGCAGGCGGCCGGCCAGCTCGGTGTCGAACACCTTCCGCGGCACCATCCCGACCTCGGCCAGACAGGCCAGGTCCTGGTTCGCGGCGTGGATGATCCACTCGGCGTCGACTATCGCGTCGCCGAGCGCGGACAGGTCGCCGAACGGGATCGGGTCGACCAGGGCCGAGCCGGCACCTTCACGGCGGAGCTGGACGAGGTAGGCGCGATGCGAGTAGCGGTAGCCGGAGGCACGCTCGGCATCGACGGCCACCGGGCCGGAGCCGGACCGGAACGCCTCGACCACGTCGGTCAACGCGGGGTCGGTGTCGACGACGTCGGAGAGGCCGTCACGGAGCTCGAGCAGGGGCTGGTGTGCGGTCGGGTCGTCCGGGACGGGCGGCTGCTGGGTCTCTGCCGGGCTCATCGGCCCCGCTGTCCGCGCCGGGTCGGCATCGCCACCACCCCCGGCGGCACCGGCGGCAGGCCGGCCGCCGTGCAGAGCACCTCGCCCCACGCCTCCGCGTGCGGGGTCACGTCCACCAGGCCACCAGGTCCCGGTACCGGACTCCAGGACGCGCGGATCTCGATCTCCGCCGTCGCGTCGTCGTCGGCCATCCCGCCGAAGCTTTCGGATACCACCCTGGTGACGGTACCGCTCGGGGCCAGGAAGTCGGCACCCCGGTCGGTCAGCGCCTCCATCAACCAGGTCCAGCCCACGCCGCCGAGCAGCGCGTCGGTCACCATTTCCGGCTCGACGGCCGCACGCACGTACGCGACACAGCGGAAGGTCGACTGCCAGGCGTCGTTCCCGTCCGGGTCGTAGAGGATGACCAGGCGGCCGGTGGCGACATCGTCACCGTCGACCGTCACGTCGGCGCTGACCGCCGCCGCATGCGGTGCGATCCGCTGCGGTGCGGGCATCTCCTCGACGAATACCTCGGGCCGGAACCGGGCACCACGCAACTGCGTGACTGCCTCGGCGAACTCCGCGGGTGGCGCGTCGACCTGCTTGCGGGCACCCATGCTTCGCAGCCTACGACTGATTACTCACCGACGCCTGTGACGACGCGCCGATAACAGGCCGCGACGACGCGCATACCCCGCTTTCCAGCCTGCCCGAGGCCGCTGCTCCACAGCCGCGTGGGATTATCGCTGTGTGCCCCTGAACCAGCCGCCATCACCCAGCGCGACCGACCGATCTCCCTTTCTGCTCGCGGCGCGGGGTGAGCCCGGTCCGCATACGCCGGTGTGGTTCATGCGCCAGGCCGGGCGGTCGCTGCCCGAATATCGGGCGGTCCGTGAGGGCACCACGATGCTCGAGTCCTGTATGCGTCCCGACCTCGTCGTCGAGATAACGCTGCAGCCGGTACGCCGTTACGGCGTCGACGCGGCCATCTTCTACTCCGACATCGTGCTGCCGCTGAAGGCGGTCGGCTTCGACATCGAGATCAAGCCCGGCGTCGGCCCGGTGGTCGCCGCGCCGATCCGCGACGCGGCCGGTCTGGAAACGGTCCGCCCGGTCACTCCCACGGATGTGCCGTACACCTCGGACTCGGTGAAGCAGCTGGTCTCCGAGCTCGACGGCACGCCGCTGATCGGCTTCGCCGGTGCGCCCTTCACGGTGGCGTCGTACCTGGTCGAAGGCGGGCCGAGCAAGGACCACGCCAAGACGAAGGCGCTCATGCACGGCAACCCGAAGCTGTGGCACGCGCTGGCGGACCGGCTGGCCGACGTGGCGATCGCGTACCTGTCGGTGCAGATCGAGGCGGGCGCGTCCGCGATCCAGCTGTTCGACTCGTGGGCGGGTGGGCTCTCGGCCCGTGACTACGCCCAGTTCGTCCAGCCGCACTCGGCCAAGGTGTTCGAGGCCCTGGCGTCGTACGGCGTACCAAGGCTCCACTTCGGCGTGAACACGGGCGAGCTGCTCGGTCTGATGAGCGAGGCCGGCGCGGACGTCGTCGGGGTCGACTGGCGGGTGCCGCTGGATGAGGCGGTACAGCGGATTGCCAGGGCCGGATCGGGTCCGAAGCCGGTCCAGGGCAACCTGGATCCGGCGCTGCTGTTCGCCGGCTGGGACGCGTTGGAGCCGGAGATCGACCGCATCCTCGCGGAGGGGAAGGCGGCTCCCGGCCATATCTTCAACCTCGGCCACGGGGTGCCGCCGGACACCGATCCCGAGGTGCTGCACCGCATCGTCCGGCACGTCCAGACCAGGTCGGCCCGTGTACCTGCCTGACCAGGAGGTGACGCTGGAGCGCCTGACCGACGCACACGCGGACGCCGTGCTCGCCTTCGAGCGGGAGAACCGCGCGTACTTCGCGGCCTCGATCCAGGATCGCGGGGACGCCTTCTTCGAGGAGTTCGCCGAGGTGCATGCGGCCCGGCTGGCTGAGCAGGAGGCCGGGGAGTGCCAGTTCCACGTCTTGGTGGACAACTCCGGCGCCGTGGTCGGGCGGGTGAATCTCGTCGACATCGAGGACGGCTCGGCGGAGCTCGGCTACAGGATCGCGGAGAAGGCAGCCGGGAAAGGGCTCGCCTCGGCCGCGGCACGGGCGCTCGTGGGGCTCGCCGCCTCGGAGTACGGGCTGACGGCGCTGCGGGCGGGGACGTCAGTCCGGAACGTGGCATCGCAGCGGGTGCTCGAGCGGGCCGGGTTCCGGCTGGTCGGCGACGACGGGGATCAGCGGGTGTACGAGCTGAAGCTGGAGGATGCGTGACTTCGGTTGTCGTGGTCGGTGGCGGCATCAGCGGGCTGGCGGCCGCGTACGCGCTCGCGACCGGGCCGAACCCGCCGCGGATCACGGTGCTGGAGGGGTCGCCTCGGCTCGGCGGCAAGCTCGCCGGTGACGAGCTCGAAGGCGTTCCGGTCGACCTCGGTGCGGAGTCGGTGCTCGCCCGGCGGCCGGAGGCGGTCGACCTGATCAAGGCGGTCGGGCTCGCCGACGACCTGGTGCACCCGGCGACCACGTCGGCCGGAATCTGGATCGGCGACCGGATCCGCGCGATCCCGCCGACGGTGATGGGCGTTCCGGTCGACCCTGCGGCGACGATCGACGTACTGGGCTCCTCGGCTGCCGACGCGGTTGCGCACGAGGCTGAGTTGCCGGCGCCTGCGTTGACTGAGGATGTGGCGATTGGCAGGTTTGTCGCTGAGCGCATGGGGTCGGCGGTCACGGACAAGCTGATCGACCCGTTGCTGGGCGGGGTGTATGCCGGGCGTGCCGAGGAGATCTCACTCGCGGCCGCCGTACCCGAGTTGTATGCGAAGCTGCGGACCGCGCCGAGCCTGCTCGCGGCGACCGCCGAGCTGCGGGAGGCGGGTCAGCGGCGGGCGGGGGAGCCGGTGTTCGCGGGCGTCGTCGGTGGGGTCAACCGGCTGATCTCCAGACTCGAGAAGGACCTGACGGCTCGGGGCGTCGAGATCAGACGCCAGCTGGCGGTACGGCGGATCACGCGGACGGCCGATGGTTACGCGCTGGAGGCCGGTCCGGTGCCGGCTCCGACCCGGCTGACCGCGGATGCCGTGATCGTCGCCGTACCGGCGTCTCCTGCGGCCCGGATGCTGGCGGAGCTGGTGCCTGCGGCTTCGACTGAGCTGGCGACGATCGAGTACGCGAGCATGGCGATCGTGACGCTGGCGGTGCGCAAGCGGGACTGGCCGGAGGGTGCCACGGGCTCTGGGTTCCTGGTGCCGTCGGTGGAGGGGCGGACGATCAAGGCGTCGACGTACTCGCACGCGAAGTGGCAGTGGTCGGGTGATGCCGGGGGAGAGCTGGCAGTACTGCGTGCCTCGGTGGGGCGGCTCGGGGAGGAGTACGTGCTGCAGCGGCCCGACGAGGAGCTGGTGGCATTGGCTACTGCGGACCTAGAGCGTGCAGTGGGCTTGCAGGCGCCCGTGGTGGGCTCTCTGGTGACCAGGTGGGGTGGTGGGCTTCCGCAGTACGCAGTGGGGCATTTAGACCGTGTAGACCGCATTGAGGCGGCTGTGGCGGCCATGCCTGGTCTGGCCGTGTGTGGAGCGGCGTACCGAGGTGTGGGCATCGCTGCCTGCGTCGCCTCGGGCACCAAGGCGGCAACCCGGGTGCAGGCACGCCTGGACGCATTGGCGACAATGGGTCCGTGACAGAGAAGCCGAAGGCGCGTGAACTGAACAATGTGATCCGCTACACCATGTGGTCGGTCTTCAAGGTGGAGACCCCGCTGGGTGACGCGGACCGGGACGAGTTGACCGCCGAGCTGTCCGAGCTGGTCTCGAAGCTGTCGACGGACGATGTGGTGATCCGCGGGATCTACGACGTCGAAGGATTCCGGGCCGACGCGGACTTCATGATCTGGTGGCACGCGCCGACGTCGGACGCGCTGCAGAAGGCGTACCACGCGCTGCGCCGGTCCCGGCTAGGGCGGCACCTGGCGCCGATCTGGTCACAGCTGGCGCTGCACCGGCCGGCCGAGTTCAACAAGAGCCACATCCCGGCGTTCCTGGCCGACGAGGAGCCGCGGGCCTACGTGTGCGTGTACCCGTTCGTGCGCTCGTACGAGTGGTACCTGTTGCCGGACGAGGAGCGCCGGTTCATGCTGGCCGAGCACGGGAAGATGGCCCGCACCTATCCCGACGTCCGGGCGAACACGGTCGCCTCGTTCGCGCTCGGCGACTACGAGTGGATGCTGGCGTTCGAGTCGGACGAGCTGCACCGGATGGTCGACCTGATGCGTGATCTGCGGGCGTCCACCGCGCGGCGGCATGTGCGTGAGGAAGTGCCGTTCTACACCGGCAAGCGGACCGAGCTCGGCGAGCTGGTCGCCAACCTCGCCTGATCCGCGTGGCTGACTCTGGGTCTCATTCCGGTTTGGATTCTGGGCACCGCAAGGCCTTCCCGGTGCTCTACGTCGGGAACGTCCGCCGGTCCGTCGAGTTCTACGCCCTGCTCGGGTATCGACAGACGTACCAGTTCCCGCTGGAGGGCGACCCGCACTATGTCGGCCTGGAGCGCGGTGATTCCTCCCTCGGCATCGCCGACTCCAACTGGCCCGAAGCCCAGCTCGGCATCACTGTCGGCACCGCCCCGCGCTTCGAGCTCTTCGTGTACGTCGACAACGTCGACGCCGACGTGGAGACCTTCCGGGCCGCCGGCCACTCGATCCTGCAGGAGCCGGCCACCATGCCCTGGGGCGAACGCCAGGCCTATGTGGCCGACCCCGACGGCAACCCGGTAGCCCTCGCCACCCCGATCTGAGCCTCAGGTGCCCGGCTTCTGCAGGAGGTAGTCCTGGGCGCGCATCGAGGTGGGTGGCTTGACGTCCTCCGGCTGGAGTTCCCGCAGGTCGCGCTCGGTCAGGCTGTCCGGGTCGCGCTCCGAGAGCCGGGTCGCCTGGTTGGAGATCGCTTCTTCGAGCACGTTCCGGATGAACCGGCCGTTGCCGAAGTTGTGGCCTCGCGGTGCCGGCGGGATGACCTTGCGGACCACGTCCAGCACCCCGTCGGTGTAGAGCATGCCCTTCTGCCGGGCCTGGAGTTCGAAGATGGCGACGAGCTGGTCGGTGTCGTACTCGCTGAAGGACAGCAGCTTCGGGAACCGTGACGCCAGCCCGGTGTTGGACTCCATGAAGCGCTGCATCTCGCGGTGGTACCCGGCGACGATCACGACGCAGTCGTTGCGGTGGTCCTCCATCATCTTCAGGATGGTGGCCACGGCTTCGAGGCCGAAGTCGCCCGGGCTGTTCTCCGGCACCAGGGTGTAGGCCTCGTCGACGAACAGCACTCCGCCGATCGCCTCGCGGAACTTGGCCGCGGTCATCGGCGCGGTGGTGCCGACGCTGGGGCCGACCAGGTCGGACCGGTCGACCTCGACCACGTGGCCCTTCTCGAGTACGCCGAGGTGCTTGTAGACCCGGCTGAGCAACCGGGCGATCGTGGTCTTGGCGGTACCGGGCTTACCGACGAACACCATGTGCCGGGCGCGCTCGTGACTCGGCAGACCGAGCTCCTTGCGGCGCAGGTTGGTCCTGATCTCAGCCACCATCCGCCGGACCGAGTCCTTCACCGAATCCAGCCCGACCAACAAGTCCAACTCGGCAAGCGGGTCATCGCCGACGGCCACCGGAACAGCAGGCTCGGACCGCACCGTGGGCTTGGGCGCGACATCCGCCGCCGGCTCGACATCCGCCGCGGGCTCAGGGACGATCTCGGCCACCGGCACCACCCTGGCCACAGGTTCGGGGACGGCTTCGACAGTCGGCTGGTCGAGAACCCGGAAGAACGCGTTGAGGTCGGGCACCTGCGGCTCAGGCCACGGCGACTCCTCGAGCACGCCGGCCAGGTGGACCGACATCCGGGTCGCCGCGGCCGCCCAGGACCGCGCCAGCACCTGCTGATCCCGCCGTACCGCGCGAGCCAGCCACTCGGCATTGCGGGCCAACCAGTCCTGCGGGTCGAAGCCGCCTCTGAGGTCGGCCAGGGCGTTCTCCACGTCCCAGCCGGCGACGCCCAGAGTCTGAGCCACGGCCGGAGGCTGGCCGCCGAGCCCGTTGGCCAGGATCAACCGTGCCAGCAGTTGCGCAAAGTCGCCGGCGTCATCGGCCGGAACCGCCATCACCAGCTTGGCGTGCGCGTCCCGCAGCGCGTTGAGCGTGTACTGCAAGGCCGACGTGGGCCCGGCGAGCTCCGGCAGCACCGCCCGTTCGTCGTCGCTGAGCGCGGCAGTCCGCCAGAACTGGGCGATCGTCTCGTAGTCCGCAGCCGTGTGCATCCGGGTCGCCTCACGGTCCGCCAGCACCCGATCGAACGCGCTGGTCAGGGCCCGAGCGCGAGCCGCCATCGGCGGCGCGTCGACGAACAAGCTCACCACGTCCCGAGACAACTGCAGCGCCTGCCGACGCCCGTCTTCACGGAAGCCCCGCGCGCCGGACACAGCCTGCAGCGGCCAGTCGGTCGCCGCGACCCGGATCAGATGTCCGGCACCGCCGTACCGGACCGAAGGCCTGTAGAAGTCCCGGGTCAATACGGCGGCAATATCGGCGTACTCGCCGTGGAGCACGGGGATCCACCCAGTCAGCAGTGGCGAGACCTGATGGGTGAACCACACCGCGGCAGGCGTTCCTTTGGCGAAGTCCGGGAAGGCGTCTGCCCGCAGCGGCCGCAGCGTGCTCGTGTCCTCGGCCCACGCCCGCAGTTGGCCGCGTACACCGGCCACCCACTCATCTGGCACTTCCCAGGGCTGCTCGGCAGCGAGGACGTCCAGAACACGCGGTCTCCGGGTGTCGACAGCCACATGCATCCTCTCCGCCGTAAGGCACCTTGCGGCGGATCACTCTAGTGTGTCGGCGGCCGAAACCCCGCCCTCACGCGGGGGTGAGGGTGAGGCTGATGCTGTTGATGCAGTAGCGGAGGTCGGTCGGGGTGCCGTAGCCCTCGCCTTCGAAGACGTGGCCGAGGTGGGAGCCGCAGTTGGCGCAGCGGACCTCGACCCGCTTCATGCCCAGCGTGCTGTCCTCGATGTACTCGACCCGCTCCTCGGCCAGCGGCGCGAAGAAGGACGGCCAGCCGCAGTGCGAGTCGAACTTGGTCTCGCTGCGGAACAGCTCCGCATCACAGGCCCGGCACTTGTACACGCCGACCGTCTTGGTGTCGGTGTACTCACCCGTGAACGGCCGCTCGGTGCCGGCCTTGCGCAGTACCTGGAACTCGGCGGGGGAGAGCTGCGCCTTCCACTCCGCGTCTGACTTCTGTACGGCGTACTGCTTGGTGTCATCGGTCACGAGTCCAGTATCGGCGCCCGGGCAAGGAAAACCCCGCCCGGGCGACCGCACGTAAGACTCCCGAAATCAGCGCACCCAGGAAGGCAGCGGTACGACGCGCACCACCTGCGGGTCGTGGTCGCTGATCTGGTCCGGGTACTCGGCGTTCATGTGCACGATGTCGTACGACGAGGCCGGCTTCAGGTTCTGCGAGATCAGGATCTGGTCCAGGATCTGGCTGTTGCCCTCGAACACGTAGCTGTAGCGCTCCGGCAGCGGCAGCGTCCGCGGCATGTCGATCAGCGCCGTCTTCCCGGCGCCGACCAGGATGTCGGTCGTCTGCGAGAAGTCGAAGTCGTTGATGTCGCCGAGCACGATCACGTTGGCGCCGGTGTCCTTGGCCAGGATCTGGTCCACGAACCCACGCACCGACTCGGCCTGCTGGTGCCGCTTCGCCGCGGTCACCTGCACCGGCGGCTGGGTCCGGCCCCACAGCGGGTCGTCGCCGTTCTTCGAGCTGAAGTGGTTGACCACCACGAACATGCTCTGGCCGCGCCACTTGAACTCGCCGGCCAGCGGGACGCGGGCAGCTGCCCAGGCAGGGTTGGCCGGGTCGACCCGGCCGGGCGAGGAACTCAGGTGCGGCCGGCCGAACCGGTCGGTGGTGATCGTGGTCGCGACCGTCGAGCCGCCGCCGGGACGGTCGACGAACTGGACCGGCCTGTCGGTGCGGTACATGAACGCGACCCGGATGTTGCCGCCCGGCTCACCACCTTCGGCGTTGTTCACCGGGTCGATCTGGCGGTAGGCGTACTCCGGTCCGCCGGCCTTCACGATTGCGGCCGCGAGCATGTCCAGGGTGACGTTGGCGGCCGTCGTACCGGAGTTCGTGGCGCCGTCGTTGTCCTGCACTTCCTCCAGACCGAGGATGTCCGGCGAGGCGAGGTTCTTCACCACTGCCTGTGCGAGTCCGTCGAACTTGGCGGCGCCGTCGGACGGGTCCAGGTTCTCCACGTTGAACGTCGCCACCGAGACCTGCAGCGGCGACGAGGCCTTGGTCGTCTCGCGCTGGACGCCGCCGTCGACGACGGTCGGGGTCTGCGTCGGCAGGAACTTGAAGTTGCCGAACGAGTAGTCCAGTACTCCGGCCACGACGCCGGCCAGCTTGTCCCCGGTCTTCGCCGTCGGGATCGGAGTCAGGACGTCGTCCAGCAGCACGCGCTCCGGGTTGCTGTCGGCCTTCTGCAGCACGATGCCGCCGCGGACGGTCCGGACGCTCGAGCCGGCCGGTACGACGGACAGTTCGCGGAACGAGCTGGTGGGGCCGGTGACCTGGGGCTGGTCGATGCCCAGCCACATGCCTTCCAGCGACTCCCAGAAGTCGATGCCGTCGGTGGCCGGCTGGAACGTACCGGTCGTCTCGACGTCACCGTTGGAGTCGTCGTCGATCACGGTCGACGGCGGCACGCGGCCGCCCGGGCCCACGATCGTCGGCGCCGGCACGGCCGCGGCGCCGGTCACGGTGATCGTCGGGTTGGTGATCTCGGTGGTGGTCAGGTTGTCGGTGCCGCCCGAGCCGCCGGGACGGAACTCGACGACCGTGCCCTTGACCGTGACGGCGTCACCGACGGCCACGGTCGGCGCCGAGCTGGTGAACACGAACAGGCCTTCGCTGGTGGCCGGGTCGGCATCCGGCTGCGGGTCCTGGAACCAGAAGCCGTTGTTGCTCTTCGCGGTGACCACACCGGTCACGTTGGCGACGAGCTTGCCGTTCAGCGGCGACAGGTGGGCCGAGCCCTGGATGTCGTGGATCTTGGCGTCGATCGGGTCCGGGTCCGGCGGCGTCGAGGTCAGCGTCTTCGGCGACGGGTTGACCGCGGCGAACTCGGCGCCGTTGTTGTCCGCGTCCGTGGTCGGGACCTTGCGGGTGGCCGAGGTGGTGTTGGAGAGCGCCGGCGCCGGCGCGGTCTCGAACTCGCTGGCCGATCCGTAGCCGACGAAGTCGACCACACCGGGTGCGGTCGGGCAGCCCGTCGTACAGGTCAAGGGGGTGGCCGCCGAGACCAGGGCGACCTTGCCGTTCGTCGCGGACATGGCGATGCTGCCGGTCGCGTCCGGGGTCGGCATCGGCTGACCGGCGCCGGCGCCCGCGCCCTCCTGCACGAGGTAGGCGGCGCCCGGAGCGAGGCTGCCGGTCAAGGGGGTGACTGCCCAGGTGGTGCCGGCCGCGGACGCGTACTGGACCGACCAGCCGCTCAGGTCGATCGGCGAGCTGCTGTTGTTGGTCAGCTCGATGAAGTCGTTCGTGTACGGCGCGCCGGTGTTGCCGCCACCGCCGTACACCTCGGTGATGACCACGGTGGACGAGGCGGCGTCCGCCGGTGCGGCGACGAATGCGACCGCCGCGCCGGAGAAGATGAGACTCGAGGTGACCACGAGGGCGCCCAGGCGGCGCCGTGGTCGGTTCAGGGCAGACATGGCCGGATTCTCACACCCGCACTGGTCCCGGCCAAGGTCCAACACGTGAACACCAGGTATGTCGCCGAAAGGCACGGGTGATCATTCGCCAGGGAGGGCGACCAGGCGGTAGACCTCGAGCGGTTCGGCCTTGCCTTTGAGCTCCAGCAAGCCCAGGGACTCGGTGACGGCGTCGGGCAGGAGGGCCTTGGTCGCGGGGCCGATGGCGACGCCACCACCGGGGGCCTTGCCCTCGATGCGGGAGGCAACGTTCACGGTGTCGCCGATGACCGTGTGGGTGCGGCCGCCCTCGGTGCCGAGCAGGCTGACCGAGGCGACGCCGCTGTTGATGCCGACCCGGAACCGCGGCCACTGCGGGTGCGCCATCTGGACGGCCGTTGCCGCCTCCTGCAGCGCCAGCCCGGCCGCGGCGGCCCGCGCCGCGTGGTCCGGCTGGTTGCCGCGCTTGTTGAAGGTGACCATCAACGCGTCGCCGATGATCCGGTCGACGTCGCCGCCATGTCGTCGTACCACTGGAGGTACGACGACCTGGAAGTACGTGTTCAGCATCGCGGTGACCTCGGCTGAGTCGTGGCGCTCGGAGAACGTGGTGAACCCCTGCAGATCGGCGAACAGGACGCTCAGCTCCCGCTGCCCGGACACCGTGTCCTCGAGGTAGAGGTCCGCGAACCGCTCCTCGTACCACTGGATCCGTACGCCGACCACGACCAGGACGAAGGCGGCGAGCATCAGCACGTGCCACTCCCACCACGACAGCGCCCAGTTCCGGGCGAACACCAGCGCCACCATCGCCTCGGCCAGCAGGACGAACGCGGCGATCATCGACAGCAGCATCAGTGACGGGCGTTCCCACCACGTCCGCAGATACCGCCCGGCCGCGACTGCATAGAGGACGATGGCCGGTACGGCGAGCGCGCTCAGGATGCCATCGGCAACCTCCGGTACGGCGGTGTCGTGCAGCGGAGGCAATCGCAGTACCGAGGCCGCCGCCCACAACGCCATCAGCAACAGCAGCCCCACCCGGAGCCAGCGTCCCCATCGGACCGCGGAGACCGCCCGCTCGCCGGACAGGTTCAGGCTGGACAGGACCGCGAAGACCGAAGCCAGCGCGACGCCGACCGGTGTCGCGAGGGTGAACCCGGCGTTCGGGGTGTCGAGCAGCACCTTCGGCGTCGCCAGCGCGTGCAGCCCGAGAAACCCGGCCGCCGACAGGAACGCCAGCGACACCAACAGCACTCGAGGATCACCACGCCGGAGCGCCGCCGTACCGGTCAGATAAGCCAGTACGGCGCTCAGCGCAGCCGTCAGCAACACCAGCCAGAAATGGGCCGGGTGGTGCTCCCAATGCACATCCAACTGCGGTCGCCGCAACAGCAGGAGCAACCCCGCCGGCGGCACCAGCAGAACCAGCGCGGTCAGGACGATCATCGCCGGCGTGTAGACGAACCGCCGTTCAGCCATCCGCGGAGACCTTGAGGTGCGTGTGGATCTGGGACACCACGACCGAACCCTCGCCGACCGCCGACGCGACGCGCTTGACCGAGCCGCAGCGAACGTCCCCGATGGCGAAGAGCCCGGGCAGCGTCGTCTCGTACGGCTGCGGCGGTCGTGACTCGTTCCACTGTGGATCGGCGGCGGCATCCGACCCGCTCAGCACGAAGCCACGACCATCCCGGCCGACCTTGTCCGGCAGCCAGTCCGTCCCAGGTACGGCGCCGATCATCACAAACAGCCCGTTGGACGGGAGCGACTCCTCGGCACCGGTCAGCCGGTCGCGCACCGTGATGTGCTCGAGCCGCCCGTCACCGCCACCGCCGACGACCTCGCTGTTGGCCCGGACCGTCACGTTGGCCGCGGCGTCGATGGTGTCGATCAGGTACTGCGACATGCTCGAGGTCAGGTCGTTGCCCCGGATCACCAGAGTCACCTGGCGGCAGTAGCGGGCCAGATGCAGCACCGCCTGACCGGCCGAGTTCCCGCCGCCGACCACGCACGCGTCGAGCCCCTGCAAACCATGGGCTTCCGACACACTCGCGCCGTAGTACACGCCGTTCCCCATCAACTTCTCCAGGGACGGGACGTCCAGCCGCCGGTACGACACCCCGGTCGCCAGCACGACCGCCCTGGCCGTCACCTCACCCACGTCACCGATGACAGCGCGGAAGTGGTCGTCCCGCTTCTCCAGCGAGACGATCGACCGCATCAGCACGAAGTGCGCCCCGAAGACCCACGCCTGCTGGTATCCACGCTGCGCCAACTCGGAGCCCCGGATCCCACGCGAGAACCCGAGATAGTTCCGGATCAGCGAACTCGTCCCCGCCTGCCCGCCGATGGACTCACGCTCCACCACCAGCGTGCGCAACCCCTCCGACGACGCGTACACAGCCGCGGCCAGCCCACCCGGACCGGCCCCGATCACCAGGACGTCGAACGAGTCCTCGCCGTCGGCCAGCGTCGTCGGCACGCCCCACGCCTCGGCGATCTCCGCATCGGTCGGATCATGCAGTACGGCGCCTCCGACCGCGGGCATCCACACGAGGACCCCGTCACCGGGATCCGGCTCGTCGATCCAGCGCAGTGCGGCGTCCGCCAACGGCGAACCGCTGACCCGGAAGGCGCTCGGGATCCCGTTGCGCGCCAGCAGACTGCGGATCGCCTGACCACGGACCGAGTGGTCGGAGGCGATCACCACCACCTCACGCAGGTTCGCGACCTCGTACCGGGACCACTCCTGGATGAACTCCGCGACCGTCCGGTGGAACAGCTCGTCGCGCTCGATCCACGGCTTCAGCACGTAGTAGTTGATGTCGCCGACCGCCATCGCCGACAAGATCGCCGACGCCGTCGACCGGTCCGCCCAGGATCCCCACTCGATCAGCATCGCCCGGCGCGCATCGGGATGCAGCGTCCGCGACAGGTCGAAGATCGTGGTCCGTTCATCCTCGGCGATCGCGTGATCGACCAGTACGACGGCCACTCGCTGCTCCAGCTCGTGCGCGAGTTGTAGACAATCAGACGCTGCCGCGACGGTCAGCTCGCCTCGGACGCGGAAATCGACGCCGAACGCGCGCTCGAGCTCCGTCTCACTGCGTTCCAGCTGCATCGGATCCGCGTCGACGACCAGCAACAACGGCCGCGCCTCACGCAGGCTGGACCTACCCCCGGGTTCCCCTCCCATGCGTTCGACGGTAGGTGCGCCTCAACCGATGGGCAATGGACAAAACGTTTGAATCGCCGGTCCTGTCCGCCCCAGTGGGACAGGACCGGCGAGGTTCAAACGGTCAGTTGACGCTCACCGCGGACCACGCCGCGGCGACCACGGCGCGCTCGTTGCTGCTGGCGCCGTACAGGTCGGTGGCCGCGTTCAGCGTCGCGGTCCGGGCCTGCGCGTACGTCGTACCGGTGGTCATGTAGGTGGTCAGTGCGCGGTACCAGATCTTGCCGACCTTGGCGTTGCCGATGCCGGTGATGGTCGAGCCGTTGCAGGTCGGCGAGTTGTGCTGCAGTCCGCCGATCACCTTGGCGCCGCTGCCCTCGGAGGCGAGGTAGGCGAAGTGGTTCGCCACGCCGGAGGAGTAGTGCACGTCCAGGTTGCCGATACCGGAGTACCAGCAGTCGGGGGAGTTGCCGTCCTTACTCGGCTTGTCCATGTACCGCAGCGCCGGCCGGTCCTTCATGATCTCCTCGCCGATGTAGTAGTCACCCGGGTCGGAGGCCTTGTTGGAGTAGAACTCGACGAAGGTGCCGAAGATGTCGCTGGTCGCCTCGTTCAGGCCGCCGGACTCACCGGAGTAGGTGAGGTTCGCGGTCGCGGATGTGACGCCGTGGGACATCTCGTGACCGGCCACGTCGATCGACACCAGCGGACCGGCCACCACACCGTCGCCGTCGCCGTACGTCATCTGCTTGCCGTCCCAGAAGGCGTTCACGTAGTTCGTGCCGTAGTGAACCCGGCTCGGGACACCCTTGCCGTCGTTGAAGATGCCGTTCCGGTTGTGCTGGATCTTGAAGTAGTCCCACGTCGTCGCGGCACCGTAGTGCGCGTCGACGGCGGCGGTCTGCCGGTTGGTGTTCAGGCCGTTGCCCCAGTGGTTGTCCGCGTCGGTGAACCGGGTCGGCACCGGGCAGCCGAGGCCGAAGATCTGGCACCAGATCGAGTCGGTCTTGTTGTTCGCGTCGGCGGTGTAGCCGTTGCCGCGGACCGGGTCGGTCAGCGTGAACCCACCGGTGGCCGGCGTACTGTCGATCGGCACCGTCCCGCTGTACAGGCTCTGGCCGTCGCCGGTCGCTGTCTGGACGTGCTGCTCGGAGACGAGCTTCGCCCCGGTCAGTGCGTCGATGGTGGTGGTGATGTGGCTCGGCGTACCGTCCGCCTGGGTCCCGGCCGTGGTGACCAGGTAGGCCAGCCGAGGCGCACCCTTGCGGGCCTCGATGACCAGCGTCGGCTTGCCCTCGGCCCTCTGGCCGCGGCCGACAGCCTTCGAGGTGGCGGTGGCGATGCTGAGCTTCGGGGTCCGGCTGACGTCGGCGGTCCGGGTCAGGCTCAGGCTGGCACCTTTCCAGCTGCCGTCCTTGGCCTGGTGGACGACGACATCGCCGCCGAGCACCTTGAGCCCGCCGATGGTCCGGTCCATCCGGACGTGGCTGCTCCCATCCGGGTCGACGATGACGTCCCGTACGACGAACGCGTCGGTACCGGTGGCCCGCAAGGCGGCGAGATTGTCGCCGATCGCGGCTTTGGCGCGGGCAACCGCCGCGCTTGGGGTGGGGATCGGGTCTGCCGTCGGCGCACCGGTGGCGGTGGTGGCGCTGGTCAGCCCGAGGGCGGTTGCGGTCGCCACTGCGGTGGCAGCGGCGAACAGGGCGGATCTGTTCATCCTCGCGCTCCTTCAGAGGTGTCCCGGGGGCCTCACGCCCCAGGAACGAGGTGCAGGCACGTTACCGCTCGGTCACCTACCGTGGCCAGAGGTCGGGAAAAGTTGCCTTTCCCGCGCGCTCCCGGTCATTTTCCGAGCAGGCTCCAGCTTTTGGTCGGTCCCGGGCGATACCGTCACGCCATGGCGAAGACCACAGCGGTGATGATCCCCGCAGGGGACCGGGAAGTCCGCGTCACCAGCCCGGAGCGGGTGGTCTACGAAGCGACCGAGTGGACTCCGGAGGTCACCAAGCTCCAGGTCTGTGAGTACTTCATCGGCGTCGGCGCCGCGTTCATGCATGCATCGGGCGACCGCCCGGTGGCGCTGGAGCGCTGGCCCGGCGGCTGGCGAGAGGGGATGACGCTGTCCGTCGACGCGACCGGTCGGCAGACCGGCGACGGCTTCTACTCAAAGCGCCTGCCGAAGGGCGCCCCGGACTGGCTCGAGACCTGCAGGGTGCTCACGCCGAACGACCGCCCGATCGATGAGCTTTGCCTCACTGAGATCGGGGCCGCGGTGTGGGCGGCCCAGATGGGCACCCTGACCTTCCACCCGTGGGCGGTGCGCAAGAGCGATCTCGACCATCCGGACGAGCTGCGGATCGACCTCGACCCGCAGCCGGGGGCGACCTTCGCCGACGCCCGGCGGGTAGCCGGCATCGCCCGTGAGTTGCTCGAGGAGCTGGGTCTTCGCGGGTATCCGAAGACCAGCGGCAACCGGGGGATCCACATCTACGTGCGGATCCGGCCGGAGTGGTCGTTCGACGAGACCCGGCACGCGGCGATCGGCCTCGGACGGGAGCTGGAGCGCCGCGACGACGGCGTCACCACCGCCTGGTGGAAGGAGGAGCGCGGCGACGCTGCGGTGTTCCTCGACTTCAACCAGAACCTGCGCGACCGCACGGTCGCCGGTGCGTGGTCGCTCCGGCCGCGGCCCGGTGCGCCGGTCAGTACGCCCATGACGTGGGAGCGGCTGGCCGAGGTCGACGATCCGCGGGCATTCAACCTGCACACCGTCCCGGAGTACCTCACTGGTGGTGACCCGTGGGCGGATATGGACGAGACGGCCTACTCGCTCGACCCGCTGCTGCGGCTGTGGGAGGAGCTGCCGGGCGGGGAGCTGAACTTCCCGCCGGATTACCCGAAGATGCCGGGTGAGCCGCCGCGTGTGCAGCCGAGCAAGAAGGTCGCCGATCACTGGGACGACGAAGGCAACCGGATCGCGCCCTAGGACTGCCCCTAGATACTGCGGAGGGCGCCGCCGTCTATGGGGAGGATGGCGCCGGTGATGTAGGAGGCGGCGGGGGAGAGGATGAAGGCGGCTACGCGGCCGAATTCGTCGGGGGTGCCGTAGCGGCGGAGGGGGATGGTCTTTTCGGAGGCGCGGCGGGAGGCTTCGGGGTCGCCGCCCTTGGCGTCGAGTTCCTTGAGGCGGTCGGTGGCGATCCGGCCGGGCATCAGGCCGTTGACGCGGATGCCGTTCGGGCCGAGCTCGTCGGCCAGGGTCTTCGCGACCATCGCCAGACCCGGGCGAAGGCCGTTGGAGATGGCCAGGCCGGGGATCGGGGACTTCACCGACGACGACAGGACGAAGGCGATCGACGTACCGTCCGAACCGGCGCGGGCGACCGAGCGGGCGATCCGCAGTCCGCCGAGGAAGACGCTGTCGAAGGCGTTCCGCCAGTCCTCCTCGTCGGTGTCGAGGGCCGTCCCGGGGCGGGGGCCGCCGACGCTGATCAGGGCGCCGTGCAGCGCACCCCACTTGGCGATCGCGGTCGCGGCCAGTCGCTCGGCGCTCTCCGGGTCGGCGTTGTCGACCGAGATGCCGACCACGTTCTCGCCGAGCTCGGCCGCGGCGCGCGTGATCGACTCCTCGTTCCGGCTGGAGATGACGAGCCGGGCACCTTCCGCGGCCAGGGCCTTCGCAGTGGCGAAGCCGAGGCCGGCGCTGGCGCCGGTGACGATGTACGTGCGATCGCGCAGTCCGAGGTCCACGGGCACCATCCTGCCTCACCACACCCGATCTCGCACGCCGACGGCCAGTTGGTGGCCGACGGCAAGTTCTTTGACGAGGCACTAGTACGCCGACCGACGCAACGGAGTCTCGGTGCTGTTCAGATGCCAGGCGGTGTTGACCAGCCCGAGATGGGAGAACGCCTGCGGGAAGTTGCCCAGCATCCGGCCGCTGACCGGGTCGTACTCCTCCGCCAGCAGTCCCACATCGTTGCGCAGGGCAACGAGCCGGTCGTACAGCGCACGAGCCTCGCCGACCCGGCCGATCAGCGCCAGCGAGTCGGCCAGCCAGAACGAGCAGATCAAGAATGTGCCCTCGTCGTCGGCCAGCCCGTCGTCGACGTGTTGGGTGATGTACCGGCGGACGAAGCCGTCGTACGCGAGTTCCTTCTGCACCGTCTCGACGGTGCCGATCACGCGTGGGTCGTCCGGTGGCAGGAACCCGACCTGCGGGATGAGCAGCACCGCTGCGTCCAGCGCCTTGCTGCCGTACGCCTGGGTGAACGTGCCGCGGTCGGAGTCGAACGCCTTCTCGCAGACCTCCCTGTGGATCTCGTCCGCGGTCGCTCGCCACTGCGTGGCAGGACCGGTCATCCCGAATCGCTCGACCGCCCGCGCGGCCCGGTCGAACGCGACCCACGCCATCACCTTCGAGTAGGTGAAGTGCTGCCGGCCGCCGCGGACCTCCCAGATGCCTTCGTCCGGCTGGTTCCAGACGGTGGTCAGGTGCCGCATCAGGCCGCGCTGCATCGCCCACTGGTCGTCGCTCGGCCCGATCTGCGTCTCCCGGGCGAGGGCGAGAACGTCCATCACCTCGCCGAACACGTCAAGTTGCAGCTGATCCGCGGCCGCGTTCCCGATCCGGACCGGCTTGGAGCCGCCGAATCCGGGCAGCCAGTCCACCTCGAACTCGGTCAACCGTCGTTCGCCGGTCACGCCGTACATGATCTGCAGGTCGTTCGGCGAGCCCGCGATGGCCCGGAGCAGCCAGTCGCGCCAGGCCTTCGCCTCCTCGGTGAACCCGGATCGCAGCATCGCGGTCAGCGTCATCGTCGCGTCCCGCAACCAGCAGAACCGGTAGTCCCAGTTGCGCTCGCCACCGAGTGCCTCAGGCAACGAGGTGGTCGGCGCCGCGACCAGGCCGCCGGACGGCGAGTAGGTCAGCGCCTTCAGCGTGAGCAGCGACCGGGTCACCTCCTCCTCGAACCCGCTCGCTTCGGTGCAGTCGGCGATCCACTCGGTCCAGTACGTCTCGGTCGGCTGGAGCGCGGAGATTGCGTCGATCGCCCTCGGTACCGGCTCGTGCGACGGATGCCAGGTGAGGACGAACCAGGCCTGGTCGCCGGCCGACACCTCGAAATCCGCGTACGTCGCGAAGTCCCGCCCGTACTGGTGTACGTCGGACCGCAACGACACCGCGTCCGGACCGGCAATCGCCACCACCTGACCGTCGACCCTGCGGACCCACGGGATGACCTGTCCGTAGTCGAACCGCAGCCGCAGTTCGGACCGCATCGCGACCCGCCCGCTGAGGCCTTGCACGATGCGTACGACGTCCGGCGCCTTGTCACGCGGTGGCATGAAGTCGATCACCCGGACCGAGCCGGTCGACGTCGACCACTCGGTCTCGAGGACGAGCGTGTCACCGCGATAGTGGCGACTGCTCCGCGCGTCGGCATCGCGTGGAGCGATCCGCCAGTGGCCGTTGTCATCGGTGCCGAGGAGCGCGGCGAAGCAGGCCGGCGAGTCGAACCGCGGCAAGCACAGCCAATCGATCGAGCCCTGCTTCGACACCAGAGCCGCGGTCTGGGTGTCGCCGATCAGCGCATAGTCCTCAATCCGCCGCGCCGGCACGGACTTCGGGGCGGGCGGTGTCGGAGGAGTCGCCTTCGGAGGAGTCACCACCGCGTACTTCCTGTCGGGAGAAGTAGACCAGCCCGCCGAGGGCGAGCAGGGCGAAGAAGAACCATTGCAGCCCGTAGAAGAAGTGTGGCCCGTCGTCGATCTCCGGACCCGGGAACGCGCCGAACGCCGGGTCGTTCGCCGGCTCCTGCTTGTCGATGGTCAGGTAGCCGTCGTACAGGTCCAGGCTGAGGGCCTTGGCGAAGTCGGGTCCGTTGATGAGTCGCGCCGTACCGTCGTCCGGCGTACCGCCGGTGGTGTGCCCGCCGCGTTCGCTGCGCTGCAGGCGGCCGGTGATGGTCACCTCGCCGGTCGGTACGGCGGGGATCTTGAGCGGCGCGAGTTCAGCGCCCTGGCGAGCCAGGAACCCTCGGTCCACCAGCACGGCCTTGCCGTCGGGGAGCATCAGCGGGGTGACGATCTCGAACCCGGGCCGGTCGTTCACGTTCCGGTATCGCAGCACGATCTGCTTCGAGGCGTCGTACCGGCCGGTGACGACCGCCGTCCGCCAGGCGTGCTGGTCGCCGACGACTCCGTCCTGGCCGACGATCTGGTCGATCGGCGCCGGCGGCGCGGCCAGGTTGGTACGGGTGACGTCGTTGCGCGCCTTGCGCTCGTCGAGGCGGTGGAACTGCCAGCGACCGAGCTGGACGCACACTCCCGCGAGCACCAGAACCGCCAGTGCGGTGGCGATCCAGCGGACATTCATCAGACGACGCACATCTCGAACTTAAGCCATCCCCTGAAACAGTCGGTGCCCGGCACGTAGGCTGGAGCCGTGACAGCGACTGAAGAGGTGACTCAGCTGGGCCTGGCGGACAGGTTCGGCCGCGTCGCCACGGATCTGCGGGTGTCCCTGACGGACCGTTGCAACCTGCGCTGCTCCTACTGCATGCCCGAGGAGGGCCTGGACTGGCTGGCCAAGCCGGAGCTGCTCACCGACGACGAGGTGGTTCGTCTCGTCTCCGTGGCGGTCCGGCTACTCGGCGTACACGAAATCCGCTTCACCGGCGGCGAGCCACTGCTCCGCCGCGGCCTGGTCGGCATCATCGCCCGTACGACGCAACTGCTGCCACGACCCCAGGTGTCGCTGACCACGAACGGGATCGGCCTGGCCCGGCAGGCCCAGGCGCTCAAGGACGCCGGTCTGGACCGGGTGAATGTGAGCCTCGATACGATTCGGCCGGACACGTTCCAGCAGCTCGCCCGGCGGGACCGGGTCAAGGACGTGCTGGCTGGGCTCGAAGCGGCCCAGGCAGTCGGCCTGACCCCGGTGAAGGTCAACGCGGTGCTGATGCGCGGCGTGAACGACAAGCAGGCGCCGGAGTTGCTGGAGTTCTGCCTCGAGCACGACTACGAGCTGCGGTTCATCGAGCAGATGCCGCTGGACGCCCAGCACGGCTGGAACCGCGCCACCATGGTCACCGCCGACGAGATCCTCGCCGAGCTGTCCGAGCCGTTCGGGCTCGAGCCGACCGACGCGGCGGCCCGGGGGAGTGCGCCGGCCGAGTCGTTCACGGTCCGCGGCGGGCCGCAGACCGTTGGCATCATCGCGTCCGTCACCCGGCCGTTCTGCGGCGACTGTGACCGGGTCCGGCTGACCGCCGACGGCCAGGTCCGCGACTGCCTCTTTGCCCGGACCGAATCGGATCTGCGGACGGCGTTGCGTTCCGGCGCCGATGACCAGGAACTGGCCGACCGGTGGCGCCGGGCGATGCGGAACAAACTTCCCGGCCATGGCATCAACGACCCGAGCTTCCTGCAGCCGACCCGGCCGATGTCCGCGATCGGCGGCTGAACGCCAAACCGGCCCAATCCGGAAATGTGCTTTTTCGGTGCCGGGCCTTTACTCGGAGAAAGGCTCGACCTCGCGCAGGAATGACCGGCGGGCGAGGAAGTCGGACAAGCTGTCCTTGTGTTCGTCACAGGCCAGCCAGGTCTTGCGCCGGTCCGGCGTGTGGATCTTCGGGTTGTTCCACAGCAGCGCCCACTGCGCCGGCGCGCCGCAGCCCCTGGCAGAGCAGGTGGACGGCAGGGGCTCTTCGGTCATCACGCGAACCATTCCTGAGGGTGCAGGGGAATTGTTCCTGACCACTCAATAATCAAAACGATGGGGAAATGAAGCGACGTCGGACAGCCACGGGGGGAGCCGTCCGACGCCGCATCAAGTCCCTGAATTTCAGCCATGAACTTCAGAGCACGCGGGAGATTCTGACACGGATGGCGCAGAAGAATCCAGTCCCGGCACCGATCACTTTTCGGTGTCGATCTTCGCACCCGGATCAAGGTCCGGTTCGGGGTCTGGATCCGGCTGCGTGACGACACCGGGATGCGACCCGATCGCAGTGCGAGCGGGGGCGATGAAGGGGGCGGCGCTGGACACCGTCGTGGTCCGCTGTGCGTTCGCCAGCACCACCGCGATGTAGGGCAGGAACACGGCCGCGACGATGAACATCCAGCGCCACGGCGACGGGGTGAGGACGGCGAGCACGAAGCAGACGATCCGGATCGACATCATCCACGCGTAGCGAACGATCCGGCCTTCCAGATCCTCGGACCGGCCCGGCTGCGCACTCGTCACCGAGATGACGGCCTCGTCGGCCCGCTCACGGCGTTTCGACATCTATCCTCCTCACCAAGACCAACGGTACGCCGTGCCTGCGGCACGGGCGCAGCCAGGATGGAAGGGCTGCGTTGAATTGAGAGGACGGGCGAATGACCGACCGCACCTACCGCGTGACCGAGATCGTGGGGACGTCGAGGGAAGGCGTGAAAGAGGCGATCACCAACGGGATCAGCCGGGCCGGCGAGACGCTGCGGCACCTCGACTGGTTCGAGGTCACCGAGATCCGCGGCCACATCGTCGACAACCAGATCGACCACTACCAGGTGGGCATGAAGGTCGGCTTCCGCCTCGAAGACTCCTGATCTGCGAGGGATATCCGCGCGACTGCCGGGTTCTCCCCTCGTACACGGACAGAGAACCCATCGTTCGAGGGGATAACCCCTCGAACGATGGGGATGGCCGGCCGCGATAGCGTTCGTCCGACTGGTGTCGTGTGAGGAGGGCTTGTGAGCAGGTCGGTGTTGGTGACCGGTGGCAACCGGGGGATCGGGCTGGCGATCGCAACCGCGTTCCGGGAGGCCGGTGACCAGGTCGCGGTCACCTACAACAGCAGCCCCCCGCCGGAGGGCTTTCTCGCGGTGAAGTGCGACATCACCGACGCCGAGCAGGTGGACGCGGCGTTCGACCAGATCCAGGAGGAGCAGGGCCCGGTCGAGGTGCTGGTGGCGAACGCCGGCATCACCCGCGACACGCTGCTGCTGCGGATGTCCGACGACGACTGGTCCTCGGTGATCGACACGAACCTCACCGGTTCCTTCCGGGTCGCCCGGCGGGCCGCCAAGGGGATGCTGCGACTGCGCCGCGGCCGGATCGTCTTCATCTCCTCGGTCGTCGGCATGCTCGGCTCGCCCGGCCAGGTGAACTACGCGGCCAGCAAGTCCGGCCTGATCGGGATGTCCCGGTCGATCGCCCGGGAACTCGGCAGCCGCGGCATCACCGCGAACGTGGTCGCCCCCGGCTTCGTGGAGACCGACATGACCGCGGTGCTGCCGGAAGAGACCCAGAAGCAGTACATGAGCCAGATCCCGCTCGGCCGGTTCGGCCTGACCGAGGAGATCGCCAACGCGGTCCGCTGGCTCGCCTCCGACGAGGCCGGTTACATCACCGGAGCGGTGATCCCGGTCGACGGCGGCATCGGCATGGGCAACTAACTCACCTCTTGACTGACTGTGTTCGATTCTTAGGAGGGCATGCCGGTGGGCATCCTCGACGGTAAACGCATCCTGGTCGCGGGCGTCACGCTCGACTCCTCGATCGGTTTCGCGACCGCCAAAGTGGCGCAGGAACAAGGCGCCACCGTGCTGATCTCGAACTTCGGCCGCGCGCTGAGCATCACCAAACGGATCGCGAAACGCCTGCCGGTCGAGCCTCCCGTGCTGGAGCTGGACGTCACGAATGCCGACCACCTCGCGGCGCTGCCGGACGCCGTACGCGAGCATGTCGACGGCCTGGACGGCGTCGTGCACTCGATCGCCTACGGCAACCCGGAGACGATCCTGGGCGGCAAGTTCCTGGACGGTCCGTGGGAGGACGTGGCGCAGGCTGTCCACGTCTCGGCGTACTCGCTGAAGGCGCTCGCGGTCACCTGCGCGCCGTTGATGAACCGCGGCGGCAGCGTCGTCGGGCTGACGTTCGACGCGACCGTGGCCTGGCCCGGGTACGACTGGATGGGGGTGGCCAAGGCCGCCCTGGAGTCGACGAACCGGTACCTGGCTCGCGACCTCGGTGCCCAGGGCATCCGGTGCAATCTGGTCTCGGCCGGTCCGCTGAAGACCCTGGCCGCCAAGGCGATCCCGGGCTTCGAGAAGTTCGAGGAGCCGTGGCTGGACCGCGCCCCGCTGGGCTGGGACCCGTCCGACCTCGAGCCCACCGGGCGGACCATCGTCGCCCTGCTGAGTGACTTCTTCCCCGCGACCACCGGCGAGATCGTGCACGTCGATGGCGGCTACCACGCGATGGGAGCGTAGGGGTTGGCCACATCTCTGGTTGAGCTCCGGGTCCTGGACGGCGCCAACCTCTATTTCAGTCGTGCTGCCGTCAAGCTCACGCTCGACGTGTCCGCACTCGTCGACGCCCCGGCTCCGGCCGCGAAGGCGTTCGCCCAGGCCATCGGTCTCGGCTCCACCCGGCCCGGCCGGATCGGCTCCGGGTTCCGGCAGCGGTACGCGATCCGGGTCGTAGGTCACGTCGTACGACGCATCGCGCGCGAGGCCGGCATCGGCCGGATCGGCGTCCGGGTCCGCCCGGAGTCCGACGTACGACGTCTCGTCGTTGCCTTCCCGTGGGCACACGAGGACCGGGCCCGGGCGCTCGGCGCAGCGATCGTGGAGGTGTTGGACGCGTTCGGCGCGGACGACCTCAGCGAGCTGATCGCGTCGGTCGGGGATCGGGTCCGGAACGAGCCGCCGGGCAACGCGCCGCCGACCCTGCGGCCGAAGGTGCCGGTGGTCGCGGTCACCGGGACGAATGGCAAGACCACGACCTCGCGGATGATCGCGCACATCGGCCGCGCCGCCGGCCTGCACGTCGGCTGGTCCAGTACCGACGGCGTCTACTTCGACGGCAAGCTGGTCAAGTACGGGGACTTCTCCGGTCCGAGCGGTGCCGGTCAGGTGCTGTCCCAGCCGGGGATCCAGCTCGCGGTCACCGAGACCGCCCGTGGCGGCATCCTCCGGCGCGGCGTCGGCGTGGCCTCGAACGACGTCTCGGTGGTCACCAACGTCACCGCGGACCACCTCGGCCTGGGCGGGATCGACACCGTCGACCAGTTGGCCGAGGTGAAGGCCGTGATCACCCAGATCACCAAGCCGCGCGGCTGGTGCGTGGTGAACGGCGACGACCCGCGGACGTTCGCGATGCGGCTCGGCTCACCGGCCAAGTGCTGGGTGTTCTCCCGCGATGCCGACTCGCCGTCGATCCGGACCGTGCTGGACGAGGGCGGCCGGGCGACGACGGTGCTGGACGGGTTCATCACGGTGCTCGACCAGGCCAGCGATCCGGAGCCGTTGCTGAAGGTCGTCGACATACCGATGACCCTGTCCGGCCTGTCCCACTACAACCTGGAGAACGCGCTGGCCGCGGCGTCGGCGGCGCTCGGGCTCGGGCTGCCGCGGGCTGCGGTGATCGAGGGGCTGAGCTCGTTCGCCCCGAACGAGAACAACCCCGGCCGGATGAACATGTACTCGCTGCGCGACTTCACCGTGGTGATCGACCTCGCCCACAACGAGGCCGGTCTGGAGGCGCTGCTCGAGATCATGAACGGCGTCCGGGAGCCGGGCGGCCGGTTGCTGCTGGCCCTCGGTTCGCCGGGGGACCGGGCCGACGACATGGTCTCCGCGCTGGGTGCGATCGGTGCCCGCGGTGCCGATCGGGTGATGATCGGCCACAAGAGCGAGTACCTGCGCGGCCGGCCGCCGTCGGAGCTCGAGGCGGTGTTCCGCGAGGGCGCCGCATCTGTCGGCGTGGACGACGTACCGGCGTACCCGACCGAACTCGAGGCGGCGCAGGCGCTGGTGGGCGAGGCGAAGCCCGGGGACGTGGTCGCGGTGATGTCTCTGCAGGATCGGGCGAGTCTTGACGCCTGGTTGCGGGCCGAGGGAGCTACCGTCGACACACCGGAGACCTTGAAGGCCAAGGTCGAGAGAGCCCAGCACTAGCCCCGCCCGCCCGCGGTTGGGGCGGGAACGGGGTGACATGCGCTACTTGTGGACGGTGCCGTCCGCGGTCGTCGCCTGGTTCGTGGCGGGTTTCGCCGCCACGTACCTGAAGGGACTCCCGGACGGTACGACGCTGTTCGTGCCGGCCAGGCTGGACCTGCTCGTGCTGGGCGGGTTCGCCGGTGGGGTCACGGCCGGGCTGTTCGTCGGCCGGATCCGGTTCACTCTTCCGCTTGTCCTGGTCGTTGCCACCGGCATGTGGTGGCTGACCGGGAACTCGTTCACCGACAAGGCGTTCCTGATCACGTTGCTGGTGGCAAGCGCTGTCGGCGGCCTGTTCGGTGCCTGGGGCGCCAGGAGCTCGGTGGTCGCCGCGTTCGCCCTGGCCATCCCGTTCGCCTGGCTGGCGCTCCGCCCGGCGAACCAGTTGCAGGACTGGCGTTGGCTCTGGCAACTGAACGGTCTGCTGGTCGCGGCGGGGCTGGCCATCCTCCTGTACGTCGCCTGTTGGCGGCGCGGCTGGAGATCGGCGTACTCCTGGGTTCCGTTGGCGGGCTTCTACCTGACCTCCTTCGGGATCGTGGCCGGCATCCGGACCATCAGCCGCGCGCCGTCGGGCCAGCCGACAGACCAGACCGCCGACGCGGCGACCGCAGCGTTCTTCGAATCCTTCGAGCCGATGCTGCGGGAGTACTGGCCCTGGCTGGTGCTGGCGGTGTTGCTCGCGGTCCCGATGACCGCGCTCAAGCTCCGCGCCCTCCCGACACCCCCGCCGCCGCCCGACCCGTACGCCGAGCGCTCGAACGACGCCGTACTCTCGGACGACCTCGACTGGATCGACCAGGAGGAGCCGAAGCGCCGACTCCTCCCGAGGCGAGATCCAGTTATTTGACCGGTGTAGCGATCGCGCAGTCTGGAGGGTTGCACGGAATGGCGGTGGGGACTCCGGTAGGTGCGTCGGCGAGTTTGTTGTCCGCGTCGAGTGGCGTCACCTCGGTCACCTGCAGATCCCTGCGTGGAATCACCAGAGCGAAGAAGCGCAGCCGGTCGGTGGCCGGGGTGCCGACCGCGTCGGCGGTGTAGGATTTCCCGCCGGCCTTGATCGCGACCTTGCGCGCATCGGCGGAGACGGCACCGAACACGAGGGTCTGGTCGATCTTGGGGGCGTCCTTCTCCTTCAAGTGCCCCTGAATGACACGATGGTCGACGCGCTGGCCGGGCTTCCATTCGTTGAAGCAGACCCACGGGCGGCCGAAGCTGTTCGCCGGGACCTCGTAGCTGACCATGCAGCCGTACTCCGAGAAGGCGAGCATCGCCCAGCTCTCGGTCGGGATCGTGCCCTTCGCGACGTAGTAGGCCTTCGGTTTGTAGGAATTCGCGACCGGCAGCTTGGTGAAGACCTCGTCCGACCAAGGCGGCGGCAGAACCGTGGGCGCTGCCGTCAGCATCGGGATCGAGGGATTGAAGCCGGCCACACCGGGTTCGTTGCCGGCCGATCGGATGTTGTTGAGGACCGGACCGGCGGCGAGGACGGCGGCTGTGGCCGCGGCGGTCGCCACCACGACCGCGGCACCGCGGCGGCGGCGTTGGCGGCGCTTGATGCGGAGGCGGATCGGCGCGGCCGGGTCGGCCGGCTCCGGACGGTCGTCGGTCAGTACGGCGAGCTTCGTGCTCAGGTCGTCGGTCATGAGATCCCCCTTCCGGCCAGATCGGCCAGTTCGTCGGGTGCGGTGAAGTTCTGGTTGGTGCGGAGCGCGTCCAGGCCGCGCCGGGTGTGCTGTTTGACGGCGCTGACCGAGCAGCCGAGCAGGTCGGCGACGGATTTCTCGGACAGATCCTCGGCGTACCGCAGGTAGACCGCGGCGCGCTGCCGTGCACTCAGCCGCGCCATCGCCGCGCGAAGAGCGAGCCGCTCATCCACCTGCCCGGTGGCCGGACCGACCGCGGTGTCGGGTGGCGTCTCTGTCGGGCGCTCGCCGATCCAGCGGCGGCGGCGCGCGGACAGGAACGTGGTCGTGACGATCTTGCGCAGATACGCCTCGGGGTTCCCACCGCTCACCTTGCGCCAGTGGAACCACAGCTTGGTGAAGGCCTCCTGAGCGAGGTCTTCGGCCTTCTGGTGGTCCAGGGTGAGCGCATAGGCAAGCCGCGCCGTCGCGGTCCAGCGAGCCCGCACAAAGGCGTCGAAGTCCTCGCCGCCGGGGTTTGATCTCATCGGCATCCTCTCTGTCACCCCCTAGAACGCCGTCATCAGCGTCCCAGGGTGACAGGTCAGCCGAGAAGTTTCTGCGCCAGCCAGCCGCCGGGCTGGAAGCCGGGTGGGAGCGCGAAGACGGCGGAGCCGATGGTGGTGGTCCACTCGTTGAGGGCGTCGGCCGCGTCGAGGCGGGCGAGCAGCGGGAGGAACTGGCCGGCGACGTCGGCCTGGTGGCTGAGGAAGATCAGCCCGGACTCACGGCTGGGGCCGTTGTCCTGGACGTAGTTGAGGCCCTTTCGGAAGATCCGGCGGCCGTCGTTCTCCGAGTGATGTGAGAGCCGGGCATGGGAGTTCTCGGCGATCACGAGTCGGCCGTCGGAGTCCCGGGCCTCCAGGTCGAGTTCGTCGTGCTCGGCGGTGCCGGTCAAAGGTGCGCCGTTCGAGAGGGTCCGGCCGACCGCGCGTTCCTGTTCCGATCGGGTCAGTTCGTCCCAGGTGTCCAGGTTCATCCGGATCCGCCGTACGACGAGCGTCGTACCACCGCGGAACCAGTCAGGGCCGTCGGAGGACCACACCGTGCTGTCGAACTCCGGCGTACCGACGGTTGGGTTGCCCGTGCCGTCGACCTGGCCGAAGAGGTTCCGGCCGGTCACGGGTCGGCCGTCGGAGCCGGTCCCGTTCCAGAGCCCGGTCTGCCGCCAGAGCGGGGTGGCGAACGGCTTCGCGTCAGCGACGAGCCGTCGTACGGCGTGCACGACGCTCACCGCGTCGTCCGCGCCGACCATCAGGAGCAGATCCCCACCGGACCAGGCCGGGTCGAGCCGATCGTGTTTCATCACGGGCAGATCGTCGAGCCCGGCCGGCTTGTTTCCGGTCAGCTCGAAGACGCGCGGACCGAAGCCGACGGTCGTGGTCAGCGCGACATTCGCCACCGCCAGCTCCGGCGCCGTGTCGCCGGGTGCCGGCCGCCCGTTGGCCAGAGCAACGATGTCGTTGCTCCACAACCGCATCAACCGCCCGAGTGCCGCCTTGTCCGTCCCGGGCAGCAGGTTCAGCGCTACCAGCTCAGCGTGTCGCGGCGACGGAGCTGTGATTGCCGGTTGGTGGTCGCCGTACGGGCTGATGAGCCGGGATACGGGCTGTTGCTGGGGTTTGTCGTTGTCGAGGGCGACCACCGCACCGCCGGAGACAGCCGCACCTGCGGCAGCTGCTCCGGCGTACCCGAAGAGCTGCCGCCTGGAAGGCCTACTAGTCACTTGGCGGATGGTGTCTCGCTCGGGTGGTAGTGCTCTTCTTCCTCGGTGAACGCTTTGACCGGGACGGTCAGGTCGTGGGAGGTGGCCGCGGCCGTCAGCAACTTCAGCTTCACGGGAAAGCCAACGAGCCTTGCCCAGGGCAAGTTCCCCCTAATCGTCGGTGGACTCCTCGTCGGGCTTGACGAAGTCGGGATCGCCACCCTCGTCACCCGAGCGAGCGCCCGCCTGTGCGAGATGCGACACCGACTCGAGCTCCGCGAGCACGGTCTGATGCTGATCGACGCACAGTACGACGAGGTCGCCCCGGTTGGACCGGGCCAGCGCATGCCGCATCGCCGCCAGCTCTTCCAGCTCGATATCGACCTGGCGGCAGCGCGCGCCGTTCTCCATCGCGGCCCGGACACCCGCCGCCACCAACGCCGCCGACTCACCGCGCTTGCGCCCACGCAGCCGGACGTCCTCGCGGACGATGACCACGTCGAAGTGCTGGGCGGCGACCTCACCGAGCTCCCGCATGTCGTCGTCGCGCCGGTCACCAGCGGTCGCGACCACGCCGATTCGCGATGGCCGGCCGAGCTCCGAGGACGCGTTCAGGCTTTCACCGAGCCGGTCGACGAAGTCACCGAGCATCCGCATCGCCGGCGCGTTGTGACAGTAGTCGACGATCACCGTCCGACCGTCCACGTCGATCTCGTTCAATCGGCCGGGAGACAGGTAGTACGACGTACTGAACGTCCGCAGGCCCTGCCGGATGTCGTGCAGCGGCGCACCAGCAGCGAACGCGGCTGCCGCGGCGGCCATCGAGTTCTGCACGTTCATCATCGCCCGCCCGCCGAACGTTGCCGGCAGCAAGTGTGTCCAGGCCAGCTGCATCGACCGGCGGCCGTGCTTGACGACGATCATGTCGCCCAGATCCGACCGCTCCAGGACGACGGCCCGCCCACCACGCCGGCAGTGGCCCTCGATGTAGTCGCGCACCTCACTGCCCGGCTCGGCCATGCTGAACCACACCACCTGGCCGGAACACTTCCGCCGCATCTTGCGGACCAACGGGTCGTCAGCGTTCAGTACGGCGTACCCAGTCCGCGGCACGGCCTCGACGAGCACCGCCTTCACGTCGGCCAGCTGCTCGAGCGTGTCCACGCCACGTAGACCGAGGTGATCGGGCTGGATGTTCAGTACGACGGCCACGTCGTTGCGCTCGTAGCCGAGACCCTCACGCAGGATCCCGCCCCGCGCGACCTCGAACACCGCGAAGTCGACGCGCGGGTTCTGCAGCACCATCCGGGCGGACTTCGGCCCGGACGCGTCGGCGCGGATCACCAGCCGCTCGTCGATCACGATGCCGTCGGTCGACGTCATCCCGACCTTGCGGCCGATGCCCTTGAAGACGTGGCTGATCATCCGCGCGGTGGTGGTCTTGCCGTTCGTCCCGGTCACCGCGACGATCGGGATCCGGCTGGTCGCACCGGGCGGGAACAGCATGTCGACGACCGGCTTGGCGATGTACTGCGGTTCGCCGATCGTCGGGTTCGTGTGCATCCGGAACCCCGGCGCCGCGTTCACCTCGCAGATCGCGCCGCCGGTCTCGCGCACCGGCTGGGTGATGTCCGGGCAGATGAAGTCGATCCCGGCGATGTCCAGCCCGATCATCCGGGCCGCCTCCTCGGCGATCTCGACGTTCTCCGGGTGCGCCTCGAAGGTCCGGTCGATCGAGATCCCGCCGGTGGACATGTTCCCGGTCAGCGTCAGCTTGACCATGGTGTCCTCGGGCGGTACGTCGTCCAGCTCGAACCCCTGGCCGCGGACCAGCTCCCGGGCGGCGTTGTTGATCGTGATCCGGGTCAGGATCTTCTCGTGCCCGACACCACGGCGCGGGTCGGCGTTGGTGATGTCGACCAGCTCGGCCACGGTGTGGATGCCGTCGCCGACCACGTGCGCCGGCACGCGTTCGGCGATCGCCTCCATCCGGCCGTTGATGATCAGGCAGCGGTAGTCCTTGCCGGTGACGAAGTTCTCCACGATCACCCAGCCGCGACGCGACTGCTCGGCCGCGGTCGGGAACGCCTCCCGGACGGCGTCCGCGTTCTGCAGGTTCAGGCACACGCCCCGGCCGTGGTTGCCGTCGAGCGGCTTGCACACCACCGGGTAGCCGATCTTGTTGGCGACTGAGACCGCTTCCTCGACCGTGCGGATCGACTCCGACCGCGGCACCGGCAGGCCGGCTGACGCGAGCAGTCGCGTGGTCAGGTCCTTGTCGCTGGCGATGTCGACCGAGATCGAACCGGTCTCCGACGTCATCGTCGCCCGGATCCGCTTCGCGTGGACGCCCTGGCCGAGCTGGACCAGGCTGGCCTTGTTCAGCCGGATCCACGGGATGTCGCGGGACACCGCCTCGTCCACGATCGCCTGCGTCGACGGACCGAACGCGGTCCGCTCGGCCTGCTTGATGAACTTCTCCAGCTCGGTGGTGAAGTCGAACGCCGGGTCCGGCTGGACCAGATGATTCACGAACCGTACGGCGAGCTCACCCGCGGCGAGTCCGACGAACTCGTCGGCGTACGCGTAAGTGATGTTGTAGCGGCCCGGGATCCCCTTGACCTGGCGCGTCTTACCGCGGCGCATGTCGTGCCCGGCCTCCTGCTGGAGTTGCAGCGAGACGTGCTCGGCGATGTGGCCGAGCCAGGTGCCCTCGTGCAGCCGCTCGATGAAGCCGCCCTTGCGGCCGCGCGAGCAGTGGTGCTGGTCGAGCCGGGGCAGGTATTCGAGCAGCCGCTCGCTGAAGCCGGGGATGGTGTTCGAGGGGAAGTTCTCCAGCGAACCCAGGTCGACGACGAGGTGGATGGCCGGGTCGTAGCTCCACACGTTCGGCCCGCGGTACACGCGGGTCTCGATGATCTTCAGGTCCGGGCTGGGGGTGCCGTGCGTTTCGGTCATGCGGTCTCACTGCCTGATTGTGTGCGGTCGGGGGAGTCGAGTTCGGCGCCGGCCGTGATCGGCTCGGTCGCCTCCGGTCTGGACTCCCCGGCGGCGGTGGACCGTTTCGACGTGGCGGCCGCGGTCCGGCGTCCGGCCCGCCGCTTGCGGTCCGCGTAGTACTTGGGTGACACCCCCTCGGCGGCGATCTCCTTGGCGAGCTTGCGCAGATCCGCCTCGGCGGCCTGCATCTCGGCGATCTCCTCGGCCGGCGGCTGCGGCCCGTACGACAGCAGCACCCGGTCTCGCAGGTCGAACGTCGCGGTCGCCGGCAACACATGCAGTACGACGCCCGACGCCAGGATCGGCTCGGACCGCTTGGCGTGGTGCGCGTTCGACGTGATCCGGCTGCCGTCGAAGATCGTCACCGCACCACGGCCGACGACCTCCAGATGAGTTCCGCGTACGACGGCGGCGGTGTCCTCGTCGACGCCGATGCCGAGCAGGCCGGGGGACTGGGCGACGAGCGACAGCAGCCGGCCGTACCGGTTCCGCTGGGCGAAGTGCTGGTCCACGATCGCACCCTGGACCAGGCCGAGGCCGCCGGCCAACTGGCTCATCCGCTGCCGCGGGGTCGCACCGGACCGGCCGAACGCGATCATGTGCTCGGCCAGGATGCTCGCGCCGGCCGACGTACCTCCGACCGCGGCACCGCGCGCGTGGGCGGCGGTGACCGCCTGGCCGAACGCCGTACCGGTGACGACACCGGCCAGCTTCAATTGGTTGCCGCCGGTCATGAAGATGCCGGTGGCGTTGTGCAGCGGCTCGATGAAGGCGGGGTCGTCGGCGTCTTCCCGGTTCTCCGGGCGCACCCCGACGACGCTCTCGGCGCCGAGGGCGGCGAACAGCGCGTGGTAGACGTCGACGACGTCCGGGCCGAGCGCGGACGCGGTCGGCACGACCACGATCCGCGCCTTCGACCCGCCGGCCGCCTCGACGAACTCCTGCAGCACCGTCCGCTTCTTCAGCTTGTCCTCGGCGCCACCGATGGCGAACAGGGCCCCCGGCCCGCTGCTCACCCCACCCTGCTGTTCAGACATAGTCCGAAGGATAGGTGCTGCCCCCGGGTCCACCCGTAATCCGGTCAGAGCCCGACCGTCCGAACCCGCAGCACGGCCCGGCCGGTGATCCGGCCGTCAAGGACCGCCTGGATCACCTCCGGGGCGTTCTGCCACGGCTCCTCGAGCCCGACGCCGACGTCCAGCTTGAAGGTGGAGACCAGCTCGAGCAGCCGCATCAGATCGGTATGGATGCGGTCATGAGCGGTGACCTCGTCGAACTCGTCCAGAAACTGGATCCGGACACCCGCAGAGTGGTCGGCGCGCCAGGTCCGGAAGCTCACCCGCCCGTCGAGTTCAGGCGTCGCCACCGCGACCAGGACACCTTGCGGCTCGAGCCACTCGATCGCCTCACCGAGGATCTCACCGCCGACGGTGTCGATGACCAGGTCGAAGCGACCCGGGAGGTGCTCCGTGACCAGGTCGGCACCGGGGACCTGGTCCAACGGCCGGTAACTGCGTGGAGCCCGTTCCTCCGGCCGCACAAAGGCGGTGACGTGAGCGCCCGCGAGGTGGGCCAGCTGGCAAGTGAGACGCCCGACATCACCTCTCGCGCCCGTGACGAGCACTCGTTTGCCGATGAGGAAACCGCCGATCTCCAACGAGCGCAGTGCCGCCAGCCCTGCGGTTGGGAGCGTCGAGGCCTGTACGTCGGCCACGTTGTGGGGGATCCCGGCGAGACGGGTGTAAGGCACCGCCACCAGCTCGGCCCACGCACCCTGTCGAACCGTGCCAACAACGCGCGCGCCTTGGACTGCTCTGAGCTTGGCCGTGTCACCGATGACGGCCGGGTACTCCCGGAGCGTGCCGGCGAAGTCCGACCCGGGCACCGAGCCATCCGGCAGCTTCGCGAGGTCGAGCAACTCCCGGCGGTTCAGGCAGAAGGTGTTGACCCGCACGATCGCCTCGTGCGACAGCGGCACCGGGTCGGGGACGGTCGCCAACGCGACCGACGACCCTGCCTTCGTGAGAGCCAACACCCTTCCGACGGTACGGCGGGGGCCGGGCTTCGTCAGCCCGGCACCGCGTCGACGAGTGTTAGTGGCCGAAGGTGAACCAGTTGAGGTTGACGAAGTCGGCTGGTTGGCCGCTGGTGAAGGTGAGGTAGACGTCGTGGACGCCGGTGACGGCGCTGATGTTGGCCGGGACGGTTCGCCAGGACTGCCAGCCGCCGGTGTTGGCGATCGCGAAGCTGCCGATCGGGGCGTTCGACCGACTGTCGAGGCGTACTTCGACCAGCCCGCTGACCCCGCCAGCCGCACCGGACGCGACCCGGGCGACGAACTGTGTGGCCGCCGTACTGCCGAAGTCGAGTCCGCGGTAGAGCGCCCAGTCGCCGTTGCCGACCTGCATCAGGTTCTGACCGCCACCGGTGTCGGTCGTGGTCTCGACGCCCATGCCGGACTGCTGGCTGGACGACTCGGCCTGGATGGTGCTGTAGGCGCTGCCGCCACCCGGAGGCGGCGTGGTCGGGGGAGTCGTACCGCCACCTCGAGAGGTCACCGCGACGTAGTCGACGATCATCGGGTGGCCCGGGACGGTCTCAGGGCGTGGAGTCGGTCCGTTGAGGGCGTCTGGGAAGGCACCTCCGACGGCGACGTTCAGGAGGATGAAGTAGCCGGCGTGCGAGGTCATGTTCGTCCACGTGTCGGCAGGCAACTGGCCTTGGCTGACCGAGTGGAACTGCTGCCCGTCGACGTACCAACGCAACTGGTTCGGCGAGATGCTCGTGTCCCACTCGAACCGATAGGTGTGGAACCCGGACTGGCAGCTGGAGCCCGGGCACGCACGGCTGGCGCCGAGGCCGCTGGTCTCGTTGCACGGGCCGCCCGGGTTCACGCCGCAGTGCAGCACACCCCAGACGGAGTTGATCCCGTTGACGTTCTCCATGATGTCGAACTCGCCGATGCCGGGCCAGTTCCAGTAGTTGCCGCGGTACGGCGCTCCGAGCGCCCAGAACGCGGGCCAGTACCCGAGGGCCGCGTTGCCGGTGACGTTCGGCATCTGGATCCGGCTCTCGATCGCGAGCACACCGCCGCTCGGCGGTTTGAAGTCACTGCGCTGGGTCTCGATCCGGGCCGACGTCCAGTTGCCGGCCGCGTCCCGGCGCGGCGTGATCCGCAGGTTGCCGGTGCCGTCGAGGGCCAGGTTGTTCGTGCTGTTCGTGTAGTTCTGGATCTCGCCGGTACCCCAGTTCGTGGGGCCGCCCGGGTAGCCGTGGCCGGTGTCGATGATCCAGTTGGCACTCGACGGCAGCGTATTGCTGGGTCCGTCGAAGTCGTCACTCCAGACGGTCGACCAGCCGGCCGGAGGCGGTGGGACGCTTGCTTGAGCTGCGATGGTCAAGGGTACGGCGACCAGCACCGGGGCGAGCAATGCGGCCAGGAGGGTACGGCGTCGGGAGCGGTTCGGGGCGGAACGCATTGGTTGACCTCCTTCAGGGGTTACCCAATGGGAGCGCTCTCATGCCCGAGTGTCAACAGCTCGTCACAGCCGGAGTTCAGCGCGTACTGCGATAGACCGTCGTACTGCGCCTGACTCGCATGCCGAGGCGTTCGTACATCCCGAGGGCGCCGGTGCCGGAATGCGTCCAGAGGATGCAGTCGCGCCGGCCGAGCCGGTGGAACTCGGCACAGGTGTCGTCGAGCATCGCTCGCGCCACGCCCTTGCCCCGCTGATCCGAGCGGACGGCGAGCTGCTCGACGTACCCCTCGTCGGTCTCCGGCAGGTCGAACGCGATGACGGCACCGATGAGCTCGTCACCCGCGTACGCCAGCGTCGACGCGTTCGGCCGGAAGGTCGGCCGCTCCACGGTCAGCTTGGCCCACTCGTCGTACGGCTTCTGTCGCTGCTGAAACTCGCCGAAAGCCGCCTCGATCAGCTCGTGCACCGCATGCGCCCGCGCCTCGTCGTACGGACTGAGACTGATGCCGGGCGGCAGCGTGCGCGGCTCGGGCGCGGTGATCGGGCGTTCGAGCAGCCAGTTGGTCGCGAGCACCTCGTACCCGCGGCTCCGGACCAGGTCGGTCCCGGCCTTGTCCGCGTCATCCACGGTCTGCGCCAGCCACTCGCTGCCCTCTTCGCGCGACCGCCCTTCCGCCCAGTCGAGCAGCGCCGTACCGATCCCGAGCCCTTGGTACGACGGATGCACGTCGATCTGAGCGCGTTTACCCCGGTGGATCCAGGCCGATCCGGCGAGGTCACCGGTGGCCGCCTCGACGACCAGGGTGTCGCGCGACAGGTCCAGCTCGGGCCGCTGCAGATCCGCCGCGACCCGATCCGGCACGATCTCGGCCTGGCCATGCCAGCGGATCTCGCCCGCGGCCATCAGCCGGTAGATCGCGTCTGCGTCATCGATCGTCGCGGAACGGCTCGTGAACCCGTGAGGCAGCATGCGTCAGATCATCGCGCACCCGCGCGATGATCTGAGTCAGGCCGGGTTGTCCGCGTCGGCCGCCTCGACTTCCTCGCGGCTGATGCCCAGCAGGTACAGGATCGTGTCCAGGTAGGGGTGGCTCAGGTGGGTGTCGGCCGCCGCGCGCACGACTGGCTTGGCGTTGAAGGCGACACCGAGCCCGGCGGCCGCGAGCATGTCGAGGTCGTTGGCGCCGTCTCCGATCGCGACCGTCTGCGACAGCGGCGTACCGGACTTCCCCGCGAACTCGCGCAGTGCGACGGCCTTGCCGGCCCGGTCGACGACGTCGCCGATCACCCGGCCGGTCAGCTTGCCGTCGACGATCTCCAGCTCGTTCGCCTTGGCGTAGTCGATGCCGAGGTCGGCGGCCAGCTTGTCGGTGATCTGGCTGAACCCGCCGCTGACGATGGCGAACTGGTACCCGAGCCGCTTCAGCGTCCGCACCAGCGTGCGCGCTCCGGGCGCCAACTGGATCGCGTGGTACACCTCGTCCAGCGCGGACTCCGGCAGGCCCGCCAGCTCGGCGACCCGGTGATGCAGCGACTCGGTGAAGTCGAGCTCACCGCGCATCGCCTGTTCGGTGACCGCGGCAACTTCGGCCAGCCGGCCGGCGTGCTCGGCCAGCATCTCGATGACCTCGCCCTGGATCAGGGTCGAGTCGACGTCCATCACGATCAGCCGCTTGGCCCGCCGGTACAACCCGCCGGCCTGAACGGCGACATCGAGCTCCTGCCGGACACCTTCCAGCGCGAGCACGGTCCGGAGCTGATCCGGATCCGCGCCGGAGACGGCGATCTCCATCGCGGTCACCGGGTAGCGCGCCATCCGGCTGATCCGGTCGATGTTCGCGCCGGTGTCGGCGATCCGGCCGGCGATCGCGGCCAGTCCGGCAGCGGTCAGCGGGTGCCCGATCACCGTCACCTGGCTACGGCCCTTGCGCCGGGGCTCGTTGTCGCCGATGCCCTTCTTCACCGAGATGTCGACGTCGAGGACCGCCTCGAGCGCCTTCAGTTCCTCTTTGAGGTTCTTGTGATCGCGCGGTGCGGACACCAGCACACCGAGGACCAGGCGGCCCCGGAGGACCACCTGCTCGGCGTCGATCACCTCGAGCCCGCGGGTGGCGAGCGTCGAGAGCACAGCGGAAGTCAGGCCCGGGCGGTCCGTACCGGTCAAGGTGACCAGCAGCGTCGGGCGATCGGATGCATGCGTCTCGAACTCAGCCTGTCCAGTCATGGCAGCACGAACGCTACCTAAACCGGGTCAGTCGTGGACGGGCGGTCCACATGCCGCGACGAGAGCACGGCGGGCGGCGGCGGCCAGATCCGTGAGCGCGCGCCGCCGGGCGTCGGCCTCGGCGCCGGTGACCGCGGCGCCGTCGTCCTCGAGGGCCGCGTCGGCGATGGCGAGACAGCGCCGAGCGGTGGCCGCGGCCTTGACCGCGCGGGGCTGGTAGCCGGGGGCAAGGTCGTCGTTGCGTCCACTGCCGATCTTGCGGATGTCGATCAGCGCGTCCGCGATCTCCGGCTTCCAGCGGGCGACGTCCAGGGCCGCGAGCGACTCGGCCGCCTCGATCAACGCCAGCCGCAGTCCACGGTCGGCCTCACCGAAGTCGGCCGGCAGCGGACTCGACGCCGCCATCACGGTCCACTGCACGGCCGGACCGACGTACGCCGGAACGAGGCCGATCTCAGCGCCCGTCAGTACGACGGCCTCACCCGACTCGAGCGCGGCCTCGTTGAAGGTCGGTGGCCCGGCCAGACCGATCGGATCACCTGGGATCGGCAACGCGAGGTGTGCCTGGGTCGCACCAGCCGCGCGCAACAGGTTGAGGGCGACCGGCAACGTCGCCGGCGCCGGATGCGCGGCCAGGCCCGCGACGTGGTGGCCGACATCGTCAGCCAGGATCTTCAAGGCGGCCGTGTCCGGGTCGCAGGCACCGGTCAGCATCGCGTTGGTCCACACGGTGAACCGAACCGAGGCGGAGGTCGTCAACACGCCCGCCAGTCTCCCACCCCACTGGTCGCCGTACGACATCAGCAGGGTGGGCGGCGGGAGTGGGGGAGCGACCCCGTAGGTTTTGGGGCATGACTGCAGTGGTGGAGCTGGCCGAGGTGTCGATCGTTCGTGGTGAGGCGCGGCTGCTCGACGGGATCGACTGGACCGTCGACGAAGCCGACCGGTGGGTGGTGATCGGCCCGAACGGCGCCGGCAAGACGACGCTGCTGCAGATCCTCGCGGCGCACATCCACCCGACCTCCGGAGTTGCCGGCCTGCTCGGCGAGGTGCTTGGAGCGGTCGACGTGTTCGAGTTGCGGCCGCGGATCGGCCTGACCAGTGCAGCCCTCGCCGACCGGCTTCCGCGCGGCGAACGCGTGTCGGACGTGGTGGTCTCCGCGTCGTACGCCGTACTCGGCCGGTGGCGTGAGGAGTACGACGAGTTGGACCACCAGCGGGCCAAGGAGCTGCTGACCGAGCTCGGCATCGGCCACCTCGGCGACCGGACGTTCGGCACGTTGTCCGAGGGGGAGCGCAAGCGGGTCCAGATCGCCCGCGCGCTGATGACGGACCCCGAGCTGATGCTGATGGACGAGCCCGCGGCCGGTCTCGACCTCACCGGGCGCGAGCAACTGGTCCGCTCGCTCAGCTCGATCGCGACCGCGGCCGGGGCACCGGCGATGGTCCTCGTCACCCACCACGTCGAGGAGATCCCACCCGGCTTCACCCACGCCCTGCTGCTCAAGCAGGGCCGGATCGTCTCGGCCGGCCCGATGGACGAAGCCCTCACCTCCGAAACCCTCAGCGAGACCTTCGACCTGGCCCTCTCCCTCAAGCAGGAAGACGGCCGCTACACCGCCCGAGCCCTTTGACCCCACCACCACCCCCTCGAGTGGGTCAGCCCACCAAAGTGTGGGTTGAACACCCGGAATCCGGGGCGCCAACCCACACTCTGGTTGGCTAACCCACCAGCGCGGGGTCGGATCCGGCGGAAGTCGTGGTGCGTCCGACAGGTTGTTGGCCTGCTTGGGGCCCTCAACCTGGATAGGCTTGGCAGATGATGGACTGGCTGCGGGACAACATTTGGGCGGCGTGGCTGACAGTTGCCGCCGTCCTCGGTCTGGCCGAACTGGCGTCGCTCGACTTCACCCTGCTGATGCTGGCGGCCGGTGCGCTGACCGCCGCCGGGGTGAGTGCCGTCGTGCCGGGGTTGCTGTGGCTGCAGATCGTCGTCGGGTTGATCACCTCCGCGGCGATGCTGGTCGCGATCCGTCCGTTGCTGGCCCGCAAGTTCCACCACGGCACGGAGCTGAAGACCGGCTCCGCGCACGTCATCGGCCGGACCGGCACCGTGGTCAAGGAGATCCACCCCGACGGCGGCGGTTCGATCAAGATCGGCGGCGAGCTGTGGACGGCCCGCCCGTTCGACGAGGTGTCCACGATCGCCCCGGGGACGCGGGTCGAGATCATGTCGATCGACGGCGCCACCGCGGTCGTCTATCCGGTCGGCGATTCTCTCCACCAACTCCCGCATCCCGGCAACCCGCAACCCGGCCAGGATCCGAAGCCCACCGACCCGCCGCAGAACTGATACACAGCCGATACCGCCGTACGGCGACCCTCGGTTGTGCGGGGGTGAGTTCACAGTAGTGTCGGTGGCGGGAGGACGACAGAAGTACCTGCGCGATCAGGCAGCCGACGCGCCGGGGAACCGGTACGGCGAGTGGACCGTCGATAGGAAAGACTGTCCGTCCTGAGGGTTCTGTCGAGTGGAGGGTCAAAAGTGACCGCGTTCCTCGTAGTGCTGGCATTGGTCGCCTTGCTGGTGATCGTCACGCTGGTCAAGTCGGTCCGGGTGGTGCAGCAGCAGACCGTTGGGATCGTCGAGCGGTTCGGCAAGTTCAAGACGGGTCTGCAGCCCGGCCTGAACCTGCTGACGCCGTTCGTCGACAAGGTCCGCTACACCATCGACATGCGCGAGCAGGTCGTCGCGTTCCCGCCCCAGGGCGTCATCACCGAGGACAACCTGATGGTGTCGATCGACTCCGTCATCTACTTCCAGGTGAACGACCCGGTCCGGGCGACGTACGAGATCTCGAACTACATCCAGGCGATCGAGCAGCTGACCATGACGACGCTGCGGAACATCATCGGTGGCATGGACCTGGAGCAGACGCTGACCTCGCGTGAGGAGATCAACGAGAAGCTCCGCTATGTGCTGGACGAGGCGACCGGCAAGTGGGGTATCCGGGTCAACCGGGTCGAGTTGCGCTCGATCGACCCGCCGCCGTCGATCCAGGACTCGATGGAGAAGCAGATGCGCGCCGACCGCGACAAGCGCGCCGCGATCCTGACCGCCGAAGGTATGCGGCAGTCCGCCGTCCTGTCGGCCGAGGGCCAGAAGCAGTCCGCGATCCTGACCGCCCAGGGTGACAAGGAGTCCCGGATCCTGCGTGCACAGGCCGAGCGGGAGGCCCGGATCCTGAAGGCGCAGGGTGAGGCGCAGGCCATCACCACGGTCTTCAACGCGATCCACGCCGGCAAGCCGGACCAGGGTCTGCTCGCGTACCAGTACCTGCAGATGCTGCCGTCGATCGCTCAGGGCGACGCGAACAAGCTGTGGATCGTGCCGAGCGAGATCGGCGACGCGCTCAAGGGTCTCGGCAGTGCGGTCGGCCAGGTGGCCGGCATCCCGCAGAAGGCCGAGGGTTCCTGGCAGGCGCCGGAGCTCGCCGACGGCCACGTGCCCGAGATCGAGGGCGTTTCGGACAGCACGCCGGACGCAGCGGTCGCCGAGGCCGACAATGCCGTCGCGGAGGCGATCGCCGCCGCGCAGAACGCGGCCGTCAGCACCCGCAGCCAGCAGCCGGCCACGCCGGCCGTCGGCCAGAACCCGGAGCCCCCGGTCCCGCCGTCGCCGGAGCCTCCGCTCGAGCGCTGAAACACGCTGAAAACAAGGCCCTCCGAGGGAAACCTCGGAGGGCCTTCTGCGTTGCGCACGACAAGGTTGTCTGCTCAACGGACGGACGGGTGAGCGGGGCGACCGGTCAGGTGCGTAAAGTCTGGCAGCGATGACATGGTTCGAGGCGCTGTTCGTCCTGCTGGCAGGGGTTGGCGCGGGCACGATCAACGCCGTGGTGGGATCGGGCACGCTGCTGACCTTCCCCGCGTTGCTTGCCGTCGGCATCCCGCCGGTGCTCGCGAACGTCAGCAACACCGTCGGCCTCGCGCCGGGCACGGCGGCGGGAGCCATCGGCTACCGGCGTGAGCTGGAAGGGCAGCGCGGCCGGATGATCCGCCTGGTCCCCGCGTCGTTGCTCGGCGGTGTCGTCGGGGGAGTCCTGCTGTTGACCTTGCCCGACTCCGCGTTCCACGCCGTCGTACCGGTCCTGATCCTGCTCGGGTGCGTGCTGGTCGCCTTCCAGCCCTGGCTGTCGCGGTGGATCAGTGCCCCGTCGCATCTGCACCGTGGCGCGTGGTGGGTGATTCCCGCAGTGTTTGCCACCGGCATCTACGGCGGGTATTTCGGTGCCGCCCAGGGCGTACTGCTGATGGCGATCCTGGGTCTGGGCCTGGACTCGAACCTGCAGCGGATGAACGGCTTGAAGAACGTGCTGGCCACGGTGGTGAACACCGTCGCCGCGGTGCTGTTCATCATCGTCGCCGACGTCGACTGGCTGGCCGCCGGCCTGATCGCGGTCGGCTCCACCATCGGCGGTTTCCTCGGCGCCCGCTACGGCCGCAAGCTCCCGCCGGTCGCACTCCGCGCGCTCATCGTCTGCATCGGCATCGTCGCCATCGTCACGATGGTGTTCTGACCTTCAGCCCGGCCAGCAGCAGGTCGAGACCGTAGTCGAACTGCTCGTCGCCGCCCGTCGTCCGGGCCAACTCGGGCGCGAGGTCGACGACGGTGGGGAACTCCCGTGCCGACAGTGACTCCATCGTCGTCCGCAACCGTCGCCAGGCTTCCGGGTCCCGGCGCTCGGCCGCCATCTGGATCTCCCAGGACGTTGCCCCGAGCACGTAGGTGAACAACGTGGTGTGCGTCCGCGCCGCCGTCTCCGGGTCGAACCCGGCCTTCCGCAGGACGCCGAGCAGCCCTTCGGCGACCCGGGCCGTCTCCTGCCCGCTCAGCGGCCGGCCGGCCAGAAGTTGCGCAAGGCAAGGATGTTGCAGCATCAGCAGCCGCAGCCCGCGACACACCGCCCGCACCTGATCCGGCCACGGCAGATCCTCCGGTACGGCGGGCAGCAGAGCCATCAGGTGGTTGCGGACGGCGTCGTACAGGTCGTCCTTGTTCCGGAAGTAGGTGTAGAGCGCCATCGGGCCGACGCCCAGCTCGGCGGCCAGGCCGCGCAGGCTGAACGCGTCGGCGCCCTTCGACTCCATCACGTCCAGCGCGGTACGCACGATCAGCTCGGAGCTGAGCGTGTTGCGTGGTGTCCTCGCCATGTGACGCACCTCCCTTCGACATCCATAACGTACAGTGTATAGTACGGTGTATGCGAGCGATAGAGATCACTGAGTTCGGAGGGCCCGAGGTCCTCAAGGTCAGCGACGTGCCGGAGCCGGTTGCCGGTGACGGGCAGGTGCTGATCACGGTCGATCGCGCCGGCATCAACTACGCGGACACGCACCAGGTCGAGAACTCGTACCTGTCCAAGACCGTGCTCCCGTTGATCCCCGGTGGCGAGGTCGTCGGCAGGACCGGCGACGGCCGTCGGGTGGTCGCGCTGCTCGGATCCGGTGGCTATGCCGAGAAGGCTGTCGCGCACGCGCCGTACGCGTGGGATGTTCCGGAAGGCGTCACCGACGGTCAGGCGCTCGCGCTTGTACTGCAGGGCACCACGGCCTGGCACCTGCTGAAGACGTCTACGCGTCTGCAGCCTGGTGAGTCCGTGCTGGTGCACGCCGGCGCCGGTGGTGTCGGGTCTCTCGCCGTGCAGCTCGCGAAGCTGTGGGGTGCGGGCCGCGTGATCGCGACCGCGTCCAGCGAGGAGAAGCGCAAGCAGGTGCTCGAGCTCGGCGCCGACGTGGCGATCGACGGTGAGCCGGAAGGTCTGAAGGCCCGGATCCTCGAGGCGAACGGTGGCAAGCCGGTCGACATCGTGCTGGAGATGGTCGGCGGACCGACGTTCGACGAGTCCTTCGCGGCGCTCGGTCGCTTCGGTCGCCTGGTCACCTTCGGTGCCGCGTCCCGCCAGGCTGCTGCGCCGATCGACTCGAGCCGGTTGATGAAGGGCTCGAAGACGATCGCCGGCTTCTGGCTGGCCGACTGCTTCCAGAACCCGGCCCTGCTGGCCGACCCGCTGGCCGAGCTGTTCGATCTGACCGCGAGCGGCAAGCTCACCCCGATCGTCGGCGGCGAGTACGCGCTGTCCGCCATCGCCACCGCCCACGAAGACCTGCGAGCCCGCCGGACCGTCGGCAAGCTCGTGCTCGACCCCACCCGCTGATCCCTCCCAGGAGAACTTCGAAAATGACCATTGCAGTAGAGAAGGTTCTGTACACCGCGAAGGCCACCGCCCACGGCGGTCGTGACGGCAAGGTCGCGACGAACGACGGCAAGCTCGACGTCGTCGTCGTACCGCCGGCCGAGATGGGTGGCAGCGGTCAGGGCACCAACCCGGAGCAGCTGTTCGCGGCCGGCTACGCAGCCTGTTTCCACAGCGCGCTCAAGCTGGTCGCCCGCAAGGCCCGGCAGGACTCCGACGGCTCGACCGTCACCGCGGAGGTCGGCATCGGCCCGATCAACGGCGGCACCGGCTACGGCCTGGAGGTCGTGCTCGAGGTGAGCCTGCCCGGCATCGACCGCGCCGTCGCCGAGGAGCTGGTGGCCAAGGCCCACGACGTCTGCCCGTACTCCAACGCCACCCGCGGCAACATCAAGGTCGACCTCAAGGTCGCCTGAGCCTCAAAGCCTGAGCGTCACCGAGACGCGATGAACCCCTGGGAACCTGAGGGTCCCGGGGGTTCAGTCCATCCGGGCCAGGGCTTCGCGCAGCAGGGCTTCGGTCTGCGACACCGGTGCCGCCGCGATGGTGAGGGCCTCCATGATCGCGACGTACTCGTCGACCTCTTCCAGCTTGTCCAGGTACAGCGCGCTGGCCGCGTGCTCGATGTAGACGATGTCGGGCAGGTCGCCCTCGGGGAACCGCAGGATGCTGAACGCGCCGCCCGCGCCCGGATACCCGACGCTGCTGAACGGCATGATCTGCAGGGTGAGGTTCGGCTGCTGGGCCCACTTCATCAGGTGCTCGATCTGCGCCCGCATGATGTCCTCGCCGCCGACCGGCCGGCGGAGCACGGACTCGTCGATGACCACCCAGAGGCGGGCCGGGTTCACCCGGTTGAGGACCTGCTGCCGGGTCACCCGCAGGGCGACCCGCTGCTCGATCTCCTCGGCCGGCAGGTACGCCTTGCCCATCTGTACGACGGCCCGCGCGTACTCCTCGGTCTGCAGCAGCCCCGGGACGAACATCACCTCGTAGGTCCGGATCAGCGTCGCCGCGACCTCCAGGCCGACGTAGTTGGTGAACCAGCTCGGCATCACGTCGCCGTACCGGGACCACCAGCCGGGGTTGTTGGCCGCCCGGGCCAGCTCCATCAGCCGGAAGCGCTCGTCCTCGTCCTGCATGCCGTAGAGCTCGAGCAGGTCACTGACGTCGCGTTCCTTGAACCCGACCCGGCCGAGTTCCATCCGGCTGACCTTGGACTCGGAGGCGCGGATCTGCCAGCCGGCGTCGGCGCGACTGATCCCGGCCTGCTCCCGCATCCGCCGCAGCTGTCCGCCGAGCATGATCCGGAGAGCGGTCGGTCCGCCGTCTCCACCAGCCACCGTCAAGCCCACACCCTCGCTTCACTCGGGGTCGGAGCCGAAGCCCCGCACCCGTCCACTCACCCATTTCAGCCCGCGATGCTACCGCCTGTCCACGGCAACAGGCGGTAAGCCGTCCACAAGTTACTCGCGGTAGGTCACCAGGGTTCGACGTCGGCGCCCGTCGCCGCGATCCAGAGGGCACGGAAGGCGGATCCGGCTCGACCGTTGAAGTCGTCGTCCGGCAACGCCGGGATCAGGTTCAGCACCGCGCCGAGGTGACCGCATTCGGCGGCCTGCCGGACGAGCACCTGGGTCGGGTGCCCACGCCTGGCACGCGGCGTCTTCAGCAGGGTGCCGTACTCGTCCACCAGCCCGGAGATCTCGGCCGGCGTCGGCCGGGGACCTCGGTCGCGCGCTTTGGCCTCGGCCTTTTCGAGTACGTCCTCGTACGCGTATCCATCGCCGAAGATCCGCGCCCAGTCACGAATCAGGTCCGGACGCCCGAGGGCCGCGAGCACCTGCACGCCTTCCCAGCCGTCGTACCAGCCCTCCTCGAGGTGCCCCAGGTATTCCTGCGCGCCGTCGTTTGAGTAGGAGACGTAGTCCGAAGCCGACGTGGTCTTGAGGGTGAACAGTTCCCGGGCGAGGTCGTCTCGTCCGGTTCGCACCAGGTACGCCAGGAAGGGGGTGCTGAAGAACGTCGACGGCGTGGTGGTTACGCCCTGCCAGACGGTGCGGGCCTCGTCGACGCGGCCGCATTCGACCAGCGCCCACGCAACGGCCAGGCGATGCTCGCCCGGATTGGTCTCGGGCTCGATCGCGGCCCGGGCGAACCAGGCATCACCTCGGGCGGTGTCGCCGAGCGCGGTGTACGCACCGGCGATCGACGACGCGATGAACGCCACGTTGTACTCGTCGAGTACGGCGTCGGTGTCGGCGTCGGTGATGGTGAAGACGGCCCGAGCCTCGTCGAGCCGGCCGGCGGCGGCCAGGATCAGCGCGACGTCGGCCGTGCCGCGGAGCCGCTGGCTCGGAGTGGGAACGGCCGCGAGCAGTTCCATCGCGCCCTGCGCTTCACCGCGCCGCGCGCGCAACCGGGCCGCGTAGCGGAGGCTCTCGCTGACATGGTGATCCCAGCCCGTGTGCAACGGCCGGACCGACTCCAATGCGAGCTGGAACAGGTCTTCCACGGTCGCTGTGTTCGGCGGCGGCCAGGTCTCGGCGGGCGCGGGTTCGGGTGCGCCGACGAATGGCTCGAGATAGTCGTCGTACGGCGCTCCGAGACGACCGGCCGCGGTCTCCGCGTCCGGAACGATGTCCAGCTCGCCCCACCACGTGGGCCAGGAGTACCGCCGGTCGACCACCCAGGCGAGCAGCTCGTCCAGGTCGTCGCGCCGGTCATCGGGGGCGATCACCAGTCCCGGTGCGAACGCCGCCGCCCAGGTGTCCTCGTCGAGGACGAACGAGGGGTCTCCGTGCTCCTCGTACTGGAGGTCAGCGCCGATGTCGTCACCGTCGAGCTCGAGCGGACGCGAGGCGTACGGCTCGCGCAGGAAGCGGAAGTCGCCGAGCACGTCGCCAGTAGACGCCTCGATGAATCGAAGGCTGGTCCGGCCGGCCGCGACGATCACGCCGTCGGCGCCCCAGAGCACACCGGCGATGTCCTCGGGTACGTCGAAGACGTCCACGCACTCCGGATGTTCCCCAGGCGACCAGATCTCGATCTGATCGGCCGAGGTGAGGCAGGCGGCGAAATCGCCGTCCGGCGACCAGGCCCACGGGGTGACGTCGGGAAGCTCCCAGTCCGCCTCCTTCGGCGCCACGTGGAGGTGGTGGCTGCGTCCGTCGGGGTCGTGCACAACGACGCGAGGGAAGTAGCGGTCGGTCAGGACCACGGCCAGCCGGCCACGGGCTCCCCAGCTCAGCTGGGCCCCCGGCATTCCGGGGAGCTCGGCCATCAGCGCACCGGTCTGGGCGTCGGCGATCAGCAGGCGCCCGTCCAGGTGAACCGCCAGCAGGCGCTCGTCGAGGCTCCAGGCCGGAGCCTGGCCGTGCGTCTCGGCGCCTTCGAGCCACACCACCTGGCCGCTGCGAACGTCGATCGACGCCGCCCACTTGCGCCGGCTGTAGCCGTAGATCCGCGATCCGTCCCGTGACCAGAAGACCTGCTCGAAGAAGAGTTCGTTATCGCCGAGCTGTTCCTTGATCGATGCCGGCAGGGACTCGGCCAGCCACGTGGGCTGCAGACCGTGCTCGTCGTACGCGTTGTAGAAGAAATGTCTCTCCTCTAGCGGCGCGATGCAGCCGTGTACCTCGCGCGGCGCCCGCATCCCGATGTAGGCGCGCGTTCCGTCGGGCGCGAACGCGAAGTCCGGCGGACGCGAACCGCCGTCGGTCACGGAGGCATCGCCGATCGGCTCCTCGCCGTCCGCACCGAACGGGTCCCACAACCCCACCATGTTCGTGTTGAACGCCAACGCGACCCGCTGTCCGTCCGGCGACCATTGAATGCTGCGCGCGTACCCGGGCCAGCCCACGCCACCGGGGATTCCGTCCAGCTTGTTGACACAGCGGCCGGTGTCGAGCTCCCAGACCTGCAGCACACCTCCGCGGTCGTAGTCGTCGCCGACCCACGAGCCGACCGCGAGGTAGCGCCCGCAGGGACTCAACGCCAGGGCGTCGATCTCGACCAGATGACCGTCGGGGTGGCGGAGTACCGCACCGGCCGACCTGATCTGCTCGGTCGCGAACCGGTGCGCGTCCGTCACGCCGTACTCCTGCTGGAGCTCGGCGAGCGCCGTGCGCAGTGGAGGCAGGTCACGAGAGGGCTCGAACGCAGACCAGTCGGCGTTCCGCAGTGCCGTCAGGAACTGGTCAGGACCGCTCGCGGCCGGAGGGAGCTCCGCGAACCCAGGTGGTGAGTTGTGCACCGCGGCACACTAGGGCACGGCCGGGGCGGCCTGGCTACAGTGGCGGGCATGGAGAACGAGATCAACGTGGTGGACGCGAAAGACCGGAGCCGGTACGAAGCGGTCGACTCCGAGGGCAACCTGATGGGCTTCGTCGACTACAAGCTGTACCCCGGGGTGATCACCTTCCTGCATGCCGAGACGCTGCCCGATTTCCGCGGTCGCGGGGTGGCTGGGGACATCGCCACGAAGTCGCTGGACGACGCACGGGCGCTCGGGCTGCGGGTCAAACCGGCCTGCCCGTTCTACCAGGACTTCCTCGAGGAGAACCCCCAGTACGCCGACCTCGTGAAGCGGGAGGGTGAGTGAGCGGGCCGGTGCTGGGCAAGCTTGACTGGCAGCCGGCTGCCGAGGTGCCGGAGTTGCTCGCGGAGCCGGTGCGTGACGGCCTCGGGTCGCTCGTGGGGTACGCGGCCGCGATCGATCCCGGTCTCGCGGACACGGCCGCGTTCTGCGCGGAGTACGACGTACCGATGGCCGCGTCGGCGAACTGCGTGATCGTCCACGGCAAACGGGCAGGTGAGTCGACGTACGCCGCGGTGATGGTGCTTGCCACCCACCGGGCGGATGTGAACGGCGTGATCCGCAAGCACCTCGGCGTCCGGAAGATCTCCTTCGCCGCCCAGGACGACGCGGTCAGCTCGACCAAGATGGAGTACGGCGGGATCACGCCGATCGGACTGCCCGCGGACTGGCCGATCCTGGTCGACGAGGCGGTCGCGGATGCCGGACCGGTCGTGATCGGCAGCGGCATCCGTGGGTCCAAGCTGCTCGTCGACGGCGCCGACCTCGCCAAGCTCCCGACCGCCGAGGTACTACAGCTCGCCTCACCCGTCAGCTGACAGACCCGCGGCTCAGCCGAGAGCTCGGCGGAGGGCGTCGAGTTTGTCGGCTTCCATCCGGCGGGTGATGGCTGCGCCGTGGACCATCGACGAGCCGTGGAACGTGCCCGGGTAGAGGTGCAGCTCGGTGCGGACTCCGGCCGCGACCAGGCGCTGCGCGTAGATCAGGCCCTCGTCGCGCAGCGGGTCGAACTCACACGTCGACACGAACGCGGGCGGCAGGCCGGTGAGGTCCTCGGCGCGGGACGGAGCGGCGTACTTGAGTCCGAGGTCGTCCGGCGTACCGGACAGGTAGTACTTCCAGCTCAGCTCGGCGGCGGGCCGGTTCCAGAGCGGAGTGTCGACGAACTCGATCATCGACGGAGTGTCGAGCCGGTCGTCGAGCTCGGGAATGTCGAGCAGTTGGAAGCGGAGCGCCGGGCCGTTCCGGTCGCGGGCGAGGAGGGCGACGCCGGCGGCGAGTCCGCCACCCGCGCTCTCCCCGCCGACGCCGATCCGGTCGGTGTCGACGCCCAGCTCACCGGCGTTCGCGGCCAGCCACTCGAGGGCGGCGTAGCAGTCCTCGAGGCCGGCCGGGAACGGGTGCTCCGGCGCGAGCCGGTAGTCGGGAGCGATCACGACGGCGCCCAATCCCGCCGCGATGTCGACCGGCGCCTGCTCGAACGTGTCGAGGTCACCCAGTACGAAACCGCCGCCGTGGATCTGCACGTATCCGGGCCGCGGCGTGCTCGACGGCTCGATCGGCGCGTAGATCCGCGCCCGGACCTCGGGGGCGCCGTCGCGACCGGGAATCGAGACCTCGCGGATCTCGATGCTGTCAGGCACCTGGACGGGCGGAAGCTGACTGACCAGCTCGGTGGCCTGGTCGCGGCTGGCGACGATGTCGGCCAGGTTGATCTCGGGCAGCATCGCCACCCAGGGCTGAAGTTCGGGGTCGATCGGGTAGTCAGTCATCGCGCTGTCTCCTTGCTCGAGGTGAGTCGAGCATGCGTTTCCACCATGTCACGCCGCAGCCGCCGGTTGGCGGGGATCCAGGCCCCGGATTCCGCCGTACGTCGGAGGACGCCGGACCGGGTCCGGCCCGGTAGCCTCGATTCATGAAGGGCCTGTTACTGCGGCTGTCCGGTCTGGACGCCGATGCGGAGAGTGCCGTCCGCGTGATCGGGTTCTTCGACGCCCTGATGACCGGCAAGGCCGATCTGACCACCCTGCTGAAGAGTACGGCGGCGCTGGCCGAGTGCCCGGTCGGGATCGAGGCGGCCGGTCGCGGCCTCGTGCTTCGGGCCGACCCGTCCGGCGCCATCGACATCGCCGGACCGCCCGCCGTCGCCCAAATGCGTGAGTACGGCGATGCGTCGTTCTGGCTGGCCCGGGACGGAGCCTCGCTGTCACTCGACGAGATCGTGCTCGAGCGGTTCGCTCTGGCCGGGTCGATCCTGCTCGACCGGACCGTGAGCAGCCTCCCGGCGGTCGGTGATCCGGCCCTGGTCGCGCTGGTCGTCTCGGCCTCCGCCGGCATCGCCGAACGCTCCCGCGCCTTGCACCTGCTCGGCATCGCGCCGACCGCGTCACTTCGGGTGGCGGTCTCGACCGGCCCGCCCGCGATGCGCTCGGTCTCGGCAGTCGTCGGTGACCAGGTGGTGAGCCTGTGGCCGGGCGACGTACCAGTCTCGGCGGCAACCGGGGTTCGGACTGGGATCGGGCCGGCCCTGCCTGCGATCCACGCGGCCGAGTCCTGGCGGGACGCGTGCACCGCCTTGCGGCTCGCGTCGCCCGAGGAGCCCGTGATCAGGACCGATGATCTCGGCGGTCTCCTGGTCCTGGCCGAGCGGTTGCGTCCGGAGGACATCGCGGCCTCACCCGACGTGGCTGCTCTCGACCGCATCGCGGCCGAGTCAGGAGGTGACGACCTCCTCGCCATCCTGCGCGCGTACTGCTTCACCGACTCGGTCCGGAAGGCCGCCGCGCTCGTCTACCGCCATCACAGCACCGTGGCCTACCGCCTGGAGCACGCGGAGAGCGTGCTCGGCTTCGAACTCGGCAATCCCAACGGCCGCTTCCGGCTCTATCTGGCCCTGGTGATGCGCGCATTAAGGTAGCCCGCGTGGGTTCACTCCTGATTGCCGGTACGACGTCCGACGCGGGCAAGACAACCGTGGTGACCGGGCTGTGCCGGTGGCTGGCGCGTCAGGGTGTGCGGGTGGCGCCGTACAAGGCACAGAACATGTCGAACAACTCGATGGTCTGTGCCGACGGCGCCGAGATCGGCCGGGCCCAGTGGATCCAGGCCGTCGCCGCCGGTGCCGAGCCGGAGGCCGCGATGAATCCGGTGCTGCTCAAACCGGGCAGCGATCGCCGCAGCCACGTCGTCCTGATGGGGGAGCCGTGGGGTGAGCTCACCGCGCGCGGGTTCCTGACCGAGCGGGCCGAGCTGGCCAAGGCGGCCTTCGCGGCGTACGACGATCTGGCGTCGAGATACGACGTGGTGATCAGCGAGGGCGCGGGCAGCCCGACGGAGATCAACCTGCGGCAGTCCGACTACGTGAACATGGGGCTCGCGCAGCATGCCCAGGCGCCGGTGGTCGTTGTCGGCGACATCGATCGCGGGGGAGTGTTCGCGTCGATGTTCGGCACGGTCGCGCTGCTGGATGCCTCTGATCAGGCGCTGCTCAGTGGGTTCCTGGTGAACAAGTTCCGCGGTGACGTGTCGCTGCTCCAACCGGGGATCGACATGCTGACGACCGTGACCGGCCGGCCGACGTACGGCGTGCTCCCGTGGCTGCCCGAGCTGTGGCTGGACTCCGAGGACGCGTTGGACATCCCCGTACGGCGGACCACCTCGGCCGACGTACTCACGGTCGCCGTGGTCCGGTTCCCCAGGATCAGCAACTTCACCGATCTCGATGCGCTCGCGGTCGAGCCGACCAACAATGTGTTCTTCACGACGAGCTCGGCCGAGGTGCGGGACGCGGATCTCGTCGTACTCCCTGGGTCGCGGGCGACCGTGGCGGACTTGGAGTGGTTGCGGGAGCACGGTCTGGCGGATGCGGTGGCCGCTCGGGTTGCCGCCGGGCGGCCGGTGCTGGGGATCTGTGGTGGGTATCAGTTGCTGGGTGGTGCGATCTCGGATCCGCACGGTGTCGAGGATGGTGGCGAGCACACCGGTCTCGAGCTGTTGCCGGTAGCAACGGTATTTGCCGCTGAGAAGGTGTTGGCTCGGCCGGCGCCGACGGCGTACGAGATCCATCACGGCGTCGTGACGGTCACGGGGGAGGCGGCTGACTTCCCGGGTGGATGCCGGGTTGGGAACGCGTGGGGCACGATCTGGCACGGGCTGCTCGATGACGATGCGGCGCGGCATGCGTTCCTGACCGAGGTCGCCGAGCTGACCGGCAAACCCGCCCCCGACGGCACGGTTTCGTTCGCCGCGCTTCGCGAGTCTCGCCTCGATCGGCTCGCGGACGCCATCGACGCACACGTCGACACGGGCGCTCTGATGAAGCTGATCGAGGGCGGCCCGACTGGGGCACCTTTCATCCCACCGGGTGCGCCGAAAACTGTCTGAGCGTCCTATTACTGTCCTCGGCATGACGGATCCTCTGGCGACCGAGCTGCAGAAGTACCTCCAGGACACGCGCGCGTTGCTGCTGGCGAAACTGGACGGGCTGTCGGAGTACGACCGGCGCCGCCCGCTGGTGCCGTCGGGGACCAACCTGCTCGGCCTGGTCAAGCACCTCGTCGGGATCGAGTACGTCTACCTCGGGACCAGCGTGGGCCGCCCGCCGGAGAAGCTGCTGCCGTGGGAAGAGGACGGCACGGTGTGGGAAGGCGCCGACATGTGGGCCCTGCCGTCCGAGAGCACCGAGTACATCACCGGCCTCTACCGAGCCGCGTGCGCCCACAGCGACCGCAGCATCGCCGAGCTCCCACTGGACACCCCGGCCGAGGTCCCGCACTGGGCCGAGCGCAAGCGCAGTACGACGTTCGGCGCTCTACTGGTCCGGGTCGTCGACGAGACCGCCCACCACGCCGGTCACGCCGACATCGTCCGCGAAATGATCGACGGTCAGGGCGGCCGCGACGCCGACCTGATGGACGAAGCCGCCTGGACCGACTTCTACACCAAGATCCAGCGCGCTGCCGAGACGTTCCGCTGAGCCTCAGCGGTTGAGGGCGTAGTCGGCCGCCTCCGCGGTCGTCATCGCGCGCCCGAGGTCGTGCTGCCGGCGGAACTCGGCCTCGTCGAGTTCCGCGCGGACGGCGGCGACGTTGTGGTCGTAGGCGAGCCGATCCGCGGGCCACAGCTTCGCGCCGATCTCGTCGAGCAGCCGGTCCGCCGCGCCGATCAACCGCGCGGCCCGGTTCGCGGTGCCGAACGAGGCCGCCACCCCGGCCAGTCCGACGAACGACAGCGCGATGCTCTGCTGGTAGCCCAACCTCTCCGCCTTCGTCAGCACGTCCCGGAACAGCGTCATCGCCAGCTGCAGCTCGCCCTGCCGATGGACCACGAAGCCGAGGTTGGAGTGGACGACGATATCGGCTGTCGACCCGGTCTGATCGGCCACGCCTGCGGCGATCGCCTCCTCGTAGAGTTTTCGGGCCGCCGCATGCTCGCCCTGCGCCCGGAACACCTCACCGAGATTGGTCAGGACCCGGCCGGCGTGCGACAGGTCGCCGAGCCGGCGAGACTGTTCGAGGGCTTCCTGGATCAGCCGGCGCGCGGTGTCGTAGTCACCACCGGCGTAGAACGCGTCCCCGAGTTTGGTCAGCGCGACCGCGACCCAGCGTTCGTCACCCTGCTCGCGGTAGGCCTGCAGGGATTGTTCCAGAAAGCGGCGGGCGGCGAGGTGGTCCCCGCGTTCCACCGCCATCACTCCCGCGCCGTACAGCAGCTCGGCCCGGACCGGGATGTCCTGCCCGGCGGTGACGGTCAGTGCTTTCGCGAGCCACTCCGCCCCTTCGGCCCAGTGGCCCCGGACGTACCAGAACCGCCTGAGCGATTGGGCGAGTCCAGCGGCCAGGGCAGCCCGCTCGATGTCTGCGACAGCCCATTCGAGTGCGCCGCGGAAGTTGTCGTGCTCGAGCTCCAGCAGCTCGAGGTCGTCGCCCTCGCCCGGCTTCCCACTTGGCTCCAACCGGGCGTTCCGGGCGAACTCGGCGTAGTACTCCGCGTGCCGGCGTTGCAACTCGGCGAGCTCGCCGCTGCCGGTCAGCATCTCCCGGGCAAACTCGTAGATCGTCTCGAGCATGGTGAACCGGGGCTCGCCGTCCGCGCTCTCGTGGTGGTTGACCAGGTTGTTCTCGACCAGCGACTCGACCCCGTCCAGTACGTCGATCTCCAGGCCGTCGGCGCAGACTGCCTCGATCGCCTCCAGCGTCCGCACACCGGTGAACACCGCGAGCCGCCGGAACAGCTGCCGCTCGGGTGGGGAGAGCAGCTCGTAGCTCCAGTTGATCGCGCCACGCAACGTTCGCTGCCGGTCGGACGCGTCCCGGGCGCCGCTGGTGAGCAGTTTCAGCCGGTTCTGCAACCGGGCCAGCATCGCCTGTGGCGTGAGCAGCCGGATTCGGGCCGCGGCCAGCTCGATTGCCAGCGGGAGACCGTCGAGCCGGACGCAGATCTCCGCGATCGCGGCCGAGTTCTCGGCGGTCAGCCGGAAGCCCGGCTTGATCGCGGTGGCCCGTTCGAGGAACAGCCGGACCGCTTCGCAGCGGGTCAGCTCGGCCGGTGCCGGCAACCGGGCGGTATCGGGCAGCGCGAGCGGCGGGACCGGGTACTCGTTCTCGCCGGTGATGCGCAGCGGCACCCGGCTGGTGACCAGCACCTTGACGCCGGGCGCGGCCGAGGCGAGCTCGCCGACCTGCGGAGCCGCCGCGGTCACCTGCTCGAAGTTGTCGACCAGCAGCAGCATCCGCTTGTCCCGCAGATTCGTCTTCAAGGTGTCGATGATCGGCTCGCCGGCCACCTCCTTCACCCCGAGGGCGAGCGCCATCGCCGGCGCGACCAGCTCGGCGTCGGTGACCGGCGCCAGGTTGACGAAGCTCACTCCGTGGTCGAATCGGTCGATCAGCTCGGCCGCTGCCTGCAGGCCGACGCGGGTCTTGCCGGTGCCGCCCGGCCCGGTCAGCGTCAGGATGTGGGTGTCGCGCGCCTCGGGTCGCGACAGCAGCGTGACCACCGCGTCGACTTCCTTCTCCCGGCCGATCAGCGCGGTCAGCTGCACCGGCAGATTGTTCGGCCGGATGTCGAGAGAGCGCAGCGGCGGGAACGAGTCCGCAAGCCCGGGGGCGTTGAGCTGGAAGACCTGTTGCGGTGCGATCAGGTCCCGCAGCCGGTGCTCGCCGAGGGCAACCAGTTCGACGGCCTCCGGCAACGCGTCGCGGACCAGTGCCTCGGTCACGGCCGAGAGCAGGATCTGTCCGCCGTGGCAGGTGGCAAGGATCCGTGACAGCCGGGACAGCGTGTGCTGTGCGTAGTACCCGTCGGCCTGCTGCTCGGCCGGCCCGGTGTGCACTGCCATCCGTACCTTGAGCGGGCCGATCGGCTCGGGCCACTCGGCCTCGAGCAGGGTGCTCTGGGCATCGACCGCGGCCTGGACCGCGTCGAGCGGCCGCTCGAAGATCGCGACGAAGCTGTCGCCCGCGGTCTCGAAGACGAGGCCGTCGTTGTCCGCGATCGCCGTACGCAGCAACGCGTTGTGGCGGCCCAGGGCGGTGCGCATCTGGTCCGGATGCCGCTCCCAGTTCCTGGTGCTGCCTTCGATATCGGTGAACAGGAAGGTGACCACACCGGTTGGAGGCAGACGAGTCTCCTGATTGAGTGCGGACACCGCGCCCCCTCCCCTCACCGCGATCCTGGGCACGATGGTAACGGTTGCCGAAACCGCTTGCCCGCGTCACTATCAGCACATGGCGATCCGTCGGCTGGGGGTCTCCGGTCGTCGGTTCGCGTCGGTCCGGGTGGTGTTCGCCAGCCGCTCATTACGGAACTGCCAACTCTCGTTGGCGCTGGTGCGGACCGCGGACCTGGCCCAGTTGGTGGCCATCTCGGCGTACCTGTTCGAGCAGAACGGCCTGGGCGGTGTTGCGGTGTACGGCGTGTTGCGCACCGTCGTACCCGCGGTCGGCGTGCCGATCGCCACCGCTCTGACCGGGAGGCTCGGCCACGGTCCGTTGCTGCGGGCAATGGCCGGGCTGTCGGCGGCGGCCTCGATCGGCGTCGTGGTGACGATGATCGCGGACGGTCCACTCTGGGTGCTCCTCGCTCTGGCGGCCCTGATCGGCGTCGCGGACGGGTCGTTCCGGCCGGTCACCTCGGCCTTGATGCCGTGCCTGGTGACGAAACCGTCCGAGCTTGTCGCCTGTACGGCGGCGGCCGGGTTCCTGGACGGTGCGACGACTCTGCTGGGTCCGCTGCTGGCCGGCTTACTGCTGGCTGTCGGCGGGCCGATGTGGACGATCGCCGTCACCGCGGTGTTGCTGATCGCTGCCGGGTTGCTGGCCGGACGGCTGCAGGCACCGGCCATGCTGGCTCCCGCTGCCGAGACCCCGCGGCGGGCGGCTGCGGTCCGCGCGTTGTTCGGCAAGCCGGAGGCTGCCGTGATCGCCGTACTGGTGCCTTGCCAGACGATCGTTCGCGGTGCCCTGAACGTCATCGTCGTCGTCTTCGTGATCGAGTCCTTGCACCTCGACGACAGCGCGATCGGGTTGCTGCTCGGCGCGATCGGAGTTGGCGGCATGCTTGGCCTGCCCGCGGCGCTCGCCATCGCCGGTGTCGGCCGGCTGTACCGCTCGCTCGGGATCGGCCTGGTGCTCTGGGGTACGCCCCTCGCCCTGGCAGCGGCGTTCCCCCATTTCGCCGTGGCCGCGGTGCTGTTCGCGATCGTTGGTGTCGGCAACGTTCTGCTCGATGTCAGCGCGTTCAGCGCGTTGCCGCGTGCGGTGCCCGACCACGCCCAGGCGAAGGCGTTCGGCCTGCTCGAGGCGCTGTTCCAGGTCGGGATGGCGCTCGGGGCCGCGCTCGCCGGAGTGCTCGTCGACCTGATCGGCGTCCGCGGTGCGCTGGTGAGCATCGGAGTGTTCCTGCCGGTTGCCGCCGTGGTGGCGGTGCCGTGGCTGCGCCGGTTCGACGCGCGGCTGGAACGGCATGATGTCGAGGTGGATCTGTTGCGACGGCAGTCGTTGTTCGCCGGCCTGCCGATTCCGGTGCTGGACAACCTTGGGACGCGGCTGGGGCGGGCCGAGTTCAGTGAGGGCGACGTGATCATGGCCGAGGGGGAGTACGGCGACCGCTACGTGCTGATCGCCGACGGGACCGTGACGTTCAGCCAAGGAGGCGCTGTCATCAACGTACTCGAGACCGGCGCCGCGTTCGGTGAGATCGCGCTGCTTCGTGACACGCCGCGGACCGCGACGGCGACCGCGACGTCGCGCGTCTCGGCCCGAACCCTGGACCGGGACGCCTTCCTGGCCGCCTTGGGCTGTGATCCACGGGCTCGCCTCGCAGCGGACGCGGTGGCCGACGAGCGGCTGGCCCGTCGGCCCTCGACGGAGTGATCCGCAAGACTGGTGGGGTGAGTGACGGGCTGACGGCTTTCCAGCGGGTGCGCGGACGGTTGTTCGGGATCGCGTATCGGATGCTCGGTACGGCGAGCGATGCCGAGGAGATCGTTCAGGAGGCGTGGCTGCGGTGGCAGGGCGTCGACCAGGAGGCGGTGAAGGATCCCGGCGCGTTCCTGGCGAAGGTGGTCACCAACTTGTCGATCAAGCAGCTGACGTCGGCTCGGGTACGGCGGGAGACGTACGTCGGGGAGTGGTTACCGGAGCCGGTGCTCACCGGCCGGTATTTCAGCGAGCTCGGCCCGCTGGAGCTGGTTGCCGAGCGCGAGTCGGTGTCGTTCGCCTTGCTCCTCCTGCTCGAACGGCTGACTCCGGCCGAGCGAGCGGCGTACGTCCTGAGGGAGGCCTTCGGTTACAGCCATCGCGAGGTCGCCGAGCTGATCGGCACCTCCGAGGCCAACGCCCGGCAACTCGCGTCCCGTGCGGCCAAGCGGGTGGCCGCCGAGCAACCGCAGGAGCGCGAGGTCGATCCGGGGGAGTGGCGGAAGCTGGTCGAGCGGTTCATCGCGGCCGCCCGGCTCGGTGAGATCGGCGAGCTGGAGGCGTTGCTCGCCGAGGACGTCGTGTCGCGGGCCGACGGCGGCGGCAAGACGTTCGCGGCCCGGAACGCGATCACCGGCCGCGACCGCGTCGCCCGGTACCTGGTCGGCGTGCTCCAGCGGTTCGGCCAGGGCATCGAAGCCCGGTTCGGCGAGGCGAACGGCCGGCCGGCACTCGTTGCCGTCAGCCCCGAAGGTGTCGAGGCGGTCTGCTTCATCGAGTTCGCCGGCGACCAGGTCAGCGAGCTGGAGTTCGTGATGAATCCGGACAAGCTCACGTTCGCACTCGGTCAGCTGTCACGAATCGGAGGGCTGCGGGATCTGGACTGGTGAACCCGAAAGGACACCAGATGGCAACTATTCTCGTCACCGGTGGTACCGGCACCCTTGGCCGGCCCACCGTTGAACACCTTCGCGCGGCCGGTCATGACGTCCGCGTCCTCAGTCGTACGACGGGACCGGGGGTGATCACCGGAGACCTGACGCGCGGCAGCGGTATCGCGGCTGCTGTCGATGGCGTCGACACGATCGTGCATCTCGCGACCGCACTCGGCCGGCGGGACGTGCCGCAGACGCGCAACCTGCTCCAGGTCACGCCGGCGTCGACTCACGTGGTGGTCATGTCGATTGTCGGCATCGACCGGATCCCGCTGCCGTACTACCGGTACAAACTCGAGGTCGAACGGCTGGTCGCGGACTCCGGGACGCCGTACACGATCTTGCGGGCGACCCAGTTCCACAACCTGATCGACCGGATCTTCAGCGTGCGACTTCCAGTACTTCTTGCTCCTTCGGTCACGCTGCAGCCGATCGCGGTCGAGGATGTCGCCGTCCGTCTGACCGAACTCGTCGCCGATCTGCCGGTCAACGGTCGCGCGCCCGATATCGGTGGTCCGGAGCGACGGCGAGTCGCTGACCTCGCCCGGGTCTGGAAGGCCGCTCGGTCTTCTCGCCGACCGGTGGTCGGGGTCCGCGTGCCCGGCAAGGTGTTCCGCGCGTATGCGTCCGGTGCCGCGCTGGTCGACGGGCCGTCGTACGGTCGGATCACGTTCGAGGAGTACGTCGGATGAGGGGCTATGTGCGGTCCGTCCTGGTCGTGTTCGCGGCGTACCAGGTGGTCCTCGGGTTGGCGTTGACGTTCTTCCCCGCGGAGTTCTACAAGCTGCCGACGGTCGACTGGACGCCGCCGTACAGCGAGCATCTGTTCCGCGACTTCGGGGGCGCGACGCTCGGCCTGGCGATCGTGCTGATCGCGGCCGCGGTCCGGTTCGACCGGCTGCTCACGGTCGTCGCGCTGCTCGCGTACCTGGCGTTCGCGGTCCCGCACCTGTTCTTCCACCTCGGCCACCTCGAGGGTGACTCGCCCGGCTGGTCGGCCGTGCTGGCCGCGGTCACCACGCTGAGCGTGCTCGTTCCGGCGAGCGCTCTCGTCGTGGCGCGCAGGATGACTTGACGACTGTGACAGTAGGACTGTCACAATAGCGGGCATGGGTCCACTCCAGGGGGTCAAGATCGTCGAGCTGGCCGGGATCGGCCCGGGGCCGTTCGCCTGCATGATGCTGGCCGAGCTCGGCGCCGAGGTCCTCCGCATCGACCGGCCCGGCGGCGGCCTGTCCTTCGGGCCGCCCGAGCTCGACCTGGTCAACCGCGGTCGCCGCAGCGTGGCCCTGGACCTGAAGAATCCGGCCGCGATCGACGTCGTACGGCGATTGGTCGCGCAGGCCGATGTACTGGTCGAAGGGTTCCGGCCCGGAGTCGCCGAGCGGCTCGGGCTCGGACCCGACGACCTGCACGCGATCAACCCTCGGTTGGTCTACGGGCGGATGACCGGGTGGGGTCAGGACGGTCCGCTGGCTCAGTCCGCCGGGCACGACATCGACTACATCGCGCTGTCGGGTGCTCTGCACCTGATCGGTCGTGCGGGCGGTCCGCCGCAGGTGCCGGCCAACGTGCTCGGCGACTTTGCCAGTGGCTCGCTGTACCTCGTCATCGGCGTACTGGCCGCACTGCACGAAGCAGAGCAGAGCGGCCGTGGTCAGATTGTCGACGCGGCGATTGTCGACGGTTCCGCCCACCTGACCACGATGATGCTCGGCGCCCTCGCGGCCGGCGCGTGGAAGCAGGAACGCGGCACGAACCTGCTCGACACCGGTGCGCCGTTCTACGACGTGTACGAGACCTCGGACGGCAAGCACGTGGCGGTCGGCGCCCTGGAGCAGCCGTTCTACGACGAGCTCATCGCCAAGCTCGGCATCACCGTCCCGGATCGCAACGACCCGGCCAACTGGCCCGAGCTCCGCAAGGTGTTGACCGAGACGTTCCTGCAGCGCACCCAGGCCGAGTGGGCAGACGTGTTCGACGGCTCGGACGCCTGCGTCACTCCGGTTCTCCCACTCGCCGCCGACCACCCCCATCTCGTTGCCCGGGGCACCTTTGTGGACAAGGACGGCGTCCGCCAGGCCGCCCCCGCCCCACGCTTCTCCCGTACGCCGACCAGCCTCGACCGACCGCCCGCCCGGGCCGGCCAACACACCCGCGAAGCCCTCGCCGACTGGGGCATCACCGATATCGACGACCTGCTGAACGCCGGCGCGGCCGTTCAGGACTGAGAGGAAACCGCCCGTGGAACGTCAGCTGTTCGACGCCGATCACGATGCCTTCCGGGAGACCGCGCGAGCGTTCTGCGACAAGGAGATCGTGCCGCATCACGACGCCTGGGAGGAGGCGGGCATCGTCCCGCGCGAGGTCTGGACCGCAGCCGGCCATGCGGGGCTGCTCGGTTTCATGATGCCGGAGGAGTACGGCGGTGGCGGTGCCCGCGACTTCCGGTTCAACGCGGTCGTCATCGAGGAACTGACCCGGGCCCGCGCGAGTGGGGTCGGCTTCGCGATCCACACCGACATCAATTCGGCGTACCTGCTCGACTATGCCACCGACGAGCAGAAGGCACGCTGGCTGCCCGGGTTCTGCTCCGGTGAGACCATCACCGCGATCGCGATGACCGAGCCCGGTGCCGGCAGCGACCTGCAGGGCATCCAGACCACGGCTCGGCGCGATGGCGACCATTACGTGCTGAACGGCCAGAAGACGTTCATCTCCAACGGGATCCTGGCCGACCTGGTCATCGTCGTCGCGAAGACCGACCCGGCGGCCGGCGCTCAAGGGATCTCGCTGCTCGTGGTCGAGCGCGGGATGCCCGGGTTCGAGCGCGGCCGCAACCTGGACAAGATCGGCCTCAAGGCGCAGGACACCGCCGAACTGTTCTTCGACAACGTCCGGGTACCGGTCGCGAACCTGCTCGGCGAGGAGGGCAAGGGCTTCGTCTACCTGATGGAGAAGCTGCCGCAGGAACGCCTCGCCATCGCGGTGGTCGCGGCCGCGGCGTGCGAGAACCTGCTGGCCACGACGCTCGAGTACGTGAAGGACCGCAAAGCGTTCGGCCGCCCGATCGGCTCGTTCCAGAACAGCCGGTTCGTGCTCGCCGAGATCGCCACCGAGACCCAGATCGCCCGCGTCTTCGTCGACCGGTGCATCCAGGAACTCAACGCCGGCACGCTGACCGTGGCCGAGGCCGCGATGGCGAAGTGGTGGACCACCGAGCTGCAGAAGAGGGTGGTCGACCGCTGCCTGCAGTTGTACGGCGGCTACGGCTTCATGACCGAGTACCCGATCGCCAAGGCCTACCTCGACACCCGCATCCAGACCATCTACGGCGGCACCACCGAGATCATGAAGGAGATCATCGGGCGGACGATGGGGGTGTAGCCGTCACTCGTCCGCCGGGGCGTCCTCGCTCGGCGGCGTCACCTCCGCGTCGGGATCCGCCGGCGGCACTGGCTCGGTGGCTCGCTTGGGCACCGGTGCTTCGGTGACGACAGTGGGGCGTAAAGCGAACCATTCGCTCATCAGCGCTTCCCTCCCGGCAGCCGCGGCCGCCGAGGTCTGGAGACCAGAATTCTAGTTCGCTCCCGCGCTCGCCGCCTGTCGATCGCGCCTGTCGGAGGGCTGGACATCCGGCCGAGTCGTGATTGACTTCCCTCAGGTGCGAAGAGGGAGGTCGCGATGGGGATCGTGTCGCCGGGGTTCACCGGGCGTCGGCGGGGTGGGTCGGATCTTCCGCCGGGGCAGTATCAGACGCAGGACTTCCCGGTGCTGTCCGCCGGGCCGACACCGCACATCCGGACCGAGCACTGGGAGTTCACTGTCACGACAGAGACGGGTGAGGCGTACCGGTGGGACTGGGCCGGCCTGCTCGGAATGCCGGCCGAGGAGATCACCAAGGACATCCACTGCGTGACCAGGTGGTCGAAGTTCGAGACGAGCTGGAAGGGCGTCTCGCTCGACACCTTGCTCGCCGACGTCGAGACCGCCGCCGACTTCGCGCTCGCGCACAGCTACGGCGGCTACACGACCAACCTGCCGCTGGAGGACCTGCTCGACGGCCAGGCCTGGATCGCCTACGAGTACGACGGCGAGCCGCTGGATCCCGAACACGGTGGTCCGGCCCGCCTGCTCGTGCCACATCTGTACTTCTGGAAGAGCGCCAAGTGGGTCCGCGGGCTTGTCCTGTCCGACAGCGAGGACCTGGGCTTCTGGGAGACCGCCGGTTACCACGAGTACGGAGATCCATGGAAAGAACAGCGATACGCCGGCGACTGACCTGGCAGGTTGCCACGGTGACCGACGTACGGCGTGAGACGGAGACCGCTCGCACACTCGTTCTCGCCGTGCCGGAGTGGCCTGGGCACCTGGCTGGTCAGCACCTCGACGTGCGGCTGACCGCACCGGACGGCTATCGGGCCTCCCGGTCGTACTCGATCGCGTCCGCGTGGACCGGTGACACGATCGAGCTGACCGTCGAGCAGGTGCCGGACGGCGAGGTCTCGCCGTACCTGGTCGATGTACTGAAGGTCGGCGATCCGCTGGAGATCCGCGGGCCGGTCGGCGGCTGGTTCGTGTGGAAGCCGGAGCAGGAGGGGCCGGTGCAGCTGATCGGCGGGGGATCGGGGATCGTTCCGCTGATGGCAATGCTGCGCACCCATGCAGAGGCGGACAGTACGACGCCCGTCCGCCTCCTCTATTCGGTACGACGTCCCACCTCGGTGATCTACGTGGACGACCTGAAGACGCTGGCCGCGGGGGACCACGTCGACGTACGCCTCGTGTACACGCGGGAAGCGCCGCCGGGGGAGCCGCGCATCGGGCGGATCGACGCCGACCACATCGAGGAGTTCGCCTTCACGCCGGCGGAGTCGCCGACGACGTACGTGTGTGGCCCGACGCCGTTCGTGGAAACGGTGGCGGACCTGCTGGTCGCGGCCGGACACGACCCGGCCCGAGTGAGAACCGAACGTTTCGGCCCGACAGGAGGCCCGCGATGACCGAAGTCAGGTATCTCGACGGCAACGCGGCGGCGGGTGCCCTGAGCGAACTCTTCGCGGTCGACATCACCGCGGCGATCGCTCGCTGCGCCGGGTGCGGCCAGACCGGTGTGTTCGCCGACACGAGGCTGTACGTCGATGCACCTGGGCTGGTCGCCCGTTGCGTCGGCTGCGACGGCGTACTCCTCCGGGTCGTCACCACGCCGACCGACACCTATCTGGACCTGCGTGGCCTCACCTACCTCAAGGTGCCCAACGAGTGATCTGTCGTCGCGTTGTCGTGCACGGGCGCGTCCAGGGAGTGTTCTTCCGGGACAGCTGCCGTCGAGAGGCGCGGCGGGCGGGCGTCCGCGGATGGGTGCGGAACGCGCCTGACGGCACCGTCGAGGCGCTCTTCGAGGGAGCCGAGGAAGACGTCGAGCGAATGGTCGAGTGGGTCCGGCACGGGCCGACGTACGCCCGGGTCGAGCGGGTCGACGTCGTCGAGGAGCGGCCGAGCGGCCACACCGGCTTCGTGATCACCGTCTGAAGCAATCACTGAGAACCCCAGCCAGGGACTGGCTGGGGTTTCTTTACGTGGCTGGATCTTGACAGCGTGCACACACCTGAGGTTTTGTAACACGATCTGGTGCGAAGTTAACAGGATCGGTTGAGAGGTGTGGTCAGATGAGGCGGTTCATGGTGTTGGCGGTCGCTGGGCTGGTGGCGCTGGCGTCGGCATCGTGCGGTGCGGACGAGGGCGGCACGGCGGGCGGTGGTTCGGACGCGAAGATCGCCTTCCTGATGCCGGACATCGCCTCGACCCGGTACGAGCTGTTCGACGCGCCGCTGTTCACGGCGAAGATGAAGGAGCTCTGCGCCGGGTGCACCGTGCTCTACCAGAACGCCGCCGCCGATCCGGCCAAGCAACAACAGCAGGCGAACTCGATGCTGGCCCAAGGCGTCAAGGCGATCGTGATCGACCCGGTCGACTCCGCCGCGGCCGCCTCGATCGTGCAGACCGCGCAGAGCCAGGGTGTCCCGGTGATCGCGTACGACCGGCCGATCCCGGACAAGAAGGCCGACTACTACATCTCGTTCGACAACGAGAAGATCGGCCAGCTGATCGCCCAGTCGCTGGTCGACCACCTGAAGGCGACCAAGGCGACCGGCGGCATCCTGCAGGTGAACGGATCGCCCACCGACGCCGCGGCCGGCCTGATCAAGAAGGGCATCCACAGCGCGGTCGACCCGAGTGGCTACAGGCTGCTCTCCGAGTTCGACACCCCGGGCTGGGCGCCGCCGAAGGCGCAGGAGTGGGTCAGCGGTCAGATCACCCGGTTCCCGAACCAGATCGCCGGCGTGGTCGCCGCGAACGACGGCACCGGCGGCGCGACGATCGCGGCCTTCAAGGCGGCCGGTGCCAAGGTCCCGCCGGTGACCGGCAACGACGCCGAGTTGGCGGCGCTGCAGCGGGTCATCGCCGGCGACCAGTACAACACCATCTCGAAGCCGATCAAGATCGTCGCCGACGCGGCCGCGGTGGTCGCCCATGAGTTTGCCCAGGGCAACAAGCCGGCCGGGAAGACGACCCTGTTCGACACGCCGTCCGAGCTGTTCACGCCGACTGTCGTGACCAAGGAGAACATCGCCGAGATCCTCAAGGAGCCCGGGTTCGCGGTGAAGATTGCCGACGTCTGCACGGCGGAGTACAAGGCGGCCTGCACGGAGCTGGGCCTGAGCTGATGGCGACGCTGCACCTGGACGGCATCAGCAAGCACTTCGGTGCCGTCGCGGCCCTGACCGACGTCGACCTCACGGTGGACGCCGGTCAGGTGGTCGCGATCGTCGGCGACAACGGCGCGGGCAAGTCCACGCTGGTCAAGGTGCTGTCCGGCGTCCATGCGCCGGACGCGGGCACCATCGTCTTCGAGGACCGGGAGGTGACGATCCCGGGCCCGGCGGCGGCGCACAAGCTCGGGATCGCGACCGTGTTCCAGGACCTCGCGCTGTGCGAGAACCTCAACGTGATCGAGAACCTCTTCCTCGGCCAGGAGGTCGGCCCGTACCGGCTCGACCACGTCGCGATGGAGGTCAAGTCCTGGGAACTGCTGCGGCAGTTGTCGGCCAAGCTGCCCGCCGTCCGGCTGCCGGTCGCGGCACTGTCCGGTGGTCAGCGGCAGACGGTCGCGATCGCGCGGTCGCTGCTCGGCGACCCGAAGATCATCATCCTGGACGAGCCGACCGCCGCCCTCGGCGTCGCCCAGACCGCCGAGGTGCTGAACCTGATCGACCGGCTCCGCGAGAACGGCCACGGCGTGATCATGATCAGCCACAACATGGCCGACGTCCGGGCAGTCGCCGATCAGGTCGTCGTACTGCGCCTCGGCCGCAACAACGGGGTGTTCGACGCCCGCAGTACGTCGTCAGAAGACATCGTGGCCGCGATCACGGGCGCTGCGGACAACGTGGTCGCTCAACGTGCCGCCCGGGTTCAGGACAGCATCGAAGGAGTCGACCAGTGACCGCAGCCGATCTGACCGACGAGCGGCTCCGGCAGGCGTCCGGACTGCGCGGGTCCGTAACGGCCCTGGTGGACCGGGTCCGGGCCGGTGAGCTCGGGGTGCTCCCGGTGGTCGCCGGGCTGCTGGTGATCTGCGTGGTGCTGCAGATCATGAACCCGATCTTCCTGTCCAGCACCAACCTGGTGAACCTGCTGATGGAATGCGTCCCGGTCGGGATCATTGCCCTCGGCATCGTCTGCGTCCTGCTGGTCGGCCAGATCGACCTGTCGGTCGGTTCGATCAGCGGACTGTCGGCTGCGCTGATGGCGATTCTCTTCGTCAAGGAGGGCTGGCCGGCCTGGGCGGCGGTGCTGCTCGCGCTGGTCACCGGGTGCGCGATCGGGTTCCTGTACGCCGAGATCTTCAACCGGGTCGGGATTCCGACCTTCGTGATCACGCTGGCCGGGCTGTTGTCGTTCCTCGGGTTGCAGCTGAAGGCGCTCGGCGCGATCGGGTCGGTGAACCTGCCGTACGACTCCGGACTGGTGCAATTCGCGCAACTGCAGTTCGTCCCCGCCTGGTTGTCCTACGTCCTCGTGGTGCTGGCAGCGGGTGTGCTCTTCGCCGTCGGCTTCCTGCACGCGCGCAAACGTCGTACGGCGTCCTTGTCCGCCCGATCGACCCAGTTCCTGTTGGTGCGGAGCGGCGTACTCGCGCTGGGTCTCGGGTTCGCGGTCTGGTACCTGAACCGGACGCGGGGGATCGGCTGGATGTTCGTCCTGTTCGTCGCACTCGCGTTGGTGCTGCACTATGCGCTGACCTCGACCAAGTGGGGCAAGGCGGTCTACGCGGTCGGCGGCAACGTCGAGGCGGCACGCCGGGCCGGCATCAACGTGCGGCTCGTCTACACGTCCACCTTCGCCATCTGTACGACGCTCGCCGCCTACGGTGGTGTCCTGGGCGCCGCCCGCCTCGCCGCAGCCAACCAGGCGAGCGGCGGTGGCGACGTCAACCTCAACGCCATCGCCGCAGCCGTCATCGGCGGTACGTCGTTGTTCGGCGGCCGAGGCACCGCCTTCGCCGCCGTCCTGGGAGTCCTGGTGATCCAATCCATCTCCAGCGGATTGACGTTGCTTAGCCTCGACTCCTCTTACCGCTTCTTCGTCACCGGCGTCGTACTGCTGCTCGCAGTGGGCGTCGACTCACTGGCCCGCCGTACCCGAACGTCTCACGGCCGCGCGTAGGACGGGCTCACCCCCGCCGCCCGCCATTTGAGGGGTCAACCCCTCATGTGGTGGGTTGCGGAGGCAAAATCTGTCTCCGCAACCCACAAACCAAGGGGTTGACCCCTGAAATGGTGGGCGCGCGGCGGACCTAGCGGCGGGGTGGTCTGGTTCCAGTACGGCGGATGGTGTCGCGCTGGGTCTCGCCTACGGCTCGTTCGTAGGCGAGGATCAGGCCCTGGATGGTGACAGGTTTGAAACGCTCGACCAGTTGCTGGATGTGCTCCGGGGGACCGCCTGAATCGCGGTAGTGCGGCCAGACCTTGGTGCGGAAGACCTCGGTGAGTTCCTCGGCGATCGCCCGGCCGTGCTCGGTGAAGATGCGGCCGGCGTCGAGCACCGCCTCGACCGGCAGATCCAGGTCGAGCAGCTCGACGCCGAGGCTCAGGTGTGCGGTCGCGACCTGGAAGACGTCTTCGTCCGGGGTCGGCTCGACCACTCCGAGGGCGACCAGCATCTCGATGTCGTCATCGGTGAGTTCGCGTCCGGTACGACGTACCAGCGCAGGCCGGTCCAGGGTCTCCGGCAGGTCGCGCATCCAGGGCGTCAGCAGCGTCCGGTGCAGCGCGATGTCCTGTGGCGTCGCGTCGGCCGGGATCCGTTCCAGGTACCCCTCGATCGCCGACAACGTGAACCCGTGCGCCTGCAGCTCCCGCACCAGGTCCAGCCGCGCGATGTGCTCCGGCCCGTAGTATCCGACCCGCCCGCGCCGGATCGGCGGCGGAATCAGCCCGCGGCCGGCGTAGAACCGCAATGTCCGCACTGTCATCCCGACCCGCGTCGACAACTCGTCGACGGTCAGGGTCGCCTCGTCCCCCGTGACTTCAGACATGGCGGAGATCATAACGAGGCCCCTTGACTATCGTGACACCAGAACTGTCACAATCAGGGGGACGACTCGAGCTGACGGGATCATCATGACCAGTGAAGCCTTTTTGTACGACGCGATCCGCACGCCACGTGGCAAGGGCAAACCGGCCGGTGCGCTGTACGAGGTCAAGCCGATCCAGCTGATCACCGGCCTGCTGCACGAGCTGCGCAACCGGCATCCCGACCTCGACCCGGCGACGATCGACGACGTCGTTCTCGGTGTCGTCACCCCGATCGGCGACCAGGGCATGGACATCGCCCGTACGGCGGTTCTCGCGGCCGGCTATCCGGAGACGACGGGCGGCGTGCAGCTCAACCGCTTCTGCGCGTCCGGTCTGGAGGCTGTCAATCAAGCGGCTCAACGAGTCCGATCCGGTTGGGAAGACTTCATCCTCGCCGGTGGGGTCGAGTCGATGTCGCGAGTGCCGATGGCCTCCGACGGCGGAGCCTGGGCGATGGACCCCGAGACCGCGCTCGAGGCGAACTTCATCCCGCAGGGCATCAGCGCCGACCTGATCGCGACCCTCGACGGCTTCTCCCGGACCGACGTCGACGCATACGCCGCCGAGTCGCACGCGCGGGCCGCCAAGGCCTGGGCCAACGGCTACTTCGCCCGCTCGGTGGTCCCGGTCAACGACCGCAACGGCCTCCAGATCCTCGACCACGACCAACTGGTCCGCCCGGGGACGACGGTCGATACGCTGGCCGGACTGCCTGCGTCGTTCGCCGCGATCGGGGAGCACGGCGGATTCGACGCGGTCGCGCTGGAGAGATACCTGACGGTCGAGCGGATCGAGCACGTGCACCACGCAGGCAACTCGTCCGGCATCGTCGACGGCGCCGCCCTGGTTGCTGTCGGCAACGAGAAGGCCGGCGAGGCGCTCGGCCAGGCACCCCGCGGCCGGGTGGTCGCGACCGGCGTCAGCGGCGCCGACCCGACCATCATGCTCACCGGTCCGGCGCCGGCCGCCCGCAAGGCGCTGGCCAAGGCCGGCCTCGAGGTGAGTGACATCGACCTGTTCGAGATGAACGAGGCGTTCGCCGCCGCGGTCATGCATTTCATGAAGGATCTCGGCGTACCGCACGAGAAGGTGAACGTGAACGGCGGCGCGATCGCGCTCGGCCACCCCCTCGGTGCCACCGGCGCCATGCTGATCGGAACCCTGCTGGACGAACTGGAGCGGCGTGAGCTCCGGTACGGACTGGCCACCCTGTGCGTCGGCGGCGGAATGGGCGTCGCGACGATCATCGAGAGGCTTGCCGCATGATCTCCTGGAAGAACGTCGAGGGTGTCGTCACGTTGACGATGGATGATCCTTCCGCGTCCGCCAACACCATGAACGAGGCCTACATCGCCGCGATGGGGCAGACCATCGAACGTTTGCAGGCGGAGAAGGATGCGTTGAAGGGCGTGGTGATCACCAGCGCCAAGCCGACGTTCTTTGCCGGCGGCAACCTGCAGATGTTGTCCCAGATCCAGCCGTCGCAGGCTTCTGAAGTCTTCGACACGCTCGAAGAGGTCAAGCGCCAGCTGCGTGCTCTGGAGACCCTGGGCATCCCGGTCGTTGCCGCGATCAACGGTGCCGCCCTCGGTGGTGGGCTCGAGATCGCGCTGGCCTGTCACCACCGCATCGTTGCCGATGACAATCGCATCGAGATCGGCGTACCCGAGGTGACGCTCGGCCTGCTCCCGGGTGGCGGCGGTGTGACCCGTTCCGTCCGCATGCTCGGCCTGCAGGACGCCCTGATGAAGGTGCTCCTCCAGGGCCAGCGGATGAAGCCCGCGCACGCCCAGTCCGTCGGCATCGTCGACGAGGTGGTCCCCGCCGACGATCTACTCGACGCGGCCTACCGGTGGATCGCGTCGTACGACGGTGACGCCAAGCAGCCGTGGGATCGCGACGGTTACAAGATCCCCGGCGGTACGCCGTCCTCGCCGAAGCTGGCCGCGTTCCTGCCGGCCTTCCCGGCGAACCTGCGCAAGCAGCTGAAGGGTGCGCCGTACCCGGCGCCGCGGGCGATCATGAGTGCCGCGGTCGAGGGCAGCCAGGTCGACTTCGACACCGCGTCGCGGATCGAGTCGCGGTACTTCGTGTCGCTGGCGACCGGGCAGATCGCCAAGAACATGATCCAGGCGTTCTTCTTCGACCTGCAGGCGATCAACGCCGGCGCTTCGCGGCCCAGCGGCGTACCGAAGTACAAGGCCCGCAAGGTCGGGGTGCTCGGCGCGGGCATGATGGGCGCCGGGATCGCCTACGTGTGCGCGAAGGTCGGCATCGAGGTGATCCTGAAGGACGTGTCGCTCGAGGCGGCGGCTCGGGGGAAGGCGTACTCCGAGAAGCTGCTCGCGAAGCAGGTGCAGAAGGGCCGGACGACGCCTGCCCAGGTGGAGGAGTTCCTCAGCCGGATCACGCCGACCGCGGACCCGAACGACCTGGCCGGCTGCGATCTGGTGATCGAGGCCGTGTTCGAGAGCGAGGAGCTCAAGCAGAAGGTCTTCGCCGAGATCGCCGGCGTGGTCGAGCCGGACGCGCTGCTCTGCTCGAACACCTCGACCCTGCCGATCACCTCGCTCGCCGACGGGATCGACCGGCCGGACGACTTCATCGGCATGCACTTCTTCTCGCCAGTCGACCGGATGCCGCTGGTCGAGCTGATCGTGGGGGAGAAGACCTCGGACCGGGCCATCGCCCGGGCGTACGACGTGGTCCGGCAGATCAAGAAGACGCCGATCGTGGTCAACGACAGCCGCGGCTTCTTCACCTCGCGGGTGTTCGGCACCCTGGTGATGGAGGGTGCCGCGATGGTTGCCGAGGGCGTGGACCCGGTGATGATCGAGCGGGCCGCGACCCAGATGGGCTTCCCGGCGCCGCCGCTGGCGATGCTCGACGAGGTCACGCTGACGCTGCCGCAGAAGATCCGCGACGCGGCTCTGGCCGCGGGCGACAACGCGGGTGCTTTCGACGATCACCCGGGGATGGTCGTGACCGACCGGCTGGTCAACGAGTTCGACCGCCGCGGGAAGGCGGCCGGTGCGGGCTTCTACGACTACCCGTCGGACGGGCCGAAGCGTCTCTGGCGGGGTCTGTGGGAGGCCTTCCCGCGCGGCGGCGCCGTACCGGTGATCGATCTGCAGGAGCGGATGACGTTCGCGATGGCGCTCGAGACGGTCAAGTGCCTGGACGAGGGAGTACTACGCTCTGTCGCCGACGCGAACATCGGATCCATCTTCGGCATCGGGTTCCCGCCGCTGCACGGTGGTGCTCTGCAGTACATCAACGCGTATGGGCTCCCGGCGTTCGTGACCCGGGCGCGCTCACTGGCGGCGTCGTACGGGAAGCGCTTCGAGCCGCCCGCGCTGCTGGTCCGCAAGGCGGAGGCCGGCGAGATCTTCAGCTGACCACGCAGCGACACCGACCCACACATTCGAACAAATAGCAGCGCGCCCGGTCTTGCGCCGGGCGCGCTTTTGAGCGATCGTGCTAGCACTTCTCCAACGATTCACCTGACTGACCTGGGCGCCGGAATCGTCGGGTGCGGAACTCCGTGCCCGAAACGTCATGTGCCGAAGGCTGTTGCGTTGTTCGCTCGAGTTGTACCGTGTGCGAAATCGGAGATGCTTAACGGAGTTAAGTAACTCGGAACCGTCGGCGTCGTACCCCTGCGGCGCCGCTCTCGGGAAGGTGGAAGTTATGCCTGCTCATGTTCCGAACGCCGGCTTGACCCGGCGGGATCTGCTCAAGCGGACCGGCGGTCTGGCGGCCTTGGCCGCGCTCACCGCCGCCTGCGGGGGCAATACCGGCAGACCGTCCGGCGGCGGGGGAGAAGGCGGCGGCGCCAAGGTCACGCTGTCGCAGTGGTACCACCAGTACGGCGAGACCGGCACGAAGGAAGCGGCCCTCAAGTACGCCAAGGCGTACCCGGACGCGAACGTCGCCGTGCAGTGGACCCCGGGCGACTACGCCAGCAAGCTGTCGTCCGGCCTGCTGTCCAACAAGGGGCCGGACGTCTTCGAGAGCCAGCTCAACATCGGCATGGTCAAGAGCAACCAGGTGGTGGCGCTGGACGACATCATCGCCGACGTGAAGGACGACTTCCAGCCGGGCGACCTGGCCACCAACACCGTCGACGGCAAGGTCTACGGCATCCGGATGATCGTCGACCCGCAGGTGATCTACTACCGGAAGAGCCTGCTGGACAAGGCCGGAATCAAGCCGCCGGAGACGATCGACGACCTGATCGCCGCGGCCAAGGAACTCACCACGAACAAGGTGAAGGGCATCTTCGTCGGCAACGACGGCGGTCTCGCGATGGGCGCACCGGCGCTGTGGTCGTCCGGCGGCGACCGCCTGACCGAGGACCACAAGCCAGGCTTCAACAACGCGCGTGCGGCCCAGGCGTTCTCCAAACTGCACCAGCTGTACGCCGACAAGAGCGTGCTGCTCGGGGCTCCGACGGACTGGTGGGATCCGGGGGCGATCAACCAGGGCCTGGTCGCGATGCAGTGGATCGGCATGTGGGCGGTCCCGGGCATGCAGAAGGTGCTGGGTGACGACATCGGCGTGATCCCGTTCCCGAAGCTGGACGCGGAGGGCAAGCCGGCCGTCTACTCCGGCGGCTGGACGCAGTTCGTCTCGGCGAAGAGCCCGAACATCGACGCGGCGAAGAAGTACGTCAAGTGGCTGTGGATCGACAAGGAGGACTTCCAGGAGGACTGGTCGCTGAACTACGGCTTCCACATCCCGCCGCGGAAGAGCCTGGCCGCCAAGGCGTCCAAGCTGCAGAGCGGTGTCGCGGCCGACACGGTCAAGCTGACCCAGGACTACGGCCACACCGATGACCCGGCCTGGACTCCGAAGATGAACACGGCGTTCAACGACATGCTCACCAACATCATCCGGAAGGGAGCCGACCCCGCCACGGAGATCCCGAAAGCCGAGAAGACCGTCAACACCGAACTGACCCGGCTGTTCGGATGACCAGTACGACATCTCCGAAGGTCGTCGGTCCCGCCGCCACTGGTGAGCGGCGGGGCAGGCGGCGCAGGCAGGGGATCGCGGGGAACACCCGCTGGTTCTGGATCTTCGTCGGGCCGTTCGTCCTCGGCCTGCTGATCTTCTCCTACCTGCCGATCATCTGGAGCCTGGTCCTCAGCTTCTTCGAGGCCTACAACACGGTCACGCCGTCGAAGTTCGTCGGGTTCCAGAACTACGTCGACATGCTGACCGACCAGGCCTTCCTGTCCAGTCTCGGCACCTTCTCGGTCTTCGCGCTGTTCATCGTGCCGCTGACGTTCGCGTTGTCGCTGGCGCTGGCGTTGCTGGTCAACCAGGTGAAGGTCGCGCGCGCGTTCTTCCGGTCCGTCTTCTTCCTGCCGACCGCGTGCTCGTACGTGGTGGCCTCGCTGATCTGGAAGTTGTCGATCTTCAACGGTGTCCGGTTCGGCCTGGCCAACACGGTGCTCGGCTGGTTCGGTATCGACAACATCGCCTGGCTGTCGACCATCGAGCCGCCGTGGTACTGGATCCCGCTCATCACGGTGCGGTTGTGGCTGCAGTTGGGCTTCTACATGATCCTGTTCATCGCCGGGCTCCAGCGCATCTCGCCGACGTTGTACGAAGCGGCGTACGTCGATGGTGCCAAACCCGGCTGGCAGGTGTTCCGCTACATCACGCTGCCACAGTTGCGTGCCACGTCGGTCGCCGTACTGATCCTCAATCTGATCGCGGCGTACCAGGCGTTCGACGAGTTCTACAACCTGATCGGCAACGCGAGCTTTGCCCGGCCGCCACTGGTGTACCTCTACGGCATCTCGCTGGGCTCGATCCAGGACCTCGGCCACGGCTCGGCCGGCGCCCTGATTCTGGCGGTGATCATCATGCTCGTCACGCTGCTGCAGAACAGGATCTTCGGATTCGGGAAGGCCGGTGACTGATGGCCCTTTCGGAGCGTACGACGGGAACGCCGCAGCCGATCGGGTTCAGCCGGAGCGCGGCCGGCCGCGTCGGTTTGGTGCTGCGGTGGATCGCGCTGTTCATCGCGGTGGTGTTGTTCCTCCTGCCGTTCTACCTGATCCTGCGCAACGCGTTGTCGACCGAGGCCGACATCACGGCGCCGGACTGGACGTTGTTCCCTCGCGACTTGCAGTGGGGGAACATCAGTGAGCTGTTCAACGACACCCAGGTGCCGATGGCGCGGTCGCTGTACAACTCGGCCGTGGTCGGTGTTCTGGGGACGGCGGGACAGTTGCTGCTGGCATCGATGGCGGGGTACGGCCTGGCCCGGATCCCGTATCGCCACGCGGACAAGGTGTTCTACGCGATCATCGCTACCTTGATGATCCCGGGCGCGGTCACGTTCATTCCTTCGTTCATCGTGGTCTCGTCGCTGGGGTGGGTCAGCTCGCTGCGGGGGTTGATCATTCCGACGCTGTTCAGTGGGTTCGCGGCGTTCCTGTTCCGGCAGTACTTCCTGAACTTCCCACGAGAGTTGGAGGAGGCCGCCCGGGTGGACGGTGCCGGGCATTTCGGGGTCTTCTGGCGGATCGTCGTACCGAACTCCCTGCCGTTCTTCGCGGCCCTGGCCGCGATCACCTTCATCGGCAACTGGAACTCGTTCCTCTGGCCCCTGGTGATCGGCCAAGACTCATCCTCGTGGACGGTCCAGGTCGCGATGTCGACGTTCGTCACCGCCCAAACCATCAACATCCACGAACTCTTCATGGCCGCCGCAGTCTCGATCCTCCCGCTGGTCCTGATCTTCCTCTTCCTCCAGCGCTACCTGATCCAAGGAGTAACCCAATCCGGCATCAAAGACTGAGGCCCGAAAAGGACACAGCCTCCGGCGGCGGCTGTCCTGTTGGCCGGCTCCGTCGGCGCCGCCGACCAGACCACGGGCCGGTGTGATCGGCGCGACCCAGCTGTGTGACCACATCAACCCAAGTCCACCAACGAGTTGAGAAGCTCCGGCGGGGAGTCCACCAGGCTCCCCGCCGGCCGCGCCGCGCACCCGGCCGGCCTGATCGGCGAACGAACTGCAAACACCCGAACCACAAACTCCAACCCTCCAAGGTGAGGCTGGGTTCTACGTCGGGGTGCGCTGGATAATCGGTGGGTGTCGTATTTCGATATCGAGGGCTACCAACCGCGGTGGCTCAACGGCCGCCGCGCGGTCGCCGACGCCCACGGTCGGCGGCTTGGTGCGCTGGTCGGACGTCGCCTCGACCGCGTCTGGCTGGTTTGGGACCGCGGTGCCGACGAGTGGTTTGCCTTTGGCCCGGTGCTGTTGGACTTCGGCGGAGAGCAAGTGGAGGTCAACCACCAGAAGTTCAGCGACCTGTCCATCACCTGGAACACCGTGGACCCCGTCGGGCAGGCGACCTGGTCGAATGGCGACGATGACCCGGAGGTCTACACCTTTCATCTGGGTTGGCGACATGACGCCCGGCCCGAGTTGGCGGTCCTCGAAGGCCGGCAGCTGACAGCTGTCGAGCTGCTCGAGTGGACTGGTGGCGACGTCGCCGACGGCATGGTCGCGGTCAGTTTCGTCTTCGCCGACGAACGGATGACGATCAGCAACGCCCTCGATGAGAACGCTCTGGAACTGGGAGCGCCGCACCACAGCTACCGAACGCATCCGCTCCATTGATCACGAGGTCAGGGCCGGAGTACTAGCCGACCAAGGATCAGAACAAGCCTGTCAGAGGTGTCGAGCGGCGAAGTGGTCGGGAGTGCTGTCAACCACCTGCACCGACTGCAGCTTCAGCTCGAACGAGCCGTGCAGCGACTCGCCGGCGATCGCGAGGACTACACCTGTGTCGCGGTCGATGACGATCTGCAGTAGCCGACCGTCATCGGTGGCTGCGGTTCGGATGTCGGCGGGTCGTTGCTCGAACTGCTCGGGGTCGGCTTGCTGACTGCCGGGCTGGAGCGTGGCCGCGGACCACGCCAGTGCAGCAGACAGGCTGACGAGCGCCTGAGCCTCAGCCGCAGTGTCGCGAGGCACCATGAGGACTTCCTCGCCGTTGTGTGCGCATTCGCGGACCTGACCGTCAGCCGCGGTGAAGGCACTCGAGTCGGTCGTCTCCAGCCAGATCAGCCGGCCGTCGAGACCTCGGACACAGATGGCGTCCGCACCGATCAGCAGTCGCAATGTGCGCGGTGCGTACATCAGCGCACCGCTGCTGGCCACCTCAGCGATCAAGGTGTGGCGAGGATCAACTATCTGTTGCCGGGAGGTGTTCGACCCCATGGTCCAGTCAGCGGTACTCACGCCGTACCCAACGCAGACGTCACTCCAGCAGACTAGCCCGGCGTTCTAGGCGCGGCGGATCGTGGCGAGCCAGGCCGGGGCACCGTTGGCGTCGTGGAATCTTGTGCGGAGCCGCTCCGACATGATCGCGACGATGTTCCAACCAGCGCCAGGGATGAAGGCTGCCTTCAGGTCTTCCTGGCTGACCGGTTGCGGGCCGGTATCGGGCCTCCACCGCCTCGTTGACCACGTGGGCCGGCTCGTTCAGCAGCGTCTGGACGTCGAACCCGCCGATCTGCGGGTCACTCAACACCGCCGCCAAGGCGTCAGCATCCGCAGACGGAGCCCGCAGCTCACTGAGCCCGGGGTCCTGGTACGCCGTACTAGCCACGATCAACGCGCTACGGCCACCCCGAACCGACTCCAGCCAGGATCCACCAGCCATGCGCTCACTGTGGCGTCACCCCGCCCGCCTGTGAAGACAACAACACACAGCCAAGGCGCTCTGGCAGTGACGCCGTATCCAGGAGTGTTGATAATGCACAGGGGGAGGGGACGCGACGCCGGAGATCGCGTCACGGGGGAGGGTCATGAAGAATCGTTGTGCATGGTTGCGCTCGACGGCAGTCGCGATATGCGTTCTGCCGGCGCTGTGCACCGGCTGTATCGTCAACGCGCCTAATGTCACGCCGGAAAGTTCCGCGCCGACGACACCTCAGGTGTCGGCGACAGCCAAGGCTTCCGTGACAGAGGCGCCATCTGAAGCAATTGAGCCCAGCCCGAGCGCATCACCCAAGCCCTGGACCGGACCCGGCGTGTACTCCTTTGCGTACCAGGGTGCTGTCGGAACGATCCAGATCCCGGCGTCCATCATGGACCCGCGCTTGGAGAGGTACGGCGACTATCGCAGGCTGGCCAAGGCCCCGGCTATTACCTACGTGATCGCCCAAGTCGACAATCAATCGGACGACACGATCAATATGTACGAGGTTGTCATCGTGACCGATGCCGGTCAGCAGATCGAGGCAACCTCGATCAGCAACTACGTCGACGCCTGGAGCAACGCTTTCGCAGGAGAGGGCGGCGACATCAAGAAATACACCAAGGGAATCGAACTCTCGAACGCCAGCAACTTCTACCTGCACCCGGGCGCGAAGGGAACCGCGATCCTCGGTGCCAAGGAACCGATCAAGACGGTCAAGCGAGTGTTCGTCTACCCAGCCGGCGCCTTCGACAGAGTCGAAGCACGAAGGATCAAATGAGCGCCCTGATCGCTTTGACGACTGGCTAAGCCGTGGCGGGGCTGATCCTGGGGCCGATTGTCGTCGCGTTCTCTTGGTTCGGGCAGACCGACTGGGTAGTGAATCGGATCGTCGAGGGCTTCATCCGGAGTGGCCAGGCTACGGATCTCGATCGGGATGTTCACGTCCGTCGACTCAAAAGGGTGCCCATCGTCGGTATGGCGATGGGTGTTTTCGTGTTTGGCCTTTGTCTTGAGGACCTGCTGTTCCCCTGACGACAGTCCGTTCCGTGCGGAGTCGCCTCGGGGGTTTGCGTTGAGGCGACTCCGCGTGGGCCGTTGATCAAGCGGGCTGCAGCACGCGCCCGGGATGAGTGGGAGCGGCGGCGAGCACGCGACGGCAGGAGCGGGCGTAGCGGCGCGTGGGGCGAACTACTCGGGGATCTGGTAGGTGGGGGTGATTATGGCTCGGGCGAGGGTGTGGAAGGCTAGGTTGAAGCTGACTACGGCTGGGGTGGCGTCGGAGTCGACGTCTAGGGCGTCTACGTCGATGGCGTGTACGACGAAGTAGTAGCGGTGGACCTGGTCGCCTGCGGGCGGGGCGGCGCCGCCGAAGCTCTTGGTGCCGAAGTCGTTGCGGACGTGGAAGGCGCCGTTGTCGAGGCGCTCGGTGGTGCCGGCGCCGGTGTCCAGCGAGGTGACGGTCGCGGGGAGGTTGACCAGGACCCAGTGCCAGAAGCCGGACACGATCGGGGCGTCCGGGTCGAAGCAGGTGACGACGAAGGCCTTGGTCTCCTCGGGGAACCCGGACCAGCTCAGCTGCGGTGACGTGTTGCCGCCCGCGAAGGCGTGGTCGTCCGACAGCGGCTCGGCGTTGGCCACGTCGGTGCTGGTGACGGTGAAGGAGCCGGCCTTCGGGAGGAGTTCGTACGGGTCCGGTGCGACGGGCCGATCGAGGGACATCTGTGATCCTCCGGGATCTCGCGACGTGTGGTGATTCCGACATTACTGTCCACATCACACGGATACGTCTCGGGGCACCCGCTCGAGGATGCGAAGATCGGACCACACGACGAGTGGAGGACGTGCGGTGGAGGAGTACCTGGCCCGGATCGGTCCGGCGGACGAGGCGGCGATGCGGGCTGCCACGGAGCGGCAGCTCGTGTTGACGAAACCGGCCGGTTCCCTCGGGGTGCTGGAAGAGCTGTCGGTCCGCGTCGCCGGAATGGTCGGCAGTTGTCCGCCCGCGGTCCCGGGGCCGGCCGTGGTGACTGTTTTCGCCGCCGATCACGGTGTGCACGCACAGGGCGTGTCGCCCTGGCCGCAGGAAGTGACCGCCGCGATGCTGGCGAACTTCGCGGCCGGGGGTGCCGCGGTGAACGCGTTCGCGGCGAACAACCGGGTCGATGTGCGCGTCGTCGACGTCGGCGTGGCGACGGACGTCAACGAGTTGGACATCGTCCACGCCAAGGTCCGCCCGGGCACCCGGGACCTGTCCACCGAGCCGGCGCTCACCGAGGACGAGGCCAGAGCGGCGATCGCGGTTGGGTTCGATCTGGCCGACTCGCTGGTGAAGGACGGCTACCGCTGCCTGCTCACCGGTGACATGGGGATCGCCAACACGACCGCCTCGGCCGCGCTGATCGCCACCTTCACCGGCTCGACCGCACAGGTCGTGACCGGCCGCGGCACCGGCATCGACGACGCCACACTGGCCCACAAGACCAAAGTGATCGAGGACGCTCTCGCGCTGCACGACGTACCGGCGTCGGAGCCACTGAAGGCTCTCCAGGCGTACGGCGGCCTCGAGCACGCTGCCCTGGCCGGGTACATCCTCGGCGGAGCGGCGAACAAGGTGCCGGTCATCCTGGACGGGGTGATCGCGGGCGCCGCAGCCCTCGTCGCGCAGGCGTTCAGCCCCGCCGTGATCGACTACTGCGTCGCCGGGCACCGGTCGGCGGAGCCTGGCCACGCGGTGGCGCTGAAGACGCTCGGTCTGCAGCCGCTCGTCGACCTCGACCTGCGGCTGGGTGAGGGGACCGGCGCCGTACTGGCGTACCCGATCCTCACCTGTGCGGTCCGTGCGCTCGGTGAGATGGCCACCTTCGAGTCCGCGGGGATCAGCTCGTGACGAGTCAGTACCTGTCCGGCCTGGTCCTCGAGGGGCGCCGAGTGGTGGTCGTGGGAGGCGGCGGAGTCGCCCAGCGTCGGCTGCCACGGTTGCTCGAGTCCGGTGCGCAGATCGACCTCATCTCGCCGTCGATCACCCCGACCATCGAGGGCCTCCTCTCCAACCCGTCGCTCAACTGGACCGAACGCGGCTATCAGTACGGCGATCTGGACGGCGCCTGGTACGTCGTCGTCGCCACCGACGACGCCGCGGTCAACGACCAGGTGTCCCAGGAAGCCGAGGAGCGGCGGATCTTCTGCGTCCGGTCCGACGATCGATCCCGCGCGACGGCCTGGACGCCGGCGTCGGGGCAGCACGACAACGTGACGATCGGCGTACTCGGCGGTGGCGACCACCGGCGTTCGGCCGCGGTCCGCGACGCGATCCTGGAAGAGCTGCGGACCGGTGAGCTGGCTGCGCGTGAGGTCGACAGGAAGCCCGGCGTGTACCTCGTCGGCGGGGGACCGGGCGACCCGGACCTGATCACCGTCCGCGGACGGCGGCTGCTCGCCGAGGCCGACGTGGTCGTGGCGGATCGGCTCGCCCCGCAGCAGCTGCTGGACGAGCTGCACCCCGACGTGGAGCTCTTCGACGCCGCCAAGCTCCCGAGGGGCCGGGCGGCGCAGCAGGAGGAGATCAACCGGATCCTGGTCGATCGGGGTCGGCAGGGGAAGGTCGTCGTACGGCTGAAGGGCGGCGACCCGTACGTGTTCGGCCGTGGTTTCGAAGAGGCCCTGGCGTGTGCGGAGGCCGGCGTACCGTGGACGGTCGTGCCGGGGATCACCAGCTCGATCTCGGTGCCGGCGGTGTCCGGAATCCCGGTCACGCATCGCGGCGTGACGCATGAGTTCACCGTCGTGTCGGGGCACATCCCGCCGTCGCATCCGGACTCGTTGATCAACTGGGACGCGCTGGCGCAGCTGTCCGGCACGTTGGTGCTGCTGATGGCGGTCGAGAACCTGCCCGCGATCACCGAGCGGCTGATCGCCGCCGGTCGCCCAGCCACCACACCCGCCGCGGCGATTGCCGACGGCACCCTTCCGGGCCAGCGGATGGTGACGTCCGACCTGGCCGGGATCGCTCGAGCGATGGCCGACGAGGGCGTCGGCGCTCCAGCGATCGTTGTCATCGGCAACGTGGTGGAGGTTGCGGCACAAGTGCGATCGACATGAGTCCGCTCGTCCCGCTGGACGATCCGGCCGACCAGCGGCTGGCGGACTACGTCCAGCTGCGGGAGGTGAGCCTGCGCCGCCTCCTGGAGGAGGAGCACGGGCTGTTCATTGCCGAGGGCGACAAAGTGATCCGCCGGGCCGCGGACGCCGGATACGAACCGCGGTCGTTCCTGCTCGCGCCACGGTGGCTGGAGTCATTGAACGACGTCCTCGCGAAATGGCCCGAAGCGCCCGTGTACGTCGTTTCCGAGGAACTGGCCGAGCAGGTCACCGGCTTCCACGTGCACCGCGGCGCGCTGGCGTCGTACAAGCGTCAGCCCGCGGTCCCGCTTCACGAATTGCTCGAGCAAGACGTACGGCGGATCGCGATCTTCGACGACATCGTGGATCACACGAATGTCGGTGCCGGGTTCCGGGCGGCCGCGGCGATGGGTGTCGAGCTGGTCCTGGTGACGCCGACCTGCGCGGATCCGCTCTACCGGCGGTCGATCAAGGTGTCGATGGGCACGGTCTTCCAGGTGCCGTGGACCCGCCTCCAGTCCTGGCCGGGCGACCTCGAAACTCTGCAGGAGCAAGGCTTCGTGGCCGCGGCGTTCGCGCTCACCGACGACTCGATCACGCTCGATGACCTGGCCGCGCGGCGGGACGAGCGGCTGGCGCTGATCTTCGGCACGGAAGGGCACGGGCTCAAACCGCACGTGCTCGAAAAGGCAGACCTGACCGTGCGCATCCCGATGGCAGGCGGCGTCGACTCCCTCAACGTGGCATCCTCGGCAGCAGTGGCCTTCTACGCCACGCGACCTGTCGTTTAGGGGGAGACATGCGTACGACGGAACGCCTGGTACTGCGCCCGTTCCGTGACGAGGACCTGGAGCCGTGGGCCGCGCTGAACACGGATCCCGAGGTGATGCGGTACCTCGGCGGCGTGCCGCTGAGCCGGGAGGAGTCCGACCGGATCGCGTCGGGTGTCAACAAGCGGTACGCGACCGACGGCACCGGGTTCCTGGCGATCGAGCGTCGCACCGATGGAGCGTTCATGGGGGCGTGCGGGTTGCAGTTCACCCCGTGGTACCCGGATTTCGAGATCGGCTGGCGGCTGGCCCGCGCGTATTGGGGTCACGGCTACGCGACCGAGGCGGCGTCGTCCTGGCTGGAGCACGGCTTCGCGACGATGGGGCTCCCGCGCGTCATCTCCGTCACGGATACTCCGAACCTGCGCAGCATCGGCGTGATGCGCCGGCTCGGCATGAGCTTTGACCACGAGGCGGAGCTGGAGGAGGACGGCGTACTGTTCGACGCCACCATCTACTCGATGACGGCCGCGGCCTGGAGCAAGAAAACCGGTGGACGCGGGTGATGTGATGGGCGCATGCCGAAGGTTGTGCTCGTCACCGGGATGCAGGCCGCCGGAAAGTCGACGATCGCGCCGCTGCTGGCCGCCAGGCTAGGTCCGCCCGCGGCGACGTTGGACGGTGACGTCTTCTTTCGCGGGGTCGTCGCCGGTGCTGAGATCATGACGCCCGACCCGTCACCCGAGGCCGTGCGTCAGTTGGAACTTCGGTACGACGCCTCCGCGCTGATCGCCCAGCATTACGCCGACGCCGGATTCGACTTCGTCTGCAGTGACATCATCCTCGAGCACCACCTCGAGCGGTGGTTCGGGAAGCTCCACGACGTCGAGACCTACCTCGTCGTGCTGGCGCCGACCGTCGAGTCCGTGGTCGAGCGGGAGTTGGGGCGCGGTGGCAACAACTCCTACCGCGACTGGCAGGAGACCGGCAGTCTGACGGACGCTGTCAGTGCGTTTCAGGTCTACCTGGACAGGACTCCGCGCCGGGGGTTGTGGCTGGATACGAGCAGCCAGTCGCCGGCGGAGTCTGTCGAGGCGATTCTCGCGGACCTGCCGAAGGCCCGCTGGTAGACCTCAGGTCGCCCGGGTCTCCTCGTGGTGGTCTTCGTGCTCGACCATCGGGGAGACGGGCCAGTCGGCCGGGTAGTCGGAGGCCAGCTCCTCGGCCTCGCCGAAGAGGCGCTTGCGGTACTTGCGGGAGAGGCGATCGCCGAAGACTGTGCCCTGGGTGTGGTCGGTCTCGTGCTGCAAGCAGCGCGCCAGCAGGCCGGTGCCTTCGAAGGCGACCGGCTCGCCGTGCTGGTCGACGCCGGTCACCCGGGCGAAGTCGGGACGGGCGCACTTGGTGAACGCGCCGGGCAGCGACAGGCAGCCCTCGTCGCCCTCGTCGAGGCGGCGGTCCTTGCCTTCGGGGAGCTCGATCACCGGGTTGCAGACGACGCCCTGGACCCGGTTGCCGTCCTTGTCCGGGCAGTCGAACACGAACAGCTGCAGGTCCACGCCGACCTGGTTCGCGGCCAGGCCGACACCTTCGGCCGCGTTCATGGTCGCGACCATGTCGGCGACGAGCTTCTGCAACTCGTCGCCGAACTCGGTCACAGGCTTGTTGACCCGGTGCATGACGTCCTCACCCCAGCGGGTGATGGGCCGCACCGAACCGTCAGCAGGCAACGTAGACATGCCGGAAATCCTACCCAGACACCGTTGCGTCCGAAGAACTGTGGGCTGTAGCCCTCAATTCTTCGGACGCAACGAGCGGTCAGCGGGCGTTGAGCTCGTCGCGCCAGGCGACCCACTCACGCAGCAGGCTCAGGTCGTAGTCCGGGCCGGAGGCGTGGATGGTGAACAGCCGGGTGCCGACGTCGTACAGCGCCTTGCCGATCTCCTCCGGCCGCTTCGTGCCGACGCCGGCCGAGCGCTCGATCTCGCCCGGGTCGCGGCCGATCGTCTTGCAGTGCTCGTCCAGTACGGCGTGCTTGTGCGCGATCGTCTCCGCATCGCCGAACCCGTGCCAGATGTTCGCGTGCTGGGCGACCAGCTTCAGCGTCTTCTTCTCGCCGCCGCCGCCGATCAGCACCGGGATGTCGCGGGTCGGCTTCGGGTTGAGCTTGGCCCACCGCTGCTCGATCCGCGGCAGCGCCTCGCCGAGCGCGTCCAGCCGGCCGCCCGCCGTACCGAACTCGTAGCCGTACTCGTCGTAGTCCTTCTCGAACCAGCCGGAGCCGATGCCGAAGATCAGCCGGCCGTCGCTGATGTGGTCGACCGTGCGGGCCATGTCGGCGAGCAGGTCGGGGTTGCGGTAGGAGTTGCAGGTGACCAGGGCGCCGAACTCGATCCGCTCGGTCGCCTCGGCCCAGGCGGCGAGCATGGTCCAGCACTCGAAGTGCAGGCCCTCGGGCTCACCGCTCAACGGATAGAAGTGATCCCAGTTGAAGGCGACGTCGACGCCGATCTCCTCGGCCGCTGCGACGGTCCGCCGGATATCGGCGTACTGGGCATGCTGGGGCTGAATCTGGAGGCCGATCCGCACCGGGAAGGCGGCGTACGGACGGTCGGTGGACTCGGAATCTGTCATGGTGGATATCCTATCGGCCGTTTCGGAGGAGCCTCCGGATCGGGCCGGTATCCGAACACCGAGGGGGTACGGCGGGATGCCGAACGAGGCCGAGATCGACGAGTTCGCGCGACTGTTCACCGGGTTCCTGGAGCGGATGCAGCAGCATCGGCCGGCCGGCGGCCGGGAGAGCCTGCAGGACCGGCTGCGCGATCATCTCGGCGTCGAACCCGATCAGCTGCCGGTGGTCGCGTCGAGCTTCCCGTCGTACGACCTGCCGAACGTCCGGCTCGCGGTCGAGGCGTGGTTCGACTCCTACGAGGTGGTCGGGCTGGCCGGGTCGAATCGCGGTCACCACTCGCTCGGTGAGCTCCTCGAACTCGCGCAGTACGACCGGTTCGGCATCGGGGCGGTCGACTATCAGCGGCTGCAGATCGACGTTGACGAGGAGATGGACTGCGTCGCGTTCGGGTTCTACCTCGGTGTCCGGGGTGAGGATCGGTACGTCGCTCTGCTGCGCGCGGCGAATCCGCAGTACGGCCGGATGCGCGTCGACCTGGAGGTGCTGGCGACCACCAAGGCCGACAGCTTCCTGGATGCGCTGCCCGAGTTGATCCGGGAGCACAACATCTTCCGCGGGAAGGTGGTGTCGTTCGAGGGACACGAGTTCGGGCAGGGAGTGGGGCCGTTCCGGTTGCATCCGCGACCGGGGATCGGGCGTGCGGACGTCGTACTGCCGGAAGGCGTTCTCGAGCGGGTTGAGCGTGAGGTGATCGGGATTGCCGACCACCGGCAGACGCTGCTCGATGCCGGCCAGCACCTGCGTCGTGGGGTGCTGCTCTACGGTCCGCCTGGGACGGGCAAGACGCACACGGTGCGATACCTGCTGTCGCGGCTGCCGTCGTTCACCGTCGTACTGCTGGCGGGGACGAGCATCGGGTTCATCTCGCAGGCGTGTGCGCTGGCGCGGTTGCTGCAGCCGGCGCTGGTGGTGCTGGAGGACTGCGACCTGGTGGCAGAGGCTCGCGACTACTCGCACGGGATGGAGAACCCGTTGCTGTTCCAGGTCCTCAACGAGATGGACGGCCTGGCGGAGGACGCTGACGTGGCATTCCTGCTCACCACGAACCGCGCCGACCTCCTGGAACCGGCCCTCATGCAGCGCCCCGGCCGCGTCGACCTCGCGGTCGAGGTGCCCCTACCGGACGCCGTCGGTCGCGCTCGCCTGCTGGACCTTTACGGCCCGAGTCTGAACCTTCCGCCAGCTGTCGTCGACGAGGTCGTTACGCAGACGGAAGGTACGACGGCCTCCTTCATGAAGGAGCTGGTACGGCGAACCGTGCTGCTGGCCGCGGAGTCGGGAGTCGTCCCGTCAGCCGACCACCTACGGACAGCGGTAGCCGAGCTCCTGTCATCCCGCGACGCCCTCACCCGCCGCCTCCTCGGCGCGACAAGCGGAAACGTCCCGAACTACACCCCACCGCCGTCCGCCGTCCCCGGCATCTACCCAGGATCGGCCGGCTAGATGCGCTACTACGAGGTTGAGCCTGAGGCCGTGTATCGGCAGGTGGCGCGCGAGCACAAAACCCAGTGGAGTGATGTCTTCGCGCCCGAGCACAGTGGCGGGTTCGACGAGTTCCCGAACCGGGCGTTCCTCGAACGGGTGCTTCCCGAGCTCGGTCAGCTCGGCGATGTGCTCGAGTACGGGTGCGGCACCGGCCCGGCCGCATGTTTCCTCGCCGAACGGGGTCTGCGGGTCGACGCGGTGGACCTGATCCCGGAGGCGATCGAGCTGGCTCGCCGGTTTGCACACGAGCGTGGGCTCCGGGTGAACTTCGCCGTACAGGATGTGTGTCGGTGGCCGGAGGCCGTCGAGAAGCGGTATGACCTTGTCCTCGACAGCTACTGCCTTCAGAACATCGTTCTCGACGAGGACCGGGCGGCGTTGTTTCGCGGCGTACGTGATCGGCTCAGACCGGCCGGCCACTACCTGATTTCGACCGCGTTGTACGACCCGGATCGGGTGTACGGCGACGGTTTTCGGTACGACCCAGCGACGGGTATCTGCTACCGGGGCGAGCTGCCCTACCGCCGCCATCTCACGCCGTCGGCCCTGCGCGCAGAGCTGACCAGCATGGGCTTCACGGTGCTCTCGCTCACCGGCACCGATGTGGTCTGCGTGCGGTCGTAGCTGAACGACTCAGTTGAAGTGGTCGGCCCGGAAGGGGAGCGCTAGGGTCGGCGGCATGAGATCGAGGATTGCTCCGGTCCGTTGGACGCCTCCGCCTGCGCCGCCTCGCCGGGAACCCACGCGCATCGACGTTGAGACTGTCGCGTTGCCGGGGGAGGGGCCTGAGGACACGCTGATCGACGATGACGGCAGTGTGCTCACCGGGCTCTACGACGGACGCATCCTGCGCGTCAGTGCGGACGGGAAGACGATCACGACGCTCGCCGACACGGGTGGGCGGCCGCTCGGGCTGGAGTGGTTGCCGGACGGGAAGGTGCTGATCTGCGACGCCAATCGCGGGCTGCTGACACTCGACAAGGACGGGCGGGTCACGACCCTGCTGTCCGAGGTCGAAGGCCGGCCGATGCGGTTCTGCAACAACGCGGACGTGACGCCGGACGGGACGATCTACTTCACCGACTCGTCGACGCGGTTCGGCATCGATGAGTGGATGGCGGATCTGCTCGAGCATTCCGCGACCGGGAGCGTGTACCGGCTGACCCCGGATGGTGAATTGACGCGACTGGCCACGGACCGGGCCTTCCCGAATGGCGTCGCGCTGAGCGGAGACCGTCGTACCCTCTTCTGGGCCGAGAGCGCGACGTACGGCCTCTACAAGCTCGACCTCACGACCGATGGCGCCGAGCCGGAGCTGGTCGCCGCGATCCCGGGTCTGCCGGACAACATCGCCCGGGGTTCCGACGGCCTCATCTGGGTGACCATCGGCTCGCCACGGAATGCGTTGCTGGACTTCCTGCTGCCGAAGCAGCCGTTCCTGCGGACGATCGTCTGGAACCTGCCCGAGGCGCTGAAGCCGAAGCCGGCCGACGTGATCGAGATCCAGGCGTACGACGACAACGGCACACTGATCCACGACCTCCGCGCGCACCACCCCGACTTCCACATGCCCACCGGGGTCCGCGAACGCGACGGAAAGGTCTGGCTGGGCAGCATCGGCGCCAGCACCCTCGCCACCTTCCCCACCCCACCCCGCTGAATCGCACCTACACCCCCGGGCGCCGCGTCACCGCAGATTCGTGAGGCGTCCAGGGGTGGGCGCGTTCGGCGGATGGGCCGTGGGGGTTGTCGGGCCAGACGGTGGGATGGGTGGCGGTAGTGGCTTCGCCGGGTTGGGTGCGGGCTGCGGTAACCGCTGCTACCAACGCCTGCCGGGTGATGTCGGCGTTGTAGCGTGCGCCGATCCATTCCCTCGCAGCAAGTCGAAGCGGGTCGTCTGCCGGAACGTCGGCCAAAGCCAGGGCTCGGTCGGCCAGGAGGTGAGGTCGCGCGTCCGGGATCGCCCAAGCACCAGGCGCCTCGAACAGTTCGACGCCGCCGCCGGCCGGGTAGCCGACGACGAGGCAGCCGGCTGACAACGCCTCGGCGACGGGTAGCCCGAACCCTTCCGAGATGCCCAGCGCGATGAAGACCGAGGTCTGCCCGAGCGCGTCGGCGACCTGCTCCTCGCTCAGACCCGAGAGTGACAGGAGCTCGACGTCCTTGGTCCGCGGGTCGTTGCGCAGGATTCGCTCCACGATCGTTGCCTCCAGTGGACGGCGGCGTGGCATCCATGCGATGCGTCGTACGTCGCGCGGTCCGGGCCGGAAGAGTTCACCGTCCACGGGGTTGGGGATGTGGCTGAGCGGCAGATGCAGGTGCACTCTGGCCAGCACATCCATGCTCTCCCGGGACACTGCCCAGACGTGCGGCTCCGGGTCCCAGCCCGGGTAGCCCTCGGTGTCGCGCCAGGACCAGAAGGTCAGGAAGTGGTTCTGGTTGAAGATGACCTTCCGCGCGCCGGGTGCCGGGTCGACTCCCGGCAGGAGATACAGCTCCGGCACCACCAGCAGGTCTTCCGCGGTGAGGTCGAGGTGGTCACCCGACACCATGGGCAGCGAGTTCGCGAACCACGGGATCCGGTAGCCGGGGGTGCGACACCAGATCGCCGCCTCGATGCCGGCGTCGAGGAGCAGTTCGACGTGGCGTGCGATGACCCGGAGACCCCCACCCGGCGCCTCGGGCTCTTTGACCGCGTAGATGACGCGTCCGCTCACCTGACAACCTCGAACCCAGCCATGGCCGGGAAGCCTAACGATTGCCAGGGGCAACCGGTCGGACGGAGGGCGTCAGCCGATCTTCCAGGAGCGTTTGGACAGGCCGTACCAGAAGCCGTCGACCACGGTGTCGGCCGAGCGGAGCTTGTCCTCGGACGCGCCGAGGGTGACGAAGAGCGGAGCGAAGTGCTCGGTCCGCGGGTGGGCGATGGTGGCGGCCGGGGCCTTGTGGAGGAAGTCGATGAGGGAGTCGACATCCTGGGCCTCGAGCATCCGCTTGGTCCACTCGTCGAACTCGATCGACCAGGCCGGCGCGGGTGCGTCGGCTGCTGCACCCAGGTTCATCTCACGGAGGTTGTGGGTGGTGAAGCCGCTGCCGACGATCAGGACGCCCTGGTCGCGGAGCGGTGCCAGCTTCTGACCGATCCGGAACAGCTCGGCCGGGTCCAGAGATGGCATCGACACCTGGAGGACGGGGATGTCCGCTTCCGGGTACATCTCCTTCAGCGGTACGTACGCACCGTGATCCAGCCCGCGTTGCGGGTCGTCGTACACGGGAGTGGCGGGGGAGTGCAGCAGCTTGCGGACCTGCTCGGCGAGCTGCGGTGCGCCTGGAGCGGCGTACGTCACCTGGTAGTAGCGCTCCGGGAAGCCCCAGAAGTCGTAGAGCAGCGGCACGGTCTCGGTCGCGCCGAGGGTGAGCGGTGCGGCCTCCCAGTGCGCCGACACGATCAGGATCGCGGTCGGGCGTGTCATCCCGGCGGACACCGCCGCCAGCTCGGCCGTCCACAGACGGTCGTCGGCCAGCGGCGGTGCGCCATGGCTGAGGTAAAGAACCGGCATCTGCCCGGTCATCGAGGGCCTCACCTTCTCGGAAGTCATGCTCCTTCCAATGTAGTTGAACCCTCAATTTATTCCTAGCCCATCAGAGCCCGGGCTTCGGCGGTGGCACCTCACCCCTCGGCTGCGGCGACTCAGGGATCTCGGTCCGCGCGTCGTGCCCGTTGCCGGCGACGACCAGGGAGAAGTCGTCGCCGTGGTTGCTGACGCCCTCGATCACCGCAGCCTCGACCGCCTCCGAGCCGATCGCATGCCGCAGCATCAGGGGATCCGTCCGCAGATCCTTGGCCAGCGCGACCGCCAGCCCGACCATCACCACCGCGAACGGGAGTGCGGCCGCGATGGTCAGGTTCTGCAGGCCCTGGAGTGCCTTGGCCCCGCCACCGCCGACCAGCAGCATCACCGCCGCGACGGCTCCGGTGAGCACGCCCCAGAAGATCACCACCGGCTTCCTCGGCTCGATCGCGCCACGCTCGGACAGCGTGCCCATCACGATCGACGCGGCGTCGGCCCCGGACACGAAGAAGATCGCGACCAGGAGGACGACCACGATCGTCGTCACCGCCGTGAGCGGGATGTGATCCAGCATCCCGAACAGCTGGCCTTCGGTGGTGGCCTGTCCGGCGATGTCGACCCCGTTGCGCTGCAGGTCGATCGCCGTACCGCCGAAGATGCAGAACCAGACCAGGCTGACCAGCGACGGCACCAGCAGGACGCCGGTGACGAACTGCCGGATGGTCCGGCCGCGGCTGATCCGCGCGATGAACATCCCGACGAACGGCGTCCAGGAGATCCACCAGGCCCAGTAGAAGACGGTCCAGCCGGACAGCCACTTCGCCATCGCGTCGCCGCCGCTGGCCTCGGTCCGCGCCGCCATCTCGGACAGATCGCGGAAGTAGTCGCCGATCGCGGTCGGGACCAGGTTGAGGATCAGCACGGTCGGCCCGGCGACGAAGACGAAGAGCGCCAGTACGACGGCCAGCACCATGTTGATGTTGGACAGCCACTGGATGCCCTTCGCGACCCCGGACACCGCCGACGCGACGAACGCGGCAGTCAGTACGGCGATCACGCCGACGAGCACTGCGTTACCGGTCTTGTCGAGCCAGCCCAGGATCTGTACGCCGGAGCCGATCTGGAGTGCGCCCAGCCCGAGCGACGCGGCCGAGCCGAACAGCGTCGCGAAGATCGCGAGGCTGTCGATGACCTTGCCGATCGGTCCTTCGGTACGGCGGCCGAGCAGCGGAGCGAACGCGGAACTGATCAACTGCGACCGCCCGCGCCGGAAGGTGCCGTAGGCAATGGCTATGCCGACGACGGCGTAGATCGCCCACGGGTGCAGGGTCCAGTGGAACAGTGTCGTCGCCATCGCGGTCTCGAGGGCTGCGGACGAACCGGCCTCGACGGTACCGGGCGGGGGACTGGTGAAGTGGCTCAGCGGTTCGCTGACGCCGTAGAACATCAGGCCGATGCCCATGCCGGCGCTGAACATCATCGCCACCCAGGACACGGTCTTGAACTCGGGCTGTTCGTCGTCGGCGCCGAGCGGGATCCGCCCGTACTTGCTGGCCGCCAGCCAGATCACGTAGACGACGAAGCCGGAGGCCAGCAGGACGAACAGCCAGCCGGTGTTGGTCTCGACCCAGGTCAGGGCCGAGGTGGACGCCGTACCGAGACCGGTGGCGTCGGCGAAGCCCCAGGCGACGAAGGCCAGGGCGATGACCGCGGTGACGCCGAAGACGACGCGGTCGAGGCCGGAGCCGCGACTTCGGCTGCCGGGCGGTGGGGGTGCTGCGATTGCGGGGTGTTCTGCATGGTCGTGGTTCGTGTTCTCTGCCGGGCTGTCGATGTCGATCGCCACAGGTGAATCACGCCTCGCTTCGGCGCGCCTCCGTTTCGATTTGGTAGGGGGACTGCCTTAAGACCGTGTCGAAGTTCGTGGCAAAACGCAACAATCGTGGTTTCGGCCACACTCGGCTTAGGGTGCGGCCATGCGATTCGGTATCACGATCCTTCCGGAGTACCGCTGGAGCGAGGCAGCGCCGCGGTGGCGGCGGGCGGAGGAGCTCGGCTTCGATCACGCCTGGACGTACGACCACCTGACCTGGAGCGGCCTGCAGGACTCACCGTGGTACGGGACGACGCCGACGCTGACCGCGGCGGCGCTGGTGACGTCGACGATCAAGCTGGGCAGCTTCGTCATCTCGCCGAACTTCCGTCACCCGCTGGCACTGACCCGGGACATCCTGGCGCTGGACGACGTCTCGGACGGCCGGTTCCTCTGCGGTCTCGGGTCGGGCGGTGGGATCGACACCACGATCCAGGGCGGCGACGACCTGAGCCCGCGGCAGAAGGTGGATCGGTTCTCCGAGTTCGTCATACTGCTGGACAAGCTGCTCACCACGGATCGGGTCGACTTCAAGGGTGAGTACTTCGAGACGCGCAACGGGCGGACGTTGCCAGGGTGTGTGCAGCAGCCGCGGGTGCCGTTCATCATGGCCGCGAACGGGCCGCGGTCGCTGAGACTGGCAACCAAGTACGGCGCCGGCTGGGTGACGACCGGGGTGAAGTCACCCGACTTCGACACGTGGTTCGCGACGGTGGTCGACCTGAGCCGGCGGTTGGACGACGTACTAGAGGGCCGGCCGTTCGACCGCTACCTCGCGCTGGACTCGGCGCGCTTCTCGCTGAGCAGCGTGGACGCCTTCGAGGACGTGGTGGGACGCGCGGCCGAGCTCGGCTTCACCGATGTGATCACGCACTGGCCCCGCGCCGAGGGCGTATACGCCGGCTCCGAGGAAGTCCTCGAGAAGGTGGCGGCCGAGGTCATTCCTCGTTGGAGTTAGCGCGGACCCAGGCCGGGATGACGTACCAGAAGACGGCGAACCAGGCCAGGACCAGTGCGGCGATGACGATGGCGAGCGACCGGGGCAGTACGACGTCGAGCGCGAGCTGGACACCACCGGCCATCGCGATGATCAGGAAGACGAGTCCTGCCGAGGTCATGTGACCGGCGATCGGCAGCATCCGGTCGCGCAGCTTCTGCCGGTAGACCAGCCGGTGGAACGACACCGGCGCGAGGAACAGGCCGACGGCGAGGGCGGAGGCGATCAGGGTCCCGGCGTACACGTCGTGGGTGAACGTGTCCGCCTCCTGGAACTTCGCCTGGAACGCGATGCTGAGCAGGAACGCGAACAGGATCTGGGTGCCGGTCTGGGCCAGCCTGAGCTCCTGCAGCAGCTCGTTCCAGTGCCGGTCGAGCTTCTTCGCCTCGTCCTCACCGTCGCGGTCGTACCGAGCCTCAGGTTCGGTCATGTTTCTGACGGTACCCGTCGGTAAACGGCGAAGGGGCCGCACACCGATCGGTGTACGGCCCCTTCGTCTCAGTTTCGAGAAGGGTGATCTGAAGTGATCAGATCGGGCGGATGTTCTCCGCCTGCAGGCCCTTCTGGCCCTGGGTGATCTCGAACTCGACGCGCTGGTTCTCGTCCAGCGAGCGGAAGCCCGAGGTCTGGATGGCCGAGTAGTGCGCGAACACGTCCGCGCCACCGTCATCCGGGGTGATGAAGCCGAAGCCCTTGTCAGCGTTGAACCACTTGACAGTACCGACAGCCATTTGTGTCTATCTCCTTGATGGCTTGTAACAAACCGCGACCCACACCTCATGAGCCACGTGTCGCCGAAAGGCCCCAGAAGACAGAACCGGCCATGCAGCACAGCGAAAGTCAGTGGGAGTCCAAAAGTGCAACGCGATAACTGTAGCCGATCTGAGGCCTTGTGGAAGGGGTGACCACGAACACGTGTCGCTGATTGTCGCCGCCTGCCACGCTCTGTGAACAGCCCACTCCGGCACCGAAACCTGCCGCCGGGACCACGAAATCCCGCGCCGACCTGCTGGTTCGCCGTCCGGACCGGGATCCGGGCCGTTCCAACGTGGCACAAGGCGCCGGTACGCCGGGTGATGGACGCGCGAACCTGATCGATTTTTCCGGCGTGTCGCACGACTCTGGACATTCGTTGCACGGCACGCAATGGTGGCCCCGAAGGAGGCACGGTTGATCGTCAAAGTAACCCGCAGCGGAGGTTTCGCCGGCCTGATGGCCCACGGCGAGCTCGACACCACCGGCCAGCCCGACGCGGACCGGCTCGAGGCGGCCCTGCAGGCCCTCGACCCCGCGCGACTCGGTTCCGGTCGTCCACAGCCCGACCGGTACGTGTACCGCGTGGAGGTGCGTGACACCCCGGATACGGATGCCACGCACCTCACGGTCGCCGAGCAGGATCTGGACGAGACCACAGCCTGGCTGCTCGACCGCGTGCTCCAGAGCTAGGGTCCCAACCAAACTTCTCTAGCTGTACTTGTGGGCCATCGCGATCGCCTGCGGCACGTAGCTCTCGCCGAACAGCACCACGTGGGTCAGCAGCGGGTGCAGCCGGTGCAGCCCGACCCGGTCGCGCCACCCGTCGGCGAGTGGATGTGCCTCGTCGTACGCGCGGAGCACGCGTTCGAGCTGTGGCAGGCCGAAGAGGCCGAGCATGGCGAGGTCTGTCTCGCGGTGTCCGCCGTGCGCGGCCGGATCGATCAGGTGTACGCCGTTGGTGCACCAGAGCACGTTGCCGGACCACAGGTCGCCGTGGATCCGGCTCGGCTGCTCGGACGGGTCGTCGTACACCCCGGCCTCCAGACGGACGCACACCTGCTCGAACACGTGCAACTGGTGGCCGTCGATTGTGCCCTGGTTGTACGCCGACCGCAGGTAGGGCCGGATCCGCAGGTTCGCGTAGAACTCGCCCCACGACTTCACCGGCTCCAGGGCATGTGGCAGCCCGATCGTGCCGATGTAACCGTCCGTGTCCCAGTCATCCGGCGGTACGCCGAAGTGCCGGGCCCCGGCGTCGTGAGTGACTGCCAGCCGCCGTCCGAACTCGTCAGCCGCGGCACCGGTCGGTGGAGCGAGCTCGAGCTTGACTGTGCTCAACTCGCTGGGGGAGACGTCCAGCGGCTCCGCAACCGGCACCCCACGGGGTACCGCGAGCCACCGCAGCCCGGCGGCCTCGACCTCGAAGAACCCTGGTGGCGCGTCATGCCGCCTCTTCACAAACCTGTCGCCCAGGACGGTCATGTTCGCACTCTGCCATCCGCACCCAACGCCGAGCCAGCACCGGCTCGCTCAACATGACCACAGCTGCCACGGCCGCCAGCAGGCTGCCTACCAAGGCCACACTGCGCACGCCGGCGCCGGCGATCAGGACGCCGCCGATGAAGGCCCCTGCAGCGATGCCTACGTTGAACGCCGAGCTGCTGCCGGCTGATGCCATGTCTGTGCTGCCGGGAGCCACCTGCAGTGTTCTGCTCTGCAGTGCGACGGCCAGCCCGCTCAAGGCCAGGCCTGCGGTCGCGATGAGCAGCACTGTGGGCGCCTTCCATTGCCCGAGGACGTAGAGCCCGCCGAGTGCGCAAGCAATCACTGCAAGCGGTACGACCACTGCTCCCCACGGGTAACGGTCGAGAACGCGGCCGACGAGCAGAGTCCCGGTCAGGCCGCCCAGTCCGCTCGCCAGCAGGATCGGACCGAGTGCACTGGAGGTGAAGCCGGTGATGTCGAGCAGGAACGGCGTGACGTAGGTGTTGAAGGTCAGAAAGCCAGTCACCCCAACTGCCGAGGCGACGAGCAGTATGGCGTACCGACGTACGTCCGGAGCGCTGCCGCGTCCGGAGGCACCGTTGCGGACCTCCACAGCCGGGAGGAGGCATGCGATGCCCACGGAGGCCGCAGCGCCCAGGCCGGCCATCAAGGCAAAGGGAGCGCGCCAGCCCGCCTGCTCACCCAGCCAGGTACCGAGTGGGATGCCGAGCACCGGTGCGAGCGCCGTACCGATCGCCAGACGGGCGACCACTCGGCCGCGGACCTCCGGCGGGAACAGGCTGGTCGCGATCGGCGGGGCAATCGACCAGAAGAGTGCCTGCGACAGCGCGGTGACCAGTCGCGCACCGAAGAGGACCTCGTACGTCGGTGCGACGGTAGCGGCCGTGGTCGCCACCGCCATGACACCCAGTGTGCTGCCGAGTACGAGTCGGCGAGGGAGGTGGTGAGTGAGTCGGGTCAGCGGGATGGAGGCCAGGACGACGATGACGGCGTACCCGGTGACCAGGAGACCGACTTCGGAGCGGGAGCGGCCGAGGTCGTCGGCCATCACCGTGAGCAGGCCGATCGGCAGCACTTCGATGGTGACGTACGAGAACGTGCTGAGTGCGAGCATCACCAGTGCGGCGTTGGCGCGGCGGGACGTGATGGACATCTTTCACCTGCGATTCCAGTGTTGGATCGTATGGTGGTAGCGTCTCACCCATGACCGACAGTTTTCGCGACGAACTCCGGATCGTGGGTGGTCATCCTGCCCTGGACCTGGTGAACACAGTGGCGCCCCGCGTGCCCGGTGAAACCGGTGGGCGGGACTACCTGCCCGATGCCGCCACGCTGCTCGCGTGGAGCCGCCGGATCGAGATCGTCGACCCGGCCGAGGCGGCTGCTGTCGAGGCAGTGTGGGGGAGCACGCCCGACCTGGCCGAGACAGCCCTGCGCGCGACCGTCGAGATCCGCGAAGCGACCTACACCGTGCTCGCCCAGCGTGCGTCCGGAGTAGGCCCGAAGCCGGCGAACTTCGAGCACGAACAGGGGCCGGCATTCGAGCGGCTGATGCTGCGCTGGGCTGCCGCGTCCGCCCGCTCGATGCTGGTGTCGAGGGACAGGGGCCCGGGCGTCGCCGAGCTACGGGTCGGTACGTCGCCGGCGCTGATGATCCCCGATCGCCTGGTCGCCGCCGCGGTCGAACTGCTGCGAACCGTCGAGCTCCGACAGTTGCGCGCGTGTCCGGTGGCCGACGGCGGCTGCGGCTTCCTGTTCCTCGACCGCAGCCGGAACGGGTCGCGCCGCTGGTGCTCGATGGACGACTGCGGGACCCAGGCGAAGATCCGCAAGCTGAGCGCCCGGCGCCGTTCCGCTTCCACTGTCTGACCGATTAGCCGGTACGACGCCCTCCTGCTCACCGCCCGCGATCGGGTGACCTGTCAACAAGGCGTGTCGAAAGATGCGAACTGTCCGTCCGACCTGTCATCGTAGGCGGCCGGGCCTTCCGACCACGACGGGCCTGGCCGGTCCTGCCCCTGACAGGGGTGGGCAGTCGAAACAGAAGTTGGAGGACAGATGACGCAGGTGGCAGAGCAGCCGGGCAGTACTGCCGGGCGGCTCGGCTCGGTGGTGCTGGACTGCCCGGACCCACTCGAGCTCGCCCAGTTCTACTCGGCGCTGCTGGGGCTGGAGATCGACGAGAACGGTGACGACGACTGGCGGAGCCTGACCGGCCCCGGCTCGTCGCTCGGGTTCTCGACGCTGGCCTTCCGGCGCTCGGAGGAGTACGTGCCGGCCACATGGCCCGGCACCGACGCGCAGGATCTCCATCTCGACCTCATCGTCGAGGACCTTTCCAGCGGCCACGCCAGCGTGACCGCGCTCGGGGCCGAACCACTCGACCCCCTGGACCCACCACCCGCCGACGACGCCCGGGGCTGGCGCATCTACGCCGACCCCGCGGGTCACCCGTTCCGGATCTGCCTCGAGTAGGCCTGCCCGTGCCCGCCCCGGCCTTCGCGGCCGGGGCGGGCCGGATATCACCCCCAGTCGGCACTTCCCGAAAACGGGAAGTGCCGGCTTTCGTCGTACCGGGGCCGCGGCTGGTAGCTGTTCACGCCCGGCTCGCCGCGCAGCTGAAAGGCGCTCGGGTACGGCGTCTCCGGATCGGTGATCCGGGTCGACGTCGGGATGTACCGGATCGTCAGGCCGCAGCGCCGCCGCGGCGATGTGTTCGCGTTGCTCCCGTGCACGATGTTCGGGTGATGCACCTCGACATCACCCGGCGCCAGCACCATGTCGACGGCCTTCGACTCGTCGACCTCGACCGCGATCTCCTTGCCCAGCACGCTCTCCACGTCCGTGTTGTCGCGCATCCCGGCGACCTCCGACCGGTGGCTGCCGGGGATCACCCGCACGCATCCGTTCTCCGGCGTCGAGTGGTCGATCGCCAGCCACAGCGTCACCACCTTCATCGGCTCGAGCGGCCAGAACGCAGCGTCCTGATGCCATAGCACGGGCTGGCCGGAGTACGGCGGCTTGGAGATGTAGTGCGACGCGAACAGTGCGATGTCCGGTCCGACGAACCGCTCGGCGATGTCGAGCAGTCGGTCGTCACTCACCAGTCGCAGCCAGAACGGGTCGTCGCGCAGGTAGATGTGCCCGAGTTGCTCGGGCCGTACGTCGGGATGCCGATCCTGCAGCCATTCGACATGATCGTTCACTTCCTTGATCAGTTGGTCGTCGATCACATCGCGGAAGATGACATATCCATCGCTCTCATACATGTCTTCATGCTGCTGTCCGGACCCAGCGGCCAACTAGCAACGAGCTGACGAGAACTTGTAGCTTGTTGATGTGAATCAGGTACTGCGGTTCGAGTCGCATGCCTTCGGCCGGCCCTTTCACGCTGCTCGGGTCCGCATCCCAGCGCGTGCCCGCGACACCGAGCTGCACACGCATGCCGACTTCCACGAGTTCATGGGCGTCGTGTCCGGTGCCGGCGAACACTTGCTGACCAGTGGGGTTGAGCAACTGCGGGCCGGCGATGTCGTTCTGGTCCGGCCGAGCGATAGGCACGCGGTCCGCGGCTCGGCACCCGATGGGCTGGAGTTCGTGAACGTGGCGTTCCCGAGCTCGGCCTGGCAAGGGTTCCTCGACCTGACCCGGACCAACCCGAGTGCCAGCTGGGCGTCGGTGCGGGGCCCCGTCGGCTTCCACGCGCCGGACGCGATCGCCGTCTTCGAACACGCGCTGGAACGCTTCCAGGACGAGCCGGGTCCGTACGACCTGATGCGGTTCTGGATAGACCTGATCCCGCTGGTCTCCCCAGCCGAACTGACTGTCCGCGTGGGAACACCGGATTGGCTGGCAAAGGCCTGTACGGCGATGCGCGCCGAGGACAACCTCCAAGCCGGCGTGCCCAGACTGCTCGAGCTCGCCGGCGTCAGCCCCGCCCACCTGTCCCGATCAATGCGAGCGGCGTACGGCGTGACCCCCACCGACTTCGTCACCGACCTCCGCCTCGAGCACGCCGCATCGTTGCTCGCAGCAACAAACGAGCCGGTCGCCGCCATCGCCGCCCGCTGCGGCTTCGCCAGCCAGTCCTACTTCAGCCGCTGCTTCGCGAACGCCCACCAGCTCTCACCCCGCGAGTTCCGCCGCCGCTCCCAACGAGCGTTCGTCCCGTAGCCGCGCGCGCACTCAAGCCGTTGCGAGGGCCTTGCGGATGCGCTTTTCCGAGACCGGGTAGGGCGTGCCGAGGGTTTGGGCGAAGAGGCTGATCCGGAGTTCCTCGAGCATCCAGCGGACCTCGAGCAGCTCCGGGCTCGGGTACTTTCCGGTCGGTACGGCGTTCAGCCGGGCCTGGTACTCGGCGTCGAGCGTTTGGATGATCGCCATCCCCGAACGATCCCGCATCGCGTTCGCGCCGACCTTGTCCAACCGCTGCTCGATGCCCTTCAGGTAGCGCACCACGTCAGGCAGCCGCCGGGCACCGGTCTCGGTGATGAAACCACGATGCACGAGAGCTTCCAGTTGTCCGCGTACGTCGGACAGCGTCGCCAGCAGCGCCGGACTCGACGCCCGCGAGATCTGCCGATCCACGGCCCGCGCATGTGACAGCACCTGCTCGACCTGCTGCAGGATTGTCAGCACGGTGTCCGCGAGCTCCGACCGTACGGCGTCGCGCAGTACGGAGAAGGCGGTCAGGTTCCACGCCGGGCCGTGCGCCGCGGCCATCAGCTGGTCGACGGCCGCGGCGATCGCGTCGTCGAGTAGCTCCCCGACATTGCGGTGCGGGCCGGCCATCAGCGTCATCTTCTGCTGATTGGTGAGGTTCCGCTGGACCACGTCGATCACCGACGGCATCGTCAGCAACAGGAGCCGGCGGGTGCCGTTCCACATCGCGGCGGCCTGATCGCGTTCGGTCTCCTGCAGCCGGATCGCGACGGTCTTGCCCTCGTCGACGAGTGCTGGGTAGCCGGCGACCGTCAGGCCGTTGCGGTGCTCGGAGAAGCTGCGCGGCAAGTCGCCGAAGGTCCAGTCGGTCAGGCCGGACCGCTCCAGCCCGCTGACCGCCTTCGACGCGACCTTGGAGATCGCGGCTGTCGTCCTCGGCTTCAGCCGTTCCTTGAGCCTGGCCAAATCCTTGCCCTCGGCCACGGTCTTGCCCTTGTCGTCAACCACCCGGAACGTCATGCGCAGGTGCTCGGGCACCCGGCTCCAGTCCCAGTCGCCCGGCTCGATGACCACATCGCGGAGGTTGCGCAGCTCGCGGGCCAGGGCGTCGGTCAGCGGACCGGAGGCCGGGTCCAGCCGGGGGAGGACCTGGCGGGCATGGTCCGGGGCCGGCACGATATTCCGCCTGATTGCTTTCGGCAACGACTTGATCAGGGTGGTGACCAGTTCCTCACGGAAGCCGGGCACGCTCCACTCGAACCCGTCGGCGGTGACCTGGTTCAGCACCAGGAGCGGGAGATGCACAGTCACGCCGTCGGCATCAGTACCGGGCTCGAAGGCGTAGGTCAGGTCGAAGGTCATCCCGCTCTGCGTCCAGGTGAGCGGGAACTCTTCTGCCTTGACCTCCGCACCTTCGCGGACCACCAGCGACCGCTCGAAGTCGAGCAGATCCGCGTCGCGTTGCCTGGCCTTCTTCCACCAGGTGTCGAAGTGGCGGCCGGTGACGACCTCACTGCCGATCCGCTCGTCGTAGAAGGCGAACAGGGTCTCGTCGTCGACCAGGAGGTCACGGCGCCGGGTGCGTTCCTCCAGCTCCTCGACTTCCTCGATCAGCTTGCGGTTCTCGTGGAAGAACTTGTGGTGGGTGTCCCAGTCGCCCTCGACCAGGGCATGCCGGATGAACAGTTCGCGCGACACCTCGGGGTCGACCTTGCCGTAGTTCACCTTGCGCCTGGCAACGATCGGAACGCCGTACAGAGTGACCTTCTCGTACGCCATCACCGCGCCGGCTTTGCGTTCCCAGTGCGGCTCGGAGTACGTGCGTTTGATCAGGTGCTGGGCGATGTCCTCGGCCCACTCCGGCTCGATCTTCGCGTTGACCCGGGCCCACAGCCGCGACGTCTCGACCAGCTCGGCGGCCATCACGAACTGCGGCGGCTTCTTGAACAGCCCGGAGCCGGGGAAGATCGCGAACTTGGCGCCGCGGGCACCGAGGTACTGGTGCTGGTTGGCCGGATCCTTCATACCGAGATGACTCAGCAGTCCCGACATCAGTGAGACGTGCACGCTCTGCGGATCGGCCGGCTCGCCGCTGTTGAGGGTGACGCCGATCTGCGAGGCGACCTGGCGGAGCTGGGCGAAGATGTCCTGCCACTCGCGAACCCGGAGATAGTTCAGGTATTCGCTGCGGCACATCCGGCGGAACTGGTTTCCGGACAGCTCTTTCTGCTGTTTCTTCAGGTAGTTCCAGAGGTTCAGGAACCCGAGGAAGTCGCTGTTCGGGTCGCGGAACCGGGCGTGCGCCTGTTGTGCCTGCGCCTCGGCCTCGGTCGGGCGTTCGCGCGGATCCTGGATCGACAATGCGGCCGCGATCACCATCACCTCGCGGACACAGGCGTGCTTGTCCGCCTCGACGATCATCCGCGCCAGCCGCGGATCCAACGGGATCTGGGCGAGCTGGCGGCCGACCGGGGTGAGCCGGCGATGCCGCTCACCTGCCTTGGCGGACTCGATCGCGCCGAGCTCGGTCAGCAGCTGGAGGCCGTCGGTGATGCTGCGCTTGTCCGGCTCGTCGATGAACGGGAACGCGGCGATGTCGCCCAGCCCGATCGCCGTCATCTGCAGGATGACGGACGCCAGGTTCGTGCGCAGGATCTCCGGGTCGGTGAACTCGGGCCGGCTCTCGAAGTGCTCCTCGGAGTACAGCCGGATGCAGATACCGTCGCTGGTCCGGCCGCAGCGGCCCTTGCGCTGGTTGGCGCTCGCCTGCGAGACCGGCTCGATCGGCAGGTGCTGGACCTTGGTGCGATGGCTGTACCGCGAGATGCGCGCCGTACCGGGGTCGATGACGTACTTGATCCCCGGAACCGTCAGCGAGGTCTCCGCGACGTTGGTCGCCAGCACGATCCGGCGACCGGCGTGCGGCTGGAAGACCCGGTGCTGCTCGGCGTTCGAGAGCCGCGCGTACAGCGGCAGCACCTCGACCGCGCCCGGCCGACCGCGTTGCTGGGCGAACTTGTCGTTCAAGGCGTCGGCGGTGTCGCGGATCTCCCGTTCACCGCTGAGGAACACCAGTACGTCGCCGGACGCCTCGTACTCGAGTTCGTCGACGGCGTCCAGGATCGCCTGGGTCTGGTCGCGATCGATCGTGCTCGGGTCGTCGGGGTCGTTGATCGGGCGATACCGGGTCTCGACCGGGTAGGTCCGGCCGGACACCTCGACGATCGGCGCCGGGTTGCCCTGGCTGTCGCTGAAGTGCTCGGCGAATCGCTCCGGGTCGATGGTCGCCGAGGTGATGATCACCTTGAGGTCGGGTCGGCGGGGGAGGAGCTGCTTGAGGTAGCCGAGGATGAAGTCGATGTTGAGGCTGCGCTCGTGTGCCTCGTCGATGATGAGCGTGTCGTACCGGGTCAGGTCGCGGTCGCGCTGCAGCTCATTGAGCAGGATGCCGTCCGTCATCAGCTTCACCAGCGAGCGGTCGCTCACCTTGTCGGTGAACCGGACTGCGAACCCGATCGTCTCGCCCAGCTCGGTGCCGAGCTCCTCCGCGATCCGCTCGGCGACCGTCCGCGCCGCCAGCCGCCGCGGCTGCGTGTGCCCGATCATGCCCTGCACACCGCGCCCCAGCTCGAGACAGATCTTCGGGATCTGCGTGGTCTTCCCGGACCCGGTCTCACCCGCGATCACCACGACCTGGTGCGCCCGGATCGCGTCCGCGATGTCGTCCTTCAGTTGGCTGACCGGCAGCTCTTCCGGATAGGTGATCTCCGGTACGGCGAGCCGGCGCAACTCCACCCGTCGCTCAGCCTGCTCGATCGCGCCCACGACACTGAGCAGCGCCTGACCCCGCTTCCGGGCGTCCTGCGTCCCTCGAACCCGCTCCAACCGCCGCCCGAGCTGTTCCCGGTCGTGCACCATCAAGCCGTCGAGCCGAGGCAACACCTCGGCCAGCGTCGGTCCATCCGGTACGGCGTCCGTCGTACCAGGGCTGGTTTGGGCGGCACCCGTCGTACCACGATCGCTTTGAGCGCCCGGCGTACCGGAGGACGGTTTGCGGCGGCGGGGGCGCCGACGGCGCGCGGGGTCCTGGGCGGGACCGGTGGCTGGGGTGGGACTCGACGACTCGGTCCGGGCATCAGGCATAACCAGACCAGTTTAGGCGGCCCGACCCAGTCCCTCACCTGGGTTTAGCGGACGCCCAGCCCATCACAACCGCGCCGGACGCGGCGCCCCACGGGGGCGCGGGCCGAGGCGCGCCGATTGTGATGGCCTGGGCGTCCGCCAAATCACTCCCGGGTCGCTGGGGCCTTCACGGCGAGGACCGGGACGGGGGACTCGAGGAGGACTCGTTGGGCGGTGCTGCCGAGGATGAGTTTGCCGACCGGGCTGCGGCGGCGGAGGCCGAGGACGATCAGCGTGACGTCCTCGGCGGCGGCCGCTTTCAGGAGTTCGCCGGCCACGTCGCCGCTGGAGACCGCCTGCTGGACCGTTACCTCGACCCCGCGCTCGCGCAGGGCGGCCTCGGCGGCGGCCAGCTCGTCGGCGTTGGCGTAGCGGGCGTCGATGTAGGCGTCGCCGCGACTGGTGTTGAGCAGCAGCACGGACGCGCCGCGCAGCTCCGCCTCGGTAGCCGCGGCCGCCAGCGCGGCCTCGCCCTCGGGAGTTGGCACATAACCGACCAGGATCTTCACAGCCCTACTCTCCCATCATCGTGGACCTGCCCCACTCACCAAGCACGCTCCGCCCGGGCTGCCCACGCTCAGCCGGAGCCCCACTGCGGCTCAGCGTGGGGTTTGGTGAGTGGCTCAGGTCCGCGCCCGGCGGAACTGCTCGTCCATCGTCGGCCCGAGGATGACGCCGAGGATCACCGGCGCGATCGGGAAGTCCAGCTTCCGCATGAAGAATCCGACCACACCGGATCAGCAGCGCCATCAGTACCTCGTAGCCGGACCCCGACAGCGAGTACACCCCGAGACACGCGATCACCAGGATCCCCCCGTACAGCAACGGCCGCGGCACCTACGCCGAGCTCGGCCTGCCCGCCGAGCTCGCCCGCGGGCTGTTCATCCTGTCCCGCTCGGTCGGCCTGCTTGCGCACGCGCACGAGCAGCAACAGGAAGGCACCCGGATCAAGGGCCCGATTCCGAAGGGCATCATCCCGACGTACACCGGCCACCCACCGCGCTCATTGCAGCCGGAGTAGTCCGGCCTTGTAGCGTCGGGTCCATGGTTGAGCTGCAAGTCGTCCTGCCCGATGAGTCCGCATCCATGCCCCCGGAGCGTCTGACCGAGCTCGCAATTGCCGCCGAGGAACTCGGCTTCGGGACGGCGTGGTTGCCCGACCATCTGCTGCCACCGGGGGAGTTCGGCCCGACGTACGGCGGGGTCTACGAGCCGCTGGTGACGATCGGGTTCCTGGCGGCGCGGACGACGCGGATCCGGCTCGGCACGTCCGTGCTCGTGCTGCCGATGCGCAGCCCGTACGTCGTCGCGAAGCAGGCGGCGACCTTGCACCGGCTCTCGGGTGAGCGGGTCATCCTCGGGATCGGTGCCGGATGGGATGAGACCGAGTTCGCCGCCGTAGGTGCCTCGTTCTCCGAGCGCGGCCGCCGTACCGACGAGAGCCTCGAGATCATCCGTGGTCTGTTCGCGGGTGAGGACCGCGGTGGTGTGTTCGAGCCGAAGCTGCGGGCGCCGCTGCCGATCATGATCGGTGGTACGACGGGGCCTGCGTTGCGCCGAGCCGCACGGTTCGGAGATGAGTGGCAGGGGCTGGGACTGGACGGCCTGGGCTTTGCGGCCGCGGTCGCCAGGCTTCGGGCCCAGGCTGCTCGCCCGATCAAGGTCGGCACCCGCCTGGACTGGTCGAGCGGTGACATCGAGCCGGTCGTCGAACTCGCGCACGAACTCATCAAGGCAGGTGCCGAGACGCTGGCACTGTCCTTCGGAGACGAGGCCGGCGCACTGGACCGGATGAGTCGCTTCACGCAGGCTGTGGAACTGTGACCCGGTTGCTACTGGTCCACGGGTGGGGCGCGGATCGCCAGTCGTGGAACGAGATCATCAAGCTGGTGGAGCCATGGGCCGACGTTCTCGCGCCCGACCTCGCCGGCCATGGTGAGCGGACGGACGAACGTGATCTCACCGTCGACGCGCTGGTGGACGACCTCGCTGCCGGGCTGACCGAACCGGTTGTTGCGGTCGGCCACTCGATGGGCGGGCAACTCGTCGCCTGGCTCGCGGTGCGGTATCCGTCGCTGGTCGATCGGATCGTCGTGATCGATCCGGCGTACGGCGCCGACGACGCCGAGATGGACCGGTGTCCCGCCGTACTGGAGGAGCTGCGGACGCGTGGGGCCGAGTCGGGAGTGGAGTTCGTCGACCGTGCGTTCGCCGACGCGTACGGGAGTCCACTGCACCTGGATGCCCGGGAGCAGATGGCGCGCACACCAGGGCCGGTGCTGGCTGACCTCTACCAGTCGATGTACCTCGCACCGGGCGGCATCGGCGCGAGGCCGGCGGCTCGCGCCTTCCTCCCGACGGTCGGCAAACGCTGCCTCAGCCTCTACTCGAACGAGTACGCAGCCGCCTTCGCACGCTCCATCCCGTGGGCGCCCGGCTCGACCATCGAGGTCTGGCCGGGCACCAGCCACTACCTACACCAGCAACACCCGGACCGCTTCGCCGAACTCCTCAGAAGCTGGATCTGACGTGGGCCGCGTGATCACGGGGGAGTGAGCTTGCTCCGGAGTACCTTGCCGGTCGCGTTGCGGGGGAACTCGTCGAGTACGACGATCTGCCTTGGCGTCTTGTAGCGCGCCAGGTTCGTCCGGACGTGGTCGAGCAGCTCGTCCTCGGTGGCCGGCTCGCGCAGTACGACGTACCCGATCAGCCGCTGACCGAATTCCTCGTCCGGTACGCCGACGACCGCCGCCTCGGCGACCGCAGGATGACTCGCGAGACAGGCCTCGACCTCGACCGGGTACACGTTCTCGCCGCCGGAGACGATCATGTCGTCCTCGCGCCCGTCGACGAACAACCGCCCGGCCCGGTCCAGATGCCCGAGATCGCCGGTGCTCATCCGGCCGTCCACGACCGTCTTGGACGAACCGTCGGAGTAGCCGCCGAACACGAGCCCGCCGCCGGCGAAGATCCGCCCGGTCTCGCCAACGCGCACCGGCCGGTCCTGGTCGTCGAGGATCCGGACCGTGCTGCCGAGACACGGCCGGCCAACGGTCCCGGGCGCCGCGATCAGATCGGCGGAGGTCGCGATCGTGGCGATGCCGATCTCGCTGGAGCCGTACGCGTCGCAGAGCACCGGGCCGAATTGCGCGATGAACCGCTCGGCCAGCGGCGCGCCCAAGGTCGAGGCGCCGGAGATCACCGCGCGGAGCGAGCGGAGGTCGTGTTGCGCGATCTCGGCCGGGCCGAGGTCGAGCATGCGGCGAAGCATGACCGGTACGGCGACGATCGAGCCGGCGCGGGTCTGCTCGACCTGGGTCAGTACGGCGAGGGCGTCGTACCGGCGGAGGAGGACAAGCGGCGATCCTAGGAACAGGGCGAGCATCGAGGTGAGCAGGCCGAGTCCGTGGAACAGTGGCGGGCAGATCACCATCGGCTCACCCGCCCGCAGGCCGAACCGGTTGAGGGCACTCGCAGTCAGTCCCGCGAGTCCGGCGGCCGTCGGCACTCGAGGCGCCGCCTTCGGTGTGCCCGTCGTACCGGACGTGAGAATCGTGATGTGTCCGGGCGTCTCTGGCTTGGGCGCTGCCGGTGCTTTCGAGTCCGCAAGCTCATCGAGCTCGATCACGGTGGGGAGGTCCGCCCCTGGGCTGAACTCTGCGTCGTGGATGAGCAGGTCCGGCTTGTGCCGCTCGAGGACGGCCTTCAGTTGCGGGGGAGCGAACTCGGTGTTCACGAACAGCACGTCCGCGCCGACCCGGGACGCCGACAGCGTCGCCTCCAGGAAGCCGCGATGGTTCCGGCACAGCACAGCAACCTTGCTTCCGGCAACGATCCCGTGGTCGGCATGTAGGGCGGCGGCGATACGTTCGCACCGGCGGTCGAGTTCGGCGTACGTCGTACCGCCGTCCTCGTCGATCACCGCCAGACGATCCGGGAACCGGATCGCGGCGATCGCACCGAGCGCGGCCATCGACTGACCCCACTGGCGCAGCGCCCGCTCGATCCCGACCAGGTGCGACGGCCGGGCGGGACGCCAGACGCCGGACTTGATCAACGCGAGCGACACACCGCCGACCTCGGCCGCCGCCTGCACCAGCCACTCGGGCGGTCGCATCGGTCCGATCGGTCGGGGAGTCCTCACGATTCCTCGTCTCTTGTGGTCCGTTTGCGCTTGGAGCTGATCCGGAAGTACTGCTCCAATAGCCGATCGGTCGGGATCCGAAACAGGTTGCCCAGCAGCTCGGCCGGCCGGACCATCGGCGGCGTGATGTTATGCGTCCTGTCGGCGATCGCCGCACACACCTGATCGGCGGCCTGCTCAGGCGTCAGCCCGGGCATCTTGTTCAGCACCGGCGTCGGCTCGCTCATCCGCGTGTGCACCAGACCCATGTACACCGTCGACACGGTTACCCCATCGCCGCGGATCTCCTGCGCGACACACCGCAACCACACGTCGAACGCGCTCTTCGACGCCAGGTACGCCGACCAACGCGCCATCGGCGGTGTCCGCACGCCGGCCGTCGACACGTTCACGATGTGGCCGGAACCGCGCTCCCGCATCGACGGCAGCAACTCGAGCACGAGTCTTGCCGGCCCGAGATAGTTGATCGCGTTCGTCCGCTCGATGTCGTGAAACCGCTGATACGAATCCGCGATCGACCGCCGAATCGACCGCCCCGCATTACTCACCAGCACATCAACCCGCCCGTGCTCCGCCAGCACGTCCCGCACCAACCCCTCAACCGCCACCGGATCAGCCAGGTTCACCGCGTACGTGTCGGCCTCCCCACCCGCCGCCCGAATCTCCCCAGCCACCTCCTCGAGACGCTCCGCAGTCCGAGCCACCAACAAAACCCGAGCCCCAGCCCGCCCCAGCCTTCTTGCTGTCGCCTCCCCAATCCCGTACGACGCCCCCGTCACCAACACAACCCGCCCACCAACAGCCCGCGTCAACCGCTCATCCCCAACCCGCCGCCGCCCCTGAGCCACCGCAACCAGCAACCCCCACCCAGCGGCCCGCCTATCAACACCCATACCCCGACATTACCCGCAGGTAGCCACCCCCAACAGCCCGTAACTCCCGCCCACCGACGCCCCAAGTCGTCGGGCTTGCGGATGCTCTGAACCCCCAGGCGGCACCGAGATTCCGAAGACCGCCGGGACCCGACGGTCGCAGCCCTTGCTGGGGCGCCTATCGAGGCAGGGGGTTGCCCACTCAGGCAGGGGGTTGCCCACTGAGATTCTGAGCGGGCAACCCTCAACCCGAGTGGGCAACCCCCGACTCGAGTGGGCAACCCCCAATCCGAGTGGGCAACCCCCGACTCGAGTGGGCAACCCCCGATCCGAGTGGGCAACCCCCGAGCTGGGGGACTGTCAGCCAACCGCGGCGAGCAACCCAAGCCGGTCAGCCAACCGGAGTGGGCCACCCGAGCCGGACAGCCAACCGCGGCGAGCAACCCAAGCCGGAGAGCAAACTGTGGTGCCCAGCCCCAGCCGCCGAGCGAAGCGACGGCGCAACACCCGACAGCGGCGGGTGACCGTAGCCGCCGAGCGAAGCGAAGGCGTTAGGGGGTGCGGGTGGCGAAGCCCCCGCCGCGCGGCAAGCGAAGCGCAGCCGCACAAACGACGAAGGCGACCCGGTCCGCGCTGTCCGCGGACACGAGTCGCCTATCGCCTTCGTGGACGATACTGGGATCGAACCAGTGACCTCTTCCGTGTCAGGGAAGCGCGCTACCGCTGCGCCAATCGTCCAAACCTGTACTGAGGGTTTCGAGGTGGAGACGGGATTCGAACCCGTGTACACGGCTTTGCAGGCCGTTGCCTCGCCTCTCGGCCACTCCACCAGTGAGAAGAAAGCTGGCCTGCCGAACCCTCTCCGAGCGGACGACCGGGTTCGAACCGGCGACCTCAACCTTGGCAAGGTTGCGCTCTACCAACTGAGCTACGTCCGCATCGCTCCGGCGGAGTGTTTCCGCTCGGTGCGAGAGCAGAACAGTAGCGCACTTTTCGCGTCTGCAAAAACCAGATTCCGGGGTGTCGCGATCCGGACCCGCCCAGCGTGATTTTCACCCCACCCGCACCACCAGCCCCACCCGTCGGCGACCCCGATCCGTACGCCTCGAGCCGTCGTACGGCGGGACTCTCACGCCTCCAGTGGGGTCAGGTCGACGTCCTCGAGGTAGTCGGGGTTGCCGAGGAGTTCGATGGCGGTGATGCGGCCGTTGGTGATGGTGAAGTTGAAGACGACCTGCGGCTCGCCTCGGTGCGACCAGACCGCGCCGGCCAGACCGTCGACCAGGGTGAGCCTGGCGGCTTGCGCCCGGCCGGAGAAGTTCCCGGCGACGGCCACCGCGCCACGCACCAGCGCGTTCGCGCCGCGTGCCACGACCGCCTCGTCGGCGCGCAGTACGACTTCCGGATCGAGGATCTCCAGCAGCGCCTCGAAGTCCCCACCCCGCGACGCGACCAGGAACGCGGTGACGATCTCCTTCTGCCGACTCGAGTCCGTGTCGGGCGGTTCCGGCGTACCTTGCACCCGCCGCCGCGCCCGGCTTGCCAACTGTCGCGCGGCGGCCGGCGACTTGCCCACGATCGGCGCGATGTCGTCGAACGGTACGGCGAACATGTCGTGCAGCACGAACGCCAGCCGCTCGGCCGGCGTCAACGTCTCCAGTACGACGAGCAGCGCAAGACCGACCGAATCCGCCTGCACCGCTTCGAGTTCGGGATCGGGTACGTCGACATCGGCGAGCACGGGGGAGTGGTCGCCGACCGGCTGCTCCGGGTGCCCGCGCCGTACCCGCAGCATGTCCAGGCAGATCCGACCGACCACCGTGGTCAGCCAACCGCCGAGGTTCTCGATCGCGTCGGCGTCGGACCGGCTGAGCCGGAACCAGGCCTCCTGTACGGCGTCCTCGGCTTCGGGTGCGGAGCCTAGGATCCGGAACGCGACCGCGCGCAGGTGCTCGCGGTTCTCCTCGAACCGCTCCGCCAGCCAGTCGTGTTCACTCATCTGCACCACGTCCCTCTCCGCCTGTCACGTTTCCGGCCCGACGCCGTCATGGGTGTGACGAGCAATCCGCCGTACATGTGACACTGCAGGCCCCCGCACCCCGAGGAGTTCACCATGACAGAGCCGGCCCGCCCTCTGCCCGTGCGCAAGCAGGACACGCTGCGCCGCCTCGAAGAGGACGTCGACCTCTGGGTCGCGACCGCGTCGGACGACGGCACGCCGTACCTGATGCCCCTGTCCTTCCTCTGGAACGGCGAGTCGCTCCTCATCTCCACCGCGGCCGGCAACCCGACCGCCCAGAACCTCCAGAAGAACCCCACCACCCACCTGACCCTCGGCCACACCCGAGACGTCACCCACATCACCGCGACCACCACCGCGGTGATCCCGCCAGAAGCCCTCACGGAGTCCGAAGGCGACACCTTCGCCACCAAGACCGGCTTCGACCCCCGAACCCTGAAGTCCCCGTACCTCTACTTCCGCCTCCTCCCGACCAAGATCCAGTCCTGGCGCGAAGTCAACGAACTAGCCACCCGAACCCTGATGCGAGACAGCACCTGGCTCGTGTAGCTGCGGCGGTGCTGGTACGGCGATCAGTTCGCCGGCGTCACGAAGACCGTGGCAGTGCCCTCACCGTGGAAATGCAGAACGCCGAGCACCGGATCGGTGAACGTCTCGTCGAACTCGAACGTGCACTCGGTGGACGTGCCACGATCCTTGGTCGAGTTGCCCTTCGCGACCGCCGGATCAGTGAACTCGTCGACCACGTTGCCAGCGGCATCGGTCAGGACACCGTGGAACGGCCCGAACGCCGTCGGCACGATGATCGAGTCGCTGGCACTGTCATGCCCGACCGCGAACTCACCATTCCCGTTCAGGATGAGCTCATAGCTCTCCCCGTTGTCACACACAAGCAACACCTCGAACGACCGCGGCGACCCACCCGGATCCGCACCCGCAATCGCCCCCACACCCAGCACCGACGCCGCCCCCAACACAAGCACCGCCCCAAGCCGTACAACAAACCTCAACATGATCCGTCCCCCTTTCCGCCCGGCACCTCCCCGCACCGGAACCTCTTCACGCTAAACCGCCCCACCCCCCAACGCGATAACCCCAAAGTGCCCACCCGATCGCCCACCGCCCCCACCCCTCCAAGCCGCCAACCCGAGAGCGCAGTCAGTGAACGGGGGTTGGCCTTATGTGCTGAACCGGGCTGCCGACACCGTCGTACACATGAGGGCACGCAGGAAAGCCAACCGCGGCGACCAACCCCATCCGCCAAGCGAACCGAAGGCGCTACCAAACCGCAGCGAGCACCCCAGCCGTGGAGCGAAGCGAGGCGCAACACCCAACAGCGGCGGGTGACCGTAGCCGCCGAGCGCAGCGAAGGCGCAGCCCCCGACAGCGGCGAGCACCTCAGCCGCCGAGCGAAGCGAAGGCGCAGGGGGTGCGGGTGGCGGAGCCCCCGCCGCGCGGCAAGCGAAGCGCAGCCGCACAAACGACGAAGGCGACCCCGTCCGCGCTGTCTGCGGACACGAGTCGCCTATCGGCTTCGTGGGCGATACTGGGTTCGAACCAGTGACCTCTTCGGTGTGAACGAAGCGCGCTACCACTGCGCCAATCGCCCGCTCTGGTGTTGTTGGTGTTGCTTGTGGTGCCTTGCGGGTGAAACCTTAGCGCATCATTCAGCGACGATCTAATCCGACCGGGCTACTCTTGCTGCAAGACGGAGACCCCGTCGCGTTGGAGACGTGATTGTGACTTTCTCGCACGACACCGAGCAGGCGCTCGGCACGCTGGTCCGGCTGGTGAACACGCTGCCCGGGCCGAACAGCCAGGTCGACACGATGGAAGCGCTCGAGGATCTGGAGAAGTTCGTCCAGGAGCGCGAGTTCAGCGCGGTCGGCACGCTGACGGAGAAGGACCTGGCCGAGGTCCGTGATCTGCGGCCGTTGTTCTCGCCGGTTTTCACCACGGATTCCGATGCGTCGGCGGCGGCGATGATCAACGCGATCGTCGCCCGCGGTACGACGACGCCGCGGTTGACGAACCACGACGGTCACCCGTGGCACATCCACTACTCCCGTGATGGTGCGTCGCTGGCGTGCCGGATCACGGTGGAGTGCGGGATCGCGCTTGCCCAGGTGATCTCGGCCGGCGAACGCGAACGCCTCCGCCGCTGCGAGGCCCCGGACTGCGACGACGCCCTGATCGACCTGTCCCGCAACCGCTCCAAGCGGTACTGCGACGCCCGCACCTGCGGCAACCGCTTGCACGTCGCCGCGTACCGCGAACGCCGCAAGGCCTCAGGCGAGTAGATGGCCTCCGAACAGCTCTCCGCAGCGGTAAGCGGAGAGCTGTTCTGCATGCCCGGCTCTTACGCTGGTACGGCGCGTCTGGCCGCGGCCGCCGCACTGGTTAGGGATCCAGGTCCTCGGCCGAGCGGGTGGCGAAGATCCGGGCGACCTCGGTGGTGATCGGACCGGGGGCGGGCAGGTCGCGGTCGTCGACGCGGTTGATCGCCTGGACGTCGCGGGTGGTGGATGTGAGGAAGATCTCGTCGGCCTCGTGGAGGCGTTCCAGCGGTACGTCGCGCTCCACCGCACCGAACCACGCGAGGACCAGCGCACGAGTCACCCCGGCCAGCGCGCCCGACTCCAGGGTCGGCGTCACGAGCTCCCCGTCGTACACGCAGAAGATGTTCGAACCCGTGCCCTCACAGAGATTGCCGACCGTGTTGGCGAAGATCGCCTCGCTGCCGCCGCGTTCCTTCGCGTAGGCGAGGGCGCGGACGTTCTCGGCGTACGACGTTGTCTTGAGGCCGGCCACCGCGCTGCGTTCGTTACGGACCCAGGGGACCGTCACGATCGCCGAGGTCGGGCCGGGGCGCTGGATCGCCTGGGACGCGACCACGATCGTCGGACCCGACGTACCGCGATCGGATGACAACGGTGAGACACCACCCGTGTACGTGATCCGCAGCCGGCCGAACGGGATGTCCGGGTCGGCCTTCACCACGGCCGCGATGCCTTCCTCGATCTGCGCGACATCCGGCTCCGGCAGACCGAGGCCGACCGCCGACCGGACCAGCCGCTCCAGGTGCTTGGTGACCGCGAACGGACGCCCGTCGACGATCTTGATCGTCTCGAACACCCCGTCGCCCGTCGTGAGCCCGTGATCGAGTGGCGAGACGACCGCCTGGTCGTCCTGCAGGGTGCCGTTCAGCCAGATACGCATTGGTGCTCCTTCCGCAGAACACCTTAGTGCTAAGGCGATCCAGGGCGATCGGCCCGTCCGTAGGTGACCGTTTGATGACGGTGGGTCGACGTTCTGGGGGACCCCGATTTTTGAACTCCGGCGGAGATGGGCTAATGTTCTTCTCGCGCCGGGGGAACGAAAAACCCGGTCGCGATGCGGACGTAGCTCAGTTGGTAGAGCGCAACCTTGCCAAGGTTGAGGTCGCCGGTTCGAACCCGGTCGTCCGCTCGGAGAGGGTTCGGCAGGCCAGCTTTCTTCTCACTGGTGGAGTGGCCGAGAGGCGAGGCAACGGCCTGCAAAGCCGTGTACACGGGTTCGAATCCCGTCTCCACCTCGAAACCCTCAGTACAGGTTTGGACGATTGGCGCAGCGGTAGCGCGCTTCCCTGACACGGAAGAGGTCACTGGTTCGATCCCAGTATCGTCCACGAAGGCGATAGGCGACTCGTGTCCGCGGACAGCGCGGACCGGGTCGCCTTCGTCGTTTGTGCGGCTGCGCTTCGCTTGCCGCGCGGCGGGGGCTCCGCCACCCGCACCCCCTGGCGCCTTCGCTCCGCTCGGCGGCTGGGGCTGGGCGCCACAGTCGGGTGTTGCGCCGTCGCTTCGCTCGGCGGCTGGGGCTGGGCACCACAGTTTGCTCTCCGGCTTGGGTTGCCCGCCGCGGTTGGCTGTCCGGCTTGGGTTGCTCGCCGCGGTTTGGTTTCCGGCTCGGGGTGCCCACTCCGGTTGGGCGACCGGCTGGGGTGCTCGCTTGCTGTCCGGCTGGGTTGCCCCCGGCGGTCGGCTGACCGGCTTGGGTTGCGCGCCGCAGTTCGTTTGCCGGACCAGGGTTGTGCGCTGCGGTTGGGTCTCCGGCTTGGATTGCTCGCCGCGGTTGGCTTGCCACCCGGGGTCGGCGTTGCGCCGGTCCCGCGGACTGGGGAGGGCGTTCACCCGAATCGAGCTGGAAGCCTCGCCCCTCCAGTACTCGTCCCTCTAGTAGCTGGCCGCCGGTGCGGCGTCGGCCGTGACATGGCCGCCGAATCGCTGCGCCGGTGAGCTCCTGGGCCTGGGGGACGTACGTCGACGGCTACGACCTCGCGGCGGTTGGCTGACGAGTGCAACCCCGGCTCGGGGGTTGCCTACTCACGTCGGGGGTTGCCCGCTCAGAATCTCAGTGGGCAACCCCCGACCTCAGTGGGCAAGCCCCCTGCCTCGTTGGACACCTGCCTCAGTGGGCAACCCCCTGTCTGAGTGGGCAACGCTCTGCCTCGAAAGGCGCCCAGCAAAGGCTGCGAGCGTCGGCGCCCACCGATCTTCGGAATCTAGGTGCCGCCTGTGGAACCAGAGCATCCGCAAAGCCGGCGACTCGGGGCGGCGGCGAGTTGGGCGCGGCGGCGGGGCGGGCCGACTCGGTTGCGGGCGACCTGATGTCGGGGGAGGTGAGCGGATGGGGTGAGCCCCGCTGCGGAAGCTGGCGGGTGTGAGTACTCCGGTGGTGACTCGCCAGGTTGGTGCGAAGCCGACGGGGGCAGTGCCGGAGCCGGACTCCGGCTCGGGCTCGCGCGGAGACGGGGAGGCGGTCTGCCGTCAGAATGCCCGCCTGCTGGACGCATCCGGCGGCCGGTCCGGCGACGTCACCGCGGGCCGCGGCGTTTGGGCTGCGCTAGTGGTTGTGGGGGTTGTTGTACGATGCTGGTCGAAGTTTGATGAGGGTCGAATAAGGGGTGAGTGGTGCGGGCGTTGGTGCAGGGGAGTTTGGAGGGGGTTCGGGGGATGCGGGTGGTGGAGGATGTGCCCGCGCCGGTGGCTGGGGTGGGGGAAGTGTTGGTGAAGGTGGGGGCGGCTGGGGTGAATTTTGCGGATGTGATGCAGGCTCGGGGGACGTATGACGGCGGGCCTCGGGTGCCTTATGTGGCTGGGTTTGAGGGGGCGGGGGAGGTTGTTGCTGTTGGCGACGATGTTGATTCGGGGTTGGTCGGGGCTCGGGTGATTGGGACGGGGCCTGGGGCGTTCGCGGAGTACATGGTGATGGCGGCGGACGGCGTGGCGCTGGTGCCGGAGGGGTGGCGGGATGAGCAGGCGCTTGGGTTGGTGCTGAACTGGGCGACTGCGTTGGCGGCGCTCAAACCACTGGGGCGAATCAGCGCTGGCGAGGTCGTGTTGGTGCACGCGGCGGCGGGTGCGGTGGGGCAGGCCGCTGTGCGGCTGGCCAAGTATTACGGGGCGACGGTGATCGGTACGGCGTCTGGAGACAAGCATGACGTGGTACGGCGGCTTGGAGCCGATCATGTGGTCGACTACCGGACCTCGGACGTCACCGAAGAGGTACTGCGGCTGACGGACAACCGGGGTGTGGATGTCGTGCTGGAGTCGGTGGGTGGGGCGACGTTCGCCAAGAGTCTCGAGGTGGCCAAGCGGGTGACCGGGAAGGTCGTTGTGTACGGCGTTGCCGGGGGTGAGGCGTCGGTCAGCAACTGGGAGTTGAACTTCAAGCACCAGGTGCACGTGATCGGGCTGCACATCGGCGTACTGAGTCAGCACGCGCCGGAGATGTTCGCCGAGCTGATGGCGGAGTTGTCCAGGTTGATCGAGGCTGGGGTCTACCCGCCTGGCGAGCCGACGGTCTATGACTTGGCGGATGGTCCGAAGGCTTTAGCCGAGTTGGAGGCACGGGCAACGATCGGCAAGCTAGCACTCAAGCCCTAGTAGGACTGGGCGATCCGGAGACCCAGGTCTTCGATGGTGAAGGTGGGGTGGGAGCGGCGGCGGACGGTGGAGCCGATGGAGCGTTCGGGGTCGGCGAAGCCGCCGCCGCGGAAGATGCGATAGGAGCCGTACGTCGCCGGGTCGTAGAGGTCCCAGCACCACTCCCACACGTTGCCGAGCATGTCGTGCAGTCCCCACGCGTTGGGTGCCTTGAGTCCGACTGTCTGTGCTTGCCCAGCAGAGTTGTCGGCGTACCAGGCGATGTCGTCGAGTGGTCCGTAACGATAGGCCGGCGTACCGGCGGTGCAGGCGTACTGCCACTCGGCCTCGGTCGGCAGGCGGTAGCCAGAAGAGTCCCGGTCCCACGTCACCTCCAAGCCGTCGATCACGTAGGCAGGAGTCAAGTCGGCGTCGATGGACAACTGGTTGCACAAGGCGATGGCGTCGTACCAGCTGAGGCCGGTGCGCGGTACGTCGTCCGCGCCGGTGACCGGGTAGCGGGCGAGGCGGAACGCGGGGAGTTCGACCTGCCAGCGGGTGCCGAGGCGGTCGTCGCGGAGGGCGATGGTTCCGGCCGGGATGTCGACCATCGATTGCATCCGGCAACCTTACGGAACGTCAGTAGTAGCGCCGGAGCTTCGGCCACAGGGTGGACCACGGCTCGGCGGGGGAGTCGCACCGGACCAGCATCGTGCCGTCTTCGTCATTGGAGACGATGTTGTCGATCGTGCCGACCTGTTCGCAGTCGCGGAAGTATGCCTCGAACGACGGGGTGCGTCCCATCCCGACGAGCAGCACCGGGCCGGTCTGCGTGTCGGCCGGACGTTCCCAGTCGGCGAAGCTCATGTGACCCGAGTACACCGGTAGCGAAGGGGCGAAACGCCGAAGAGCCCCGGCCTGGCCGTAGTTGCCGGTGAAGATCGTCGCCGTCGCGCGTTGGTCGGCGGGGATCCGGTCCCACTCAGCGGTGACGGTGGCAGCCATCAAGGGCCAGCCGATCTGCTCGCCTTGCTCCTTGTTGACCGGGATCACGAAGTCGACGGCCGACGCCGGCAGCACCGGCAACGTGAAGATCGCCGAAGTGATCGCCGTCAGCCCCAGACCGACCGCCAGCGTGGTGCGCGACCACGACACCATCCGCTCAGCACCGGCCGCCACCAGGACGAGCAGCAGCGGTAGGGCGTAGTACGACTTCCCGCCAACGGCGAGTACGGCGACGCACAGCAGCGGATACGCCAACGCCACCGACCAGGCCCAAGGCATCCGCCACAGCCGCCGGAACCCCAGCACCCAGACCGGAACCAGGAACGGCGACAACTGCAGCAACTGCAGCGGAATGAACATGATCCGGTTCTCGGTGCCGTCGTCCTCGCTGATGCCGCCGGCGACAGTGAGCTGCGGCCAGTCGTGCTGGAACTGCCACAGCACATTGGGCAACGCCACGACCCCGGCTACAGCGACGCCGGCCAGCAACCACCAGGACCGCAGCACACCACGTGGCCCGACGATCAGCAGGGAGATCAATAGCGCACCGACCGGCAGGACGACCAGGTACTTGTTCTCCAACGCGATACCCGCCGTCAGACCGAGCGCCAGCCACCAGCGCCCGTCACTCGTCCGCAGCAGCTTCACCGCGAACAGGCAGATCAGCATCCATGCCAGCAGGTCGTACGTCGCCGTCGACACCAGATGTCCCACGCCCAGCAAGAACCCGGAAACCGCCGCACACCCAGCGGCCAGCACCTGCCCGCGGCGCGAGCTGCCGAACTCTCGCGCGATCAACGCCACGACGACCACCGTGATCGCCGAAGTCAGCGTCGACACCACCCGCAGCCCCATCGGCGTATTGCCGAACACCTCCACAGAGATCCGCGCCAGCAATGGCGTGAGCGGCGGCTGGTCGACGTACCCCCAATCGAGTTTCTGACCCGCCACCATGAAGTAGAGCTCGTCCCGGTGATACCCGTACCGCCCGGACAGCGCCGTGAGTACAACCGCGACAACGGCCGCGACCGACAGCACAGGAACGGCTGCGAACGCGGGCACTGGCGGGCGAGTGGCTGTCATGTCGGAATGCTGTCAGCCAGCCGGGTCCCGGACCAGGAACTAACCAGGAACTGAGGCGGACTTTTCCACGTACCGGCGCAGGCTTCGTTCGGTCGCGCGCGTCATCTCAGCCGACACACCGAGATCGTCCAGGTAGGCACCCGTGTCGTGCATTTCCTGCGCTCGACGTACGGCGTGCGTCGACGTACCGGTCAGGAAGCGGTCGATCACCGCCTGCCCGTCACCCGCGAGCTGCCGGACGATCTCCGCCCGGATCCACTCCTCGTCACCCGCGGCCCGCCCAGCCTCGACCGCCTCGCAGATCACCAGCGCGAGCCCTTTCATGAAGACGCTCCGCAGCAACTTGCGCGCCATCGCAGCACCCCGGGGGAGCATCCAATACGTCGACAGGCGTGCCAAGCGGCCTCAACCGCGTTCAGTTCAGGAAGAAGGGCCGTTCGTCGCGATCCAGGAGGAGGATCCGGCCGGTCAGGTTGTCGTCCTCGACGAAGCGAACGACGGCGTCGGTCAGGTCTTCGAGGGAGACCAATGAGGGGCCGCGTTCGGCCTCGGGCAGCTCCTCGCGCTCCCGGAGGCCGCGCTCGGTGGCGACCCAGTCGGGCACCACGCAATTGACCCGAACTCCATGACTGGCGACGAGCGGAGCGAGCGTCGTGGTGAATCGGACCAGCGCGGCCTTGGCGGCGCTGTACTCCGGTGACACATGTGGCCCGAATCCCAACCCTGCGGTCGATCCGACGTTCACGATCGCCCCACCGCCGGCCTGTCGCATGGCCGCGAGAGCGAGTTGGGTGGTCAGCATCGGCGCCCGCAGATTGAGGTCGAGTGACGCCGACCAGCGCTCGACCGATGCCTCCGGGAAACAGGGCCGGAGCGAGGGCCCGCCGCCGGCGTTGTTGACCAGGATCTGTGGTTGACATGCCATCAGGTCCACGACCGCATCGTCGTCGCGCAGGTCGATCTCGACGAGGCGTGCCTTGGCGCCGATCGAGTCGCAGGTCTGCATCCCGCCGGACGCGTCGATGTCGGCGACCACCACCTCGGCGCCCTCTGCCGCCAGCCGTTGCGCGATCGCCCGGCCGATGCCGACCGCGGCTCCGGTGACGACCGCGAGTTTCCCGTCGATCCGCATGTTCGATCACCTCCAGGACCCACGTTTCCATCGTCCACCGACAAGTGCGGGATGATGTTGGTATGTCAACAGGCCTGCTGTACGAGCAGCTCAGCACGCATGTGCTCGAGCAGATCCGCCGCGGTGCTCTCCGGCCCGGCGATCGGGTGCCCTCGGAGATGGAGCTCGCGACCCAGTTCGAGGTCAGCCGGATCACGTCCAAGCGGGCGCTCGAGGTACTGCGGGAGGCCGGCCTGGTCGAGCGGATCCGCGGCAAGGGCACATTCGTCGTACGGAACCTGCCCGACCTCACCGGGGTCACCGTCCCGCTCAAGGGTCGGGTGCAGCGGCCGAAGAACGAGGCCCGGTCGGTGGCGTTCGTCGTACCGGACATGTCCGAGGCGTACGGGCTGGATCTGCTCAACGCGATCGAGGAGCGATGCGCGGAGTACGGCGCTCATCTCGTCGTACGGCGGACGCACGGCCGGCAAGCCGATGAGGAGAAGGCCGTGGACTCGCTGGTGGCGACCGGTGAGGTGGACGGGCTGATCGTCTTCCCGGTGCACGGCGACTTCTACAACGCGAGCCTGCTGCGGCAGGTGCTGGACGGGTACCCGGTGGTCCTCGTCGACCGTCACCTGTCGGGCATCCCGGTGGCGGCGGTGCACACGGACAACGTGGCGGCGTCGCGGGCGCTGACGTCCCGGCTGCTCGATCGAGGGCATCGGCACATCGCGTTCGTCTCCCCGCCGCCGGTGAACACGTCGTCGATCGAGGACCGGTTGGAGGGGTTCCGGGCCGCCTTCGAGGGTCGCGGTCAGGCCTATGAGCTGACCGAGTTGCGCAGCACGCTTCCCGGATCGACGACGACCGAGAGCATCCGGGCGGATGTCGACGTGATCCGGGCGTTCCGTGAGCGCGTGCCGGATGTGACGGCGTACATCGCCTGTGAGTACAACCTGGCCCGGATGGTCGACCGGGCGCTGAACGGCGAGCACCTGGTCGCCTGTTTCGACTCTCCGGGCGACTCGATCGGAGGACCGCCGTACCTGCATGTCCGGCAGAATCAGCGGGAGATGGGCAAGCGCGCGGTCGACCTGTTGCTGGCCCAGTTGCGCGGCGAGACGGTGCCGAACCTGTCGATCGTGCCGTTCGAGCTCGTCGATGCCGAAGGCAACTGAAGACCTGACTTTCGGCAGTACGGCGCTGTCGGCGCGACTGTGTAGCGTCTGGGGCATGAACTGGCGACGCGTGGGAGACGTCGGCCTCTGGGCCGGGCTGAGCTTCCTCGTGCTCGCAGAGAGTGGTGCCCGCGGCGATCCGTACTGGGTGCGGGCGGCCTGTGTCGCCGTACTGTTCGCCGGCGTCTTCCTGCGCCGGGCGTGGCCGCTGCTTGCGTTCACGGTGGTGGCCTGGGCGGAGATCGTGATTCTCGCCTTCGCTCTCGGTACGTCGCACGGCGTGCAGGTCGCCCTGGTTCCAGCGATCTCGCTGCTGAGCTATCTGGCCGGGCGGCGGGAGACGCAACTCAAACACTTCGTCCTGGTGTGCAGTTGGTCGTTGACCGGGATGCTGCTGCTCAGCCTGATCGTGCGCCGTGAGGAACAGGCGACGGAGGCGGTGCTGACCTGGCTGGTGATGCTGCTGCTCGCGCTGCTGCTGGTCGTGCTGCCGTGGCTGATCGGCCGGTACCGCGCGCAGCAGGCGTTGCTCACCTCGGCCGGATGGGACCGGGCTGAGCGGATCGAGCGCGAGCATCGGATGGCGATCGACCAGGAGCGGCTCAGGGAGCGTTCCCGGATCGCACAGGACATGCATGACTCGGTCGGCCACGAGCTGAGCCTGATTGCCTTGCGGGCCGCCGCGCTCGAGCTGGATCCGTCCCTGCCGGAGGAGCATCGCCGGGCCGCGTCCGAGCTGCGAGAGATGGCGGGTACGGCGACCGATCGGCTCGGCGACGTCATCGGCGTACTGCGGGACACGGATGCACCGCTGGTCCCACGGGACGAGAACGTGCCGACGTTGGTCGACCGGGCGGCCGCGTCGGGGCTCTCGGTGCGGCTGATCCAGGAGGGCGACGCCGAGTTGTCGCCGATGGTGGATCGCGCGGTGCACCGCGTCGTACAGGAGTCGCTGACGAACGCGAGCAAGCACGCGCCGGGTGCATCGGTGACGGTGACCGTGACGTCAGGTGAGGACGACGTACGGGTGCGGATCGTCGACACCGGAGCCGTGCGGCCGGTGCCGTCGTCCGTCCCGTCATCGGGTCGCGGGCTGGACGGGTTGCGTGAGCGGGTCCGGCTCGCGGGCGGGACGCTGACCGCGGGGCCCTTGAACGAGGGCTTCGAGGTCGTGGCGACGATGCCCCGGGCAGGTGGCCGACCAGAGCCGGAGTCGGTGGAGCCGCCGGTGTCCGGTGCCGCTGCTGAACAGGCCACCGTACGGCGCAGCGTCCGTCGCGGTCTGATCACCGCCGTCGCAGCCCCGCTGATCCTCGGTACGGTCGTCGGTGTGGTTGCCCTGGGCTATTACCTGATCGCCGGCTACAGCTCGATCCTGCGTCCCAGTCAGTACGACGGCCTGACCATCGGGCAGCCCGAGCGTGAAGTGGAGAAGATCCTCCCCGCGATGCAGATGATCGACTCACCCGCCGACGGGTACACGCCGCCGGCCGGCTGGACCTGTCGCTACTACCGTCCGGACGGGACATTCTCGATCAACTACGCCTACCGGCTCTGCTTCGCCGATGGTGCCCTGGTCGCGAAGAGCATCGTCCAGACCGGTTCCGTTGCTCCGACCACAGAGACTGGATGACTGCGTGATCAGGGTTTTGCTGGCTGACGACGAGGCGATGGTGCGGGCCGGAGTCAAGGCGATCCTCGGCACCGACGACGAGATCGAGGTCGTTGCCGAAGCAGCGGACGGCATCGAGGCGGTCGAGGCGGTACGGCGGCATCGGCCGGACGTGGCCGTGCTCGACATCCGGATGCCGCGGATGGACGGGTTGGCCGCCGGCGCGGAGATCCGGCGCACGATGCCCGACACGGCGGTGGTGATCCTGACGACGTTCTCCGAGGACGCGTACATCGCCCGGGCTCTGGGCGACGGGGCGAGCGGTTTCCTGCTCAAGTCCGGCGATCCCCGGGAACTGATCGCCGGGCTGAAAGCTGTCGCGGAAGGTGCCGCGTACCTGTCGCCCCGGGTGGCGCAGCGGGTGATCGCCGAGCTGAGCGCCGGTGCCGGCGGCGGAGCGATGGCCCGGGCCGCGGCCGCCAAGGAGCAGGTCGCCGTACTGACCCCTCGTGAGCTGGAGGTGCTCGGCCTGGTCGGCGCGGGCCTGTCCAATGCGGAGATCGCCCAGCGTCTGTTCCTGGTCGAAGGCACGGTCAAGGCCTACGTCAGCGCCGCACTGCTCCGCCTCGGCGTCAAGAACCGGGTGCAGGCCGCGATCGTCGCCTACGAAGCCGGTCTGGTCGCCAGCTGACCGCCTGGGACGGTGGTCGTCCGACGCTCCGGGTGGTGACGCCGTGTGGACACCCGGTCATGGGATAGTGGACGTCTCCCGGAGACCTCACCTCCGGAATCGATACAGAAACCTCGGGGGCCACCGCGCCCCCTTTCACAGAATCGGGGATCCAGGTCGTGACCGACTCGCACAACTCCGGACAGCACAAGGACCGGGAAGCGGCGGCGGCCGAGGTCCGGAGAATGTGGCAACCGACCCCCTCCTGGACCCAGCCCGACCCCAACCAGGTGCCCGCGGACGACCCCGAGTCCGTGGCCGACGCCGACGAGAAGCCGGACGCGCTGTCCCCGGACTTCCCGGGCGACTCGTGGTCCCAGCCCGCTAGCCCCCAGCCGTCTTCCTGGGGTCAGCAGCCGGAGGTCCCGCCCGCTCCCTCCTGGGCGCAGCCGGCGACGGAGTCGAGCAGCTCGTGGACACAGCCGGCGGGTGAGCCGGACGAGACCGACAAGGCCAAGGCTGACAGCGACGACCAGGCACCGGGTGCTGCCGAGGGCACTAGTGCGCCGGTCTTTGGTGGTTCGTCCTTCCACGGCTCGGGCTACGGCAGTGGCCCGGCTGCAGGTGGTCCGGCCGCAGGTGGTCCGGCGGCGGGTCCTCCGGCTCAGGGTGCCCAGCAGTTGTCTCCCGCCGCGCAGCACTTCTTCCCGCAGGGCATTCCCGGTCAGAACGCACCGCAGCAGCCGCGCGAGGTGTCGTACCGGACCGACGAGCTGATCCAGGCGCTGCCGCTGCCGCGGGAGGCTCCGGCCGAGCGCGGCATCCGCAGTGCGCTGCGGCTGCGTCCCGGTAGCGCTGAGCGGTTGGAGCGGATCGCGCGGGCGACCGCAGCGACCGCGTTCCGTCGTCCGGTGACGATCGTCGTCGCCAACCCCAAGGGCGGCTCGGGCAAGACGCCGACCACGTTGCTGCTGGCCGGCGCTCTCGGTCAGGCCCGTGGTGGCGGTGTGGTCGCGTGGGACAACAACGAGCTGCGCGGCAACATGCACCTGCGGACGCACGACACCAACAGCCGGTCCACGGTCACGGACATGCTGCAGGCGATGCCGATGCTGACCCAGCCGGATGCCCGGCTCGGCGACGTCGCGGCGTACCTGCGTCACCAGGTGGCCGGTCAGTACGACGTGCTGACGTCTGCGACCACGACGTACGCGCAGATCGAGGCGAAGGACTTCGACCAGATCCACCGGTTGCTGAGCCGGTTCTACAAGGTCCTGGTGATCGACACCGGGAACAACGAAGGCTCCAGCAACTGGCGTGAGGCGATGAAGGCGGCCGACGCCCTCGTCATCCCGATCAAGTGGAAGAGCCTGTCCTGTGCGGCCGCCGTGCAGATGCTGGAAGAGCTGGACAACCAGGGCCCGGAGGCGCAGCGGCTGATCCGCCGCGCGGTGATCGCGGTCTCGAACGGCCCCGGCGATGTGAACAAGGAGGTCGAGAAGCAGCTCCGGCCGTACTTCGAGTCCCGCGCCGCCGCCGTGGTCGACATCCCCACCGACCCGCACATCGCCGCCGAAGGCGCCCTCGACCACTCGGCCCTCCAACCCGCCACCCGCCGAGCCGGCCTCGAACTGGCCGCCAAGGTCTCCGAACAAATCACCATCGCCCTCAACGTCCCCCGCTGACCAACACCCCAAAGTCGCCCAGGCCCCCCGTCGGCCTGGGCGACTTCGTGTTTTCAGGCGTCACGGCGGTACAGGGTGCGGGCGCCTAGGACGAGGGCTACGGCTACCCAGGTGGCTAGGACTATGGCGCTCAGGGTGGGGGTGAGGGGATCGGTGGTGTTGGTGAGGAAGTTTTGGCCGGCGCCGCCGGGGAGGAGGGCTGCGGTCCAGATGAGGGGGCGGAGGGTGCTTTGGCTGAGCATGAGGGGGAGGACCATCAGGAGGAGGAAGGCGGCGGTGAGGGTGCCGGCGGTGCTGCGGATGATCCAGGCGATGCCGGCGGCGAACAGGCCGGCCGCGGTTAGGTAGAAGGCGACCGAGACGAGGTCCGTCACCAAGGAGCCCGCATCCCAGTCGGCCCAGGAACCCGCTGTCAGGCCTCCGGCGATGGCTGCGATCGCGGCCAGCACGAGGCCGTAGAGGAACAGCACAGGTGTCAGCACGACCGCCTTGGCCAGTACGACGTTTCGCCGTACCGGAGTCCACTGGAGGGTCGAGCGGATGGCGCCGGTCGCGTACTCCGAGGTGACCGTCAGCAAGGCGAACGCGGCGACGAGGACCTGCAGGATCAGGACGACCGAGATGCCGAACTCACCGACGGGCCGCGGCTCCAGGATCTGGCCCTGCTCGGCGTCGTACGCCGTACCGAGGCCGAACTGGACACCGAGCAGAGCGGTCAGTACCAAGGCGGACACGATGTTGAGCCAGCTCGAGCGGACCGTCCACAGCTTGGTCGATTCGGAGCGGACCGTGTCTGCGAGCCGGGACCTCGACCTGAGGGTGACAGTTGCCGTAGTCATCTTTCCCCTGCTTCTACGAGTTCGGGCTCGACCTCGGCTCGAGCCTGACGCTTGCGGAGTTGGTGCCGGACGACCTCGACGATCAACGTGACCAGGAGGGCCAGACCGATGCCGAGGATGACGCCCTTGAGCGGGTTGTCCTCGAAGGCCTTGCCGCCGATGTAGCCGACCAGAGCGCAGTACACGCCCCAGCTGATCGCTGCGAGCCCGGCGAAGAACGAGAACTTGCGGAGTGGGTAGCGGACCGAGCCCATCGTCAGGGTGACGGCGGTCCGGCCGCCTGGGATGTAGCGAGCCACCACCAGCACCAGTCCGCCGCGTTCGATCAGTGCTCGCTGCGCCCACACACTCATCGCGTACCGCTTGGTCCCTGGTTGCAGCCGGTCCAGGAGTCGGCCGCCAGCCCCTCGACCCAGTGCATAGGACACGTGGTCCCCGACGAAGGCTCCGGCTGCGGCGACCACGATGACGCCCCACAGCTTGGGTTGACCGGTGGCCGCGAACACCCCGGCCGTGACGACGAGCGTCTCGCTCGGCACCGCCGGGAAGAACCCGTCCAGCGCCGCGAACCCCCACAGCGCCAGATAGATCCACCACGACGACATCAGCTGTTCGGTGAGGTGCAGGATCGCGTCAGTCATGAGGCAACGCCGTACTGGACGCTGTCGGCGGTGAGCTCCATGTACGCCTCTTCCAGCGAGGCGTGCTCAGTGTGGAGCTCGTGCAACCGCACACCGAGCTCGTGCGCGAGGTCACCCACCCGCTCCGCCTGTACGCCGGTCACGATCAACCGGTCGTCCGCTGACTCCACCCGCTCTGCCTCAGCCGTGAGCCGCTCCCGCAGTACGACGAGGCCCGCGCGATCCGGCACGCGTACGACGACCGTCGTACGGGACGAGCCGGCGATCACGTCGGCCACCGGTGCGTCGGCGATCAGGCGACCACGGCCGATCACCACGAGCTGGTCGGCGGTCAACTGCATCTCGCTCATCAGATGGCTGGACACGAACACCGTCCGGCCCTCGGCTGCGAGTGAACGCATCAGCCGGCGGACCCAGCGGACACCGTCCGGGTCGAGGCCGTTCACCGGCTCGTCGAATATCAGCACCTCGGGGTCGCCGAGCAGTGCACCGGCGATGCCGAGTCGCTGGCCCATGCCGAGCGAGAACTCACCGGAACGCTTCCGGGTGACCGAGTCGAGCCCGACGACCGACAGCACCTCGTCGACCCGGCTGACCGGGATGCCGTTGCTCTGCGCCATCGCGACCAGGTGGTTGCGCGCGCTCCGGCGCGGGTGCAGGGCCTTGGCGTCGAGCAGGGCGCCGACCTTGGTCAGTGGCCGGGGCCAGGCGGCGTACGGGCGGCCGTCGATCAGTGCGGTGCCCTCGGTCGGGGTGTCCAGACCGAGGATCATCCGCATGGTGGTCGACTTGCCGGCACCGTTGGGCCCGAGGAAGCCGGTCACCCGGCCGGGCGTGATGGTGAGGTCGAGCGAGTCCACCGCGGTGGTGTCGCCGTACCTCTTGCTGAGTCCTTCGAGCGTGATCACGCCGGGGCCCCTCCTGATTGGGTTCGTTGACTCGAACCTAGGAATTCGGGCACCCCGGCCACATCGGACCTACGGCTGGACGTACCCCCGACTTTCGTCAGGTGACCCGGACCTGTGGATACGGCGTCGGGCCGAGGTGGCGGAGTCGATACCATCTGTGCGTGAGCGGCCCGCAGTTCCGCGGGACGCCTGAGAACACAGGAGTGAACGTGTCGGAAGTCAAGGTCCATCTGATCGGCGTCGAGGGCGAGGCTGAGCGGAGTGTGACCGAGACGACGACGATCGGGGAGCTGTTCGCCGAGATCTTCGGCCAGGACCGCTCCGCCATCGCCGCCCGGGTCAACGGTGAGCTGCGGGACCTGTCGCGGCCGGTCGCGGACGGTGACCAGATCGAGCCGGTGAAGGCCGGGTCCGACGACGGCCGGGCGATCATCCGGCACTCGACCGCGCACGTGCTTGCGCAGGCAGTGCAGGAGTTGTTCCCGGAGGCGAAGCTGGGCATCGGCCCGCCGGTCGAGAACGGGTTCTACTACGACTTCGACGTACCCACGCCGTTCACGCCGGACGACCTGGGCAAGCTCGAGAAGAAGATGCAGCAGATCATCAAGGAGCGGCAGCGGTTCAGCCGCCGGGTGGTCTCCGACGACGACGCACGCACCGAGCTGGCGGCCGAGCCGTACAAGCTGGAGCTGATCGGCATCAAGGGCTCGGCGGCGGATGCGGCCGAGGGCGCCAGTGTCGAGGTCGGCGGCGGCGAGCTGACCATCTACGACAACGTACGGCGGGACGACTCGGTGGCGTGGAAGGACCTGTGCCGTGGTCCGCACGTGCCCGCGACCGGGTACCTCGGCAACTTCAAGCTGATGCGGACCGCCGCGGCGTACTGGCGGGGGAGTGAGAAGAACCCGCAGCTGCAGCGGATCTACGGTACGGCGTGGGAGTCGCGGGACGAGCTGAAGGCGCACCTGACCCGGCTGGAGGAGGCCGCCAAGCGCGACCACCGCAAGCTCGGCACCGAGCTGGACCTGTTCAGCTTCCCGGACGAGATCGGCTCGGGTCTCGCGGTGTTCCACCCGAAGGGCGGCGTACTGCGCAAGGTGATGGAGGACTACTCCCGCCAGCGGCACGTCGAGGACGGGTACGAGTTCGTCTACTCACCGCACATCACCAAGGCGCACCTGTTCGAGACGTCCGGCCACCTGGACTGGTACGCCGACGGCATGTACCCGCCCATGCACCTGGACGAGGAGCGCGGCGCGGACGGGCAGATCCGCAAGCAGGGCCAGGACTACTACCTGAAGCCGATGAACTGCCCGATGCACAACCTGATCTTCGCCGCCCGCGGCCGGTCGTACCGCGAGCTGCCGATGCGGCTGTTCGAGTTCGGCACCGTCTACCGGCTGGAGAAGTCCGGTGTCGTCCACGGCATGACCCGGGCCCGCGGCTTCACCCAGGACGACGCGCACATCTACTGCACCCGCGAGCAGATGCGCGACGAGCTGCGCAACCTGCTCACGTTCGTGCTCGGCCTGCTCGCCGACTACGGCCTGGACGACTTCTACCTCGAGCTGTCGACCAAGAACCCGGACAAGTTCGTCGGCTCCGACGAGGTGTGGGAAGAGGCCACCGAGACGCTCCGGGAAGTTGCCGAGGGCTCCGGTCTCGAGCTGGTCCCGGACCCGGGCGGCGCTGCGTTCTACGGCCCGAAGATCTCGGTCCAGGCCAAGGACGCGATCGGCCGGACCTGGCAGATGTCGACGATCCAGCTGGACTTCAACCTGCCGGAGCGGTTCGAGCTGGAGTACACCGCGCCGGACGGTTCGCGGCAGCGCCCGGTGATGATCCACCGCGCCCTGTTCGGCTCGATCGAGCGGTTCGTCGCCGTCCTGACCGAGCACTACGCCGGCGTGTTCCCGCCCTGGCTGGCCCCGGTCCAGGTGATCGGCATCCCGGTGACCGACGGCCATGTCGACTACCTGTACGACGTTGCCGCGCAACTGAAGGCGCAGGGGATCCGGATCGAGGTGGACGCGTCCGACGACCGGATGCAGAAGAAGATCCGTACCGCGCAGAAGTCCAAGGTGCCGTACATGCTGATCGCCGGTGACGACGACATGGCGGCCGGCTCGGTGTCGTTCCGGTACCGCGACGGCTCGCAGAAGAACGGCGTCCCGATCGCCGACGCGATCACCGAGATCGTCGAGGCAGTCGCGAAGCGCGTCCAGGTATGACGGATACCCCCGACCAGCCGTCCGGCGCCGTACCGGATTCGCCCTACGCACCGGGCGAGGTGGTGCCGCAGGACGGCGTCGGGGTGCCGGATCCGTTCATGCGGTTGTGGACGCCGCATCGGATGGCCTACATCGAGGGGGAGAACAAGCCGACCAGTGCCGAGGCCGGGTCGGGGTGCCCGTTCTGCCGGCTGCCGGGGTTGCCGGACGCCGACGCGTTGATCGTGTATCGGGGTACGGCGGCGTACGCGGTGCTGAACCTGTATCCGTACAACCCCGGGCATCTGATGGTGGTGCCGTACCGGCATGTCGCCGACTACACCGAGCTGACCGAGGACGAGGTCGCCGACGTGGCAACCCTTACTCGTCAGGCGATGCAGGCGATCCGGACGGTGTCGGGGGCGCACGGTTTCAACATCGGCATGAACCAGGGCGAGATCGCCGGTGCCGGGATCGCGGCCCATCTGCACCAGCACGTCGTACCGCGCTGGTCGGGGGACACGAACTTCATGCCGGCCATCGGACACACCAAGGTGCTGCCGCAGTTGCTCCCCGACACCAGAGCCCTACTGGCCAAGTCCTGGCCCAGCGAGCCGTAAACAACAGATCGCCCCACCCGTAGCAGCGGGTGGGGCGATTCTGCGTTGCTGGCGACTACTCGCCGGCCAGGTGCGGGTCGGTGAACTTGGTCCAGCGGAAGTACACCGGGTCGGTGAACGAGCCGGTGACCTTGCCGAGGCCCTTGATCGCCGTGGCCGTGCCGTTGGCGTGCCCCACCGAGTACAGGTGGCCGGAGCCGGTGTCCTTGTCGATGCCGAGCAGCAGGGTGCCGGTGCCGCACGGCGCCGCCACCAGCGACTCGAACCCCTGCCAGGTCGAGCCGCGCACCTGCTTCACGACGCCCGGGATGATGTGCCCACCGGCCAGCGGCAGCCGCGCGGTGTAGAGCTTGCCGCTGGTGAGCGTCATCAGGAAGGTGTCGTACGTCGACGTCTGGCTGATCAGCGTCATCGCCTTCACACCCTTGTAGCCCGACTGCCAGCCGGTGATCTGCCGGGACGCGACGCCGCTCTTGTAGGTGACGTTGCGGCGGTAGAGCGTGCCGTCGGTGTGCAGCGAGTACTCGGTGTCGCGCTGCTTGGTGGCGGTGACGTAGGTGGACCGGTCGAGTGTCCGGTACACCTGCCAGCCGGACCCGACCCGGGTGACCTGCTTCTGCGACACGGTCCCGCCGCCGGTCGGCGTCAGGTAGCTCGTGTCGTACATCGTCGAGCCCATGATGACCGGGCCCTGGTGCGCCTCGCCGCCGACGTCGGTGGACCCGTAGCGGATCGTCGCGCTGAGCCGGACCTGCCCGTCCGGGTAGATGTCCTTGGCAACGATCTTGTCGGTGATCCGCGTGCCGGCCGCCGTGAAGGTCTGCAGCCGGTGATCGCCGCCGGCAGTCACCGAGCCGACCGAGACCTGGCAGGGCGCCGTGGTCTGGCTCGGTGCTGTGGTGGTGCTCGGTTGCGCCGAGGCCAGACCGGTCGTCAGCATCCCCGTGCTGAGCACCCCGGCAGCCAGATAGCCCCCGTACTTGATCCATTTGGTCATGAGAACCAACCCCCAGTTTCTGTGTTGTCGGACGTTGGATGCCGGTCTGCACCAGAAAGTTGCCGCCAATTGAAACCGCCCCGCCTCTCGACGAGAGACGGGGCGATGAGGTGTTGGATCACTCACCGAAGAGCAGCGGATCGGTGTAGTTGGCCCAGCGGAAGTACACCGGGTCGTTGAAGGTGGCCGGGACCTTGCCGAGGCCCTTGATCGCCGTGGACAGGCCGTTCGCGTGGCCGACCGAGTAGAGGTAGCCGGCCTTGGTGTCCCGGTCGATCGCAAGAACCACAGTGCCGTTCCCGCACGGTGCCGCCACCAGGGTCTCGAACACCTGCCAGGTCGACATCCGGATCGGCTTGACCGTCGACGCCATGATGTGACCGCCGGCCACCGGGAACCGCGCGGTGTAGAGGCGACCAGTCGTGTGCGTCATCAGGAAGGTGTCGTAGGTCGCCGTCTGGCTGATCAGCGCCAGCCCCTTCACACCCCGGAAGTTCGACTGCCAGCCGTCGTAGTGCCGGTAGATGCGGCCGTTGTCGGACTTGACGGTACGGCGTTCCATCGTGCCGTCGTTGCGCAGCGACCACTCCGTCGCGCGGGTGCGGTACGTCGACCGGTCGAGCGTCTTGTAGTTCTGCCAGCCCGGCCCGACGCGGGTGAACAGCTTGTCCGACACCGTTCCGCCGCCGACGGGCGTGCGATAAGTGGTGTCGTAGAGGACGGATCCGATGACCACCGGACCGCTGTGGAACTCCGAGCCTTCGCCCGTGCCGTAGCGGATCGCCGCACTCATCGCGACCTGACCGTCGGCGAAGACGTCCTTGGCGACGAGCTTGTCGCTGACCTTGGTGACCGGTGCCGTGGCGGCGAAGGTCTGCATCCGGTGATCGCCCCCAGCGGTCACCGAGCCCACCGAGATCCGGCAGGGCGCTGTCGTCGTGTTCTGCTGCGCTGACGCTGTACCGGTCGTCAGCATTCCGGTTCCGAGTACTCCGGCGGCCAGTAATCCGCCGTACCTGGAGATCCTGCTCATGAACCACCACCCCCAATGACGGTGTCGATTGAGGGTTGGACGCCGGACTGGACCGGAAAGTTTTCAGCGCAGGAAGAGTGGCAGCAGGGGGTCGACGATGCCGAGCAAGGTGTCGAGCGAAACCTCGCGCGGCGGGTTCGTCAGGCCGGTGACCCGGACGACGCGGCGGCCCTGGCGGAACACGAGTTCACCCTCGTCGGGCAGGTAGTAGCCGGGCCGGCCGATCGGCGCGAGGCGTGGCGGCGGCACCCGCTGGGCCTCGGGGATGGTCGGCTGGTCGAACGCCTCGACGACCGCCACCGTGGCGTCGAACGTCCCCCAGATACAGGTCAGCGCACCGTTCACCCGGTAGTCCCGGCGCAACTGGACATGCGCCCCGACGAACCGCTCGGCCGCCGAGTTCGACACCTGGCACGCGGCGTCGGACTGCCGCGCGTTCCGGAGAGTCTTCGGTACGGCGTCCCGCGCAGCCAACGCGATCTTCACAGCCTGCTCACGGTCGATGCCGTCCGCCGGGTTGGGGACGATCCCGCCGAACGGGGCGATCCGGACCACGCGGTCGCCGACCGGGAAGACGATCCGTGATTCGGAGATCCTGGCGTCCGGGCCGAGCTCGGGCAGCGGCTCGGGTGAGAGGACGCCGGTGAGCAGGCGGTCGAGGGAGTCGGGCTGTCGGGCGAGCGCGCTGACCCCGATCGTGACCGGCCGACTGCCGACCAGGAGCGTGCAGAGGTCCAGGGCCGGGAGGCCGCCGTCGTTCCAGGCGCCCGGCTTCGCGGTCACGGTGACGTGGAGTGACGCGGTCAGTGCGCCGGTGATCGCCGTACACGCCTGTGGTCCGGGTGCTCCCGCCGTACCGTCGAGTCCCTCGGCCTGCGGAGGCGCGATCACGGTCGGTACGACGGCCGGCGCCGGCGACGGACTGGGGACCGGCCGGACGCCGTCGGCGCGACGGGCGACGGAGCAGCCGGAGGCCACGAGGCCGAGCGCGAGTGCGCAGGCGACGGCGCAGCGGGCGAACCGTCCCGTCCGTCGCATGGCAGCACCTCCCAGTGCCTCCAAGCATCGCGCGAAACCGGTCATCGCGCAGGTTCATCACCGACCATTGGCCGCTGGTTGGGTGGTGTGTGACCGGATAGTGATCCGGCTCGACTACGATCGCGTCGCCATGCTTAACAGATTCAGGCAGTTCTGGACCAAGGTGATCACGCCGATCGCCAACCTCTTGCTCAAGCTCGGCGTGAGCGCCGACGTGGTCACACTGGTGGGCACCGTCGGTGTGGCCGCCGGTGCGCTGATCTTCTTCCCGCGCGGCCAGATCTGGCTGGGCGTGGTGGTCATCACCTGCTTCGTCTTCTCCGACCTGATCGACGGCTATATGGCCCGGACGTCGGGGACGTCGTCGAAGTGGGGTTCGTACCTGGACTCCACCCTCGACCGGCTCGGTGACGGCGCGGTCTTCGGCGGCCTGGTGCTGTACTACGCCAACTCGGACGCCGGCGACTCCAACCTGATGGCCGCGGTCACCCTGTGGGCGCTGGTGATGGGCGCGACCACGTCGTACGCCCGGGCGAAGGCGGAGAGCCTCGGTCTGAAGGCGAGCGGTGGCCTGGCCGAGCGTGCGGACCGGTTGGTCTCGGTCCTCGTGATCGGGTTCTTCTCCGACGTACTCAACCTGCCGATCCTGCTGAAGATCGTCCTCTGGGCGCTCGCGATCGCCAGCACGATCACGGTCATCCAGCGCTCGCTCTCGGTCCGCAAGCAGGTCCTCGCCGACCCCGCGAACGCCGGCCTCGACACCCCGCCGGCACCCACCGAACCTCCGGCTGAACCCGACGCCAAGAGCTGATGGACGGCCTTCGCCAGCGGGTGGTCGATCTGGCGTTCGCCCTGGCCTGGACCCTGGTACGACGCCTGCCCGAGAAGACGGTCACCTGGATCTTCCACCAGGCCGCGGATCAGGTCGTACGGCGGAACGGCCGGGGCGTACGGCGGTTGCGCGGAAACCTGGCCGTGGTCAGTCCGGACGCGGATCTCGATGCGTTGACCCGGGACGGGATGCGGTCGTACCTGCGCTACTGGCAGGAGGCGTTCCGGCTGCCCGAGTGGTCCGACGACGAGATCGTCGGCCGGGTCCGCACGGTCAACGAGAAACTGCTGCGCGATGCCTACGCAGCCGGTCGCGGGGTGATCTGCGCGCTCCCGCATCTGGCGAACTACGACCATGCCGGCGCCTGGGCCGGCCGGACCGGGATGCCGGTGTCGACGGTCGCCGAGCGGCTCCGGCCGGAGTCGTTGTTCGACCGCTTCATTGCCTACCGCAAGAAGCTCGGCATGGAAGTCCTCCCGCTCACCGGCAGCGATCAGGACGTCACCGGTGTCCTGGCGGAACGGCTGCTGGCCGGTGGCTTCGTCTGCCTGGTGGCCGACCGGGATCTGTCGGAGCGTGGCGTCCCGGTCACGTTCTTCGGCCGCCCGTCCCGGATGCCGGCTGGCCCGGCTGCGCTGAGTCTCCGGACCGGCGCCCCGCTGATCCCGGCGACCCTGCATTACGACGGTCCGCACCTGGTGATCACCTTCCACGATGCGATCGACCCGGACGGCGGCACCGCCGCGATGACCCAGCGCTGCGCCGACGCGTTCGCGAAGGGCATCGCCGCTCATCCTGAGGACTGGCACATGCTGCAAAGGATTTTCCTGGACGGGTAAGAATCGTTCCGTGAGGATCGGTGTGGTGTGCCCGTACTCGCTGGGCACTCCTGGCGGGGTGCAGAACCATGTCCGCGATCTCGCCGAGGCTCTGCTCGGGGTCGGTCACCAGGTTTCCGTGCTCGCGCCGGTGGATCACACCGACGCGGTCCCGCCGTACGTCGTCTCGTCCGGCCGCGCGGTCGGTGTCCCGTACAACGGGTCCGTTGCCCGGGTCACCTTCGGCCCGCGCACCGCGGCCCGGGTCAAGAACTGGCTGGCCGATGGCCACTTCGACGTCGTCCACGTGCACGAGCCGACCACTCCGAGCGCGTCGATCATCGCGCTGTGGTCGGCCGGCGGCCCGTTCGTGGCCACCTTCCACACCTGGCAGGTCCGGTCCCGGGCGATGAGCGCCGCGGCCGGGTTGCTCCGCCCGGCGCTGGAGAAGATCGACGCCCGGATCGCCGTCTCGGAGAACGCGCGCTCGATGATGGTCCAGCACATCGGCGGCGAGGCGGTCGTCATCCCCAACGGCCTCTACACCGACCGGTTCAAGGGCAACCCGCGCCCGGAGTGGCAGGGTGACGACGGCACGATCAGCTTCCTCGGCCGGATGGACGAACCCCGCAAGGGTCTCGGCGTCCTGCTGAAGGCCGTCCCCGCCTTGGTTGCCGAGCGCCCCCAACTGCGGGTGCTCGTCGCCGGCACCGGTCAAGCGGACGAGGCCCGGCGCTCGTTGCCGGCGAGCTGTCGCGGTAACGTCCTCTTCCTCGGTGCGGTCGACGACCGGGCCCGGGCGGACATGCTCGCGGGCTCGGACCTGTACATCGCGCCGCACCTCGGCGGTGAGAGCTTCGGCATCGTCCTGCTTGAGGCGATGGCTGCTGGCGCCCCGGTGCTCGCGAGTGACTTGGCCGCGTTCCGGCAAGTGCTCGACGGTGGCCGGCTGGGGGAGTTGTTCGAGCCAGGGGACGCCGATGAGCTCACCACACGCGCTCTCCGCCTCCTGAGTACGCCTGACGAACGCCACAAGCTCCGCCTGGCCGGACTGGCCGCCGTACAGCGCTATGACTGGTCGGTGCTGCTGCCAGAGCTGCTGTCCGTCTACGAACTCGTCGCCCGGCGGTAGCGCTCCGCAAGCCGATCCAGGTAGTCCGTCAGCTCCGCGTGCCCTTCCCGTACGACGAAGTCCGCGTCGAGCAGGCTGAGGTGCACCGCAAGGCTCTGCACCGAGTCGGACCCCGTCTCGAACAGACAGGTCTCCTCGTCGAGCGGCTCGACTGTGCCGGCAGCCAACGGGAGCTTGGAAGCCAGGTCATCAGCAGGCAGGTGTACGACGATCGACGCCCGGTACCGCCAGGCCGCAGCAGACACCCGCCGCGACACGTAGGCCGCCACGTCACCACCTTCGGGCAATTCCCGCGGTGTGAACCGCGGCCCGGTCGGAATCCGCGGCTGCACCCGGTCGACCCGGAACGTCCGCCAGTCCTGCTTCTCCACATCGAAAGCGACCAGGTACCACCGCCGCCCCCAGTTGACCAGCCGATGCGGCTCCACGCGTCGCAGCGTTGCCTGACCACTGTGAGACGAGTAGTCGAACCGCAACTGCTCCCGGTCCCGGCACAGGCCCGCCAGTTGCGTCAGCAGTGAAGGGTCGACCTGCGGCCCCTCAACATCCGGCGGCACCTGCACCGTGAAGCTGGCCAACGTGTTGACGCGCCGACGCAAGCGGGACGGCAGGACCTGCTCCAACTTGGTCAGAGCCCGCAGCGACATCTCCTCCACGCCCGCAACCCCGGCAGCCTTTCGCAGCCCGATCACCACCGCCACAGCTTCGTCATCGTCCAGCAGCAGCGGCGGAAGCGTCCCACCCGCACCCAGCCGGTAGCCACCCACAGAGCCCCGTGTCGCGTCCACGGGATAGCCCAGCCCGCGCAACCGCTCGATGTCGCTCCGCACCGTGCGCGGACTCACCTGCAACTTCTCCGCGAGCTCGGCACCGGTCCAGTCGCGGGGACTCTGCAGCAGTGTCAGCAACCTCAGCAGCCGAGTGGAGGTCTCGATCATGTCCACAACTCTGCCAGACCATTAGGAAGCTAACTCGCCTAATGGACTTCTAGCGTAGAAGACATGACGAACAACACCGAGATCCGACCGTTCCGCATCGACATTTCGCAGGCCGACCTGGACGACCTGCGCGACCGGCTGGCCCGGACCCGCTGGGCCAACGAGCTCGAGATCGACTACACGAACGCCGTACAGACCGGACCGCTTCCGCCCGAGTGGGAGTACGGCGTACCGCTGTCCTACGTACGACGCCTCACCGAGCAGTGGCTGACGTCGTACGACTGGCGTCAGTGGGAGGAGCGGCTGAACTCCTACCCGCAGTTCGTCACCGAGATCGACGGGCAGACCGTCCACTTCCTGCACGTCCGCTCCGCCGACCCGGACGCGATCCCGCTCGTCTTGACCCACGGTTGGCCGAACACCTTCCTCGAGTACGTCGACCTGATCGAACCGCTGACCGCGCCGTCGAACGGTGAGCAGGCGTTCCACCTGGTCATCCCGTCCATCCCCGGCTTCGGCTTCTCCGGTCCGACCCGCGAGAAGGGGTGGAACCGCTATCGCACCGCGGCCGCGTGGGCCGAGCTGATGCGCCGGCTCGGTTACGAGCGGTACGGCGCTCACGGCAACGACGGTGGTTCGTATGTGTCGCCGGAGGTCGGGCGGGTCGATCCGGAGCACGTGATCGGTGTGCATGTGACGCAGTTGTTCTCGTTCCCGAGCGGTGACCCGGCGGAGCTGGAGAACCTGACGGAGGAGGAGCAGGGGTATCTGCAGTTCCTGCAGTACTTCAACGAGAACCTGGGTGCGTACGCGAAGCTGCAGGAGCAGGCGCCGCAGAACGTCGCGCACGCGCTGGCCGACTCACCGACCGGACAGCTCGCCTGGATCGCGCAGCTGCTCAGCGGATGCAGCGACGAGCACGTGCTGACCAACGCGACGATCTACTGGCTCACGAACACCGGTGCGTCCTCGGCGCGGTTCTACTACGAGGACAAGCACGCGGAGCACCCGAAGGAGCCGACCACCGCGCCGACCGGGCTGGCCAGCTTCGCGTTCGACTTCCGCCCGCTGCGCCGGTTCGCCGAGCGCGACCACGCGAACATCGTGTCCTGGCACGAATTCGACCGCGGCAGCCACTGGGCCACCCAGGACGCCCCCGACCTGCTCCTGGCCGACCTCCGCGAATTCTTCGCCGACCTCAAGTGACCCGGTCTCAAGTGAGTTCCGCGACCGCCCGGACGGTGGTGAGCGTCGCGTAGCCGTCGGTGAGGAGAGCCAAGTCCGTGCCTTCGTCGACCCGGGCCCGGTTCTCCTCCACCGACGTACGCACGAAGTCCTGACCGGCCTCGGCCACCGCCATCTGCACCTGACCGAATCGGGCCAGTACGGCGGTCTCCAGCCCCTTCACCTCGTCCGCCGGGCGGTCCGGCACGTTCAGGTTGAGCACGAATCCGGCTGGCAGCTCCTGCAGCCTTGGCAGCAGTTCACGGACGTAGTGCGCCGCCGTCGACCAGTGATGAGCCTCGTCGCTCGCAGCGTCGAGTACCTGTAGCGCGTTACCGCCACGAGTGGCGCTCAGCGGTGACAGCACGTCCAGCGACGCCGCCAGCGCCGGCATGCCGTAGGCCGCCGCGGTGAAGGCCGCCCCGACGGTCCCGGAGTGCAGGATCGCCCGGCCGGCATTCGCGCCGCGGTTGATCCCGGACAGCACGAGCTCGGGTGCCGGTCCGAAGGCGTCGAGGGTGGCCAGCACCACGATGTATGCCGGCGACGCGGCGACGCCGTACGCTCGAATGCCGTCGAAGTCCTTGCGGGTGATCGCAACCCGGCCGTCGTCGGTGTAGGCGCTCAGTCCCGCGCTCACACCGCTGGCTTCCTCGGACGGTGCCGCCACGACGACGTCGAGACCGTGCTCGAGTGCGGCGCCGGCGAGCGCGCGGATGCCGGGGGAGTCGATGCCGTCGTCGTTGGTGATCAGGACGCGCTGATTCATGACGACTCCAAAGGTTCGAGCTCGACGAGCTTCACCAGCTCCGCGATCGCGTCGGCCCGGCCCGAGCCCAACCCATGCTGGGTGACGTTGAGCGTGCCCGCCGCGGCGCCGGTGCGGATGGCTTCCTTCATGTCTCCGCCCTGAGCCAGTACGGCGACCACGCCGGCCGTCATCGAGTCGCCTGCGCCAGTCTGGTCCCGAACGGTGAGTTCGGGGATCTTGACCTGGTACACGTCGTCCTCCACCAGTGCGATCGCGGGCTTCTCGCCGCGGCTGACCACCACGGCCTCGGCGCCGCGATCCTGCAGCCGCCGGGCCGCCTTGACGATCGACTTCTCGTCCTCCTTGTCGGCCAGTTCGTCGTCGTGCAGTTCCTCGTCACTGACCTTGATGAAGGTGGGCTTCGCTTCGAGTACGGCGGTCAGGTGGTCGCCGGTGAGGTCAGCGGCGATCGGCGTACCGTTGCGCTGCAGATCGCTGCCGAGCCGGCCATAGAAGTCCGGCGGGACGAGCGAGGGATCTGCCGCACCGCTCAGCACGCAGATGCTTGCCTTCAGCCCTTCGGCCAGCGCCAGCGCGTACAGCTCGTCGCCGTCGTGCCGGCCGAGCGGGGAGCCTGGGTTCTCGGCGATCACGTGGCGTTCGTCGCCGCGGCGCTCGTGGATGTACCAGCCGCTGTCCGCGTGGCGCCGGACCGCCTTGAGTTCGAGCCCTTCCACGTCGAACAGCGAGATCAGGGCGCGCCCGACCTCGCCCTTGCCGAGCAGGGCGCAGAACGTCACCGGCACTCCCAGGGCAGTGATCATCCGGGCCTGCCAGAGTCCCTGCCCGCCGGCGTGCAGATGCAGCTCGGGTTCTTCGCTCACCTGCTCGACCATCACGGTCAGCTGCGGCAGCGGCGCGAACACCATCACACCCTCGCCCATCAGCCCTCCTTCCAGGTCCGGGATCTCCCGGTACCCAAAGGCGTGCAGGTCAGGCCCGGCGGGACCGGAAGGCGTCGAGGAGAGCGGTGCGGGCCTCGCCTGGCAGGTCACCGGCGGGCAGGTCGGTCACCGCCTGTGTCGTCTGGCGCATTTGGTCCAGGTAGCGCTCGCAGCCGTCGCACAGGGCCAGGTGGTCGATGAAGTCCTGCTCGGCGGTCGTGCTGAGGTCACCTTCCAGGTAGGAGGTGACCAACTCGACGAACTCGCGGCAGTCCAGGTCACTCACGACGCCTCACCTTCCCGCATGTAGTACTCCTCCAGTTTGCCGCGTAGGAATGCCCGAGCTCGATGCAGCAGCACGCGTTGGTTGGCCGCCGTGATCCCGAGCAGCTCGCACACTTCGTCGTACGGGCGGCCCTCGACATCACGCAGTACGACGACCAGCCGCTGGCGCTCGGGTAACTCCGTGAGGGCTTCGCTGAGGCGTTCGCGGACCTCGCCGGTCAGCAGTCCTTGCTCAGGTGTCGGCCAGGCCGGTGGGAAGTCCCACCAGTGGCCGGGGAACGGATCACCGGCCGGGCGGAAGCGGCTCGGGTCGACGGTGGGTCCGGAGTCGTCGACGCTGCTCATCGGGACAACCTTGTGCTCGCGAGTGCCGCGCCGCTTGGCCGTGTTCGTGAGGATCCGGTACACCCAGGTCTTCAGCGACGACCGGCCCTCGAACCGCTCTATGCCCTCGATCACCGCGAGCCAGGTCTCCTGCACGACCTCCGCGGCCGACTCCTCGGTCGACACGAACGACCGCGCCACCCGCAGCATCCCGCCCGACCACCCGTCCAGCAGCAGCGCGAACGCGTCCTCGTCCCCGCTCCGCAACCGCTCGGCCAGTACGTCGTCAGCCGGCAACCCAGCCATCGACTCAGCGTAGTGGAGCACGGTGCCGGGCCCAGACGAGTGCGGCGCCGGCCAGCGCGACCGCGCCGGTCAGCATCCACCCGGACACGTACACGCCGAACTGCTTGCTCACGGCACCGAACACGAGCGCGAACGGCGTGAACACCAGCCAGGACACCGCACCGACCCCGGACACCACCCCGGTCCGGATCGTCGACGGTACGGCGTCGTGCATCAACCGGCTGACGTGGATCCCGATCACCACGAGCAGGAAGGTGAGCACGACCATCGCGACCGTCAGCGCCCCGAGGCTCCGGCTGCTCGTCAACGTCAGACAGGACGCGAGCATGACCAGTACGACTATCGCCACCGGGACCGGCCGATCGAGGCGGAGGCGACCGGCCAGCAACCCGCCGACACCGAGCGTCGCGACCATCAGCGCCCAGAACGGCCCGTAGTACACGGCCGACGCCTCGAGCGTGATCAGCCACAACGGCCCGAATTCGAACATCGCCTGCAGGATCATCGCCGCCATGATCGACGCCGCCGCGATCGGGACGAGTCGCCCGCGGTGCGTGATCGCGCGATAGGTGATCGTGAGGTGCTCCCGCAGCGAGGTCCGCTCACTGACCTGGTGCAGCCGAGGCTCACAGAATCGGCTCAGCGCGACCAGGTAGAACACCACGAACGGCAGCGTCAGGAGGTACGTCGCCCGAGTCGAGAAGAGCGAGGCGAGCCACCCACCCGCCAGCGCACTCACCACCAGGGCGACGCTCTCGACGAACCGGACCCGGCCGATCTCGCGCTCGTAGGCCTCGCCGTTCCCGTTCTCCTCGAGCACTACGTCGTACACGACTGCCTCGATCGTTCCGGAGTACATCGCGAAGTACAGCCCGAAGAGCAGCGCGGCGAGGATGTAGGTCGTGACGTTGTGACTCATCGCGGCGACTGACACGCTCACGAGCATCGCGACGCCGGCCAGCATCAGCACACCCCGCCGCGACCAGCGGTCCGCGAGGATGCCGGACGCGACCTCGGCGAGTGGCACGAGTGCGGCGTAGGCGGCAACCATTACGCCGATCGTCGCCGCGTCGAACCCGATCTCGCTCATGAACAACTTCTCGACCGGCACCCACAGCGCGAACCCCTGGAGGAAGGTGGCGATCCACAACGGCCCAAGCCGCCACTTCAACTCGACGCACTGCACAACAGGTGTAGCGGTGGCGTTCGACATGACGACCTCTGCAGGCTCGGCGACTCCGTTCAGCTCTGCAGTGTCATGAGGCGCGGAAGTGTTACACGAGTTTGGCGGCGTTCGCCTTGATCTCGTCCGTGTCGCCGGGAGTCGGGTGCCAGGGGAGCCGCAGCGGGTCGTCCTGGTAGCGGGGGACCACGTGCAGGTGGGTGTGGAACACGCTCTGCCACGCCGTGGCACCGATGCAGCTGAGCAGGTTGGCGCCGTCCGCGTCCATCCGCTCGATCACGCGGCTGACCATCGACTGGGCCAGCAGGGTCGCCGCGATCAGGTCCTCGGCGTCGGCCTCCCGGAGGTCGGTCGAGTGCGCGCGGGGCATCACCAGGAGGTGCCCGGGCGTCGCCGGGTTGATGTCCATGAACGCGATCGCCCGGTCGTTCGACCCGACCTGCGTCGACGGAATGGTCCCGGCCACGATCCCGCAGAAGAGACAGTTCTCGGTCATCGGCCCAGGCTAGGGCACGTCTCCCAATTCCCTGCGTGCTGCGCGGCACTCGGCGGGCACATCGCCGCGTTGGAGGGCGAGGCACGGAGAACCCCACTCCGAGCCTCGCCCTCCGCCTTGCGCTGCACTCCGCCGAGCACCTGCTCGCGACTGCAGGGAATTGGGAGACGCACCCTAGTGCCCGCGCTGGCGTTACACTGCGCGGGCCGGACCCCGCCGCTTGAGGAGCCCCATGCCGGACGAACTGTTGCGCCCCACGATCGGCGCCGGTGTGGACATGAAGGTGCGTCCGTGGCGGCTGATGTCGCAGACGTACGTCGCCTTCTTCGGCGGGGTGATCGCGTCGACGGTGATCGCGTTCCTCAACGCCCGCCGGCTCGGCGTGGACGCGGCCAAGCGCCGCCTGATCCTGCTCACCGGTGTGGTCGGCCTGGCCGGTGTGATCGCGCTCTTCGCCCTGCTGAAGGCCGACGCCGATGTCACCTCCGGATTCCGGGTCGCCGTCCGGGTCGTCGCCGTACTGTGCTGCCTCGTCCAGCTCCGGATCCAGCGACCGATGGACCGTGCCTTCCAGCTTCGCGGCACCGACTACGGATCGTTGTGGGGTCCGGGCGTCGCAGTGGCGGTCGGTGGCGCGATCGCGGAAGCCTTCATCCTGATCATCGTTGCGGGGGCACTGTGAACGAACCGACAGAAGCCCGCCTGCAGATGGCCGGCCACTGGCTGCGCATCGGCCACCCCGAACGCACCCTCGACGAACTCCAGGGCCTCTGGGGAGACGCAGCGGTCGACTACCGTGCGTACCTGTACCGCGGCGCTGCTCTGCACGCGCTCGACCGCAACACCGAGGCCATCGACGTACTGAAGGACGGCCTGGCCCAGCACGGGCCGTTCCTCCCGCTGCTACACGTGCTCGGCTCGTCACTGCGGGCCGAGGGCCGCCTGCCGGAGGCCGAGGGCGCGTTCCTCCAAGGCCTCAGCCTCGACCCGAACGATCCCGACCTGCTGATCGGGTACGCGCACGTCTGCCTCGCCGCCGGACAGGCCGAGAAGGCGAGCGCCCTGGTCGAGCGCGCAGCCTCGCACGCGCCCGAGAGCGCGGCGGTCTCGGCTGCCCGGGCTCAGGTCGCGTTCGCACTCGGCAAGGACCGCGACATGCACCGGCACAGCACCGAGGCCCTCGCCCACGACCCCGAGGACCCGGGCGCCCGGGCCCTGCACGGTACGTCGTCGATGCTCACCGGCGACCCGGGATCGGGCTACAAGTCGTTCGCCTCCGCGGCCGCCTCGCAACCCGGCGACGCGGACCTGCGCGCGGCCGCCCGTGAGGCGAAGCTGATCAACCACCCGCTGATGCGCCCGCTCCGCCCGTTCCAGCGGTTCAACCCGCTCGTCGTCTGGATCGGCGCGGTCGCGATCATCTACGGCCTCCGCATCGCCGGCCTGGCACCGCTCGCGTTCGTCTTCGCGATCTCCTGGTTCGGCTTCTGCATCTACTCCTGGGTGGCCCCGCCACTACTCCGCCGCTGGCTCAACAGGAGATGGGGCGGCGCATGAGCAACGACCGGATCGCCGCTCTGCGGAAGGCGGTTGAGGCCAACCCGGATGACGTGCTGCTCCGGCTTGTCCTGGCCGAGTCGCTGGTGGCCGCCGACGATGTCGAGTCGGCTTTGGATCAGTACGTCGTATTGCTCGATCAGCAGGGGTTGCCGGACGACCAGTTCGTGCCGGTGGGGGAGTTGGCGGCGGCGAACGGGCGGCTCGCGTTGCTGCGGAATCTGCTCGAGGCGGCCCGGCAGCAGGGGGTCGTCGAGGGGACCGGGCGGCTGCAGCAGCTGGTCGACGAGATGATCGCCGAGCGTAGCGGGGTCAAGATCAAGGTCGGGCCCGAGGCCGAGACGCCGTACGAGGTGGACACGCCGAAGGAGACGACCACCTTCGACCAGGTCGGCGGGATGGACGACATCAAGCGGGTCATCCACCGGATGGTGATCCTGCCGCTGAGTCGCCCGGAGCTGTACGAGAAGTACGGCCGGAAATCGGGCGGCGGCGTGATGCTCTACGGGCCGCCGGGCTGTGGAAAGACGCTGCTGGCGCGGGCGACCGCGGGGGAGTGCGGTCTGCCGTTCGTCAACGTCCGGATCGAGGACGTGATGGATCCGTACCTGGGCGTGTCCGAGCGCAACCTGCACGCCGCCTTCGAGCGCGCCCGGGCGAACGCGCCGTGCGTACTGTTCCTGGACGAGCTCGACGCGCTGGCCTTCGCGCGGCACAAGCACGGCGGATCCGAGGCGCGCCGACTGGTCGACGTACTGCTGCAGGAACTGGACGCGATCGGCTCCGAGAACGACGGCCTGCTCGTCCTCGCCGCGACCAACGCGCCCTGGGACGTCGACGAAGCGATGCTACGGCCGGGCCGGTTCGACCGGGTCGTCTTCGTCCCGCCGCCGGACGAGCCGGCGCGATCCGACATCCTGAACGTGCTCGTGAAGGACGTCCCGGCGGACGGGCTGGACCTCAAGGCGCTGGCGGGGCAGACACCGATGTTCAGCGGCGCGGACCTGCGCGCGCTGATCGAGCGTGGCATCGACCGGGTGATCGACGAGGCTCTGACCAGCGGAGGCGAGCCGCCGCTGTCCATGCGTCACCTGACCGAGGTGCTGCCCACGGTCAAGCCGTCGACACTGGACTGGCTGCACCGCGTCCGGTCGTACATCGAGTTCGCCAACCAGAGCGAGCGGTACGACGACGTCGCGGCGTACCTGCGTACCCGCGACGTCCGTCGCCGCCTCAGCTAGCCAGACTTCACCTTCGACGCCGCGGACTCCGGCATCGGCTCGTACCGGGAGAACGTCCGCGTGAACGACGCGGCACCGTGCGAGAGCGACCGGAGGTCGATGGCGTAGCGGGTGATCTCCACCTGCGGCACCTCGGCCTTCACCAACGTGCGGTCCTCGCCGACCTTGTCCGTGCCGAGCAGTCGCCCGCGCCGGCCCGACAGGTCGCTCATCACCGCGCCGACCAACTCGTCCGGCACCATCACCGAGACCAGGTCCACCGGCTCCAGCAGGTTCACCTTCGTCGCGGCCGCCGCCTCGCGCAGCGCCAGCCCGCCGGCCATCTGGAACGCCATGTCCGACGAGTCGACGCTGTGCGCCTTCCCGTCGAGCAGGGTGACCCGGATGTCGACCATCGGATAACCGGCCGCGACCCCCTTCTCCATCTGGGCCCGGACGCCCTTCTCCACGCTCGGGATGAACTGCCGCGGCACCGCCCCGCCGACTACCTTGTCGACGAACTCGAAGTCGGAGCCCCCAGGCAGAGGCTCCACCTCGATATCGCAGACGGCGTACTGACCGTGCCCGCCGGACTGCTTCACGTGCCGTCCGTGACCCTTGGCCTTCCCGCCGAACGTCTCCCGCAGCGGCACCCGCAACTCCACGGTGTCGACGGTCACGCCGTACCGGTTCGCCAGAGCATCGAGTACGACGTCCGAGTGCGCCTCGCCCATGCACCACAGCACGATCTGGTGCGTCTCCGGGTTCTGCTCGATCCGCAGCGTTGGATCCTCGGCCGCCAGCCGCTGCAACCCGACGCTCAGCTTGTCCTCGTCCGTCTTGGCATGTGCCTGTACGGCGATCGGCAGCAACGGCTCGGGCATCGTCCACGGCTTCAGCAGCAGCGGGTCCGCCTTGTCGGACAACGTGTCGCCGGTCTCCGCCCGGGTCAGCCGCCCGATCGCGCACAGATCGCCCGCGATCACCGCGGACGCCGGTCGTTGCACCTTGCCGAGCGGGAACGACAGCGTGCCGATCCGCTCGTCCTCGTCGTGGTCGGCGTGCGTGCTCTCGCCGAAGAACGACGTGAAATGGCCCGACACGTGAACCGTCGTGTCGGGCCTGATGGTGCCGGAGAACACCCGCACCAGGCTGACCCTGCCGACGTACGGGTCCGACGTCGTCTTCACCACCTCGGCGAGCAGCGCTCCGCTCGGGTCGCATTCCATGCCCTTGCGCGGTACGCCGTGCGGCGTGAACACCTCGGGCAGGGTGTGCTCGGGCGGCGACGGGAAGCCGCTGGTCGCGACCTCGAGCAGCTCCTGGGTGCCGACCCCGGTCCCGCTGCAGACCGGGATGACCGGGAAGAACGAGCCACGCGCGACCGCGCGCTCGAGGTCCTCGATCAGCACCTTCTGGTCGATCTCCTCGCCGCCGAGGTAGCGGTCCATCAGCGACTCGTCCTCGGACTCCTCGATGATGCCCTCGATCAGCGTGCCGCGCAGTTCCTCGATCTGATCCGCGTACGACGCGTCCGGCGCCGAGGTGGATCGCCGGCCGTCGGCGTACTCGTAGTACGCCTGGGAGAGCAGCCCGATCAGCCCGTCACCAGCGGGCAGGTAGAGCGGCAGCACCTTGTCACCGAACGCGGCCTGCGCGGCGGACAGCGCGTTCTGGTAGTTCGCCCGGGCGTGGTCGAGTTTGGTGATCACGACGGCCCGCGGCATGCCGACCTGGTCGCACTCGTGCCACAGCGTCTTGGTCGGCTCGTCGACGCCCTCGCTCGCCGAGATCACGAACAGGGCGCAGTCGGCGGCCCGGAGTCCGGCCCGCAGTTCGCCGACGAAATCGGCGTACCCGGGGGTGTCGATCAGATTCACCTTGACACCGTCGTGCGGCAAGGAGGCCAATGAGAGCCCGACCGAACGCTGCTGGCGGATCTCGGCGTCGTCGAAGTCACAGACCGTGGTTCCGTCCAGGACGGTGCCGGGTCTGTTCAGGACGCCGGAGGCCACCAGCAGGGCCTCGACGAGGGTGGTCTTGCCGGCTCCGGACGGGCCGACGAGCACCACGTTGCGGATGGCGGCCGGGCTGTCCACAGCGGGGGCGGCTCCGGTGCCCTGGGAAGTGTTCGTCTTGTCTGCCATGACGTTCCTCCTGGTCCACCCACGATTCCCCGAACGGCCACTCAGCACAAGAGCCATCGGGTCGCGTTTTCTGCTGACGCGTCAGCGGGCCGGATCCCGGACCCCGGCTGTCGGTACTGTCACGCCATGCGAAGGGCCCTCGTCACCGCGATCACCATCGTCGTCACCGCACTGGCGCTGGCCGGCTTCGCGACCACCGCCTCGGCCGCACCCGGTGACGAGGTGAAGAGCTTCCAGATCGACTACACCGTCACCCCGGACGGCGTACTCCAGGTGAAGGAGACGATCGCCTACAGCTTCGGCAGCTCCGGCCGGCACGGCATCTACCGCGACCTGGTCATCCGCGAACCCTGGGTGGACGACGACGCGAAGGACCAGAAGTACGAGGTCTCGAACATCACGGTCGACAGCCCGAGCGGGGCCTCCGACGAGTACAGCACCGAGATCACCAAGTCGAACCACGACCGCTACCAGACCCTCCGGATCAAGATCGGCTCCGCGAACGAGACGATCCCCGGGTACGACGCGACGTACGTGATCACGTACGACGTCCGCGGCGCACTGCGGCACTTCGACGACCACAGCGAGCTGTACTGGGACGCGACCGGCAACAGCTGGGAGGCCATCCTCAACCAGGTCGAAGTCAACGTCAGCGTTCCGGAAGGCGTGCAGCAGACGGAGTGTTTCCAGGGCCAGGCAGGTTCGACGAAGGACTGCGCGAGCACGGTGACCAGCGATGGCGAGGGTACCTTCGCGGCCAACAACCTCATCCGCGGGGAGCAGATGACGGTCGTGGCCGGGATCAAGCCCGGAGTGGTCAGCAACGACACCCCGATCGTGGTCGACGCACCGAGCTGGATGGAGCGCGAGGGCGTGACCGTGCCCTCGCTGATCACCTCGGCCGCAGCCACCGTGGTCGCGATCGTGACCGCGGTGCTCTACTCGAAGAACGGGAACCGCGACCAGCGGTTCGCCGGCCTGCCGCCGGGGACGTTCCCGCCGACCGGGATGGCCGGGCAGGCGGTCAAGGACGACCTCGACGAGGACCAGATCCCGGTCGCGTTCTCGCCGCCTCGCATCCCGGTGGCCGAGGGTGGTCTGCTGATCGATGCGAAGGCGACGACCACGGAGACGGCTGCGACACTGATCGACCTGGCAGTGCGGGGCGGCGTACGGATCGAGAACAGTGGGGACTCGCAGAGCGCCGTACTGGTGAATCCGGCGGCTGCGACGGCGCCGCACGAGCAGATGTTGATGTCCGGGCTGTTCCCGTCGTTGCAGCCCGGCGACTCCGTGGCGCTGCGGCGTGCTCCAGTCGGCGATCAGACCATGCGGCGGGCGCACGACGCGATGATCAAGGCACTGCGGGACCAGGTGAGGCAGCGCCAGTGGTACCTGCGGATGCCGCGGCAGTTCGGGACCGGTGTTTCCGCGAATGGCTGCGCCTGCATGTCGATGCTCGCGCTCCTGATGGCCGGTGTGGGCCTGATGGGTACGGTCACCGCGGCGGTGACCGGGGGACTCGGCCGGGCGGTGGTGGTCGCGGTGCCGGTGATCGCGGTGGTCGTTGCCCTGGGCACCTGGGTCGGGAAGCGGTCGAGGGGGCAGCGGAACCCGGCCGGCCGGGCGGTGACCGACCAGGTGATCGGGTTCCGGACGTACCTGGCGACGGCGGAGGCGGAGCAGTTGCGGTTCGAGGAGGGGGAGGACATCTTCAGCAAGTACCTGCCCTGGGCGATCGTCTTCGGGCTGGCCGACCGCTGGCAAGGGGTCTGCGCCCAACTGGTAGCCGCCGGCCGTATCAGCCCGGACCCCTACTGGTACTCAGGCCCGTCCTACTTCACCTCCGGCTGGACCGCCGGAGCCCTCAGCAGCACCGTCGCCAGCGCCTTCGACCCGCCGCCCACCCCCTCCAGCAGCAGCGGCGGCGGCAGCTCTTCCGGCTTCAGCGGCGGATCCTCGGGCGGGGGCGGCGGTGGCGGAGGCGGCGGCTCCTGGTAACCGGAGCCCAAGACCACGCTCGACGCCCGCGGCTACGTCCGGTAGGTGGTGCGGACTCGGCTCAACAACCAACTCGGCCGCGGCGGCGAGTAGCCCGCCGCGACCGAGTCGGCTGCATCGGCACACAGAGAGCCGGAAGCTGGCTAGACCTTCCCACCCGCGATGCTCGGGGCCGTCGGGTCGGCCGCGCCGCCGTCGCCGGCGCCTTCGCGGGCCAGGAAGTCCTCGAGGTGGAAGAGGTTGTCACCGGCGCGCTTCGCGACGTTGACGAGCGTGTTCATCGCGGCGACCTCCTCGACCTGCTCCTTGAGGAACCACTGCATGAACTGCTCGCCGACGTAGTCGCTCTCGTCCCGAGCGGTCCGGGCCAGCGTCTCGATCTGCTTGGTGACGGTGATCTCCTGCTGCAGGGCCAGCTCCAGCGGCTCCAGCGCGGACTTGAAGTCGAACTCGACCTCGCCGACGCCCGGGATCCGCGGGTGGATGCCCTTGTCGAGCAGGTACTGCACCATCATCATCGCGTGGTTGCGCTCTTCGAGGGACTGCTTGTAGAAATGCGATGCCAGCTGCGGAAGGTCCTGGTCGTCGAACCAGACAGCCACCGCCACATACTGCTGTGAGGCCGTGAATTCGTTACGGATCTGTTCTTGTAGAAGACTCTCGTACGTGCTCATTGCGCCAATCTAGTGGCCTCGACCGGATTTCTCATCGTTGGCGAGGCTCTCCTAACCCGCTCGATCCGGTCCCAGTTCGACCACTTCGTCACCACCGCCGGGCAGGCTGATCCGGACCGTCGTCCCGTCCACCGCGACATCGATGCCTTCGGCAAGCGCCTCGGGCCGGAGCGCGTCCCTCGTCAGCAGTACGGCGCTCACCAGCAAAAGCGGATCGCCGTCGTGCGGAGCCGTCAGGTACGGCGTCGCCGAGTGCACCCCGAAGGCGTTCGCACCCAGTCCACGGTGCACTCCGGCCTCGTCGTACCCGTGCAATCCGACCACCGCCGACAGCAACCCGTCGTCGTTCCGCGCGGACGCCCACCGATAACCGGCGGTTGCCTCCGGCAAAGACTCGCCGGCGACCGCGAAACCGCCGCTGCGCACCATCGCGCCCGCCGGTCCCTCGACCAGCGCACACCGGATCTCCCAGCCGGCGTGGACGACCGACGTAGTCTCGATCCGCCATGGTCCGTCTGATCCCAACCACGCCTTGTGCCAGGAGGACGCTGTACGCCCACTGACCGAGATCCGCCGGATCCGCCCGCGCGAACTCGACCGACCGTCCGCGTCGACCAGGGAGATGAGGTTGTCGATCCGCGGCGCGTGGTCGGACAGCTCCGGACCCGCGTGGTTCGCGTACGCCAGCCGGTTGTAGTGCGGATCGCCCTCCGGCTCGACACCCTCGGGCTCAGCCACCGGCGCGTGGTCTGCACCGTGGTTCACCAGCTGCACCACCTGGTCGTGCCGGCTCGCGTGCACGATCCACCCCGGCGCAGGCATCGCCCGCACCTGGTCTGCATCGTCCAGCGGCACTGAGCCCTCCGGATCGGTCCACACCGGGTGCTCCGGCGGCAGCACGAGCCCGATGAACCCCTTCGACGCCCAGTACGGCGAGCCAGGCCCGGAGTACTGCTGTGTCGTCGGCAGGAACGTGTCGTACCACCCCAGCGTCAGCAGCCCACGCTCATCCGGCACACCGTGCTGCACGAAGTGCCGTGCGATCCCGGAGCACAGCCGCCGCGTCTGCCCAGGCGCCAGGGGAGTGGCGTCCAGCAACGCCCCCATCCAGTACGGCGTGGCCGCAGCCATCCGGTACGTCAGCGACCGGCCCTGGTACACCGGTGCGCCGTCGTTGCCGACCAGATGCACCGCATCCTCCAGGAAGAGTCGCAGCCGCTCGCGGTACAGCTTCAGCCGGTCCTCGTACGCCGCTCCAGGAGTGGCAGCCGCCATCCGCGTCCACAGCCCGGGGTAGAGGTGCATGGCCCAGCCGATGTAGTTGTCGAAGTTCTGCCCATCGCCATCCGAGTACCAGCCGTCCCCGACGTACCAGTCCTCGATCCGGTCCAGCCCGCCGTCGATGTCCTCCTGCGAGTACGGCGCTCCGACCGATGCGAGGAACTGTTCACTCACGACCTGGAACAACCGCCAGTTGTTGTCGTGGGTGGTCGACCCGTTGAACCCACCGAGCCACTCCGCCACGTGCTCCTGTGCCCGGGTGTCGAGCCGGTCCCAGATCCACTCGCGCGTCTCGTGCAGTGCGACCGCGATCGCGGCGGCCTCGACCATCTGCTGCGAGCGCGGGGTGAGCCGCAGCCACGCCTCTGGGTGGTCCGGCTTCGCGCCGTTCGCCACTCCACGCGCGTACCGCTCGATCAGCTGCTCGCAGCCCTTGCCCTGCACGCCGGCGATACGGAACGCGGCCAGCATGAACGACCGCGCAAAGCCTTCCAACTGGTCGGACGCCGTACCGGACCGACTCGGCCGACCGGGCAACGCGATCAGCGACGCACCGGGCGAGAAGTACGGCACCAGCGAATCAAGCAGATGGTCGGCCAACGCCTCCCAGTGCGCTCGACTCCAACCGGTCTGACGAGACAGAACACGATCGGTATCGGGCAGAACGAGGCGGGTCATGCAAGCCTCCCGAGGTCGGCGGGTTTGATGGCGTGCTGCAGTGGCTGGCCGGTGGTGAGGCGCTCGAGTTCGCTGACGGCGAGTTCGCCGAGGCGGGCGATTTCGTTGCCGACGGCACCGGCGACGTGCGGGGTGACGAAGACGTTCGGCAGGTCGAGCAGCGGTGAGTCCGGCGGCAACGGTTCCGGATCGGTCACATCGAGGACGGCGTCGATCCGGCCGGAGACGCACTCACGCTCGAGCGCGGCCGCGTCGATGATCTTGCCGCGGGCGGTGTTGATCAGCACCGAACCGTCCCGCAACAGCCCCAGCAGGCGCGCGTCCACGAGACCAGTGGTCTCCGGAAGCAGTGGCGCGTGCACGCTGAGGATGTCGCTCCGGCTGAACAGTTCGTCGTTGCCGACCAGCTCGGCGCCGAGCTCGGCCGCCTCGGCCTCGGTCAGGTACGGGTCGCTGATCAGCACGTGCAGGTCGAAGCTCCGCAGGCGCTCGGCGACCATCCGGCCGATCCGCGACGCACCCAGCAGCCCAACCGTCGAACCGTAGCTGCCCGGCATCCCGTGCGGATCTGCCTTCGTCCGATCGGTCCGGTACTGCGCCGCGAGCCGGAACGCCCGCTTCCCGGCCAGTACGACGGCCGCGACGGTGAACTCGGCCACCGGCAGCGCGTTGGCGTGCGCCGCCGACGACACCTGGATACCCCGGTCGAACGCCTCCGGCGCGACGATCGCCTTCACCGAGCCGGCCGCGTGCAGAATCGCCTGGAGCTTCGGCGCCGCCTCGAGCACCTCCGGGCTGATCCGCGGACAACCCCACCCGGTCAGCAGTACGTCGACCTCCGGGAGCGCGGCCAGGATCTCGGGGTCGTCGAGGAACGTCGTACCCGGGCCGACCGGCAGCACGGTGGCGATGGCCTCGAGCCGAGCGCGCACGCGCGGGACGAGGACGCGCGCCCGGCTGGCGTCGTTCATGGCCAGCATGACGGTCAGGGCGGAGTCTGCTTCGCTGCTCACACCAGCCAACCTAGCAAGCGCTTTCCAATGCTGTCTTCCCCCATACCGAATTTTGAAAAGAACCTTAAAGATTCCAGCGGCGGAATTAAGGCCCGGAGGACTAGCGTTAACACCGGAGAGGGCAGGATAGAGGGGCCTACCCGCCCTGTTGGCGACGATGAAGGAGACGACGATGCTGCGACCGGACGACCTCTACGAGATCGTCGACGAGTCGGTGGCGACCGGCCCGGCGGCGACGCCGAAGGTGCTGGTGCATTCGCTGGACGGATTCATGGACGCAGGTCAGGCGGGCCGGGTGACGGCCGACCACCTGCTCGAGGTGCTGGACAGCCGGCTACTCGCCCGGTTCGACGTCGACCTGCTGCACGACTACCGGGCCCGGCGGCCCGAGGTGACGTTCGCCGAGGATCGCTTCATCGACTACACGCCGCCGCAGCTGAACCTGCACCTGCTGAAGGACGACGCGGGCGTCGAGTTCCTGCTGCTGGAAGGCGTCGAGCCGGACAACCACTGGAACCGGTTCGCCGCTGCGGTCCGGCAGCTGATCGAGCGCTACAACGTGACGCTGACGATCGGCGTCCACGGCATCCCGATGGGCGTCCCGCACACTCGCCCGCTCGGCCTGACCGCCCACGCGACCCGGCCCGAGCTGGTCACCCGGTCGAACATCTGGGACGGCGAGATGCGGCTGCCCGCGAGCGCCGGCACGATGCTGCAGGTGCGGTTGGGGGAGGCCGGCAAGGACGCGATGGGCTTCGCCGTCCACGTCCCGCACTACCTGGCCGAGAACCGCTTCCCGGGTGCCGCGCTGGCCCTGGTCCACGCGATTTCGGCGGCGACCGGACTGCTCCTCCCTAGTAAGGCCCTGCTCGACGAGGCCGCCGTCACTGGCCGGCTGGTCGACGAGCAGGTCGAGGCGTCGGAGGACGCGTCCGCGGTGGTCAATGCGCTCGAGACGCAGTACGACGCAGCCGCCGGCTCGGTCAGCCGCGGCAGCCTGCTGGCCGGCTCCACCCCGTCAGCGGAGGAGCTGGGCGCCGAGGTCGAGCAGTTCCTCGCCGAACTCAACCGTGAAGACGACCAGTAACCACAGACACCACAGAACGGCCGGGGCACGCGCCCCGGCCGTTCTCAGTTCGGCAGGCGCTCAGGCCGCGACTTTGGCCCGGCCGGAGGATGAGCGGTTGAAGATGCTGTCCAGGCTGACCCGGCCGGCGCCGACGACCGCCAGCGTGAGTGACAGCAGTCCGAGTACGCCGACCAGCTCCCAGCCGCCGTCCGCCACGAAGACCCCGTTCGACAGGTGCACGAAGGCGAGCGCGCCGACCATGTCCAGCGCCAGCAGGGCGCCGACCACAGGCGTGAGCACCCCGAGGATCAGCGCGATGCCGCCGAGCAGCTCGATCCCGGTCGCGTAGTACGCGGACAGCGTCGGCGCGGGCACGCCCATCGTGTCGAACATGGCGGCGGTGCCGTCCAGCCCGTTGGTGCGGAACTTCTGCCAGCCGTGCGCGATGAAGACGACTCCCAGCCCGACCCTCGAGAGCAGCAGGACGAGATCGCGGGCGGCGGCATTGCGGGTCAGGCTCACAGAGAGGCTCCTCAAACAAGTGATTAGTGGTTGAGCGTTCAATCATACTCTACCGACCGCCACCGAAAGCTCACCGAAAGCCTCCAAGTGACCGGAACCACAGCCGGTACGACGTCCGTCGTGCGCCGACCGCGCATCGTCGTACCTCCGACCTGTCAGGATGAGGCATGCCCGAGTCGCTGGAGGACCTGGTCGAGTTGCTCGACCTCGAGAAGATCGACGTCGACCTGTTCCGCGGACAGCAGCCGCAGACCGCGATGCAACGCGTGTTCGGCGGTCAGGTGCTCGGGCAGGCGCTGGCCGCGGCCAGCCGGACCGTCGAGCCGGAGCGGATCGTGCACTCGTTGCACGGGTACTTCCTGCGTGCCGGCGACACCTCGGTGCCGATCATCTACCGGCCGGAGCCGACCCGCGACGGCAGTTCGTTCAGCAGTCGGCGCGTGGTCGCGTCGCAGAACGGCAAGCCGATCTTCTACATGTCGGCCTCCTTCCAGCGCCCGGAGCAAGGCCTGGACCACCAGGACCCGGTGCCCGACGACCTGGTCGCACCGGACGAAGCGCCGACACTCGCGAGCGTCCTCGAGGCGCGGTCGGGTCGCGCGGCTGCTGACTGGGACCGGGAGTGGGCGGCGCTCGACGTACGGCTCGCCGGTGTCACCGGCCGGCAGTTCTGGATCAGGGCCGCGGGCAAGCTTCCCGACGATCCCGCCTTGCACGCTTGCGTTCTGGCCTACGCGAGCGACTTGACGTTGCTGGGGGCAAGCTTGCTTCCGCACGGCATCGTCATCGGCGACCGCCGGATCCAGCCCGCGTCGCTCGACCACGCGCTCTGGTTCCACCGTCCCTTCCGTGCCGACGAGTGGCTCCTCTACGACCAGGCGTCCCCGTCGGCCTCCGGTGCCCGCGGTTTCGCCACCGGCCGCCTCTTCACCGAGGACGGCGACCTGATCGCCTCCGTCGCCCAGGAAGGGCTGATCCGTCCAGTCGGTCTCGACCTTGACTGACGGCGGATTCCACAGCTTCCACTGGCAGGGCTGCACGCTCGACGATCCGGCACTGAGCCGTGCATTGGACGAGCTGATGAACCCGTCCGGTGCCTATCTGGAAGCCTTCACCACGCTGCTGCACAGCGGCAACACCGTTGCCGAAGGCATCGCCCTGGACCACTTCCAGTACTCCGGGGCGCTGCGACGCTTCGGTAGCACGAGTGTGCTCGAACGCTGCGAAGAGGACGCCCTCGCGGTCGCTCGCAAGCTCCTGCGCGAACCACCGTCGACCGGTGAGAGCTTCGAGGGCGCGAACCACGCGAGTGCCTTGAACGCGATGACGAACCTCGCCCAGCCCGAGGATGCCGACCTGATCGCGGACGCGCTGGCGCTCACTGTGAACGTTGACGTGCGCTCGGCGGGCTGTAGGGCTGCCGGCGCGGCACTGTGGTCGAGTGAGCAACCGAGCCCGCGGCTGCTCGACGCGCTCGCTGCCATTGCGTTCGACGATGACCTCTACATCGACGATCGGACCGAAGCGGTGTCGGCGATCGGGAACGCCGACTGCCTCGAGGCGACCGCCCTGCTGATCCGCGCCACCGAGTCCGCCGAACTCGAACTGCAAACGCAGGCCGCCAACGAGCTCATCCATCGAGGCCGCCTGTCCGCGCACCGAGAGTTCCTGCAACGACTCGCCGCGACCTGGCCCGAGGATGCCGGCTACAACGGCCGAGAGGTCCGCAAGGCCGTCACCGGATTCCACAGCCTGCACTGGATCGGCGTGGAGCCGGCCGACGCCGATCTGCGCCAGGCCCACGAGCTACTGATGTTCCCGTCGGACGACAAGCGTGCCTATCGCGACGCGTTCCTGACGTTGCTCCGCAGCGACGATCCGGTCGCAGTGGGCATCGCCCTCGACCACTTCAACAGCCCGGACGGCGTCTCCGAGGTCCTCGACCCGGACGTGATCGACGAAGGGGAGGTCGTCCACCGCGCCCGCGAGGTCCTGCGCCAGCCGCCCACGCCACCCGAGGCTGCCAATCACCTGAGCGCAGTGGATCTCCTGGGCACCGAAGCCATCGATGCCGAACTGGTGACGAATCTGCTGGCGACCACGGAGTCGGACAGTGTCCGCGAGAACGCACTATGGGCAGCCAACAAGCTGCTCTTGACGGGGACGCCGTACCCGAGCCTGCTCGACACTGTCAGCCGCCTCGCGATGCACCAGAAGACAGCACTCCGTGTTCTCGGTGGAGCTGCCGGACCCGCAGCCGACCCTGTCCTGATTCGCACTTTGGACGCGGACGACCCCGGCGTCCGCCTGGAAGCCGCCTGGCAACTTGCCCAACCCGACCGCATCGACCGCCATCGCAATCTTCTCACCGCCATCGTCGACGGCCTCCCGACAGACGGTGGTCGCTCACGGCTGCTGGTAAAGCAGATCCGGAAACGGCTCTGACCTGCTACCGTTGGAGCATGTTGCAGCGCGCTGTAGTGACGACGACGCCGGAGTATGTCCCGGCGCGCTGACACCTGATTGTCTGAGAAGCCCCGGGGCGAGTGCCCCGGGGCTTTTTCGTGCTCTGTGGTTGCTCGCCCCAACCACTTGAAGGAGCACACCATGTACGACCACCGCAAGATCGGGCGGGAGCTCGGTCTGTTCGACTCGGACCCGCTGATCGGCGCGGGCCTGCCCTACTGGCTGCCTGCCGGCGCCGCGATCCGTCACGCCCTGGAGAGCTACATCGCCGACGTGGAGCGAAGAGCCGGCTACCAGCAGGTCTATTCACCTGTCCTCGCCAAGCGGGAGCTGTACGAGATCTCCGGCCACTGGGCGAAGTACAGCGAGGACATGTACCCGCCGATGGACATGGGCGGCGAGCAGCTCGTACTGCGACCGAGCCTCTGCCCACACCACGCACTGATCTACCGCTCCCGCTCACACAGCTACCGCGAACTCCCGCTGCGCATGTCCGAGCTCGGTGGGCAGTACCGCGCCGAACTGTCCGGAGCGATCGGCGGGCTGAGTCGCGTCCGCGCGATGCAACTCAACGACGCCCACATCTTCTGCAGCCTCGACCAGGTCGCTGAGGAGGCGGGCAACGCGCTCAGCCTGATCAACCAGGCGTACGACGACATGGGCATCAGCGCATCGCGGTACGTCCTGGCACTCCCGTCCGACGACGCCCAGATCGGTTCACCAAGCGGCAAGTACGTCGGTGACGCCGCAAGCTGGGACCGGGCAGCCGGACTGCTGCGCGAGGTGCTCGACAATGCCGGCGTGGACTACGAGGAGGCGCCCGGCGACGCCGCGTTCTACGGGCCGAAGATCGACATCCAGCTGGCGGACTCGGCGGGTCGCGAGTTCAGTCTGTCGACCATCCAGATCGACTTCCACCAGCCGGCCGCGTTCGATCTCGAGTACGTCGGTGCCGACGGCAACAAACACCGTCCGGTGATGGTCCACCGTGCGATCGTGGGCAGTATCGAGCGGGCCGTCGCCCAGCTGATCGAGGTACACGGTGGCGCCTTCCCGGCCTGGTTGGCTCCGGTGCAACTCGTCGTACTGCCGATCTCGGACGACGAGGAGAAGCTGGCCGTCGAGGTTGCCCGGCGGGCGTCGGATCGCGGTCTGCGGGTCGAGGTCGTGCATGCCGACGAGGGCAGTCTCGGTGCTCGCATCCGCGAGAACCGGTTGGCGCCGTACCAGGCCGTCATCGGTGCGCGGGAGGCCGCGGACGGGTGGCTCGCCGTGCGGGAGCGGGGCGGACGACAGCAGGAGCCGGCGCCGATCGGCGTCGTACTCGATCGAATCGCGGAGCTCAGTGTGCCTGGAGCTGGCCGATCAGGTGGGTGAGCTCGCGGCGCTCGTCGTACACGGTGAAGTCGGTGGTCTTGCCGGTCGTCTTGTAGCCGAACTGGACCCGGGAAGGGAGCAGGATCGGCTTGCGGAAGTCGACGCGGACCGTGAAGGCATCGGGGAGCTTCGCGGCACGTTGGATCGAGGCGAGCGAGGCGGCCTTGGTCCACATACCGTGCGCGATCTGGCGCGGGAACCCGAACGCCTGCGCGGTCAGCTTGAACAGGTGGATCGGGTTCCGGTCGCCGGACGCGGAGGCGTACCGGCGGCCGAGGTTCGCACGCAGGTCCCACCAGGCAGACGGGTCCAGCTTGGGGTCCGGCAGCAGATCGACGTGGGCGTTCTCGTTGCCGGTGGAGCGGCTGAGCAGCGTGGTCAGGTCGGTCCACACCACCTCGTCGTCGACGCGGACCTCGCTGATCACGTCGAACACCGTGCCCTTCGGATGCGGGCGTTCCGCCGTACTGTGCACCCGGATGGCCGGCTCGGCGTGGATCGGGATCGGCTGCAGCTGGGTGATCGTGTTCGACAGGTGCACGATCCCCATCGGCTTGTAGGGGAACGAGGGATCGGACATCAGATCCAGGTGCAGCGGGAACGCGAGGACGTGCGGGTACGTCACCGGTAGCGCCGGCCCGGCGGTGAAGCCGGTGACGTCCCGGTACACCGTCAAGTGGTCCTGATCGATCGCGGAGGGCGGCAGCTCGAGCGTGAGGCCGTCGGCGTCCGGCTCGTAGTCCGCCCGTCGCAGCGTGGCCCTCACGGTCCGGGCGTAGAGCGCGCCGAATCCCGGTGTGTCGTCGTACTTGCGAGTCGGCATCTCACGCACCCAGCATGCTCTGGCCGCAGACGCGGACCACGTTGCCGGTCACCCCGGCCGAGGCCGGATCGGCGAACCAGGCGATGGTCTCGGCCACGTCGATCGGCAGCCCACCTTGCTGCAGCGAGTTGATCCGGCGCCCGACCTCGCGGATCGTGAACGGGACCTTCGCGGTCATCTCGGTCTCGATGAAGCCCGGCGCGACCGCGTTGATCCGGATCTGCCGCTCCGCGAGCTTCGGCGCGAGCGCCTGGACCAGACCGATCACCCCGGCCTTGGAGGTGGCGTAGTTGGTCTGCCCGTTGTTGCCCGCGATCCCGGCGATGCTCGCTACCCCGATGATCGAGCCGCCGTCTTTCAGTGCGCCTGATTCGACCAAGTGGGCGGTGATCCGCTCCGGGGCCCGCAGGTTCACATCGAGTACGGCGTCCCACGCGTCGGTGCGCATGTTCGCCAGCCGCTTGTCCCGGGTGATGCCGGCGTTGTGGACGACGATGTCGAGGCCGCCGTGCTGCTCCTGCGCGTGCGCGGCGATCCGCTGCGGGGCGTCGACCGCGGTCACGTCGAGCAGCAACTCGCTGCCGCCGATCCTGGAGATCACCTTGCGGAGGGCGTCGGCATTCTGGGGTACGTCGACGCCGATCACGGTCGCGCCGTCACGGGCCAGCGTGTCGGCGATCGCGGCACCGATACCACGGGCCGCACCCGTCACCAGGGCGACCTTGCCCGCGAGTGGGCGATCCGGGTCGTTGCTGACCAGCGGTCCGGTCCCGATTCTGGCGACCTGTCCGTCGACGTACGCGGACTTGGGGGAGAGGAAGAAGCGGAGGGTCGAATCCAGCTGCTCGTGTGCGTCCGGAGCGACGTACACGAGATTGACCGTCGCGCCGCGCTTGACCTCCTTGCCGAGGCTTCGCGTGAAGCCCTCGAGGGCGCGCTGGGCGATCTGCTGCTCGGGCGACTGGGCGAGCTCCGGCGTCCGGCCGACCACGATCACCCGGCCGGCCGGGGCCAGCTGGCGGATGACGGGGGAGAAGAAGCGCTGCAGGCTGGTGAGCTCGGCGGTCGAGGTCGCGCCGGTCGCGTCGAAGACCAGCGCCTTCGGCCGGATCTCGCTGGACGCGATGCCTTCGGTCGCCGTACTGAAGGAGGCACCGATGTCCCGCAGCAGCGCCTGGATGGCCTTCCCGGTGTCGGTCTCCGAGATCGCGCCGAACACCACCGGCCCGTCGATCACCGGCGCGCCGTCGGTCCAGCGCGGCAGGGGAGTCGGGTCGGGCAGACCCAGGTTCTTCACCAGGGTCTGGCCGAGCGGCGTCCGGGTGAAGGTCTGGTAGCGGTCCGTCATCTCAGCTCCTACTTCTCGAGGATGGCGACGACACCCTGGCCGCCCGCGGCGCAGATCGAGATCAGGCCCCGGCCGCCGCCGTTCTCGTCCAGTTGCTTGGCCAGCGCGGCGACGATCCGCCCGCCGGTCGCCGCGAACGGGTGGCCCGCGGCCAGCGAGCTGCCGTTCACGTTCAGCTTGTCCCGGTCGACCTCGCCCAGCGGGGCGTCCAGGCCGAGCCGTTCCTTGCAGAAGATCGGATCCTCCCACGCCTTCAGCGTGGACAGAACCTGAGAGGCGAACGCCTCGTGGATCTCGTAGTAGTCGAAGTCCTGCAGCGTCAGTCCGGCCCTTTGCAGCATCCTCGGCACCGCGTAGGCGGGCGCCATCAGGAGGCCCTCGGCGCCCTTCACGTAGTCGACGGCAGCCGTCTGCGAGTGGGTCAGGTACGCGAGCGGCCGCAGCCCGTGCTCCTCAGCCCACTCATCGGTCGCCAGCAATACGGCGGACGCACCGTCGGTCAGCGGGGTCGAGTTGCCGGCCGTCATGGTCGCGGTCTCGCCCTTGCCGTAGACGGTCTTGAGCTTGGCCAGCTTCTCCAGCGTGGTGTCGGGCCGCAGGTTCTGGTCCTTCTCCAGGCCCAGGTACGGCGTGATCAGGTCCTGCTGGAAGCCTCGGTCGTAACTCTTGGCGAGGTTGATGTGAGAGCGATACGCGAGCTCGTCCTGCGCCTCCCGGGTGATACCCCACTCCAGCGCGGTCAGGGCCGCGTGGTCACCCATCGACTTCCGCGTCCGCGGCTCCGCGTTCCGCGGGATCTCCGGTACGACGTCCTTCGGGCGGACCCGCGCCAGCACCTTGAGGCGATCCTGGAAGGTCTTGGCCCGGTTGAGGTCGAGCAGAATGTTGCGCAGCTTGTCGTTGACCGCGATCGGGGCGTCGGACGCGGTGTCGACACCACCCGCGATCCCCGCGTCGATCTGGCCGAGCGCGATCTTGTTGGCAACGAGGATCGCCGCCTCGAGCCCGGTGCCGCAGGCCTGCTGGATGTCGTACGCCGGGGTGGTCGGCGCCAGCTTGGAACCGAGCACGACCTCGCGGACCATGTTCCAGTCGCGGGCGTGCTTGAGGACGGCGCCGGCGACCACCTCGCCGAGCTCCTGGCCGCCCAGGCCGGCCCGGTCGACCAGGCCGTTGAGAGCGGCGGTGAGCATGTCGGAGTTGGAGGCGTGCCGGTAGGTCTTGTCCTGCCGGGCGAACGGGATCCTGTTGCCGGCGACAACGGCCACCTTGCGCGGGTCGGTCACGATTTCTCTCCTGCTCTGGAGCGCTTGGGTAGTGCCTTACGACCTACTGCGGTTGCGAGGGTGGCGGTGATCGCGGTCGCCCGGACGGTGGCGATATCGGCATGATGCACGACCGGATGCCCCGGCTGCCCGCTCGACACGATCAACCCGACCCTTGCCATGTGCAACGATCCGAGGGTCTGGGTGTAGAGGTGGTTGGCCAGGTAGTCGGTGTCGACCTCGTCGAACACTCCCGACCGCTGGCCGGCCTCGAGGATCTTCGCGATCCGCTCCAGCGCCGCGGCCATCGCCGTACCCAGTTTCGTCATCACCGGCTCGGTGATCTCGCCGAACAGTTGCTCGCCGGTCCTTCGCAGCAGGCTCATCGCGCAGTCGGCGAAGGCCGGGTACTCCAGGCAGAAGTCGACGAAGACCTCACTCAGGGCCCGGAGCCGGTTGAGCGGCGTCTTGCGCGGAGCGTCGACTTCCTGGAGTTTCTGATCCAGCTCGCCGAGGTAGTCGACCAAGGTGAGGGCGAACAGCTCTTCCTTACCGGCGAAGTGACGATAGATCAGTGCCTTGTTGATCCCCACGCGTTTGGCGATATCGTCGATCTGGGCGTCGATCGTGCCACGCTCGTCGAACAGTTCACGGGTGGCACGGATGATGTCCCGCTCCCGGTCGCGGCGACGCTCCGCCGTGGTCCGGCGGCGTCCGATCGCGAGCAGCGCGGAGCTCATGGATCGATCTTAGCCACAGTGGTACCCCCTGGTGCAAACGCCGGTTACACTCGTGGGTAACATCTGGCCGTTACCCCGCCTTGTGAGGATGTTGATGAGCGACCCTGTTGTGTCCGCGGACGTGATGACTCTGGCCGGCGAACTCGGCGCCGAGCGCGCGAAACCGGGCTGGAGCACCTTCTCGCTCGCCCTGAACACCGAGCAGCAGGAAATCCGGGACTGGGCCCACACCTTCGCCGCCGACGTGATCCGCCCGGCCGCCGCCGAGTGGGACGAGCGCGAGGAGACGCCCTGGCCGGTGATCCAGGAGGCCGCCAAGATCGGCCTCTACGGCCTGGACGCCAACGTCAACCTCTTCATCGACCCGTCCGGCCTGCTGATGCCGCTGGTCCACGAGGAACTCTTCTGGGGTGACGCCGGCATCGGGATGTCCCTGAAGGGCACCGGCCTGGCGTCGTCCGCGATCTTCTCCAACGGCACGCCCGAGCAGTGGAGCCAGTGGATGGGCCGGTGCTACGGCACGCCCGACGACGTCAAGGTGGCCGCTTTCTGCTCGTCGGAGCCTGGTGCGGGTTCGGACGTGTCCGCGATCCGTACGCGGGCGACGTACGACGAGGCGACTCGTGAGTGGGTCATCAACGGGCAGAAGGCCTGGGCTACGAACGGCGGGATCGCGGACATCCACGTGGTCGTCGCGACCGTCGACCCGTCCCTCGGGACCAAGGGGCAGGCGGCGTTCGTCGTACCTCGGACTGAGGTGCACGGATTGGTGCAGGGAACCAAGCTGCGGAAGCACGGGCTGCGGGCGTCGCACACCGCGGACGTCTTCTTCGACAACGTCCGGATCCCGGCCGAGAACGTCCTCGGCGGCAAAGAGAAACTGGACGCCCGCCTGGCCCAGGCCCGCTCGGGGGATAGCCGCAATCGCAACGCGTCCATGGCCACCTTCGAGATGACCCGCCACATCGTCGGCGCCCAGGCAATCGGCATCGCCCGAGCCGCCTACGAGGTCGCCCTCGACTACGCCAAGACCCGCGAACAGTTCGGCCGCCCGATCATCGATAACCAGGGCATCGCCTTCAAACTCGCCGACATGGCCATGGAGATCGACGCCGCCCGCCTCCTCGTCTGGCGCGCCGCCAACATGTCCGCCGCCCTGATGCGCGGCGAAACCCCCGACTACCGCCACGGCGAAGGCTCCATGGCCAAACTCAAAGCCGGCGAAGTCGCCGTCCGCGTCACCGAAGAAGCCATCCAAATCCTCGGCGGCAACGGCTACACCCGCGAATACCCCGTAGAACGCATGCACCGAGACGCCAAGATCTACACCATCTTCGAAGGCACCTCCGAGATCCAGCGATTGGTGATCGCCCGCGCGATCTCGGGCATGCGGATCCGCTGACGTTTCTGCAGGTCAGAGGCCTATTTGAGGGTCTTCGGGCTCGGGTCCGCCGTCCGGCTCCCAGTAGGTCGCAGGGGACCGGTCGGCGCCCAGTTCCGTCACAGCTCCGTGAGCCTTCATAGAGAAGAGACGGGACAATCGCGAGTCGACAGCCTTCCGCGCCCGCTCGTGCGATGAAGGCAGCATGTGGGTGTAGAGCCGGAGAGTGAAGCCTGGGTCTCCGTGGCCCAGGTACTCGGCAAGCTCCTTGATGTTGACGCCGTCGGCGAGGGTGATGCTCGCGTAGTAGTGCCGCAGTGCGTGCATCCCGTTCTCACGGCTCGAGTAGTACTGGCGCCGGCCCCGCGCATCCCTCCCTGGCTCCGGTATGACGCCTGCGTGGAAGAGCGCCGGCTTGCTTCCAGACCAGCTCGTCGTACGTGCGCGCCCGGATGTGCTGATCGTCGGTCCAGCGAAAGAGCAGGTTGACCGTGTGGGGCTTGCCGTCGACCTTCGCCCACGGCAAGGTGTATGGCCGAGGCTTGGCGGCCTCGATGTACTCCTTCAACATGAGGGCGACGCCCTCGGACATCGGCACAGTCCGTTCGGTGTCGTTCTTGGGCAGCGCGAACACGAAGTTCCTGCCGAGCTTCTTCACCTGTCGCCGGACGCGGATGACCATCTCATTGAAGTCGACGTCTTGCTCGGCGAGCCCGAAGAGCTCGCCTTGTCGTAGTCCAGAGGCCGCGCCGACGGACGCAATCGGGGATGCCCCTCCACGATCCGCAGCACGACGTCATCGCTCCACGCGACCGTCTTGCCGCTCTTCTCCGCTGGCACCTTGACCAGTCGCGCCTTGGCCGGATTGCGCTTGATCGCCTCATCATCCACAGCGACCTCAAGCGTCCCGTGCAAAACGAGGAAGGCCGTACGCGCGGTCGACGAACCGAACCGTCCATCGAGATCTGCGACCCATGCAGCAATCTCCGACGGCTTGATAGTCCTCAGCTGCCGCCGCCCGAACACCGGTACGACGTGCAGTCGCAGCGACGACTCGTATCGGATCGCCGTAGCCGGATCCACCACCCGAGAAGCCAGCCACCTCTCGGCCACCTCATCAAACCGGACCTTCCCGGCATTCGGATCGATGTACTCCCCACGCTCTCGGTCCGTCTCCATCGCAGCCCCGTGCCGCTCCGCAGCCGCCTTAGTCCCAAATGCCTTCGACCTCTCCCGCCCCTCCGGATCCACCCACCCCGCCAATCACCGCTTCCCCCGCGCCCACTTAGCAGTCCGAAGCCGCGCAGTCGTCCCGTCCGCCTGCTTGACCGCCCGGGTCCACTGATCTTTCACATACGCCATCGCGCCGCACCTCCGTCTTGTTGATGTGCGGCAGCTCAACGCTTGGACCATGGCGAGTTGGGGCGATGTGCGATGCACAGGCGAGCAGTGTCACGGCGCGGGCTGCCCCTGCGCCTGCCGCGCGTGACACGCCGCTAGCTCTTCGTGGCTGATCGCATTCAACTATGCTGCAAGTCCATGCAAGCTCGCGAGATGGGGTAGTGACCATGGCACTGCGATACATCGGCACCGACACCACCTGCCCGAACACGAACTGCCCGACCGTGTGGGTCGACGAGTCCGACGGCAGCCTGGTGATTCAGGGATACAAGCTCGACACTGAGACGATGGCGGAGGTGAACGCCACAGCTCCAGTTCAGGAGAACGAGACGGTGGTGCGGATTCCGGCTCGGATGGCGTCGGTGCTGAGAGGAGCGATGGGTGACGGCTGAACCTCTCGCCTTCCAACTGTTCCGCTCGGCTCAACGCAGCGCGCTGCACCTCGAGACTCGGGACCTGTACGAGCCCAACGACGCGGATTGGAACGAGTGGAAGGCGGGCAACCATTTCGACCCCGCCGTGCGCTGGCAGACGTTCCACAACCTGGTGCGCGACACAACCGGCAGGGGAGTGGAGATCCGACGCGCCCGCATCGTGTCGGAGCCGATCAGTGAGTACGTGCAATTCGAGTACGACGTCACCGAGCCGCACAACATCGCCGCCGGCGAACAGGTGCGCTGGCTGCCGCGGCAACGGACGGCGGGGCTGTTGGTCCCACCGAACGACTTCTGGCTATTCGACGAGCAAGTCGTGCTCTGGAACTTCTGCGACGGCAACGGGACATGGGTGGGCGAAGAGCGCACCGGCGATCCCGACCTGGCTAAGTTGTGCCTAGCGGCGTTCGACGCCGTGTGGGATCGAGCGATCCCACACAAGGAGTACCAACCGAGCTGACACGAGGCCTGTAACCGTTGCCGACACCCCCTGCCTTCTCGAACGCCCAGAAGGCCAAACGCGACTTTGGTGCCCGTCTAGGTGAGATCCGGAAGACTGCCGGTCTCACCGCACGGGCGCTCGCATCGTCCTGCGGCTGGCACGAGTCAAAGGTCTCTCGAATCGAGAATGGCAAGACCGCACCGTCAGCCGACGACATTCGCCTGTGGGCCACGCAGTGCGACGTCACGGACCAGACCGCCGATCTCATCGCCTCGCTCGAAGCGATCGAGGGCATGTTCGTCCAGTGGAAGAGGATGGAGCGCGGCGGACTTCGACGCGCCCACGAATCCGTCATGCCGCTCTGGCAGCGCACGCGACGCTTCCGCACGTACTCGCCTTGGCTGATCCCCGGCGCCGTACAGACCGAGAGCTACACCCGCGCCCTCCTCCGCGGCACCGCAGCCCGCCGCGGCCTGCCAGACGACGTCGAGGATGCCGTGAAGGTGCGGAACGAGCGCCTGAAGCTGCTCCACCAGAAGGACCGGACGTTCGCGGTTCTGATCGAGGAGGCTGTCCTCCGAAACGTCATGGGGGACACTGACGTCATGGCCAGCCAACTCGGCTACCTGCTCACCGTCAGCGAGCTGCCCTCGGTTTCCCTCGGCATCCTGCCTCTCGGCGCCGACCGCACGGCGATGCCCCCAGTCGAGGACTTCTGGATCTCCGACGACGCCCAGGTCAACGTCGAACTGATCTCTGGCTACCTAACCATCACCCAGCCCGGCGAGGTAGCGATGTACGCCGACGCCTTTGCCCGCCTCGCTGAGATCGCCGTCGTCGGTGCCCCCGCGCGGCGCCTGATCGCCACTGCTCTCGAAGTCCTCGAATAGCCGTGCAAGTCTGTGCAAGTTCGTAGTCTCGGAGTGCTCTGAACTCCTACCGTCTAACCACGGTCAGGGCGATGGGTGAGCCCCGAGCGTGCGTAGGGCGGTACGCGGTCCCCTGCCCTGTCGCCCTGGCCGATCCAAGCAGTAGCTGTGATCGGAGGACGGAAGTGAACCGGACCAGGCAGCGGACGTTCGAGTGGCCGGTGCTGCGGTCAGCACAAGAACTAGATTGCGACGGCCGCAACCCACACACCGACGATCCGTGCGTCCTCGGCTACCACCAGGGCCCACACAGGGACACGTCCGGCACCGTCTGGCTCGATGACGGTGATCTCGCCCGCCCAGACTGGCTCAATGGCTAAGCGCCGGAACGTCCGCGACCGGCAACTGCGCCGATGGGTCCTCCGGACAACGGCAGTGGAACGCCGCAACGGAGTACGTCCGGACGGATATGACCCACGCCACGCCGGCCACATCCTCCCTTGGTGCGTAGAGGCGTACTTAGCGCGAGGCCCCATCACTCCACGAATGTCGACCCGCAGCTACCGCCGGGATGAGTGGCGCACAGTACAAGCTGCGACACCGCGCTAACCAGCAGGTCCGGTTGATGGTACCCACAGCGAGCAGACTGTCGATGTCGAGGTCGACGCTTGCCCAGTGTGTGGTTAAGGCGCGAGTCCGAGGAGGAACACGAACCTTAACCACACGCCTCGAGCTGGACTCTCATGAGGTATGTCGGACGCCGTGATCGTCACCTCGCGCCAGAGACGGTCGTTCGTCGGTGCTGGTCCGTCGGGCAGCCGCACACCCGGGAGACGGTGGTGCGGCACGAGTCCGTCATGCCGCTCTGGCAGCGCACGCTGAGTCGGCGCCTGGTTGGATCAGGTTCTTGAGTGGGCCGTCGGTTTTGGCGAGGACCAGGGGCCACGTGCAGTTTGATGGGCCTGTGGACCGGGCTGTCGAGGGGTTCTGTGGTGGTGGTCGGCTAGCGTCGGGGCGTGTTGCTGCCTGAATTATCGGTGCCGGGGGCGGATCTGCCTGTCCGGGCGGTTCTGCCTGCCACGGTCGATGCGGTGCGTTCGCGCGGTACCGCGGTGTTGGTTGCGCCGCCTGGATCGGGGAAGACCTCGCTGTTGCCGCTTGCGCTGGGCGACGCGCTCGGGGGCACGATCATCGTCGCCGAGCCGCGAAGGATGGCAACCCGCGCGGCGGCGGCCCGGCTGGCGATGCTGGTCGGCGAACCGCTCGGGCAGCGGATCGGGTATGCGATGCGCGGTGAACGCAGTGGTGGCCAAGGGCTCCGTGTCGAGGTGGTGACGACAGGGCTCCTCGTACGTCGTCTGCAGCAGAACCCGGAGTTGCCGGGGGTCGCCGCGATTGTGATCGACGAGTGCCACGAGCGGCACCTCGATGCCGATCTGCTGCTCGCGTTCTGCGTCGACATCCGGGCGAATCTTCGCGAAGACCTGGCGATCGTTGCGACCTCGGCCACGGCGGACACGATCAGGCTGAGTCGCGCATTGGGCACCGATGTTCCGGCGCCCGTGATCACGGCGTCTGCTGCGCTGTTCGACGTGGCGATCGAGTGGGCCCGACCACCGGTCCCGGTGCCGCTACTTCCCGGTGGGCGGGTCGACCCGCGCTTGCTGGATCACGTCGCGGCCGTCGTCCAGCGTGCACTGACCGAGAATGACGGCGACATCCTCGTGTTCGTTCCGGGGGAGGCCGAGATCAACGGTGTGACTCGCCGGTTGGCCGGTCAGAATGTACTGCCGTTGTTCGGTCGCCAATCCAGGGCTGAACAGGACCGTGCGTTGACGCCGGCCGCCACTCGCCGGATCGTGGTCACGACATCGGTCGCGGAGAGTTCGCTGACCGTGCCCGGGGTGAGGGTCGTGGTCGACTCGGGTCTGGCCCGGGAGCCGCGGACCGATCAGTCCCGTGGCCTCGGTGCGCTGGTCACCTGCCGGGTCTCGAAACCGTCGGCCGACCAGCGAGCGGGTCGCGCCGGGCGGGAGGCGCCTGGCCGGGTCTATCGGTGCTGGTCTGCCACCGACCACTCGCATCTCGACGATCAAGCGGCGCCGGAGATCGCGATCGCCGATCTGGCAGCCTTCGCCCTCGACCTCGCGGCGTGGGGTGCGCCTGCTGGTGACGGTCTGACCTTGCTCGAGGCGCCGCCGGTGGTGGCGATGACCGCGGCCACCGAATTGCTGCGCCGCCTCGATGCCCTTGACGACGGCGGCCGGATCACCGAGCGGGGACGGCGGATGGCGGCGATCGGGGCGCATCCTCGGTTGGCTCGTGCGTTGCTGGACGGGACGCCGCGGGTCGGCGCCGACCGGGCACTCGAGATCGTCGCGATGCTCTCGGACGACTCCGGCCGCGACTTCAGCGATGATCTACCGGCCCGCTGGCGAGCGCTCCGCCGTGGCGAGGACCGCGGTGCCACGGCCCGCTGGCGAGAAGAAACAAAGCGCCTCGGCCGAGGCACGATGACCGGCGACCTGTTGGGTGGAGATGGAGTGCGGCCGGAGGTCGGTGGGCCGGCTGGTCGGGAGACGCGCGCAGTACCGGATGATCTTGCGGTGGGGGTTGTGGTGGGGCTGGCGTATCCGGATCGGATTGCGCGGGTCCGGGGGATCGACTCGGCGACGTACCAGATGTCTGGTGGTACAGGTGCCGCGCTGGATCCGCAATCGCCGTTGCGGACCACGACATGGCTGGCGATCGCGGTTGCTGACCGGGCACCCGGTCGCGCCGACGCCAGGATCCGTTCCGCGGCGCCGATCGATGAGCAGACCGCGCGAGACATCGCAGGCGACCTCGTCTCGACCACCGACCAGATCCGCTGGGACGACGGCCGGATCGTGACGCGGCGCGTCGAGGCACTCGGCGCGATCGTGCTCAACGACGTCCCGCTGGCAAAGCCCGACCGGCTGCTCGTCCAAGCGGCCGTCCGCGACGGCATCCGGCGCAGCGGTCTGTCCGTACTGAGCTGGTCGGAGGCCGCCCTCGCCTTGCGAGAGCGGCTCGCGTTCTGCCACGCCCACCTCGGAGCCCCATGGCCTGCGGTCGACGACGAAGCACTCCTGGCCGATCTCGACGAATGGCTGGGTACCGAACTCGCCTCGGTGCGAGGCTCGCGCGATCTTGCCCACATCGACGTGGCTTCGGCGCTCCGGCGACTACTGCCATGGCCCGCAGCAACCCGGTTCGGCGAACTCGCACCGGAACGGCTCCGGGTCCCATCGGGCTCCGAGGTGCGACTCGCGTACGACGGTGCCGAGCCGCCGGTCCTCGCCGTGAAGCTGCAGGAGGTATTCGGCTGGACTGCCACTCCAGCCGTCGCGGACGGTCGTGTCCCAGTCGTTCTCCACCTACTGTCGCCCGCACGGCGCCCGGCCGCGATCACGAGCGACCTCGCATCTTTCTGGAAGCAGGGCTATCCCCAGGTCCGAGCCGACCTGCGAGCCCGCTACCCCCGCCATCCGTGGCCGGAAGATCCACTCACTGCCATCCCTACCAAGCGACTAAAACCTCGCCAGTGAACCAAGCTGCCCTGGGCAGTGTGTATGTACTGTCTGCGCCGTCAAAGGACTCGACAATTTTGGACCACGGCATCAACGTCGACGAAGTCCCGAAGGCGCACCGACTCGCAGAACGTGGGTGGTAGCGGGCCGCCGACTCCCACCCAACCGCTCCGCCGACTGGCACGCCAACCACGCCGACGGTCACACCGCCGACTGGTATGTCGACCGCTTCGCCAACGGGCACGCCAGCCGCACCGCCGTCCGAGACGCCGACCGCTGTACCGTCGACGCCGATAGCCGTGCCAACCGTGGTGGAGGCCGGCCTTCCTGGCCCTGTTGCGCAGGATGATTCCAACCGCGGCTGGACGATCGCCGGCACCGGCCTGCTGGCCGTCGCCATCATGATCGGCCTGGCCTCGCTGCTGGTACGCCGTTGCGTTCCCACTGACCGCCGCGGAGTACGGGCGACTCAGTGCCGCTCGGACGTGAGGTTTGGTCAGTGTGGTGGCGGTAGCCGCGATCTACGCACCGAGTCGGCGGGCGGTGACGTCGGCGGCCGTGTCGGTGACGAGTCGGCCGAGTTCGCGCTCCTTGGCCGGGTCGTAGCGGGAGTCGGGCATCGAGATGGCCACCGCGGCCAGGGGAGTGCCGTCGGCGTCCAGGATGGGGGCGGCGATGGCGCACACGTCCGGGCGGTACTGGTTGCGGTTCACGGAGTATCCGTTGGCCCGCACCCGCTTGAGTTCGGTGCGTAGTTCGGACGGATCTGTCAGCGTCGACTCGCTGTAGCTGTCCAGGCCGCGGTCGATGAGCTCGTCGACATCGGCCGCCGGCAGGTTGGCGAGGACGGCCCGTCCCGTCGCCGTGGCGTGCAGCGGCGAGGTGTCGCCGATCTCGTGATACGTCCGTACGGCGTGGTCGCAGTCGACCCGGTCGACCACGACCATGCATTGAAGGGCATCGGGCACCGACAGGTGGATGGTCTCGTTGACCTTGTCCCGGAGCCGGATCATCGGCTCTCGCGCGGCCGCGAACAGGCTCGACCCCTGGAGCGCGGCCGGCCGTACGGCGAGGACGCGGACGCCGATCTCCCAGCGGGTGGTGTCCTTGCGGTTGGCCCGCAGCCAGCCGGCTTCGCTGAGGGTGATGAGGGTGCGCTGCACGGTGGATTTGGGCAGCCCGAAGAGTTTGGTCAGTTCGCCGACGGTCACCGGTTGGTGCTGCGCGACCGCCTCGAGGATCCGCAGCGATCGGGTCACGCTCTTCATTTCCATCAGGTTTCCCCTGTTACGTCAGATGTTTTCTTGGCGGGCACCTCTTGACTCGCTGTCGAGCCCCTGCGAAGGTTGTGCCAGATTCCAGCACACCGTACCACAATGTGGCATGGAGCCCGCAAGACCCACCGCGAACATCCTCGGCGGTGCCAGTCCGACAAGCCGTCATCAACGGCCCATCCCGAAGAGACATCCCCCCGCCGGACGCCGTCATCCGTCCAGCGCGACGAGAGGAAAACCGTGTCTGCGAAGAAGCGCGTCGCCGTCGTCGGCGTCGGAACGATGGGCAGCCAGGCCGCCTGGCGGCTGGCGGCCCGTGGAGCCGAGGTCGTTGGGTATGACCGTTTCGCCCCGGGCCACGACCGCAGTGCCGCCGGCGGTGAGAGCAGGATCTTCCGCAGTGCGCACTTCGAGGACTCGCGCTACGTTCCGCTGCTGCGGCATGCCGATGCCTTGTGGGACAGGCTCCAGGAAGAGACCGGTCGCGAGCTGCGCCGGTTGACCGGCTGTCTGCTGATGGGGCCGACGAAGCACCAGCAGATGCGGACCGTCCTGGACTCGATCGCCGAGCACGGACTCGATCACGAGATCCTCGATGCTGAACAGCTCGCGAAGCGTTTCCCGCAGTTCCGCATCGAGGACGGCGACGCGGCGGTGCTCGACCGGCACGCCGGGTTCATCCGGCCCGAGCTGACCATCCAGTCGGCAGCGCTGCGGGCCGAACAACTCGGCGCACGGATCGAGCGCTACACGCCGGTTCGCGAGATCGTCCCGTCCGGAGCCGGCGTCGTGATCCACACGGATGCCGGCAGTGAGCGCTTCGACGCGGCCGTGGTCACCGTTGGCCCGTGGGTCAACGACTTGCTGCCGAACCTGCCGTGGGAGGTGGAGATCCGCCGGCTGATCAACGCCTGGTACGTACCCACCACCAGCGCGTGGCACGGCGAGGAGCGGCCCGCGTTCATTCGCACGGCACCCACGCACTTTTACGGCCTCCCATCGCCGGACGGTGTCTCGGTCAAGCTCGGCCTGTCCCGCGCATTGCACCAGCCCGTGGGCGACCCCAACCAGCTGAAACGCACCGTGGAGCCCGCGGAGCTGGGGATCTTCACCGACCTCCTCGGGCGCTACCTCCCCGACCTGCATCCTGACCCAATTCGGCTGTCGGTCTTCATGGAGGGCTACACCGAGAGCAGTCGCCCCCTGGTCGGCCCGCTGCCGGGCCAGGGCAACGACAACGTCGTACTGCTCGCCGGATTCTCCGGCCACGGCTTCAAGCTCTCCCCGGCCATGGGCGATATCGCCGCCGACCTCGCCCTGACCGGCTCATCGCCCCAACCGATCGACTTCATCTCCACCGTTGACCGCGCCGCGGCCTGACTGCACTGAGGACGACATGACGACGACGAAGAACGCCGACCACGCGCAGCCGCTGATCCTCGGCCCGCTGCGGGCCGAGCCGGGCACCACGGTCCGCGGCATCGTGCCTGCAGATCTCGGCACCTTGACCGTAGAAGTGCCGCTCGCCCTGGTGGCCGGCGCACGGCCAGGACCACGCGTGGTGATCACCGCGGGTGTGCACGGCGGCGAGTTCACCGGTGTGGACGCCGCCCATCGGCTCGCGTCCCAGCTGAACGCCGAGGAGGTCCGCGGACAGGTGCTCATCGGCATCGTCGCGAACCCGCTGGCCGCGTACCGGGGACGCCTCAACGTTTCCTCGATCGACGGGGTGAACATCAACCGCGTCTTCCCTGGCGACCCCCAGGGTAGCCCCACCGAGCGGATGGCCGCCTGGCTCTTCGCGCAGCTGATCGACGGCGCGGACGCCTACCTCGACCTGCACTCCGGCGGGATCGACCAGACTCTCCGGCACTTCGTCGGTGTCCGTCTCACCGGTGTCCCAGACCTCGATGCAACGACCACCGCGATGGCGCGCGCTGTCGGTATCGCGGACATCATCTTCGGCCAGAACGCCGAGGGTGGGAACAGCCATGCGGCCGCGGTCCGCCAAGGCGTCCCGGCCATCCTGGTCGAGACCAGCCAGCTCGGCGAGCGCGACCCGGCCGTGATCGGCGGGCTGGTGGACGGCCTGAAGGCGGTCCTGCGACGGCTCGGCGTCCTGGAATCGGACGGGTCTGAGCCTGCGGCCGTCCGTGAATGGGTGTGGTCCGGAGAGGTCGCCTCTGACGTCACCGGCCTCTGGTACCCGGAGTTTACCGCCGGCGACGACGTGACCGTTGGCCAGATCATCGGTCACATCGTCGACCCCGCCGACGGTCAAGAACATGTCGTCCACGCTCCGGCGTCCGGAAAGGTCTTCTACGGGATGCGCGGGCTCACCGTTGTCCCAGGCACCGAACTCGCGGCGATCGCGACGGCCGCAGTGCCGGGCCGAACCGCCGAATCCCTCCAAACCCCATCAGAACCTGAGGTGTTGTCATGAACGATTCCGTGATCGGGCGCCGGTCCTTCCTGCAAGGCATCGCAGGATTGTCAGCAGCCGCCGCCGTGCCCGCCCTGACGGCCTGCGGCTCCGGTACCAGCCGCGCCGACGGCGCCGCCGGTTCGACGAAGACACTTGCCGTGCGCAACAGCGGCGGGGCGTACGGCGAAGCGCTGCAGAAGGGGGTCTACGAGCCCTTCACCAAGGAGACCGGCATCCAGGTCCAGGTGGTGAATGTCCAGTACGCCCAGATGCTCGCCCAGATCAAGCAGGGCCGGCCGCAGTTCGACCTGATCGACAACTCGATGATGGACTTCCTGAAGTTCGTCCGGGACGACGGGATCGAGAAGCTCGACTTCGATCGGCTGAAGAGCTTCAAGGCGGCGAACATCCCGAGCAACATGGTCACCGAGCACGCCGTCGGCAAGGCGTATTACGCCAGCGTCATGGCCTACCGCACCGACCAGTTCGGCGGCAAGAAGCCGAGCTCCTGGGCGGACTTCTGGGACACCAAGGCGTTCCCCGGCAGCCGCTCGCTCCAACACCCGGACGCCGACCTGCCCGAGTTGGAGTTCGCCCTGCTCGCAGACGGCGTACCGATGGACAAGCTGTACCCGATCGACGTGGACCGGGCGTTCAAGTCGCTGGACCGGATCAAGGGGTCCGTGCGCAAGTACTGGGACACGGGCAACCTCCCCGGTGTGCTGCTCAGCCGCAAGGAAGTGGTGCTGGGCACCTGCTGGCACGGCCGCCTCAGTGCGCTGATCAAGCAGGGTGTTCCGTTGGCGTACCAGTTCGCCGGCGCACGCCGGCAAGGCCAGGGATATGCCATCCCCAAGGGCGCCGCCAACCTCGACGCCGCGTACCAGCTCATCGACTTCTCGCTGCGCCCTGAGACCCAGGCCGGCCTGGCGAAGATCTACCCCACGAACCCGGTCTCCGCGGCGGCGTTCGACAGCCTCCCGGCCGACGTACGCGCCAACCTGGCGTCCGCGCCGGAGTACCGCGACCAGGGGTTCGACCTGGACTCCGAGTGGTGGCTGAAGAACGAGGGCGCCGTCAACAAGCGCTGGCTGGAGTGGGCTCGTGTCTGACATCCGAACCATAGTCGAGTCGCCTGCCACCGCCGCCGGATCACCGGCGCCGGCCGGGATCGGCAAGCCGCTGTCCGTCGTGTCGCTACGCAAGACCTACGGGAACGTGGTCGCCGTCGACGAGGCGTCGATGGAGATCGCCGCCGGCGAGTTCGTCACCTTCCTCGGCGCGTCCGGCTCGGGCAAGACGACGACCCTGATGATGATCGCCGGCTTCGCGGAGCCGGATTCCGGGACCATCACCGTCGGCGATCGGGACGTGACCCGGCTTGCCCCGCAGAAGCGGAATCTGGGCTTCGTCTTCCAGCAGTATCTGCTGTTTCCGCACATGACCGTCGGTGAGAACATCGCGTTCCCGCTGCAATTGCGTGGGGTGTCGAAGGCCGACGTCCGCCGCCGGGTCGGCGAGACGCTGGAGATCGTCGGTCTGGCAGGGTACGGCGGCCGCTACCCGCGCGAGTTGTCCGGCGGTCAGCAGCAGCGCGTAGCGCTGTGCCGCGCGCTGGTGTACCGGCCGCCCGTGGTCCTGATGGACGAGCCGCTGGGCGCACTGGACAAGAAGCTGCGCGACCAGCTCCAGGTCGAGATCAAGGCGATCCAGCGTGAGCTGGGCCTGACCGTCATCTACGTGACGCACGACCAGGAGGAGGCGCTGGTGCTGTCCGATCGGATCGCCGTGATGCGCGACGGGCTGATCGACCAGTTCGACACGCCACGCGAGCTGTTCGAGCGGCCGAAGACACCGTTCGTCGCCGACTTCCTCGGTGCGGCGAACTTCCTGCCTGGTCAGGTGGAGGAGACCGCCGACGAGCACACCCTGGTCAGGCTGGAGCACGGCGGCGTGCTGAGGGCGCGACCACACGCACTCGCGCGTGGCACCGCGGTGGAGGCTGCCATCCAGCCGGGCCGGCTCCGTGCCTGTCCGCCTGACGAGGGCTTCTGTACGGGCACCGTCGAGACGGTCACGTACGTCGGCACGCTTGTCCGCGTCGGCCTGCGCCTCGCCGGTCTCGACACATTGCTGCGCATCGAGGCACCGGCCGGGTGGGCGCCGATCGCCGGCGAGCGGATCGGTGTCAAGGCGGATGCCCAGGACGTCAACCTCTTCGGCACCGAAGGGCGGTAGGTCAGCCATGACTGCGTCCATCGCCGCTGCGCCCCAGGCCCCGCAGCGTCGCCTCTTGGGCACCCGCCGTACCCGTGTCGGGTTGCTGAACGCGACACCGATCGTCGTCTACCTGCTGGCGTTGTTCGTCTTCCCGATCCTGAGCACACTGTTCCTCAGCCTCAAGGCCGCGAACGGTTCGCTGACCCTGCACTGGTACGCCGATGCGCTCAGCGGCTCGAACCTGACCGTGTTGCTCACCACGTTGCGAGTCTCGGCTGAGACGGCGCTGATCAGCCTCGTGGTCGGATTCGTGCTGGCGAGCGCGGTGTCTCGGTTGCGCCCGCTGTGGGCGGGACTGATCATGCTCGTGGTCGTCGTCCCGCATTTCATCAGTGCTCTGGTGCGGACGTACGGCTGGATCATCCTGCTCGGTGAACACGGCGTGGTGAACCAGGTGCTGACCGACCTCTGGGTGCCGGGAGCACCGTTCCAGCTGCTCTACAACGAGCTCGGCGTGATCATCGGCACCAGTTCGGTGATGCTTCCCTACACCGTGCTCGTCCTGTACGGCGCGATGCGTGGAGTGGACCGGCGTCTGCTTGCCGCGGCCGCCAGCATGGGGGCCGGACGGTTGGTGATCTTCCGCCGGGTCTATCTGCCGCTGATCGCCCCTGGCCTGGCCAGTGCGGCCCTGCTCAGCTTCATCCTTGCCCTCGGCTACTACATCACACCGGCACTGATGGGTGGCCCGAAGCAGACCATGGTCGCCGCGATGATCAACCAGCAGGTCATGAAGAACAGCCAGTGGAACAGTGCGGCAGCGCAAGGCGTCGTCCTGCTGCTCGTCACCTTCGCCGGGCTGTTGTTACTGAAGCTTGCCGGGCGACTCGGTGCCAATGCCAAGAAGAGGAGCACATCGTGATCGGCCTGCGCAGTACCTGGACCGGGCGGATCGTGCTCGGCATCGGCGCCGCCCTGATCGTGGCATTCCTCGTGTTGCCGATCGTCGTCATCATCGTCACGTCCTTCGGTAAGGATGCCTTCGGGGCGTTCCCTCCGGCGGGCTGGACCCTGAACTGGTACGAGGCCGTGTTCGCCAAGGGCAGTGAGTGGCCCGCCGCGCTGTCGCTCAGCGCGCTGGTCGCATCCATGACCACCGTGTTCTCACTGATTCTGGCGATCACCGCGGCGACTGCGCTGACCCGCAGTGAGCTGCCCCTTCGCTCGGCCGTCTACGCGCTCGTGCTCGGGCCCCTGCTGATCCCGCAGGTGGTCATCGCGCTCGGACTGTTCCTGCTGTTCGAACCTGCCGCGATGCTGGGCAGCCCGATCGCGATCGCCCTCGGCCATACCGTGCTGGCCTCGCCGATCGCCGTGATGATCCTGATCGCGACGTTCCGCGGCATCGACGAACGCCTCGAGGACGCGGCGGCGAGCATGGGGGCCGGACGGCTCACCATCGCGCGGCGGATCACTTTCCCGCTCGCCGCGCCAGGCATGGTCGCCGCGGCCGTCTTCTCGTTCATCACCAGCTTCGACGAGTTCTTCATCGCCCAGTTCCTGTCGTCGGGGACGACCGTGACCCTGCCCGTCCAGCTGTTCAACTCGCTCGCGTTCGACATCGATCCGACCGTGACCGCGATCAGCGCCGTCCTCATCGCCTTCGCCGTACTGGCGCTCGTGCTGGTGGCAGTGATGCGGTGGCTCGGGTCCGGGCGTCAAAGCGGTCTGCTGTCGGTCGAGACGACCACCGGTCTGGCCAAGACCGAAGGCGACGCGGCATGACGCGGAACCTGCTGCTCAACATGACCGCCAACGGCTCACTCGGCCGCGATGGCGAGAACTTGTTCGTCGTACGGCGCGGGGAGGGTCCGTACGTCGAGGACGCGGACGGCAACCGCTACATCGACGGACTGTCCGGGTTGTACTGCTGCCAGCTCGGCTACTCGTATGCCGAGGAGTTCGCAACCGCGGCCGCCGAGCAACTGCGGGAGCTGTGCTTCAGCCCGTTGTGGTCCGCGTCCGCGCACCCGACGGCGATCGAACTGGCCGAGCGGCTGGCCGGGATCGCACCGATGGACGTCGAGCACACCTTCTTCTCCAGCGGGGGTGCGGAGGCGGTCGAGTCCGCGTGGAAGATCGCCCGGAAGTATCACGCGCTGCGCGGTGAGCCACGCCGTACCAAAGCGATCTCCCGGCGTGGCGCCTACCACGGGCTGACGCTCGGCGCATTGTCGCTGACCGACGACCCCGGGTTGACGGAGCCGTTCGGGCCACCGGCGATCGAGACGTTGTTCGTGTCGAACACCAGCCGTGTCGGGCAGCCGTCCGAGTTCGCCGACGACGCGGCCTTCACCAGGCATCTGCTGGCGGAGCTGGAAGGGGCGGTCGTCGCCGCGGGGCCGGAGACGATCGCGATGCTGATCGTCGAGCCGGTGCAGAATCGAGGCGGCTGCATCACCCCGCCGGACGGCTATTGGCCGGGCCTGCGGGCGCTGGCCGATCGGTACGGTTTCCTGCTGGTCGTGGACGAGGTGATCACCGCGTTCGGCCGGCTGGGGGAGTGGTTCGGCGGCGACCGGTACGACGCCCGCCCGGACATCGTGACCGTTGCCAAGGGCATCACCGCGGGCTACGCCCCGATGGGCGCGACCCTGGTGGGCGCCCGGGTCGCCGAGGTGATCAACCGGCCGGGCGCGGTACTCAATCACGGCTACACGTTCGGCGGGCATCCGCTCAGCGCGGCGATCGCCCTCCGCAGTCTGCACATCATCGAGCGCGACCGGGTCCTGGACAACGTCCGCGACCTGCAGGACCACCTGGGCAAGCGGATGGCGGACCTCGGTCCGCTGCCGATCGTCGGCGACGTCCGGGGTGCCGGCTTCTTCTACGCGCTCGAACTCGCCGGCGACGCCGAGAACGGCGGTTTCAGTGCCGCCGCCCGCAGCGCATTGGTCGCCGACCTCATCCCGCGCCGGCTGCGCGAGGCCGGGCTGCTCGCCCGGGTCTACAACCGAGCCGCGCCGATCGTACAGATCGCACCACCACTGGTGAGCGATCGCGAGCTCCTCGACCGGATCGCCGACATCATCGCGGACACCCTCGACGAAGCCTCGCACGCTCTCACCCGGTGACCACACCATCGAAAGGACGAACCCATGTACTCCATCGGTCCGCTGACCTGCGCCCCCGGTGAACGAGCTGAAGGGCTGATCCCGGTCGGCACCAGTACCTACGGCGTGGAGCTGGGGATTCCGTTGATCGTTGTCAACGGCACCGAGCCGGGCCCGGTCCTCTGCGTGGACGCCGGCGTGCACGGCGACGAGTACGACGGACAGGAAGCCGTCCGCCGGGTCGTCGCCGAAACCGACCCCGCAACCCTGCGCGGCACACTGGTCGGGATTCCCTGCATGAACACCCCTGCGTTCGAGGCCGCGGCCCGCAGCAGCGGTCTGGATCACCTCAACCTGAACCGGATCTTTCCGGGCGACCCCGAAGGTTCGTACTCCCTCCGCCTGGCGGCCACGTTCGTCGAGCAGGTGGTTCCCGTCATCGACGCGCTGGTGGACCTGCACACCGGCGGTACGTACGGTGAGATCGCCCCGCTCACCATCGTGCAGGGCGGCTACGAGGACCTGGCCACCGGTATCGGCCTGGCCGCAGGGCACGAGCTGATCTGGAAGGGCGGCAAGTGGGGCGGCACGGTCCGCCACCCGACGCTCGCGGCGGGCAAGCCTGCCGTCACCATCGAGGTCGGCGGCGGCACGTACCGCGAGGAGAACGTCGAGCTGCACGTCGTTGCTGTCCGCAACATCATGCGCCAGCTCGGCATGGTCGACGGCGAACCCGAGCTGCGCGACCGCTACACCGCTGTGACCGGCAGCTTCGCCCGCTCGGCGTCCGGCGGCTTCTTCGTCGCCTACGCCGGACCGGGGGAGACCTGCAAGGGCGGCGACCCGATCGCGAAGGTCGTCGACCACTACGGCAACACCCTCGAGGAGATCAACGCGCCACAGGACGGCATCGTGCTGTGGGTCCGGCGGTTGCGGACCGTTCGGCCGGGCGACGAGGTCGTGATCTTCGGCGCTGTCGAAGGCGAGATCCGGCCATGACCGGCGAACCGCGGCTCCTTCTCATCGACGGCAAGCAGGTGCCCGCTGCCGATGGGCGGACGTTCACCGTCGTCGACCCAGCCCACGGCACCCCGATCGCCGAGGTCGCACTGGCCGGGTCAGCGGATGTCGACCACGCGGTCGCGGCCGCGCGCGGAGCCCTGACCGCTCCCGAGTGGGGGCGGATGCGGACCGCGGACCGTGGCAGGCTGCTGTACCGGATCTCGATGGCGATCCGCGACCAGAGCGATCGGCTGGCCCGGTTGGAGAGCCTGGACGTCGGCAAGCCGCTGCAGCAGGCGAAGGCCGACGTCGAGGCGGCGGCGCGTTACTTCGAGTTCTATGCCGGAATCACTGACAAGCTCGGCGGTACGACGATCCCGCTCGGGCCAGGTCTGCTCGACTACACCGTCCGCGAGCCGATCGGCGTTTCGGGTCAGATCATCCCGTTCAACTACCCCTTGCAGAACACAGCCCGGGGGAGTGCACCGGCGCTCGCGGCGGGTTGCACGGTGGTGCTCAAGCCATCGCCCGAGGCGCCGCTGACACCGCTGGAGATCGCTGGCATCGCGCTGGACTGCGGGCTGCCGCCAGGCGTGCTGAACGTCGTACCCGGGGACGGCGACACCGGCGCTGCGCTGGCCGGGCATCCGGGCATCGACCAGGTCACCTTCACCGGGTCGGTGGCCACCGGTATCAAGGTGGCCCAGGCGTCAGCCGCCAACGTGGTGCCCTCGGTGGTGGAACTCGGCGGCAAGTCGCCCGTCGTCGTCTTTGCCGATGCCGACTTCGACCTGGCGCTCGCCGCGGTCGCCGGCTCGGCCTTCGGTAACGCCGGGCAGACCTGTTCGGCCGGCACCCGGGTGCTGGTCCAGCGCGGCGCCGAGGAGTTCCTCGACAAGCTGGCGGCGCATGCCGCGGCGCTGCGTCTTGGTCCCGGCTCGTCGGATCCGGACGTGGGACCGCTGGTCTCGGCGCGGCAGCGAGACCGGGTTCGGGGCTATCTCGAACTCGCCCGTGAGGAGGGTGCGGTGGTCCGAGCCGGCGGCGGCGCTCCGGCGGATCCGGAGCTCGCCGACGGCTACTTCATCCAGCCGACGGTGCTGACAGGGCTGACGAATGAGGCTCGCACCGCGCGGGAGGAGATCTTCGGCCCGGTGGTGACCGTGCTCGAGTTCGACGATCTCGACGAGGCGGTCGCCATCGCCAACGACAGTCCGTACGGTTTGTCGTCGTACGTCTGGACCCGTGACATCGACAAGGCGATGCGAGTGGCCGAAGGTATCAAGGCAGGCCAGGTCTACATCAACGCCACCGGTGTCGGTACCGGGGTCGAGTTGCCGTTCGGTGGCTACAAGCACAGCGGCTGGGGCCGGGAGAAAGGTCTCGACGCGCTGGCGAGCTACACCCAGACCAAGAACGTCTGCATCGGGTTCGGGAACCGGTCATGAGGTACCAGCGGCTCGGCCTCGGCGGGCCTGCGGTCTCCGTGGTCGGGCTCGGCGGCAACAACGTCGGCTCGCGCCTCGACGAGGACGGCACCAGGGCGGTGGTCTACGCCGCCCTGGACGCCGGCATCAACCTGTTCGACACCGCCGACATCTACGGCGGGTACGGCGACGGGGGTGGCTCGCGTGGTGACGGCGAACGACTGCTCGGCGCCGCTCTCAAGGCAGATCGCGACCGCGTCGTCCTCGCCACGAAGTTCGGCATGGAGATGTATGACAACCAGGCGCTCGGCCCGCGTGGTGCCCGCCGCTACATCCGGCACGCTCTGGAGCAGTCGCTGCGCAGGCTCGGCACGGAGTGGATCGACCTGTACCAGTATCACGAGCCGGACGGTGCCACCCCGCTCGACGAGACCGTCGCCGTACTTCACGAGCTGGTTGCTGAAGGCAAGATTCGCTATGTCGGCTGTTCCAACGTGCCCGCCGATCAGCTCACCGATGCCTTCGTCAGCACGCAGGCCCGCTATCACTTGCTCGACCGCAGCGCGGAGACCGAACTCGTCCCCGCCTGCCTTCGCGCAAACGTCGCCCTGCTGCCGTATTACCCACTCGCCAATGGCCTGCTCACCGGCAAGTACCGGCGAGGCGAGCAACCACCACCGGGCAGCCGGCTCTCCTGGCGGCAGGGCTGGCTCACCGAGAACGCTCTCGACCGGGTCGAAGCGCTTACGGCGTACGGCGCGGAGCGCGGCCTGTCGCTGCTGCAGGTCGCAGTCGGCGGACTCGCTGCCCTGCCTGCCGTCGGCTCCGTGATCTGCGGAGCCATGACCCCCGAACAGGTCACTGCCAACGCGGCGGCGGCCGAGTGGAGCCCCACCGTGGCCGATCTGGCCGCACTCGACACCATCGTGACCCCCGGCGAACGGGTGGTCTGAAATGAGGACGAACACCATGCGAGAGATCGTCACCTTCGACGCCTATGCAACCCTGATCAACTTCGAGCTCGGCCCCACGACCCTGAAGGTCATCGGGGACCGGCTGGATCTGGACAACCTGGACGTCGACGAGTTCCTCGACGACTTCCGCGTCATGCGGTTCCAGGCAGTCCTGGAGGCCTACCGCCCGTACCACGAGATCCTGCACTCCAGCCTGCGCAACGCGATGCGCCTGCACGGCCTTGAGTACCGCACGTCTGACGGCGACGCCCTGGTCGAGGCCGTCCCCACCTTCGGCCCGTGGCCTGAGGTCCCGGAGGCGCTGCGCGCGCTGAAGACCAAGTACGAGATCGCCATCATCTCGAACACCGACGACAAGATGATCGCGCGGAACGTCGAGAACATCGGTGTCGAGTTCGACTACGTCATCACCGCCCAGCAGGCCGGCGCCTACAAGCCGGACCGCCAGACCTTCGAGCACGCCTTCAAGACCATGGGCGTCGAGCCGGCCCAGGTCATCCACACCGCCCAAGGCTGGGAATACGACCTCATCCCAACCCGCGACCTCGGCCTGAAACGCCGGGTCTGGATCAATCGGTACGGCCGCCCCGGCAGCACCGACTACCAGCCGTACGACGAGCTGTCCGACCTGTCCGGGTTGCCCGGCCTGCTCGGATGCTGACCAGGAGCCCTTGTCATGAAGCAGATCCCTTACTGGCTCGACACCGCGCCACCGCTGCCGGACCGAAGTGGGAAGCCACTGCCCGACCACGCCGACGTGGTGGTCATCGGCGGCGGTCTCACCGGCCTGTCCACCGCTTACCACGCCGCCCGCAAGGGTGCGCAGGTCGTCCTGGTCGAGAAGGACAAGATCGGCTCGGGCGCCTCGGGCCGCAACGGCAGCATGTGCACGCAGGGCATCACCATCGGTGTCGACGAGGCACGGAGGCGTTATGGCCAGGAGCGTGCCCGTGAGCTGTACGGCGCTTTCCGGACGGCCGTCGACGTGGTCGAGGAACTGACGGTCGAGGAGCGGATCGACTGCGATTTCGACCGCGTCGGGCGGCTCGGGGTCGCGTACAAGCCGCAGCACTTCGACGCGATGCGTGCCAAGCAGCGCGACCTGGCGGACAACTTCGGCCATGACACGATCCTGCTGAGCAAGAGCGAGCTGCGTGCCGAACTCGACTCCGACTACTACCACGGCGCCCTGCTTGACCCGCTCAGCGCCGGGCTGCACGTGGGCAAGTACGTCCATGGTCTCGCTGACGCGGCCGAGCGCGCCGGCGCCCAGATTCACGAACGCAACGCCGCGACCGCTCTCACCCGCCAGGCCGACGGCAGCTTCCTGGTCGAAACCCTGCACGGCACCATCCACGCCCGGCAGGTGATGGCGGCCACCGACGCCTATACCGACAAATCGTTGCCCTGGTTCCGCCAGCGCCTGATCAACGTCGGCAGCTTCATCATCGTCACCGAGCCGCTTGCCGACGAGGTCGCTCGCGAGCTCATCCCCAACCGCCGGCTGGTGGTCGACTCCAAGAACATCGGCCACTACATCCGGCTCACCCCGGACAACCGCCTCGCCTTCGGCGGCCGGGCTCGGTTCGCTCCGTCGAACCCGGCCTCGGATCTGAAGTCCGGAGACGTGCTCAAGCGCGAGCTGGCCACGATCTTTCCGCGGCTGTCCGACGTACGGATCGACTACGTCTGGGGCGGCAACGTCGGCTTCAGCTACGACCGGATCCCGCACGCCGGCGAGGCCGACGGTCTGTACTACTCGATGGGGTACTGCGGGCACGGCGTACAGATGGCCACCTACATGGGCCAGCGCATGGCCGAGGTGATGGACGGACACCCGGAGGCCAACCCGCTCCGCGGCCTCGGCTTCCCGAAGGTTCCGGTGCCGTTCTACAACGGGACCGCCTGGTTCCTGCCGTTCGCCGGCGCCTATTACAAGGCCAAGGACCGCTTCCGCTGAGGTAGCACCTCCATTGGGTTCCGCCTCCAAGGGTTAGCCTTACCTTCAGATTGTCAACAATCCTAAAGTCTGCAACATGGGATGGAGAGACCATGACGAGCGCGACGCCACTGGCCGGAGCTTCGCTCTGGCACGCACAGGCTCATATGCCGACCGCTCTGGAGAAGAGGGTCACGATCGTCGGAGGGCGCGGTGCCACGGTGATCACGGCGGACGGCGCAGAGCTGCTCGATGCGCCGGCCGGTCTGTGGCACGCGAACGTCGGCCACGGCCGGGAAGCTATCGCCAGGGTGGCCTACGAGCAGATGCTGAAACTCGAGACGTACCACGTGTTCGGTCGCTTCGTGAACGACGTCGCACTCACCCTCGCCGACCGGGTCACCGCGCTGGGGCCGATCCCGGACGCCAAGGTGTTCTGGACCAGCGGCGGCTCCGACTCGGTCGATCTCGCCTGCAAGCTCGCCCGCCGTCACTGGCAGCTGGAGGGGCGACCGGAAAAGCGGATCATCCTGAGCCGGCACAACGCGTACCACGGCCTGCACGGCTTCGGCACCAGCATCGCCGGCCTCGAGTACAACCGAGAGGGCTATGGCTCCGACTCACTGATCCCCGAGACTGCCCGGATCCCGGCCAACGACCTGGCCGGGGCCGAGGCGGTGATCGCCGAACTCGGTCCCGAGCGGATCGCGGCGGTCGTCGCCGAGCCGGTGATCGGAACCGGCGGCGTCATCGCACCGGCACCCGGCTACCTCGAAGGTCTGCAGCGCCTCGCCCGGCAGCACGACATTCTCTTCATCGCCGACGAGGTGATCACCGGCTTCGGCCGGACCGGCACGATGTTCGCCTGTGAGCGGTTCGGTCTCGAGCCGGACATGGTGCTGATGGCGAAGGGCATCACCTCCGGCTACGCACCACTGGGCGGCGTTCTGATCGGTCCGCGTGTCTGGGCGCGGTTCTTCAGCTCCGATGACGCTCCGATTCTTCGGCACGGCATCACGTACTCCGGCCACGCGACCGCCTGCGCTGTCGCGCACGCCAACATCGACATCCTCGAGCAGGAGCACCTGCTCGAGCGATCGGCCGAGCTCGAAGGCGTGCTTCACAACGCGATCCAGCCACTTGCTGACCATCCGCTCGTCGCGGAGGTGCGGAGTGGCACAGGTTTCCTCGCCGGCGTGCAACTGCGGGCCGACGTATCCGGTGAAGCCGTTGTGGACGCCTGCCTCGACGCCGGACTGCTGACCCGCGTGATCCACAACAACACCCTGCACATCTGCCCACCGTTCGTGGTCACCGACGACGAGGTCTCCTTCATCGCCAAGACCATCCGCGTCGCGCTCGACCAGTTCACCGCCTGACCCAAGGAAGACATCGATGACAATTCTCGATATTCACGACATCCCGGCCCAGCGACGTGCCGACGTACTCGAGCAAGTCCCTACCGGACTCCTGATCGGCTCCTGGCGACCCGCCGAGCACGGCGAGACCTTCCCGGTCCAGGACCCTGCCACCGGAGCGGAGCTCTTGCAGATCGCCGACGGCACGACAGCCGACGCGCTGGCCGCGCTCGACGCGGCCGTCGACGCAGGCCCGGCCTGGGCAGCCACCTCTCCCCGGGAACGCAGTGAGGTACTACGCCGTGCCTACGAAGCACTGATGGCGCGGACAGAAGACCTCGCGCTGCTCATCACGCTCGAGATGGGCCGGCCGTTGGACGAGTCCCGCACCGAGGTTGCCTACGCGGCCGACTTCGTCCGCTGGTACGCCGAGGAGGCCGTCCGCCTCGACGGACGGCACACCGCCAGCCCGGACGGCGGTTCACGCATCATCACGTCACCGCAGCCTGTCGGCCCGTGCCTGCTGATCACCCCGTGGAACTTCCCACTCGCCATGGGGACCCGCAAGATCGCTCCGGCGCTGGCGGCCGGGTGCACCGTCGTACTCAAACCCGCCGCCCTGACACCGCTGACCAGCCTGCTGATGGCACAGATCCTGCTGGACGCCGGCGTACCGGAAGGCGTGCTGAACGTCATCACGACCACCAACCCGGGTGCGGTCAGCGCTCCACTGATGGCCGACGCGCGGCTGCGCAAGGTGTCGTTCACGGGATCGACCGCCGTCGGCCAGCGGCTCGTCGAGCAGAGCGCGAGCCAGCTCGTGCGCACCTCGATGGAACTCGGCGGCAATGCGCCGCTGGTCATCTTCGACGACGCCGACCTCGAGCGCGCGGTCAAGGGGGCGCTCGTCGCGAAGCTGCGCAACGGCGGGCAGTCGTGCGTGGCCGCCAACCGCATCCTCGTGCAGGAAGGGATCGCGGACGAGTTCGTGGCGCGTTTCCAGCGGGCGATGGCCGCTGTCGAGGTCGGCCCGGGCACCCAGCCGGGTGTCGCGCTCGGTCCGCTCATCGACGATCGTGCGGTCAGCAAATGCTCAGAGCTGGTCACGGACGCCGTGGTCCGCGGTGCGCAGCTGGTCACCGGCGGCGACCCGCTGACGATGCCCGGCCACTTCTACCCGCCGACCGTCGTGGACCACGTCCCGGCCGGTGCCCGGATCCTCGACGAGGAGATCTTCGGCCCGGTCGCGCCGATCGTGCGGTTCGGGACCGAGGCAGAGGCGATCGCACTCGCGAACGCCACGCCGTACGGCCTGGCCGCCTACGTGTTCACGGAGAACCTCGACCGCGCGCTGCGGGTCTCCGACGCGCTCGAGACCGGCATGGTCGGCATCAACCAGGGGATCGTCTCGAACGTCGCCGCGCCGTTCGGCGGAGTGAAGCACTCCGGTCTGGGCCGGGAGGGCGGCCACGAGGGCATCGAGGAGTACCTCGAGACGAAGTACCTCGCCGTCAACAAGTCCTGACCCGCCACACCACAGTCGGAGCAATCATGCGAGTAAGTGTTGTCAAGGAGATCAAGCCGGCCGAGCGGCGAGTCGGTCTGACACCGGCCGGGACGGCCGCCCTGGTGGCGGACGGTCATGAGGTCGTGGTGGAGAAGGGCGCCGGTCTCGGCGCGGGTTTCGCCGACGAGGACTACATCCGGGCCGGAGCCCGCATTGTGTCCACCGACCGCGCGTGGGGCGCGGCCGAACTCCTCGTCAAGGTGAAGGAGCCGATCGCGCGGGAGTACGAGTACCTGCGTCCCGACCTGACTCTCTTCACCTACCTGCACCTCGCGGCCGATCGTGAGTTGACGGCGGCGTTGATGGCGGCGAAGACCACCGCGATCGCGTACGAGACGGTGCGTGACGCCGATGGCCAGCTTCCTCTGCTGGCGCCGATGAGCGAGGTCGCCGGTCGGCTGGCAGCACAGGCGGCGGCCAACCAGTTGCAACATCCGAGTGGCGGTCCGGGCATCCTCATGGGCGGGGTGCCTGGCGTGCCGCCGGCTCGCGTCGTCATCGTCGGCGGGGGAGTGGTCGGCACCCAGGCGGCCCTGGTGGCAGTGGGGATGCAGGCCGAGGTGACCATCCTGGATGCGTCTCCTCGCCGCATCCGCCAGCTCGGTGAGCTGTTCGACGGCCGCGCGCGCATCGTCATGTCGGACCCGCTGGCGCTCGACGAGGAACTCGCCGGAGCCGACGTGGTCATCGGTGCGGTGCTGCTTCCCGGCGCCGCCGCCCCGAAGCTGGTACGGCGGAACCACTTGGCCAAGCTCAAGCATGACGCCGTACTGGTCGACGTCTCGATCGACCAGGGTGGTTGCTTCGAGACGTCCCGGCCGACGACGTACGACGCACCGACGTACCGCGTCGACGGGATCGCCCACTACTGCGTCGCGAACATGCCGGGCGCCGTACCGCGAACCTCCACGCGCGCACTGACGAACGCGACCTTGCCCTATGTCCGCCGGTTGGCCGGTGCCGGCGTGCACGAGGCGCTCGCCGCGGATCCGTTGCTGGCCGAGGGCTTGAACGTCGATGCGGGCGAGATCCGTCATGCGGGGGTTGCCGCCGCATGGCCCGAGCTCGTGCCTGGAGGAGTCCAGTGAGCAGGAACTATTCGGTCGCGGTGATCGCCGGCGACGGCATCGGTCATGAGGTCGTGCCCGCCGCGACGGACGTCGTGGACGCGCTCGGCGCCCGGCACGGATTCTCCGTCGACTGGACCCCGTATCCCTGGGGATCCGACCATTACCGCGCGCACGGCACGATGATGCCTGCCGACGGCCTCGACCAGTTGGCGCGGCACGAAGCGGTGTTCTTCGGTGCCGTCGGCGCACCGGACATCGCGGACCACGTCACCTTGTGGGGGCTGTTGATTCCGATCCGCCGTGGTTTCCAGCAGTACGTCAACCTGCGGCCGGCGCGGCATGTGAAGGGTGTCCGCAGTCCGCTCGCCGATCCCGACGGCACCGACCTGATGATCGTGCGCGAGAACGTGGAGGGCGAGTACTCCGAGGTCGGCGGCCGGTTCGGCCGGGGAACGGACGCCGAGCTGGCCGTCCAGGAGGCGGTGTTCACCAGGAAGGGTACGGCGCGTGTCGCGGCGTACGCGGCGGAGCTGGCCGCGCGGCGTTCCGGGAAGTTGACCTCGGCAACGAAGTCGAACGGGATCATCCACTCGATGCCGTTCTGGGACGAGGTCGTGGCCGAGGCCGTGGCCCAACAGCCCGGCGTGGAACTGCGCAGTGTGCTGATCGACGCGCTTGCCGCCGCGATGGTGTCGCGCCCGCAGCAGTTCGACGTCATCGTCGCTTCAAACCTCTTCGGCGACATCCTGTCCGACCTTGCCGCCGCGTGCGTCGGCTCGATCGGCGTCGCGGCGAGCGCCAACCTCAACCCGGAGCGCACCTACCCGTCGATGTTCGAACCGGTGCACGGCTCGGCCCCGGACATCGCCGGCCGGGGGATCGCCAACCCTGTCGGGCAGATCAGCACCGCGGCGCTGATGCTCGACTTCCTCGGCGAGACCAAGGCAGCCGCGGACATCAACCAGGCGGTCGACGACGTACTGCGTGACGGACCGCGAACCCCGGACCTCGGCGGTCAGCACGGCACCCGCGACGTCGCCGACGCCATTCGCGAGCAACTCCTGTGATCCGGAATCGACGGCGGTCAGGGGATGGTCCTAGCCTGGTCGTGGATGCGCGCCATGGTCACTGCCGACGAGTACACGACACCAGCGCCGCCCGACGTTGCGTGGGAGGCGGACGAGTCCTGCCTCAGGTGCACGGTCGGCTGGCCCGGCGGCAGACCACCGCTGGCGCAGCTGAGGAACGTCGTACTGGGTGTGGGCGGGGCGTCTTCGGGATGGTGGGTGAGGATGAACAGCTCATCACGAGTGGTCCGCGGTGAGTACAGCCTGACGGCAACTCCTGCGAGTCGGTATCACAGCAGTGTGGACGCAGCGCGGCTGTATGCGTCGTGCAGCGGCCTGTCTCCGATGGACAGGTGCCAGGATGCCGCTTGGGTTGCCAGAGCGAACAGCCAGGCCCGGGTCTGCTGTCGTTCGAGCCCGAGCTGGTCGGCCAAGGTGTCAGCTCGTGTGGTTGTGGCGGGGTTGTGCATGTCGTGCTGGAGGAACATCGCGACGTCGAACGACGGGTCGCCGGCCATCGATGCGGGGTCGATGGCCAGCCAGCCTCGTCCCGACAGAAGGACATTGCGCCGGTGGAAGTCGCCGTGGAGCAGGACAGTACGAGCCGGTGATGTGGGCAGTGTGGTGAACAGTTGGGCTGCTTCGCGGAACGGCCCTGGGTCAACAACGTCACCAAACTGTTCGGCACGAGCTTCCATGACTCGCGCGCGCTGACCAACTGCCTCGGTGAGGGTCTCAAGACCCGATGCGGGAAGAGTGACCGCCCACAGTTGCGATAGGACCTCGACGGCGATGTCATCGGCCTCGTCCGGCGACAGATCCGCTGCGTCGATCCCTGGGACGCAGCATTCCATCAAGGTGGCCCGGATCGCCGGGTCGTGGGCGAAAAGCCGCACCGCGCCCTGCCCTGCCCATGCCCGCAGGGCAGTGATGTGATCGTGGTGGACCGGCAGCGGAACGGAAAGCTGGAGCACCGCCAGTTCTCCGTTACTGCGCTTCACCGGCGCAGTCCAGCTCGAATCGCCACCCGGCTCGAACGCGGGCAGCAACGTGAGATCCCACTGAGTCACACAGTCTGCGATCAGGTCCGGCAGTTCCTCCAGCCATGCCGAGCCGGCGGAGTGATACAAGCGGATCCGGTCCGACAGCATCGGCGGGACGATGCTCTCGACGTCGCCCAGCCTGCCATCGTTCACGTCGACGCCTTTCGAAAGTTCTGCCGAATGCGCAGCGGAACGCACACCGTACAAACCAAGATGCGCCCGGCGCCAGCGAATTGGGACTGAGCGATCGCGCGGAGCCCATTGGGTGGGTGCCGACCATCGACACGGCCTGCAGGTTGGCGTGGCGTGGTGGTACGCGCCGTCGGTGCAGATCGAGCGGTACCGCGCCGCGGTGGCGGATCCTGGGTCCGGCCGGCGGCTGGTTGCCATCATCCGGAACCTCGAGCAGAAGGGTTTCGTGATCTCGGGCGACCTGCTGAAGCGGCCGCTGCGTGGGTATCCCGCCAACCATCTGCGCGCAAACCTCCTGCGCCACAGGTCGGTCATCGTGACGCGACCCCCCGGCTGCGAGGAATGGATTCGCACCTCCGCTGCGGCAGATCGGGTACTCGACGCCTTCGCCCAGTTGCGGCCGCTGGCACGCTGGCTCGTCAAGAACGTGTTGCAGCCGCGACTGTGAGGCCAAGCGCCGCACCATGCTGCGTCCTCCCAACCGCCCCGATATCGCCAAGTTCCACGCCCACCGCCTGACCACCCCTAAGATCCGGCGCCAACGAACTGTGGCACCGCTACAAGTAGGTCCTGCATGACATGGGTACTGTGCTTCGGACCACGCCGCCGGGCCTCGGCGAGCGGGTCTACGCGGGAGGAGAGGGTGATGCTGCATCTCGCTGTCTCCGGACATCGCGGCCTGTCGAGCGAGACCGAGGCGTGGGTCGCGGCCGAGCTGCGTCGCGTTGTTGAGTCGAAGGGTACGACAGACCTGGTCGGGATATCGTGCCTGGCGGACGGCGCAGACGCTCTGTTCGCCGCGGCGATCCTGGACCTCGGTGGCCGGCTGATCGCAGTCATCCCAGCAACCGCCTATCGTGACGGCCTCCCAGCGGCGTACCACTCAACGTACGACGCGCTGCTCGGCAGGGCCTCGGAGACAGTGGCCCTCGATCGAGACGTGTCAGACGCCCATGCGCACATGGACGCCAGCCTCCGCATGCTGGAGCGCGCCGACGAACTGATCGCAGTCTGGGACGGCCAACCCGCCCGTGGGTACGGCGGTACAGCAGATGTCGTCCAAGCAGCAACCGCCAAGGGCCTACCTGTGAATATCGTCTGGCCAGAGGGCGTTACGCGCGATTGAATCGCCGCCCTTAGCTCGCTCCTGAGCCCTTCGATGGGCGGGCTGCAGAACGCGTGCCTCTGTCGAAGCGATCGGCTGAACTCTCGTCAGTTACGGGCGGGACCTCGAAGAGTTCGAGGCTGGAGTTGTTCGGCATGGGCACGTTGTTGCTGAAGGGTGGTGGGCGCCGTATTCGGCTGAGCGGCCGCATCTGCGGTCGCCGCTGATGACACGGCCCGACGTCGCGTAGTGATCTGGCTGGTCTGTGCGCGACGAAGACCGCGTTGGTCAGCGTGGCGCGCAGGTCGACGCCGATGTCTGCGGCGGCTGGGGGAGCGTGGCCGGTTGGGGTCGGTCAGAAGTTGATGCGCATGACGGCTCGGCGGTTGCCTGGGTGGCTTACTTCTGTGAAGCCGGCGTGGGTGAACATGGTGAGGGTGCCGACGGAGCCGCCGTCGACGAAGTCTGGGTAGCCCTCCACGGCGCGGGCGCCGCGTTCGCGGGCGAAGTCGGCGGCGGCGCGGGCTAGTGCGCGGCTGATTCCTCGGCGTCGGTAGCCGGCGCGGGTGACGAAGCAGGTCACGGCCCAGACCGTGGTGTCGGTCTTGTCCTCGTTGCGGCCCAGCCAGGGGACCCGGTAGTCGCGGAGGAGCCTCGGGTGGTCCGCCCGCGGCGCGACAGCGCACCAGCCGACGGGCTCGCCGTCGAGGTACGCGACCAGGCCGGTCGTCGCCTGCGCATTTCGGTTTCCGCAGGCGGTCTGGTCGCGGAGCCGGGCGGCCAGCTCTTCGGGACCTTCGGACGCCCAGGACTCTTGGGGCAGCATCCGGAACCGCTGGCACCAGCACCGTGCGGTGGCGCCGGTCGTGCCGAAGACCGCCTGCAGGTCCTCCCACGTCGCCTGGTTGGCCGGAACGATCGTGAGCTGCTCGGCGGTGACCGGCTCCCGCGAGCCCGCCGGGCGGGGAACGGTCACCCGCTTGGCCGGTTGCTTCTGCTGACGGGGCGGCGCATCGAACGTGAGCCGCACGGCCACCGTGTCGCCCGCGTCGAGCCGTGCGGGCTTGCGTACGGCGTCCTTCAGCGGGAGCAGGTAGCCACCGTCCTTCGGCATCAGCGACGTCTTCCACTCGGTAGTGCCGATGCGAGCGCGGATCGGGAGCATTCCCCACCCGTAGCTGGCGGCTGAGGCGGCGGCGCGCAGCGCGACACCTTCCTGCTCCGGCACGGAGACGAAATAGTACGGCGCCGGACCGCGCCACTCGATGACCTCGCCGGTGAACTCTTGCTCCATGCCCAGATGCTACGGCCCGATCCGGACATACCGGTGCCGATTACTGCTGCGTCCTCGGATCGTGCGTGGGATCGGCGTACATCCGAGGACAACCATCGCTGATGGCCTCGGGGCGCAGTTCGTAGTGCCAGGGTTCGTTGCGGTAGATCTGGCACAGCCCGTAGTCGGCGCCGTGCTTGGACAGCCACGCCGTTGCATCGGAGCGACCGATGTCGACGGCGTGCCCCGACACGTGCGGAGACGTCTGGGGCGTGGCCACCCATCGGGCAGCTTCCTTCGCTGAGCCGTACTTCGCGATCGCCTCGTCGAGCAGTCGTTGCTGGTACGCCGGGGAACGCCAACCACTGTTGACGTAGAACTCGATGCCCTCGGCATCCGTCGCCGCCTTGCGCAGGGCATGGAGCAGCTCGGGGTCGAGATTGGCGACGCCGGGGTACCGGTCGTCAAAGACGGTCGCCCCGTCGGGGAGGGCGCCATCAGCCTCGGTAGCCGTGCCACCGAGGGCTTCGCCGGACGAGGGTGCCGATGAAGATACAGCCTGATAGACAAAGGTTCCGATGATCGCAGCGGTGACAACGACCAGACCGACGGCGTAGGGTCTGAGAGGCCTGCGGGACCTTGTTGGTGCTGCTGCCGTTTGAGTCATGCAGTCAGTCAAAGCAGCGCGGTGTTGCCAGCCCGTATGTGGTTTTCGATACGCCGACGATATGTGCCGTCTCGTAGGCTGGAGAGCATGCGTGTGCTGGTCGTCGAGGACGAACCCATCCTGGCAGAGGCGATTCGCGATGGGCTGCGCCTGGAGGCGATCGCGGCCGACCTCGCCGGTGACGGTGACAGCGCGCTGGAACTGCTGAGCATCAACGCCTACGACATCGCCGTCCTCGACCGCGATATCCCGGGCCCGTCCGGCGACGAGATCGCCAAGCGGATCGTTGCCTCCGGCAGCGGTATGCCGATCCTGATGCTCACCGCTGCCGACCGGCTCGACGACAAGGAATCCGGGTTCGAACTCGGCGCCGACGACTACCTGACCAAGCCCTTCGCACTTCGGGAACTCGTGCTCAGGCTCAGAGCACTCGACCGCAGGCGCGCCCACAACAGACCACCCGTGCGAGAGATCGCCGGCCTGCGGCTGGATCCGTTCCGCCGCGAGGTCTACCGCGACGGCCGCTACGTCGCGCTCACCCGGAAGCAGTTCGCCGTACTCGAAGTCCTCGTCGCTGCCGAAGGCGGTGTGGTCAGCGCCGAGGAGCTGCTGGAACGGGCGTGGGACGAGAACGCCGACCCCTTCACCAACGCCGTACGGATCACCGTCTCAGCTCTGCGCAAACGGCTCGGAGAACCCTGGATCATCGCCACCGTGGCCGGAGTCGGCTACCGCATCGACACAGCCACCGGACCTGAGGGGGAGGACCGTGGATAGAGAGCCAGGTCTGAGCGTTCGCCTCAAACTGACCCTCAGCTACGCGGGGTTCATCATGCTTGCGGGTGCGTTGATGCTCGCGGTCGTGTGGGTGTTCCTGCTGCGGTACGTACCCGAGGTGATCCGCATCCCGATGGCCATGCCGGACCGCGCCGACTTGCTGCGCGCCTTCGTCCCGAGGGCAGCCGCGATGATGGTCTTCCTGCTGATGTTCGGCCTGCTGGGCGGATGGATCCTCGCCGGCAGCATGCTCTCGCCGCTGACTCGCATAACCCATGCCACCCGCCTGGCCGCGAACGGATCGCTCTCGCACCGGATCCGGTTGGAAGGCCGCACCGACGAGTTCCGCGAACTCGCGGACGCCTTCGACACCATGCTCGCGCGGCTCGAAGCACACGACGCCGAACAGCAGCGATTCGCAGCCAACGCCTCCCACGAACTGCGTACCCCACTGGCGATCACGCAGACGCTCCTCGAGGTGGCCCGCAACGATCTGACCCGCGACACCGGCGACCTGGTCGAACGACTTCACTTCGTCAACACCCGAGCCATCGACCTCACGGAAGCATTGCTCCTGCTCAGCCGCGCCAACCAGCGATCCTTCACCCGAGAACACGTCGACCTGTCGCTCGTAGCGGAAGAGGCCACTGAAACTCTGCTCCCACTCGCAGAGAAACGCGGCCTGACCATCGAGACCTCCGGCGACGTGGCTCCCACCCTCGGCTCGTATGCGCTCCTGCAGCAAATGGCGACGAACCTTGTGCACAACGCGATCGTCCACAATCTGCCTGGACAGGGCACCGTGTGGGTCAAGACCAGCGTCGACCGCAAGAACGTGGTGCTCACTGTCGAGAACACCGGCGAGAAGCTCACCCCGCAGCAGGTCTCGACACTCACCGAACCGTTCCAGCGCGGCACCCAACGCGTACGGACCGACCACGCAGGTGTCGGCCTCGGCCTGGCGATCGTCAAAAGCATCGCCCAAGCGCACGACGGATCTCTCACCCTCACCCCTCGCCCCGGCGGCGGTCTCCGCGTCACGGTGCAACTACCCGCAGCGCCACTGGCTAGGTGATGGGGAAGTCAAAATAGGTGTCCGGGTAAGGCTCGTCTTTGAGCGTGTAATGCCACCACTCGGCGTCGTACCGATGGAAACCGCAGTCCTCCATGATGGAGCAGAGGTACTGACGGTTCTGCGCCTCGACCGGCGTGATTCCGTGCGCTCCATGGTGTGAGATGGAATCCATCAGATCATGGTCACCACCCATCGGAGCCAGTTCACCGGTGGCCAGGTAGTAGAGCGTCAAGTCAACGGTGCTGCCGCGACTGTGGCCCGACTTGGCGGCCACATATCCTCTTTCGAACAGCTCAGTTCTCTCGATGTTCGGATAGTGCCGTAGCTTCGTCCGGCCGTCCTCCGGTTGCGTTGACCAGCGCCGGAAGCAATCCACGGCGCGTTGCGGGCGATAACCATCCCAGAGAAGCAAGCCCAGTCCGAGGGGCTCGGCCTTCTCCCGTGCTCTCTCCAGGGCCGCGCACAAAGCCCTCGTCCCGACGATCCGATTTGCCAGGTAGCCGTCGACCGGCTTGCCGGTGAAGTTGTCCCAGGTGGCGTACTTGGCATCCCAACGTACGCCGGGCACGAACTCGTCCACGAAGACGAAGCCAGCCTTCATTGGCTCTTTGCTGTCAACGCCAACGACACCACCCGGTCGATCACTTCGGACAGTGGGAACCCGGCGGCCGCCATCATTCTCGGATAACGGCTGTACGACGTCATGCCAGGCAAGGTGTTGACCTCGTTGAGGACTACCTGGCCATCGTCCTTGAGGAACATGTCCACCCGCGACAGCCCTCGGCATCCCAGGGCGCGGTAGATAGCCTTGGCGGTCTCCTGCACGAGTATGCGTGTCTCGGTCGGAATGTCCGCGGGAACGATGGCCGTCGAGTTTTCGGAACCACTTTCGGGCGCACTCTCCTGATGGATTCGGAAGAAGCCATGAGACAGCGCGATCCGATCTACCTCGCCGGCGATCAGGTCCCCGCCGTTCCCAAAAATGGCACAGCCGACCTCGCTGCCGACCACAGCCTCTTCGATCAGCACCTTCGAGTCGTACTGTCGTGCGGTTTCGACCGCTCCCGGCAGTTCTTCTGGCCGAGCTACCTTGCTGACGCCGAAAGATGAGCCCGAACGGGCCGGCTTCACGAAGACGGGATAGGTGAGCTGGTCGGCATCGATGTTCTCGTCCGCCGCGACAGTCCAGAACTTCGGCGTAGCGATTCCCGCGCTGCTGGTCACTGTGTAGGCAAGGGATTTGTCCATACACAGAACAGAACTTTGGACGTCGCAGCCTGCGTAGGGGATGCCGGAGAGCTCCAGCAAGCCCTGCATCGCGCCGTCCTCGCCCTGCGTGCCGTGCAGGACTGGCAACACCACGTCCAGGCTGATCGTCTCGTACTGTCCCTGCTCCAGCACCAGCAATCCGTGGACGCTCCGGTCCGGTGACAGCACAGCCGGACGGCAACTGCCGTTTTCCCAGTCTGCGTCGGGACCGTCGCAGAGCCTCCAAGCACCGCTCTTCGTGATCCCGATGTAGAACGGCTCGTACCTCTCGGTGTCGAGGTTGGCCGCGATCTCTTGCGCAGACTTCACGGAGATGAGGTGCTCTTCGGAACAGCCCCCGAAGATGATTCCGATCTTCATATCCACTGCTGCTTTCTGCTCTCGAATTTCCGACAGTTGACAATAGAGTTCTCGACCGTGTCGCGCAGCGCGCGGTCGGTGTAATAGGCGGTGTGTGGACTGATGATCACATTCGGCATTTCCTGTAGCCCTAACAACTGCTTGCTTTCAAGGGGTTTGTTCCGGCAGTCGGCGTAGAATATTCCTTCTTCTCCTTCGAGGACATCCAGCGCCGCACCGCACAATCTGCCGGTCTCCAAGGCCCGAACAAGAGCTTCGGTGTCAAGAAGCGAGCCACGTCCGGTGTTGATGATGAACGCACCAGGCTTCAACTGCTCGATACGTCGACGATCGAGGAGGTGGTGCGTATCCGCGGTGAGTGGTGTGTGGAGCGTGACAACATCGCTCTGCCGCAGCAATTCATCCAGAGGAACGTAATCGGCGGACGCCTTGGGGTGACTGTCATAGGCCAGCACGTAGCCGCCGAACCCTCGCAGCCTGTCGATGACCGCGGTGCCGATTCGCCCTGTGCCGATGACCCCGACAGTCAGGTCGCGTAGTTCTTTCCCGCGTACGTCGTTCAGTCGGTAGTCATGAACATCTGCGCGCCTGATCATGGATTTTGCGTTCCGCAGCACCATCAGCATCAGCATGAGGGTGTAGTCAGCCACGCTGTCGGGCGAATAGGTGACGTTTTCCACCGAAATGCCCACACTCTCCGCATATTCCACATCGATATGGTTGTAGCCGATGCTTCGGGTGGAGATGTACGTGACGCCGGCTTGGCTCAGCGCAAGGAGAGCGGACGGTGTGACTTGAGCTTTGTGATCGACGCTGATGCATCGGTTTCCACTTGCCAGCTCAGTGTTGGCTTCGGATACCGCCGCCGCGGTGATGGTTGGCGTAACACCGAGGCGAGGCGCCAGCTCTCGGAACAGCTCCGCCTCGTCCGGACCGCATCCGTAAACCGTGATTCCAGTTGTCGGGACGGCCCAGGACGCCAGCCATCCGGTGCGAGGGGCCGCTGTTCCTGCCGGTTCGCTGTAGGACATGCCTCCAGCCAAGGCGGAATGCTGTTGCGAGCACGTATCTGGTTTTCGATATGCCGGCGATATGTTCCCGCCCAGTAGCATATTGCCGGCGTATCAGAAACCGCATACGTGCCGGCAACACCAGGTTTCCTTGACTGGAGGGCGTGATCTACACCCTCAGCCTCGTCGCCCTCGCAGCCGTGTTCGTGATCCGCGCCCTGCGCGTTCGGGCACAGCGGCGACGCGAGCGCACCCGTGCCTGAGGCACCTAAGTCCTGCCACACGCGAGGACCTGCTGCTTTACTGAAGGCGTGCGTCCGTCGGGTGCGGTCGTGGTCGTGGCCACGGCCCTGGGACTGGCCTCGTGTACGTCGTCACCGTCGCGTGAGTCCACGTCCATCGAGTGGGGGGATTGCGCGGCCGTCACCGACGTGCACGCGGCGAACCTACCTGCCGAGCGGGTCGGCCGGCTCGAATTCGGCTGTGGAGCCGTCGACGTCGACCTCGACCCCGCCCACAAAGAGGCGGGAACGATCGCGGTGCAGCTCATCCGGATCCACCAGAGGGGCGGCAGTACGACGAAGGATCCGCTGCTTCTCATCGCCGGCGGGCCGGGCCAGTCAGGTGTGGACTTCGCCGTCGTTGCGGCGGGCATGCTTCCGGACGCGATCCTTGACCGGTTCGACCTGATCGGGTTCGACCCCCGAGGGGTCGGGCACTCACAGCCCATCCGGTGTGAGCACGCCGAGTCCGGTCCGCCCACCTTTCCCGACCTGCTGACCGACGCGGGGTATGCCCAGGCCGCCAACCAGATGCGCAGGGCAACTGACGAGTGCGCCAGGACGCTGGGCTCCAAGGCGCCCCTGTTCAACACGACAGCCACGGCGGTCGACATCGATCGCATTCGCTCAGTCCTTGGCCGGCCGACGCTGACGTACCTCGGCTGGTCGTACGGCGCCAAACTCGGAGCGGAGTACGCCCGCCTGTATCCGGACAAAGTGCGGGCGGCCGTGCTCGATGCCCCGACCGACCCGGGTACGACGTGGATCGAGACCGTCGAACGCCAGCTAGCCGGCTTCGAGCACGCATTCGACCAGTTCACGGCGTGGTGCGCGGCTCAGGGCCGCTGTGCTCGGTTCGGCAGCGTGCGGAACTTCGTCGGCGATCTCGTTCGCACGGCGCAGAAGTCGCCCATCCCGAGCGGACGACCGGGCGACGACGTACCGACGTACGGCGTCGACATCATCGACGCGGTCGTGGCCGCCCTGTACGACGATGTCCGCTGGCCCGATCTCGCTGACGGCCTGGCGGAGGCCGCCGACGGTGACTCAGGCACTCTCCGAGACCTGGCCGACGCCGGCCAAGGGGATGAGAACTCGAACGACGCCCTACTCGTCATCAACTGCAACGACAGCGCACCTGGGCCGACCGAGGCCGAGATCCGGGCGGCCGGGTCGCGCTTCGCCAAGCAGTTCCCGCTGTTCGGGGTGTGGGGATCGTGGCACCTGTTCGGGTGCGCGTTCTGGCAGCCGCCGCGGCACCCCCTGCAGCCACCTGTCGCCGCCACAAAGCACCCGATCCTCGTCGTCGGCACCCGTCACGACCCGGCCACGCCGTACACCGGAGCTGTCGCGATGGCCAAGAGCCTGGGCACCGCGGAGTTGCTGACCTGGGAGGGCCAAGGACATGGCGCGGTCGGCCGCAACGACTGCATCACCCGCCACGTCGCCGACTACCTGGCCTCGCTGACAGTCCCGCCGCACAACACCCGCTGCCCGGCCTGATCGCCGTGTCCGAGTCAGCTCCGGCGGAAGATGCGGGTCAAGAGGCTTTGGCGGTTGGTTTCGGAGTGGCCGGGGCAACGGGCAGCCGGTGGGACGGCGGCCAGCACCTGGTCGACATGCATGCCGCAGCCGGACCAGGTGATCTTCGAACAGGTCTTGCAGGTGACTGCTCTGCACATGGATGGACTCCTCGGTGTGGTTGGTCAAACGATGGGGGAGATGACGCGCGCCGTGGTGTAAACGGCCACGCCGAGCACGAGAACAGTGAAGGATGCTGACAGCACGGTCGCGTTGACTCGTGGCCCGAGGCGAGCCCCGAGACCTCCGCCGATCACTGACGCCGCGGTGAGCGTGAGGACCAGCGGCCAGTCCGGGGACACGCCGGAGCCGGTCCGGATAGCGAGTGCGACCGCGCTCGTCACGGCGATGACGATGAGCGAGGTTCCGACGGCGTACGTGATCGGCAATCCCAGCGCGAGCATGAGCGCGGGGACCACGAGGAAGCCGCCGCCCACTCCGAGGAAGCCGGTGAGGACCCCGACTGCGGTCGCGGCCACCAAGACTCTGAGCGCACGAGGGCAGTTGCACAGGAAGGCCGGCTTGAAGGTGAGGATCGGGTCGGCGAACCCGAGTGGCTCGGACTCCGGCCGCTGTAGACGGACCTGTCGGTAGAGCATCAAGGCAGCGACGACCAGCATCAGACCTGCGAACGCGGCGAGCAGGGCGGCATCGGGGACGCGGAGGGATGCCGCGGCGCCGACAGCAGCTCCGGCGATGGAGGTCACCCCGAACGCGAGGCCGCGGCCGAGCATTACGTGGCCTGCTCGGTGAGCGATCACCGCACTGAGCAGCGAGGTGACGGCAACGACGACGAGCGAACCGGTGGTGGCCGCCACAGCGGTCTGGCCGAGCAGGTACACGAGTACGGGAACAGCGAGGATCGACCCGCCGCCGCCGAGGGCGCCGAGGCTGAGGCCGATCAGCAGGCCGGAGGTGATGGTGAGGAGCACCGTCACAGTTGCTCGCCGACGAGCGGGAGGCCGGTCTTGCGAGCGTTGTCGAAGGCGTCGTCGATGGCGACGAGTCGGCGGTTCGCGGCGCTGAGGATCGATGCGGCGATGGACGCCCGGTAGCCGTGGGCGCAGTGAATCCACAGTTCGCCGGCAGGTACGTCGTCGAGTCGCGCGAGGAGTTCGTGGAGCGGGATGTTGACCGCTCCTTCGATCCGGCCCGCGACGCACTCGTCGGTACGGCGCACGTCGAGTACGACGACCGGACGGTGCCGGAGCACGTGCTCCAGATCCTCGAAGGTGGCGACCGGGAACGACGCCTGCTCGCCGTCGGTCCACAGCGCCGGGCCTCCGGTCGCGTGCGCGGCCGGGCGGTCGATGCCGATCCGTACGAGTTCTCGTTGCGCCTGTGCGACCTCATCGGCGGTCTCACCGAGCAAGGTGACCGATGTGCCCCACGTGATCAGCCAGCCGAGGTAGGTGGCGAAGGCGCCGTCCAGACCGAAGTTCAGGGACCCGGGGGCGTGGCCGGCGGCGAAGGCGGTCCGGGTTCTGAGGTCGACCACCCACTCGCCGTCCTCGATTCGCCGCCGAAGCTCGATCGGGTCGGCCTTGGCGGGCAGGGACAGGTCGGGCGCCGCTGGGCCGTCGGAGTTTCGCGCTGCCATGTGGGCGTAGTACGCGGGGTAGGCACCGAGGCCGTCGAGGAGTTCGCGGACGTAGGTCTCCTCGTCCTGGGTGAGTGCCGGATTGGACACCTTCTCGGCGCCGATCGTTGCGGAGTCCGTGTCTGACTGCGTCGACGAACAGAACGAGCCAAAGCCATGGGTGGGGTAGAGCTCGGCGTTGTCGGGCAGCAACGCGGCGAGCCTGTGTGCCGACGCGTGCTGATGCCGCACGAGCTCCGCGGTGTGATGCTGACCCAGCAGATCAGGACGTCCGGTGGATCCGTAGAGCAACGAGCCACCGGAGAACACGGCGATCTGCTCGTCAGTGGCACCGTCGGACAGCACGTAGGACAGATGCGTGAAGGTATGGCCCGGGGTGGCCAGCGCGGTGACGCGCATTCGTCCGATCTCGACGGTGTCGCCGTCCCGGATCGGCGTGCGGTCGAAGGAGACGTCGTCCTCGGCGTTGACGACGTACCGGGCGCCGGTGCGCCGAGCCAGGGCCAGGCCGCCGGTCACGTAGTCGTTGTGGATGTGGGTCTCGAACACATGGGTGAGCTGTCCGCCGGCCTCCGACAGGACCGCGAGAACCCGGTCGATGTCGCGCTGCGGGTCCACCACGAACGCGACCGTGCCGTCGTGAACGACGTAGCTGCGGTCGCCCAGGGACGGCGTCTCGAGCGCGCTGACGGTGATACCGCGCACGGTCTGAGCCGGGCCGGTCACCGGAGGGGTCGATAGCGAGTTCTGGGTCACGATGCCTGAGCTCCGGAATACCTAGGGGGGTATCGTCGTTATCCACTGTAGACACCCCCGGGGGTATCCTCAAGCCGAGGACACTCCACGTCCGAAGGAGCAGCCACGTGGCCACCATCGACCTGACCGCGGCCGAGTTCGACCAGACCGTCACCGGGAACGAGATCGTCCTGGTCGACTTCTGGGCAGCCTGGTGCGGCCCATGCCGCATGTTCGCGCCCATCTACGACCGCGCATCGCGCAATCACCCCGACATCGTCTTCGCCAAGGTCGACACCGAGGCCGAGCAGTCGCTCGCGGCAGCCGCCCGGATCACGTCGATTCCGACCCTGATGGCCTTCAAGCAGGGCACCCTGGTCTTCTCGCAGCCCGGCGCCCTGCCGGCCCCGGCGTTGGAGCAGCTGATCACCGCGGTGCGCGAGCTCGATATCGAGAAGGCCCGTGCCGAGGCCGAGCAGCGGAGCGCCTGATGACCGCCTTCACCCTCTCGTCGACGGTGCGCCGGCCCTTTCACCGCACCCTCACGGATGTCCGCGAAGCCCTGGCCGGCCAGGGCTTCGGCATCCTGACGGAGATCGATCTGCAGGAGACGCTGAAGCGCAAGCTCGACGTCGATGTGCCGCCGGAGACGATTCTCGGCGCCTGCCGTCCGTCGCTGGCGTACCGGGCGCTGCAGGCCGAGCCTTCCATCGCGACGGTGCTGCCGTGCAATGTTGTCGTCCGTTCGGTGGACGCGGAGACCACGATGGTCGAAGCGTTCGATCCGTACGCAATGACCAGCCTCGCCGGTACGGCGGCGCTGGATGATGTCGCGGCAGAGGCGAGGATGCGCCTCACCACCGCACTTGCCGTTGTGGAACAGGAGAACTGATGCAGCTGGAACCCGCTGAGATGACCCCGGTCATCAATCGCATCAAGCGCGCTCAGGGGCAACTCGCCGGCGTCTTGAGGATGCTCGAGGAAGGACGGGAGTGCGACGAGGTGGTGACTCAGCTCGCCGCGGTCTCGAAGGCACTTGACCGGGCGGGTTTCGCGATCATCGCCACCGGGTTGCAGCAGTGCCTGGCGGACGAGTCCGCGACCGGTCAAGCCGACCTCAAGAAGATGGAAAAGCTCTTCCTCGCCCTGGCCTGACCGCTCAGTTGGGCCGCATGCGCCCGGCTGTGGCTGCTGCGCGGCGGAGCTTGCGGAGGTGGTGCAGGGTCTCGCCGGTGAAGATGGCCAATGCGGTCCAGATGAGGGCGAAGCCGGCGAGGCGCTCGGGGGGCATCGGCTCGTTGTAGGCGAAGACGCCGAGGAGGAACTGAATCGAAGGGGTGAGGTACTGCAACAGGCCGAGGTATGTCAGGGGGATTCGGGTGGCAGCCCCGGCGAAGAACAGAAGTGGGACCGCAGTGGCCGGCCCGGCGGCGATTAGGAGCAAGGTGGTCGACCAACCGGCGTGCCCGAACGCAGCCCGGCCCATGAGCTCCAGCCACACCAGATAGCCCAGCGTGATCGGCATGATGATCGTCGCCTCGACAGCGAGACTCTCGACTGCCCCGGTGGCGGCCTTCTTCTTCAGTACGCCGTACGTCGCGAAGCTGGCCGCCAGCCCGATCGCCACCCACGGCACGCGACCGTAGTCGAACGTCAGCCACACCACGGCCGCTGCGGCCAGGTAGATCGCGAGCCACTGTGGCCGCCGCAGCCGCTCGCGAAACAGGACCACCCCGAGGGTGACCGTGACCAGCGGGCTGATGAAGTACCCGAGCGAGGTCTCGACCACCCGCTCGTGGTTGACGCCCCAGATGTACAGGTACCAGTTGAACGCGATGACCACTGAGGCCCCGGCGAGAACGCGTAGCGCCGCGGGCCGCTGCTTCAGGTCGCGCCACCATCCGGGTCGCGGTCGGACCTTGAGCAGCAGTGCACAGATCCCGAGCGCCCACACGAACCGGTGGGCGAGCGACTCGACCGCGCCGACGTTGTCGAGCAGCCGCCAATAGAGCGGGAACAGTCCCCAGATCCCGTAGGCGGAGGCGCCGAAGAGTAGGCCCTTGTTCAGGGTTGCGTGACCGTCGTCGGTGCCGGTTGCCGAGGTGTGGACAGACATCGTGGATTTCTCCTTGTCGGCAGCCGTGGGATCGTGAAATCAGCGTGGATCACCAGATAGATGACGTCTAATGCCAATTTTCGAAAATCACATTGATATCTTTGATTGATGCTGAACCTGGTGCATCTCAACGTTCTGGCCGCGGTGGCGCGGCACGGGTCGGTGACCGAAGCGGCGAGAGAGCTGCACTATTCGCAGCCGTCGATCAGTCATCACTTGTCGCGCCTGGAAGCGGTCACCGGTGTCAAGCTCGTTCAGCGCGTCGGCCGGGGGATCCGATTGACGCCGGAAGGGCATTTGCTGGCCAATCGGGCCGCCGAGATCATCGGCCGCGTCGACGCGGCGACCAACGAGCTGGCGGCCCAGGTCGGGCTCCAGACCGGGCGGGTTCGCCTGGCCGCGAACTCGTCGGTGCTGAGCACGATCGTGCCGAAGGCGATCCCGACGGTGACCCGAGCGCACCCAGGAATCGAGCTGAACCTGATCGAGCGTCACCCGGCCGAGGCGTTGCAGCTGCTGCGACACGGCGAGATCGACGTCGCACTCATCTTCCGGTACGCCAACGCCCCGGTCGAGGACGAGGGATTTCGCCTCGTCGAGCTCTGTGAAGACTCGATCTACCTGGTCAGTCAGCGCCCTGACGACAGCGTGGCGAACCATCGCGACTCCGCCTGGATCGGCGGTTGCGCGCGGTGCCAGGACGAGGTGATCACTGTGTGCCGACAAGAAGGGTTCACGCCGCGCTTCGCGTCACTCAGTGACGACATAGTCGTCGTACAAGCTCTCGTCGCCGCCGGTGTCGGCGTCACGACCCTGCCTGGCCTGGCACTCGAAGCCCACCGCCTGCCCGACGTCCACACCACCGAGCTGACCAACTTCCGTCGTCAGATCTGCGCCGTCACGTACGGCGAGCCGCCAGACCCGCCCGCCACCACCGCACTGATCCAGGCGATCAGGGATTCCGTCCGAGAGCAGCGTCAGGACAGCACGCGGTAGGTCAGGTGCGTGACCAGGCTCGCTGCCCGCGACCTCACCTGCTCGAGCTTCAGCGGCGGGACGCCCTCGAACAGTCGCGTACCGGCGCCGAGCGTGAGCGGCACCACGTGCAGCCGCAGTTCGTCGATCAGGCCGGCCGTCAGGTACTGATTGATCGTGGTCGCGCCACCCATGATCGCGACGTTGCGGTCGCCGGCCGCCTCGCGCGCCTGGGCCAGCGCCGACTCGATCCCGTCGGTGACGAAGTGGTACGTCGTACCGCCGGCCATCGGCTGCGGATCGCGCGGATGGTTCGTGAGCACGAAGACGGGGGCGTGGTACGGCGGTTCGTCGCCCCACCAGCCGTTCCACTCCCGGTCCCACTCACCGCGCACCGGGCCGAACATGTTGCGCCCCATGATGAAGGCTCCGGCGTCGAGCCCTTCGTCGATCTCGGCCTTGTTCTCGTCTGGGGTGTCGCTGTACCAGGCGTGCAGCTTGTCACCCCAGCCGTCGCCGCCGTCGTCGCCGAACGGGCGTTCCTCGGTCTGGTTGAGCCCGGCCGTGTACCCGTCGGCCGTCATCGTGATGCCGCTGAACACCTGGCCCCTGCCTGTGGTCATTGCTCTGCTCCTCGTGGCGACGTTTCCTGTTACGCATCAGCCTGGACCAGGCGCAGTATGACGTCTAATGCCAATTCCTTGCTGCACACATCAACATCCTTGATATGTGCTCGCCCAGCGGCAGCGGTGGGACGATGAGGCGTGCGGTTGTCCTGGCGTTCTGGGATTGTTCTGGTCGGATGTACGGCGATTCTGCTGCTGCCGCTTTCCGCGACGAGTCCCGTTCCGCCTGACGTGATCTACCACAACGCGGTCGTACTCACGATGGACGACGGGCGGCCGCGGGCTGAGGCGGTGGCGGTCCGAGCTAGACGGATCTTGACGGTCGGCGACGACGCCGAAGTGTTGTCGTTGCGGAGGAGCTCCACCCGGGTTGTGGATCTTGGCGGGCGGGCGTTGTTGCCGGGGTTCATCGATTCGCATGCGCACTGGATCGGCGACGGGAGCATGGTCGGCTACAACGCCGATCTGGCGATCGATGCGGCGCTGAGCCGGGGGTGGACCAGCATCAACGAGCAGTTCGTCAACTCGGAGCGATTGGAGGAACTGCGGGCGCTCGACGCGGCCGGCCGGCTACGGTTGCGGGTCAACGCGTACCTGCCGGTGAACTTCGAGGACGAGAAGTTCGGTCACTGGTTCCGCGGGTTCGAGCCGCACCATGCGTACAGCCAGCATCTGCGGCTGGGCGGCATCAAGCTGTTCCTCGACCACGACTGGGGCACCGACTTCCACTGGGAACAGGCCGAGCTGGACGAGTATGTGCTGTCAGCGCATCGCCTTGGCTGGCAGGTGTCGGCGCACGCGATCAGTGCTGAGGCGCACGACCAGTTTCTGACCGCGGTGGCGCGGGCACAGGCCGCGCATCCCAACCCCGACGCACGCCACCGCGTCGAGCACGTCATCCAACTCCGCGACGATCAGCTCACCAGGATGGGCGAGTTGGGGATGATCGCGTCCATCCAGCCCGGAAACCCGGGGGATCTGGCGGCGGAGGCGGGCTTCCCGGAATTGGTGGCTCGCGGTCAGACCCGCTGGATCGCCCGTTGGCGAGATCTGGTGGAAAGCGAGGTTCGAACCATCGGCAGCACCGATACGCCGTGGCTGGTGCTTGCTGTGGGCAACCAGATGCCGCACGGATCACCTCTTGAGGCGATCCACCAGGCGATGACCAGGCAGAGCTACCTCGGCCGTCCTCCGGAGGACTGGCAGCTCGCGCAGCGCCTGACGGTCGATCAGGCGTTGCGATTGTTCACAATCGACGCCGCGTACGGCACTTTCGAGGAGAACGTGAAGGGCAGCCTGTCCCGCGGCAAGTACGCCGACCTCGCGATCCTCTCGGCCGACCCGACAAGCGCCCCGGTCGACTCGCTGCCGAACATCCAGATCCTCGCAACCATCGTCGGCGGACGAGTGGAGCACTGCGCCGACAAGGCACTGTGTTGACAGCGTAGATTAGCTCAGTAATCATTGAGTCAATGAACGTTGAGCAGCGGTCTCTGGTGGAGCGGGCGCGGGTGCACGCGGCGCTCGGGGATCCGGCGCGGCTGGCGATCGTGGATGCGCTCTCGGTGGGAGACGCGGCGCCGGGGGAGTTGGGGGCGGTTCTCGAGATGCCGACCAACCTGGTGGCGCATCATCTGAAGGTTCTGCAGGAGGCCGGGCTGGTGGTGCGGGGGAAGTCTGAAGGTGATCACCGTCGGACTTACGTACGCCTGGTTCCGGAGACGTTGGCGATGGTGGGTAGTCCTGCGCTGAACGACGTACCTCGGGTGGTGTTTGTCTGTACGCACAACTCGGCGCGGTCGCAGTTGGCGGCGGGGATCTGGGCGCGGCGGAGTGAGGTGCCGGTGGCGTCGGCGGGGACTCGGCCTGCGGAGCGGGTGCATCCGCGGGCGGTGAAGGTCGGGCGACGGCATGGACTCGAGCCGGACAAGTGGCGGACGGCTCAGGTGAGCGACGTGGTGAAGCCGGACGATCTGGTGATCGCGGTGTGCGATATCGCGTATGAGCATCTGCCGGCCGAGGCGCGGCCGCGGGTGCATTGGTCGGTGCCGGATCCGGCATCGGTGAACACGGACGCGGCGTTCGAGGCCGCGTACGACGAGCTCGCCGGCCGGATCGATCGGTTGGCGCCATTGGTTTCAACGAGTACGGCGAAGGGGCCGGGAGCATGACCGAAGTCGCTGGGTACCACCGGGAAGGCCTGTCCATCGATCAGCAGCTTGCGCTGCGTACGGCGGCGTCCCGGTTGGGGGAGCAGTTCGCCGGGATCTACGGACCCGAGACGATCGAACGCTTCCTGCACTCGAGTTACGACCAGTTCGCGTCCGGCAGCACGGTGCCGAACTTCCTTCCCCTGCTGGCGGAACGGTTCGCGCGCCAGCGGCTGACCGCGCTGGCGCGGGTCGAAGGGCATCATGACGACGGGCGCCCTGTGGTGCTCTTCCTGTGTGTCCACAACGCCGGCCGCAGCCAGATGGCGCTCGGGTTCTTCGAGCACCTGGCCGGCGATCGCGCGATCGGTTGGTCGGGCGGCTCGGAGCCGGGCGTCGAGGTGAACGCCGCCGCCGTGTCCGCGATGGCTGAGCGCGGCATCGACATCTCGGCCGAGTATCCGAAGCCGTGGACGGACGAGGTGGTCCGGGCGGCGGACGTCGTGATCAGCATGGGCTGCGGTGACGCGTGCCCGATCTTCCCCGGCAAGCGGTACGAAGACTGGGTGCTGGACGATCCCGCGGGCCTCGACGTCGCGGACATCCGGCCGATCCGAGACGAGATCGAGCGCCGGGTCCGTGAGTTGCTCGACGAACTCGCCGTACCTGCTGCGAGCGGCCGGTGAACACCGCTCCACTCTGGCGACGGGCAGTTGCCGAAGGCATCGGAACCGGGCTGCTGGTCACCGTGGTCGTCGGCTCCGGAATCGCGGCCGCGAAGCTGTCGCCGAACGACGTCGGGCTGCAACTGCTCGAGAACGCCTTCGCGACCGCACTCGGTCTCGCCGTACTCATCCTGATGTTCGGGCCGGTGTCTGGCGCGCACTTCAACCCGGTGGTCTCAGGCGTCGACTGGTGGCTCGGCCGGAAGACCGGCAGCGGTCTGACATCACGCGACCTCGGTGCCTACGTTCCGGCGCAGATCGTGGGTGCGGTGCTGGGCGCCGTACTGGCGAATCTGATGTACGGCGAAGCCGCGGTGTCCTGGTCGACGACGGAACGCAGCGCCGGGCACCTGTGGCTCGGCGAGGTCGTCGCGACAGCTGGGCTGATCGTGCTCATCTTCGCGCTCGCCGCATCCGGCCGGGCGACGCTCGCGCCGGCCGCTGTGGGTGCCTACATCGGGTCGGCGTACTGGTTCACCTCCTCGACGTCGTTCGCCAACCCGGCGGTCACGATCGGGCGGGCCTTCAGCGATACCTTCGCCGGGATCGCCCCGGCTTCCTTGCCCGGCTTCGCGATCGCGCAGATCGTCGGCGCTACTGTCGGAGTGGGCCTGTTGGCCCTGCTGTACCCGAGAGCTGGACGCGCTGCGGACGAGGTCGTCACGCCACACACTGAAACCCCTGCGAGTACTGGAGCATCCACGTGAGCAAGCCAAGTGTTCTGTTCGTCTGTGTCCACAACGCCGGCCGGTCCCAGATGGCTGCCGGCTGGCTGAGGCACCTGGCGGGCGACACGGTCGAGGTCCGATCGGCCGGATCCGCACCGCGCGACCAGATCAACCCGGTCGCGGTGGAAGCGATGCGTGAGGTCGGCATCGACATCACCGGCGCCATCCCGCAGCGGTTGGAGACCGAGACTGTCCGCGAGAGCGACGTCATCGTCACCATGGGCTGCGGCGACGCCTGCCCGATCTTCCCCGGCAAGCGGTACGAGGACTGGGAACTCACCGACCCGGCCGGCCAGCCGATCGAGGTCGTCCGCCAGGTCCGCGACGAGATCCGCGGCCGGGTGGAGAAACTCGTCGGCGAACTGCAGGCCGCCTGAAGCCTGCAGGTCCGGCCCGTTGACCGGCATATAGACGACTGTGAACATAGACCCATGTCGAAGCCGTCGGTCCGACGGTCGGTAATGGTGCCGCTGTCGCGGGAGGACGCCGAGCGGCGCGCGGCTCAGCTCGGCGTAGTCGCTGATCCGACCCGGCTGCGTCTGATGAGTCTGCTGCTGACTCACCCGGCGGGCGAGGCGAGTGTGGGTCAGCTCGCGGCCGAGTTCGATCAGTCGCATACGACGATCAGTGATCACCTGCGGCTGCTCTGCGATGCGGATTTGTTGACGCGGGAGCGGCGGCAGTCGTTCAGCTATTACCGGCCGACGCATCATGCGGTCGCGCAGCTTGCGACCTTGCTCGGGGTGGAGGTGCCCGAGCAAGGTCCGGCTCACGAGGCCGCGTTCGATCTGAGTACGTCGGTTGTCGATCGCCAGCTCGAGCACATCGCTGCGCAGTTGGCGACACGCTTCACCGGTGTCTTCTCGCCGGAGACGGTACGGCGGTACGTCGGGGAGAGCTACGACATGCTGGCGGCCCGGTCACGGGTCCGGCGATTCCTGCCTTCCCTGACAGCGAACTTCGCCGCCGAGCGCCTGACCGCCCTCGCGAAGGCAGAGGGCAAGACGCGTAGCACCGTGTCGGAGGTCCTCTTCGTCTGCGTCCGCAACGCAGGGAGATCGCAGATGGCGGCCGGGCTGCTGAGCCAATTGACCGGTGATCGTGTCCTCGTGCGCTCGGCCGGGTCGTTGCCGGTGGCGCTCGTTGACGCGAACGTGGTCACCGCCATGGACGAGATCGGCGTCTTCCTGGGCGGCGCGTATCCGAAGCCGTTGTCCGACGAGATCGTCCGGGCTGCCGACGTCGTCGTCACGATGGGCTGCGGCGACGCCTGCCCGGTCTACCCGGGCAAGCGGTACCTCGACTGGCCGATCGACGATCCCGAAGGCCGGCCGCTCCCGGAGGTACGCAGGATCCGCGACGAGATTCATCAACAGGTCAGGGAGCTCGTTGCCGAGTTGTTCGCGACGGCTTGATCAGAGGTTGGCGACCAGGTCGCGGGCGGTGCGACCGGCACCGATGAGTGTGGCCGACGCCGGCCCGGTCCAGTCGCCGTAGCCGATCAGCTGGAGGCGTGGCTCGTTGATTGCCTGGCTGCCGTTCGTTGGGATGAGACCGTCTGGTCCGCGCAGGCCGAGTGTTGACAGGTGACTGAGCTGTGGGCGGAAGCCGGTGCACCAAATGATCGTGTCGAAGGACGACTCGCTGCCGTCGTGCCATCGGACACCGTGGTCGACCAGGCGGGCGAAGGGTTCGCGAGCGTGCAGTACGTCGCGGTCACGGGCCTCGCGAACACTCTCGACCATCACGATGTCGCCGAGACCGGCGACGCCGCCCGTGTCGGGTTCGCCGAGTTGCCGTGCTCGGTGGCGCCTCGTGGCGATCTCGAACAAAGCCCGGCCGTCGACGTCGTCGGGCAGGAAACGAGGCGGTCGGAGCGTCACCCACGTGGTCTCGGCGACCAGCGAGACCTCCGCCAGGATCTGAGCGGCCGAGTTGCCACCTCCGACGATCAGAACGCGCTGATCGATGAAATCGGACGCGCGCCGGTAGTCAGCGGTGTGCAGTTGCCGACCGGCGAACGATCCCGGGTACGTCGGGACGAACGGCCTGGACCACGTTCCGGTCGCCGAAACCACGTGCTGCGCGAGCCAGTCGCCGTCGTCGGTGTGTACGACGAGGTGCTCGTCATCGCCGCGACTCACGGATCTGACCGAGACAGAGCGTCGTACGTCGAGCTCGTAACGCTTCTCGTAGTGCGTGAGGTATTCGACGACGTGGGCCGCCAACGGGTAGCCACCGTCGCCGGTCCACGGCGGCATCATCCAGCCCGGCAGGGACGAGTACTGGGTGGGAGAGAAGGTGCGCAGTGTCGGCCACATCTGCGCCCAGGCGCCGCCGGGCTGATCGGCGGCGTCGAGAATGACGAAGTCCTCGCCGGGGGTCAGGCCGGAGCGGCGCAGGTAGAACCCGGTGGCCAGGCCGGCCTGGCCACCACCGATCACCACCACGCGGGCAGTCCGCGTTGACGTCATCTGGGAGAGTCAGACCGCGGTCGGTGCCGGGACGGACAGCAGGGTCGAGAGCCAGGTCAGGCGTTCGGGGAGTGGCCAGTAGTAGACCCAGGTGCCGCGGCGCTCGCAGTCGACCAGGCCGGCCTCGCGGAGGACCTTGAGGTGGTGGGAGATCGTCGGCCCGCTGACGTCGAAGTTGGGCGTGATGTCGCAGACGCACACCTCGTCACCGGCCGAGGCGATGATCGACATCAGCCGCAGCCGGATCGGATCGGCCAAGGCCTTGAAGACCGCCGCGCCGTCGGCTGCCTGGGCCGGGTCGAGGGCAGCCTCGGAGATCGGCGTGCAGCAGGTGTTGAGGACGACGAGCTCCTGTTTAGGCATGCGTCTATCTTGACTCTTGTCGAATCAAGAGGCAAGCTTGCTGATTAGATGAACGTCTAGACAGCACGGAGGATGATCGTGACAAAGCCGGTGGTAGTCATCGGAGCGGGCCCGGTGGGACTGGCCGCAGCGGCGCACCTGGCCGAACGCGGGGTCGAGTTCCTGGTTCTCGAGTCCGGGCCGAGCGTGGCCGCGGCGATCGACGAATGGCGGCACGTGAAGCTGTTCAGCCCATGGCGCTACGACATCGACGCGGCTGCCCGTCGCCTGCTGGAGCAGACCGACTGGATCGAGCCGAACCTGGACGAGCTGCCCACCGGCGGCGACCTGATCGACTCTTACCTGGCCCCGCTGGCGAAGACGCCGCAGTTGGCGGACCGGATCCAGTACGGCGCTCAGGTGACTGCCGTGACCCGGGTCGGGTTCGACCGCGTGCGTACCGCAGGTCGGGAGGAAGCGCCCTTCCTGGTGCGCCTCGCCGACGGTGAAGAGGTGCTCGCCAGCGCCGTGATCGACGCGGCAGGCACGTGGCGCCGGCCGAACGTCCTCGGCGGTTCCGGGATCCCCGCCCGCGGCGAGGCCGACGTGGCCGACGCGATCTCGGCGGCCTTGCCGGACGTGCTGGTACGCGACCGTGACCGCTTTGCAGGTCGCCATACGGCGGTAGTCGGGGCCGGTCACTCGGCGGCGACGACGCTGCTCGAGCTCGGTGAGTTGGCCGAGCAGGAGCCGGGGATCGAGGTGTTCTGGGTGGTTCGCGGCGCCGACCAGGCGCGTACCTACGGTGGCGGCGAGGCCGACGAGCTGCCGGCGCGCGGTGCCCTGGGCATGCGACTGAAGAAGCTGGTGCAGTCCGGTCACGTTGAGCTCGTGGGTAGCTTCCGGATCGAGGCCATCACGCGTACGGCGGACGGTCGCGTGGAACTGGCCGCCGGGGATCGGACCGTTGTCGTGGACACCGTGGTCAACTCGACCGGTTTCCGCCCCGACCACGAGATGGTCGGCGAGCTGCGCCTCGACCTCGACCCGATCCTGGGATCGACGCGAGCGTTGGCACCCCTGATCGACCCGAACAAGCACTCCTGCGGGACCGTCCCGCCACACGGCGTCGACGAGCTCGAGCACCCGGAGCCCGGCTACTACGCCGTCGGCGCGAAGTCGTACGGCCGGGCGCCCACGTTCCTGCTGGCGACCGGCTACGAGCAGGCCCGCTCCGTGGTCGCGGCGCTGGCCGGCGACTGGGAGTCCGCACGCGACGTGCAGCTGAACCTCCCCGAGACCGGCGTGTGTTCGTCAAACCTCGCGTACGGCGACTCGGCCGACGAGACCGCAGGCGGCTGCTGCGGCCCGGCACCGCAGGCGGTTGAGGCTCCCGCTGGCCGCGGCCTGGCCACCGGCATCAGCGGCGGCCTCCTGACCGTCATCGACGCCAAGCCGACCACGCAGTCGAGCTGCTGCGGCTGATGACGTCCACCCCGGGGCTGGTCGCGCGCACCACGGCGGCCGGCCCCGGAGCGCGTCGGCTGGTAGGCGCGCTCGCCGTCACGCAAACGGTCGGGTACGGCGTCCTGTACTACGCCTTCAGCGTCATCCTCGGGCCGATGAGCGGCGACTTGAGGATCTCGACCGCGACGGCCGCCGGAGCACTGACCGTTGCGGTCCTCGTCACGGGTTTGCTGTCGATCCCGGTCGGACGCTGGCTCGACGCCCGTGGCGGGCACGCGTTGATGACGACTGGGTCAGTGCTCGGCGTGGTCGCCGTACTCTCGTGGTCTCAGGTTCAGACGGTCCTGCAGCTGTATGCGGCGTTCGTGCTGATCGGCGTCGCCTCGGCGATGGTTCTCTATGAGCCCGCCTTCGCCGTGGTCGTCGCGGTCACGGACCCGGCTCGGCGGGCAAAGGCTCTGCTCGGCATCACTCTGGTGGCCGGCTTCGCCAGTTCGATCTTCATCCCGCTCACCGGCCAGCTGGTCGCCCGGCTGGACTGGCGGCCGGCGCTCGTCGTGCTGGCGGTCATGCTCGCGACGATCACGGTGCCTCTGCATGGCCTGGCCCTACGGCGCACCGCGCCGGCCGCCGGTGATCGAGCGGAGCACCATCGGCGTCGGTCGCCTGGCTGGGTGCTGCGGGATCCCGGATTCTGGTTGCTTGCCGCAATCTTCGTGCTGCACGGGGCCTCGCTCGCTGTGATCGCCGTACATCTCGTGCTGTATCTGACCAGCCTCGGTCACTCGGCGGCGCTGGCAGCCACTCTCGCCGGACTGCTCGGGCTGCTGTCGGTCACCGGCCGGGTCGTCACCACCGTGTCGACCCGATGGTTGCCAATGGCCACGATCGGCGCGATCATCATTGTCGGCCAGGGAGTGGCGCTGTCGCTGCTGCCGGTGGCCGGGCGGGACGTCACGGGTGCGATCGCCTGCCTGGTGGTGTTCGGACTCGGCTTCGGGGTCGGATCGATCGCGAAGCCCGCGATTCTGCTCGACCGCTACGGCGCAGCCGGGTACGGGACGATCGCCGGCACACTGGCCGCGCCGGCCGTCGTCGCCAAGGCTTTGGCACCCTTCGGCGGAGCGCTGATGGCTGCCGCTTGGGGCTATCGACCGTTGGTCCTGCTGGTTGCCGCCGGCTGCGTGATGGCGGGTGTCCTCCTCCTGCTCGTCTCGCGGCTGCCTACTGGGCGGCCGGCAGCTCGCCGGTGACGAGGAAGATGACGCGGCGGGCCATCGAGACGGCGTGGTCGGAGATGCGCTCGTAGTAGCGGCCGAGCAGGGCGATGTCGACGGCGGCCTCGACGCCGTGCGGCCAAGAGGCGTCCATCATCAGCCGGAACTGGTTGCTGCGCAGTGCGTCCATCTCGTCATCGGTGGACGCGATCAGCTGAGCCGCCGATATGTCCCGGCTGTGGATAACGTCGCCGGCCTGGTCGACCATCCGCTGCGCGACCCGGCCCATGTCCTCGATCAGGCCCTCGAGCTCGACCGGTATGGCCGGCAACGGATACCGGAGCCGGGTGATCTTGGCGATGTGGGCGGCGAGATCGCCCATCCGTTCGAGGTCGGCGGCCATCCGCAGCGCCGCGACCAGCATCCGCAGTTCGTTGGCGACCGGTGCCTGGCGGGCGATGAGGTCGAACACCTTCTGCTCGATCATCTCGCCGCCGGCGTTGAGTTGGGCGTCGGCGGCGATGACCTCTTCGGCGGTGCCGAGGTCGGTTGTCAGCAGCGCGCTGGTCGAGCGTCGTACGGCGGTCGAGACGGCCCGGGTCATGCGTTCGAGTTCGGCGAGGATGTCGTCGAGCTGCTCGTGGTAGATGTCACGCATGTGTGCCTCCGTGGGTGGTGCCGGTTATCGCGCTGCGAGCCAGTGCTGTGCGGCGAGCTGGATGGCGTCCCATGGGCTGCCAAGGGGCGGGGTGTAGGAGAGATCGAGGTCGAGCAGTTGCTCAACGGTCAGGCCCGTCTGCAGTGCAACGGCGTACGTGTCGACGCGTTTGGCGATCTCGGCGCCGTGCGTGCCGACCAGTTGGGCGCCGAGGAGGAGGCCGTTGTCGCGGTCGCCGGTGAGGCGGATCTGGATCGGGGTCGCGCCGGGGTAGTAGCGCTTGTGGTCGTCGGCGACGGTCTGCACGGTCAGCGGCTGATAGCCGGCGGCACCGGCCTCGTCGTCGCGGAGCCCCGTTGCGGCCACGACGCGGTCGAAGACTCGGACGACCTGAGTGCCGACGATTCCGGCGAACTCCTTGGCGCCGCCCGCCACGTTCTCGCCCGCGACCCGGCCCTGTTTGTGGGCCGTCGTTCCGAGCGGCACGTACGTCGGTTCCGGCAGCAGCGTGTGATGGGTGTGGACACAATCCCCGGCGGCCCAGATGTCTGCGACGTTGGTGCGCATCCGGCGGTCGACGATGATCGCGCCGCGGTCGTCGACCTGCACTCCGGCGGATGCCGCCAGCGAGCTCGACGGGGTCACACCGCTGACGACCAGTACGGCGTCCGCCGTCCACTTTTCGTTGTCGGCGACGACCGCGAGCTGATCGCCGTATCGGGCGATCTCGGTCACGGTGGTGCCGCAGCTGACCTCGACGCCATGGGTCCGGAGTTCGGCGGAGATCTCGTCGGCGAGTTCGCGGTCAAGAGTGCGGGGGAGGACTGTCTCGAGGCGTTCCAGCACGGCGACGCCGATGCCGCGGGTCGTGAGTGCTTCGGCCATCTCGATGCCGATGTACCCGGCGCCGATGGTCACGACCTGCCGCGCGCCGCGTCGTACCAGGTCGACGTCTAGCTCGCGGGCCTCGTCCATCGTGTGGAGCAGGTGAACGCCGTCGGCTGGGCCGAGCCTGTCCAGGCCGCCGATGGGTGGCCGGAGCGGCTCGGCGCCGGTCCCGATCACCAGGCGGTCGTAGCCGAACTCGGCAGGTCCGTCATCGGTCGTGGCGGTGACGACTTTCCTGGCCGGATCGATGGCGGTGACGGTGTGGTTGATCCGCACCTGGACACCGGTGGATTCGATCTCGTCCAAGGTGCGGTGGGCCAGGTTCTGCCAGTCCGGGACCTCGCCGGACAGGTGGTAGGGGATGCCGCAGATGGAGAAGTTCGGGTAGGCGTCGGCGACCAGCATGGTGACGGTGCTCGCAGGCGCGTACTCACGTGCCCGCAGTGCGGCGCTGATCCCCGCATCGGAACCGCCAATCACCAGAATCCGCATTGTCCTGAGCTCCTGTCGTCCGCAGCAGACTTTGCCTCAGGCAAGCAAACCACGGCGACGCGCGGTCACCCACCGCGTCATCATTGGGCGAACTTCTGGTCGACAACGGGTGCTGTCGGCGGCACCTTGAACTGATAGCCGAGCCCGCGGATCACCTTGATCCATTGTGGACCTTGCTCGTCGTCGCAGAGTCGTTTGCGAAGCCGCATGATGTGCACGTTGAGCGTGTTGCTGCGCACCTTCGCGCCCTTTCCCCAGACCGCGTCGAGCACCTCCTGCCGCGTCACCAGGACACCAGGCCGTTCGGCGAAGAATCTGAGCAGCAGGAACTCCATCGGCGGCAGCTCGATCTGGCGGCCGTCGAGCCACATCTGGGGTACGGCGCCGTCCACCCGGAGCCGACCGAGATCCAGAGCCAGCGGGCGCAGGTCGACCTGATTCGGCGCAGGCGCGAGTGAGTTGATCAGGGCGAGCAGTTCGCGGACCCGGTACGGGCGCGGGACCACGGCGCTCGCGCCGGCGTCGCTGGCACGGCTGGTGAACTCGGCACAACCCGTGTCCGCACCGACGATGACCGGCTGTTCGGGGTCGTCGGCCCGGAGTATGTGGAGGAAGTCGATCGGGTCCAGTCGCCCGCCGCCCGGGCCGAGGAGAACGACGTCCGGGCACAGCTTGCCGACGTGGAGCAGCGCTTCCGCGGCGTCGGTGCAGACGTGGACTTCCAGCGGTTGCCCGACCGCGGCTGCCAGCAGCTCGTCAACCTCCGCACCGTGATCGACGACCAGCACCGAGATCCGGAACTGCAGCTTCCGTTGGACCGGGTGGCCGGATCGCCGGCGGGTGCGGACGGGGTGGCTGCGCGACTCCGGGGCGTTCATCATCGGGGCGGTCATGGCGATCAGCCGAACCGGCCGGTTATGTAGGCCTCGGTGCGTTTGTCGGACGGGTTGCCGAAGATCTTGCTGGTGTTGTCGAACTCGACCAGCCGGCCGGTGCGCTGGCCGTGTTCGTCGGCGGCTGCGGTGAAGAACGCCGTACGGTGCGAGACGCGGGCGGCCTGCTGCATGTTGTGGGTGACGATGATGATCGTGTAGGTCTTGGCCAGGTCGACCATCAGGTCTTCGATCTTCGCGGTAGCGATCGGGTCGAGTGCCGAGCACGGCTCGTCCATCAGGATCACCTCCGGACTGGTGGCGATCGTGCGCGCGATGCAGAGCCGCTGCTGCTGGCCGCCGGACAGGCCGTAGGCGCTCTGCTTGAGCTTGTCCTTCACCTCGTCCCACAAGGCCGCGCCGTGCAGTGCCCGCTCGACCACGTCGTCCATGTCCTTGGGCTTCATGCCGGTGACGCGGGGGCCGTAGGCGACGTTGTCGTAGATCGACTTCGGGAACGGGTTCGGCTTCTGGAACACCATGCCGATCCGGCGCCGTACCTCGATGACGTCGACGTCGGCGCCGTACATGTCGACGCCGTGGAACCTGACGTCACCGAAGACCTTCGCGCCGGGGACGAGGTCGTTCATCCGGTTCAGGCAGCGCAGGACGGTCGACTTGCCGCAGCCGGACGGGCCGATCAGTGCGGTGATCTCCTTGCTGCTGAAGACCAAGTCGACATCCGCGACGGCGAGGAACTTCTCGTAGTAGACCTCGAGGTCGCGTAGCTCGATGACGCCGTCGGGCTCGGCCGATGGCGATCGGTGGTTGGTCCGGTCGCCGAGTTCGACGTGGATCTCGTGCGGTGCGCCCTCCGCTCCGCGTGTCTCGGGAACGGTGGCCAGGTCGGGTTCGACGTTGGTCATGGGGTGGTCTCCCGGGGTGGTCATGGTCACCAGCGGTGCTGGTAGCGGTTGCGTAGCCAGATCGCGACGGCGTTCATGGCGAGCAGGACGACGATGAGCAGCAGGATGGCGGCGTACGCGAGGTCGCGGAACGCGTCGCGGTCCTGTGGGACGAGGTTGTAGATCTGCACCGGCAGCGTCGTGTACTTCGACAGCACGCCGTCCGGGTTGAAGGTGACGAACGTGGTCGCACCGACCAGGATCAACGGAGCCGCTTCACCGATGGCCCGCGACATGGCCAGGATCGAGCCGGTCGCGATTCCTGGTACGGCGGCCGGCAGCACCTGACGCCAGGTGGTCTGCCATTGGGTGGCACCGAGGGCCAGGGACCCGTCGCGGATCTCGCGGGGAATGGCACGCAACGCCTCCCTGGTGGTGATGATGATGACTGGCAGGATGAGCAACGCGAGTGCGATACCGCCGGCCATGACGACCGCGCCGATCGACACCGGTCCGCGGACGACGAAGCCGAGGGTGAGGATGCCGTAGATGACCGCGGGGACGGCGGCCAGGTTCTGGATGTTCAGCTCGATGGCGCGGTTCCACCACTTCGCCGGATTCGCATACTCCTCCAGGTAGACCGCCGCGGCGATGCCCAGCGGAAGCGCGATCAGCGCCGTGATCCCGCCCACCCAGAAGGTGCCGAAGAGAGCGGATTGGACACCCGCGGTCTCCGGACGGATCTTCGACGGCTGATTGGTCACGAGGTTCGCGTCGAGGCGTCCCAGTCCTTTCTGGACGATGACCGCGAGTACGAAGAACAAGAACACGCAGATCAGGGCGAGGCACAGCCACAGCACTGCCGCAAACACGGCCGAGGTGATGCCGTCACGGTTCCGGGTCCGGCTGAGCATGTTTGCCCGGGGCAACGTTGTGGTGGTCATCAGTAAGCCTGCCTGTACTTGCGCACCAAGCGGATGCTGGCCATGTTGATCAGGAGGGTGATCGCGAACAGCAGCGCGCCGACGGCGAACAACGAGTAGTAGACCGGTGAGCCCTGCGGCGCGTCTCCGCTGGCGATCTGGGCGATGAAGCCGGTCATCGTCTGGGCGCCCTCGCGTGGGTCGAAGGTCAACTGGGCCCGGCTGCCGGCCGCGATGGTGACGATCATCGTCTCCCCGACCGCGCGGGAGATCCCAAGCACGATCGCCGCGACGATGCCGGACAGCGCAGCCGGGAAGACGACCCGGAGCGTGGTCTTCATCCGGTTCGCGCCGAGCGCATAGGACCCTTGCCGCAGCGCCAGCGGTACGGCGGACATCGCGTCCTCACTGAGCGATGCGACCGTCGGGACGATCATGAAGCCCATCACGATGCCTGGCGAGAGCATGTTGTGGATCGTGTTGAACTGGACCAGATTGCCGATGATCGGCGTGAAGATCGTCAGCGCCAGGAAGCCGTAGACCACGGTGGGGATGCCGGCCAGCACCTCGAGCACCGGCTTGAGCACCTTGCGGACCCGCTCGGACGCGTACTCGCTGAGGTAGATCGCCGCACCCAGCCCCAGCGGTACGGCCACAGCCAGCGCGATGAAGGTGATGATCATGGTGGCGGCGACGAGCGGAAGCACGCCCCAGGCCTTGTCGGTCCAGCTGAACTTGTTGCCGAAGCCGGCGGTCCACTCGGTGCCGAAGAGGAAGTCACCGAGGCCGACGTGGGTGAAGAAGGTGACCGTCGGGGCGAGCAGGGACAAGACGATGCCGATGGTGACGGCGACGGACAACCAGGCCGCGCCGACGAGCACGACCTTGATGATCCGTTCGCCGTTCCGTGGGTTCTGCTGGCGCAGATCGACCGTAGGACCTCGCCAGGCGGGCGGGTGGCTCCTCCTCGCCGAGGAGCCACCTGTCGCCGTTCCAGCCGTTGTCTCCGGCATGGTCACTGGGCCTTCAGCTTGTCCAGTTCGGTCTTCGCGGTCGCCTTCTGGGCGTCCGTCAACGGCACGAACTTGGCCGCCTCGACGATCTCCTGGTTCTTCTCCAGGTAGAACTCGACGAACGCGAGTACCTGCTTCTTCTGCAGGCCCTTGTCCGACGGGTAGATGAACAGCGGGCGGGCCAGCGGCGTGTAGCTGCCGTCCTGCGCGGTAGCCACCGACGGCTCGACACAGCCCTTGCCGCCGTCGATCTTCAGCGCCTTGAGCTTGTCCGCGTTCTCCTCGAAGTAGGAGAAACCGAAGTACCCGAGGGCGCCCTTGGCACCGGACACACCCTGGACGGTGACGTTGTCGTCCTCGGTCGGGTTGTAGTCGGTGCGGCTGTCGCCTTCCTTGCCGTTGATCTCAGCGGTGAAGTAGTCGAACGTGCCGGAGTCCGACCCCGCGCCGTACAGCGGCAGCGGCTCGTTCGGGAACTTCGGGTCGACCTGGTTCCAGGTCTTCACCTTCGAGCCCGGCTCCCAGATCGCCTTCAGCTGGGCGACGGTGAGGCAGTCGACCCAGTTGTTCTCCTTGTTCACCACGACGGTGAGTGCGTCGTTGGCGACCTGGAGCTCGGAGTACTTGACGCCGTTCTTGTCACACAGCGCCTTCTCCTCGTCCTTGATCGGCCGGGACGCGTCGGAGATGTCGGTCTCGCCGGCGCAGAACTTCTTGAACCCGCCACCGGTGCCGGAGGTGCCGACGGCGACGTCGACACCGCTCTGCTCCTCCTTGAAGAGCTCGCCCGCGGCCGCGGTGAGCGGCTCGACGGTGCTGGAGCCGTCGACGACCACCTGGCCGGACACGGCATCACCGCTGCCGCTGTCCCCCGAGGAGTCGTTGTTGTTCCCACCGCACGCCGACAGAGCGAGCAGGGCAGCCGCCGAGACGGCGACGTAACGCATGTGTTTGACCGCGCGGATGACCACCGGACAACCCTCCAAGTAGTAGGCCCCGGAGACCCGGGACACCGCGAGTTGTCACGCGTTCACGTGACAACTAGATCGAAGAAGTTCAATGTAAACGCCAGGTGAACGGATGGTGATCTGCGGGGTCCACATAGACGAATGTCGATGTATTCGAATCGGCGGGTGATCGGGCGGACTCGGCCAGTGGTCGTTCACCTGATGGTCACGGACTGGCCACCGACAACTACATAGATGAGCAGCACGGCCAGATCTTCGAGCTCGTCGAGGACGGCGGGAACCACGCCAGCGAGACCTTCACCTGGTCGCTACCGATCGTGTGCGGTGACCCGGCGGATCCGTCGACGTACTTCGCCGGCTACGACAAGACGAAGGTGTCGCCGATCTCGTGCCCGGACAACCTCGACTTCGATGCCCAGGGCAACTTGTGGATCTCGACCGACGGCAACGCGCTGGTGGACCACACCGGGACGAACTTCAACGACGGTCTGTTCGCGGTTGCGGTCGAAGGGCCGGAACGGGGTAAGGCGAAGCAGTTCCTGTCGGTTCCGCGGGGCGCCGAGCAGGCGTCGGCGTACGTCGTACCGGACAACAAGTCGGTCGTCGTGTCGGTCCAGCACCCCGGCGAGATCACCGGCGCATCGGTGGACAAACCGGCCAGCACCTGGCCCGACGGCAACTTCGCCCGGCCCGCGGTGGTCGTCACCTGGCGGCCCGACGGCGGCGAGATCGGCGCCTGAGGACACGAGCCGGCCGCTCTGCTGCTCGGGGCGGCCGGCCCTGTTCTGTGTGTCTGACGGGTGAACATACTCGCGCCCAATACGTCTTCTGAGGCCGCAGGGATCTACACTGGAATGGTGAGCCCTCGTCAAAGCGCCGCGAGAGTCGGTGCGCCCAGCAACGACAGTGCTCACCAGGTGACCGGTGTCGCGATCGACCGGGACGAGGCCGAGCGGCTGGCCGTCGTACTGAAGGCCCTCTCGGATCCGACCCGACTGCAGCTCCTCGCGATGATCGAGGCCAGCCCGAACGGCGAGGCGTGTGTCAACGACCTGACCGAGCCGCTCGAGCTCAGTCAGCCGACGATCAGCCACCACCTGAAGATCCTCGTCACCGCGGGCATCCTCGCCCGTGACAAGCGCGGACTCTGGTCGTGGTACTCGATCGTGCCGGAGCAGCTGCAGACTCTTCACTCTCTCCTGCCCGGCCCTACCTTCCTGCGGTAGCCAGGGCTCGGACGACGTACCGGGCGTCGCGGGATACTCCACGGAGGGTGTTCGACGAGAAGGATCGCTGGAACTCGACTCCGAGGTAGGCCAAGCCTGGGTGGGTGCGCGAGATGCCACGAGTGCATGTCGCGGCCGCCACGAACCTGCGGTACGAACTGGACGGGACGTCGTACCGCCAGAGTCACCTTGGCGACCTCGGCGAGCTCGTAGCCGACCTGGATCGCGGAGTTGCCGGCGCCGACCACGACGCGGCTCCCGTCGAGCCGGTCGAGCTCCGCGCCGCCACCCACGACTTCCTCAAGGCTCTCTCGAGCCCGACCCGGCAGCGCATCATCCTCCTCTTCGCCCGCGGCGCCGAGCTCTCGGTGAACGAGGTCGCCGAACAGGCCGGCATCGGCCAATCCACCGCCTCCCAGCAACTCGACATCCTCCGACGCGGCGGCGTCGTCACCCCCGCCGCGAAGGCAAAACAGTCCTCTACCGAGCCGACAAAGAAGGGCACCTCCGCCGCCCTCTGCGACCTCCAGGCCTACCTACAGAACTGCTGCTGACCACACACACGGCCGAGGCGCTGGCCGTCGCGCTTCTCCTGCTGGCTATGCGGCTACCCGCAGAGACCGTGTTTGCTACGGATCAGCCTGCCCAGGTCGGCGAGATCTCAGTCCGAGCCGGACGGGTTCGGGAATGAGCGGACTTTGCCTGGTACGACGACGCTGACCAGATCGCCGGGACGGGGTGCGCCCTGACCGGGGACCCGTGCCACGAGGCGGGTCGTGGTGTCGGTGAGGTCGAGTCGGACCATGGCGTCCGGACCGTGGTAGGCGATCGAGGTCACCCGCGCGGCCAGACCCGACGGAGTGCCGAGCACGAGCTGTTCTGGCCGAAGCATGACGAGGCGGTGGCCGGTGGCGGGTTCGGCGAGGTCGAGTTTGCCCAGGACACAGTCGACGACGCGGCCGTCTGCGAGTCCGGGCAACAGCATCGTGTCGCCGAGGAACGCTCCGACCTCGGGTGTGGCCGGGGCGTCGTACACCTCCGCGGGGCTGCCGATCTGAGCAAATCGGCCGTCGAGCATCACCGCCACCTGGTCGGCGAATGAGAGTGCCTCAGCCTGATCGTGCGTTACCAGGACCGTGGTGGCGCCGCGTTCGGCGAGGGCAGTCAGGGTCGCCTCGCGGGTGGCGGCGCGCAGCGCGGTGTCGAGCGACGAGAAGGGCTCGTCCAGGAGTACGACGGCAGGTTCGCGAGCCAGCGCCCGGGCAAGTGCGACACGCTGTTGCTGGCCGCCGGACAGTTCGTCCGGCCGGCGCAGGGCAAGGCTTGGCGACAGCCCGACGAGTTCGAGGAGTGCTCCGACCTGCGTCGCGCGGCGGCGTTCGGCCCGGGGGAGTCCGAACAGGATGTTGCCGGTGACATCGAGATGCGGGAACAACGCGCCGTCCTGGCGGACGTAGCCGATCCCACGGCGTTCTGGTGCGACCAGCACCTGCCCGTCGGTGAGAACCTTCCCGCCGATCTCGATCCGGCCGTGCGTCGGCCGGACGAAGCCGGCCAGGGCCCGCAGCAGCGTGGTCTTGCCGCTACCGGATGGTCCGAGTACGGCGGTGGTGCCGCCCGGGCGCACCTGCAGACTGACTTGATCCAGCACCGGTGGACCGCCGTACCCGAAGGTCAGGTCGCTGATCGTGATGCCGGCGCTCGTCATCGCTGGTCCAGGATGTGCCGACGCAGCAGCACGGTGAGCGGGGCTGACAGAACGATCATCGCCGCGGCGTACGGCGCACTCGCCACGTAGTCCAGTTCGTCACTCGCGGACCAGAACGCAGTTGCCAGCGTCTCGGTTCCAGTCGGGGCGAGCAGCAGGGTCGCGGTCAGTTCGGTCACCGTCGCGAGGAAGACGAGGACGAATCCGGTCAGCGCGGACGGGAGCACGAGCGGGATCACCACGCGGGCAAAGGTACCCGGCCCGGACACGCCGAGCGATCGCGACGCCTCGATCAGCTCGGTCGGCGCCGCGGCCAGACCGGATCGCCAGGCCACCATCGCCCTGGGCAGGAAGAGGATCGTGTACGCCGCCACCGCGAGCGCAGCGGTCTGGTACACGGGCCGGGCCCAGTGCACCGCAAGGGTCACGAGTGCCAGCCCGATCACGACACCTGGTAGCGCGCTCGCGACGTAGGTCACGCGCTCCAGCATCACCGCCAGCCGAGATGGATAGCGGTGCAGCAACCAGGCCCCCGGCAACGCGGCCACGATTGTCGCCAGTCCGGCCAGCAGGGCCAGACCGACGCTCGAGCCGGTTGCCGCGAGCAACGAGCTCGCATCCACCGCGCTGTCGGCGATCGCCCGTTCCAGCCAGCGCAGCACGATCACGGCGGGCACCATGACAGCCAGTCCGACCAGTACGGCGAGCGCGCCGAGTGCCGGAAAGGTCCACACACCAAGTCGGTGGGCGATCGGCCGCTGCCGTGCTCCCGACCCGAGCCGGGCGATCCGCCGCCTGCCGCGCAGGGGGATTTCGATGGCGAGCAGACCAAGGCACAGCACGACGAGCACTGTCGCCAGCAAGCTTCCGGCGGCGTTGCTGAACCCGACCGCGAACTGCTGCAGGATCGCCGTGGTGAACGTCGGGTACCGCATCATCTGCAGAACCCCGAACTCGGCCAGCAGATGCAGCGCGACCAGCAGCGCACCGCCCGCGACCGCCGGCCGCAGTTGCGGAAGCACGACCCGGAGCACCGCTCCCGGTCCGGAAGCGCCGAGTGAACGGGCGGCGTCGAGATGACCTTGGTCGAGGGCGCGGAGCAGGGCGGCTACCGGGAGGAAGACGAACGGATAGTAGGCGAGGGCAGTGACGAACACCGCCCCGCCGAGCCCTTGGACCGATGGCAGGACTGAGGTCCAGGCGTAGCTGCTCACGAAGGCCGGGATAGCGAGCGGCATCAGCAGCAACGTCCGCCAGATCCCGGCGCCGGGCAAGGTGGTTCGCTCCACCAGCCAGGCCGCGCCACACCCGAGTAGCACGGTCACGGGAACCGTGAGTGCCAGGAGCAGGAGTGTGTTGCCGAGCAACTCGGCAGTCCTCGGCCGGAACAAAAGCCTTGACGCCTCGGCGGTGCCGGCCGACCCGGCCTGACCGAACACTACGAGCACTGGCGCTACAAGCAGTACGGCGACCAGTACAGCGGCCACTAGCACGAGCCACGGCGGCCGAACGGGCCGGGTCGGCCTGACGACGGCTACGTCGACCGCCGGGTCGTCGTACCGGACAACCGGATCGGTGCGAAGGTCAGAGGATGCCGGCATCGGTCATCAATCTGGTGACCGCGTCGGAGTTCAGGGTGAACGGGTCGACTGGCGGTGCCTGCAGCGTGGTCAGCGCGGGCAGCGCGGGCGCGGAGGCAACTCCGGTCCCGACCGCGTACTCCATCGACTGGGAGTCGACGAGCACTTTCTGGCCTGCCTTGCTGGTGATGTACGCAAGGAACTTGCGTGCTTCGGCGGGTTTCTTCGCGCCGGCCAGGACCGCGCCGCCCGACAGCGACACGAACGCGCCCGGATCCTGGTTGCGGAAGTAGTGCAGCTGGGTGTTGCCGCTGCCCTCCTTGGTGCCGGCCTGGTCGCGGTACCAGTAGTAGTGGTAGATCACGCCGCAGGGGAGCTCGCCGGCGTTCACAGATTTCATCGTGGCGATGTTGTTCTGCAACGCCCGGGCGTTGTTCTTCAAGCCGCTCAGCCACTCGGTCGTCTTCTGCTCACCCTGCCCGGCGAGCATTCCGGCGACGATCGCCTGGAAGTCCGCGCCGCCAGGTGCACAACCCCAGCGGTCCTTCCACTCCGGTCCGGCGAGATCCATCAAGGACTTCGGCAGGTCGGTCTTGGGGAGTTTCGACGGGTTGTAGACCATCACCGTGGACCGGGCGGCGATGGAGATCCAGGCCTTCGAGGACGGCATGAGGTTGGCCGGCACCTGGGCACGGGTCGCTTGCTCGACCGGAGCGAGGAGCTTGTTCCGCTCGACCAGGGTCATCGCGGGGCTGTTCTCGGTGAGGAATACGTCGGCGGGGGACTGGGATCCCTCGGTCACGATCTGGTGGCCCATCGAGGAATCGGAGCCCTTGCGGATCTGCACCTTGATACCGGTCGCCGCGGTGAACGCCTCCGCCCACGCCTTGGTGAGGTTCTCGTGCTGCGCGGAGTACACCTGCAGCGAGCCGGGGTCCGCGACATATCCCTCCTCGGACTTCGACCCGCAGCCCACCAGGCCCATCGTGCCGAGGGCTCCGAGGCCGGTCAGGAATGTGCGTCGACGCATGGTCAAACCTCTCTCACAGAGTGCTTCGCCGTCTCGAGACGACGGATCAGGGGGCCACCGGTGGAACCCGGCAACGGCAGCCGGCGCAGCGCATAGGTGCTGACCGCGCAGAACATGAGGCCGGCCACGAGTGCGGCGGCAAACTGAACGATCGGGGTATCGAAGAACGCGAACACCTGGAACTGCACCAGGTAGATGTGCAACGAGGCGGCAGCCAGTGCGCCGAGCGGTCTGACGAGCAGGCGCGGAACCGGCAAGGTCGGCAGGAACGCCAGCACGAGGAGCCCGACCTGGATGGTCAGATTGCGTTCCCACGAAGGGAAGAAGCCGATCGTCGCCGACAGTGCGATGACAGCCGTGATCAGCCGACGCCGCCCAGTGTCCGCGACGGCCATCGCGAGCCCGGCGACGAACAGCCAGGCCACTGTGCCCGGTAGGCCCCGCACCGGCCCGTCGAACAGCGCGAGCACCAGGTAACGCGGCACCAGCAAGACGGCCAGAGCGACGATGGCCGTGCGCCACGGGTCGGTGACGTACGCCGCCCGCACGCGTGGCACTGCCAGCAGCGCGGTCGTGATCGCCGACGCCAGCAGCAGGGCCTCCACGAACCAGAAGATGTTGATGTCCCGTGGCCGAACCAGCCAGTGGACGAGCGCGAGATTCGACCAATGGATGGACTTGAACCCGAAGACCATCACGGCGGCCACCACGAGTGCCGGTACGGCGATTCCGATCGCACCCCGGACGGTCCGACGTACCCGGTCGGCCGTTTCCTGAGCGGTGAGCACGTACCGGGCGAACAGGAATCCGGCGACCGCGAGCAGGATGTGCGCGCCGCCCGCGAGGCGGAACAGTGCGACGTGACTGCCGCAGATTGTGATCACGGCCGCGCCGCGCAGGAGCACAGTCGTCTCGACCCGCTGGGTCAGGGCACGCCGGGCCGGCGGACGCCTGCTGGCGGCGAGCTCGACCAGCTCGCGTACTGGCCGGTGATGCCAGTCGGCCGGCAGTTCTCCGATCAGCCGGGTCAGCCCGAGGGACGCCGCGACGTGATTGAACGAGTCGCCGCCGAGCTCCGCGAATGATCGGTCAGGTTCGATCGCGCCACGACCGACGAGCGGTGCCAGGACATTCGTGACCGCGGTCAGCGAGTCGCTCGCCATGATCGGGGAGTCCTCGCGGGCGGTGTGCAACGCGGCACAGGCGCGGCGATCCGGTTTGCCATTGGGCAGGACCGGGAGGTCGGGGACCTCGTGCTCCGAGATCACTGACCCGCCGAGGCCGGCGGCCGACGATGCCTGGTGACGGATCGCTGCCGGCTCCTGGCCACACGCCCGGTAGGTGACCTGAAGCTGTTCGTCGGTTCCGGTGACACAGCACGGAACACCGTTGGCCCGCAGGGCACGCTCGACCTGGCCGAGGTCGATCCGGATGCCCATGATCTTCACGTGGTCGGAGCGCCGGCCGACGATCCGGACCAGACCGTCGGCGTCGATCCTGGCCAGATCGCCGGTGCGCAGTTCGCTGTGCATCCGGCCGAGCGCGAGGTCGTCGGGGTGCTCGGCGTACCCGAGCATCACGCCAGGACCGGTGAACACGAGTTCGCCGACCGGGCCTTCGGCGGGATCGGTGTCGGAGGGCTGCTCGATGCCGGCCGGGTCCAACCGGAACGCCGAGCCCGCGATCGGCCATCCCACAGCGTCTGGGTACTGGCCGGCCAGCTCCGGTGGGAGCACCGCCATCCGGGCGGTCGCCTCGGTCTGCCCGTACATGACCGCAAGTCCCCAGCCGTCCACCCGGCCGCGCGCGTCCAGCTCGCGTACCCGTGCGGCCGGCAGCGCCCCACCGGCTTGGGCGAGCAGCCGGAGCGAGGGCAAGTCGTCCAGGACTCCCTGTACGTCGAGAAGGTCGACCACATGTGGCGTCGCGGGGAGCAAACTGACTCGGTTCCTCCGCAGCTCCTCGGCGAAGGCGGAGTCGGTTACCGAGCCGTGCCACAGCACCGCGGTCGCGCCGGCCCGGAGCTGGGCGTGCAGCACCGACAGGCCGAAGCAGTAATGCAGCGGTAGCGAACTGACTGCCCGATCGTCAGGGCTGATCGACAGCGCTGCTGCTATCGCGTCCGCGTTGCTGACGAGATTGGTGCGGCTGAGTCGCACCAGCTTGGGCGAGCCGGTGCTACCGGAGGTGCTCAGCAGCAGTGCGAGGTCCGGGTGTAGCTCGTGCCGCGGATCGGTGTCGTGATCCAGCGGGCCGCCGGTCGGACCTGTGAAGGTGCCGTTGTCCCGGAGCCATACATCCGGAGGGTAGGTAGTCGTGATCGATGCGTGTTCGGGCGGAGTGACCAACGCGACATGCCCGGCCTTGAGGACGGCTAGGTAGCCGAGCACCAGGTCGCGCTGCGCCGCGAGCGGAATGTGCACCAGCCGGCGCCCGGTGTGAACGGCGGGCAGGCTGGCGGCGAGCGCGTCGACTCGGTCGGAAAGCGCTTGATAGCTGAGCAGTCCGGCCGCATCAATGAGGGCAGGACGGTGAGCCTCGGCGGTGGCGGACACCAGGACGGTGGTGGCCGTGAGCCGGGCTTGCGGCGGGAACACGAGGTGAGGCTAACCTAAGAATTCATGACTGCTCAACAACCCCCGACGGTGACAGTTTTTACCGTCGGTCTGGCCTGTGCAGACATTGGTTTACTCGACCTGCTGGACGATCGGGAGCGCTCGCGCGTTGCCCGCTGTGCAGGCGAGGCGGATCGCGGCCGGATGCTGCTCGGGGCCGCCCTCCTGCGAGCCGCCGCCGGCACGCTGCTGGGTGTTCCTGCCGCTGAGTTGAGGGTGGACCGCACCTGTACCGATTGCGGCGGTGGGCATGGCCGGCCGATTGTGCTTGGTGCCGACCTTGACGTCTCGGTATCACACAGTGGCAGCGTGGTGACAGTAGCCGCGCTCAGTGGTGGCGGCCGGGTCGGCGTGGATGTCGAGCGGGTAGGCGACCGGCCGGTGGCCGAGGTCCTTGCGTGGACGATCGCCGAAGCACGGTTCAAGGCGGGCGGCGGGCTCGGCCTGACGGTCCACGAACTTCCAGCACCAGCACCTGGTCATGTGCTGACAGTCGCCTCCGACCGGCCGGACGCCACTGTCGAAGTGGTCGACGGAGCCGCGCTGCTCAGGAAAGGTTCCGGCAGGTAGAACCTTCGGCTTCGTGTCCTGCGCCGGGGATATCAGGAGTCGCCGGCGGTGGATTTCTCGCCGGGAGTCAGGCGGTTGGCGCGGGCGAGTAGGTAGCGCTGTTCTGGAGTGCTCGTGGTTTGCTGGGCGGCGAGGCGGTAGTGGTGGACGGCGGCGGGCAGGTCGCCGGACGTCTCGAGCAGATGCGCGCGGACCGCCGCGAGCCGGTGGTGTTCGGTGAAGCGTGGGTCGTCGGCCAGATCATCAAGGAGCCGGAGGCCCGCCGCGGGGCCGTGCACCATGCCGGCAGCGACGGCGCGGTTCAGCCTGACCATCGGGTTGTCGGACGACCGCTCCAGCAGCGTGTACAGCCCGAGAATCTGCTTCCAGTCGGTGCTCTCGGCATCGGGCGCCTCATCGTGTACGGCGGCGATCGCGGCCTGCAACTGGTACGGCCCGGCCTTTCCCCGTGACATCGCGGCCGTGAGCAGGTCAATGCCCTCAGCAATCATTTCGGCGTTCCAGCGGCGGCGGTCCTGCTCGTGCATCGGGATCAGTACGCCGTCCGCGCCGGCCCGGGCAGGCCGTCGGGCATCGGTCAGCAGCATCAGCGCAAGCAGGCCCGCGACCTCCCCGTCGGCGGGCAGCAATCCATGCAGCATCCGGGTGAGCCGGATCGCCTCGGTGGAGAGCTCCACCCGGTTCAGCTCCGGTCCGGAGGTCGCTGTGTAACCCTCGTTGAAGATCAGATACAGAACCTCCAGTACTGCGTCCAGGCGAACGGCCCGTTCGTCGGCAGACGGCAGTCGAAAGGTGGATCCAGCGGCCTTGATCCGCTGCTTGGCCCGGCTGATGCGCTGTCCCACCGTCGGCACCGGCAACAGGTAGGCCCGGGCGATCTCCTCGGTCGTCAGACCGCCCACGGCCCGCAACGTGAGCGCGATCTGTGACTCGCGGCTGAGTGCCGGGTGGCAGCACAGGAACAGGATGACCAGCGAGTCGTCCTGATCTGCCGACGGCGGCCCCTCGGCTGGTGGGAGTTGCCGAGTCGCATCGATGGCCTCGCGGTCCCGCCTGGCTTGGTCCTGGCGCAACTGGTCGATCATCTTGCGGGATGCCACCCGGATCAGCCAGGGCCGTGGATCGGCCGGAATGCCGTCGACCGGCCAACCGGTCGCGGCGACCAGCAGCGCCTCCTGGACCGCGTCCTCGGCGGTGTCGAAGTGTCCGTAGCGCCGTACCAGCGCACCGAGGACCTGCGGCGCGAGGTCACGCAGCAGGTCCTCGATCCGTCCGATCACGTCAGCTCCCGACGGTCCCGTCGGGTCCGTCCGGGATCGGCCGGATCTCGACGGTGTCGCCGATCGCCTCGACGATCCGGGCGGCGATCTCCACCGCCCGGTCCTGGGTGGCCGTGTCCACGATGGCGTAGCTGGCCAGGACTTCCTTGAACTCGGCGTACGGGCCGTCGACCGCCACCGCACCCTTGTCGGTCTTGCGGACCGTGGTGGTCAGCGAGGGGTCGGCCAGTCCCTCGGTCGAGACGAACTCGCCGGACTCGGTCAGCTCCCGGCCGAGGTCCTCGTAGAACTGGCACATGGCGAGGAACTCCGGACTGCTGGTGTCCACCGCTTCCCAGTCGGCCTTGTTCGTGTAGGCAAGCAGGATGTACTTCACTCTTCGCCCTTTCTCGTCATGGTGGACTGGTAGCCCCCGCCGCCGGGGTAGACCCAGGCGCCGTCCATCCGGGTGTCGCCGTCGGTGAAGGTTCCCCGGAAGTACGCCGGTGAGCCCTTCTCGCCACCCCAGATGGTCAGGGTGTCGCCCTCGAGTTCGTACACGTAGTCGAGGGTGTTCCCCTCGGCGTCGTAGAACCTGGACTTCACGTCCTCACCCGGTGCGGCACCGAACGGCCGCTCGTTGCCGATCACCTCCAGGCCGTTGATCTCGTGACCCTCCTGGTTCATCCGGACTCGCTGGAGCAGGAAGTAGCCGCCTTCCATCCACTCGTACGTCACCATGCCGGTGGTGCCCCCGGACAAGATCCACTCACCGACCAGCCGGTCGAGCCGGCGCACGGCCTCGCTGGGCTGGGGAACGGGTGGGAACTCGTACTCGGTCATCTCGGTCCATCCTTTCGAGGTTGCCTTGATGCCGCTACCTCGAAGCCACCGGGCCGACTTCGACAGCTTTCACCAAGATTCTTTCGAGAGGGCTCAGCTCAGGGTGAGCTGCCGACGGTGGAAGTCGAAGTGCTGCGTCGGGAAGCGGTACACGTCGGCGAGCGTCATGTACTCCTTGAAGAACGGATCCCAGCGGGTCGGGTAGTGCATGCCCCGCTCCAGATCCGCTTCTCGCTCCGCATCCAATCGTCGATGCAGCTTGTCGATCACGTGGTCGAACATCACCACCATGCGCTCCGGGCTCACCGTGTTACCGGCGGCGTACGACCCCAGAAAGTTGACGACATCGAACGGCTTGGTCCCCGCATTCAGGACCCAGGCGAACCGCCTACTGGCCCCCGTGGGCAGTCGCCCGAACACTCGCACCAACCTCAGCAGCGCCCGAATGATCAGATAGCCGAGCAGCATGTGGAACAGCAGTTGCCGGTTGTTCCATTGCGTCCCGTTCGACGGTCTGCGCAAGGCGGCGTCGTCGGCCTGCTCCACGAGTTGGTGAAACTCGCGTCGGGCCCGATCGAACTCCTCGTGCGCCAGCGTCCGATCCATGTCTCATGGTCGATCTCGATGATGCTCGTGCCAAGGTCGACAACGTGATCTTGTCGCCAGTCCATCGACAACTTAGGGTTGTCGAATGGACGTCAGTACCCGGGCGTTGATCGAGGCAGTGGTCAGTCAGGCTCCGGCCCAGGATCCGCTCGTGCTGCTCGAGACGGCGGTGATGGTCGCCGAGCAGGTGGGCAGGATGGCCGACGGGATGGTCGATCACTACGTCGGTGCTGCTCGGGCGGCCGGGTTGTCGTGGACTGTGATCGGGGAGCGGCTGGGGGTTTCCAAGCAGGCTGCGCGGCAGCGATTCTCGCCTCGAGTGGAGGGGGAGAGCGGTACGGCGGTGAGCGGAGAACTTCCTGCTGTGGCGCCTCGGCTGTCGGCGTGCCTGGAGGTTGCGCATGCGGCTGCCGAGGCTGAGGGAACTGTTGCCGGCACGCAGCATCTACTCCTCGGGTTACTGCACGTTGGCGTTGCCGCGAATGTGCTCGACCGGCTCGGCGTGACGCGCGAGGCAGTGACTGAGGCGAGTGCCCGGCTCTTGACGTCACGTGACGCTGACGGTGGTCGCGTTGCTGGCGACGGTGAGGCGGAGAGCGCGGTAGAGAGAGCGCGGCGCTTCGCAGCGGGCAGAGGGCAGAACCTGACACTGACCGAGCATCTGCTGTTCGTGCTGGCGCTCGACGCAGGCTCGTCGGCGCGGCGCCTGCTCGACGATCTGGGAGTCGAGCCGGCCAGAGTCAAGAAGGGGCTCGCCGACGTGCTCCCACCGCCACCGCGGTCCGGGCGACGTGGTCGTCGTACTGGAAAGCCCGACCGGGACGGATTGGCTTGCTCGTTCTGCGGGTGCACTGACGCCGACCGGGTGATGGTCAGCGGGCCCGGCGTACGGATCTGCAGTGAATGCGTCGTCCTGGCGACGGAGATCGTCGCCACCACCGAGGCCGAGCGACTGCGGGGTTGACTCTGTAGTCAGGTCCGGGGTTGACGATGGAGGCATGCGAACGAGTGAGTTGGCCGTCCGCGCTGGGGTGAAAACAGAGACGCTGCGGTACTACGAGCGGCGTGGACTGCTCGCGGAGCCGCCGCGGACGTCGGGTGGTTATCGGGACTATCCGGTGTCGGCTGTGGAGTTGCTGCGGTTCGTGAAGCGTGCGCAGGAACTCGGGTTCACGCTGGACGAGGTGGTGGAGTTGCTGCACCTCGACGGTGGCGGGCCGGACAGCTGTGATGCCGCACGGGAACTGGCCGAGCATCGACGGGATGATCTGGCGGCGCGGATCCGCGATCTGCAGCGGATGCACGATTCGCTGACCGAGTTGGTCGAGACGTGCCATCTGCCGCGCGCGGACCGCCACTGCGCGTTCCTGGAGGCAATCAAATGAGACTCGAGGTGCTGCACGTTCCGGATTGCCCGAACCTGCCTCTGCTGCTGGAACGTCTTGCCCAGGTGACGGATCTGCCCGTGATGACCCGAGTGATCGACTCGGATGACGAGGCGGCGCGGTTCGGCATGGCAGGGTCGCCGACGCTGCTAGTCGACGGCATCGATCCGTTCGCTGCATCGGGAGACTACAGCCTCTCGTGTCGGCTGTACCGCGACCACGACGGCCGGGTCGTCTCGGTTCCTTCGATCGAGCAGTTGCGCTCGGCAATCAACGGCCGCTCGACGCGGCCACCCGGCTCTTCGGCCACTTGCTTGCCACCGACGTGCCCGGCTTGCAGCAGCGCGGACCTGCCTGACTCAGCAATCCTGCTGTCGAATGCGGACCGCCAGGCCATCACAATTGTGGAGCTCGGGGCGTTCGTCTGTGGGAGCCGCTCGCGACCGCGTCATTGTGATGGCCTGGGCGTCCGCCGCCTCGGGGAAGATCCTGAATCGTCCCTGAGGCCGGTTCATCCGTCTTGACTCCGTACCTGGGTACGGCTCGCACGCTGCGGTGAAAGGTCAAGACGGAGGTGCGGCGATGGACATCCTTCTACGGGGTGCCCCGACCACCGCAGTGGTCGCCGACGGCTTTCAGTTGCCGCACCCAGATCGCCCAGGGCACACCCCGCACCCCTACGCACCTCGCCGAGCTCCTGGCCTCAGCCCTCGACACTCCTCAAGACCGGTAGCGATGGCGAGGTGCTACCCGGGCGGACGCGGATCGCGACTACTCCTCGGACGGTGCCGGTGAGGACCTCGGCCAGGCGGCGCTCGTGTGGGTCGGTGGGGCCTGTGACGGTTACGGTGCCGTCGTGGACCTCGACGGTCCAGGCTGGGTTCTCGGTCGTGAGCAGTTCGCTGACGTCACCTCGGATCCGCTGGTCGCGGCCGGCCAGCAGGTGGATGATGTCGCTGCGGCTGAGCATCCCGACGACCTTCTGATCATCGAGCACCGGCAGGCTCTTGATCATCGTCGTCCGCATCAGGTCGATGGCCGTGTCGAGATCGTCGTCCGGGCGCACACTCACCACCAGGTGCGTCATCACCTCGGCGACGCGCCGTACCGGTGACGGGCCGGTCATCCGGACGGCGGCGATCGGCACGCGGTCGTGGATGAGTTCGGCGTCGCCCACCAGGTCGGCCTCACTGACGAGCCCGACCAGGTGACCCGCGCGGTCGACCACCGGCATCGCGGTGATCCGGTGGGTGTCCAGCAGTTGAAGGGCCGCGGCGATCGGCGTCTCGCCGGTCACAGTAACGGCCGGTGCTGTCATCAGCTCTTGGATCAACACGATCCCCACCTCATCCTGCCCTCGTAGGTTCACCTTCACCATGGATCTGCGGCGGCGTCCGGCGCAGGGGCGAAGGTCCCGTTCGCTGCGGTCTTCGGACCGTCAGCGCACCACGGCCACCGGACACGGTGCGTGGTGCACGAGCGATCGGCTGGTGGAACCGAGCAGCAGCCCGCGGAACGCGCCGCGCCCGCGCGAGCCGACGACCAGCAGTTCGGCCGTCCGGCCGGCATCGATGAGTACGTCGTCGGCGTGGCCGCGGACGAGTTGCTGCCGCACGATCACGTCGGGGTACTTCTCGGAGTGACCCGCGATCGCCTCCGCGAGGACGGCGGCCGACTCTTGTTCCAGTGCGTCCAGGTCGTAGACGAGTGGGAGCATGTCGCCTGGACCGGTGCGGACGGGATCGTGCCAGGCCAGTACGGCGGTCAGGGTCGTGTCCCGTGCCTGGGCCTGCTCGAAGGCGAAGTCGATCGCAGCCGACGAGGTGGACGAGCCGTCGACCCCGACCACGACTCCGTCGGCGTTCTCGGACGTCCAGCGGGACGGAATGACGACGACGGGGCACGGGGCGTGGGTGGCCACATGGGCGGAGACCGAGCCGACCGCAAGATCGCGAAACTCGCCCAGTCCGCGCGAGCCGACCACGATCAGGCCCGCCTCGGTTGCCTCTTGCAACAAAGCCGGCGCGGTCCCGCCGAACTCGATCACCACCTCGAGCTCCAGGCCGGGGTGGTCGGCCCGGATCCGCCGGCAGGTCTGGTCGAGCAATCGCTCGGCGGCCCGGCGCAGCGGTTCGATCTGATGAGAGATCGAGACGCCCATCGGGCCGGCGGACACCGGGAGCGTGAGCACATGAAGCAGGCGGATCTTCGCGTGCCGGCGGTCCGCCTCCGCGGCCGCCCAGTGTGCGGCCGCCTCGCTGGCCGGCGAACCGTCGTACCCGACGACGATGATCGGTGTTCCCGAGCTGGTCATGACGATCTCCCTTCCTGGAGCGGCCAGTGCCAGTCACGCACCTCAGGCAGGTCGTCGCCGTGCTCGAGGATGTAGGCGTGGTGGCGGGTTCGCTGATCGACGAGCCACTGCCGGACCTGCACCGCACGCTGGCCGAGGCCGGGAACCCGGTCGATCACGTCGATCGCGAGGTGGAAGCGGTCGAGGTCGTTGCGGACCACCATGTCGAAGGGTGTGGTCGTCGTACCCTCCTCCTTGTAGCCGCGGACGTGCAGGTTGTCGTGGTTGTGCCGCCGGTAGGTGAGCCGGTGGATCAGCCACGGGTAGCCGTGGTAGGCGAAGATGATCGGCTTGTCCGCGGTGAAGAGAGCGTCGAACTCGGCGTCGGCCAGCCCGTGCGGGTGCTCCGAAGCGGGCTGCAGTCGCATCAGGTCGACCACGTTGACCACGCGGATCTTCAACCAGGGCAGGTGTTCGCGCAGCAGGCTCACCGCGGCCAGCGTCTCCAGCGTCGGTACGTCGCCGGCGCAGGCCATCACCACGTCCGGTTCGCCGTCGTCGTTGCTCGCCCAGTTCCAGACGCCCAGTCCGCGGGCGCAGTGCAACTCGGCCGCCTCGAGGTCCAGCCAGTCCTCCTGCGGGTTCTTCCCGGCCACGATCACGTTGATGTAGTCGTGGCTGGCCAGGCAGTGCGCCGCGGTGGACAGCAAGGTGTTGGTGTCCGGCGGGAGATACACCCGGATGACCTCCGCCTTCTTGTTCACCACGTGGTCGATGAAGCCGGGGTCCTGGTGCGAGAAGCCGTTGTGGTCCTGCCGCCACACGTGCGAGGTGAGCAGGTAGTTCAGCGAGGCGATCGGCCGGCGCCAGGGGAGTAGGCGGGTGACCTTGAGCCACTTGGCGTGCTGGTTGGCCATCGAGTCGACCAGGTGCACGAAGGCCTCGTAACACGAGAACCACCCGTGCCGACCGGTCAGCAGGTATCCCTCCAGCCAGCCCTGACAGGTGTGCTCGCTCAGGATCTCCATCACCCGGCCGTCCACGGCGAGGTGTTCGTCGGTCGGCAACACCTCCGCGTTCCACGCCTTGTTCGTCACCTCGTACAGCGCGTCCAGCCGGTTGGAGGCGGTCTCGTCAGGTCCGAAGACCCGGAAGTTCCGTTCGTGCGCGTTGGCCTGCATCACGTCCCGCAGGAAGGTGCCGAGCACCCTGGTCGGCTCGTGCCGGACACTGCCCGGCTGCGGTACGTCGACGGCGTACTCCGAAAGGTCGGGGAGGTCCAGCGCGCGGGACAGGATCCCGCCGTTCGCATGAGGATTCGATCCCATCCGCCGGTCGGCGTCCGGGACCTGGTCCAGCAGTTGCCGCACCGGTCGCCCAGCGACGTCGAACAGCTCCTCTGGACGGTAGCTGCGCAGCCATTCCTCGAGCAGTGCGAGGTGCTCCGGTGACGTGCGTACGCCGGACAACGGGACCTGGTGGGCCCGCCAGGTCCCCTCGATCAGGACGCCGTCGACCTCGTGCGGACCGGTCCACCCCTTCGGCGTGCGAAACACGATCATCGGCCAGGCACGACGCGGCGCGGACGGATCAGCCTTCGCCTCGGACTGGATGTCGGCGATCTCGTCGAGCACGTGGTCGAGGGTGGCGGCGAGGCTCTGGTGGACCAGTTCCGGATCGTCGCCGTCGACGAGGTACGGCTGGTAGCCGTAGCCCTCCAGGAGACTGGTGAGCTCGTCGTCGCCGATCCGGGCCAGGATCGTCGGGTTGGCGATCTTGTAGCCGTTGAGGTGCAGGATCGGCAGGACCGCGCCGTCGGTGCGCGGATCGATGAACTTGTTGGAGTGCCACGACGCGGCCAGCGGACCGGTCTCGGCCTCACCGTCGCCGACGACACAGGCAACCACCAGATCAGGGTTGTCCAGTACGGCGCCGTACGCGTGACTGAGCGAGTAGCCGAGCTCACCGCCCTCGTGGATCGAGCCGGGCAGTTCAGGCGCCACATGGCTCGGGATGCCGCCGGGGAACGAGAACTGGCGGAACAGGTGGTTCATGCCGTGCTCGTCTCGCGGTACGTCCGGATAGGTCTCGCTGTAGCTGCCTTCCAGCCAGGTGTTCGCGGCGATCGCCGGGCCACCGTGGCCGGGGCCGATCACGTACATCATGCTCAGGTCGCGCTGCTTGATCGCGCGGTTGAGGTGCGCGTACAGCATGTTCAGCCCAGGCGTGGTGCCCCAGTGGCCCAGCAACCTCGGCTTGACGTGCTCGGCCCGCAGCGGCTCGGTCAGCAGGGCGTTGCGGAGCAGATAGATCTGGCCGACCGACAGATAGTTGGCGGCCCGCCAATAGGCATCCAGAGCCTGGACCTCGTCGTCCGTCAAGGGCTTGTCGCTGACCTGCTGCATATGTACTCCTCGGGTCTCGTCACATGTGCTTCAACAGTGCGACCCGCGTTGCCGGCGCAACCAGGGCCAAAAGTCCCCGAACCAGGGCCCCGTAAGTAGCGTCCTGGAGTCGGTCGGGGTCTGTCGGAAGGCCATTTGGCCCTACTGAGCCATGAGGTGATTCGCGAGGCTCGAGAGATGAGAATCGACCGACAGATGCCTTCCAGCGGGAGCGGGCCGGCTTCCACCGTGCTTGGCCCGATGTCCCGCGGGCTCACCTCGGCCGAGGCAGCCCGGCGCCTCGTGGCAGACGGACGTAACGTGTTGCCGGCCGTCCGGCAGACACCGCCCTGGCGACTCCTGCTGGCTCAGTTGACTCATCTGTTCGCCTTGATGCTGTGGGCCGCCGCAGTGCTGGCGTTGCTGGCCGGGCTGGCCCCACTGGCGCTGGCGATCGTCGTGATCATCATCGTGAACGGCGTGTTCGCCTTCGCCCAGGAGTATCGCGCCGACAGGGCCGCACAGCGGCTGCGTGACTTGCTACCTGCCCGCGCGCGGGTGGTCCGGGACGGGCAGCTCATCAGCGTGGATGCAGCTGAACTGGTGCGCGGCGACCTGGTAATCCTTGCCGCGGGTGACAAGATCAGCGCCGACCTGACGCTGCAGCTCGGGCACGGCTTGGCCGTTGACGAGTCGATGCTCACCGGCGAGAGCATCCCGGTCCGCCCACGGCCTGGCGCGGCGCTGTCGGCCGGCACCTTCGTGGTCCAGGGCGAGGCTGAGGCGACGGTCACGGCTGTCGGGGGCGGTACGCGGCTGGCCGGTATTCAGGCCCTGACGGAGAGCGCTGACCGACCTGACAGCCCGCTGACCGTCGAGCTGCATCGCCTGGTCCGGGTGATCGCGATCATTGCGGTAGCGGTCGGCGTTTCGCTGGCCGGCGTCTCGATGATGCTCGGCCTCGGAACGACCAAGGCCCTGCTCTTCGGCGTCGGAGTGATGGTCGCACTGGTGCCGGAGGGGCTGTTGCCGACGGTGACTCTCTCGCTGGCCCGTGGCGCGCAACGGATGGCCCACGGCAACGCGCTGGTACGTCGGTTGGACGCTGTCGAGACCCTTGGCGCGACGACCTTCGTCTGCACGGACAAGACCGGAACTCTGACGATGAATCAGATGTCAGTGCAGGAGGTCTGGACCAGGGCGGGAACGGTGATCGTCGCCGGCGACGGATACAACCCGGACGGGAGCGGCCGCGGGCCGGCGTCGGCGGTGGCGCTCGCGGTGGAGGCGGCGGCCGGCGCGGTGACGTGTGTCCGCGGCCGTGCGGTCCGCAAGGGCGATCGCTGGGTGGCTGAGGGCGATCCGATGGAAGTCGCCCTTGACGTGCTGGCGCGACGGCTAGGGGCGAGCCCGGTCGACCCGTCCGAGGTGACCGGGAGGGTCAGCTTCCGTAGCGAGACCCGTTACAGTGCGGCCGTCGTACCGGCTGGAACGTTTGTGATCGGGGCGCCGGATGCTCTGCTGCCGTACTGCCGCCCTGACGGTGCCGACGCCCTTGCGGCGGTCGACGAGCTTGCCGGGCGCGGCAGGCGCGTGCTGGCGATCGCGCGCGCGGACGAACCCTTGGTCCATGACGGAGTGCTCGATCTTGCCGCCGACCGGTTGGAGCTTCTTGCGGTGGTCGGTCTGGAGGATCCGCCCCGCACCGACGTACGGCCCGCGCTGGGGGCCTGCCGATCGGCGGGTGTGCGGATCGCGATGGTCACCGGAGATCATGCCGCCACTGCCACCGTGATCGCTCGTGAGGTCGGGCTGCTGTCGCCGGACGGCCTCGTTATCAGCGGTTCCGACCTGCCGGCCGGGGACGAAGAGCTGGGAGCCCTGCTGGATCGGCCGGATGGTGTCGTGGTTGCCAGGGTCACCCCGGCCGACAAACTGCGGATCGCCCGCGCCCTGCGTGCTCGCGGCCATGTGGTGGCGATGACCGGCGACGGCGTCAACGACGCCCCGGCGCTGCGCGAGGCGGACGTCGGCGTCGCGATGGGTGCCTCCGGCAGTGACGTCGCGCGGGCGGCGGCGGATCTGGTGCTGCTGGACGACCACTTCGCGAGCATCGTGACCGCGATCCGGCTCGGCCGCGCGACCTTCTCCAACGTCCGGCGCTTCCTCACCTACCACCTGACCGACAACGTGGCCGAGCTGGCGCCCTTCGCGGTGTGGGCCCTGACCGGCAGTTCGATCCCGCTGGCCATCGGGGTCCTGCAGGTGCTCGCACTCGACATCGGCACCGACATGCTGCCGGCGGTTGCCCTCGGCATCGAGAAACCGGGCCGGCACGCGCTGGAAGGGCCGGCCCGGTACCGGCGGATCGTCGACCGGGTGCTCCTGTTCCGCGCGTTCGCGGTCCTCGGGGCCACCGAGGCACTGCTGTCCATGACGGCGTTCGTCGCCGTCCTGCTGGGCGCAGGCTGGCGGTACGGCGACACGCCGTCTACGACTGCCCTCGCGGCTGCCTCCGGTACGGCGTTCGCCGTGATCGCGGTCGCCCAGATGGCCAACGCCTTCGCCTGCCGAAGCGAGACCCGGCCGGTCACGAAGCTCGCACCGGGTGGGAATCGGGCTCTTCTCGTCGCGGTCGCAGTGGAGTTCGCCCTACTCGGTGTGTTCCTCGGCGTCCCGCAGCTGTCGCACCTCCTCGGCGGCAGTTGGCCTTCTCTGTCGGGCTGGTTGTGGGCGGTCGGGGCCGCCGTACTCCTGCTGGTCGTGGACGCCTCGCACAAGCAGCTCCGCAGATTCAGGACGCGCCGGCGGCGGGCATCGGTCCCGACCGGAGAGGTCCTTCGGCACCTCCGGCGGTGACCACGGCCTCTGCCCGGAGGACTCGTGGTGCCGGACGATCGAGTCAACCAGTAAGAGGAAAGGACAAGATCATGACGACCACCCCGCACCGGCGGAACCTCGCGGTACCCGTGATGGAGCCCGATGGCGATCGGCGCCCCTTCATCTCCGTGGCGGCCGGCCGTGCGCTGGCTGTACTGCGGATCGCCTTCGGACTCACGTTCCTGTGGGCGTTCGTGGACAAGCTGTTCGGCTTCGGTTACGCCACCCCGTCCGGCAAGGGCTGGATCGACGGCGGCGACCCGACGGCCGGATTCCTGGGCAAGGGGACCAGTGGCCCGTTCGCGGACTTCTACCAGTCGCTGGTCGGTGACTGGTGGGTGACGCCGCTGTTCATGGTCGGTCTGGCCGGTATCGGCCTGGCGCTGACGCTGGGCATCGGGATGCGGATCGCGGCCGCCACGGGTGCCTTGCTGTACGTCCTGATGTGGACCGCCGCCCTGCCGCCGGAGAACAACCCGGTGCTGGACGACCACATCCTCGGCGCGATCTCCCTGGTCGTTCTCGCTCTGGTTGCCGCTGGCAACGTGTGGGGCTTCGGCCGGCAGTGGTCGCGGCTGTCGATCGTACAGCGCTACCCCTGGCTGCGGTGATCCGGACGCGAAGGAACCGGGTGCCGGTTCCACGCGTGACACACAGACGGGCCTTGCGGGACGACGATTCCGCAAGGCCCGTGACAGTGCTGGAGGCTTGACATGCGTACCTGGACAAGGACCGGACCGGTCGTCGTAGAGGTTGACGGTAGCGCGGAGGGACTGCGCGTCGTGGACTACGCGGCGTTGGAGGCGATCCGGTCTGGCACGGAGCTGGTGCTGGCCGCACCGTATCCAGGCCACAGTTCGAAGAACCCGACGACACCCGGCGATCAGCCGAAACCTCCCGCAGAGCTCGCCGATGCCAGTCTGCGGATCGCGGTCGCGCACGTCCGTTACAACTACGGGTATGGGCTGCCACTCACGGCCGTCTCTGCGGTGGGCTCGCGGTTGAAGGTACTGTCGCAGGCTGCCCGCAACGCCCGCGTCGTGGTCGTCGGGCGCACGCGCACCCGCGGTCCGCATCGGCTTGTCGCCGCACAGGCCAACATCTTCCTGGCCGTCCGGGCCGACTGCCCGGTGATCGTCGTACCTCTGACCTGGAAGCCCAGCGAGCTCGATCGCAGAGTCGCGGTCGGAATCGATGGCACATCGCTCTCGACCGAGGCAGTGGGATTCGCCTTCGGGACCGCCGCGGACCGCGAAGGCGGTGTGATCGTGGTGCACGCTGCCCACGCACCCCGGCACGACAGCGACCGGGACGGCGTCGAGCAATCCTGGGTCCGGCGGGCGGATGTGCTCGTCGCCGAAACCCTGGCCGGCTGGACCGATGAGTATCCCGAGGTCAAGGTGACCCGCTACCTGACCGCCCGCCCGGTAGTGGAAGCGCTACTCCACGAAGGCGCCCAGGCCGGCCTCGTCGTACTCGGCGCCCGCGCCGGACTCCTGCCGGTCTGCGATCCAGTGACCCGTCGCACCGTGGCCGCAATGACAGGCCCCGTCGCGATCGTCCCCCACCACCTGACACCCGCGGAGCCCGACCGGCGAGGCCGTGAATCTCTGGACCGAAGGGAAGTGATGGTCCGGTGATACAGCAAACACAGCCGGGGGCCGTCCGGCGGTTGGCGGCCAAACTGGTGTCGACCACTCGTCGACGCGTCGTGCTCGCCACAACCCTGGTCGGTCTGATCGTGCTGGGCCTGGTGGGGGCCTTCGCGTTGTGGGGCGGCGACTCGGAGCAACCGTCCGGTACGCCGCCGGCGGCATCCGCTGGGCCGACCGTGCCCGGCGACGGTGCCGTCAGCATGGACGGCCGGGCGCCATTGACCGGTGTCCCGGTCAAGGATGCTCTGGATCGACCGGCGATCACGGTGAAGATCTCCAACACGCCGAACGCCCATCCGCACCGCGGCCTCGGCGACGCGGACATCGTCTTCGTCGAACCCATCACTGGGGCGACCACTCGCCTCGCGGCGATCTTCCACTCCAAGCTCCCGGCCCAGGTCGGTCCGGTGCGCTCCCTGCGGCCGATGGATGCGGCCCTGATCGGTCCGACCAAGGGCATCATCGCCAACACGATGGCCGACAAGTGGGTCCTCGAGTATGTGGACAAGGTCGCCGACCTCGCGAATCTCGGGTCCTTGCGGGTGCCGGCCGGAACGTATGCGCTCGACGACACCCGGCGAGCACCGAACCACGTCTTCGCCAGACCTGCCAAGTTGCTGGCCCTGACCGACCGCACCGCACCGCCCGCGCCGTACTTCGACTACGCGGCGGGCATCGCTCAGTCGACAGCACAGCGCCGCGGACAACTCGTGCGGTCGGTATCGGTCGCGTACGGAGGATCCGCAACAGCCACCTGGACGTACGACGCGCGCACCCGCCGGTGGCTGCGGGCGGAGAAGTGGTCCCCGCATCTGATCGAGAACGGTGGCCAGGTTGCCGCGGACAACGTCATCGTCCTGACCGCCGCGCGTGACACCAGCTTCGCCAAGGCGAAGCCGGCCATGACGATCCTGGACGTGTTCAATGCGTCCGGGACGCTCAAGGTGTTCACCGGCGACAAGGTGATCAGCGGACGGTGGAGCAAGGGCGACGTCAACGAGCCGTTCACGTTCACCACCGCGGACGGCAAGCCGCTGCTGCTGACACCTGGTACGACGTGGGTCGAATGCGCACTCACCGAGATGGCCGTCGAGACGAACTGAGGTCATCAATCACGAAGGGCCGGCTGGTCACCGGCCCTTCGTTGGGTGTGGCTACCTGCGGTGTGCGATGCGGTCCATCGCGGCGTTGACCGCCTTTTCGTTCGGCTCGGGCCAGAGCACGTCCCAGGTGTGGAACATCAGGCCGATACCCCACCCGAACATCGGGAACGCCGGCCAGAAAAAGCCGCTTCCGGTCAGGAACCAGATGACCACCAGGAAGGCGTTCACCATCACGTACGCCAGCACGTGACCGCTGAGCTCGCGCCGCTTGCGCAACTCGGCGACCGCCTGCTCACGCAACTCGGCCTCGGACAAGGGCGGTCCCGTCCGGTCGATCACTGCTCTGTCGTCCATCGCTGCCTCCTTCAGACGCGGGACTGACCGGGGCATGCGGATCCGGGTCCTGCGATACGTCGCTGCACGAGCAGGCCGAATCCGGTCGCAGTACCCCGCACCCTCAGTGTTGCCGGACGCAACAGGCCCTGCCAGGGCAGGAAGTCCCCGCCTCGGCAGTCCCTTCGCCCCCTTGCCGCCGGGTTCGGGCGGGCGCATTGTTGAGACGTGGCCAGGACGAAGTGGGACGAGCTCAGTCCCCGCAGGCGCCGCCTCATCGTGGTGGGTGGTGTGATTGACGGTGCACTGAAGATCGCTGCCCTGGCCGACCTGGCGCGCCGGCCGGCTGCTGAGGTCAGAGGATCCAAGTGGGCGTGGGCGGCCGCCCTCACGCTGATCAGCTCGGTCGGCGCGGTTCCGATCGCCTACTTCACCTACGGCCGGCGAACCCCACCCACGACGCGATAGGCGCCGACTTCAGGTGGTTGTGCTGACGGCTCGGTGGGTGAAGGCGCTGAGCCACAGGATGAAGCCGGCGACGAGTGACAGGATGGCGATGGCGAGACCGGCCAGGACACCTGGCAGGGCCCGGTGGGCGTAGCTGTCGCCGACGACGAGCCGTCCGGTGCTGACGCCGCTGACCTGGATCTCGTAGACGCCGGCGCTCGGCGCGTCGAACGTGGCGACGGCGCGGCCTTCGGTGAGGTCGACCTTCTCGTAGACGAGTTCGCCCTGGTACGGCGTGACGTCGACAGGGGAGCCCACGGGGTCTGTCACGGTGATCGAGAGGTCGTCGTACCGGACCGTCCGGTCTCCGCCCTCGTAGTACACGACCCGGCTGGTCGGCTGGTCGATCCGTAGCGACATCGTGCCCGGGATCGAGGTCCCGTCGAACGAGTCGAGACGACGTTGCGCATCGCGGAATGAGGTGAATCCGAGAGTGACACCCAGCACCAGTCCGGCGAGGGCGATGGCTCCAGCGAGCCAGTAGCCGTACTGCTTGGTGGTGGTCATGGCGAGGCCTTGCTTCCTTCGAGGTCGAATGCGGTGGTGAGGAAGGTGGTGACCCGTTCTTCCCACTCGCGTGGGTGGGTTCGGAGAGCGTCGGTGTGGCCGGTGCCGGGGACGATCCACAGGTCGACGGTGCCGGGTGACGCGGACTTGATGTAGCGGCCCGCGTTGCCTTCGTCAGCACGGTTGCCGGCGGCGATGAGCAGCACCTTTCGCGGGGCGCCGGCGGCCACCGCATCACGCAACGCGAGCGGTTGATCGGTGTCCGTGAGGAGGTCGGCGATGCCGTAGGTCAGCCAGTCCAGGCCCTCCTGGAGGGCGCCGCGCCAGCCGAACTCGTCGGACAGCCACGCCCGGTCGGCGGGTACCCGATTGGTGGCGCCTTCGGCCACGACCGCACGGATCCTTCGGTCGCTTGCCGCGGCACCGATCGCCTCCTCGCCGCCCATCGACAGCCCGACCGCCGCAATCAGTTCGTCGTCGACATCCGGTCGCGTCTGCAGGAACGACACGGCCGCGCTGACGTCCTGGTCGCCGTACCAACCGAAGTCCATCGCGCGGCCGTCGCTTCGGCCATGACCGCGTGCGTCGAAGAGCAGTACGCCGTACCCGTGACGCGCCAGCACGACAGCGTGTTCGAGGACGCTCGAGCGAGTCGAGCCCGCGCCATGCAGCAGGACAACGGCCGCGCGGTTGCCGGACGGGATGTACCAACCGGCGAGGGCGACCCCGTCAGTGGTGAGGAAGGCGACTTCTTCGAATGCCAGGCGGCGGTCAGCCGGAGTTGTCGAGCCGACCGTTGTCGGAGGCACGTTGGTTGCCGCGACCGCCGGGCCGATCGTCAATGCCGCGGTGGCGACCACGGCGAGAAGGGCGGGCACCACCAGGACTCGGCGCCAACTACGGGCGCCGCGCACCAGGTTCACCCCGCCGAGAGCCAGCAGCACCAGACCGGCGACCAGGACGGCGAGTCCGATGACGGTGACGACCTGGAAGCCGGCCTTCGCCAGGTACGGCGGACCGAGGCCGGCCCCGACTCCGAGCACGAGACATCCGACCGCGAACACCAGGCCCGCTCGGAGGATGTTGGGACGGGTATCAACTCGCTCCATGTCGCGTCACCTCCGTGTCGACTCCTCTCGACCAGACTCCGTCGCGCGGCGCTCGCGACCCAGGGCCGGAGGTCCTGATCCGGCGGGGTTCATCGAGGCGCTGACCGTGGCTGCGAAGGGCGTTCGCCAGGCAGGTACGGGCCCATCGCCTCTGCCGTGGAGGCGGGACCCGCGGGGAGGGTGGAGTTGAGTGGAAGGGGTGTGTCATGACACCTGTACGGATGTGGATCGGAGTGGTTCTGGTCGCCCTCGGGGTGATCGGGATTCTGGAGGCCACCGGTACGGGGACCGGCGGCGTGGCCGACTGGTGGCCGATCGCGGTGATCGGCCTCGGCGTGGCGGCGATGTTCGGCCGACGGCGGGTGAGCCTGGGTCCGCTGGTGATCGTCGCGCTCGGCTTCGTGCTGCTGGCGGACCAGCAGTCGTGGACCGACGAGGACCTGTTCGGCCCGGCCCTGCTGATCGTGTTCGGCCTCGCCGTGCTGTTCGGAGTCAGCCGGACCTACGGCCGCGGCCACGGTGCGGACAGTTCGTTCGCGATGTTCGCCGGCACGAAGGTCAAGAATCGTTCCGAGCACCTGACGAAGACGGACGCGACGGCCATCTTCGGCGGCGTCACGCTGGATCTGCGGGAGGCGCACATCGACAAGGAGGCGACGGTCGACGCGATCGCGGTCTTCGGTGGAGTCGACATCCTGGTACCGCGCGGATGGCGGGTGGCGGTGACCGGTACACCGATTCTCGGTGAACTCGAGGACAAGACGACGGCCAACGGATACCTGCCGCCCGACGCGCCCGTGCTGAAGGTCAACGGGCTCGCCGTCTGCGGTGGCGTCGACATCGCGAACCAACCCCGCGATGCGGCGCGCCAGGAAGACCGGGTCGGCGACCGGGTCGGCTGAGCGAGGGTCCTTCGGCCCGTCGACTGCGTTCGGAAGTCCCTGCCGGGGTGAAGGTCGAGGAGGTGAGGATCGCAGTGAGGTGAGGCGATGTTCCAGGTACGAGTACACGGTCGCGGTGGTCAGGGCGTGGTGACCACTGCGGAACTGCTGTCGGTGGCGGCCTTCAGTGAGGGCCGGCATGCGCAGGCTTTCCCGACGTTCGGGTCGGAGCGCACCGGTGCGCCGGTGGTCGGCTTCTGCCGGATCGACGACCGGCCGATCCGGACGCATGAACCGGTCGTCCGTCCCGATGCCGTGATCATCCAGGACGCGACGTTGTTGCATCAGGTCGACGTGTTCGACGGACTCGCGCCGGACGGCTACCTGCTGATCAACACTTCCCGAAGTCTCGACGACCTCGGCCTGGATTCGTTCGTACGGCGTTTCGGCCGGCACCGCGTGATGACCGTACCGGCGACCGAGCTGGCGATGAAACACCTGCGCAAGCCGCTGCCGGGTGCGGTGCTGCTGGCCGCCTTCGCCGCGCTCACCGCTCAGATCCGGCTCGCGTCGGTCGTCGCGGCGATCGAGGAACGATTCCCTGGTCACGTCGCAGCCGGCAACGTCGCCGCGGCCGAAGCGGCCTACGAGCTGGTCCGTTCACAGATCGAGGAGCCTGCTCGTGCTCAAACAGATTGAGGGATCGCGCGGCGTCGCGGAGGCGGTTGCTCTGTGCCGTCCGGAGGTGATCTGTGCCTACCCGATCTCGCCGCAGACGCACATCGTCGAGGCCCTCAGCACCTTGGTGAAGTCGGGTGAGCTGACGCCGTGCGAGTTCGTGAACGTCGAGTCGGAGTTCGCCGCGATGTCGGTCGCGATCGGTGCGTCCGCCGCGGGTGCCCGGGCCTACACGGCCACCGCGAGCCAGGGCCTGCTGTACATGGCGGAGCCGCTGTACAACGCCTCCGGTCTCGGACTGCCGATCGTGATGACGGTGGCGAACCGGGCGATCGGCGCGCCGATCAACATCTGGAACGACCAGGGCGACTCGATGTCCCAGCGCGACTCCGGCTGGATCCAGCTGTACGCCGAGACGAACCAGGAGGCGCTCGATCTGCACATCCAGGCCTTCCGGATCGCCGAGGAGCTGTCGTTGCCGGTGATGGTGTGCATGGACGGGTTCGTGTTGACCCATGCCGTCGAGCGGGTCGACGTACCGGCGGCGGAGCTGGTGGATCGCTTCCTCCCGCCGTACGAGCCCCGGCAGGTGCTGGATCCGGACGACCCGGTGTCGATCGGCGCGATGGTGGGGCCGGATGCGTTCACCGAGGTCAGGTATCTGGCCCACGACAAACAGATGCAGGCGCTGGAACTCATTCCGGCGGTCGCGTCGGACTTCGCGGCCACGTTCGGACGCGACTCAGGTGGTCTGGTCCGGCCGTATCGCTGTGAGGATGCCGAGACCATCGTGCTTGCGCTCGGCTCTGTCCTCGGCACGATCAAGGACACCGTCGACGAGCTGCGCGACGAGGGCGTGAGGATCGGAGTCCTCGGGCTGACCTCGTTCCGGCCGTTCCCGCTGGAGGCAGTCCGTACGGCGCTCTGCGGAGCGGACCGCGTCGTCGTACTGGAGCGTGCACTCGCAGTCGGTGTCGGCGGCATCGTCACGGCCAACGTCAGGATGGCGCTGTCCGGCATCCATTTGCACGGCTACACGGTCATCGCGGGCCTCGGGGGACGGCCGATCACCAAGGCATCGCTGCGCGGGCTGTTCGCCGAGGCGATCGCCGATCGACTCGAGCCGCTGACCTTCCTCGACCTCAACCGCGAGCTGGTCGATCGCGAACTGCAGCGGAACAGGGCGACGCGCCGGTCCGGACCAGCGGCCGAGAACCTGCTGCGCGACCTCGGCACCGCCCGGAGCGGCTGAAAGGACATCGGCCATGGGACAGCAACGGATCAGGTTCTACCAGACCGGCAGCTTCGCGGTCGGGAACCGGCTGCTCGATCCGGACCAGCGGTCGGTGCAGGCGGACACCCGCCGTACCAACTCGCTGAACTCCGGTCACCGCGCCTGCCAGGGCTGCGGCGAGGCGCTCGGGGCACGATACGCCCTCGACGCGGTGATGCGTGCCACGGGCAACCAGATGGTCGCCGTCAACGCGACCGGGTGCCTCGAGGTCTTCTCCACGCCGTACCCGGAGACTTCCTGGCAGATTCCCTGGCTGCACTCGCTGTTCGGCAACGCGCCGGCGGTGGCCACCGGCGTTGCCGCGGCCCTGAAGGCGAAGGGCCGGACCGGCGTCCGGGTCGTCGGCCAGGGTGGGGACGGCGGCACTGTCGACATCGGTCTCGCCTGCTTGTCAGGGATGTTCGAGCGGAACGACGACGTGCTCTACATCTGCTACGACAACGGCGGCTACATGAACACCGGCGTGCAGCGTTCCGGCGCCACCCCGCATGCCGCGGCGACGACGACAACGCCGGCGGTCGGCGCCGAGCCGGGCAACAACTTCGGCCAGGGCAAGAGTCTGCCCCTGATCGCGATGGCCCATCGAATCCCGTACGTCGCCACGGCGACCGTGGCCGATCTGCGCGACCTGGAGTACAAGGCCAAACGCGCGATGGAGTTCGACGGCGCGCGCTACCTGCATGTGCTGGTGCCCTGCCCGCTGGGCTGGCGGACGGCCTCTGACGAGACCATCCGGATCGCCCGGCTGGCCACCGAGACCGGCATCTTCCCGGTGTTCGAGGCCGAGGACGGGGAAGTGGTCGGCGTGTCCAAGATCCGCACCCGCCGTCCGGTGGCCGACTATCTCGAGCCACAGGGACGGTATGCGCACCTGTTCGGCGAGACGCCCCGCGAGGACGTCATCGCGCGGATCCAGGCGGAGGCGGACCGCAACGTCCGGACCTTCGGCCTGGTCGATCCCGAGGTGGTGGGTTAGATGCCAGAGGCAAACACACCGAGATCGCTGCCGTTCGCGATCACGCTCGACGTCGGGTCGAGCCTGGCGAACAAGACCGGCTCGTGGCGGACCGAACGGCCCGCGTACATCGACCGGCTGCCACCGTGCAATGACGCCTGCCCGGCGGGCGAGAACATCCAGCAGTGGCTGTATCACGCGGAGGAAGCCGGGTACGAGGCGGCGTGGCGGCAGATCATGGCCGACAACCCGTTCCCCGCGGTGATGGGCCGGGTCTGCTACCGGCCCTGTGAGACCGCGTGCAACCGGGCGACGCTCGACGAGGCCGTCGGTATCAACTCGGTCGAGCGATTCCTCGGTGATGAGGCGATCAAGCAGGGCTGGACGATGCCCGTTGACGTGTCGCCCAGCGGCAAACACGTGCTGGTCGTCGGCGCCGGTCCGTCCGGGCTGTCGGCGGCGTACCACTTGACGCGGCTCGGCCATCAGGTCACCATCCGGGACAGCTGCACCGAAGCCGGCGGAATGATGCGCTACGGGATTCCGTCGTACCGCCTGCCGCGCGATGTCGTGGACGCGGAGATCCAGCGGATCGTCGACCTGGGCGTGCGACTCGAGCTCGGCACCACCGTCACGGATGTGCGGACGGCGCTGAGTGAGTTCGATGCCGTGTTCCTGGCCGTCGGCGCGCACATCGGCCGACGTGCCGACATCCCCGCCGGGGACTCCGCGCGGATCCTCGATGCGGTGTCTCTGCTGGCCGGGCTGGAGGAGGGCGAGCAGCCGTTGCTCGGACGCCGGGTGGCCGTGTACGGCGGCGGCAACACCGCGATGGACGTGGCCCGGACCGCACGGCGGCTGGGCGCGACCGATGCCGTCGTGGTCTACCGCCGTACCCGGGACCGGATGCCGGCCAACGGCATCGAGGTGGAGGAGGCCCTGGAGGAGGGCGTCCGGATGCGGTGGCTTTCCACCATCACGTACGCCGAAGCCGGGCGCATCAGGATCGAGAAGATGCGTCTCGACGAGACGGGCTTCCCGCAGCCGACCGGAGAGTTCGAAGACCTCGACGCGGACTCGGTCGTGCTCGCGCTCGGTCAGCTGTCGGATCTGGCCCTGGTCGGCGAGCTGCCGGACGTGACGATCGCCGACGGCGTCGTACAGGTCGGTCAGGACCTGATGACGGGTCACCCGGGCGTCTTCGCCGGCGGTGACATGGTGCCGTCGGAGCGGACCGTCACCGTCGCGATCGGGCACGGCAAGAAGGCGGCGAGAAACATCGACGCGTGGCTGCGCGGTACGACGTACGAGCGGCCCGCGCGGCACGATCCGGCCACCTACGACCGGTTGAACACCTGGTACTACGCGGATGCGCCGGCGACCGTGCGACCACGGCTCGATGTGGCCCGGCGGATCAGCACGTTCGACGAGGTGACAGGTGGGCTGGACGAGTCGACGGCGCTGTTCGAGGCGCGACGATGCATGTCGTGCGGCAACTGCCTCGAGTGCGACAACTGCTTCGGGGTCTGCCCGGACAACGCGGTGATCAAGCTCGGCGCGGGCAAGTACGAGATCGATCTCGACTTCTGCAAGGGCTGTGGCCTGTGCGCCGCCGAGTGCCCGAGTGGCGCGATCGAGATGTTCCCGGAACGGCTGTGAAGGAGCGCGCGATGAAACGACTACGACCAGTGCTGTTCGGTCTCGGCGTCGTTGCCGGGGTCGCCGTGGGGTTCGGCCTGTACCGCAAGTACGGCGGTCGAGCCGGGGACACCCGTTCGTTCGCGATGTTCGGCGAGACGAAGACGATGCTCCAGTCCGAGCCGCTGACGACCGCCGATGCCACGGCCGTCTTCGGTGCGGTCACTCTCGACCTGCGTGAGGCGCTGGTCGACGACGAGGCGACGGTCGACTGCTTCGCACTCTTCGGCGGTATCGAGGTCCTGATCCCCAAGCGCTGGCGACTCGCCTTGTCCGGTACGCCGATCTTCGGGGGAGTCGAGGACAAGACCACTCAGGACGACCCCCTGCCGCCCGAAGCACCCATCCTCAACGTCAACGCAGTCGCACTGTTCGGCGGAGTAGCGATCGCGAACGAGCCAGGCGAAGCCACCCGCCGAACGGCCGCGGCAACCACCTGAACGGGATCGGTCGTAGGCAGCGTCGCATCCGCCGGACCGGACTGCTCAGCGGCGGCCGGACTCCAGGTAGTGCTTGAGGTCTACCCAGTTCCGGCGCTCCCACGCGGGGCCGATCAGGGCGAGCACTGGGGAGAGGATCCGCATCGGTCCGACCAGAGCCATGTCCCAGTCCCACTTCAGGCGCGTCCCGCCGTCGACCGCCTCGAAGGTCAACGTACCGTCGACATGCAGGTACGACGAGCGCACGACGTTGTGGAGACTGTGCGGTCTGTCGTACTCCAGGATCGTCACGCTCATCTCGCCCCTCGCTCCCATGTTCTTGGGCTGAGCGACGAATCGGGCGCCGGCGCCGACCGGACCCTCGCTCACCATCTCGGCGCGCACGATCCGGGGGTTGTACCTTGGCTCGTTTCGCTCGTCGGCAACCAGGTCGAACACCTCGTCGACCGGCGCATCGATGGTCACCTCCCCGACGAGGTGACTCATTCGCGGTGCTCCTCTCCTGACGCGGTGAGGCGGATGAAGTGGTCGACGCCCAAGAGGCGGAACGGACCACGGAGCATGGTCGGCAGCAGTTGCATCCCTTCGTTGCCGATGAGTCGGGGCTGTTCATACTGACGCGCCTCGCGACGTCGTCGGACCTCCACCCGACCGGCCATCAGGACGTTCTTCACCCAGTCCGAGTTCGTGCCGTACAGGACAGCCAGGACGAGCCCGTCGTCGGTGTCGAACGCCAGGACTGGTGTCGCGTACGACCGCCCGGTCAGGCGGCCGCGGTGCGTCACGATGGCGAAGGGCGGCAACCAGCCCGCGATCAGCCGCATGATCGGATTGGCGACCATGCGGTTGAACCGGGCGAAACGTCTCGCGAAAGGCATGCGCTCACCGAGTCGCGTGGTGGCGGCTGTGGGGGGATGAGTAGAGGCGGAAGCGGATCAGCATGATCGCGAGCATCAGGGGGCAGGCGAGGAGACCTGTCTGGAGCTCGAGCAGGCTGGTCTTGGCGAGGATGTCCAGCCAGTACGCCACGATCAGGAGCAGTCCGGCGACCATCGTCGCGCCCGACATCTCCAGGGTGGGCCGCCAGTCCATCCCCATGAACCGCATCCAAACGGCCATCGGCAGGGAGAGGTTGATGGCGATGACGAGCGTCGTCAATTCGGGCGCCCGCTCCGGCAGGTCGGTATAGCCGAGCAGTGCCGCGCCGCCGAAGAACAGCACACTCAGGCTGATCGCGCCGGCACACATCACCAGGCACATCTGGAGGAAATGCAGGACGAAGCGTCCAACTGGTTGCAGGAAGCCGGGGACGTGCTCTTGGTGAACCGGGGCTTCGTGGGGTGACCGCTGCTGGATGTGAAGTGCTCGCATGATGCCCTCCTCGGGCTGGTGGCCAGCTCCTGATGGTGGTGCTCTGGAGAGCCGCGCCGACAATGCGAGCATCGCGTCGGGGGCGACCAGATATCGCCGGAACAGCGGGCCTTTGAGGCCACGATGTGCTCACGGCGATGAATCCAGCAGGGCCGAACGACCCCCATCCGCAGGACGTTGGGCAGCCGGCCGCGCTAGCGGTGCAGGGCCCGACGGCGAACCATTCCGATCGCGCCGGTTCCCACGAACAGGACGATCCCGATGATGCCGAGCCAGACCAAGCCCTCGACGGCGAAGCCGACAACCGTCAGGACAAGCCAGAGCACGAGTAAGACGATCAACAGGGTGAGCATGACAACCTCCGTGGTTTCAGCACTCCGACCGAGCTGGCGGGGGAGCGCAGATCCTCCCTCTAAGGACAGAGTCCACGGGGCGACATCCGATGTCCATGGTCCCCGGGATCTGCTGGTGGTGGTGTGTGGCGGCGGAGCCGGTTGGCGTTGCCGACGACGGACAGCGAACTGAGCGCCATGGCCGCGGCCGCCGGCATGGGACTCAGCCGGAGGCCGAGCAACGGCGGCCTTCTGCTTGCAGGCGGTGGATTTCCTCGGCCTTGTGGTCGGGGGGACCAGCACGGCCGTCAAGGCAACGGCTCCGAGCAGGACCACGGTGTCGGTGGTACTCATCCGGTCACCCCATATCGACCTCCCGTTGATTACTTCGAGGGTGACCCCCGCATACCCCCGCCGGGGTAGAGCCGATGGCCTGGATCGGACAGGACCTTTGGGTGCCGCGGTGGCGACTTTGTCCCCTGGTCGCGGGGCCGGCGAGGCGCTCACGCTCAGGGTGAGATCCCGAGGAAGGGACATGCCATGAAGAACCAGAACGCGCCGCTGTACGGGCTCGCCGCCGCGATCCTCGTCGTCGGACTGGTCTTGGCCGGCGTTCCGGTGACGACCCTGGTGATCGGCCTGGCCGTGCTGGCCTGCCCGCTGGCGATGCTGTTCATGATGAGCGGCATGCATGGCGGCCAGAACGGCTCAGACCACAAGCCCGATCGACCGCGGGACAAAGACGAGCACCACCCAACCGCAGGCAAACCGTGACCGAGGATCGGTGTTCCCGCCCGGCCGGCAGCAGGTAGTCCGCACCACCGAGGAGAAATGACCTATGGACGGCTCACCGGTGTCCGTGGGATGGGCAGGCGTGCCGGAGACTCTGGCCACGACAGTGCTGACCGCGAGCGGGATCGAGAAGGGCTATCGGCATGGGGTCTGGCCGGTACGGCGGTCTCAGCAGGTCCTGCGTGGCGCCGACCTCGACCTTCGCCGGGGCGAAGTGGTCGGCCTGGTCGGCGAGAACGGATCGGGCAAGTCGACTCTGATGAAGATCCTGGTGGGTGCGATCGCCGCCGACAGCGGAGCCGTGTCGATGAGTGGCCGTCTCGGATACTGCCCGCAGGAGCCGGTGATCTACGAGCGGCTCACCTGCGACGAGCACTTCGAGTTGTTCGGGCACGCGTATCGGATGCCCGCGGAGGCCGAGCGCCGGTCCCGGCGTGAGTTGTATGCCGCGTTGGGTTTCGAGCGGTACGCCGGGACGCGCGCCGACCGGCTGTCCGGCGGGACCCTGGCCAAGCTCAACCTCGGGCTTGCCCTGCTCGCGGATCCCGAGGTGTTGTTGCTGGACGAGCCCTACAGCGGGTTCGACTGGGATACCTATCTGAAGTTCTGGCAACTGGTCGCCGATCGCCGGCAGCGTGGCCGGTCGGTGCTGATCATCAGCCACTTCGTCACCGATGAAGAGCGCTTCGACCGGATCGTCGAGCTGCGCGACGGGGTGGCGAGACCACGATGACGACGACGCTCCTGGTCCGCCGGTTCCTCATCGACTACGTGCGCAACCCGGTCAACCTCGTCGTACTCGTGCTGGTGCCGGTGGTCTTCGTGGTGGTCGCCGCCGGGTCGATGGCTGACGCCGCGAAGCTGCTCGGTGGCGGCAGTGGCCCGGCCGTGCAGACCGCCACCGCCGGCTGGGCGGCGGGCTTCCTGGCCGCCGTCGCGATGTACTTCCAGACCCGGGCCGCCCGCGCCGCGGACCGGCGCCTCGTGCTGGCCGGACTCCCCGCGACCCGGCTGGTCGCGGCCCGGATCGGCACCGGCCTGATCCTGGCCGCTTTCGTCGGAGCGGCAGCACTCCTGGCGCTGGCCGCACGCACCGGCATCGACCAGCTCGGCCGGACCGTCGCCGGCACGCTGATGTTCGGCGTCGTCTACCTGGCCATCGGGGCACTGGTAGGCGCCGTGGTGCGCAATCCGGTCAACGGCACGGTGCTGATCTTGTTCGTCTGGATCATGGACGTGTTCTTCGGACCTGCTGTCGGTTCGCCGGATCGGCTGGCCACGCGATGGTTCCCGACCCACTTCGTCACCCTGTGGATGGTCGATCTCCCGTCCCGCCACGGCGGCCGACTCGGCGATCTCGGCTGGGCGCTTGCCTGGACAGTCGGCGCCCTGGCCGTGGCCTGGGTAGTGGTCATCGCGACAACCCGGGTGGCCCATCGGTCCGTCGAGCGGATCAGGGTCGGGTCCAGGGCGGATCAGTTCCTCGGTGGCTTGCGGATGGGCCTACGCGACTACCGGCGCAACCCGGTGCTGTGGGCCCTGCTGGTCGTCGTACCGGTCGTCTTCATCTGGCTGTCCAAGGTGATCACCGAAGACGGCTACATGACGCTGTCCTTGGTGGACGACGGCACCAAGACGGACGTGACGTTCTGGCTGCCCGACATGCACGCCGGAACGATGACGCCGATGGCCATCTCGGCCCTGGCCACCTTGGCCGGGCTGTTCGTCGTTCTCGACGCCCGCGCAGGCGACCGCCGGCTCGGGCTGGCCGGGTTCCGCACCGGGGCGCTGCTCGGCGCCAGGCTTGCCGTGATCGGGGTCGCGGTGTTGCTGGTCACCGCGGCCTCTCTTGCCGTGACCGCGCTGGTCTTCGACGCCAGGCAATGGCCGGTGTACGCCGCGGGCAATCTACTCCTGGCCGCCACCTACGCGCTGATCGGCGTCTGCCTCGGCCCGATCTTCGGCCGGGTCAGCGGGGTCTTCATCGCGTTCCTCCTGCCGTTCCTGGACATCGGCATCGCCCAGAGCCCGATGCTGCGCGCCGAACCGCCAGGCTGGGCCCGCGCCCTGCCTGGCTACGGCGCCGACCGGGTGCTGCTCGACGGTGGACTCACCGCCACCTTCGACCAGACCGGACCACTCCTGCTCGCATTCGCCTGGCTGGCAGTGCTCGGAGCGGCCACCGCGCTGGTGTTCCGGCCTGTACACGGCCGCACTGAAATGAGGCGGCGGCAGGTTCACGACCCAACAGTGACCGTGGACCGGTGATCGGCCCCGACCGCGTCACTGCGAGTGGACATCCTGGCTGGCGAGGTGGGCCTTCGCCTGGGTGTAGGTGTCGGTGTCGATCTCACCAGATGCGAATCGCCGGTCCAGGATCTCCTGCGGCGTCTCTCGCCGTGGTTGGTCGGACGCCGGGGTGACAGGCCGCTGCGCGACCTTGACCACGGCCCACACGATCGCCCCGGTGAGCGCGATCCACAACACCGGCATCAGAATCATCATCCAGCCCCAGCCAGCGCCCCAGTCGTTTCCGTACATCATGATCGTCGCTCCCAACAGTCGGCATCCTGTCTTCACCGTCTGTCGAGCTGCCTTCGGCGGCCAGAGGCTTAAGTCTCGTGTCCGATGGGACCTGCGGCAGTCTGCGGCCGGGAATGGGGACGTTGGGCTCCTGCGGGTCGGGACCATCGGCAAGACCAACAGGCTGGATTCGGCACTAGCTTCGAGGTGACGGGTTGCGAGACGCCGGAGCCGGCCATCGGCCCGTGAGCGCTTGGCGATGATGGGCGGTGTCACGATGGGCTGGATGTGGGTGTGGCCCGCACTGAGTGCGGCTGGTTTGCTGATTCTGGGCTATCTCGCGGTTCGGCTGGTGCAGAGCAAGCGGTTGTCGGGTCCGGCCGGCTCTGACTCGGCGGCACGAAGGATCCTGGACACCCGCTACGCGCGGGGCGAGATCGATGCCGACGAGTACCAGCGCCGCAAAGGGCTGCTCCAGTGAACCGTCAACCGATCAGCCGGCGCCAGGCACTGGCCCTCCTCGCGTTGGGCACCACCAGTACGGCGGTTGGGCTGACCGGATGGATCACCGGTCTCGGCGCACCAAGTCGGGGCCGCCTGAGCCCGGTCGACACCGGTCAGGCCCTGGTCCTGCCGCAGGTGATGGCGAGCTCGGGCGGCGTACTCGATGTGCGACTCACCGCCGCGACGGGCGCGCGATTGGCCGGCCACGACACCTCCGCCTGGGGATACAACGGGACGTCACCTGGCCCGACGCTGCAGGTGCGGCCCGGCGATCTGCTCCGGGTACGGCTGGTCAATCGCCTCGATCAGCCGACCAACCTCCACACCCACGGGCTGCACGTGTCCCCGCACGGCAATGGCGACAACCCGTTCGTCACCGTCAACCCCGGCGACAGCTTCGATTACAGCTTCCGCATCCCGGCCGACCATCCGGCCGGCACGTTCTGGTATCACCCACACCATCACGGCACCGTCGCCGACCAGATCTTCGCCGGCCTGCTGGGTGCGCTCCTGGTCGAGGCCGAGCCCGATCTGCCGGTCAGCGACGACCTGGTACTCCTGGTCACCGACACGACCCTGGACGGCGGCGGCCGCGTCGCTCCGGCCGGCCAGATGGCCAGATTGCAGGGCCGCGAAGGCGACCTGGTTCTGGTCAACGGCCAGCACGAACCCGTCATCGCCGCGACCCCAGGGGCGGTCCAGCGGTGGCGGGTCATCAACGGCTGCACGTCCCGCGTCATCGCCTTGCGCATGGAGGGCCACCAACTCACGCAGATCGCCCTCGACGGGATCTTCCTGCCGGCCCCCGTCGACCGGGAGCAGGTGCTGCTGGCGCCAGGTAACCGAACTGATCTGCTAGTACGCCCCACCGGCAACGGGCGGTTCGCGCTGGTCAGCGATCCCTACGACCGCGGGAGTACCGGCATGATGGGCGGGGGTGGTTCGTCCAACGGCAGTCCTGTCACGCTCGCGACCATGCTCGTGTCCGGACCGATCAGTGCGTCACCGCTCGTCCCCACGAGCCTGCCGGCTCCGCCGGTCCCGTCGGCCCCGGCGACACGACAGCGTCGGCTGACGTTTGCCATGGGCATGGCGGCCGGTATGGGTGGCATGACCTTCAGTATCGACGGCCGTACCTTCGACCCCGGCCGGGACGACCAGATCGTTGCCCTAGGCACCACCGAGGAATGGACCGTGGTCAACTCGAGCCCGATGGACCACCCGTTCCATCTGCACGCCTGGCCGTTCCACGTCCTGGACGCCAGTGCCGGGACGCCACCTAACGGAGTGCTACAAGATGTCGTCCTCATCCCGGCGCGGGGCTGGGTGCGCCTGCGAATCGCCTTCACCGACCATCCCGGCCGCAGCGTCTACCACTGCCACGTCCTCGACCATGAAGACCTCGGGATGATGGGCACCGTCAACGTGCACGGCTAGCTGGTTCGGCGGTACTGGAGTACTGCGATGGGGATGCTGGCGACGAGCAGTCCGAGGATCCAGGCAATCGCCTGCCACACGTGTTCAGCTGTGGGGCCGCCGAGTACGAGGGCGCGCAGTGCGTCGACCGTGACGGTGACCGGATTGACTTTCGCGAAGGCCTGCAGCCAGCCGGGCATGGTCGCGACCGGCACGAAGGTGGAGCTGGTGAATACCAGGACGATCACCGGCATCAGGCCCGCCAGCCCCGCCGTCTCGGCGTCGTGGACCAGCAGGCCGACCAGGGCGTTGATCCAGGAGAACGCGACACCGATCAGCAATGCCAGACCAATGGCCGCCGCTGCGGCTGCGACTCCGGCGTGGAAGCGGAACCCGATCGCATACCCGACCCCAGTCATCAGCACTAGGACGAAGAGGTTGCGCACCGCGTCGGCCACGGTGCGCCCGGCCAGAACCGCGGAGCGGGTCATCGGCAGTGCACGGAATCGGTCGATCATTCCGGTCGCCAGATCGTCGGCGATGGCGACACCGGTCTGGGAGGCGCCGAACGCGATGGCCAGCACGTAGATCCCCGGCAGCAGGAAGTCGACGTACTCGTCCACCCCAGGCGGGTGAATCGCGCCGCCGAACACGAAGGTGAACAGCAACACGAACAGCACGGGTTGCACGGTGGCGAAGGCGATCAAGGTCGGCACCCGCATCAGTCGGCGCAGGTTTCGGCCGGTGATCACGGACACGTCACCGAGCAACCACACCAGACCGCGCGACGGCCCGAACTCAACAGACTCGGAGTCAGCTGGTCGCAGGTCAGCTGCCGCTGACTCGGTCGTCATCTCCGGCTCCCGGCCTTGGCAAGATCCGAGCCGGTCGATGAGCTCGCCAACTGGCCGGTGAGGGCCAGGAACACATCGTCGAGTGACGGCCGGCGCAGGGCTAGGTCGGTCACTCGCAGCCCATTGGCCGCCAGCCGGGCCACTGCTTCACCGAGCACCCCGGGACCATCTGCTACCGGCAGTAGCACCCGGCCGTCAGCAGTGTCGACGACTGGTGGACCAGAGCCGAGCTCTGCGACAGCTGAAGCCAGTGCTGTCGCGTCCGCGCCCGAAGGCGCCCGCAACTCGAGCCGGTCGCCCCCCACCCGCGCCTTCAACTCGTCAGACGTTCCCCTCGCGATCACCCGGCCGGCGTCGATGACCACGATGTGGTCGGCGAGCTGGTCGGCCTCTTCGAGGTACTGCGTGGTCAGCAGTACCGTCGTGCCCTGCGCGGTCAGCGCCGCAATCGTGCGCCACAACCCGATCCGGCCCCGCGGGTCCAGGCCTGTAGTCGGCTCGTCCAGGAACAACACCGAAGGCCGGCGTACCAGACTGGCCGCCACGTCCAACCGCCGCCGCATGCCGCCGGAATAGCCACGCAGCATCCGATCCGCCGCGGCGGCCAGATCGAACGTGTCCAGCAACTCGTCAGCGCGCCGTCGGGCAACGCCGCGTTTCAGGCCGGACAGCCGGCCGATCATCCGCAAGTTCTCCCGGCCGGTCAGATACGGATCGACCGCGGCGTACTGGCCCGACAGGCCGATCCGGCGCCGCACAGCCACCCCCTGTGTCATCACGTCCAGGCCGGCGACCCGCGCGCTGCCGGCATCCGGCCGCAGCAGGGTCGTCAGAATGCGCACCACGGTGGTCTTGCCCGCCGCGTTCGGGCCGAGGAGCCCGAACACCGCCCCGGCCGGAACCTCCAGATCGACGCCGCCGAGCGCCTCGACCGATCCGAACCGTTTCACGAGTCCCTCGGCCACGATCGCAGGTTCACTCATCACGCTACCACCCATAGCTAGGATTACTACCTATCCATTGGGTGTAGGATACCTACCTATGAGGGCGGAAGCGCAAGCCTTGAAGGGTCACCTCGATGTCCTGCTGCTGGCCACCTTGAACGACGGTCCCCAGCACGGGTACGCGATCAAGGAGGCATTGCGCGACGGCAGCGGTGGCCGGTTCGACCTGCCCACCGGCACGGTCTACCCGGCGCTGCACCGGCTCGAACGGGCCGGGCTGATCAGCGGGTCCTGGTCGGTGGTCGACGGACGTCGCCGCCGGACTTACCAGCTCACCGCCGAAGGTCACAAGAAGCTCGCGGGCGAGCGCGCCAACTGGCGCGAGTTCGCCGCCGCGATCACGACGCTGCTGGAACCTGGCCCATGGCCGACCGCGACCTGATCCAGACTTATCTGGCCGAGCTGGCCCGGCGGCTCCCTGCCGAGACCGTCGAGGAACTCGCTGACGGCCTGGAGGAGACCTTCCAGCATCAGTTGCGGCGCGGTCTCTCCCCGGCTGAGGCAGCCGACGCGGCCATCTCCGAGTTCGGCCGCCCGGCGCAGGTCACCGCAGCCTTCGCTCACCAATCCTTGGCCCGGCACACCGCGATCGCTCTGCTGGCAACCGCTCCTGTGTTCGCCGGCCTGTGGGGCGCGACGTTGATTACCGCGCACGTCTGGACCTGGCAGCTTCCGCCTGCCGCCGTCGTCGCCTTCGGGGCCGCGGTGCTCGCCGTGGCGGCAACCTTCGGGGTCATCGCCAGGAGCAGTAATCCAACGACAGCACGGCTCGCCGGGCCTGCGAGCGCCGCTGTGATGCTGCTGGACCTCGCGATGATGACCGCGGTCGTTGTCGCCGCGCCGGCGTTGTCCTGGCCGATGGTGCTGGCGGTCCAAGCCAGTCTGGTCCGCGTCGCACTGACCGGTCGCAACCTTCCGCACTTGTTCACCAGGTAATACCCCGGAGTCGAGTCAGCGGGTCGCGGCGAGCAGCGCCAGGTCCTTTCCGATCAGGCCGTCGACGTTGAGGTGGTGCGCGTGGTGGAGGGCTTCTTCGGTGTCCACGGGCCAGGTGAAGACGGCTTCGGCTCCTTGGCGGAGTTCGGTGACGAGGGCCGGGGTGAGCAGGCGGCTGTGTATGCACACGCCGTACGACGGGCGGGTGCGAAGACGTCGGCGCAATCGGCGGAGGCCGCGGCGGCTGCCGGCGGAGAGGACGAGGCGGACGTGTGGACGATCGCGGAACGCGTCGAGCATCCACCAGTGCTGGGTGCAGATGGTGATGGGGGAGTCCGGCAGCACTGCCGCGAGGCGCCTCGCCAGTCGGGGATGGATGCCCTTCAGGTCGAGGAGCAGGCGGTGATCACCCCTCGAGGCCGCGAGGAGGTCGGTCAGCTCGAGCAGCGAGGCGTTGCGGCGGCGGACGAACTCGCCGTGGTCCCAGAGCCACCACGGTCCGAGCGACTTGAGATGCCGGACTTCGAGGCGGCCCCGGAACGCGTGGATGTCGGCCTCGACCAGGTCCGCCCCCGCGTCCAACGCGGCCCGCAAGGTGGTCAGGTCGTTTCCGGCCCGGTGTGCGACGAGGAGCCGAGGTCTCACGTCGTACTCGGGTGTGGCTCGGTGAACCAGCCACGCCAGCGCAGCAGCAGGCAGCCGCCGCCGATCAGGAGGGCCGGGATCCAGTAGAGCAACGCGGTCAGCGCGACCGCGCCGAATGCGGCGGTCCACGAGACACCGATCGACGCCAGACCGGCGACGAGAGCGCCTTCGCGGGGGCTCGCGCCATGAACGCCGGGCAGGACGCCGGCGAGCTGGCTGGCTCCGAACACGGCGACCAGCTGCATCGCCGACACCGAGTCGCCGACCGCGTGGATCGCGCCGATCAGCAGTCCGAGGATGGTGGTCTGATAGCCGATCGACAGCAGCACGCCGACGCCGAACACCTTCGGCGACGGCCACGGCCAGCGACGCGCCAGGCCTGGCCGGCGACGGTTCACGATCAGAGCTACGACGAGTACGACGGCTGCCGCGCCGAGGGCAACCGCGAGCACGACCGGGGGCATCGTCACCCCGCAGACCGCGACCGCGACGATCAGCCCGACCGCGCCGACGAACCGGTCGAGCGCAACCTCGGAGATCGCGGCAGTCCGTCGTACGCCGGTGCGCTCCAGTCGGTGAACCCGCCAGATGTCCGCGCCGGCGTGCCACGGTGAGATGAGGCCGAGGACCTCACTCTCCGCGTACGCCCGGATGTGCCAGCGCCGGGTGCGTCCGCTGGTGGACAGCGCGTGCCAGCGCAGTGGGCACAGGACGTATTTCCCGATCGCGAACGGCAACAGACCCACAATGGCAGGCAGGACAGCCGTGTGGGGCACGCGGTCGACGTTCCACAATGAGAGGCCGACGGCGGCCACGAGTGCGGTGAGGTGGGTGACGCGGTGGGTGACGATCGCGCGGACGATCCGCCAGATCTTTGCTGTGTGCCCATGACCCAGCTGCACGGAGGGCTCCTTCCGGCGCCCGGGACAGCGGAGAGTGAGGGGTTGGCTCCAGCCAGCCGGGTGCCTGACGTGTCAGACAATAGCCCCGGTTCCCAAGCTGCCGCATCCTGATGCACACGTCGTGGACACCGGCTGGGTGCAGGCAGCTACGTGCGGATCACGGTTTCCGGCTGGGTGGGGGGCGTCATGAGCCGACGACGGCGCCGTTCTCTCAGGCGGTTCGCTACGAGCAGGGCGAACAGGGCGATGGCGCCGCCGGCCAGGCCGTCGATGAGGTAGTGGTTCGCGGTGAGGACGATCGAGGCGAGCATCGCCGGCGGCATCAGCCAGCCGAACAGCCGGGCGAGCGGGTGGCCGGCCAGGCTCACCCACGCGATCCCCATCAGCAGGTTCCAGCCGAAGTGCAGGCTGGGGAGGGCGGCGTACTGGTTCACGAAGGCGGGCGGTTGCAGGACGCGGTAGGCCGAGGTCTGTTCGGTGACGGTGTCGACGAAGCCGTACCCGGGCAGGAACCGCGGCGGTGCGACCGGGAAGACCGCGAAGATGACGAGGCCGATCGCGCCGGAGATGAGCATGGCGTTGCGGAACCGTGGGTACTCGTCGCCGTGCCGGAGCAGCAGCCACAGCAAGGTGAGGCCGACCACGGGCCAGTGTCCGTAGATATAGAACTGGCTGACCGCGTCGACCAGCCAACTGTGTGCGACGGCGGCTTCCTGGAGTTCGGGCTCGCTGAAGACGCCGGCCGAGCGTTCGAGCTCGATCAACCGCTCGGCATTGCGGTACGCGAGATCGACCCGGGTCTCCATCAGGCCGCGGACTCCGAAGTAGAGGCCGATGCCGGTGAGGATGAGGGCGACCTCCCACGCGACTCGACGACGTCTTGCTCCGGCCAACCTCATTGACATGAATCCACCCCCTACCGACCACAGTGCCTGATCACCACCCGCTGGTACAGGGACTTTCGACCTTCGCTTGGAGGCCTGTGACCCGCGGTCTGCGGACGTGTACTGACAGATGTCGACGCCCTGGCCGGCTCGGGCCGGCCAGGGTGTCGAGCGGTGGATCAGAACTCGAAGACGAGCCGGCCGGGGACGCGGCCGGCGAGCACGTCGTCGAAGCAGGTGTTGACGTCGGCGAGCTTGCGGGGCTCGGCGATCACCTTGGTGCGGCCGGCGGCGTGCAGGGCGAAGACCTCGGCGAGGTCTTGGCGGGTGCCGACGATCGACCCGATGACCGAGATGCCGCCGAGGACAGTCTCGAAGATCGGTACGTCGATACTCGCGTTGTCGGCCGGCAGCGCGACCATCACCAGCCGGCCACCCCGGCGCAGCGACCGGTAAGCCTGCTCGAACACCTTCGGTGACGCGGCGAGCACGATCGCGACGTCGGCGCCGCCGACGTACTTGATCTCCTCGACCGGATCGGTGATGGCCGCGTTGACCAGGTGGTCGGCCCCCAGTTCGGCGGCAAGATCGAGCTTGTTCGTCTGTACGTCGACCGCCGTGACGAGACCGCCGACGAGCCGGGCGTACTGGACCGCGAGGTGGCCGAGGCCACCGATCCCGAACACCGCCACCCGCTCGGACGGCGTGACCTCGGCGACCTTGATCGCCTTGTACGTCGTGACTCCCGCACACGTCAGCGGTGCGGCGTCGAACGACGAGACGCCGTCCGGCACCTCGACGACCCCGTGCGCGAAGGCGACGGCGTACTCCGCGTACGCGCCGTCGACCGAGTAGCCGCTGTTGAGCTGGCTCTCACACAACGCCTCGCGACCCGAGACGCAGTACCGGCAGTTGCCGCAGGACGTGGCCAGCCAGGGTATCGCGACCCGCTTGCCGATGAGGTCGTCCGATACGCCCTCGCCGACCGCCTCGACCGGGCCGATTCCCTCGTGGCCCGGGGTGAACGGCAGCCCGGGCTTGACCGGCCAGTCGCCGTGAGCGGCGTGGATGTCGGTGTGACACACACCGGACGCTTCCATGTGCACGAGGACCTGGCCTGGTCCAGGCTGCGGGATGGGCAGCTCCTTGATCTCCAGCGGCCGGCTGAAGGCGTTGACAACTGCTGCGTGCATGGGGTTCTCCTCGGAATCGATAGCAGTGAACCCCTCCAGCTATCCGTACGGCGGCCCGCCGCGACCACGAGCAATAGGCCCTAAAGGCAGGGACTCTCGGCCCTGATGTCCGCTCCGATCGCGGCTGAGGCTGAAGGTATGCAAGCTGTCGAGATTGCTGCGCCGAAGCACGCAGTGAACACCACGCAGGTGCTGGTCGCGTCCCACCTGGGCAAGCGATTCGGGGATCGGATCGCCGTCGACGACGTCAGTTTCGAGGTGGCCGCGGGGGAGACGTACGGACTGCTCGGCCCCAACGGAGCCGGGAAGACGACCACGATCCGGCTGGTCTGTGGACTGCTGCGACCGGATGCGGGCAGCGCTGTGATCGCCGGGCAGCAGGTCAGTACGACGGCAACTGTGGCGAAGAAGTACGTCGGATACGTGCCGCAGGACATCGCCCTGTACCCCGACCTGACCGCACGGGAGAACCTGCAGTTCTTCGGCCGCCTCTACGGGCTCCGCGGCAAGGCACTCAACCACCGGGTCGGCAAGGTGCTCGAGCTGGTCGGCCTGTCGGAGCGGAGCCGTGACCGGGTCGAGTCGTTCTCGGGCGGTATGAAGCGGCGGCTCAACATCGGCGCCGGACTGCTGCACGAGCCGACCCTGCTGGTCCTCGACGAACCGACGGTCGGCGTCGACCCGCAGAGCCGCCACGCTGTGATGGAGAGTGTCCGCTCGTTCGGTGCCGCCGGGATGGCAGTGCTGTACACGACGCACTACATGGAGGAGGCAGAGCGGCTCTGCGACCGGGTCGGCATCATCGACCACGGCCGGCTGGTTGCCGAAGGCACCCGTCGTGAACTGGTCGCCCAGCTCGGCGAGCACGATCGGATCATGCTGGCCGCAACCGGTGACCTGGGCGCCCTCGCCGATCGCTGCCGTGGCATCGACGGAATCGACCGCGCCGACGTGAAGGACGGTCAGGTCCAGTTGCTCGCCCGCGACGGCCGCCGCGTGCTGCCCACCGTTCTGGATGCGGCGGAACGATCCGGTACGGCGATCCGATCGGTCGAGGTGGCCGAGCCGGACCTCGAGGCCGTGTTCCTGCACCTGACCGGCACCGCCCTGCGGGAGTGATGATGCTCGCAGCCCTCGTGATTGCCGCCAAAGATCTGCGCCAACGCTTCCGCGACCGCTCGGCTCTCGTCATCGGGTTCGTCGCGCCGGTGGCGGTCGCGGCGTTGATGAGCTTCGCCTTCTCCTCGGTGGAGGCGTTCCACGCCGACATCGCGTTCGTGGACAACGATCGCGGCCAGATCGCGGCCGCGATCCGTACGGCGATGACCGGCCCGGAGTTGTCCGACGTACTGACGGTCAGGTCGATGGACAACGAATCGGAGGCTCGCCGCCTCGTCGACGACGGTGAGGTCGGTGCCGGCCTGGTGATTCCGCCGGGGTTCAGTACGGCGGCCGTCGGTGACGAGCCGGTCGGTATCACCGTCCTGGCAAGCCCGGACAACCCGTTGCAGGCACAGGTGGCCCGAGCCGTTGCCGATGCCTATGTCGCGCAACTCAACGCCGACCGCCTGTCCGTGCATGCCGCATTGGCCGCCGGTGTGCCACCGAGCCGTACGGCGGAGCTCGCCGCGGCGGTCGCCGACCTGAGGCTCCCCGAATCGGTGGTGGCGCGTCCGACGGGCTATCGGCAGTTGACGACGGCGAGCTACTACGCACCCGCGATGGGCATCATGTTCGTGCTGTTCGCGATCGGGTTCACCGCGCGCAGCTACTTCGCCGAGCAGCACACCGGCACGTTGGAGCGGATCGGCGCGGCACCGCTCGGACGAGGCGTCGTACTGCTCGGCAAGTCTCTCGCCGCGTTCGTCTACAGCGTCATCAGTCTGTCCAGCTTGGCTGTCGTGACGTCCCTGGCGTTCGACGCGGAATGGGGTCCGCCGCTGCCGGCCGCCGCTCTCATCGTGGCGATGTCGGCGGCTCTGGTCGCATTGACCGCTCTCGTGGTCGCCGTGTCGCGAACCGAACGGCAGGCGGACGGATTCGCGACGATGATCACCTTCGCACTCCTGCTGCTGGGCGGGAACTTCGTCCTGATCAGCCAGGCACCCGAGATGCTGCGGCGGCTGGCGCTGCTGACGCCGAACGGGTGGGCGCTGCGTGGCTTCACCGATCTCGCCACCGGTGCCGCCGCCGGCAGCGCCGTCCGTCCTGTCCTTGCGATCCTCGGCATGGCCGCGGTGCTCGGGACGCTTGCCGTGCTCGTCGGCCGTCGGAGGGTTGCCACATGACTGCGTTCGCTGTTGCCGGTGCCTCGCTGCGCAGGATGCTGCGGGACCGGACGGCGTTGTTCTTCATCGTGCTGCTGCCCGTCGTGATCATCGCGATCATCGGAACGGTGGTGCAGAACCCGAGCGGCTTCCGGATCGGCGTCCTGGACGGGCAGAGCTCCGGGCGCCCACTCGCGTCCGCTCTGGCCGACGAGCTGAAGAGCGTCGGCCCCGTCCACACGTTCGCCGACGAACAGACGGCCCGTACGGCGTTGCGTCGCGGTGAGCTTGACGCGGTGGTGCTCATCCCGGCTGACCTGGACGCCACGCTGCTGCGGGGGAACGACGTACAGGTACCGGTGCTGGCGGGTGGCGCGGAGTCCACGCAAGGCGCCGTACAGTCTGCCATTTCAGCCGCTGTCGGCCGGCATGCCGAACGGGTCCAGGCGGCCGCCTTCGCGGCACGGATGACCGGGAGCACGGTGGGGGAGCAGTTGCCTGCGGCAACCGCTCTGCAGCGGGTGACGCCGCGTATCGCCGTCACGAGCCAGAACGTGGCGACCGGAAGTGACTATCTGCCGCTCGGATTCAGTTACAGCGCTCCGACCATGCTGGTGCTGTTCGTGTTCATCAACTCGCTGGCCGGTGGGGCGGCTGTAGTCCAGACGCGGCAGCTTGGCATCTACAACCGAGCCCGGGCGGCCCCGGTCCGTACCAGAAGCCTGGTGCTCGGCGAGACCCTGTGCTACTTGACGTTCGCCTTGTTGCAGTCCGGTCTGATCGTCGGTGTCGGGGCACTGCTGTTCGGGGTCGGCTGGGGCAATCCACTCGCCGCGATTGCGCTGATCGGCACCTGGGCGCTCGTCGGTACTGGGGCCGGCATGCTCAGCGGCGCCGTGTTCAAGACCGCGGACCAGGCGACGGCGATCGGCCCGGTGCTGGGCATCGGGTTCGCCATGCTCGGCGGCTGCATGTGGCCGCTGGAGATCGTGCCGGAAGCGGTCCGCCTGCTCGGTCATGTGACACCGCACGCGTGGGCGGTGGACGCCTGGATCACCGTGCTGTCCCGGGCCGGTGACATCACCGACATCGCCACCGAGCTGGTGGTGCTCGCCGGCTTCGCAGCGGGGATGCTCGGCCTGGCGTCGATCCTGCTCCAGCGCCGGCTGAGTCACTGAGCCCTGTGGCATCAGGACTCTGAGGCGGTGCGGAAGGCGTGCAGCATGGCCGGTACGGCGAAGGCGAGAGCCGGAACGGACCAGAGCCAGAAGCCCCAGCCGAACAGCATCAGCGCGAGGTGAAAGGCGACCACCGCGACGTATCCGAGGCGGCGAGCGCGCACGAGCAGTACGGCGATCACGAATTCACCCGCGCCGAGCAGCAGCGCCCAGAGGGTCGGGTGCGCCATGAACACGTTCTGCCAGCCGTCGTAGACCCAGTCGAACAGTGCCTCGTCCGCGAACGGCCGATACGAGTCGGGGCTGCCGATGGCGAGCCCGGCGTGCACGAAGGCGCCGGCGCCGAACATCGCCAGGAATCCCCAGTGGATCGTCTGCCAGATCCGGGCGGGCTCCATCCGCACGGGGGTTCGGGTGTTGTTGGTCATCGCGGGTCAGCCTCCGATCGCGGCCGCGGGAATGACGGCCACCGGGCAGTCGGCGTGATGCAGGACGGTCTGGCTGACCGATCCGAGCAACATGCCGCTGAAGCCGCCCCGCCCGCGCGCGCCGAGCACGATCAGCCGTGCGTCGGCGGACAGGTGAAGCAGGTGTTCGGCGGGGTGGCCGGTGATCTGGACGAGCTCGGCGTCCCGGCCGTGCTCGCGGTCGTGCACCGCGTCACGGAGCTCCTCCGGTGTGATCCGGTGGAGTTCGGTGTGCGACGGCTGGGCGGCGACCACCCGGACCTTGAGGTCGTGCCGGTGGGCGTAGTCCAGGCCGAACTCGAGCGCGAGCCGGCTGGCGGACGAACCGTCGTACCCGATCAGCACGTGACTGCCGGACTCGCCGCCGAGGTCGGGGCGCACCACGACGATCGGGCACCGGGCGTTCGCGGCCAGATCGAGCCCGGTCGAACCGATCAGCGCACCCAGCATCACGCCGAGGCCGCGGCTGCCGATCACGACCAGGTCCGCCTCGGCCGACGCCTTGATCAGAGCCGCGGACGGCGAACCGTCCTCGAGCCGGCCGTCGACGGCGACATCGGGATCGAGTTCGCGGCACAGAGCGATCGCGGCGCGGAGGATCTCTTCAGCGGCCGCGCGGTGCTCCTGTCCGGGAAGCAGTGGTGCGAGGGCCTCGATCAAGTGCAGCTCGGCGCCACGGGATGCCGCCTCGGCGGTCGCCCACCGGATCGCGGCCTCGGCGGCCGGCGAGCCGTCGACACCGGCCACCACTGGTCTGGGTCTCATTGCCGTCTCCTCCCGTAGCTCTCATCTCCACGATGCACCGGCGCGGCCGCTGCGGGCAGGGGCGAAGGTCCCACGACCTGGGGACGGTCCCAGGGGTTGGAGACCTTGGACCCTGGTCGGATGGCGCGTGCCCTGGCGACCTTGGAGATTGACGAGGGAGGAAGCCATGACGATTGAGTCGATTCACGTGGGCGGCGCTGTCCGCCGTACTGCCATGACGCTGTGGTCCAGCGTCGGACTTGCTCTGGGCATCGTGACGGCGTCGGCATACGGTCTGCTGGCCGCCGAGCCGTACCGCGATCTTCCGGCCGCGACAGTGCTGGGTGCCAAGGCCCAGGACGTGTGCAGCATCCTGGTCGCCGGCCTGCTGGTCCTTCTCGTCCGTCACCGCACGATCTCCCCACGAGGCCACCTCGCCCGGCTCGGCCTGCTGGCGTATGTCGTCTACAGCTACGCGATCTACCTGACCGGCGTCCCGATGAACCGCGTCTTCCTGGTGTACGTCGTGATCGAATCGCTCGCTGGAGCGGCGCTGGTCGACGGTTTGCTCCGGCTGCGTGGATCGGCATGGCAACGGCCGGAGTCACGGCGTCTCGAGCGCGGGACCGGCTGGATGCTGGTCGTGGTAGCGATCTTGTTCGCGCTGCTCTGGCTCTCCACGCTCGTCCCGTACGCCGCCGGCGGGCATGTCCCCGACCCCGAGGGGATCGGCGGCACGCCCTATCCGGTGTTCGTGCTCGACCTGGTCGTCGTACTTCCGTGCATCGCGGCCGTAGGCGTGATGCTCCTGCGCGGCCGCCCCGTCGCCGGCCCGCTGGCCGTGGTGGCACTGATCAAGATCGTCACGTTGTTCACCGCACTCTGGGCGGGAGTCCTGGCCGTCCTGGTCACCGGTGAGACCCTGCACCTCGGCCCCGACGCAGGCCCGTCCGCAGCGTTGCTCGTGGCAAGCATCTGGCTCACAACTCGCTGGCTGCGAACCCTGCGTGCCGAGGAGCAGACGTTCCTGCGGCCGGGCCTGTGGGCGGACTAGCCGCCGATGGCGGCTGGGGTGAGTTGTTGTTGGGTACGGCGGACCGCGATGGCGATCAGGGAGCCGCCGATCATGAGGAAGATCAGGCCGGAGCCGATCAGGGCGTACGAGACGTCGTCGAGCCAGGGGACGGTCGCCGCGACGGCGAGGTCGGCCGCTACCGGCCGGCTGCCGTCCGCGTTCATCACCACGACGGTCCAGGTCCCGGTCTGGGGCTTCCAGTCAAGCGTCTGCTGACCGCTTCCCGAGGTCTGCGCCACCCAGAAGGACTCGTCACCCGGTGGGACGGCGGGTGCCTGTCCGGCGCGTTGTTCATCGGTGGTCACGCTTTGGTCCAGCCGGTGAATCACAGTGTGCTCGATCGGCGCCAGGTACGTCGTGGCCCGGCCGGCCCGTGCGATCCCGATGAACACGGGCGCCGAGGTCGCGCTGTCAGCGGTGATCCGGACCTCGCCGAGCATCCGGTTCATCACCCAGTCCGGGCCGTCGAAGCGGATGGCTTCCGGCTCCGTCGTGATCGCATAGCCCGGGCTGGAGAACCGGGCGAGGTCGGTGCTGATGTAGCCATCGGAATCGCGGGCGGCTTGGTCCGCCCACAGCCCGACGGCCCCGGTCGGAACCAGGCCCATCCCGGTCACGACCAGCAATGACCCGGCGACGACACTGATCACGCGTCCGGCAGTCCAGCGGTGCACCGGCCGGTCGCCGTACTGTGCGGGAGTGGCCGGCTGACCGACACTGTGCTGGACGGGGGCAGGCGGAGGCGCCTGCGGGACCAGGTCAGGTCGCGCGCTGTCCTCGATCCCGCGCGGAGTTGTTCCGCTCCCTGTGTCGAGGCGGAAGGGAGGGTATTCGTCTGTCAACAGCAGGACGTAGCCTCCGACCCGGTAGACCCAGCGGTTCAGGCCCATGATCAGGTCGAAGAGCTCGCGCGGATACCGGGCGGTGAAGAGCAGGACCACTGCCGAGATCAGGACCAGGAGCCCGATCAGACCGCCACCTTGGATCGTGGTGGAGGTGTCACCGAGCCGATAGGACAGGTACGGACCGCCGCCGAGCAGAATCGCGGTGACCAGCAGGTGTGGGAAGGCCAGCAGCCACTTCACCAGCACGAGCCCGCGAGACAGCCTCGGTGGGTAGTCGGCCGAGAGCCGGGCCGGATAGTCCGGTACGTCGGCCAGCGTGAACGGCGGGTAGCGGTCGGTGCCGAGCGCGCTGTAGGCGTAGAAGCCGACTCGCCAGGTCCATCGCAGGACTCCGACGGTGAAGTCGAAGATCGACCGTGGGTACCTGCCGGTGAACAGGATCGCGAAGAACGCGATCACGCTGACCACCACGCAGGCCAGCCAGAGGAAGGCCAGGACGATGTAGTGAGGAATGGCGAGTAGCCACTTCACCAGCCACAGACCGCGGCTGACGGACGGATCGAGGTTGCCCTCGAGCCGGATCGGATAGTGCTTCATGATTCCTCCTTGGTGCGGTCCTTCAAGCCGCGGGAGTGGGTGCCGTGGTCCGCCGGAGCTGACGGATCCGAAGCGGTTTCAGGTGCGGAGAAGGTGACGTGCTCGGCCAGTTCGATCGCCCAGACGGCGAGGACCGTGGCGATGAAGGCAGTGAGCAGGGTGTCCGCGGCGGCGGTGTCGGCCAGGGCGAGTGAGCAGGCACCCAGCACCACGGACAGCACGGCCAGGCTCAGGGTGAGCAAGCCGACGACGTCGTACCGTTCGACGCTCAGCAGCAGGAGGACCAGGGCTCCGCCGAGGATCAGCGCGACTGAGGTCATGTCACGGGTGCTCTCGATCAGGGGCAGTTGCTCGATCGAGCGGAAGGCGAGGTAGAGGACGGCCAGGGTGATGGCAAGTCCGGTGGCCGCCAGGTCTCGTACTCTGATCGTCATCCGGCTCACCTGCCGTGACTGGTGGCGATGTCGCGGCCGTCGAGGGCCGGCAGGGCGATGGCGACCAGGGCACCGGCGCCGGCGAGCAGCCAGAGGTAGGCGGCGGGTAGTCCGGCGCCGAGCGGTCCACCGGTGAACGCCTGGTGGAAGGGTGAGAACGGTGCCCACGATTCGAAGGCTTCGAGCATCAGGCCGGCCGCGTAGAGCACATAGCCGGCGGTGGCGGCGACGGCGGACACGGCGATCGCCGTCCCACGACGGCCTGTGAGGGCGCCGACGGCCAGTGCGAGTTCGCCGTACTCGACACCCAGCAACGTCATCGCGATCGCGCCGCTGGCGGCGTCGGCCGGGCCGATGCCCAGGTCGAAGGCGAGACTCCCGACCACTGTCGCGGTGAACAGGACGAGTCCGAGTGCCACGATGGAAACGGCCAGGGCGAGCGCCTTGTCGAACACGATCCGGGCACCCGAGACGGGCGTCACCAGCAGTGGCTCGAGGGTGCCCTGCTCCTCTTCGCCGGCGATCGCCTTCGCGCCGCGACTGACGCCGTACACCAGGAACATGCCGGGCAGCAGCAGGGTGAAGAGCTCGGCGTTGAGGAAGCCGATACCGGTGGTCATCGCCTCGAGATCGAAGAACTTGCGCATCTCCTCGGGGAAGGACTTGTACAGGTCCTGCAGGCCCGGGGTGTCCCGGATCGACGGCCAGAGCGCGCATTCGAGCAGCACCAGGAACGCGATCGCGATCGACCAGCCGAACAGTCCGCGGCGGTGATCGTGCAGTGTCTTGAGGAAGACGGTGCGGAACATCTGGTTCACCCCTGCGCCCGGTAGTAGTCGAGGAAGACCGATTCCAGGTCCGCCTCGTGCGTGACGATGTTGGTCACGTCGTACGGCGCGACTGCCTTGACGAGCTGTGCGGTCGACCCGGTCACGGTCACGTGGGCGGTCCGGGCCTCCGCGGAGACTTCTTGTACGCCGGGCACGCCGCGGATCAGGTCGATCGGTGCGACGCCGGCGAAGGTCAGGTCGAGCCGGCGCCGGGCCTGGTCCCGGAGGGCCTCGATCGACTGCGTGGTGACGAGTTCGCCCTGGCGGAGGATGCCGACGGTGTCCGCGACGGCCTCGACCTCGGAGAGGATGTGCGACGACAGGAAGACGGTCCGGCCGGCATCCCGGCACTCCCGCAGCAGTGCCAGGAACTCGCGCTGCATGATCGGGTCGAGCCCACTGGTCGGCTCGTCCAGCACCAGCAGGTCGGGCTCGTGCATGAAGGCCTGGACGATGCCGACCTTCTGCTTGTTGCCGTGCGACAGGGCACCGATCCGGGCGGTGAGGTCGAGCTCGAACCGTTTCGCCAGTCCGTCGATCATCGCCTGGTCGACTCCGCCGCGCAGATGCGCGAAGTACCGCAGGTACTGCGTGACGGTGAGGTCGGGGTACGGCACGAACTCGCCGGGGAGGTAGCCGATCCGCCGTTGGAGTACGTCGTACTGGTCGCCGGCGTCGAAGCCGAACACGATGGCCGATCCGGAGGTCGGGCGGATCAGCCCGGTGAGCAACCGGATCGTGGTGGTCTTGCCGGCGCCGTTGGGCCCGAGGTAGCCGAAGACGACGCCTGGCGGCACGTCCAGATTGAGCTCCGTCAGGGCGAGGTGCCGGTGGAACCGCTTGGTCAGCCGGCGGGTCCGGATCGCGAGCTCCATCTGGTCGTCTCCTTCCGCTCCACTTCCGACGCTAGGAAGCGGCCGCGGATCCGGTCAGGGTCCAAGGTCCACACCGCCCGGTCCGTAGGCCCCGTCGTGGTCCCGGCGCCTAGTGCGATGTCTCGTCGGGCGGCTCCGCGTCGGTCGCGTGGCCGGCGTCCTTCTTGTCGTGCGCGTGGCGGGCTTCGTAGAGGCCGACGCCGAGGTAGCGCTGGAGTGCTTGCTCCGCACGTGACGTTCCGCCGACCGTCCGGCGGGCCACGTTGCGCAGGGCGTCGCGCTGTGCGCGGGCCTTGTCGATGTCAGTCATGGTGCTGTCCTCCGGGTCAGGATGGCTGGTGTTGTTCAGAGGCGGACGCCTGAGTGGTCGGCAGGCCGTCGGCGGACGTCAGCAACTCGCGAAGACGGTGGACGAACCGCGCTGCTGGGGCTCCGTCGACGATGTCGTGGTCGACGCTGATGGTGAGCTGCAGCCACTCCCGCTCGATCAGTTGCCCAGCGCAAAGGGCCGGGCGGACGGTGATGCCGCCGATGACGATGTCGAGGGTGTGGACCTGGAAAGCGATACCCCACCCGCCGCCGGCGCCGAACATGCCGACCGCGGTGATGCCGACGGTGCCGGCCAGCGCACGCTGGCGTTCCGGCAACCGGTGCAGCGCGCCGAGCAACCCCGTGCGCACGAAGGCGGGCAGGAGCAGGTAGGCACGTGCCCAGCCGGCCTTGCGGACCGTCGGACTCCGGCTCGGATCGGCCTTGACCGCGCGGATCTCGTGGTGAATGTCCAGCACCGAGCGCTCGCTTGCATCGCGGACGACGTGCGTGAAGGCGAAGGGAGCCCCTTCCAGCGTGACCTCGACCGGGAGGCCGATGTCGACGTGCTCGAAGATCACCTCGCGGCCGCGGAGGTCGCGGTGCGCCTGAACGGTCGGCTCAGCGGCGACCGCACGCGCGACGCACGCGATCACGAACGCGGTGAACGACAGGGCCTCGCCGGTGTTCGCGCGATGCGCGCGCAGCGCCGCACGGGCCGCCGTCACGTCGACCTCGATCAGGCCGTGGACGGCGTGCCGCCGGTTAGCGGTCCGGCCGGTGTCGATGACGAGCCGGCGGAACCAGGGGACCGGCACGACCTTCGAGTCCTGATGATGCACGAGGCCACCTCCGGATCGGATCGTCTACCTCGAGCATGTGTCTGCTCCGTGGCTGCCCGCACCGGCCATTCGGTCCTGCGGATCGGGACCTTCGGCACCTGATCGCGAAGGATCGCCGTCGCGCGTCGGTGGTGAATGGCTGGGGACCCGGTCACGCCAGCCAGGCGTGCGAAGGGAGAGATAGCAGAGACCGGCGACAGGGACCGGTGCCCAGTACTGGAACAGCCGCCAGGATACGACCCCCAGGACCGCGACACCGCCAGGAACGCCGAACCCCAGCAGGCCAGGGATCAGCACTCCCTCAATGATGCCGATTCCACCTGGAGTGATCGGCAGCACCGCAAGCAGGCTGGCGATGCTGTAGACGAGCAGCAGCGCGACGGGGTCCATCACCTGACCGAAGGCGACGAGGAAGAACCACAGCGAGGCGGCGTCGAGCAGCCAGTTCGCTGTGGCCCACAGTGCGAAGGAACGCCGTACCTCCCGATCGGCCAGCAGCAGGCGGAGTTGCAGCGCGGCTGCTTGAACCGCCGGCCGCAGCCGCCGGGGAAGTCCGCGCAGTCCGAGTCGGAGAACCCGGAGGGCAGGTCTGGCCAGCCGGGATCTCTCCCGTACGGCGATCAGCCCGCAGACGCTGAGCACAGCGCCGATCAGCCACACGATCAGGTACGGCGCCGTCGGGCCGTAGAACAGCATCGCGGGGATGAGGGTGATCCAGAGAATCGCGGCCAGGGCCAGGGTGCACCCGATTCCCTGCAGAGCGATGGCCGCGGTGACGTCCTTGGGCCTGGCGCCACCGGAGACGAGGAGCCGATAGCGGAGCGCGGCCGCGGTGGCGCCCCCGCCGGGGACCACGCGACCGACGCCGTACCCGGTCAGATCGCTGCGGAGCAGCCAGTTGAAGCGTGGCGGACTCGTCCGCAGCACGCTGCGGGTGATCATCGAGTAGCAGGTGAGGCTGAGCGCCTCGAGCGCGATTCCCACCCCGACCCACCACAGGCCGACACCTTCGAGCAGGCGCAATGACTGTTCCGTGCCCGCCAGCCGGGGCAGGATCAGATAGTCCACCACCGCGATCAGCAGGACCAGTCCGACCACACTGCGGGCCCATCCGAGAACCACCCGCCACTTCCGCCGCGGCACGCGACTCGGCGGCGCGGCCGGATCACCGGTCTGCCGCCGCCGGCGCGTCATGTCGTTCTCCTTCCAGTCACCTCCACGGAGCGTGCCGTCCCGGGCTCAGGGCAGGTCGGGCGGCAGCGGACCCACGTGGTACGGGCGCATCATCTCGTTGTCCTCGTGCTCGACGATGTGGCAGTGCCAGACGAACAGGCCGGGAATGTCGAACAGCGCCTTCACCCGGGTCACTTCGCCCGGATACGCGATCACGGTGTCCTTGAACCCCGTCTCGCCCGGGTCCGGTCCGCGGACCGGACCTTCGAAGGGCCGTCGGTCGACGACCTGGAACTGCACCTCGTGGATGTGGATCGGGTGCGCGTCCTCAGTGAAGTTGTGCAGCTCCCAGATCTCCACCGCGCCGGTGGCCGGGTTCTCGGTGATCGAGTCGGCCCAGCCCAGCGGGACGGGCTCACCGGCGGCACTCATCGTGCCGAGCATCGCGGCGATCGGGCCGTCGAATCCGGGAACGCTGCTCGCCTCCTCGTTGAGCGATACCGCCCGGACGGTGCTCGCCGGGCCGAGCGGCTTGAACGCGGGCAGCCGCAACCGGTTCGGTGGCACGCTGGTGTCCCGTGACGCCAGCGGTACGACGACGAGCTTCATCACCTGACCAGTGGTCTGTGGATCGGCGAACGGTTCCGGCGGGTCGGTGAGCTCCCCGAATGGCTCGTCCGGGCCGAGGTTCACGAGGTAGAGCTCGGTGCCGGGGGCCAGTCCGGTGAAGTCCACGATCGTGTCGATCCGTTCGGCGGGTGCGATCAGCAATTGCGACCGCCGGACCGGGGCCGGCAGGAATCCGCCTTCGGCTCCGATCTGCCAGAACGGCATGGCGGGGACAACGGGCCGGGCGACCGGGTCGGTGGACAGAGCCAGGATGAGGAACCGCGAGTTGCAGCCGTTGAGCAGCCGGAACCGGTAGCGCCGCGGCTCGACCTCCAGGCGCGGCCAGGTCTTGCCGTTCACCACGATCGTGTCGGCGAAGAACTCCGGGTTCCAGATCGGCGGGACGTCGCTGTCCGGCACGTACGGGCCGGGGAACTGGTCGAAGAACTCCCGGGTGTCCGGGTACGACAGCGAGCCGTCCGCGGCGAACGAACGGTCCTGGATGGCGAGCGGGATCTCGTAGTACCGGGTGCCGGCCGGGTCACCGAGCCGCGGGGCCGGTCCGGGCAGTACGGCGTCCGGCAGATCGCCCGGGCCGCGACGCACCAGGTAGAAGCCCGCCGGCCCGGCGTAGACGTTGGATCGGGTCATGCCGAGGGTGTGGTCGTGGTACCAGAGCGTGGCCGGACGCTGGTCGTTCGGGTACTCGAACACAGCATCACCCGGGCGCCAGCTGGTCCCGAGCGGTGATCTCGCGGCGAAGTAGTCGTAGAACGTCCCGGTGGTCGCGTAGCCGGCCGGGATGTTCGCGGCATCCGGCAGGTACCACGCCTCGGCGAAGCCGTCGTTGTGGTCCGCGGTGTGCGCTCCGTGCACGTGGGTGATCAGCGGCACCGGCCCGTCGTACGGGCCCGGCGTGACCTCGAACGTCGGCCGTGAGTCGCGGCCGTCCGCACCGCCGGGCGGGTTGGCCCAGTGCAGCGTCGGGTCGACCGGCAGCAGATGGGGCAAGTAGTTGCCTTGTGCATCCACCAGGTCGTTGATCCAGCGCACCCGGACCGGTCTGCGATAGGAGGCCTCGATCGTGAAGGCAGGGTAGTTGAACGTGCCGGGATGGTTGGCCGACCCGTAGCTCCAGACGGTCGTAGCGGGCATTCCGGCCGGCAGGATCTGCTGGTCGAACTGTCGCACCGCGATCTCGTAGTAGTCCACCGCGCCGCGCGTGGTGGTTGGCATCGCCGGTGGTATGACGAGCGGTGTCACGTACTTCGGGATGGTCAGGGGCTCCAGTACGCCGGCCCGGGAACCCCGGACCGTTGCCCCGGCCGAACCGGAGAACTGCAGCGGGACCACCATGGTCACTCCCGCGGCGCCGCACACCTGCAACAGACGGCGGCGAGTCAATCCCTGCATCACGACCCCCTACACCCTTGTGCGATGCCGGGCCTGTCCGCCGGCACCCCTCCCCGTGCCCCAGGTCTGGTATCCACTGTCCACCACCGGCGCGCGGATTGGGACAGCCAAAGGTCCCGGGTCACGGAGCATTTCGGCCTCGCCGGGCCGGCCCAGCCGGGGCATCAGGGCACCAGCAGGGTGACGGTGGCGAAATAGACCACGATGGAGAGCAGATCCTGGATCACGGTGGCCAGCGGGCCGGACCCGAACGCGGGATCCACGCCGAGCCGGTTGAACAGCCAGGGCAGCGCCATGGCGATCAGAGTGGCGATGGCGGACGCCGCGAAGATCGCGAGGCCCACCGCGAGCGCCATTTCGGCGTCGTGCCAGAGCAGCCAGATCACCGGCCCTGAGAGCACGCCGAGGATGGCGCCGACGAGCAGCCCGGTGATGATCTCGCGGACCGCGACGCGGCGGATGCCCACGCCGATGGACAGACCCCGGACCACCAGCGCCACGGTCTGGGCGCCGATCGCGTCGGCGATGTACACGACGCCCGGGATGAAGAAGGCGATCAGGACGTTGCGCTCCAGCGTCCGTTCGAAGGCCCCGACGATGCCGGCGGCAGCGAGTGCGCCGGCCAGTCCGACCAGGAGCCAGGGGAGCCGGTGCCACAGGCGGTGCGTGACCGGCTCGGTGCTGGCCGTCCGTGCTTCCGCGGTCGTCCGGAGGAAGCCGCCGAGCCGGGCCAGGTCCTCGTCGTGTTCGGCCAGGAGTACGGCGAGCAGGCGTTGGGGCGCGATCAGGCCATGGAACCGCCCGTCGGCGTCGACGACGGCGAGGCCGGGTTCGCCATGTTTCACTGCCTGCCAGGCGGCCCGCTCCTGATCGGTGCCGGGGGCAACGATCGGTGGGTCCGGGTCCATCACCGCGCGCAGCGGGGTGGCCGGATCAGCGGCCAGGAGGCGCTCCATCGTCACCACGCCGACCAGGCGGTCGTTCGCACTGACCGCGACGACGGCCGCACTGTCGAAGGTGCGACCGGTCAGCCCGCGCAGTACCTCTCCGGCGAGGTCATCGGGACCTGCCGTGGGCACAGCGGTCGACGCGTGATGAGCGGCCGTCTCGAGCAGTTTGGGCGATTCCGATGGCGGCTGCGGTCCCTTTCTGCGGGCCTCAGTTGTCTCGGTCATGGCTTCTGTGCTTTCAGGATCCGGCGGATCGCCACGACCAGGCCGGGGAGGACCGCGAAGGCCGCGGCGATGGCGAACTGCGAGGCCGACAACGGTTGCAGGTGGAGCAGATCGCGCAGCGGCGACACGAACAGCGGCCCGCATTGCGCCACGAGCGCACCCGCGACGGCGACGTCGAGGAACCGCAGCCGGCGCTCACCCTGGGGGCGAGGCCGCCGCAGCGCGATGGCGACGCCGAGCTGGGCCAGACCGAGGACGAGATAGGTCATCGTCTGCCAGGGCACCGCGGTGGAGCGGGCCCAGATCGCCGAAGCCAGGGTGACGGCCGCGATCAGCGCGCCGGTCCAGGCGATCCGCTGCCAGAGGCCGGCGCCGAGGACCTGCTCGTCCGGTGCGCGCGGCCCGCGCCGCATCGCCTGCGGATCCGCAGGCTCGGCGCCGATCGCGACACCGGGCAGACCGTGGGTCAGCATGTTGATCCAGAGGATCTGCGCCGGCACCAGTGGTACGGCGAGGCCGAGCATCGGCCCGATCAGCATGACGAGTACTTCGGCCAGACCGCCGCTGAGCGCGTAGCGCAGGAACGTCCGCACGTTGGCGTAGATCCGGCGCCCCTCTTCGATCGCGGCCACGACCGTGCCGAGGTCGTCGTTGGTGAGGATCAGGTCGGCCGCCTGCCGGGCGACCTCGGTGCCGTCCTTGCCCATGGCAACGCCGATGTCCGCGCGCCGCAACGCCGGAGCGTCGTTGACTCCGTCGCCAGTCATCGCCACCACGTGGCCCGCCCGCTGCCAGGCGCTGACGATGTCGAGTTTCTGTTCCGGCCGGATCCGGGCGTACACCCGTCCGTCGGCCGGGTCGGCACCCGCGTCGATGTCGGAACCGGTGACCACGTCGTCCGCACGGAGACCGACCCGCTCTGCCACCGCCCGTGCCGTTCCCGGGGCGTCACCGGTGATCAGCAGGAGATCGACCCCGGCCTGGCCGAACGAGGTGATCACGTCGGCGGCGTTGTGGCGGACAGGGTCGGTCAGTGCCACCAGCCCGGCGAGCCGGAGACCGTCCTCGATGCGGCTCGCGCCAGGTGGCAGGATCCGGTCGGCGATCGCGAGCACGCGGTACCCGTCGGCCGTCAGTTCCGCGGCGATCGCCCGGGCGGCGTCGAGATCGCCGTACGGCGTGACGGCGGGATCCAGGATGACCTCGGGTGCGCCCTTGCCGACGACCAGTTCCCCTTCGGGCAGTTCGTGGAACGTGGTCATCCGCTTGCGGTTGCTGTCGAACGGGAGCTCCGCGATCCTCGGGTAGGTGGCCCGGACGTCCGCGGGGTCGGTTCCGCCACGCAGCGCCAGGGTGAGCAGGGCAGCCTCGGTCGGGTCGCCCAACGGCTGCCAGTCCGGCTGGTCCGGGCCGGGTGGCCGGAGATCGGCGTCGTTGCACAGAGCAACGTCTCGGAGGAGCCGGTCCGGTGGTTCGGCCGCACCCAGCGGGAGCAATTCGCCGTCCGGTGCGTACCCCTTGCCGCTGGCAATGAATTCGCCGTGCTCGGTCCAGAGCCGCTCGGCCAGCATGACACCTTCGGTCAGCGTACCGGTCTTGTCCGCGGCCACCACGGTCACCGAGCCGAGCGTCTCGACAGCCGGCAGCTGTCGTACGACGGCGGACCGCCGCGCCATCCGATGGGCGCCGATCGCCAGGGCGAGGGTGACGACGGCAGGCAGAGACTCCGGTACGGCGGCCACCGTCAGGCTCACCGCGGTCACGAGCATGTCAGCGACCGGAAGACCGCGTAGTAGACCCGCCACGGCGACGATCCCCGACAACGCCAACGCCACCAGGCTGAGAATCCGGCTGAGTGAGGTGAGCCGCACCTGCAGCGGGGTGGGTCGTGGCCGCTGGCCGGAGATCAGTTCCGCGATCCGGCCGAGAGCGCTGTCCGGACCTGTCCGGGAGACCACGCCGGATCCGCGTCCACGAGTCACCACCGTGCCGGCGAACACCTCGTCGTCGACGTCCTTCTCGACCGGGACGGACTCGCCGGTGAGAGCGGCCTCGTCGGTCTGCAGCCGGACTGCCCGGGCCAACTGGAGATCAGCCGGCACGATGTCACCGGCCTCGAGCAGGACCAGGTCGCCCGGGACGACCTCGGCCGCCAGGATCACGGTGGCCCGGCCGGAGCGCAGTACGGTCGCCTGTGGTGCGGCAAGGCGATGCAGAGCCGCCAACGCGCGTTCGGCCCTCAGCTCCTGGATCACCCCGACAGTGGTGTTCAGCACGATCACGATCAGGATCACCGCGAGGTCGGTGAGGTCGTGCAGTGTCGCGGTCAGCACCGCGGCGCCGAGCAACAGCAAGATCATCGGATCCCGGAGCTGCGCGACGAACCGGAACACGGGCGACGGCGGTTTGGCGGAGGCAATGGTGTTGGGGCCGTGGTCGGCCAGTGTCCGGCGGGCTTCGACGTCGGTCAGACCATCAGGGACCGACACGTTGAGACTCATCCGCGTCCTCGCTTCGCTCCGGGCGCGGATGAGGCACGAGAGACGCTGTGCATGATGGTGACCTCGCTTCGCTCGCTCACGCGGTGCACTCCTCGGGGTGGATCACGGCGACGGGGCATTGGCTGTGGTGGAGGAGGCCTCGTGACACCGAGCCCATCCGCAGCGGACTGAACTGGGTCTGACCCCGGCCGCCCACGACCACGAGGTCGGCGCGGGCGGACTCGCAGGCGAGCAGTTGCACCGGATGCCCGCTCGTGCAGCGGGTTCTGACCACGACCTCGGGGTACTTCTCCCGCCAGCCGGCCAGCGACACGGCGACGAGGGCCTCTGCTCGTGCCGTCCAGGGCTGGTCGTCTGGGTCCAGCCAGACGTCGGGTGGCGGGAAGGTCTCGGGCAGGTGTGCGGCGTGCACGGCCAGTAGTTCGGAATCCTGCTGGGCGGCGGTTTCGAAGGCGAACCCCAGCGCGGCCTGGCAGTCGGCGGATCCGTCCACCCCGACCAGGACGCGGCCCTGCGCGGCCGCGTCGGGTTGCCAGCTGTCCGGTACGACGATCAGAGTGCCCGGGGCGAGGGCGGCACAGACCTGCGAGGTGGAACCCAGGACGAGTTCGGCGAATCCGCCCATGCCCCGGCGGCCGATCACCAGCGCACTGGCGTGGGCGGCCAGCTCCACCAACCGCATCGCGGGATCACCGTGCCTGACTTCGACCGAACCGGCGGTGAAGCCCAGTCTGAACAGCTCGTCGGCTGCTTCTTCGGCGGCCTCCGAGCCGTCGTCGGGTGCGGTCGCGACGGCCGGTGGAAGCGTGCGTGCATCGTCGACGACGTAGACGGCACGCAGGGGCAACTGCCGCTGACCGGCGAACCTGACGGCCCACTCGAGCGCCAGCAGACCGTCGCGGGACCCATCGATCCCTACGACGACTGGCGGTGGTGGCTGCGCGGACATCTCGGGGCCTCTCGCTCGGTATGGCTCCAGGGACAGTCCATCCCGCGCCGGCCGGCGCGGGTAGGGCGGAAGGGCCCGGGGAGAGCCGACCAAGGTCCCGTCCGGCAGGTGTGTTTGGGCTCTGCTGGCCGGGCCCTGCGGCGGCGATGGTCGAGCTGAGGAGTACTTCGATCTGTGAAGGGACGGTCGACCATGAAGGCGCTTGTTTACAACGGTCCCGGACAGCGCAGCTGGCGGGAGATGCCGGATCCGGTGATCCAGGATCCGGAGGACGCGATCGTCAGGGTCGACGCCGTCACCATCTGCGGTACGGACCTGCACATCCTGAAGGGCGACGTACCGTCCGTGGCGCACGGCCGGATCCTCGGCCACGAGGCGGTCGGCACGATCACCGCTGTCGGCGCCGGTGTGAGGGGAGTGGCTGTCGGTGACCGGGTCCTGATCTCGTGCATCACCTCGTGCGGCCGGTGCGAGTACTGCCGCCAAGGCCGGTACGGACAGTGCCTCGGTGGGGGTGGCTGGATCCTCGGCCACCTGATCGACGGGACGCAGGCCGAGCAGGTCCGGGTGCCGTTCGCTGACCGTTCCGTGTACAAGCTGCCGGACAACGTGACCGACGAGGCGGCGCTGCTGCTGGCCGACATCCTGCCGACTGCGTACGAGGTCGGCACGATCAACGGCCGGGTGCGGCCCGGCGACACGGTCGTCATCGTGGGTGCGGGACCGATCGGCCTGGCCGCGATCACGACCAGCAAGCTGTTCAGCCCGTCCCAGATCATCGTCGTCGACCTGGCCGACTCTCGCCGCAAGGCCGCGCTCGACCATGGTGCCGACGTGGCGCTGGCCCCGGACGAGGATGTGGTCGAGGCGATCCGCGGGCTGACCGGTGGCCTGGGGGCCGACGTCGCGATCGAGGCGGTCGGCGTACCGGCCACCTTCGAGTTGTGCGCAGAGGTGGTGCGTCCGGGCGGCGTGGTCGCCAATGTCGGCGTGCACGGTGCTCCCGTGACGCTGCACCTGGAAGACCTGTGGATCAAGGACATCACCATCACCACCGGGCTGGTCGACACCGCGGCGACACCGCGGCTGCTGTCGATGCTGGCAGCGGGCCGGCTGGCGATGCCGGGCCTGATCACGCACCGTTTCGGACTGGACGAGATGCAGGACGCGTACGACATCTTCAGCCGGGCCGGCGAGACCGGTGCGCTGAAGGTTGCCTTGTTCACCGAGCAGGGCATGGAGCCGGAGAAGCACGGGACATGATGCCGGCCCTGACCGTCAAGGACCGCGACGCGCTGCTTCGGGCGGCCGTCGCGGCTCCATCCATGCACAACACCCAGCCGTGGCGGTTCCGCTTCCGTGGCTGGGTGGTGGAGGTGCACCGCGATCGCGACCGGGAGTTGCCCGCGGAGGATCCGGATCGGCGGATGCTGCACCTGTCGCTGGGTGCCGCGGTCTTCAACCTGCGGGTCGGCGCGGCCGAGTTGGGGTACGGCGCGGAAGCACGCAGCGTCTTCGACCGGAGCAGGCCGGATCTGGTCGCCGAGGTCGAGTTGACCGCGGCCGGCGCCGAGGTGAAGCGGTTGCGGCAACTGGCGCCGTACATCGAGTTGCGGAGAACGAATCGGGAGCCGTACAGCGACGAGCAAGTGCCGGCGGACGTGCGCCGGCTGCTGGACCTGACCGCCGGGCTGGAGGGCGCGGAGCTGCAATGGCTGACGGCGCCGGCCCGCCGCAAGTGGATGCAGCTGGCAACTAACGACGCGGGACTGGCAGATGACGAGGACCACGCGCGAACAGCGGAGCGGCGCCGCTGGGTCGGGGGAGACCGAGTCGCGGATGGCGTCCCGTCGAGTGCACTCGGCCCGCGGACCGTGGGCGGGACGTCGCCGGCCAGGGACCTGGCAGCGACACCGGCCGACGTCAACCGGATGGTGGCCGATTTCGAGCGGGACCCCCAGTTGGCCCTGCTCTCGACGATCCATGACGGCCCGATCGCCTGGCTGCGGGCAGGTCAGGCGTTGCAGCGAGTCCTGCTCGAGGCCACCGCACACGGAGTCTCGACGTCGCTGCTCAATCAGGCGGTCGAGCACGAAGCGCTGCGATGGCTCATCAACGACCCGCTCGGGACTTGGCATCGCCCGCAGGCGGTCATCCGGTTCGGCTACGGTCCGCCGGTGCCACCGACCCCGCGCCGGCCGATTACCGACGTGCTGCTGGACTGAGGTTTCAGCCGCGGGTGGTGCCACGTGATCCAGCGTCCGGTGCAGCGCGCCCGAAGACCACTCGGAGACCGGTCTGTCGTCCCGGTGGACGGGGACCTTCGGCCCTGCCTGCGAGTGGTGGCCGGGAGGCACCTTGGAGATGCAGGGGAGCTGACCGGCTCGCCGGGAGCGGACAGACAAAGGGTGGCCGTCAACACAACGGGCCACGAGATCCACCGTCATCAGGACGGCACCGCATCCCGGCGAGCCGGCCGTATTCGTCAACAGATCACCGAGGAGTTCGCGATGAGCGTCGACCGAAACAGGGCCGGGGAGCTGTGGGTGCTGATGCAGGCGCGCCGGCTCGGGATCGGCCGCAATCCGCTCCGCCGCCGGGTCGACAGACTCGAGTCCATGATCTTGGCGTGCGCGATCCTGGTCGCGCTGCTGATGATCCCTATCGCCGCCGCATTGGGGACGGCGGTCCGGAACTCGAGCGAGAACTCCGCGGCGCAGCGTCGGGCGGTACTCACCCAGGTGCAGGCGCGGACGCTCGAGAACACCGAGACCGCGGTCCCCACCGCACCGGGTCAAGTGACATCGCGGGTCCGGGTGACGTGGATCGACCAGGCGGGCTGGCCGCAGGAAGGACATACGAACGTCGCCATCGGGACGAAGAAGGACACCGAGGTGACGATCTGGCTGGACAGCTCGGGGGCGATCACTGCTCCGCCGCGTCCGCCCGGTGACAGCGCCGCGATTGGCGGTGCGGCCGGTGTGACTGTGGCGATCATGTCGTGGCTGCTCATCGCCGGCCTGGCCCGGTTGGCCGTCGTACCGCTGAACCGGCGCCGGATGCGGGACTGGGAACGCGAGTGGGAGCAGGTCGCCGCGCGCTGGCGCCAGTCGCAGGGGTGAGACAGCAAACTCAACTGGACTTGACCCGGAAGGGGCCAGGTCCAGTTCTTTGTTGATCATCGCCGGTAGTTCAGCGTTTCGTTCCACGGCCGGCGAGGTGTCAGGCCGGAGCCCTCGGCCGGATAGCCGATGCGGATGATCAACTGGGGCCAGCTGTCGCGGCCGATCAGCGTCCGGACCTGGTCGCGCAAGGTCGGGTACTCGACTGCCTGGTTGAGGAACGAGGCCGCCAGGTCGTAGGAAGTTGCCGTGAGTAACATCCGCTGCAGCGCCATACCGGCCCGGACCCAGGCCCGCTCGTCGTCGTCGACGGTGCCGAGCACCGCGATGATCGGCGTCGGCTCGAAGGCCGCCTGGTCGCGGTGTGGGACGTCGAGGCCCGCGGACAGGTCCCGGACTGGCGCGGGACGGGACGGCAACGGGCCGAGGACGGAGTCCGGAACGCCTTCGGCGTCGCGGTCGCCGCCGATCCACTGCAGTCGCTCGTGCAGCCGGTCCTCCTCGTGCACGTCGCGGTCGTCGGCATCCCGGATGATCGAACCGAGGCCGGCGCGTTCCTCGTCGTCGAGCCAGCGCAGGTCGGCGCGTTCGGCCTTCGCCGCTTCGGTCAGCCGCTGCATCATCCTGGCCGAGATCGGCAGATCGACCATCGGACCGCGATAGGTGAAGCGCCGGGCCAGTTCGCCGTACAGGGAACTGAGGCCCGCGACCGGAACCTTGCGCTCGGCCAGGAAGATCCGCACCACCACCGCAGGTACGGCCGGATCGGGGTCGATCGCCAGCGTCGTCTCGTGGCCGAGCATGGCCGCGGCGACGCGGAGGTTGAATGCCGCGGCGCCGAGGCCGACCCGGACGAAGCGATTGGCCGGATCGGTCGCGGGCAGGGTGCGGTCGGCGTCCAGCAAGACGTCGATCACCGGGCCGTTGATCTCGAACCGCCAGGGCTGGGTGTTGTGCATCGAGGGCGCCTGTCCGGCGGCGGTGAGCAGGATGCCCACCTCGTCCTCGGTGACGGAGTTCGTGATGCGCATGTCGATTTCCTTCCTCACCACAGGCGCACCCGCTCGAGGTGATGCGGTGTGACCGCGGTCCAGCCGAGTTCCTTGTCGATTCGCTCCGCGAGGGCCTGCCGCGGTGCGTCTTCGCCGTGGACGACGTACGTCGTACCGGGCGGCTCCGGCGCGGTGCCCAGCCAGCCGACGAGCTGGTCGGAGTCGGCGTGCGCGGAGAACTCGGGCAGGTCGACGACGCGGGCGTGGACGGGCACGTAGCGGCCGTGGATCTTGACCGAGCGGGCACCGTCGAGCAGTTGCCGGCCGCGGGTGCCGGCCACCTGGTAGCCCGGCATCAGCACCGTGTTCTTTGCCCCAGGCAACAGTCGGGTGAGGTGGTGCAGCACGCGACCACCGGTCGCCATCCCGGACGCGGACACGATGACGCACGGCCGGTTGACGTGGTTGAGCCGGATGGACTCGTCGACGCTGTGAACCAGCCGGAGGTCGCCGGGGTCGAACGGGTCGCCGGCACCGACGATCTCGGGCCGGAGTTCCGGCCACTTCTTCTCGACCGCGGTCCGGTAGACGTTCAACGCGGCCAGCGCCATCGGGCTGTTGACGTAGACCGGTAGCCGCGGGATCAGCCCGTCGCGGGTCAGCCCGGCCAACTCGTGCAGCAGGACGGCGGTGCGGTCGACAGCGAAGGCGGGGATCAGCACCACACCGCCCCGCTGGACGGTCGAGGTGATCAGCCGGCCCAGCCGGCCGTGGTCCATCGGCTGATGCCGCCGGTTCCCGTAGGTCGACTCGACCACGATCGCGTGGGCGGACGGGAGCGGCTCGGGCGGCCGCAACAGCGGATGGTCCGGCCGGCCGAGATCACCGCTGACGGCGAGCCGTCGGCCGTCCAGCTCCAGTACGGCGAAGGTCGAGCCGAGGATGTGGCCGGCCCGATACAGCGTGATCGTCGCTCCGCCCGGCAGGTCGACCCGGCCGGGCTCGCCGACCGGCCGGAACAGCCGGATCGCTCGCTCGGCATCGGCCAGATCGAACAGCGGCAGCGGAGGATCGTGCTTGGAGTAGCCACCGACCCGAGCCTGCGCGGCGTCCTCCATCTGCAGATGGGCCGCGTCACGAAGCACGATGGCGGCCACTTGCGCCGTACCCGCGGAGCAGATCACCGGCCCACGGAATCCCTGCCGCACCAGAGCCGGCAGGTAACCGCAATGGTCCAGATGGGCATGCGTGAGTACGACGGCATCCAGCGACCGCGGCCCGACCGGGAACTGCTCCCAGTTCCGCCGCCGCCACCGGGCTTCGCCCTGGAACAGGCCGCAGTCGATCAGGTACCTGTGTCCGGCGCTCTCCACCAGGAACTTGCTACCGGTCACCGTCCCGGCCGCGCCGAGGAAGGTGACGATCGCGGTGCTCATCAGGAGTGATTCGCGTGGTCGAGTTGGTGAACGCGGCGTACGACGGTGCCCAGGACCCGGATCACCGCGAGCGTCTCGTTGATGTGCAGCTCCAGTTTGCCGGCCTGGCCGGGCCTGACCAGCTCTCGCTGGAGATCGTCGAGCAGGTCGACCGCATGGGTGAGCTGGTCCGCCACCACGTGCGCGTAGGTCGTGGCCGGCGCCTGCTCTGCCCGCAACTGGGGAAGAATCCGGCCGCGGTAGGTGGCGACGGTTCGCTGTGCGGTGACCATCAGCCGCTCACGTTGAGCCCAGTCACCGGCCGCATACTCGTCCTCGAGTCTGCCCAGATCCTGGTCCCAGCGGTCGAATTCACGCAGCAGTGCATCGGTGGCGTTCATTCTCGGTACTCCTTCTCGACCGGACTCGGCGACGCATGAGTGGCCGCGGTATCAGCCTGCCGTCGTACCTCGCCGGTGGGCAGCGGCATGGGTCCCGACTAACCGGGCCCTTCGGCAGGTCCGGTGGTGACCGCGGTCCCTGCCGGTGTCGTCGTGGCGGCGGAAGGATCGAAGTGAAGGACCACAGGGGAGAGGACATGAGGATGAGCACCGGCAAGCGGCTGATCGTCGTCGGCGTGGACGGTTCCTGGCGGGAGACCGGCGCCCTCGCGTGGGCGCTGCAAGAGTCAGAGTTTCGGCACGAGCCGCTGCGTGCGGTCCACGTGATCGACGAGGCGGTTCGCGGTACGCCGTACTGGTCGCCGATCGTGATCGACGACACGGCGACGAATCTGGTCAGCGATGTCCAGCGGTACCTCGACACCTCAGGCAGCCGGCTGGACCACGACGCCGATCTGCGGGTCGGTCCACCCGCCGACAGACTGACCGAGGCCGCCGAGGACAGCGTCATGCTGGTCGTCGGGCGGCGCGGCATGGGCGCCTTCAAGCGGCTGCTGATCGGCTCGACCTCCGAGGCTGTTGTGCATCAGGCAACCGTGCCGGTGGTCGTCGTACCGGACGGGTGGAAGCCGAGCGACCACGCCGGTCCGGTCCTGATCGCGATCGACGACTCCGGCGAGAACTACGCGGCGATCGAGTTCGCGGTGGCGGCTGCCGAGGAGCGGCAGGCACCGCTGCGGATCGTGCACGTCTGGGACCTGCCCAACATCTACAGCTGGGATGCGATGAACGTCGCCGGGATCAGCACCGAGTGGGCCGAGAACGCCCAGCGGTACGTCGAGTCCGTCGCGGACGAACTCCGGCTGAAGCATCCGGGACTGACCGTCGAGATCGACGTTCGTCGTGGCCATGCCGTTGACGGCGTCGTCACCGCCGCGCAGGTCGGCGACGCCCAGCTGCTGGTCGTCGGTGCCCGCCGCCTCCGCAGGGTCACGTCGATGCTGCTCGGCTCGGTCAGTCGCGGCGTCCTCCACCACGCCACCTGCCCGATCGCCGTCGTTCACACTCCCTGATCCGTTGGGGCGGCGCGCCCGGAGGCGTGCCGCCCCAGCCGCAGGTGCCGTGCGGCCGCCACCTCTCCGGCCGCACGGCACCGACTAACGAAAGGCACTGAGAATGAGGCGACTGGTGATCCTGGGTGCCGGCACCGCCGGCACGATGGTGGCGAACAAGCTTCGGCGCCGGTTGGCGTTCGACGAGTGGCAGATCACGGTCGTGGACCGTGACGGCGTCCATCTCTACCAGCCGGGGCTGCTGTTCGTCCCGTTCGGACGGTACCGGCCCGACGAGATCGTCAGATCGCGGCGGCGGTTGCTCGACAACGGCATTCAGCTCCTGCGCGGGGAGGTCGACGTGATCGACCCCGAGCGCAAGGTGGTCCGGCTCGCCGGCGGGGGAGCGGTCGGCTACGACTCGCTCGTCATCGCGACCGGCACCAGCCCGCGGCCGGATCAGACGCCCGGCATGCTCGGCCCCGAATGGCGCAAGAGCATCCACGAGTTCTACACCTTCGACGGTTCGGTCGCGCTGGCGCCGGCGTTGCGCGCCTTCACCGGCGGCCGGCTGGTGGTGCACATCGTCGATCAGCCGATCAAGTGCCCGGTCGCCCCACTGGAGTTCACCTTCCTGGCCGAGTCGTACTTGCGCGCCAAAGGGATGCGGGACCAGGTCGAGATCGTCTACGTGACGCCGCTGGACGGTGCGTTCACCAAACCGATCGCCGCCCGGCGGCTCGGCGGGCTGCTGGACGAACGCAAGATCACCGTCGAGGCCGACTTCCTGGTCGAGCGGATCGACGCCGTACGCAAGACGCTGATCAGCTACGACGAGCGCGAGGTGGACTTCGACCTCCTGGTCACGGTGCCGCTGAACATGGGCGCGGATTTCGTCGCCCGCTCCGGACTGGGCGACGAACTGAACTACGTCCCGGTCGACAAGCACACGTTCCAGTCGACCGCGTACCCCGACATCTTCGCCATCGGCGACGCCAACGACATCCCGACGTCGAAGGCCGGCTCGGTGGCGCACTTCTCCGCCGAGGTCTTCGCCGGGAACTTCTGCCAGTACGCCGAGGGTCTCGCGATGACCGGCCGGTTCGACGGGCACGCGAACTGCTTCGTCGAGTCCGGCGACGGCAAGGGCCTGCTGATCGACTTCAACTACGACACCGAACCGTTGCCCGGACGCTATCCGTTCGGCCGGCTCGGCCCGCTGGCCCTGCTCCGCGAGACGAAGCTCAACCACTGGGGCAAGCTCGCGTTCCGCTGGGTCTACTGGCATCTGCTGCTGCCTGGCCGGCGGCTGCCGGTGCCGACGCTGATGTCGATGACCGGCAAACACCGACCCGACCATCGATCCGAGAAAGAGAGCTGATCATGACTGTCGTCACCCTCGGACCCGCACAGATCCACGTCGACGCGGAGGGATTCCTGACCGAGTACGGCGAATGGACCGAAGAGCTCGCCGGGCAGTTGGCCGCCCGGATCGGCATCGAGCTCACCGAGGATCACTGGAAGGCGATTCGCTTCCTGCGCTCCGACTACCCGTCCCACGGCGAGACCGCCACCCTGCGACGGGTGTCGACGCTGGCCGGGATCCCGGTCAAGCAACTCTTCGCGCTGTTCCCCGGCAAGCCGGCCAAGAAGATGGCCTACATCGCCGGGCTGCCGAAACCGCGCGGCTGCGTGTGAGAAAGGACCTGTCATGACCACGACCGAGTTCGCCCCCCTGGTCGTCCCGGACTTCGGCGACGACGCCGGCACGGACCGCAAGCTCGCGATCATCTGCTCGAAGGGCAATCTGGACATGGCCTACCCGGGCCTGATCCTCGCGAACGCGGCTCTCGGCGAAGGGGTGGAGACGCATCTGTTCTTCACCTTCTGGGGCTTCGACATGATCACCAAGTCGCGGATGCACGACCTGAAATTCACCATGCTCGGCAACACCGCCACGCACCTGCCGCAGGGACTCGGCGGCCTGCCCGGCATGACCGCGATGGCGACCCACCAGATGAAGAAGCAGATCCACGACATCGGGGTGCCCGACGTACCCGAGTTCCTGGAGCAGATCGTCGCCTCCGGTGGGCATCTGTGGGCGTGCCGGATGTCCGCCGACATGATGCGGCTGGACGAGTCCGACCTCTACGAGGAGGTCGAGGGGATCATCAGCGCCGCGGACTTCATCGAGAAGACCGAAGGCGCCCAGTTGCTCTTCATCTGAGCGGTCAGCCCGGCGGCCCGGCCGTCGAGGACGGAGACGAGGAGGTGTCGGCATGATGCAAGACGTGGGCGGTCAGGACGCGGTCTGGATCGTCCTCGCGCTGACGGTCTGGCTTGCCCTGGTGGCGGGTGCCGTCGGTATCGGCGTCCACCTGATCAGGCAGCGCCGGCCGGTGCCGCAGCAGCTTCCGTCTCCGCTCGACATCCTCGAGCGCCAGTACGCCGCCGGCGAGCTGGATCGCGACGAGTTCGACCAGGCCCGCGCGCGATTGCGTGAGCACGAGATCGATCTCTGACGACGGGAGCGTCGGAACCAACCCGGCCTGTGAAGGAGGCCATGATGTCTGAGCACGTACCGCAATCGCCCGGCCACGCCACCGATCCGGAGCGCAGTCGCCCGCAGAGTGTGAGAGGCCGCGTCACGACCGGCTCGAAGGTCTGGTTCGTCTGGATGGTGGGCATGTGGGTGGCGTTCTTCGTCCTGCTCCGAGCCGACCGCCTGGACGCGCTCGCGAGCTCGATCCGGGACCTGCCGTGGTTCGCCGAGATCTTCGTCTGGCTGCTGTTCTTCCCCTGGGTGCTGGGCACCGCGGTCTGGACCGGCGACCTGTCGGAGTCGGTCCGCGTCCTCCTGGTGGTGATCTTCGCCGCCGGCTGGACCATCGTCTCGATCCCGCGCCCGAAGAAGCCCACCACCCCCCAAACCCGCAAGCCGGTCAACCACTAGCGCACGGATCCTCCCCACCCCGGTCGCACCCCACCGCCGCGGCCGTCACCCGCCGCGCCGGCCACCTGCCTGTGGTAGGTAGGCCCACCACAGCGGGGCATTCCGGCGACCCGTCTTCGGTGGTCATCGAGTGGGTTGGGGACCGCTACCCACCTTGATCGACGGGCCAGACTCCACAGTTGGCCCGTGGGGGTGCCGCGTTGGTCTCCTGCTGAGACCAACCACCCAGACATGTGGCAGCGGAGCCGCGTTTCCACTCCAGCGTTCCGGCCGCGCGTCGGCCGAGAGGTCCCGATGAGAGCGGGACCTTGGGCCCTCGCGGCCGCTCTCTTTTGGGGGTCCTGGGGCCCGCTGGGTCGGGTCGGACGACTGTGGGCCAGGTCACGCCGCGGACGGAAGACTCAGACCCAAGGATCGAGGGAAGGGAGCGGGCGATGACCACCATCATCGAGCAGGGCACCACCGACCTGAGGCTGGACGAGGTCATCGTGGTCAGCGGCTTGTCGATCTACGACGTGCGGATCGCCGACCTGCGGGTACGCCGGGGCGAGGTCGTCGCTCTGGTCGGCCCGAACGGTGCCGGCAAGAGCACGGTGAGCCAGGCCGTCGTCGGAGCGCGCCCGGCCGCCGAGGGGTCGGTTCGAGTGCTGGGGCTGGACCCGATCGCCGATCGGGACGAGCTGAAGCCGCGGGTCGGCTTCCTGGTTCGGGACCTGGAGACGATGGGCTCGCTGAGCTCCCGGGACGTGCTGGACATCTGCGCCGCGGTGCGCGGATGTACGGCGGCGTTCGCGGTCGAGCTGGCCGAGCGCCTCGGGCTGGATCTGGATCGGCCGATGGGCCAGCTGTGCCGGGGTCAGCTGCGCCGGCTGGGCCTGGTGTAGGCGTTGATGCACCGGCCGGACGTGATCGTGCTGGACGACCCGATGACCGACCTCGACGAGCACGGTCGCCGTGAGCTGGCCGTGGTGCTGCGCGAGGTCGCGGCCACGGGTGCCGCGGTGCTGGTGACCGCCCACGGAATCGATGACGTCGACGCCTACGCCACCCGGATCGCGACCTTCTCCGACCGCCCCGAGACCGCCGCGACCGAGACCGCCGTACCGACTCCTGAGGCGACCGAGACCGCCGTACTGGCGCCTGAGGCGACCGAGACCGCCGTACTGGCGCCTGAGGCGACCGAGACCGCCGTACTGGCGCCTGATGCGACCGAGACCGCCGTACTGGCTCCTGAGGCGACCGAGATCACCGTGCCGGAGCCCGGCGCGATCGAAGCCGCTGTTCCGGAAATCGCCGGCCCAGTCGTTGCCGGCAGGCATGAACCGCAGCACCTCGCGGGAGTCTCGCCACAGCCGAGCGCGATGGAACGTTGGCTGGACCTCGGGTCCCCACTCGAGGCCTGGCAGCCCACTCGCCGGCGCGTCCGGCGGCAAGCGGTCCGCCGGCTCCGGACGAGCTCGAGGAGCCCCTGAGCCTCAGTGGGCTGGAGCCCACGCCGAGCTGAGGGCCAGCGGCGTGCGTCCTGGGACCTTCGGCCCTGCTGGATTCGACGGGGTGCGGATGGAATGGAACTGATGAGGGAGGGTCACATGAGCCGATTCACTGGTGTCGAGGAGATCGGGTTCGCGCCGAGCCGCCTCGTGGTGAGTGAGCTGGGCCCCGCAGGCATCAAGATGCCGAAGGGTTTCACCGTCACCGCCGACGCCTACCAGGAGTTCCTCCGCGCGACCTCCATCAGGCCGTTCATCGCAGGCGAGCTCAGGCGGTATCGCCACGGCGCGGACCCGCTCGCGGTGGGAGCGGCGATCCGTACGGCGTTCGCCTACGCGGAGATGCCGTCCGCACTCGGCCGGGCAATCAGCGCGGCCTATCAGCAGCTGGGCGGCGAGGGTACGCCGGTCGTCGTGCGGAGCGCTGAAACGACCTTCGTCGAGGACCACGAGATCTTCCTGAACGTGCGGACCGGCAGGGAGCTGTTCGCCGCCTGCAAGCGCTGTTTCGCCGTCCTGTTCACCGATCGTGCCATCAGCCTGCGGGAGCAGAACGGGGTCGATCACCTGAGTGCGACGATCTCGGTCGGGGTCCAGCGGATGGTTCGTTCGGATCTGGCCGGCTCCGGCTCGGCCGAACTGCTGGACGGCCACATTCCCGGGCTCGTTCGGGTCAGCGCGGTCTGGGGACTGGGCGACATGCTCATCGGTGAGCGCGTTGAGCCTGACGAGTACCTGGTCCTCGACGCCCGCTCGGAGCGCCCGCTCATCACCACCCGCAGGGGCAGCAAGGCGATGAAGGTCGTCTGCGCCGAGCCGCGCGGAATCAAGGCGATCCGCACCGAGCCGGCCGAACGGCAACGCCTCGTCCTCACCGACGACGAGGTCGTCGCCCTCGCGCGCCATACGCTGACGATGAGCAGCCGGTATGGCGGCCGTCCGCTGATGATCGAGTGGGCCAAGGACGGGACGACCGGCGACCTGTATTCACTCCGCCACTCGAGGTCGTGACGCCTCCCCACCGGTACGTCATGCGTCGCTCGACGTCGTGGTGGTCGTGTCCCCGTCCGGTGCGGCGTGCAGAACGCCGACAGTGTGCAGATGGGATCGTGCGGCGTGGATGGCTTCCGGGGTGCTGGCGAAGACCCGGCCGGCGTGGCGGAGCTCGGTGATGACGTCGAGCGCGGCCAGCGGGCGGTCGTGGCCAGGGCGGATACCGGAAATGAGGACGACCATGCCGCGGTGCTGGAGCTTTTCGATGGCGTCCTTGAGGACAAGGGCGCCGCTGGCGTCGATCGCGCTGACAGCTGACATCCGCAGGACCACCACAGAGACCTGCGCGACCTCGGAGAGTTCGAGCAGGAATCGGTGCGCTGCGAAGAGGAGTGGCCCGTCGATGCGGTAGGCGACGATGTGTTCGTCCAGCAGAGCTCGTTCCTCGGCGGTGTGGTCACCGGGTAGATCAGGGTGGAGCGGCATCTGGCGTAGCCGGGCGCTACGGGCAACGGCCCGCAGGGCGAGTGCCCCAGCCACGACGAGCCCCAGGAGGACAGCTTTGACCAAGTCCAGCGCCAACGTCGCGATCGCTGTCAGCGCCAGCACGATCGCATCGGAGCGAGTGGCGCGGGCCATGGCCCGGACGGAACCGACCTCGACCATCCGAATGGAGGTGGCGAGCAGTACGCCGGCCAGCGCGGCGAGCGGGATCCGCCCGACCAGCGGTGCCGCGGTGTAGATGATCGCGGCGAGCACCGCGGCATGAACGAGCGCGGCCAACCGGGATCCAGCCCCGGATCGGACGTTGACCGCGGTCCGGGCGATCGCGCCGGTGGCCGGCACACCGCCGAACAGCGGCGTGACCAGGTTGGCGAGGCCCTGCCCGAACAGTTCGCGGTCCGGGTCGTGCTTGTGACTCACGCCCATGCCGTCGGCGACGGCCGCCGACAGCAACGACTCCAGTGCGGCCAGCGCCGCGACTGCGAGCGCCGGACCGGCCAGCGACACGACGGTCGACGGATCGATGAAGGAGAGCGTCGGCGCTGTCAACCCGGTAGGCAGCGAGCCGATGCGGGCGACGTCCAACCCGGCCACCTCGGCGAGGACTGTGGCAGCGGCGACCGCGAGGATGGAGACGGGCACCGTCGGACGGATCCGGGCGCCGGCCAGGATGGCCACCGCTACCAGGGCCGCGATCGCGGCAGCGATCCAGTCAGGGTGGGCCGCGAACTCCGCCACCGCCCGGGCAGCGACCACGGCGACCTGGTCGCCGTCCGGCGTCGCGACACCGAGTGCGGAGGGAAGCTGCTGCAGGCCGATGACGCAGGCGATGCCGAGCGTGAACCCTTCGACCACCGAAGCGGGGACGAAGGCCATGTAGCGGCCGGCCCGGGCGATCGCCAGGCCGACGAGGATCAGGCCCGCAAGGAGTCCGACGGTCAACACACCTCTCGCGCCATGCGCGTGCATGATCGGCACCAGGACGACCGTCATCGCGCCGGTGGGCCCGGAGACCTGCAGGTTCGAGCCGCCGAAGGCTGCGGCCACTGCGCCGGCGACCACCGCTGTGGTCAGCCCCGCGGCCGCGCCGAGACCGGAGGAGATGCCGAATCCCAGCGCGAGCGGCAACGCGACGATCGCGACGGTGAGGCCGGCCAGCAGATCACGGCGGGGCTGGTGCGTCATCGCGGCGAGATCTGTGCGAGCAGGCAGCAGCGAACGCGTCCGCTCCCAGCCGCGGGACAAGGCCGAACTCATCGAGCGGTGGCCTCAGCCTCGCGCAACTCGGCGAGCAGTTCGTCCTGGCTGGCGATCACATCGGTCAGGATCCGCCGGGCGACCCTGAGCAACTCCGCGACATCGCCGCTGGTGATCTGGTAGACGACGCTGGACCCCTCGCGCTGCGACGCCACGATCCCGTACCGGCGCAGTACGGCGAGCTGTTGGGACAGGCTGGACGGTTCGATGGCGATGTCGGCCAGCAGGTCGCGCACCGGACGTGGCCCGTCCTGCAACAGCTCGAGCACCCGGATCCGGACCGGATGACCCAGCATCCGGAAGAAGTCCGCCTTCGCCTGATAGAGCGGGACCATCGGCTTGTTCATCGATCGCCGCCCTGCCCGGCCGCGTCGTGAAGCTCGCCGAGGTCGACGCCGTTCTCCGATGCCGAGTGCAGCAGGCTGTCCAGCTCGCCGGTACGGATGTCCACCGCGTAGGAGTCTCCCTCGGCCCGGGCCTGCTCCAACGCCAGTTGCGCCTCGCGCACCCGGCGGCGCAGGGCCATGGCGAACTCGCCGTCTGCCACGAGCACTCCTCCAATTCGCCGACTGATCGCTTCACTATGTAATGAATTGAAGAAGTTTGCAAGTCGTCACAGCTGGCCGTCAGGAACCGGCCTCGCTGGAGGTGAGGGTGGTGGCGATGCCGGCTGCCCAGTTCTTGATCAGCGCCCAGTCCCGGGAGTCGGTGGCCAGCTCACCGCGGGCGAGCCGACGGGCCAGGAAGCCCTTGGCTGTCTGTGGTTGGAGTCGTCCGGCGAATGTCATCACCGGTCCCGCACCGATCAGCCGCGCCAACCGCCGGACGTTCCCCGGCAGCTCCTGCGCCTGATCCTTGTCCGGTCCGACGGGTCCGCTGTGGAAGAGCCAGACCCGCCGGTCGCTGAGCTCGTCGGCATGCTTGCGGAGGAAGCGCACCGCTTCCCGGCGCCAGCGGCGGATGTAGATCGCGCTCCCGAGGATCACCACGTCGTAATCGCTGATCGACCCGACGTCGGTGACGTTGCGCACGTCGACCTGGTGGCCGTGTGCGCGCAGTTCGGCCCCGATCGCCTCGGCGATCTCGGCGGTCGAGCCCATCTTGGTGGCGTACGCCACGAGTATCTCGCTGGACATCGAAGCTCCTCTCCAGGTCAAGCACACCTCGGGCGACTCACCTGCGGCAGGGCCGAAATACCCTTTCTCCGTTGGCGCCGAGGACCTGGCCGGCGGCCAGTTCGATCACCTCGTCGAGGTCGTCGAGCCCGGCCAGTCGATGCGTGATCAGCACGACCGTCCGGTCCCGGGTGGCGTCGAGGATGTCGCGGGTCAGCTCGGCGGCCGTGGCCGCGTCCAGGTGCGCGGTCGGTTCGTCGAGCACCAGTACGGCGGGATCCGCGAGCAGTGCCCGGGCCAGGGCCAGCCGTTGGCGTTCACCACCGGACAAGCGACCCGCGCGTTCCCCGACCGTGGTGTCGAGTCCGCCGGGCTGACGTCGTACCCAGTCGGCCATCCGGACCTCGGCGAGGACAGTCATCAGCTGGTCGTCGGAGGCGTCAGGGCGGCCGATCAGCAGGTTGTTGCGGATCGTCGTGTCGAACAGGTGATCACCTTGGGCGCAGAGGACGACCTGACGACGGAAGAACGCCTCGTCGAGCTCAGCCAGCTCGGTGCCGCCGAAGGTGACCCGGCCGTGTTCGGGGGTCAGGAATCCGAGCAGTACCGCGGCCATCGTGCTCTTGCCGGCGCCGCTCTCGCCGATGACGGCGACCCGATGACCGGGAGGCAACGTCAGGCTGACACCACGGATGGCCGGCCGGTCGGCACCTGGCCACGACGCGTCCACGTCGTGCAGTGCCAAGGTGCTACCGGCAACGGTCTGTTTGCCCCAGGCAATCGAGGGAGCCGGCAGCTCGGCCAGTGAACGCAGTCGATCGGCGGCCTCCGGACCACGGACCAGGTGCCGGGCCGCCGTCGGTAGCGGCGTGACGAGCTCGAACGCCGCGAGGGGAGTAAGGGCGAGTACGGCGAGGAACACACCCGGCAACCGGCCCTCGCGGACAGCGGGGACGCCGACGAGGAGTTCGGCGACCACGGTCGCGGCGAGCGTGGCGTTGGCGACCGCCGTACCAAGGCCCGCGCCGACCGACGACCGGCGCAGCAACGTGGTCAGTCCCGTGTCGCGGTCGTTGATCCGGGCAAGCAGTCGCTCGGTCGCACGGAACGCGGTGAGGTCGGCGGCTCCGATGAGCAGCTCGTGAATCGGGGTGGCCAGGGCTGCCGTGGCAGGCGAGATGCGCCGTTCGGTGTGCCGTGCGACGGCCAGTGTGGCGAGCGGTCCGCCCACACCGGCGATCAGGAGTCCGAGCAGGAGAATGAGCCCGGCCGCCGGCAACAGAACGCTGAGCAGTACGACGGTCGCGGCGCCGGTGATGATGCTGACGGCGATCGGAAGCAGACCGCGCACCAGCAGATCCTGTACTGCGTCGACATCGTTGAGCACCCGGGTCAGCAGATCCCCGGACCTGCTCTTGCCGAGGCCGGCCGGCGCAGCCCGATCGAGATCGCGCCAGGCCTGGACCCGGGTCCGGCCGAGGACGCGAAACGCCGCGTCGTGGCCGGCCAGGCGTTCGGCGTACCGGAGCACGCCGCGGCCGATGCCGAAGGCCCGTACGGCGACGATGCCGACGGTCAGGTAGAGCACTGGCGGATGTTCGGCCGCCCGCGAGATCAGCCAGGCCGACGTCGCCATCAGCCCGATCGAGCAAGCCATCGCCAACGATCCCAGCACAGCGGCGACGAGGAGCCGCCTGAGCTCTGGCCGGATGATCCGCAGCAACCACCGCCACGTGGTCATACCGGCACCACCTCCGGCGCGAGCTCGACCACGGTGTCACAGAGGCTGAGCAGCGCCGGCCGATGCGTGACCAGGACGACGGTCCGGCCGGCGAACGCTGCTGGCAACGACTCGAGTAGGTCCTGCTCGGTGTCCGGATCGACACCTTCGGTAGGCTCGTCGAGCAGCAGCAGCGGTGCGTCGAGCAACAGTGCCCGCGCGAGCGCGATCCGTCTGCGCTGACCTGCCGATACACCCTGCCCGCGCTCACCGAGCTCGTGTTCGAGCGGTACGTCGACACGGGCCGCTCGGGCGGCGCGTCGTACCGCGAGATCGTCGGCTGCCGGGCGACCGAGGCGGATGTTCTCCTCGACCGTTCGCGCGAACAGCACCGGGTCCTGGCCGAGCCAGGCGACCTGAGCTCGCCACGAGTCCAGCTCGGCATCGGCCAGGTCGATGCCACCGGCAACAACTCGGCCGGAGTCCGGCCGGATCGCTCCGAGCAGCAGGTTCAGCACGGTGGACTTGCCGCATCCGTTGGGACCGACGATCCCGGTGACTTGGCCGGCCGGGATCACCATCGACAGCCGGTCCAGGGCCGGTGTGTCGCGATCCGCGCTGTGGACAGTCACGTTGTCGAGCACGATGCCGGTCCCTGCCGACGCGACCGCGGCGCCGCCGCGGTGAGGCTCTCGATCGAGCACTTCGAACACCTGATCGGCGGCGGCCAGCCCTTCGGCGCTGGCGTGGTAGTGCGCGCCGAGCAGCCGCAACGGGAGGTAGGCCTCAGGCGCCAGGATCAGCACCAGCAACGCGGTCTGCAGCTCGAGGCGGCCGTCCACCAGGCGGAGACCGACCGAGACCGCGACGAGGGCCACCGACAAGGTCGCCAGCAGTTCGAGCACCAGCGAGGACAGGAACGCGATGCGCAGGGTGGCCAGGGTCGCCTTGCGCTGCCTCGTGGCCAGCGAGGCGATGGTGGCGACCTGTGCGCGCGACCGGTTGAACGCCTTCAGCGTGCCGAGGCCGGACAGGACGTCGAGGAAGTGGTGCCCGAGGCTCTGCAAGGTGGCCCACTGCCGGGCGACGAGCTTCTTGGTGGTCAGGCCGACCAGGACCATGAAGATCGGGATCAGCGGCAGCGTGACGATCACGATCAGCGCGCTGAGCCAGTCGGCCGCGAGCATCCGTGCGGCGACGACCAGCGGCACAATGCACACCAGGACGAGTTGGGGGAGGTAGCGGGAGAAGTAGTCGTCCAGGGCGTCGATGCCGCGGGTCGCCAGCGTGGTGAGCTCACCGCTGCGTTCGCCGGTCAGCCATCGCGGACCCAGGTCGACGACCTTGCGCAGCAGACGCATCCGCAGCTCGGACTTCACGGCTGCGGATGCGCGCTGCGCTGTCACTTCCGCCAGCCAGGACAGCACGGCCCGTCCGCCGAGTGTCCCGGCCAGCGCGATCAACCGGCCGCGCAGGTCGCCGAGACCGGCGCCGCCGATGAACGCGTCGGTGATGACGGAGGCCAGCAGCCAGGCCTGGGCCAGGATCAGCCCCGCCTGGACGACTCCGATCAGCGCGGACAGGCCGATGAACAGCCTGGTCGTCTGCGCGTACCAGAGCAGCCGCGGGTCGACGGCCGGCATCAGGCCGCTTTCGCGACCTGGGGAATGTCGTCGCGGGTGAGCCGACGCCGGAACACCCAGTAGGTGTAGCCCTGGTAGAGCAGCACGATCGGAGTGAAGATGACCGCGACCCAGGTCATGATCTTCAACGTGTACGCCGTCGACGCGGCGTTCGTCGTGGTCAGGCTGAAGGCCGGATCGGTGGTCGACGGGAGTACGTCGGGATAGAGCGTGACGAACAACGTCGCGGACGCCAGCGCGATCGTGGCCGCCGTACCGGTGAAGGCCCAGCCGTCGCGGCCGAGTCGTGAGGCGATCAGCGCGCCGACCAGTGCCACTGCGGCTCCGGGCGCGAGCAGCCAGGTGATCCATGATCCGTCGAGCGACTGCGTCCAGCCGAGGAACCCGGCCGCCAGCACCACTGTCGCGGCACCGAGGGGGAGCACCAGCCGCCGGGCCCGGTCACGGACCTCGCCATGGGTCTTCAGTGCGAGGAAGATCGCGCCGTGCAAGGCGAACAGCACGAGCGTCGTGAGACCGCCCACCAGCGCATAGGGGTTGAGCAGGGTGAAGAAGTTGCCGGTGTAGTCGTGGTTCTCGTTCAGTGGCACGCCGCGCACGATGTTGGCCAGCGCGACACCCCAGAGCAGAGCCGGTACGGCGCTGCCGATCACGATCACGAGGTCCCAGCGTGCATGCCAGCCGGCGTGGTCGAGCTTGTTGCGGTACTCGAGGGCGACACCGCGCACGATCAGCGCGACCAGGATCACCAGCAGGGCGAGGTAGAAGCCGGAGAAGAGGCTGGCGTACCAGAACGGGAACGCGGCGAACGTGGCGCCGCCGGCGACCAGGAGCCAGACCTCGTTGCCGTCCCAGACCGGGCCGATGGTCTGCAGGGTCACCCGGCGGTCGACGGCGTCCTTCCCGACCACCGGCAGCAGCATGCCGACACCGAAGTCGAATCCCTCCAGGACCAGGTAGCCGGTCCACAGGACGGCGATGAGCAGGAACCAGATGTCTGTGAGTGCCACGCGCGTCTCCTCAGTACAGGAAGGCCGGTGCCGGAGCACCGGTCTCGGGCTCGGGTTCGGCCGGGACGGTCCGGGCGAAGCGGGCCAGCAGGAACACCTCGATGACGGCGAGTACGGCGTACACGAGGGTGAAGGTGATCAGCGAGGTGAGGACGGTGCCGGCGCCGACGGTGGGGGAGACACCGTCGCGGGTCTCCATCAGGCCGAACACGATCCACGGCTGGCGGCCCATCTCGGTGAAGATCCAGCCCAGGCTGTTCGCGAGCAACGGCAGCACCGGCAGTACCAGCGCCGCGCGGACCAGCCATCGTGACGGTCGCGGGTTCTTGCGGCGGATGTACCACAGCGCCAGCAGAGCCATCAGGGCGGCGAGCGCGCCGAACAGGATCATCAGCCGGAAGCTCCAGTAGGTGATCGGGATGTTCGGCTTGTAGGAGCCCGGCCCGAAGCGCTGCTCGTAGGCGGTCTGCAGGTCGTTGATGCCCTCGACCTTGCCGTCGAAACTGCCGGTGGCCAGGAAGGACAGTCCGTTCGGGATGGTCAGCGACCACACCTCGCGCTGACCGTCCAGCGATCCGATCGTCAGCAGGGAGAAGTCCGCTGGCTCCGAGGTCTCGTAGAGCGCCTCCGCGGCGGCCATCTTCATCGGCTGGGTCTCGGTCATGATCTTGCCCTGGATGTCACCGGTCACGATCACCGCGACCGACGCGACCAGCACCGTGATCGCGCCGAGCTTCACGGCCGGCCGGAACAACTCGGTGTGCTCGCCCGGGCGCCGTACCAGGTGCCACAGCGCGATGCCGAGCATGAACGCTCCGGCGGTCAGGAAGGCGGCCGAGATCGTGTGCGGGAACGTGACCAGGGCGACCTTGTTGGTCAGTACGGCGCCGAAGTCCTGCAGCTCGGCCCGGCCGCTGTCCTGGTCGTAGCGGTAGCCGACCGGCCACTGCATCCACGAGTTCGCGGCCAGGATGAAGTACGCCGACAACTGGGTGCCGATGGCAACCAGCCAGATCGACGCCAGGTGCAGCTTCGGCGGCAGCCGGTCCCAGCCGAAGATCCACAGGCCGAGGAAGGTCGACTCGAGGAAGAAGGCCAGCAATCCCTCGATCGCCAGCGGGGCGCCGAAGATGTCCCCGACGAACTTCGAATAGGCGCTCCAGTTCATCCCGAACTGGAACTCCTGCACGATGCCGGTGACGACACCCATGGCGAAGTTGATCAGGAACAGCTTTCCCCAGAACTGCGTCATCCGCCGGTACTTGACCTGGCCGGTCCGGTACCAGGCGGTGTGCAACCCCGCGACCAGCGCCGACAGCCCGATCGTGATCGGTACGAACAAGAAGTGATAGACGGTGGTGATCCCGAACTGCCACCGCGCCAGATCGATCGCATCCATGCCCCCGACGATCTCGCCCGGCCGCCCCGAGCCCCTAGAGCCGAAGGTCCCGCGGCCACCGGGACCTGGTCCCTACCCCGTACCGGAGCCGGGCAGTACTACGGGTCAGCTGACGTGGACGGCGATGACGCCACGGACGGTGTCGGCGACGGCTTCGGCCTGGTGCCGCTCCTCGGCGCCGACTGGCCCGGTCACTTTCACGATGCCGTCGTCGACGTCGACCTGCCAGGCGGGATTGCGGTCATGCAGGCGCTGAGCGACCTCTGTCCGGATCTTCGCGTCCCGCTGGGCAAGGAAATGGATCACGTCGCTGCGGCTGATCACACCGACCACCTGGTTGTCCTGGACGACGGGCAGGCTCTTCACCATCGTGGCGCGCAGCAGGTCGATCGCGTCGTCCAGGCCGTCGTCGCTGTGCACACTGACCACGAGGTGTGCCATCACCTCGGCCACCCGGCGCGGCCGGGCGGTGGCCGACACCCTGACCGGCATGCACACGACCCGGTCGTCCAACTGCAGCGCGTCCTGCATCAGATCCGCCTCGCTGACCACGCCGACCAGGCGACCGCGGCGATCGACCACCGGCAGGGCCGTGATCTTGTGCTCGTCGAGCAGATGCAGTGCCGCACCGACCGGGGTCTCGCCCAGTACCGTGATCGCCGGTGTGCTCATCAGGTCTTGGATCAGCATCGCAGTTCACCTCATCCGGTTCGCCTGCTGCCATTGCACGCCGTACCCGGGAACCGGAGCAGGGCCGAAGGTCACCGGAGGCGAGGCCACTCGGCAGCAGGATCAGCGACCGGCGAGACTCGCGGCGTGGTCGGGGACCTGTGTCTGCATCTCGCGAGGCGTGCGTTCGTAGCCGCCGGACGGCGGCCGGGCGGGGAGTTTCAGTGGCGGGCGTTGCACCTCGTGATACGCGACGGTGGAGAGCAGGTGGGCGATCATGTTGATGCGGGCGGCCCGTTTGTCCTCGCTCTCGACGACGTACCACGGCGCCTCCGGGATGTCGGTGTGGACGAACATCTCGTCCTTGGCGCGTGAGTAGTCTTCCCAGCGGGTGATCGACTCCAGGTCCATCGGTGAGAGTTTCCATTGGCGCATCGGGTCGTGGAGCCGGCTGCGGAAGCGGTTCTCCTGCTCGCTGTCACTGACGGAGAACCAGTACTTGCGCAGCAGTACGCCGTCCTCGACCAGGAGCCGCTCGAAGATCGGGCACTGGTGCAGGAACCGCGCGTACTCCTGGCTGGTGCAGAACCTCATCACCCGTTCGACCCCGGCCCGGTTGTACCAGCTGCGGTCGAACAGCACGATCTCGCCGGCTGCCGGCAGGTGTTCGACGTACCGCTGGAAATACCACTGCGTCTGTTGCCGCTCGGTCGGCGCGGGCAGTGCGACGATCCGCGCGACCCGCGGGTTGAGGAACTCCGTCACCCGCTTGATCGTGCTGCCTTTGCCGGCCGCGTCGCGTCCCTCGAAGACGACCACGAGCCGGGCACCCTCGACCCGCACCCACTCCTGCAGCTTGACCAGCTCGGCCTGGAGCCGCAGGAGCTCAGTCTCGTACACCTTCTTCGGCAGCCGTCCGTCCTTTGTGCGAGCCATCGTCGTCCTCCCTGCATCCCGGATAGGGCGACAGTACGTCGGCTGGCCACGGAGATGTCAGCGGACGATCGCAACCGGGCACGGTGCGTGGTGCAGGACGCTCTGGCTGACCGAGCCGAGCAGTAGACCGGTGAAGCCGCCGCGGCCGCGAGAACCGACGACCACGAGACTCGCGGACTCGGCGGTGAACAGCAGGGCTCGCGCCGCCCGACCCCTCATCAGCCGGGTCTCGCACTCGATGTCGGGGTGGTCGGCCATGGCGCCGGCCAGTGCCTCGGCGACGAGCACCTGGGCGGACTGCTGTACTTCGTCCTCGCCGAACTGGAGCATCGTCTGGCCGTCGTCATAGGTCAGGAACGGGCTCGTCCACGCGTAGACGGCGATCACCCGTGCGTGGAGTGCCTCGGCCTGGTCGAAGGCGAAGTCGATCGCCTTCGCGGACACCTTCGAACCGTCCACGCCGACCACCACGGTCGGCTTCTCCAGCGCCCGAGGACGCAGGTCGGGCGGTACGACGAGGACCGGGCACTGCGCATGGGCGCTCACCTGGACAGCCACGGAGCCGACCAGCAGACCGCTCCAGCCGCCGAGTCCACGGGAGCCGAGGATGATCATCCGGGCCTGGGCACTCTCCTCGATCAGCGTCTCGGCCGGGGTTCCCTCGACCAGGAGAGTCTCCACCTCGAGCTTCGGGTGCTGGATGCGGATTCCATCAGCGAGGGCACTCAGCCCGTTCTCCCGAGCGGTCCGGACCGCCGCCAGCGGTACGACGGAGCCCGGGGTGGGACGGAGCGCGAGGATGAGCTCGAACGCCTCGACGATGCGCAACCGGGCGTGCAGGCGGACCGCCTCGGCAGTGGCCCAGTGCAGCGCGGTGAGACTGGCGGGTGAACCGTCGTATCCGACGACGATCGGTGCGGCCTGTGACGACATTATTTCTCCTTGATGTGGACGAAGTCCTCGACGGGACGGCGTGGGGTGGAGCCCGACGGGTGGGCGTGGCCGAACCGGATCACCATGTCGGCGAAGCCGGCCCTGCCGGTCATCCGCTGCACCTTCTGGCGCAGGTCGTCGTACTCGAGCGGCTGGTTCAGGAACGAGGCGGCGACGCCGTGGCCGGTGGCGGTCAGCAGGACGCGTTCCAGCGCGATGCCGGCGGAGACCTGGTCGGCCGGTTCGTCGTGCTCGGTCGACAGCACGGCCAGGTTCGGGTGCTGCTCGAACGCGGCCTGGGTCCGGGTCCGGTCCGCGGGCCGGGTGCCGAGATCGCGGAACGCCGTCCGGTAGCTGCTGGCGCGAGGTCCGAGGGCGGAGCTGGGAATGCCGTCATCCGCACGGTTGCCGCCGACCCAATGGGCCCGTTCCGCGCTGCGGCGCCAGTCACCGATCTCGCGCAGGTCGGTGTCGAGGAACATGTCGACGACCGTCTCGATCTGCTCGGCCGACAGCCAGGTGAGCTCGGCACCGTCGGCCAGCGCGGCCTTCGCCAGGTCGATCCGGGTCTGCTGGGCCAGTGGCGCGGTCCGGATCGGATCTCGGCTGGTGTGGCGACGCGGGATCTCGGCGTACAGGTCGCGCAACCGCTGATCGGTCGTGCTGCTCGGCTCCAGCACGATCCGGGCGAGCAGGTCGGGCTCCTCGGCATCCGGGGCCAGGCCGAGCCAGGTTGCGTAGCCGAGCGAGGCCGCCGCGCAGCGCAGGTTGAAGGTCGCCGTCCCGGCCGCGATCCGCATCGCCCGGCCGGTCGGGTCCTCCGCGGGCAGCGTGCGGGATCCGTCCAGGTAGACGTCGATGACGAGGCCGTTGACCTCGAACCGCCATGGCTGCGTGTTGTGCATGCTCGGCGCCGCGATGGCAGCACGGAGTAGTACGTCGATCTGTTCCGTCGACAGCTGGACGTCGGACATCGGGACCTCCTCAACCTCTCTCGCGGCATCAGCTGCCGCGGTTTCAGCATCGCGGGATCGGCCCGGCCGAGGCAGCGGCATCGGTCCCGAACGGTGGGGCCTTTCGGCAGGTCGGGCGGTGACCACGGGCCCTGCCCGCGGCTCGGCCGGCGGCCGGACGATCTGGGTGACGGATCGATTGGAGAGGACAACGACCATGAGCACCACCCAGCACCGTCGGCCGATGCCGGCGCCTGTGATGGAACCTGACGGTGATCGGCAGGGCCGGATCACCACGGCGGCGGGCCGTGCGTTCGCTGTACTGCGGATCGCCTTCGGACTCAGTTTCCTGTGGGCGTTCGTGGACAAGCTGTTCGGTCTGGGTTACGCCACTCCGTCCGGTAAGGGCTGGATCGACGGTGGCGATCCGACGGCCGGATTCCTGGGCAAGGGGACCAGTGGCCCGTTCGCGGACTTCTACCAGTCGCTGGTCGGTGACTGGTGGGTGACGCCGCTGTTCATGGTCGGTCTGGCCGGTATCGGCCTGGCGCTGACGCTGGGCATCGGGATGCGGATCGCGGCTGCCACGGGTGCCTTGCTGTACGTCCTGATGTGGACCGCCGCCCTGCCGCCGGAGAACAACCCGGTGCTGGACGACCACATCCTCGGCGCGATCTCCCTGGTCGTTCTCGCTCTGGTTGCCGCTGGCAACGTGTGGGGCTTCGGCCGCTGGTGGGGCACGTTCGACCTGGTCCGGCGCTACCCCTGGCTGCGGTGATCTGGATGACGGCACAGCCTGTGATCCAGGTCGGGTTCGACAACTCCTGGCGTGACACCGGCGCCCTGGAATGGGCCCTGCAGGAGGCAAACCTCCGGCAGGAGCCCATCCGGGCCGTCCACGTCATCGACGACTCCCTACGCCGTACGGCGTACTGGGAGCCGACCGTCGTGGACGACGCGGCGATGGACTTGGTCGACAGCGTCCGGAAGGAACTGGCGGCCGACGACGGCGGACTCGACCACGAGGCCGACCTGCTGGCCGGGCCACCCGCGGCCACACTGGCGCAGACCGCCGAGGGCAGCACGATGCTGGTGGTCGGGCGGCGCGGGATGGGGGCGTTCAAGCGGCTGCTGATCGGTTCGACCTCGGAGGCCGTCGTTCATCGGGCGACTGTGCCAGTGGTGGTCGTACCGGACGGGTGGAAGCCAGGAGACCACATCGGGCCGGTCGTCGTCGCGGTGGACGAGTCCGAGGAGCAGCACGCGGCGATGAAGTTCGCGATCACCGCGGCAGCCGAACGAAAGGTCCCGTTGCGGATCGTGCATGTCTGGGACCTTCCGAACATCTACAGCTGGGATGCCAGTGTCGTTGCCGGGATCGACGAGGAGCTGGCCGAGAAGGCTCGCCGGCGATGGGACGCGGTCGCGGAGCAGTGGCGGCAGAAGTACCCGGCGCTGGACATCGAGGTGGACGTCCGGCGAGGTCACGCCGTCGACGGCGTGGTCAGCGCGGCGCAGGATGCCGACGCGCAACTGCTCGTGGTCGGCGGACGCCGGCACCACCGGGTCACCTCGGTGCTGCTCGGCTCGGTCGCCCGCGGCGTGCTGCACCACGCGACCTGCCCGGTCGCTGTCGTTCACACCTCGTGATCGAGGCCGGCTGACCCCCACGGGCCAAAGGTCCCGTGGGGGTCAGCCGTGTGTCCCGCGACCAAGGGCACGGCGGCTCTGCCGCCGCCCGCGCCCGCGCTGAGACGCTCGAAATGCCAGAACTGGAGGAACGACATGAGCACGTGGGCACGGACCGGCCCCATCGCGGTGGAGGTCGACGGCACGGCGGAGGGCCTGCGGGTCGTGGACTACGCCTGCATGGAGGCGTTGCGGATCGGTGCCGAGTTGATTCTCGCCGCGCCGTACCACGCGCATGCGGCGTACTCGCCGATGCAGCTCGGCGAGCTCCCGAAACCGCCGGCTGAGCTCGCCGACGCGAGCCTGCGCGGCGCGGTGGCTCACATCCGGCACCGGTACGGCTACGGTCTCCAGCTGAACGCGGTCTCGCAGGAGGGATCCAGGCTACGGGTGTTGCCGAGGATCGCCCGGCACGCGCGGATGCTGGTCGTCGGCCGAACTCGTGCGCGCGGACCGCAGCGGCTGCTGGCGGCGCAGGGCAATCTGTTCCTGGCCGGCCGGACCGGTTGCCCGGTCATCGTCGTACCGCTGTCGTGGCGCCCGTCGGCCGCCGACCGGAAGGTTGCCGTCGGCATCGACGGTACGCCGCTGTCGGCCGAGGCACTGGAGTTCGCGTTCCGGGAGGCCGCCGATCGGGAGGGAGACCTGATCGTGCTGCACGCCGGCGAGAGCAGCCCGTGCGAGGACGACGAGCACTCGTGGATCAGTCGCGCCGACCACACCATGTCCGAAGCCCTGGCGCCGTGGACGCGCGAGTTTCCCGCTGTCCGAGTGACGAAGTACCTCACCGGCCGGGACGCGGCGTCGGCGCTGATCCACGAGAGCCAGGAGGTTGGACTGATCGTGGTGGGCGCCCATGCGGGTCCACTGCCGGTCGCCGATCCGGTCGCTCGTCGTTCGGTTGCCGCGATGACCTGCCCGGTCGCGATCGTTCCCCATCACCCGACCGTCGCAGAGCGGGAGCGGTTGCACGCGCGGCCCGTCCGGCGCGGCGAGATCGTCGTACCCACTTACTGACATGGGGATCCGGGTGTCTGGGGTGAACGGCTACGAGCGTGGCTGGTTCCGCGCCGACGTGGTGGCCGGCGTCACCGTCGCGGCCTACCTGATCCCGCAGGCGATGGCCTACAGCCAGCTGGCCGGACTGCCGGCCGTGGCGGGACTGTGGGCGATCCTGGCACCGCTGGTGGTGTATTTCTTCCTAGGCTCGTCGCGGCTGTTGTCACTCGGCCCCGAGTCGACGACCGCGCTGATGACCGCGGCCGCGATCGGGCCGCTCGCCGCCGGCGATCCGGGTCGCTACACGGTCCTGGCCGCTGCGCTGGCCCTGATGGTCGGCGCAGTCTGTGTCTTGGCCTGGCTTGCCCGACTCGGGTTCCTTGCGGACTTGCTGTCCAAGCCCGTGCTGATCGGCTACCTCGCCGGCATCGCGCTGATCATGATCACCGGCCAACTGGATGCGGTGACCGGCGCCGACGTGAGTGGCGAGACAGCGGTGGCCGAGGTCGCGTCGGCGGTCGGGCAGATCGGATCCTGGCACGTCGCGACCGTGCTGCTGTCCGTTGGCGCGCTCGTACTGCTCCTGGCCGCGGCCCGCTGGGTGCCGCGCCTGCCTGGACCGCTGCTGGTCGTGGTGATGGCCTCGGTCGTCACGGGTCTGGCCGGGTTGACCGACCGTGGGATCGCGTTGGTGGCGCCAGTGCCGTCCGGTTTGCCGGTCCCGGAGGTGCCCGCGGTGCGGGGGAGTGATCTCGGGCTGTTGATTCTCCCTGCGCTCGGCGTGGCGCTGGTCGGGTACACCGACACGGTCCTCACCGGTCGTGCCTTCGCGGCCAAACATCATGAGCGCATCGACGCCGGCCGCGAACTGCTCACCCTTGGCGTCGCGAACCTCGCGACCGGACTGCTGCGCGGGTTCCCGATCAGCAGCAGCGGAAGCCGGACGGCTGTCGCCGACGTTGCGGGGGCGAAGAGCCAGGTGTACTCGCTCGTCGCCTGTGCCAGTGTCGTCGCGACCCTGCTTTTCGCCGGACCGCTGCTGTCGTCGTTCCCGGTGGCGGCCCTGGGCGCGCTGGTCGTGTTCGCCGCGTTGCGGCTGATCGACGTTGCCGAGTTCCGCCGGATCGCCAAGTTCCGCCGCAGCGAACTCATCCTCGCCCTCGCCACAACGGCGGGCGTCGTTGCCCTCGATGTCCTGTACGGCGTACTCGTCGCGGTGGCGTTGTCCGTCCTCGACATCCTGCGCCGGGTTGCGCGGCCGCACGACGGCATCCTCGGGATCGCGCCGGGGATCCCCGGTATGCACGACGTCGACGACTATCCCGATGCGCGGCCGGTGCCCGGGCTCGTCGTCTACCGGTACGACTCGCCGCTCTTCTTCGCCAACGCGGAGGACTTCCGCCGGCGGGCGCTCGCCGCGGTGGACGAGGCCAACGGTTCGGTGGAGTGGTTGTTGCTGAACGCCGAGGCGAACGTCGAGATCGACATCACCGCGATCGACGCCCTGGAAGCGTTGCGTCGCGAGCTGGCCGAGCGCGGGATCGTGCTGGCGATGGCCCGGGTCAAGCAGGACCTCCGCGACGACCTCGAGGCCGCCGGCTTCGTCGACCGGCTCGGTGCGGACCACATCTTCTTCACGCTGCCAACCGCCGTACAGGCCTTTCACGAGCGGGCCGGATCACCGGCCGCCATTCCCGAGACAAGGAGCTGACCATGTCCACGGCACAGACACCCCGAGCCCTCATCGTCTACGAGTCGATGTTCGGCAACACCCACAAGATCGCGCTGGCGATCAGGGACGGTCTGCGCGACGCCATCCCCACCGAGGTGGTGCGGGCCGACCAGGCGCCGGCCGAGATCCCGGCCGACGTCCGGCTGCTGGTCGTCGGTGGACCGACCCATGCGTTCAGCATGAGCCGGCGCTCCACCAGGACGCAGGCCGCCGAACAGGACCAGGTGATGATGCCGACCGAGACGGGCATCAGGGAGTGGCTGCAGGAACTGCCCGAGCCGACGACGCCGACGGTGGCGGCCACCTTCGACACCCGGGTCACCAAGGTTCGCCGGCTGCCCGGATCCGCCGCCCGCTCGGCGGCGAAGTTGCTGCGACGGCACGGCTTCGAGCCGACGGTCGCGCCCCCGGCGAGCTTCTTCGTGCACGACATGACCGGCCCGCTCGAGCAGGGCGAGATCGATCGCGCCCGCGCCTGGGGTGAGGAACTCGCGGCCGAACTGCGGCCGCTGTCCGGCTCGGTCCGGCCGCTCCGCCGGCATCGGTGGTCGTCCTGACCGTCGACAGCGAACAGCCGGCGACGGAGTCAACTACGAGAGGGGAAGGTATGAGCATCAAGGTTGGTATCAACGGGTTCGGCCGGATCGGCCGGGATTTCCTCCGCTGTGCGATGGAGCGCGGACCCGGGATCGTGGAAGTGGTCGCGGTCAACGACATCGCCGCACCGGCGACCCTGGCGCACCTGCTGCAGTACGACTCGACGTACGGCCCCCTGAAGGAGCGGGTCGGCCACACGGCCGACTCGATCACCGTCGGCGGCCGGACCATCCGGGCCACCGCCGAGCGGGACCCGGCCGCCCTCGACTGGGGAGCCGTCGGCGTGGACATCGTGATCGAGTCGACCGGCAAGTTCCGGACCCGCGAAGCGGCCGGAGCGCACCTGGCCGCCGGGGCGCGCAAGGTCCTGCTGTCCGTGCCGGGTAAGGACGTCGACGCCACGATCGTCCTCGGGGTGAACGACGAGATCTACGACGCGTCGCGGCACCACGTCATCTCGAACGCCTCCTGCACGACCAACTGCGTCGCGCCGATGGTCTCGGTGCTCCATCGTGCCTTCGGCATCGAACGCGGCCTGATGACCACGATCCACAGCTACACCAACGACCAGGTCCTGCTCGACGGTCCGCACAAGGACCTTCGGCGTGGCCGGTCCGGCGCGGCCAACCTGATTCCCACCAGTACCGGGGCTGCCCGCGCGGTCGGGCTCGTCATCCCGGAGCTGGCGGGGAAGATCGACGGCGTCGCGGTCCGGGTGCCGGTCGAGGACGGTTCGCTGACCGACCTGTCGGTCCAGCTGACCGAACCGGCCACGGCCGAGCAGGTGAACCAGGCCTTCGCCGACGCGGCCGCCGGCCCGCTGAAGGGGATCCTGCGCTACACCGAGGATCCGATCGTGTCCCGCGACATCGTCGGCGATCCGTCGTCCTGCATCTTCGACGCCCAGCTCACCCAGGCGAACGGCCCGCTGGTCAAGGTCTTCGGCTGGTACGACAACGAGTGGGGCTACACCAGCCGCCTGCTGGACCTGACCGAACGGGTCGCGGCCGGCCTCTGACTCTGCGCACGGAAGGAGAGTCCGGTGACGGACAAGCCCAGGGTGACCTGGCTGAGGGACCCGAACGGTACGGACCTGTCGGCGGTCGGTGGCAAGAACGCCTCGCTGAGTGTGATGCTGCGCGAGCTGGATGCCGAGGGCATCGATGTTCCCGACGGCTTCGCGGTCACGGCCGCGGCGTACCGCGAGTTCATCGAGGCGGCCGGGTTGCGGCCGCTGATCGCCGACCAGATCGGCAGGTACCGGGCCGGTACCGACCTGCCGTCGGTGGGCGCCGCCATCCGGGCGGCGTTCGCCGCCGCGGAACTGCCGCCGACGGTGGTGGAAGCGATCACCATCGCCTATGCCCAGTTGGGTGGCGACGGTACGGAGGTGGCCGCCCGGAGTAGCGCCACCGCGGAGGATCTGCCGGATGCGAGCTTCGCCGGTCAGCAGGAGACGTTCCTGAACGTCAACACCGTAGGTGACCTGCTGGCGGCCTGCAAGCGTTGTTTCGCGTCGCTGTTCACCGATCGGGCGATCAGCTACCGCGAGGAACGAGGCTTCGACCACCTGGCTGTCGCGCTGTCGATCGGCGTTCAGCTGATGGTGCGCTCGGATCTCGGCAGCGCCGGCGTGATGTTCACCCTGGACAGCGACAGCGGATTCCCGGGCGTCGTACAGATCAGTGCGGCCTGGGGCCTGGGGGAGTCCGTCGTCAGCGGTGTGGTCGACCCGGACGAGTACCTGGTCTTCAAGCCGCTGCTGGCCGAGCGCGACCTGCGGCCGATCATCTCCAAGGAGCGTGGCGCCAAGGAGACGAAGGTCGTGTACGACGAACCGCAGGGCACCCGGACGGTCGCCACGTCCGAGGACGAGCGGATGCGCTGGGTACTGGACGACGACGACATCCTGCGACTGGCCCGCTGGGCGGTCGCAGTGGAGTCGCACTACGGCCGGCCGATGGACATCGAATGGGCCAAGGACGGCCGGACCGGCCGGCTGTATCTGGTGCAGGCCCGGCCGGAGACGGTCCAGACCCGCCGGGAGGCGACCTCCCTGCGGTCGTACAAGCTGCTGGACAGCGGACCGGAGCTGGTCACCGGTCTGGCGGTCGGTGAGGCGATCGCGACCGGCCGGGTCTGCCGGCTGGATTCGGCCGCCGACATCGGCCGGTTCGTCGACGGCTCGGTTCTGGTCACCCGGATCACCGACCCGGACTGGGAGCCGATCATGCGCCGGGCGGCCGCGATCGTGACCGACCACGGTGGCCGGACGTCGCATGCGGCGATCGTCAGCCGGGAACTCGGCGTTCCGGCGATCGTCGGTACCGGTACGGCCACCACCGTGCTGCGCGACGAGCAGCAGATCACGGTCTCCTGTGCGTCCGGCGAGCGCGGCGTGGTCTACCAGGGCCTGCTGGAGTACGAGGCCACCGAGATCGATCTCGGCGACATCCCGGCGACCAGGACCAAGGTGATGCTGAACGTCGCCGACCCCGACGCGGCCTTCCGCTGGTGGCGGTTGCCGGCCGACGGGGTCGGACTGACCCGGATCGAGTTCGTGGTCAGCAACCACGTGAAGGTGCATCCGATGGCACTGGTCCGGTACGGCGAACTGGATGCCGAGGAGCGTGCCCAGGTCGACGCGGTCACCCGGGGCTTCGACGACCGGGAGGCGTTCTGTGTGGACACGCTGGCCCAGGGAATCGCCCGGATCGCGGCCGCACGCTGGCCGGCACCGGTGATCGTGCGGACCAGCGACTTCAAGACGAACGAGTACGCACGGCTGATCGGCGGCCGGCGGTTCGAGCCGGTCGAGGAGAACCCGATGATCGGCTGGCGCGGTGCGAGTCGCTACTACAGCCCCGGGTATGCCGACGGCTTCGCGCTCGAGTGCCGGGCGATTCGCAAGGTCAGGGACGAGATGGGGCTGACGAACGTCGTCGTGATGATCCCGTTCTGCCGGACCTTGGCGGAGGCACACCGGGTGCTGACCGTGATGGCGGCGCACGGCCTGGTCCGGGGCCAGAACGAGCTGCAGGTCTACGTGATGGCCGAGATCCCGTCGAACATCATCCTGGCCGACGAGTTCGCCGAACGGTTCGACGGGTTCTCGATCGGCAGCAACGACCTGACCCAGCTGACGCTGGGCGTCGACCGCGACTCGGCCACGCTGGCCGACCTGTTCGACGAGCGCAACCTGGCCGTGACCCGGAGCATCGAGCACCTGATCGCCACGGCGCACCGGGCGGGTCGCAAGGTGGGTCTGTGCGGCCAGCGGCCGAGCGACGACCCGGCCTTCGCCACGTTCCTGGTGCACAGCGGCATCGACTCGATCTCCGTCACCCCGGACAGCTTCTTCGCGGTGAAGACGAACGTGGCCGAGGCCGAACGCGATCAGGCGCGGATCGCCGGCCTCGCCGGAGTGGCAGCGGGCTGAAGGTCCCAGCGGGTCGGGCAGTACGACCCTGCCGGGGCCCGGCCCGCCCAGGACACATTGGTAACAGCGGGCGACTGCCCGAGCGGCACCATCGGAGGTGATCATCCATGCAGACCCGTCCACCACTGCGTGAGCTAGGTCTGAACAGCGGTAAGAAGACTCGACTGCGGCGAATCCTGTTCGATCACGGTCTGCGCAACGGTACGGCGTTCTTCCTGCCGTACGACCAGGGTCTGGAGCACGGGCCGCGGGACTTCTTCGCGAACCCGCAGGCGTCCGATCCGGCCTACATCGTCAAGCTGGCCATCGCGGGAGGCTTCAACGGCATCGCGATCCAGATCGGCCTGGCCGAGAAGTTCTACTGGGACTATGCCGGCGAGGTGCCGCTGATTCTCAAGCTGAACGGCAAGACCGACATCCCGTCCGACGCCGAGGCGCTGTCGCCGGTGCATGCCGGCGTCGAGGACGCCGTCCGGCTGGGCGCCGACGCGGTCGGCTACACCCTGTACGTCGGTTCGCCTGCGCAGGAGGCCGATTTCGCGCAGTACCGCCAGATCCGGGCCGACGCGCAGCGGCTGGGCATGCCGCTGATCGTGTGGGCGTATCCACGGGGTGCGGCGATCGAGGCCAAGGGCGGCAAGGACTCGTTCTACGCCGTCGACTACGCGGCCCGGGTGGCCAGCGAACTCGGCGCCGACGTGGTCAAGGTGAACTTCCCCCACCCGGAGAAGCGCGACAACGTCAAGCCAGCCTACCGCGAGGTGTTCACCTCGCAGCAGGCGATCGATGCGGTCGTCCGCTCCGCCAACCGGACGCTGGTCCTGGTCTCCGGCGGCGAGAAGTCCGGTGACGAGGCGATGCTGAGCAAGGCCCAGCAGGCGATGGACGCCGGCGGGCTCGGCCTGATCTTCGGCCGCAATGTCTGGCAGCGCGGGTACGACGATTCGTTGCGCTTCGTCGATTCGTTGCGGCAGATCCTGGCCGCCCATCCCAGTGAAGGAGCAGGTGGCCGATCATGACCGGCGGCAATCCGAAGTTCGTTGTCGTAGGCATCGATGAGACAGCGGAGAGTCAGCTCGCCTTGCGCTGGGCCGTCGCCGCCGCCGAGGCCCGCGGCCTGGGTGTCCGGGTGGTGCGTGCCTATCTGAACCAGGCCGTCCAGTGGCCCGCGATCGGTGCCGAAGGGTATGTGCCCGCGCCGCCGGTCGACGAGTTCCAGGCCCAGTTGGACACCGCGGTCGCCTACGTCCGTGACCGGCTCGGGTACGACGCCGGCTCCGGCTGGCTGGCGTACGAGTCACCGGCCGAAGCGATTCTCAGCGAAGCGGCCCATGCGGAGCTCGTGGTGCTCGGATCGCGGGTTCACCACCGGCTGCAGGCGGCCGTGCTCGGCTCTGTGGTCACCTCGGTCACCGCCCGCGCCACCTGTCCGGTCGTGGTGGTCAAAGGCGAAGCACATGACGGCCCGATCGTGATCGGGACAGACGGCTCGGAGGACTCCGAGGCAGCCCTGGAGTTCGCCTTCGAGGAGGCGGCCAGGTCCCACGCGCCGTTGAGCGTCGTCTATTGCTGGCAGCCGTTCGACCGTCACTATCGGGCTGTCGAGGACACCGAGACGCTGCTGCGGAACTGGTTGGCGGAGAGCCTCGAGCCGCTGCGCGCGAAGTTCCCGGCCGTCGCCGTACGGGCTGAGGTCGTTCATGGGAGGCCCGCTGCCACCTTGGCGGAGCGCTCCAGCGGAGCCTCGCTGGCCATCGTCGGTTCACGCGGCCGTGGTGGAGTCCGCGGCCTGCTGCTCGGTTCTGTCAGCCAGAGCCTGCTGCACAGCGCCGCCTGCCCGGTTGCGGTGGTGCGGCACCGGAAGGAGGAGCGATGAGGCACCCATTGACCGTCGCCGACGTGATGACCCGGGAGGTCGTCACCGTGTCGACGGACGCGTCGTTCAAGACCGTGGCCAGGACCTTGTCCGATCACCACATCAGCGCGGTTCCGGTCACCAGCCCGGACGGCACGGTGGTCGGCGTCGTGTCCGAGACGGATCTGCTGCCCAAGGAACAGTTCAGGGCGGCCCGCCCGCTGCCGTGGTACCTACGCTGGTGGCGTCACCGGGCCAGGGGCAAGGCGGCGGCGCTGACCGCCGGCCAGTTGATGACCCGCCCGGCCGTGACCGTCGATGGCGGCTCGACCCTGGACGAGGCGGCCCGGCTGATGCTGGCGCGCGACATCACCCGGCTGGTGGTGACCGACGGCGAGGTGCTCACCGGCATCGTCAGCCGGTCGGACCTGCTCCGGGCCTTCGTTGCCCCTGACAAGCAGATTCTCGCCCGCGTGCGTCACGACGTGATCGAGCACGGACTGTGGGACGACCCGTTCGCGGTGGAGGTGACGGTGACCGACGGTGTCGTCACGCTGGCCGGCGAGCTGGATCACCGCAGCCTGGTGGCGGTCGCGGAGCAGCTCACGCGCCAGGTCGACGGCGTCGTCGATGTCCGCAACGAGCTGACCTGGGCCTTCGACGACACCGTCCCCGCACCGGGAACAACCCGGTTCCAGTAGTGGCGGCGAGATCCAGACCGGATAACACAAGACCAGGACCGCCGGTGTTGCACCGGCGGTCCTGGTCGGCAGCAGGCTAAGTCGCTTGGACGGCCGAGCGAGGGATGACGGCGACGGGGCACTGGGCCTGGCGCAGGACGGTTTGGCTGACCGAGCCGAGCAGCATTCCGGTGAAGCCGCCGCGGCCGCGGGCTCCCACCACGAGGAGGCGTGCATCGGTCGACCAGCTGAGCAACTCCTCGGCCGGATGGCCGGTGACGTGGATGAGTTCGGCGACCGGACCAGTCTGCCGGGACTGGACCGCGCGGGCGAGGTCGTGCTGGGTCACCCGCTGGTGATCTTCGTGCGGGGAATGTACGGCGACCACGCGAGCGTCGACGTGATGACGCCGGGCGTGGGCCAGGCCGAAGTCGAGTGCGGCGCCGGCGGCTGGTGATCCGTCGTACCCGATGACCACTCGGCGGCCCTGGTCGACCGCCTCCTCGGGACGGATGATGACCACCGGGCAGTGCGCGTGGGCGGCCAGATCCGTTCCGGTGGAGCCAACGAGCATCCCCAGGGCCCCGCCGAGGCCGCGGCTGCCGATCACGAGCAGATCCGCGGTGCGGGACTCTCGGAGCAGGACAGGGGAGGGGAAGCCGTCGACCCGTTCCGCGGTGATCGGAAGATCTGGTGCGAGTTTGGTCGCCAGTTCCAGCGCGTCCGCGACGATCTTGTCGGCGTACGCGCGCAGTCCCGGCGCGACGTCGCTCGGTCCCAGCGGGACGGGGAACTCGGGCCAGACGAAGGCGTGCACCAGCCGGAGGCCGGTGCCGCGTGCGGCGGCCTCAGTGGTCGCCCAGCGGATCGCGTTCTCGCAGTCCGCGGCGCCGTCGATGCCGACGACGATCGGGTAGTCAGTCATGAAGGACCCTCCTGGTCGGTCGTTCAGTTCCACCGTCGCCGGTACCGGGGACCGGAGCCAGGGGCGAAGGTCCCGGCGCGGTCGTCCGACGGTCCTGAGCGCCGGACAGGTGTCGGGACCGGTCCCTTTGGCGGCAGATTCGGGACGTTCGTCCCTGCGATGTCCCGGGTGCGTTGCGGTGGACTGGTGCCGGACGGAAGCGACGACGAGGAGAGGTCATGACGCAGCTCGAACTCACGGACCAGACCCACTCGGTGGACCCCGACGCCGGCTGGGACGCGCTTGCCGCGGACGGGTCCGTGGTCCGGATCCGTCCGTTGCGGGCGGACGACGAAGCGGCCCTCGACGCGATGAACCAGCGTGTCTCCGATCGCTCGATCTACCTGCGCTTCTTCGGGATCAGCCGCCGGATGGCCGACGAGCACAGTCACCATCTGACCAGGGATCGGGACGGGCATGTCGCACTGGTTGCCGAGTACGGCGACCAGATCGTCGGTGTGGCGAGCTATGAGCCGCTGCGCACCGGCGAGGCGGAGATGGCGTTCCTGCTCGACGACGCCGTCCACGGGCGCGGGATCGGGACGTTGTTGCTCGAGCACCTGGCCGCTGTGGCCCGAGACCACGGCATCCGGCGTCTGCGCGCCGACACGCTCGCCGAGAACGCCCCGATGCTGCGGGTTTTCGCCGACTCCGGGTTCGAGCTGGTCCGCAAGCTGGAGAGCGGACTGGTCGAGCTCGTGCTGGAGACCGCGTACGGCCCGGCGACACTGGACCGGATGGCCGACCGCGAACGTTTGGCGGAGGACCGATCGCTGCAACGGGTTTTCGCGCCGCACTCTGTCGCCGTCGTCGGCGCCGGCCGGAAACCGGGCGGCATCGGCCACGAGGTGCTCCACAATCTTGCTCAAGGCAACTACACCGGCGAGCTGTACGCGATCAACCCACAGGCGGACCACATCGGCGACGTGGTGGCCTACCCGTCGATCCTGGCCGTTCCCGGCCCGGTGGACCTGGCCGTGATCGCCGTTCCGGCCGCGCAGGTGTACGACGTCCTGGCCGAATGCGGCACCAAGGGCGTGGCCGGCGCCGTCATCCTGACCGCGGGATTCTCCGAAGTCGGCACGGACGGCCAGGAGGCGCAGCGGGCGATCCTGGAGGTCGCGCGGCGGCACAGCATCCGGCTGATCGGGCCGAACTGCCTCGGTGTGGTGAACACCGATCCCGCGGTGCGGCTGAACGCGAGCTTCGCCGAAGTCACTCCGGTGCCGGGAACGCTGGCCATCGCCGCTCAGTCCGGCGCGGTCGGTATCGCGGTCCTGGATCACGCCGGCCGGGCCGGTCTCGGCATCTCGGAGTTCGTCTCGCTCGGCAACAAGGTCGATGTCAGCGGCAACGACCTGCTGCTGCACTGGTGGCACGAACCGCGGACCGACGTGATCGGCCTGTACCTGGAGTCGTTCGGCAACCCGCGCAAGTTCGGCCGGCTCGCTCGCCTGGTCGGGCGGACCAAGCCGATCCTCGTCGTCAAGGGCGGCCGGTCGGCCGGCGGGCGACGCGCCGGTGCGTCCCACACCGCCGCCGCCGCGACGCCGGACACCGCGGTCAACGCGCTGTTCGCGCAGTCCGGCGTACTGCGGATGGACACGGTGGAGGAGCTGGTCGACACCGCTCGGGTGCTCGCCGGCCGGCCACTTCCGCGCGGCCGCAGAATCGCCGTGATCGGCAACGCCGGCGGCGCCGGTGTGCTGGCCGCGGATGCGGCTGGGCGCCTCGGCCTCGAGGTACCGGAGCTGAGTCAGGCGGTTCAGGACGAGTTGACCACTGCGACGGGCGCTGTCGGCCCAGGCAATCCTGTCGACCTCGGTGCTGCGGCTTCGCCGGCAACACTCGCGCACACTGTGCGCACGGTGATCGCCAGCGACGAGGTCGACGCGGTCGTGATCTGCTACGCCGCGACCAGGGCGGGCCGGGTCGACGCGACGTACGACGCCATCGCATCGGCTGTCGACGGCAGCCGGCTGCCAGTCGTGGTGAACTGCCTCGGAGCCCCGGAGGCGGCCCCGCAGATCGTCCTGGCGGACGGTGGCAGACTCCCGGTGTTCCCCTTCCCGGAGAGCGCCGTTCGGGCGCATGCCCACGCGGTCCGGTACGCCGAATGGCGTGCACGCCCGCAGGGCGCGGAACCGGAGCCGAGCGGCACCGACCCGGTGGGCGCACAAGCCGTCGCGCGCAGGTTCCTCGACCGGAACGCCGACGGTGGCTGGGTGCGGCCCCTTCAAGCAGAACAGCTGCTGGAGTGTGCGGGCGTGACGACACTGCACGCCGCCTCAGCGCGAACGGTCGAGCAAGCTGTCGCAGCCGCGTGGCTGAGTGGTTTCCCGGTCGCGCTGAAGACAGCTGCCGAAGGAGTGCTGCACAAGACCGATGTCGGTGGAGTGCGGGTAGGACTGAGCGATGACCATCAGGTCGAGGCGGCGTACGACGCGATCGTGGCCGCGACGGGTGATCCGCATGTCGTCGTCCAGGCGATGGCGCCGGCCGGCACCGAGCTGGTGATCGGGATGGTGCGTGACCCGCTCTTCGGGCCGGTGCTGATGGCCGGCAGCGGCGGGATCCTGACGGACCTGCTGGCCGATCGTCAGTGGCGCGGTCTACCGCTGACGGACCTGGATGCGGCGGAGATGGTGCGTTCGCTGCGGTGTGCGCCGCTGCTGGCCGGCTATCGGGGTGCGAAGGCTGCGAACGAGTCCGCCGTACTGGACGTCCTGCATCGGATCGCCTGGCTTGCCGAGACGCTGCCGGAGATCGCCGAACTGGACATCAACCCGTTGATCGCCGGCCCCGACGGCGCGGTCGCGGTCGACGTCAGGATCCGCCTCACCCCGTCCACACCCGAGCCGGACTGGCACTCGCGGCACTTGCGCTAGCCGTGGTTGAGCGGGGCGCGCAGTTCGACGACGGTGCCGTTCGGGTGGTTGTCCGTGACCTCGACCGTGCCGCCGAGTGAGTTGGCGCGCTCGGTCAGGTTGCGCAGGCCACTGCGGTGTCCGTTCGGCGGGATCCCGATCCCGTTGTCCGTGATCCGGGCGAGCACCGCGTTCGAGTCCACGGTGACCTCGACAACGACCTCGGTGGCCTGGGCGTGGCGTACGACGTTGGAGAGGGACTCGCGGACGGCGGCGAGGATCTGTGGCCGGGCCGTCGCCGGTACGGCGGTGTCGAGCGGGCCGGTGCAGATGATCCGGGGCCGGAAGCCGAGCGGCTCGGCGTACTCGGTGACCAGGGCCTGGACATCCGCCCGCAATGAGCTCTGACCCGGCTCCTCCTGGAGCTCGAAGATCGCCGCGCGCAGGTCACGGATGGTGGTGTCGATGTCCTCGACAGCCCGCCGGAGCCGCTCCTGCAGCTCCGGTCGTGCCATCCGGTACATCCCCTGGAGCTGCAACCCGGTGGCGAACAGGCGCTGGATGACCAGGTCGTGCAGGTCCCGGGCGATCCGGTCACGATCCTCGAGGACGGCGATGATCGACCGATCGCGTTGGGCCTGGGCGCGTTCCAGCGCCAGCACCGCCTGGTTGGCGAACATCCGCATCAGATCCGAACTCTCGGTCACGCCGATCACGGCTCCGCGTTCAGCGGCGACCGCCAGCAATCCGCCGCTGCTGCGGGTGCCTTCCGGCAGCGGCGCGATGATGGTGCGGCCGAGCCCTTCGAGCTCAGGTACGTCGGAGAGCCGGCCGAGTTCCTTCGCCAGCTGGGCGAGATCCTCGATCACCACCTGCTGGTCACCGGTGACCGCATCACCGATCACCGGCAGGTCGGCGGGAAGCCGCGCTCCGACGAGGCGCTGGAACTGCTCCGGTCCCTCGATGGTGTCGACGATCAGTTCGCCGTCCTCCGCGAGTAGGACCGCACCGACCAGCGAGCCGGAGACCTCACGAGCGCGTCGGGCGATCAACTGCAGCGCGTCCTCCGGGGCGAACTCACCCAGCATCAGCTGGGTGATCTCCGCGGTCACCTCGTGCCAGCGCCGGCGCCGCTCGGTATCGGCGTACAGGCGGGCGTTCTCGATCACCACACCGGCCGCCGCGGCCAGCGCCATCATGGTGCGCTCGTCGTCCTCGGTGAAGTCGGCGCCACCGGTCTTCTCGGTGAGGTAGAGGTTGCCGTAGACGTGTTCGCGGGTCCGGATCGGTACGCCGAGGAACGACTTCATCGGCGGGTGGTTCGCCGGGAAGCCGTAGGAGCGGGGATGCTCGGCGAGGTCGTGCAGCCGCAGCGCCTCGGGGTGGTCGATGAGCAGGCCGAGGATCCCGTGGCCTTCGGGATACGGTCCGATCGCCGCGATCTGCTCCGGGGTGACGCCGTGCGTGATGAACCGGACCAGCCGCTTGCCGTCCGGGCCGACCACGCCGAGAGCGCCGTACTGCGCCCCCACCAGGTCACACGCCGCGGTCACGATCCGGTCGAGAGTGCTGTTGAGGTCGAGGTCCGCACCGATCCCGACGACCGCGTCGAGCAGGGCGCGCAGCCGCTCCTGGGTGTCCATGATCTCGTCGACCCGGCCGAGCAGTTCCTGCAGCAGGGCGTCCAGGCGCACCCGTGACAGACCTGCGAACTCCAGCGCCCCTTCGTCCCAGGTTCCACGCTTCTCGGTATCCCCCACGGCACTCACGGTACCAAGCGTGCCGTGACGTGGCGACGCTTCTGGCGATCCGCGCGCCTGGTGAAGACTCAGTCGTGCGGACGCTGGGCCCAGGGGCGGAGGCGGCGGCCGGCGACGGACTCGACCCCGAGCCGGATCAGGCGTGGGTGCGGCAGCGGTGCCCAGGGCCGGAGCGGGATCTGACGGGCAAGCCGTTCCGCTTCCTCGGACGGTACGACGGACAGGTGCCCGACGGAGGTGACGGTCCAGCCGAGATGCCGGTCGAGATCGACGGCGTCCGCCTCGAAGGCGACAACGTCACCGCGTTCGGCGGCCCGCAGTTTGTCCCCGTCGACGCTGGCGAAGACAACGGTGTCAGCGTCGATCACGAAGTTGACCAGGCGGACGACGGGCAGACCGCCGTCGGTGTACACGAGTCGCCCGAGCGGCACCGAGCCGAGCAGGCGCAGGCATTCGGACCGGGTGAGAATCTCCAGACCCGCAGTGTCGAAGTGGTCACGAGTCGTCATTGCGGCGTCCCGGGGCGTGGCCGTATTAGTCTGGGCTGAACAGTGATCCGATCGACGAGCGAGGCAGCATGGCGATCAAGGTGTTTCTGCTGGACGACCACGAGGTGGTTCGCCTCGGTCTGGGCCAGCTGCTCGACGGTGAACCGGACATCGAGGTGGTGGGAGACGCGGCCACAGCGGCCCAGGCGATCGCCCGGATCCCGGCGCTGCGGCCGGATGTCGCGATCCTGGACGTCAGGCTGCCCGACGGCGACGGCATCTCGGTCTGCCGTGAGGTCAGGTCGGCGATGGACGAACCGCCCGCGTGCCTGATGCTGACGTCGTTCTCCGACGACGACGCGCTGTTCACGGCGATCATGGCGGGAGCGGCCGGCTACCTGCTCAAGCAGGTGAGCGGCACCGATCTGGTCGGCGCGGTCCGCCGGCTGGCGGCAGGGGAGTCGCTGCTCGACCCGGCGATGACAGCGGCGGTGCTGGAACGGCTGCGGCATCCGGCGGAGGAAGAGGAAGACCCCCGCTACAAGTCGCTGACCGAGCAGGAGCGCAGGATCCTCGATGAGATCGCGGCGGGCAAGACCAACCGGCAGATCGCCCAGAGCATGTTCCTGGCCGAGAAGACCGTGAAGAACTACGTCTCCGGGTTGCTCCGCAAGCTCGGCCTGGAGCGCCGCACCGAGGCGGCCGTCTACGCCGTCGAGCGGGGGAAGCGCAAACCGCAGTGAGTGTCGACAGGCTGGCATCGACGTCCACCCTTTCTCTTGGTACGCCGCCTCATCAGGGCAGAAGGTCCTGAGCTGGCCGGTGATCAGGCGCGAAGCCGCCGGCCGCTGATCTGGGCGGGCTCGATGAGCATGCACGTGTCCCGGTTGCCGCCGGCCCACGGTTCGACCAGGTCATGCACGCGGGTGGCCTCCTCGTCGGTGGCCGGCCGGACGGTGCCGTTCACGAGCACGCTCCAGCCCTCGTGCATGCCCTCGTCGATCCGGTCCACCTCGAACGCGACCGGCTCCAGCGCGTACTGCGCGATCGCGGAGTCCTCGGCGGTCCGGAACACGATCAGGTCGCCGTACAGGCTGAACGTCACCGGCACGACCATGAGCTGGTTGGCGGCCTGGTACGCGAGCCGGCCGACGCTGCCCGTTGCCAGCATGGCCAGGCACTCCGCCCGGGACATCCCCTCCAGCGTCGGGTGGACGGGGTGAAGCCCCCTCGCGAGATTCTCCGGCGGCTCGGCGCCGACCAGGTCGGACACGGTCGTGTCCAGGGCCTCGACGAGCCGGACGAGGTCCCCGGCGGTCAGCGCGACCGGCCGGCTCTCGATCCGGTCGATCGCCGTGACGGTGAGACCGGCTCGCCGGGCGGCGTCGGCACGACTGAGCCCGAGCGCCAGCCGCCGCTGCCGGACGCGCGTGGCGAGATCGACCGAGGGCTGGTGCTGGGGTGTGGTGTTCATCTCGAGTGCCCTTCCTGAGCGCTGTACCACCATCCAACCGGCGGACCGCGCGACGCCCCAGAGCACGAAGTCCCGGCCTGCCGGGACCGAGGGCCTACCTGATCAGGGGTTGTCCCAGCCGCGGCGCGGGGAGTGGCCGGCGGTCCGCTGATCGCGGCTGCGGTAGACGATGTACGGCCTGGTCAGGTAGCCGATCGGAGCGCTGAAGACGTGGACCAGGCGGGTGAACGGCCAGAGCGCGAAGAGGGCGATGGCGACGAGGCCGTGCAGCTGGAAGGTCAACGGTGCTTCGGCCATCAGCTCGGGATGGAGATCGAACCGGAATATGCCGCGGAACCAGACCGAGACGCCCTCGCGGTAGTCGTAGTGCCCGACGATGTTGGCCACCACCGTGTTCACCAGCCCGAGCACGATCACCGTGGCAAGGAACAGGTACATGACCTTGTCCATCCGGGTGGTCGCGGAGAACACCGGCCCGACCGTACGGCGGCGATAGATGAGGATCGCCAGTCCGACGACGGTGCCGAAGCCGGCGATCGCGCCGATCGAGACGGCGAGGAAGTGGTACAGCCCCTCGGAGATGCCGACCGCCTCGGTCCAGGACTTCGGGATGCCGAGACCCATCACATGGCCGAGGAACACGGCCAGGATGCCGAAGTGGAACAACGGGCTGCCCCACCGCAACAGCCGGTCCTCATAGAGCTGCGAGGACCGAGTGGTCCAGCCGAACTTGTCGTACCGGTACCGCCAGAAATGCCCGACCACGAAGACCGTCAGGCAGACGTAGGGAATGACCACCCACAGGATGTCGTTCATCGGTGCGCTCCGGGAAACGTCGGCATCGGCAACGGATCGAAGGCCGGCGTCGCGTACGGCGTGAGTCCGACCTCCTCCTGTGGCGGCCCTTCGGCCGCGAGCCGGTCGATGGCCGCGAGTTCGTCACCGTCGAGCGGCGGCAGCGTCGCGGTGACAGCCTGTACGGCGCCGTGCCAGGCGGACCCGGCCTCCGCGAGAGCCAGCCGCAGCAGCTCGAGTCCGGCGCGATGGTCGAGCAACAGGCGCCACCCCAGTCGTTGATCGACCGTCGCGGCGTACTCCAGCACCACGCAGAGGTGGTCCGGCAGTTCCGATTCGTCCAGTACGTAGCCGGATCGCAGGTAGGTCTGCTTGAACCGCAGCAACGCGACTCCGCGACGCCTGGTATCTCCGTGGGCGAAGTAGGTGAGGTAGAGGTTGTGCCGTCGCCGGCTGTCGAAGGTGTCCACGTAGTCCTGCTGGAGCGCGGAGAGGTCCTCCGACGCCAGCGCTCGGGCGGTGGCGCGCAGCGGATCGCCGACGGCTGAAGGGAGTTCGGCCACTGCGTGCTGGATGAGCCCCAATTGCAGGGTTTCGTCCGGATAGTCGAGCAGCAACGAGGCGGCCTGCCAGGCGATCGTCAACTGATGCGCCGGCAGCTTCGGATCCGGATGCCTGGTCATTCCCCACCGTCCTTCGGTGGGAACAGCCCGTCCGGTCTGCCCTTGCCGTCCCAGTTCAGCAGGTTCACGCGGGTGTCCTTGTCCGTGGCAGCCGCCATCGTGTCCGCCGTCTGGCGGTCCTTCAGCAGCTGGAAGTTCTCCACCGCGATCGGGGTCGGTGCGCCGGATCCCTCGCCGAACGGGCCGGAGCCGCCCATGCCCGGGCCGCCCTCGTAGTCGAGTGAGCAGGCCAGCTCTTCGAGGTCATGCGCTTGCTCGGCATGCGCCGCCGGGATCACGTAGCGCTCGTCGTACTTCGCCAGCGCGAGCAGGCGGTACATGTCGTACATCTCTTCCTCGGTCATGTCGACAGCCGCCGGGATCGAGCCGTCCGGGTCCCGGCCGAGGTTGATGTCGCGCAGGTAGGAGCGCATCGCGGCGAGCTTGCGCAGAACGCTGTCAACCGGCTGCACGTCGCCCGCGGTGAACAACTCGGCGAGGTACTCGATCGGGATGCGCAGTGCGTCGATGGCGGCGAACAGGTTCTCCCGCTTCTCGGCGTCCTCTCCGGTCTCCTTGACCACATCCACGACCGGTGACAGCGGCGGGATGTACCAGACCATCGGCAGGGTTCGGTACTCCGGATGCAGCGGCAACGCCAGCTTGTAGCGGTTGATCAACGCGTACACCGGCGACCGCTGGGCCGCCTCGATCCAGTCGTGCGGGATCCCGGCCCGCTCGGCTTCCCGTCGTATGTCGGGATCGGACGGATCGAGGAACACGTCCCGCTGGGCTTCATAGAGTCCGTGCTCGTCCGGTGTCGACGCGGCGGCCAGGACCTTGTCGGCGTCGTACAGCATCAGGCCGAGGTAGCGCAGCCGGCCGACGCAGGTCTCCGAGCAGACCGTCGGCAGCCCGACCTCGACGCGGGGGAAGCAGAACGTGCACTTCTCGGCCTTGCCGGTGCGGTGGTTGAAGTAGACCTTCTTGTACGGGCAGCCGGAGATGCACATCCGCCAGCCCCGGCAGCGATCCTGGTCGACCAGCACGATGCCGTCCTCGGTCCGCTTGTAGATCGCGCCGCTCGGGCAGGACGCCGCGCAGGACGGGTTCAGGCAGTGCTCGCAGATCCGGGGCAGGTAGAACATGAAGGTCTGCTCGAACTCGAACTTGACCTTGTCGCCGACCTTCGCGAGGACGGGGTCGCGCTCGGCCGTCACCGCGGATCCACCGAGATCGTCGTCCCAGTTGGCCGACCACGACACCTTCATATTCTTGCCGGAGATCAACGATTTCGGCCGCGCGACCGGGGTGTGTTGCTGCGCCGGCGCGTCGGTCAGCGTCGCGTAGTCGTAGGTCCAGGGCTCGTAGTAGTCGTGGATCGACGGCATCTTCGGATTCGAGAAGATGGTCAGCAACTTCTTCAGCCGTCCGCCTGTTTTCAGCGTGAGCCGGCCGCGCCGGTTGAGCGTCCAGCCGCCCTTCCACGTCTCCTGGTCCTCGTAGGTGCGCGGATAGCCCTGACCGGGCCGGGTCTCGACGTTGTTGAACCAGACGTACTCGGTCCCGCTCCGGTTCGTCCACGCCTGCTTGCACGTCACCGAGCAGGTGTGGCAGCCGATGCACTTGTCGAGGTTCATCACCATCGCCATCTGAGCCATCACTCGCATCAGTAGTTCACCTCCTGCGAGCGCCGCCGGATCACGGTGATCTCGTCGCGCTGGTTGCCGGTCGGGCCGAGGTAGTTGAAGGCGAAGGACAACTGGGCGTACCCGCCGACCAAGTGGGTCGGCTTGATCAGCAGCCGGGTCAGCGAGTTGTGGATGCCGCCGCGTTTCTTCGAGGTTTCGGCGATCGGTACGTCGATCAGCCGGTCCTGCGCGTGATGCATGTAGACCGTCCCCTCGGGCATCCGGTGCGAGACGATCGCCCGGGCCACCACGACGCCGTTGCGGTTGACCGCCTCGATCCAGTCGTTGTCCGCGATCCCGACCTTGGCCGCGTCCTTGTCGCTCATCCAGATCGTCTGACCGCCGCGGGACAGCGACAGCATGAACAGGTTGTCCTGGTACTCCGAGTGGATCGACCACTTGCTGTGCGGAGTCAGGTAGCGAACCGTCACGCCGTGCTCGGTCACCGAGCCGATCGCCGGCTCGGCGAACAGCGCACCCATGTCCAGCGGCGGCCGGTAGACCGGGAGGTTCTCCCCGAGCTCGGCGATCCAGTCGTGGTCGAGGAAGAAGTGTTGCCGGCCAGTCAGGGTGTGCCAGGGCTTGAGCCGCTCGACGTTGATGGTGAACGGCGAGTACCGCCGGCCGCCGGACTCCGAGCCTGACCACTCCGGTGAGGTGATGACCGGGACTGGCGCGGCTTGCGTGTCGGCGAACGTGATTCGTTTGCCTTCGTTCTCCGCGGCCAGGTCGTGGAGTGGTTTGCCGACCCGGATCTCTAGAGTCTTGAATCCTTCGGTCGCGAGGCGTCCGTTCGTCGTACCGGAGAGAGCGAGGATGGCCTCGCAGGCGTGGATGTCTCGTTTGAGCGATGGGCGGCCGTCGGCGGGGCCGCCGCGGACTGCGCCGTTCTTCGCGCGGAGGTAGTCGACCGACTCGGTCACGTCGTAGGTGACGCCCTTGGTCGTCGCGCCGAGTTTGTCCATCAGCGGTCCGAGCGCCGCCATCTTGGCCGCGACAGCGCCGTAGTCGCGTTCGACCTCGACCAGCTTGGGCATCGTGACGCCCGGCACCGGTTCGCACTCGCCTGTCTTCCAGTCGCGGACGATGCCGTGCGGGTTGGCCAGTTCGTCGGGGGTGTCGTGCAGCAGCGGTACGGCGACGACGTCTCGACGTACCCCCAGATGGTCGGCTGCGAGCTCGCTGAACTTCTCCGCGATGGTCTGCCAGGCGTCCCAGTCGGTGCGGGTCTGCCAGGGTGGCGCGATCGCGGGGTTGAAGGAGTGGATGAACGGGTGCATGTCGGTGGTGTTGAGATCGTGCTTCTCGTACCACGTCGCTGCGGGGAGTACGACGTCCGAGAAAAGCGTCGTACTCGTCTGCCGGAAGTCCAGGGTGAGCAGGAGATCGAGCTTTCCGCGTGGTGCCTCGTCGTGCCACTCGACGTCCTTCGGGCGGCTGCCTTCGCTCGCGCGCAACGACGAGCCGGCGCCGAGCAGGTGCTCGAGGAAGTATTCGTTGCCCTTGGCCGACGAGCCGAGCAGGTTGGCTCGCCAGATCGAGAGGATCCGCGGGAAGTTCTCGGGGGAGTCCGGGTCCTCACAGGCGAACCGAAGCTCGCCGGACTTGAGCTGGTCGACCACGTGCTCAGCAACCGGCCGTCCCGCCGCCTGGGCTTCGTCGGCCAGGTCGTGCGGGTTGCGGTTGAAGGTCGGGTACGACGGCATCCAGCCGAGGCGGGCGCTGAGCGCGATGAGATCGGCCGTGGACTTCCCGGCCAGCTGACCCTGTCCTTGCGTCGCGGCCAACGTGTCCGCGCCGAAGGGGTCGTAGCGGAACTGGTCGGTGTGCAGGTACCAGTACGCCGTCTGGATCATCTGCCGCGGTGGTCGCGACCAATCGAGGCCGAACGCGAGCTGCGCCCAACCGGTGATCGGCCGGCACTTCTCCTGACCCACGTAATGCGCCCAGCCACCGCCGTTGACGCCCTGGCAGCCGGTCAGCGTGGTCAACGCGAGGAAGGCACGGTAGATCGTGTCGGAGTGGAACCAGTGGTTGGTACCCGCGCCCATCACGATCATTGATCGGCCGCGTGAGTCTTCGGCGTTTTGCGCGAACTCCCGCGCGATCCGGGCCGCGGCTGCTGCCGGGACGCCGGTGATGGATTCCTGCCATGCCGGTGTGTACGGCGCGTTGTCGTCGTACGAGGCGGGCCACTCGCCTGGCAGTCCGGGGCGGGCGACGCCGTACTGGGCCAGCATCAGGTCGTAGACGGTCGTGACCAGGTGGCCGCCCACTCGCCGTACCGGGACGCCACGCATCAGGTCGCCGGCTGAGCCGTCGCCGGTGTCGAAGCGGGGCAGCCGGAGCAGCACGGTCTCCTCACCGGCCATCGACAGCAGCGGATCTACCTCGCCCAGGTCCAGGTTCCACTTGCCCTGGCCGGCTTCCCCGAAGCGGTGACCGAGCGATCCGTTCGGTACGACGGGCTCGCCGGTGATCGAATCCAGCACCACCGTCTTGAAGTCGGCGTTGTCTTCCGTGGTGCCGGGGAGGTCGGCTGCGGTCAGGAACTTGCCGGGCCGGTAGACGCCGTCGGCCTCGTCGAGGCGGATCAGGTGCGGGAGGTCGGTGTAGGCCTTGGCGTAGCTGATGAAGTACGGCGTCTCGCGGTCGACGAAGAACTCCTTCAGCATCACGTGTCCCATCGCCATCGCCAGCGCGCCGTCCGTACCAGGTGCCGCAGGCAACCATTCGTCGGCGAACTTCACGTTGTCGGCGTAGTCCGGAGACACGGCGACGACCTTCTGCCCGCGGTACCGCGCCTCGGCCATCCAGTGCGCGTCGGGCGTCCGCGTGACCGGCAGGTTCGAGCCCCACATGATCAGATAACCGGCGTCCCACCAGTCCCCGGACTCCGGTACGTCGGTCTGATCGCCGAACACCTGTGGTGAGGCCACCGGCAGGTCGGCGTACCAGTCGTAGAACGACAGCATGGTTCCGCCGATCAGCGAGGTGAACCGGGCGCCGGAGGCGTGCGACACCATCGACATGGCCGGGATCGGCGAGAACCCGGCGATCCGGTCGGGTCCCCACTTCTTCAGCGTGTGCACGTAGGCGGCCGCGATGAGCTCGGTGGCCTCTTGCCAGGTCGCCCGGACAAGGCCGCCCTTGCCGCGGGCAGTTTTGTACTGTTGTGCGAGCGTCGGATTGTCGACAATGTGCGCCCACGCGGCGACGGGATCGCCGTACTGGGACTTGGCCTCGCGATACAGCTGCAGCAGTACGCCGCGTACATAGGGGTAACGGATACGTGTGGGGGAGTAGGTGTACCAGGAGAAGGCCGCGCCCCGCGGGCATCCGCGGGGCTCGTACTCGGGTTTGTCCGGACCGACCGACGGATAGTCGGTCTGCTGGGTCTCCCAGGTGATGATGCCGTCCTTGACGTACACCTTCCAGGAGCACGAGCCGGTGCAGTTCACACCGTGGGTCGAGCGGACGACCTTGTCGTGGCTCCAGCGGTCGCGGTAGAAGTCGTCGGCACCGCGCCCGCCCGTCTTGTGCAGGGTGCGCAGGTCGTCGGACACCTCGGACCTGGTGAAGTAGCGGCGGGTCCGGACCAGGGCCTCGGCCAGCCCTCCGTCCAGTCCCGGTTGGTCATGTTCTGGACGAGCCCCAGTGCTCATGCAGCTTCCTCGCTGGTCGGGTTCTCCTTGCGGGTTGTCTGATTGGCGGTCTTTCTCACGATCGTCAGGGTCAGTACGAGCGTCAAGGCCGCGGTGACGGACAGCAACGCCAGGCCGATCCCGTACGAGTCGGTGCGGCCGTAGACGTAGCCCATGATCAGCGGCGGCACGAAGCCACCGAGCCCGCCGGCCGCGCCGACCAGCCCGGTCACCCCGCCGACTCTGGCCGGATCGGTGACTTTGGCAACGAGTGCGAAGGTGGCCCCGCTACCGCCGCCGAGCGCGGCCGCCATGGACAGGAAGGCGACAGTGCCGACGTACTCGAGCAACGGTGTGGTCGCGGCGACCGCCGCGCCCGCGACGACGACCGCGTAGCAACCGGCCAGCACGGGGACAGGACCGAACTTGTCCGACAGCCAGCCGCCGATCGGCCGCATCAGAACGGCGACCGCCACGAAGCCGGCCATCCGGTTGGCGGCGTCGGCCGCGTCCAGGTCGTACGCGGTCTTCAGGTACGACGGTAGGTAGACCGAGAAGGCGACGTACCCACCGAAGGCGACGGCGTACAGGATGCAGGCCTGCCAGCTGATCGGCAGTTTGGCGTTCGCGATGAGTCGAGTCAGCAACGATCCCTGAGCAGGCTTGCGGCCCGGCGCATCTCGCAGTACCAACCAAGCGGCCACCGCGTAGACAGCGAGGGTGACCGCCGTGATGAGGAACGGAATGCGGTGGCCGACGTTGCTGTAGAGCTTCACGGTGGTCAGCGCGCTGATCGCAGTACCGCCCATGCCAGCGCCGAAGACCCCGACCGCCAGGCCCCTCCGCTCTGGCGGGAACCAGGCGTTCACGAACGGAACGCCGACCGCGAACGTGGTGCCGCTGATGCCGAGGAAGAAGCCGCCGACCAGGAGCGCGGCGTACGAGTCCAGGGCGAAGAAGCCGATGAACAGGATCGGTACGACGGTCGCAGCCGAGATCAGCGGGAACATGATCCGCCCGCCGAAGCGATCGGTCAGGGCACCGACCGGGATCCGGCCGAGCGACCCGACCAGGACGGGTACGGCGACCAGCAGCGCGACGTCGGACTCGGTCAGCCTGCCGAGCGTGCCCTCGGTCCGGAACAGCGGTCCGAGCGGACTGAGCAGCGCCCACGCCCAGAAGTTCAGCGCGAAACCGAGGGTCGCCACGATCAGCATCGACCACGGCGACCGAGAGGTCGCGACAAATTGATCGGCCGACTGTGAGCCGGTGAGGTCGGCGCGGCTGGTGTTCATGGCTCTCCTCGCTGGTCGGAGTCCGGTCTTCTCAGGATGCTCTCCGGGCACTGTCAGTGACCACCGGTGAATGCGATCGGGCACTTGCTGAGCTCCTGCAGGCTCTTTCCGAGTGGTGTCGACGACGCCCCTCCGACCACGACCAGGTCGGCGACCTGCGAGTACCGGGCGAGGACGTCGGCGGGGTCGCCGAGGCGGTAGTGGGTCCGGAACGTCACGTCGGGGAACTTGTCCGGCCAGCCGTCCAGAGCGCGCGTGACGAGCTGCCGCGCAGCCGGATACCAGGGCTGATCCGGGCGGGTGGGAGCGCCCTCCAGGACGTACAGCAGAATCAGTTCGCCGCCCCGCGTCGCGGCCGCCCGGAAGGCATATCCGATCGCTTCGTGCGATCCCCCCGAGGCAATGACGCCGACCACGATCAGGCCCTGAACCTGCGTCGGATCCCACCCGTCCGGTACGACGACCACCGGGGCCGTCGCATCAGGCGAGTCGAGGGTGGCAACGCTTGCCGGCTGCTTGCTCATTCTCCAATTCCACGTCCCCGGTCGGCGACCCGCCCAGGGCCGGAAGACCCTGACCGGCCGGGACCTGGGTCGTCGCGCGGGCGACCTGTGGCACTGCCGCCGTGCGCGGCCGGGGTGGACGGTGGAGGTGTAGGGGAAGGAGGTGAGGTTGATGAGGCTGAAGGCGAGGGATCTTGTCGCGACTCTGCTGGTCGTCGCAATCGCAGTGCCTTACGTCGGCTACCTGATCGACGGCGACATGCCGTTCGTGGAGGACGCCCGTGGTATGTCCGCTGTCGGACTGCTGCTCGGCGCGGCGGCGTTCGGGCTACTGCTGAGCGGCAACCCGCGGGATCGGCTGGGCAAGACCGAGATCGGGATCGCGATCGTGTCCGCAGTACTGGGCATCGTCGCACTGGGCTTCGCGGAGACCGCGGCGGCAGAACTGCTGCTGGCGCTCTTCATGGGGTCGATCCTGGTCGTTCTGGCCATCATGCTGATCGACCACGCCGGCTGGTGGCACCACGCCGGTCACCCGGTCTGATCCAGCCGCCCTGCACCGGCCGGCGTGACGGAAGCACCGCCACGCCGGCCGAACCTCGGCCCCGCTGTACCAAGGGCCGGCGAGCGAAGGGCCCCTTCTGATGACTGCACCGGCAGAGCAAATCGTTGTCGGTATCGACGAGATGCCGCAGAGCCGGCCCGCCTTGCGTTGGGCGGTCGAGGCCGCGGCCGGCCGTGGCGCCGCGGTGCGGGTGGTCCGCCCGTGCCTGGACCAATCGGGCCGGCTCCCACTCGAGGATTGCCAGGCCGAACTGGATGCCGCGGTGGCCTACGCGGTCGATCGACTCGGCGCCGGTCGCGCTTCGGGCCAGGTCGTCCACGGTACGGCGGCCAGGGCCATCCTCGGCGCGGCTGCTGATGCGACCCTGATCGCCCTGTGCGATCAGGGCGGGACTGATGGACTCCGGTCCGCGGCGGCGGTGATCGCTGCGGCGCCCTGTCCGGTGATCATTGTTCGGGGCAACAACCGGCCAGGCCCGGTCGTGCTCGGCACGGACGGGACGGCGAACTGCGAGGAGCCGGTGGCCTTCGCGTTCGAGGAAGCGGACCGCGCCGGCGTGCCGTTGACGGTGACGTATTCCTGGCAACCACCGCACCCGTACGACGAGGACTCGGCCGTGGCCACGAAGCGGGCGCTGCTGGAGACCGGGCTGGCCGAGACCGTTCGGCCCTACCGGGAGAAGTTCCCGGGTGTTCGGGTGCAGGTCACCGTGGTGATGGGACGACCGGCGGCCGCGCTGGCCGAGTTGACACGTGACGCTTCGCTGCTGGTGGTGGGATCGCGCGGGCATGGCCAGGTGGGCGGCCCTCCGGTCGGCTCTGTCGGTCAGGATCTCCTCCACCAGGCATCCTGCTCGATCGCAGTCGTGCACACCCCGGCATGACTCGACCTGGCGGTCAGTACGGCAGCCGGAGCTGTGTCGCGGGCCCGAGCAGCCCGTAGTGGCCGTCGTACCTCGCATAGAGTGCGCAGACGCGTCTGGTCGCCTTCTCGGCGAAGATCTCGAACGGGGCACCGGTCAGGTCCAGCCGGGCGATCGCCTCGTCCACGGTGCGCCAGAGGGCAGGGGCCAGTTCGATCAGGCCGGAAGCCGCCCGGGTGTGAGTCCGGTCCGGTGCGGCTTGAACGAGCCGGTAGCGGCCAGGCCCGGTTCGGACGACGAAACTGTCCCGGCCGCTGGAGCGATCCCAGAACAGATGGAACCTGTAGTCGCCCGCCTCGAGTGCGGCGATCGCTTCGTCGATCGTGATCGCAGCCGGCCGGCACATCTTGTGCCGGGCCACCTGCCGGGTGCCGGGTGGTCGCATCTCCGGGAACCACACCGGCAGTGGCGTCGGACTGTGCCGAAGCAGGCACTCGGCCAGTGCGCCAGGGAACAGGCGCAACTGTGCGACCGCCCTGGCTGCCAGCATCATCCCGACCTCCGGCATCGTGGCAGCAGCCACCTGCGCGCGCAGATGGTGCTGAGCCAGCCGGACATCGAGCTGCCCGACGACCGGCCGAGCCAGCCCGGGCTCGCTCAGCCTGGTGAGCCGGACCCGGCTGTGAGCCGCCCGGACGCCGAGGATCGGTGCCAGCCGGTCGCGAATCATTTCAGCGGCATTCGTGGGCAGAATGCCGTCGGTGAGCACCTCTATCAGCACGGGTGCTCCGAGCACGGCGTTGCGGCTGCCGATCGTCATCTCATCCCCCCTTGATACGCGATTCAGCGGGTGTGCAGCTGTGTCATCTGCTCCGTGGTCAGGATGTGGGCGCCGGGGCCGGGGACGAACAGGGTCTCGGCTTCGGTGTCGTCCCAGCGGACGAGGTACGGCGGGGCTCCATCCGGCCCGTGCACCTCGAGGATCAGGCCGTGCCGCTTCGGCTCGCTCAGATGGACACCTTCGATGACCAGCCAGTTACCGGGTGCTGCCTTCATGGTCCTGCCCCTTCCGGTCTGTCGCGCGCTGTTTCGCGGGCGCGCCTACTGCCAGCACACCACTGCTCCGGCGGACCGGGCAGAGGCCAAGTCCCCGGTCTGGAGGGATCGAAGGTCCTGCACAGCCCGCGAAGGTCCGTTGCCGCCGCGGACGGGACCTTGGGCCCTGGGGAGTCGAACGGCGTGCGGTCACGATGCTGGCAGGGCTCTGTCCGCGACACGATCGAAGGGGGAAGCGATGAGCGTGATGCTGGACCGGCTGCGTCGCTTCCGCCCGGTCGGCACACCGGGGAGCGCCGGGCCGCCGGTCGGCGTACCCGTGGACACGCGGTCCGGTGTACCTGCCGAGCTTGTCGGTGTCTTCGACGCTCTGGACGAGGTGATCGCGGACTGCCGCGACGTTCGCGCGCGTGCCGAACAGGAGGCCGCGGACCTCGTGGCGGCGGCGAAGCGCGAGGCAGCCGGCCTGGTCGACGGAGCCGGAGCCCGGGTGCCGGCCGAGCGTGCCGAGGCGGCGGCCGGGATCCGGGCTGGCGGGGAGGCCGCCGCGGAGCGGGTCCTGGTCGCGGCGACGGCCGAGGCGGATCTCGTGATCCGGCGGGGACAGGAGCGGATGGACGAGTTGGTCGCCCTGATCGTGGCGCGAGTCCGCGACAGTGCCGGCCGGGCCGGGGTGGAGTGATGGATGCGGGCTGGGTCGCGGCCAGCGTGCGCGCGAAGGCGATGGCGCGCCGTCGTCTCGGCGCCGGCGCGGCGCGACGGATCGCGCTCAGCCCGGGGCTGTCCGACGCACTCGGTTTGCTGGCCGGGACGGCGTACGCACGGGCAGCTGTGCCGGGTACGCCGCTGTCGCAGGCGGAGCGGGTGGTGACGGAACTCGAGTTGTGGCACCTGCGGGTCCTGTCGGGCTGGTTGCCCAGGTCGGCGGTCGGGTTGGCGCGGGCACTGGGGGCTCGTTACGAACGCGCCAACATCGAGACGCTCGCGCGGAACCTGGCTGGGGCCGAGCGGTCACACCAGTACTACGACCTCGGCAGCCTGGCGTTGTCCTGGCCGAGAATCGCGGCGACGACCTCCGCACCAGCGCTGCGTGAAGCACTCAGGGCATCGCCGTGGGGAGACCCCGGCGACACCACACCGGCGGCGTTGCGCGACGTACTGCTGTTGCGTTGGCTGCGGATGGTGGCCGCGGAAGCAGCACCGGCGATCGAGTGGGTGACCGGTGCGGCGACCCTGGTGGCGGCCAAACAGTTGCTCGTGACAACAACTGGTCCGGCCGAGGAGGTGGTGCGGGCCGCGGCCCCGCTGATCGGCACGGACTGGATGACGGCGAGTTCTGTCGCGGCGCTGCGCGACACTGTTCCGGCGGCCGGCCGATGGGTCCTGGACGGTGTCGGGTCCCCGCCGGATCTCTGGCGGGCCGAGGCGGGACTGGCCGCGCGGATCGAGTCCGACGGCTTCCGCCTGCTGCGGCACGGGACCCCGGGAATCGAACCCTTCCTGGGTGCCGTCGCCGTCCTCGCGGTCGATGGCTGGCGGGTGCGGGTGGCCCTCGGTGACGCGGCTGTCGGCGCCGGGCCGGGGGAGGTGCTCGATGTCCTGGCGTGACGCCGTCCGGCCGGTGCGCATGCAGCGCATTGCCCTGCTCGTGCCGGCAGAGCACACGCGCGAGCTGCTGTCCACGCTGAGTTCGTCGGGGGTGGTCGAACTCGATCCGGTGCAGACCGACGTCGAACTCGCCGTCGTCGCGGACCGTCAGCCGGACTGGTCGGCTCGCGAACTGGAGCTTCGGCGCCGGACGGCGCAAGCGGTCCACCATGGGCCTGTGACAGCCCTGCTGGGCTGGACACCGGCAGCGGCGCTGACTGATCTGACCGAGGCGCTGGCGCCTGTCGATGCTGCCGCCGTACCGCTCCCCACGCCGCCCGGCATCCAGCCGCCGACCTTGCTGCGCCAGAAGGGCCGCGGCCAGTCATTCGAGCTCCTGGTGCAGACCTACACCACCGTGCCCTACGCAGATGTGGATCCGTCGCTGGTCGCCGGGCTCGCGTACGTGGCCATGTTCGGAATGATGTTCGGCGACGTCGGTCACGGCCTGCTCCTGCTCGCCGCCGCGGCGATCGTGCACAGCGGCCGGTTCACCCGGCTGGCGAAGCTCCGGCGGGCCTGGCCGTTCCTCGCCGGGGCGGGGGCGACCAGCGTCGTCTTCGGCCTGCTGTACGGCGAGATGTTCGGTCCGACCGGCCTGGTCCCGGTGGTGTGGCTGTCTCCGGTCGACGACGTCATCACCCTGCTGTTGACCGCGATCGGTGTCGGGGCGGTGTTGCTGGGTGGTGCGTACGCCCTGGGTATCGTGAACCGCTTCCGCGAGGGCGGCTGGGGGTTCGCGCTGTACGCCCGGACCGGGATCGCCGGCAGCCTGCTGTTCCTGGCCCTCGGCGGTGTTGCCGGCGGCATCTACTTCGGCAGCGGTGGACTCTTGGCCGGTGCTGTCCTGCTGGCGGTGGCGGGCCTGGTGCTGACGTTCATCGGGCTGCTGACGGCAGCCGGTGGCGGGGCCGCCGGGGTCCTGCAGGCAACCGTGGAACTGTTCGACGTGGTGGTCCGGCTGGGCTCGAACGTGGTCTCGTTCGCGCGCCTGGCCGCGTTCGGCCTCACCCATGCGGCGCTCGGCGCGATCGTCTGGCAGGGCACAGTCGCCTTGTGGGACGGCGGTTCGGTGCCGGGCCGGCTGGGTGCCGTCCTGGTGCTGCTCGCCGGCACCACCGTCGCATTCGCCCTGGAGGCGCTGGTGGCAGCCATCCAGGCTCTTCGGCTCGAATACTACGAACTCTTCTCCCGGGTCTTCGAAGCGGACGGACGACCGTTCCGCCCGTGGCGGCTGCCCGCGGAGGAGTTGGAGGTGACACCGTGAGAACCTTCCTTCGCCGGCATCCTCGGGCCGCGGTCGTGCTGACCGTCGCGAACGTACTGCTGTTGCTCGCCGCCGTGACCCTGTTGATCGCCATCGTGACCGCGGACTGGGGCTTCGCGGCCGGCCGGCCGGAGGTGGCCACAGCGGGCCGGGCCGCCGCGGCCACGGCCAACGGGTCCGCACTGCTCGGCGCGGCCATCGCGGTCGCGGGCTCCGCGATCGGGGTGGGTATCGCGGTCGCCTACACCGGTGCCGCCGCGCTGGCCGCGATGAGTGAGCGGCCGGAACTGTTCGGCCGGGCGATGGTGGTGGTCGGACTCGCCGAGGGCATCGCGATCTACGGCTTGATCGTCGCCATCATCTTGGTGGGCGAGGCTCGATGACGACGATCGCGGTCCTGGGCGCGCCGGTTCTGGCGGCGGGCTACGCGGCCGCCGGCGTACGGTTGCTCGAGGCAACGACAGCGGACGAGGTACGGCGGTGCTGGCGCGAGCTGCCCGATGACGTCGGGGTGGTGCTCCTCACGCCCGCGGCCGCTGCGGCGGTCGGCCGGGAGACGCTGGAATCGTCGACGGTGCTGACGGTGGTCCTGCCGCCATGAGCAGGCCGCTGACGGCGGCTGCCGATGCCGCCCTGGATCCGGTCCGGTCAGCTTTGCTGGCCGCGGCTCACGCCGACGCTGCCGCCGTCCGGCTGAAGGCCCAGCGCCAGAAGGACGAGCTGCTCGCCGACGCACGCCGTACCTCGGCCGGCATGTTGGCCGCAGCGCGGACCGACGGACAGGCCGATGCGACCGCGGCGGTCGCGGCGCGGATGGCCGACAGCCGCCGGGAGGCGCGGCGGACGGTCCTGGCGGCACAACGCGAGCTGTACGACGAACTGCGGCGACGGTGCCGTACTGCCGCGACGGGACTGGCCGAAGAGCCTGACTACGCAGAGCTCCGGCAACAACTGGTCGAAGCGGCCCGGGCCTGGTTGGGCACCGACGCGATGGTGACGGACAGCCCGGACGGTGGCGTCGTGGCATCGGTGGGCAGCAGGCGACTGGACCTGAGTCTTCCGGCGCTGGCGGAGCGAGCCCTCGACCGATCGAGTGTGGAGGTGACGGCGTTGTGGACGGCCTGACGTCGCCGGGCCGGATTCGCCGGATCAACGGCCCGTTGGTCGAGGCGCGCAACGTGCCGGACCCCGCGATGTACGAAGTGCTGGAGCTGGGTCGTCCGCGGATCCCGGCCGAGGTGGTCGCGATCCGCGGTGACACCGTCACCCTGCAGGCCTTCGAGTACACCGGTGGCCTGATGGTCGGCGACCCGGTCCATCGCACCGGCCGGCCGTTGTCGGCGCGCCTCGGACCGGGCCTGCTGGGGCAGGTCTTCGACGGGTTGTTGCGCCCGTTGTCGTCGGCACCGACTTGGCTCGTTCCGCAACCGTTGGCGCCGAACGAGTCGGCGTCCACTCGCTGGCACTTCGTCCCCGGTGCGGGGGAGATCCGCGAAGTCGGGCCGGGCACGGTGCTCGGGGTGGTGACCGGTGCCGGAGCGATCGAGCACCGCGTGCTGGTGCCGCCGGGCGTCCGCGGGGAACTGCGGTTGCTGGTCGGTGCCGGCAAGGTGTCGTCCGACCAGCCGGTGGCACGGGTCGGCGACGTAGAGATCGGGCTTTTCGAGCAGTGGCCGGTGCGCCGTCCGCGACCGTTCGAGTATCGCGAGGAAGCCTTCGTCCCGTTGCACACCGGTCAGCGGGTCCTCGATCTGCTCTTCCCGATCGGTGCCGGCTCGACAACCGCGGTGCCGGGCGGCTTCGGCACCGGCAAGACCGTTCTCCTGCAGCAGCTGGCGAAATGGTGCGACGCGGACGTCATCGTTTACGTGGGGTGTGGTGAACGCGGTAACGAGATGGCCGACGTCCTCGGCGAGCTGGCCGAGCTCGCCGACCCTCGCACCGGTGGCCGGATGATCGACCGTACGGTGATCCTCGCCAACACCTCGAACATGCCGATGATGGCCCGCGAGGCCAGCGTCTTCACCGCGATCACCGTGGCCGAGTACTTCCGGGACATGGGGTATCACGCGGTGGTGGTGGCGGACTCGACGTCGCGGTGGGCCGAGGCGTTGCGGGAGTTCGCCTCCCGGACCGGTGCGTTGCCGGCCGAGGAGGGGTATCCGGCCGATCTGTCGTCGGCGCTCGCCGCCTTCTACGAACGAGCGGGCCGGGTCCGCACCCACGGCGGCCGGACGGCGTCGGTGACTGTGGTCGGCGCGGTGTCGCCACCGGGCGGCGACCTGACCGAGCCGGTCACCACCGCGACCGAGCGGTTCGTCAGCGGAGTCTGGTCCCTGGATCGCGATCTCGCCTATGCACGGCACTATCCGGCGGTCAGCTGGACGGCGTCGTACTCTCACGAGGTCGCCGCCGCGGGTGCCTGGTACGCCGGCCACGACAACCAGGGCTGGGCCGCGCGGCGAGCCCGGGCGATGACCATGCTGGCCGAGGCCGCGCGGCTGACCGAGCTCGCGGAGATCGTCGGGACGCGAACCCTGCCGGGCCGGGAGCGAATGACGATCCTCGGTGGCCGGCTGTTGCGGGACGCGGTGCTGGCACAGAACGCGCTGCACCCGATCGATGCCAGTTGCTCCGTCGAACGCGGCGCGGCGTTGCTGCAGCTGGTCCTCGACGTCGTCGACCGCTGTCTGGCGTTGGTCGATCGGGGAGTCGCGGCGACGGAACTCGAGGAGTTCGATTTCGGTCCCCTGGTCAGGGCCCGGGAGGAAGCTCCCACGGCCGAGGACCTGGCCAGCTGCTGGGCGACGATCTTCGCTGCGCTGGAGGAACTGCCGTGAGTTCAGAGCTGGAGTACGGCGCTGTCGAGTCGTTGCGCGGTTCGCTGCTGGTTGTCCGTGGAGTCCGTGACGTCGGCTGGGACGAGTCCGCCGTGGTCCGGCTCGACGACGGCACCGAACGCCATGGAGTCGTGCTGGAGGTGGCCGACGACCTCGCCGTACTGCAGGTGCTGGAAGGCACGGACGGCATGCGTCCCGGTGGGGTCCGGGTCGGGTTCAGCGGCAGCCCGTTCCGGGTTCCGCTCGGCAGCGGTTGGCTCGGCCGGATCTGCGACGGGCGCGGCGACCCCCTCGACGGCGGGCCACCGGTACTCGGGCCGATCACCGCCGCGGTGAACGGATGGCCGCTCAACCCGGTCGAGCGCGAACCACCGCGGCATCCGGTGCTGACCGGAGTGTCGGGGATCGACGCACTCACCACGCTGGTTCGCGGGCAGAAACTGCCGGTGTTCTCCGCGCCCGGTCTGCCACACCTGCAGCTCGCGACGCAGGTCGCCGCCCAGGCCTCGGCGGCCGGTGAGCCGTTCCTGGTGATCTTCGCCGCGATGGGACTGCCACACGCCGAGATCGACTTCGTCCGTACGGCGCTGGAGGAACGCGCCGCCTCGGGGGAGTTGGTGATGGTGCTGAACAGCGCGGACGACCCGGTGATCGAACGGCTGCTGACGCCGCGCATCGCGTTGACGGTCGCGGAGCACTTCGCCTTCGTCGAGGGCAATCACGTGCTCGTGGTGATGTCCGACATGACCGGCTACTGCGAAGCGGTTCGGGAGGTGGCGGCCGCTCGTCAGGAGATTCCGGCGCGGCGTGCCTATCCCGGCTACCTCTACAGCGACCTGGCCTCACTGTACGAGCGGTGCGGCCGGATCCGGGGCCGGCCTGGATCCGTCACGATCATGCCGGTGCTGACCATGCCGGCCGGGGACATCACTCATCCGGTGCCGGACCTGACCGGCTACATCACCGAAGGGCAGATCGTGCTGTCGGCGGACCTGCACGCGCGCGGTCTCTATCCACCGCTCGACGTCCTCGGTTCGCTGTCCCGCCTGATGCGCAACGGCGCCGGCCCGGGCCGGACCAGAGACGACCATCTGGAGATCGCCGCACAGGCGATCGCGGCACTCGCGCGTGCTCGCCAGGCGGCCGAGCTGGCGGACCTGATCGGTGTCGCCGCACTCAGCGACACCGACCGGGGCTATCTGGCCTACGCCACCGCTCTGGAGGACTCGCTGCTGCGGCAGCGAGGCAACGAGGCCAGGGGGTTCGACGACACCCTGGACCGGATCTGGCGGGCGTTGTCGGTGTTGCCCCGGCGTGAGCTGACGATGGTGTCGCGGGCTTCGCTCGCCGAACACCTTGCCGGGGATGGACGATGACCGGCGGCCCGATGACCGGACGCGCCGGCCGGCTCGCGCTGACCGGCCGGCTGGCCACCGCACGCCGGGCGGTCGAGTTGCTGGATCGCAAACAACAAGCGCTCGCGGTGGAATCCGAACGCCTGCAGTTGGCTGCTGCCCGGGCTGCCGAGACGTTCGAGCAGGAGGCGCGCGTCGCCTCGCAGTGGCTGCGGCGAAGCACGGCCCTGGACGGCCAGCGCGGACTGAGCGCCGCGATCCCGGACGGCACCGCGGAGGTGATCATCGGCTACCAGGCGACCATGGGCGTGCGGCATCCGACCCGTACCGACGTCAGGTTCGCCCCGCGGACCGAACCGGCCGGGAGCTCCGCCCTGTCCTACGCCGTACAGGCGCACCGCGCAGCTGTTGTCGCGGCCGTGAACTTGGCCGCGGCGCGGCGCGCGGCCACCCTGGTCGCCGACGAACTGGAGCTCACCCGCCAGCAACAGCGCGCGCTCGAAGTGCGCTGGATCCCGAAGCTCGACCGCCGGCTGGCCGAGCTGGAGCAGCGACTCGACGAGGTCGAGCGCGAGGAGAATCTGCGGCTGCGTTGGGCGGCGCGTGGCGCGGCCGCCACGGCGTCGACGGGGGAGGATCGATGATGGACCGGTTTCTGGTCGTGGTGGACGACTCCGCGGCGGCGCTACGGGCGGCGCGGCTGGCCACCGAGCTGGCTGCGGCGATCGGTGCGAGCTTGACGCTCGTCACAGTGCTCGAGGATCACGTGCTCGACGCCACGCTGCGGGCAGCCGACATTCCGGAGGCGGCCGAGCGGCGCGCCAGGGGAGCGGTCGCGATGCTGTCGCGGGTGGCCGCTCAGGCAGCTCTTCGAGCTGTCCGGACCGACACGGAGATCTTGTCCGGCCATGGCGCCGAGCAGGTACTGGCGGTCGCCGGCCGGTGCGGCGCGGACCTGATCGTGGTCGCGCGCGAGCCCCGCCAGCAGACAGCCGGCCGTACGGCGGTCAACGTCGAGCTCCTGCTGGAGTTCTCCGAGCTCCCCGTCCTGGTCGTACCACCGACACCGCAGTGATGACCGCGGTCAGGTGGGACTCGGTTCCGGCCGGACCGGGTGCAGCGTTGCGAGCTGGACCGTACGTGCCACGTCGTACCCGGTGACCACACCGACCAGGCGGCGCTCGTCCTCGAGCACCAGTGCGAGTTCGTCGCTGCCCTGCGTCATCCGGCTGACGAGGTCGGCGAGTAATTCGTCCGGCCGCGCGACCGGGACGTCCTTCAACGGCGTCTGGACGTCGGCCAGCCGGGTCGACGTGCGCAGACCGGCCGGGACCCGGGTGAGCCTGCGTAAGGAGACCGTTCCAGTGGGATGCCCGTCCAGATCCACCACCGCGAACACCACCTGACGGGTACGCGGCGCGACCTCGGTCACGAACCGCCCGACCGCCATCGAGGCGTAGCCGGTGACTCCGGGCGGCGACATGACGTCCGCGACCGTCGTCGTACCGAGGGCGATACGCATCCGGGCCGCCGCGGACTCCGCCGTCACCGAAGTGATGATCACGAAGCCGATCAGGAGCAGCCAGAGCCCGGCCAACTGCCCGTCGAGCCATTGCGCGAAGCCGAGGGCGGCGATCAGGTAGCCGAGCACCCGGCCGGCCTTGGCCGCCGTAATCTCGGCCCGGTCCGGATTCCCTGACCGCCACCAGAGCACGGCCCGCAGGATCCGGCCGCCGTCCAGTGGGTTCCCGGGCAGGAGGTTGAACAGGCCGAGGAAGACATTCATCGTGCCGAGCCACCACGCCGACATGACGATCAACTGCGGTGTTCCGGCCGCGTCCAGCAGCAGCGCGCCGGCACCGGATCCCGCGCCGAGCGCGAGGCTGGTGAGTGGACCGGATGCCGCGATCCAGAACGCGGCCCGGGGCGTGGCCGGCTCGCCGCCCAGCAGACTCACTCCGCCGAGCATCCACAACGTGATCCGTTGCACGGGCAGTCCGGCCCGGAGCGCGACGATCGAATGAGCGAGCTCATGCAGGAGCACCGAACCGGCGATCAGGAGCGCGCACACGACACCGGCGGTCCAGTACGCGGCCGCCGCATGTCCCGGCGTCAGCTCGGGCAGGACGACGGCGGCGAGCCCGTTGGCGACCAGCACGATCAGCAGGATCAGTGACCAGTTGGCGCCGACCTCGACACCTGCGATCCGGCCGAACCGGATGGTCTGCCGCACGGCGTCCTCCTGTGATGTCAGTTGGTGGAGCCGGGCCGGGCGCCGGTGATCGCGAAGCGTTCGACGCGCTGCAGGTGACCACCGGTCGACGCGACGATGGTCACGGCGGGATCGGTGGCGCCGGAGAAGGTGACCTTGGCCGACCAGGGCTGCCGCTCGCCGCCGGCCGGGACACAGCACGAGGTGCCGCTCGCCCGGCGAAGCGGGCCGGGGTCTTGCTCGGGGTACTCGTTGGGGCCGCCGGTCATTTGTCGCCTCCCGTGTCTCGCAGTGGGAGCGAGGGAAGCCCACCGCCGCTACTGCAGCGGGCCGAGATGTACGGTGCGCGGCGGGGGGTCCGCTTCTCCGTACCCTTTTGCCTGGCTTCCCTCGTCCCACCTCCATTGCATGCCCGGTGCGCGTCCCGGATCAGGGCCGAAAGTCCCCAGTCCGAGGGTCCTTGTGCGATCCGGACGTGGTGCGGAACTTGCCCTGGACAACCACTGGGCGGTCGGGCTGGGGCCTAGGGCGTCGCCCGGTAGAGAGATCCACCTCCGGAGATGGCGACGGAGACCGGTCGGCCGCCGACGTTCAGGTTGATGATGAACGTCGTACCGGACCAGCGCGTCGTGTACGTCACCGAGCCGGTCGCCCGGACCGGGACGACGAAGGACAGGATCGAGGCCGATTTGCCGGATCGTGCGAGCATCAGCGTCGGTGCGGACTTCCGGACATTGCTGCTCGGGTAGTGCCAGCCCTGGATGGGGTTGGTCTGTGCCTGCTTGACCAGGATCGCGCCCGGCGGCAGTACCTGGCGGAACGGGACCTGGAACACGATCGTCCGGGTCGTGTCACCGGGCGCCATCGCCACCGCGGTCGTGCGCGAGTAGACCGAGGCCCGCTGATCCGGCGGCAGGTGCCACAGGGTCTGGAAGGCCTGCGCGGTCGTCGCCGACGCCCGGTCCCAGGTGACCATCAGATCCGGATCCTTCAGCACCAGCACCGAACGGACCCGGCTGATCCCCGAACCCGGCACATCGGTGAACTGGTACGACTCCGCGTTCGCCTTCACCGAGGACGCGGTCAGCTTCGTCACCTGGTTCAGGGTGGTCGACGTCGGCGTCGTCATCACGCTGTGCGCGCTCGGGCTGACGGTCCAGGTGCGCCACACGCCGGCCGAGTAGGCCGCGTACCCGCCGTCGATGACGATATCCCGCCCTCGTGCGGTGTAGGTGATGCTGGTGTGGTCGAGGTGCCCGTGGAACGCCCGCGCCGGGCCGAACCTGATGCTGTACGTCGATTCGCCGGCGAAGCCCCGGCCGGCATCGGTGCCCCAGCCGGTGCGGCCGAAGACGTAGCCGGCCGAGTAGATCCCGACCCGCCACGGCGGCGCCGTCCCTTTCGTGCCCAGCGAGCCGGCGTACTCCATCGGCGCTCCCGCCCACGGGTACGTCGCCTGGACCTCGGTGTCACCGAGTTGGTGCAGTTTGCCGAGCGAGTTCGTCGCCAGCGCGAGCCACTTTGCCAGCAACGCTCGTCGGGTCACCATCGTCGTACCGGGGTCGACGCCGCCGTTCTGCAGGGCGGTGATGGCGCGGCCCCAGAGCGTGTAGTTGAACGCCGCGTAGCCGGTCGACTGTTCGTTGGTGGAGCCCTGGGCATCGATCGAGGTGGTGATCGCGGCCGCGAGTCGCTGCTGGGCGAGGTTCTTGTAGTCGGTCCTGTTCAGCGTGACGCCGACGCCGAACAGGGCGATGCTCTCGTCGGTGCCGTGGTTCCACGCCCCGCTCCAGTAGTTCGTGAGGAATCGCGCGTGACTCAGCAGCGCCGCATCCAGCCAGGCATACCGGGTCGGCACGTGGTGACTTGGAGGCCGGACAGGATGGCCTGCCGCAGGCAGATCAGCACGTTGGTCCGGTGCATCGTGGACTCCCACGCGCCGACGTTGCTCTTCCAGGAGTACGGGTTGTCCCGGCTCCAGTCGTAGGCGATCGTGTTCACCCGGGTCAGCGCGGTCAGGTCACCGTTGCCCGCGGCAATGATGCCCTGGCCGAGCCAGCGCAGCGAGTGGAACCACATGTACCAGCTGGCGTTCTTGTACGGGTTCAGCGACCAGTTGATGTTCCCGCCGCCGCTGCCGACCTGGTACGGCGCGTACGGGGCCCAGGTGAACACGTCCTTGTACAGGTTCGCCAGCGGATTCTGGCGGTCGAGACCGCTGAAGCCCGGGCACGCATAGAACGGCGCCGCGAGTGTCTGCACCGCGTTCTTCCCGACGTCCTGCGCCGGTGGCGCGGTCGGCGGCACGTAGTTGCTCTGCCCCGGCACGAACTGTGCCTCGCCCGGTTCCGGCAGATCGGGCAGTATCGTGATCCCCGGTGGCGCCGCCGGTGCGGGCGACGCCGTCCTCGCGGCTCCGGCCCCCAATGCGAGGATGGCGATTCCTGCGACTACCCCGGCCAGTGTCCTCGATCTCATCGGTTCGTCCCCTCCCTGGACGCGTCGCCATGTGTGCGACGATCCCTTCGAGGGTCTGACCGGTATAGAACAGTCTGCAGAGCCCAAAGTCCCAACGTGAGCGGGACCATCGGGGCTTCGGGAACGGTGCCCAAAGGCCTTCTGTCGCAGGCATCACAGGACCCTGGCCACTCCGGGAACCCGGCTGATCAGGAACCAGGCGGCCGCGAAGGAAGACGCGACACCGCCGAGAGCGACGACCAGTGCCTTGACCTCCGCGGGCAGCCCGAGTGGACGAAGGGCGATCGCGATCCCGAGCAGGAACAGGGTTTGCAGCATGAAGGCGCCATAGGCACTGCGACTGAGCCAAGGGCCCCATCGGTATCTCCGGTCCAGTCGGTGCTGCGCGGCACTGAGCAACCAGACCGAGCCGAAGATGGTCAGGACGGCGTCGACGACCGCGAAGGCGATGGCCGGCCAGCGCCAGCCGCCCAGCGCATCGTCGACGAGGTCGCGGGAGGCGACGACGACCAGCAGCGCTGCCATGGCCAGAGCCCCCAGCAGGGTCAGGACGCGGCACTGACGCGCGAGAGGTTCAGGTACCGCTGTCAGCCAGCCCTGCCGGGACGCGCTGATGCCGAGGGCGAACATCGTCGAGCAGACCGGCCATTCCCAGAAGTTGAGGTCGGTGAATCCGCTCTCCGATCCATACGGGTAGATCAGCCTGATGGCGAACGAGGCCGGAGCCACGACGACCGCCGCCAGGACCAGCGTGCGCAGGCTGATCAGCCCCTTCGAGGCAGTCGAGCGGCGCACGGCGTTCCAGCCGGCGTATCCGACGGAGAAGATCAGCAGGACGCCGACGAACCACAGCGGACCGGTGTCGAGTCGCCGCTCGGTGCCGAGGTACTCCGCCCAATAGGACCCCGGCGCGCGTCCCAAGGGATGGGCCAGGGCGTAGGTCAGGGTCGGCTGGACGATGAGGACATACAGCACGAACGGAACACCGAGACGCAACAACCTGTCGCCGACGAAGCGCGCCGTACCCTTGCGCTCGAGTGACGACGGTGTGAGCAGCCCGGCGACCAGGAACAGCAGCGCCATCAGGAAGAACCCGAACGGGCTCGCCAGCACGACGAACGCGATCTCGGTGGCCGGCGCCAACGTGACTTCGCGCAGTTCGGTGTAGGTCCAGGCCTCCACGATCGAGGCATAGCCGAGCACCGCGTGCATCACGATGACAGTCGTGATCAGAACGACCTTCAGATTGTCCAGGTAGGGCCGGCGCGTCGACGCCCACTCGACCACCGACGCGCTCTCTCTCGCCCGCAACCTCATCGATCCCACCTCCTGCCCCGGCTCCAGCCTTCTCCGGCGAACCAGACAGCAGCCAGGGCCAGAGGTCAGCAGTGGAACGGGTCGTGTTCCCCCGTGGCCGGGACCTCCGGTCAGGGTCAGACTGGAGCGATGAGGACCGAAACGCTCGACAGTTCCTTTCTGGCCCTTCCCGACGGAGCGGGACCGCACCCGGGCGTGGTCGTCATCCACGAGGCATTCGGGCTCAATGACAACATCCGGGGCATCTGCCGGCGGTTCGCGGCGGAGGGGTACGCCGCGCTCGGCGTCGACCTGTTCGAAGGCCGCAACCGCGCGGTCTGCATGGCGCGCATGTTCGCGGGCGCGCTGGCCGGGAATCTCGACCACTACGGGGTTCCGGCGCTCAAGGCCGCGCTCGGGCGACTGGCCGGCCATCCCGACACGGATGCTGCCCGGATCGGCGCCATCGGGTTCTGCCTGGGCGGCTCCATCGTCCTGACCTGGGCATGTACCGACGACCGGCTGACCGCGATAGCGCCGTTCTACGGCGCGGCGCCGAGGCCGCAGGAGGCGATCCGCCGGCTGTGCCCGGTCGTTGGATCATGGCCGGGCAAGGATTTCACCACCAAGGCCGCCGGCGTGCTGGAACGCGAACTGACGGCGGCCGGTGTTCCTCACGATCTGAAGGTCTATCCGGACGCCAGGCACTCGTTCTTCAACGACCAGTGGCGCAACTACGACCCAGCTGCGGCAACGGACTCCTGGCAGCGAGTCCTGGCCTTCTTCGCCGAGCACGTCAGCGGTGGTACGCCAGGACGGCCGGAGGCCTGACCGCTGATCGGTTGTGGGGTCAGTGCCAGTGGTCGAGGGCGTCGTTCCAGGGGCGGCGAGGGGTGTGGCCGGATTCCTGGGTGGGGTACCCGAGGCGGATGACCAGCTGGGGCCAGCTGGTCGCGGCGATCAGGTTCCGGACCTGGTTACGCACAGCCGGGAACTCGACCACCTGGTTGAGGAAGGACGCGGCCACCTTGTAGGAAGTTGCCGTGAGCAACACTCGCTGCAGTGCGAGTCCTGCCTGCACCCACGCGGGTTCGTCCTCGCTGTCGGTGCTGAGGACCATGATGGCCGGCGTCTCCTCGAACACCGCCCGGCCACGGTGCGGACGGTCGAATCCGGCGGACAGGTCGCGGAACGCCGCCGGACCGACAGGCAGTGGACCGAGTGCCTGGTCGGGGACGCCCTCGGTCGAACGGTCACCGCCGATCCATCGGGCCCGCTCGTGCAGACGATCCTCGTCGCGCAGCTCCAGCAGATCGGCTGCCTGGAGAATCCCGGCCAGCCGGGATCGCTGCGCCTCGTTGAGCACCCGCAGCTCGGCTCCCTCGGAGCGGGCCGCTTCGATCAGGCTCTGGATCACCTTGGGCGACACGGTCTGATCGGTCATCGGTCCGCGATAGGTGTGCCGCCGGCCGATGGCGCCGTACAGGGAGCTCAGGTCCGGCACGGGTGCGCCGCGGTCGGCCAGGAAGATCCGCGCGATCACCTCTGGGGTCGCCGGGTCGGGATCGATCGCGAAGGTGGACTCGTGGCCCAGCAGGGCCGCGGCGACGCGGACGTTGAAGGCGGCCGCACCCAGCCCGATGCGGGTGAGGCGGTCGGCCGGATCGGATGCCGGCAGGGTCCGTTCGGGGTCGAGCAGGATGTCGATCACCGGGCCGTCGATCTCGAAACGCCATGGCTGAGTGTTGTGCATGGACGGGGCGTGGACGGCTGCGGTGAGCAGGATGCTCACCTCGTCCTGGGTCAGCGTCTTCGTCGTGCTCATCGTGGTCCTCCCATCGGTGCCGGTCTCAGCCTCTCGTGATGCCGCGCGCCCGAGACAGCGGCGTCGGTCCCGACCTGCTGGGACCTTCGGCACGCGAGGTGCTGACCGCCGCCCCTGCCCTGGGCTGCCGGAAAAGCCGGACGATCGACAAACGGCGCCAGGGTGACGGAAGAGGGGGATTGATCATGCTGAGGATTTCTCGGTCCCGTGACAAGGCCGGACGGCGACTTCTGGTCGTCCTCGCGGTGGCCGTCGCGGTCGCGCTGGTGGTGGGCGTCACCACCGTTCTGGTTCTGCGCGAGGACGAGCAGGTGACGCCGTCCGGTCCTGGCCCGGTCCCGTCATCGACAACGACTGGTACGGCGACAACCAAGCCACCGACCGCCGAACCCACGTCACGTCCGACACCGCGACCGTCGGCCAGCACGTCACCGACCCGGCCGAGTGCCGTCGCCGCGCTCGAGCCGTTCCTCTCGAGCGCGGCGACCCTCGACCGGCAACTGCGCGCAGCGGCCGCGGCGATCAATGCCTCGGGGCCACCGTGGACGGACGTGAGTCCCACCGTGGCGCGCGCGGTGCGGGCCGCGGATCTGGACCCGGTCGCCGGCGCGATCCCGGCAGGCATGCCGCACGATCTGCTGCAGTCGGTGATTCTCGTCCTGAGCGATCTGTCATCGCGGCGTTCCGCTCTCACGTCGTTCCAGAGCACACCGCCGGCCGCCCCGCACGACACCACCGCCGGCCTGCTGAGAGAGCTGCGCAACGGTCACGCCGCCGCCGTACGCTTCGATCGGGATCTTGCCGCGACGCGGGCGCTGGCAGCCGCGACTCCTCCGATCGCCGAGCTGCCGAAGCAGTCGCGGCGCACCGCCGAGGTCCTGCTGCTCGTGCGCTACGTCCAGACGGCCAACGCAGGATGCGATTCCCGCGGTGGCGCGGTCTTCACCCGCCTGCCGGCCATCACGTGGGGCCCGGTCGCAGGAACGCCAGAGGTCGACGGCACCATCGGCGGCATCGCCTTCAGCGCAGCCCTGGACGCTGACGACACCTGGAACATCAACCTCTTCGCCTGCTAGTCCGTCATCAAGAAACCGTGCGCTGTCCCGGCTCCGGTATCGCCGTAGGGATGGCGTCGAGCTGGTGGGTCAGCCAACCAGAGTGTGGGTTCACCTACCGGCGTGTGGGTTCACCTACCGGCGTGTGGGTTCGCCTACCGGATTCTGGTTGGCCAACCCACCGTTGGGTGGGCTGGCCCGTCGCGGTCAGTCGGGTGGTGGCGCGATGGCAGCGACGTACTGAATCCGCTGCAGAGCTCCCGGTACGCCAGTGTGTTTCCGCGGCGAGGTGTGGCCGACCTGTGGATGGCTTCGGCGACGTGGTCGCCGGGTCCGAGTGGCCGGGACATGGGCGGGTTTCTCCCGTCTCCGCAGGGAAAACTCTCCCCGAATCACCGCGACAGAACCCGTCCCGGCGCAGGAATCGCCTCGGTGCTGTGGGAGCGCCGCAGCTGACGCTGCGCCTCTCAGGTTCCAACGAACGCATGAACATCTCCGGCCGTCGAGCCGTCATCATCTCCGCCGTGATCGAGCGGCCGTCGGCGGGGGAGCCGTTCGGCACCGGGCTGTGGGACCAAAGGCCCTGATGGTCCCGGTGGCTGCGGCGCATCGTTGGAGGCCGAGGAGGACAGCCATGGAGATCCTGGACACGCAGCTGGCGATCCGCCACCTCGGCGAACAACTCGCCTGCGAGTACTCCGGTGCGCTTCCGCCTGGTCGCGTGCTCGGCCTGGTCACGGTGACCGCGCACCGCCTGCGGCGAGCGGGCTACCGGGGAGCCGGCCTGGTCGACCTGACCGAGGCGACCGCGCGGACCGAACTCACCCGCCGGGTCGGCCAGAGGATCGCGCACAATCGCCTGCACCCGCGTCGGCTCACCTGCGTTGATGCACGCACCGCCGGGCGACGGGGCCGCTCAGTAGCCGAAGTCGCGGCGGTGGAGGCCGGCGAACCCGGCTGCCAGGAAGGCGGCCGCGAGTGCTCCGACGATGAGCAAGGGGATGGCCGTCACCGTCTCGAGTGGGGCCTCCGGAGTGTGGATGAACGGGGAGGCCTGGCGGGACCAGTCGGGGAGCTTGAAGGAGTCGGCGAACATGGCGATGACGGCGCAGTAGCCGACGACTATCCAGGCCGCCGTCGCCGCCGCTCGCGGAAGCCAGCCGATGCCGAGTACGGCGACCGCGACGACGAGCCAGACGGCCGGCAGATGCACCAGGGCGACAGCGGTCAATCGCGGGATCTGGCCCGGGTCGGAGATCGTGATGCCGTACGACAGTCCGTGACCGAACCCCGCCGCCGCCAGCGCGACCGCGCTGCCAGCCAGCGTGACGGTGACGTGGCCGGCCAGCCACGACCAGCGGCTGGTCGGCGTGGCGAGCACTGGTTCGGCGCGCCCGGAGGTCTCCTCGTGCCGGGCCCGCATCGCGTTGCTCACCCCGGACGCCGCGGCGAGCAGCGCGCTGATCAGGATGACCACGGCGAGGTACGAGTCGACGACGTCGGCCGCGCCACCGGGCAGGAACTCGGCGATCTCAGGGTTGTCGGCGACGAAGTCCTCGATGGAGTTGGTGAACGAGCCGTAGGCGGCGCCGAGCACCAGGAGCCCGATGGTCCAGCCGATGAGTGATCCGCGTTGCAGGCGCCAGGCCAGTCCGAGCGGGGAGCCCAGCGCCCAGGAAGCAGTGGGTCGGCCCTTGCGGTACGGCAGCAGGCCGTCGCCGAAGTCACGCCGCTCCTCGAGTGCCAGGGCAAGGGCGACGAGTACGGCGGTGGCGGCCAACGGCACGAGCAGCGGCCACCACCGGTCTCCGGCGTACGGGAAGGTGCGCTGCCCCCAGCCGATCGGGGACAGCCACGACCAGACCGGGTTGCCGATGTCTCCGGCGGCACGCAGTACGAACGCGGCGCCGATCGCGGCGCCGACCGCGCCGTACATGGACCGCGGGTTCTCGAACACCTGGACGGCCACCGCCGTGAGGGCGGCGAAGGCGATCCCCACCCCGGCGGACGCGGCGCCGAGAAGTACCGAACCACCGACCGGTAATCCGGTGCCGGCGGCGGCGGCGAAGATCACCAGCGCGACGGCGAGATCGGCGAGGCCGGCGACGCACAGCGCGGCGGTCAGTGGCGCGTGCCGGCCGGTGCGCGTCGACCTGATCAGCTCGCCCCGCCCGGTCTCCTCGTCGGTGCGGGTGTGCCTGCCGACCAGGAACATGTTCATCAGGCCGATCAGCACCGCGAGGTACGAGAAGATCTCGAAGACGACCTCGCCGCCGATGGTGTCGAGCAACCGTTCAGGTCCACTCATGGCGATGATCGCGGCGTTGCCCGTCATCGTCTGCCGCAGGTCGGCCAGTGCCTCGGGGGTGTCGTACAGGCTCTGGCTGCCTGCCGATTGGTAGCCGAGCAGCAGCCCGGCGCCGAGCAGCCACCACGGCAGCCCGCGGCGTTCCTGCCGCAGTACGAACCGAACCAGCACTCCGACGCCCGCTCTGGCGCTCACGGCGTCTGCTCGCGGTCGTAATGGCGCAGGAACAGTTCCTCGAGCGTCGGCGGCGTACTGGTCAGGCTGCGTACGCCGAGAGTCGACAGATGTCGCACCGTCTCGTCGAGATGTGCGGTGTCCACGTCGAACATCGCCCGGTTGCCGTCCACCGCCAGGTCGTGCACGCCGGCCAGGGTCGTGATCCCGTCCAGCGGGCGTGCGGTCTCGACCGAGATCGACGTACGGGTCAGATGGCGGAGCTCGGTCAGGGTGCCGCTCTCGACGGTCCGGCCGAGGCGGATGATGCTGACCCGGTCGCACAGCGCCTCGACCTCGGCGAGGATGTGGCTGGACAGCAGCACGGTGCGGCCCTCCGACTTCACCTCCTCGATACACCGCTGGAACTCCGACTCCATCAAGGGGTCCAGGCCGGACGTCGGTTCGTCGAGGAGGAGCAGTTCGGCGTCCGAGGTCAGCGCGGCGATCAGGCCCACCTTCTGCCGATTGCCCTTGGAGTAGGTGCCGGCCTTCTTGGACGGGTCGAGGTCGAAGCGCTCCAGCAGGGCGTCCCGCCGGCTCCGGTCGAGCCCGCCGCGCAGCCTGCCGATCAGATCGATCACCTCACCGCCGGTGATGCCCGGCCACAAGGTGACGTCACCCGGTACGTAGGCCAGCCGGGCGCGAAGGGCGACACCGTCGGCCCAGGGATCACCGCCGAGCAGCCGAACGCTGCCGGCGTCGGCCCGCAGCAACCCGAGCAGGACCCGGATCGTGGTGGTCTTGCCCGAGCCGTTCGGCCCGAGGAATCCGTGTACCTCACCGGATGCCACCTCCAGGTCGAGGCCGTCCAGGGCCCGCGTCGACCCGAAGGTCTTGACCAGCCCGGTCACCGAGATCGCGGACGTCATCCGCGCCTCCCTTCGTCAGGGGTCACGATCCATCCTCCGCCTCTTCGCGCCCGGCGGGAAGTTCGGGGCATCGTCGATGGCCGGCGCCGGACCGACGAAGCCATGATCAGCGGACAACCGCGACCGGACACGGCGAGTGGTGCACGAGTGCCCGGCTGGTTGAGCCGAGCAACAGACCGCGGAACGCACCGCGTCCGCGCGACCCGACCACCAGTAGCTCCGCGGCCGCACCCGCGGCGATCAGCGCGTCGCGCGCGCTTCCGCGGGCGAGTTCCTCGCGGACCGGCACGTCCGGGTACTTCTCGCGATGGCCGGCCATCGACTCGGCCAGCAGCACGGCACTCTCCTCCTCGAGCACATCGAGGTCGTAGCCGAACGGCACCTTCGGGCCGGTGCTCATCGGGTCGTGCCAGGCCATCACGGCCGTCAGTGTCGCCTGCCTGGCCTCGGCCTGTTCGAAGGCGAACTCGATCGCCTCCAGCGACTGCCGCGATCCGTCGACGCCGACGACGACTCCGCCGGTCGCCCGGCCGGGCTCCCATCGCGGCGGGACGACCACGACGGGGCAGGACGCATGCGTCGCCACGTGCGCGGACACCGATCCCATCGCCAGATCGCGGAATTCACCGAGACCGCGCGAGCCGGCCACGACCATCGTCGCAGTGGTTGCCTCCTGCAACAGAGCCTGTGTGGCGCCGCCAACGGACACGACGGCGTCGACGGACAGTCGCGGGTAGCGTTCGCGGATCTGCTCGGCGGCCTCGGCCAGCAGCCGTTCGCCCGAGTCCCGCAGCAGGTCAGTCGGCAGCGGAACGGCTGGGGTGCCCATAGGACCCGTGACGAGCGGCGTGGGCAGCGCGTAGATCAGGCGGAGTCCGGCTTGGCGTCGCTCGGCCTCGGCCGCCGCCCACCAGACCGCGGTCTCGCTGGCCGGAGAGCCGTCGTACCCGACGACGATGGTGGTGGTCATGATTGGCTACCTTCTTGTCGCTCGCGTATCACCGGGAGCGGCTGTGACGGCGGGTGATGCGCAGGGCCTCAGCTGCTGAGGAACGCGATGCAGTCGGCCATGGTGCGCAGGCGCGGGTAGTCGTCCTCGTCGATCCGGCGGCCGGAACCGGTGCTGAGCAGTTCGACGAAGCTGAGGAAGTCCAGGGAATCCAGCTCGAGCTCGTCGCGGAACGGTGCGTCGTCCGGCAGCGAGTCCAGGTCGGCATCGGGAACGATGCGCAGCAGCGAGCCGCCGACCAGTTCGCGGGCGTCCTGCATGGTCAGTGTCATAGCTCCTCCGGTGTCTGCAGCAGGTGGTCGATGGTGTCCAGGAAACGGCCTCCGATGAAGCCGTCGGTGGCGCGGTGATCGGCGGCGAGGGTCAGTGTCACGCAGGGGCGTACGCCGAGCAGGCCGTCGACCGCCCAGGGACGCTGGACGATCCGGCCGGCGCCGACCAGGGCGACCTGTGGGGGATAGATCACGCCGTGGACGCTCTCCACACCCTGCTCGCCGAGATTGGTGACGGTGATGGTCGCGTCGGTCAGTTCGGTGCGGCGCAACCGGCCGGTGCGGGCCCTTTCCACCAGGTCACGCAGCCGGGCCATCAGCTCGCGGACCGGCAGGCCGGCGGCCTCGTGGATGGCTGGAGCGAGCAGACCACCGCCACGCAGGGAGATCGCGACACCGAGATGCACCTGGGCGGCCGGCTGGAACGCGCCGTCGGTCCAGTAGCCGTTCAGTTCCGGGTGCCGCTCGGCGGACAATGCGATTGCCTTGAGCAACAGGGCGGCCGGAATCAGCCGCTCGGCGACCGGCAGGGCGCGGTTCTCCCGGGCCAGCCAGTCGAGTGCGCTGCCGAGGTCGACCGTGGTGGACAGGTAGTAGTGCGGGATTTCCTGCTTGGATCGCGTCATCAACCGTGCGATCGCTTCCCGCTGAGCCTTCTGTTGCACGGCGTGCCGCGGTGCCGCTGGGGTGACGGCTGGTGGGGTGACGGCCTGTGTGGTTGGCGGTGCGGGCTCGGTCGTGCGGCCGGCGATGCGGCGGACGTCGCCGGAGGTGATGAGGCCGTGCTGGCCGGTGGCCGGCACGGTGCTCAGGTCCAGCCCGAGCGACCGGGCGAGTTTGCGGGCGTACGGCGAAGCCTTCACCCGGCCGTCGTCGGCCCCGACCGGACGAGGTTCGGCCCGGGCCGACGGCTGAGCCGCGGGCGGCGCGGATTCAGTTGCCGTGCGCAAAGGTTCGGTGTGCGGCGGCGCGGATTCGGCTTCGAGCGGTGGGGATCCGGCCTTGGCCGGTGGAGTCTCGGCCCCGGTGAGGTGCATCGCGGACGGTACGCCGCTGTCGATCGTTGCCAGCGGTGTTCCGACCTGGACCCGCTCACCGACCGGGACGAGGAGTTGCTCGATCGTTCCGCCGGTGAAGGTCTCCACCTCGATCGCCGCCTTCGCGGTGTCCACGACCGCGACCGGATCGCCCTTGCGCACGATGTCGCCCGGCTTCACCAGCCACTCGATCACCGTGCCCTCGTCCATGTCCGCGCCGAGCGACGGCATCCGGAACTCAGCCACCGTCACCCACCACCCTCCGGACCGCCGCGACGATGCCGGCCGGCTGGGGTAGCGCGGCCTCCTCCAGGTGCTTCGCGTACGGCATCGGCACCTCGGCACTGCAGACCCGTTCGACCGGTGCGTCCAGATCCTCGAACGCCTGCTCGGTGATCCGTGCACTCACCTCGGCCGACAGGCTGCCGCTGCGCCAGCCTTCGTCGACCACGATCGCCCGGTGCGTACGCCGTACCGAATCGATGAAGGTGGCGTCGTCGAGCGGGCGAAGGGTGCGCAGGTCGATCACCTCCGTCGAGATGCCCTCGGCGCCGAGTTGCTCGGCCGCCTCCAGGCTCTTGCCGAGGCTGCCGCCGTACGTCACCAGCGTCACGTCGGTGCCGGGCCGGCGGATCGCGGCCCGGTCGATGTCAACGGGGCCTGCGGCGACGGGCAGTTCGCCGGACAGGTTGTAGAGCGCTCCGTGCTCGAACAGCAGAACCGGGTCGGGGTCGAGCAGGGCGGTCCACAGCATTCCGCGGGCGTCTTCGAGGGTGGCGGGTGCGATCACCCGCAGGCCGGGGATGTGCGCGAACCACCCTTCCAGGCTGTGCGAGTGCTGGGCGGCCAGTTGGCGTCCGGCGCCGGTGGTCATCCGGATCACCAGCGGTACGCCGACCTGACCGCCGGACATGTGCCGCAAGGTGGCTGCGTTGTTGAGGATCTGGTCCAGGGCGAGCAGGCTGAAGTTGACCGTCATGATCTCGACGATGGGCCGCAGGCCGGCCATCGCCGCGCCGATGCCGGCGCCGACGAAGGCGGACTCCGACAGCGGTGTGTCCCGGATCCGGTCCGGGCCGAACTCCTCGAGCAGGCCCAGGCTGACGCCGAAACAACCGCCGTACGCGCCGACGTCCTCGCCCATCAGGAAGACCCGGTCGTCGCGCCGCAGCGCGTCCCGGATCGCCTCCCGGAGCGCTTCGCGGTACGTCGTCGTCGTGGTGGCCGGACTGGTCGTGGTCGTCATGATCGCTCCGCGTAAACGAACCGGGTGAGGTCCTCGACCGGCTCCAGTGCACCGGTCTCGGCGGCATCCACCGCGCGCTGGATCTCGTCGTCGACCTCTCGGTGCAGTGCCTTCAGGGCGTCGTCGGACAGTTCACCGCCGGCCTGCATCCGCCGGGTCAGGGCCTCGATCGGGTCGCGTTCTTTCCAGCGCGCGATCTCGGTCTTGTCCCGGTACCGGTCGGAGTCGTACATCGAGTGCGCCCGGAACCGGTACGTGCGCAGTTCGAGGAAGCACGGTCCGCCGCCGCCCCGGATGGTCTCGACCGCGCGTTGGGTCGCTTCCTCCACGGCGAGTACGTCCATCCCGTCGACGGCCCAGGCCGGCATCCCGTACGACGTTGCACGCAGCGCGAGGTCGGTCTGGGCCTGTGCCCGGGCGAGTGCCGTACCCATGGCGTACAGGTTGTTCTCGCAGCAGAACAACAGCGGGAGCTTCCACAGTGCGGCGAGGTTCATGCATTCGTGGAACTCGCCTTCGGCGACGGCGCCGTCGCCGAAGAAGCACGCGGTGACGTGCGGCTCGTCCCGGAGGCGATCGGCCAGGGCTGCCCCGGTCGCGATCGGCAGGCCGCCGGCGACGATCGCGTTGCCACCGTAGAACCTGCGCTTGCTGTCGAACAGGTGCATCGATCCGCCGCGGCCGCGGCTGCAGCCGCTGGTGCGGCCGAACATCTCGGCCAGTACCGATTCCATCGAGATACCGCGGGCCAGCGCATGGCCGTGCTCGCGGTACGTGGTGACGAGTGCGTCGGTCGGCGCGAGGCAGGTGATGGCGCCCACCGCGACAGCCTCCTCGCCGACGTACAGGTGCAGGAAGCCGCGGATCCGGGTGGTGGTGTAGAGCTCGGCGCACACCTCCTCGAACCGCCGGATCCGGAGCATCTGCCGGAGGAGTTCGGTGTGGTGCTTGGTCGCCGGTGATTCGGCGGTGGCGTGTGAGGGTGTCATCGTGGCCGCTCCAGGGTGGACAGGTCGCCTTCAGGCAGGCCCAGTTCGCGGGCTTTGAGCAGCCGGCGCATGACCTTGCCGCTGCTCGTGTGGGGGAGATGCTGGTCGAACGCGACCTCGCGCGGGGCAACCGCGCCGAGCCGGCGTCGTCCGAACGCGATCAGTTCGGCGCGGAGGGCTTCGTCGGGCCGGTGGCCCGGTCGCAGGGTGACGAAGGCCTTGACGATCTCGCCCGCGATCGGGTCGGGTACGCCGATCACGCCGGCTTCGGTGACCGCCGGGTGCTCCAGCAGTGCGCTCTCGACCTCGAACGGGCCGACCAGATGGCCGGACGACTTGATCACGTCGTCTGCGCGGCCGACGAACCAGAAGTAGCCGTCGGCATCGATCCGGGCCAGGTCTCCGGTCAGGTACCAGCCGCCGGCGAAGGAGGCGAGGTACTTGGCGTCGTCGTGCAGGTAGCCGCGGAACATCGACGGCCAGCCCGGCCGCAATGCCAGCTCGCCGACCTGGTCGGTGCCGAGGACGTCCACCTGCTTGTCCGCCACCGCGGCCCGCCCGTCGTCGCCGCAGCGCAGGACGACGGCTTCGATGCCCGGCATCGGCCGGCCCATCGATCCCGGACGAATCGGCATCGAGGGGTAGTTGCTGATCATGATCGCGCCGGTCTCGGTCTGCCACCAGTTGTCGTGCACCGGCAGCCCGTACGCTTCCTGCGCCCACAGGACCACCTCGGGGTTCAGCGGCTCGCCGACACTGGCGATGTGCCGAAGCGACGAGAGGTCGTAGCGTGCGGCCATCTCCGCACCGGCCCGCATCAGCATCCGCAACGCTGTCGGTGCCGTGTACCAGACGGTGACGTGATGGTCGGCCAGCACCTGGTACCAGCGAGCGGCGTCGAAGTCACCGTCGTCGGCCAGCAGCGTGACGCCGTGCGTCAACGGCGCGATGATCCCGTACGACGTCCCGGTCACCCAGCCCGGATCCGCCGTACACCAGAACACGTCGTCGGGCCGCAGGTCGAGCGCGAAGGCAGCCGTGACGTGGTGCGCGACGACGGCCTCGTGCACATGGATCGCACCCTTGGGAGTTCCGGTCGTCCCGCTGGTGAAGTGCAGCAGCGCCATCGCCTCCGGGCTGGTCGCCGGGATCGTCCACTCGTCGGACTGAGCCGCGAGGGCCGTAGTGAGATCGGTGGTGCCCTCCGGCGGTTCCTCCGGTGCGTCGATGAGCAGAACGTGGCGCAGACTGGGCAACTGGTCGCGCTGCGGCGCGATCTTGCGCCGGTACAGCGACGTCGTGGTCACCAGGACCTCGCCGTCCCCGAGCAGCAACCGGTTGCGGATCGGCTCTGGGCCGAACGCGGCGAACAGGGGTGACAGCACACTGGTGTTCTTCCAGCAGCCCAGTGCGACGATGTACAGCTCGGGCTGCCGGCCGAGCAGGGTGAAGACACGGGCCCGTGGACCGACGTCGAGCGAATGCAGCAGGTTCGCGAACCGGTTGCTCAGCAAGCTCAGTTCGCGATAGGTCAGCTCCCGTATGCCGGACCGCCCGATCGACCGGATCGCGACGTGGCCGCCGCGGCCGGTCGCCACGTGCCGATCGACGGCCTCGTAGGCGATGTTGAGACCACGCCCGTCCGGCAGGCCGCTGAGAAGTTCCTGCGCAGCCGCCCAGGAGAAGTCCCGCCTGGCCTCGTCGTAGTCGGTCAAGTTCGATGCCGGGGCCAACTGGGTTGCCCGGCCGCCGGCCCCAGCCTCCAACGGTCTGCGTGTCATCCCGCTACCTCCCGTTCACTCCCCACCATGTGCCGCTTCCGGAGCGGTCCACAGGGGCGAAGGTCCCAGGACCGCGGGACCGTCGGTCTGCTGGGACGACAGTCGTAGACGGAGCCTCTCCGCTCCGGCCTCGGTGTGTGCGGAGCGGTCGGTGTCACCGGCTCAGCTACCGGTGATGACCGGCGAACCGTTGACGGTGCGGTCGGTGGCACCCGCCGCCGGCCGGGCGGCCGCGGCCGACTCACGGTTCAGGAAGGTGCCCAGTTCGCCGATGGTGCTCATCAGCGGAGCCGGGAAGACCACGGTCGAGTTCTTGTCGACGCCGATCTCGACCAGGGTCTGGAGGTTGCGCAGCTGGAGGGCCAGCGGATGGGCCATCATCGTGTCCGAGGCCTGTCCGAGGGATGCCGCCGCCAGGGCTTCGCCTTCGGCGGCGATGATCTTGGCCCTCTTCTCGCGCTCGGCCTCGGCCTGACGGGCCATCGCCCGTTTCATGCTGTCAGGTAGTTGGATGTCCTTCAGCTGGACCAGGGTGACCAGCACGCCCCATTCGGTGGTGGTCTGGTCGAGGATCTCGCGGATGTTGGCGTTGATGATCTCGGTCTCGGACAGCGTCTCGTCCAGGGTGTGCCGCCCGACGACGCCGCGCAGGGTGGTCTGGGCGATCTGATCGATCGCGGCGGCGACGTTCTCGATCGCCAGCACCGACTTCGCGGCGTCGACGACCTTGTAGTAGGCGACGGCGGAGATGTCGACGCTGACGTTGTCCTTGGTGATGATTCCCTGGGACTGGATCGGCCTGGTGATCACCCGCAGCGAGACCTTCCGCAGTACGTCGACGATCGGAATGATCAGCCGCAGACCGGGCTCACGCACGGCCTTCAGGCGGCCCAGGCGGAACAGCACGCCCTTCTCGTACTGCGTGACGATCCGGATGCAGGACAGTGCCAGGAGCACCAGTACGGCGACGATGATCCAGAAAACGGTCATGATGCGGTCCTTTCGTGCGCGGTTCGGCAGACCCGGCCCATTCGAGCGTCTCTCGCCAGAGCAGTCCGTTGCAGGCCTCCACTTGTGCGCCATCGTGCGGTGGCGGTGTTCATCTGCGGTGCGTGCTCGGGATCGGGTCGGTGGTGCGGCCGAAGCGGACCAGTGTCTGGGCGAAACCTGGTGTCCCGATCAGTTCCTGAGCGCAGCGACGCAGCTCGTCACGGTAGATCGGTTGGGGGAGGTGGGACGCCGCGACGTCGTACTTGACAGCGGTCAGCAGGACGCGTTCCAGGGCGATGCCCGCCGCGACCTGATCCGCAGGCTCGTCGCGATCGGTGGACAGGACCGCCACCGGTGCGAACGAGACCGGAAGCCAGCCCAGGTTGGTGTTCTCGAGTTCAGCGGCCCGGGCGAGTGCCCGCCGGACGGTTTCGTGTGGTCCCGCGGGCGGCCGGATCAGGTGCCGTGAGCGGAGCGCGCCGTACAGCTTCCGCAGTTCCTGATCAGGGATTCCGGTCGGCTCGACCACGATGCGAGCCAGCAGGTCGGGATCATGCCGGTAAGGGCACAGACTGAACCAGCTGTCGAGGCTGAGTGACGAGGCCGCACAGCGCAGGTCGAAGACCGCAGCCCCGGCGGCGATCCGCAAGGCCCGTGCGGCCGGATCCACGGTCGGCAGCCGATGTGATCCGTCCACGTAGACATCGAGCAGGTGGCCGTTCACTTCGAGCCGCCAGGACCGGCAGGACAGTGCGCCGGGACCCGTCGCGGTGGCGTCGAGCAGGATGCCGAGCGCCTCGGTCGTCAGCTGCTCGTCGAGCATTGGAGCACCCCGATGATGGTCAGTTGCGGACGCCGGTGATGGCGAAGCGTTCGACGCGCTGCAGGTGGCCGCCGGTGAAGGCGACGATGGTCAGGGCCGGGTCGGTCGCGCCGCGGATGCTGACGCGGGTGGACCATGGCTGGTTCTGGCCGCCGGCGGGGACGCCCGGGGTGCTGCCGATCGGTCGTTCGGTCGACGGCTGCCGGACCTCGACCACGATGGACTCGTCGACTCCGGTGATCCGGCCGCCGACGGTGACCGGTGAAGAGACCTTGGCGCCGTACGACGGCCGATCGATGGACAGGGTGGTGTCGCGGCTGCCGACGACCTCCCAGGGCGCATCGTGTCCGGACCCGATCCGAGCCAGATGCAGCACTGCTGCGACGCCGTACTCGCCATTGGGATCGCGGTAGCCAACCGCAACCCAGGCCTCGGAGCCTCGCACCGATCGTGAGACCACCCGGTCGATCTCGGTGAAGCCGAGGTATCCGGTGGTGAAGGCCAGCGCGGTCCGGCCCGCGTCCAGGTGCCATGGTTGTTGACCGCTCGCGCGGTATGCCTCTTGCCAGGCCTGTGCAGCGGCCATCGAGGTAAACGGCCACAGCGGCTGATACTTGAACGCGACCGGCGTCGAGGTCGTCGGGGTCGGGGACTGCTTCGGGGTACTGGTTGTGGGCTTCGGTGTGCTTGGCGTCGGGCTCGTGGTGAGTGTCGGTGCAGGACTGGCGCTGCCCGGTGGCGTGCCGGCCGGTCCGGGTGCCTCGTCACCGCGGAGCAGGACGATTGCCAGGGCGGCCACCAGGACGGCCGTCGTACTGATCGCAACGGCCGCTGTCGTACGCAGTCGCCGCATCCGTCGGTCTTCAGAGCCAGGGTGCTGTTCGCCAGGCCCCGTGCTCGGTGTGGTCATCGGATCCTCCCTTTTGGGCGCGATCTGTCGATGGGGCTGTTCGCCCTGATTCCATCGTTTCGCCGTGACCGCGCCGCCGGGAGGGACCGAAGTCACCTTGTCGAGGGCATCTCGGTCCATCCCATCCATCGACAGTCGCGAGCCGCGGGCCGTCGCCGGAGCCGAAGTTGGGCCCTCTGGCGGCCAGTAGGCCTGGCGCGCAGGGGACGTTGGACCCTATGCGGGGCAGCCGAGCCGATCGATGGTGATGGTATGAGGCACGACTTGGCGCCAGGTCCGGCCGACCTACCGGCACTGCTCGACCATTGGATCGCGGCGGGTGTGGTCACACCCGAACAAGCCGCGCAGATGCGAGCCGACCTCGGGCCGAATGCTCCGGTGTCGCAGGCGGCTCCGGAGCGGGGACACCGACAGGCTTCGCTCGCGATAGAAGCACTCGGCTACCTCGGCAGCGTCCTGATCGTCGTGGCGTCACTGCTGCTGGCCTCGCAGTACTGGGACGACTTGTCGACCGCCGGTCACCTGATCGTCATCGGCGCGGCCGCCGTCACGCTGCTGCTGGCCGGGTTCGCCGTACCAGAGCGGCTCGGACCAGCCGGGGTGCGGATGCACGCCGTGCTGTGGCTCGGCGCCACGGCTTCCACCGCCGGCTTCCTCGGCCTGTTCGGTGATGAGGTGCTCGGTTGGTACGCCGAAGACCTCGCGCTGCTGGTCTTCGCCGGCACGGCGGCGCTCGCGGCCTTGTTGTGGTGGCGATTGCCCACAGGCCTGCAACAGGCGGCCGTAGTCGTCGGACTGGCCGGCACGGCGGCAGCCTCGGCAGCACACCTCCACGCCAGGGAGGATCAGTTGCCCGGGCTGGCACTGTGGGGTGTCGGCGCGATCTGGTTCTTGCTCGGCTGGGGCGACCTTGTGCGGCCGCGCTGGACTGCGCTGCTGCTCGGAGGGCTGGCCTTGATGATCGGCCCGGGCATGACGATGCCGTCCGACGGTGGGATCGTCTTGGCGCTGACCACGACGACCGCGCTGATCGTACTTGCGGTGCTGGCGCGCGATTTGCTCGTACTTGCGCTCGGTGCCTGGGGTGCTCTGCAGTTCCTGCCGATAGCGATCAACGAGTGGTTCCCCGGCGAGGTGGCCGCCGCGGTCGCGCTCATGGTGGCCGGCGTCGTGCTGGTCTCGGCCGCGATCTGGATCGCCCGGCGTCGTGGGGTAAGTCCGCCGCCCGGCGCTGCGGGTCGCGACTACTCAGTCATGCCCGCACGGGTCGCACGCCTCGCGAGTGTTGGAGTTGCCGTCGCGGTGACCGCGGTGGTGGTGGTGCTGGGCACGACCTGACGCCCACAACAGAGCCGGCGCAACCCGCTGCAGGGGTGCATGTCGAGTCAGCCGCGGCGGAGGAGCCCTATCCGCGGGTGTGCCCGGCGTCGCACGCTCACAGTTGGGGATCCTGCACGACCGCGGATCACGCTGCCGGAAGGAGGCACACGATGCCATTTGTCGACCGCCGGGAAGCGGGGCGTCGGCTGGCTCGGCGACTGGACTCGCTGAGTGATGAGGACTTGGTGGTTCTGGCGCTGCCGCGAGGCGGTGTACCGGTCGCGTTCGAGGTCGCCCGCGCCCTGGCGGCGCCGCTGGACGTGATTGTGGTGCGCAAGCTCGGCGCGCCGTTCCAGCCCGAGCTCGCAGTGGGTGCGATCGGCGAGGGCGACGTGCGGGTGGTCAACGAGCGGATCAGGCGTGAGGCGCGGGTGACCTCGGCGGAGCTGGACGCCGTCGAGCGCTCCGAGCGGGCCGAGTTGCGTCGCCGGGTTGCCAGGTTCCGCGCTGGGCGCGACCGGGTCCCGCTGGCCGGCCGAACTGTGCTGATCGTCGACGACGGTGTGGCCACCGGATCCACCGCCCGTGCGGCCTGCCAGGTCGCGCGGGCGCAGGGCGCGGCGAGAGTTGTCGTCGCAGTGCCGGTGGGTGCCGCCGACGCTCTCGCCGCCGTGCGCGAGGACGCGGAAGAGGTGGTGTGCCTGGAGACTCCTGCCTGGTTCGCCGCAGTCGGACAGTGGTATCGCCACTTCCCCCAGACCTCCGACCAGGAGGTCTGCGACCTGCTGCGCCTAGCCGCGGAGCAGCGCCCGGAACCGGCAGTCCCCGCCGTCGGCGGATCCGATCCGCCGTCGTGCGACAAGGACGTCACCGTCGTCGCGGACCGCGTCCGGCTGGCCGGACATCTGTTCATCCCGGAGGAACCCGTCGGCGTGGTCGTGTTCGCGCACGGCAGCGGCAGCAGCCGGCACAGTCCCCGCAATCGCTATGTCGCCGCGGTTCTGAACGAAGCCGGCCTTGGCACGCTGTTGTTCGACCTGCTCACCCCGAACGAAGAGTCCGACCGGGACCGCGTCTTCGACATCGAGTTGCTTGCCCACCGGCTCGTCGAGGTGAGGGTCTGGCTGGCGACGCAGCCGGAGGCGGCCGGACTCCCGGTCGGATATTTCGGGGCGAGCACCGGTGCGGCGGCGGCGCTGTGGGCTTCGACCGATTCACGTGCCGCTGTCCGGTCGGTGGTGTCGCGCGGAGGCAGGCCCGATCTTGCCGGCCATCGGCTGGCTGCGGTGATGACGCCGACGCTGCTCATCGTCGGCGGTCACGACGACGTCGTCCTCCAGCTCAACCGCAGCGCGCAGGCGGCCATGCCGTGCGAGAGCGAGCTCGCGGTCGTCGCGGGAGCAACCCACCTGTTCGAGGAGCCGGGTGCGCTTCAGCAGGTCGCTGCGCTGGCCCGCGACTGGTTCGCGTCGCACCTGACCAACGCGCCGTCGAGCTCGACTGGATGAGCGACCAGCCGACGAGGTGTCATCGGCAGGGACATGACAAACCTGCGAGACGTTTTCCCTTCGCCGGTATTGTCCGGATCAGGTGGCTGGAGGTCGCCGTCTGATCTTTCAACCGTCCGGCCTCTCAGTCTTTCGACTCCCTCGCGCGCCCCGCAGGCACTTACGATGATGGTCGCGCCGTACGGTCGCCGACAGGGACCAAAGTCCCTGATCTGGCAGGCCCTATGGCATCAGCGGGCGCGTCGTCGCTGCGGCCCGCACAAAGTCTGCGGGAGTCAATTGGGCGGTCAGGTCGAAGGTCCCCCTCCTCGCGCCCACTTGGCCCTGTCCTGTTCAGTCGCTCGACGGTGGGCTGGGAGAGGTGGGGGGCCGGCATCGAGGGGGCAGTCATGTGGCGGCGACGGCGGACGGTGATCGCGCACTTGGCGATGTCGCAGAGCCAGAGCGGTGTTGGGCGCGGTGAGGTGTGATGGGGGGTTTGTGCAGGCGGTTGCGCTGGATCTGGATGGCACGCTTGCGGATGGTGGGCTGTCGTCCGAGGCGGTGGCCGCGGTTCGTGACGGGCGTGACGGTGGGCTGGCGATGGTGCTGCACGGGGCGGATCGATGTCGAGCTCGAGGCCGAGTTCGGCAAGCTGGCCGGTGAGTTCGATGCTGTTGTCACTGAGAACGGTGCGGTGTTGCTGATTGGTGACGAGGTTCGCGAGCTGGCTCGGCCGGTCGACGTGTTGCTGGCGGACTGGTTGGCGGGGCGAGGCGTGCCGGTGCGGCGTGGCCGGGTGTTGCTGGCGTGCGAGGCTGCCGATGCGGACGCGGTGCGTCACGGGGTCGACGAGCTTGGGCTGGACTGCCAGCTGCTGCGTAATCGGTCGGCGTTGATGGTGCTGCCGGCCGGCGTCTCCAAGGGGACAGGCCTGGTGGCCGCCGTGGGGGAGCTCGGCATCTCGCCGCATAATGCGATCGCGGTGGGGGACGCCGAGAACGACCTGGCGTTGCTCGAGGCTGCGGAGGTCGGTGTCGCGGTGGCGAACGCAGTGCTGTCGCTGCGCCGGCATGCCGACCTGGTGCTCGATGAACCGGACGGCCGCGGGGTCGCGTCCTTGCTCACCGGTCCGTTGGTCACCGGGGAACTGCCGGTGCGCCCGGCACGGCGCCGGGTCGCGATCGGCCGGTTCTCCGACGGCGACCTGGCGACGGTGCCGGGAGCGCAGGCGAACATCTTGGTCTGTGGACCGACCGGTGCGGGCAAGTCGCATCTCGCCGGGCTGCTGGTCGAGCGGTGGGTTTCGGCCGGTTACACCGTGCTGGTCTTGGACATGGAGGGTGATCACATTGGCCTTGATCGGCTGCACAACACCGTGGTCATCGGCGAGCGCGGGCTGCCGAGTGTTCCCGAGTTGCTGACCATCGTGCGTCAGCAGGCGTTGTCGGTCGTGGTGGACATGTCGGGCGTCAGCGAGTCGGCGAAGTTCGACTACCTGCGGATGCTGGCCAGTGTCATCGACGAGGTTCGCGCGACGTCCGGCCTACCGCACTGGATCGTCGTCGACGAGGCCCATGTGGCGCTGGCCGAGGGCGGCACCACAGCCGACGTGTTCCGCCCGCAAGATCGCGGCTATTGCCTGGTCACCTATCGGCCCGATCAGCTGACGTCGTCGGTGCTGGCAGCGGTGGACTTCACGTTGGCGGTCACTGGGGCGGATCGCGTCGTCGCGGGCCAGTATGAGCAGGAGTCCGCGACGGCGACGCTGCGGGAGACCGGCGACCTGGAGCGGCCGTTGGTGGTCGCTGCCCGGCGCACTCCGCACCGGCGGCACTGGCACAAGTACGTTACCGAGCCCTTGCCGAGCCATCGCTGGTTCTACTTCCGTCACCCCGACAAGGGGCCGGCCGGTGCGGCCGCCAACGTCGAGGACTTTGCGCGCCGCCTCGCCGAGGCCGACCCGAAGGTGATCGAGTTCCACCTGACCCGCGGCGACTTCTCCCGATGGTTCACCAGCACGATCCAGGACCGCCGCATTGCCGACCTCGCAGCCGCCCTCGAGCGGAATCTCTTGAGGCACCGGGCCCTGGACATCGACCACGCGCGAATCCGCCTGATCGACTACATCGAAGGCAGCTACCAGCTCAACGACACCTGAGCCGATGACGCCGCCAGAGCGAACGAGGCGACCTGGCCGGACAGTCGCTGAGATGGCACTGTTCCTGACCGGTGTGGCGGCCTCCGGCTGTACGCCGCGCTCAGCCGGTCGTGAGGCGGTGCCGGACCTGCTCGGTCAGCCGCCGGAGTTCCGCGGACACGACAGGTACGTCGGTCGAGGGTCGCTGGATGCGACGCACGGAGGCGGGCAGTTGGTCGAGGTCGTGGCGGAATCTGCGCCGGGCCGCAGCCACTGCGGCGCCCGGAGCGAGCGCGGGAACGACCCGGACCCCGTTGAGCATTTGTGGCTCGAGTAGTGGCTCGGCGCCCGCTGGACAGGCCTCATCGCGGCGGGCGATCACGTCAGGCCCGGCAGGTCCGCGGAAGACCTGCTTGCGGCCGGGCAACGTGACTTTGCCCGCGGACAGCTTCATCATCGGCCGGCCGGCATACTCGACGAGCTTGTACGCCGTGTCCAGGTAAGGTGCGTCCGCAGAGGTGCCGACCTTGGTTCCCACTGCGAAGACGTCGATTGGTGCGTGCACGGCGACGAGCCGTTCGACGGCGTACTCGTCCAGGCCTCCGCTCACCACGATCCGCGCCCGCTCGAGACCTGCGTCGTCGAGGATCCGCCTGGCCGTGCCGGACAGGCCGGCCAGATCGCCGCTGTCCAGCCTGACGCCGATGCCGCGACGGCCAGGCAGTTGCCGCAGCACCTCGGCCGCCAACCGGACGCCCTGCACGGTGTCGTAGGTGTCGACCAGCAGGATCACAGGGCCGGAGGCGTTCCGGGCGAACGCACGGAAGGCCTCCGACTCGTCTGCGAACGCCTGCACGAACGAGTGCGCCATGGTGCCGACCGCCGGCAAGCCGTAGGCAGCGGCAGCGGCGACGTTGCTGGTCCCGCTGAACCCCACGATCGCGCCGGACCGGGCCGCCTGCCTGCCGGCCTCGATGCCCTGGGTACGGCGCAACGAGAAGTCGACGACGGGGATCGGGCCGGCTGCCATCACGCTCCGCGCGGCCTTCGACGCCAGCGCCGTTGCGAAGCTGACCTGGTTGAGCAGATAGGACTCCACCAGTTGCGCCTGTGGCAGTGGCGCGGTGACCTCCAGGAGCGGCTCGCCTGCGAACACGATGCGGCCTTCGGGAACCGCCAGCACGTCGCCGGTGAAGGACAGGTCGCGCAGCCGCCCGAGCAGGCCGTCCGGGCGACCCAGTGCCTGCCCGAAGTGCAGCAGATCCGACTCCTCGACACGGAACCGTTCGAGATACGACAGTGCCTGTTCGAGGCCGGCCGCGACCAGAAAGCCACGCTCAGGGGGCAGGTTCCGGACGAAGAGGCTGAAGGTGGCCCGATCGGTCATGTCCTCGCCGAGATAGGCAAGGGCCATGTTGGCCTCGTACAGGTCTGTGATCAGTACGTCGGACACCGTGGCCCTCTCCCGACCGGACCGCGGCATCGAAAATGCCGCCGGTCCATCTGCCCATTTCTCTGCCGGACTCCCGGCGTGGGATTGCTCTCCCACTGTGTAGCTCGGCACCCGGCGGGGTGGTGTTCAGTGTTCTCCCTCGCCAGGCGGGTGCGCTCGGGAACGGCCGGCGCGGCGACGCGCCAGTTCCTGCACGATGCGGTCCTCCCGGACAGCCAGCTTGAGATCCAGTGGTGCGCCCGCTGGTCTGGAACGCTGCTCGCGCAGGGCATCCTCGATGTCGCTCAGCTCCTTGATCAGCTCCTCGGTCGTCATGCCGTGCAGATCATCCACGGCAACCCCCTGACAGTCGCCCTTCTCGTCGACCTCTCGGTCACCCAACCGGCCAGCCGGCCTCGCCTCGTGTTGTCCAGCTCAGGCGTTGCTCAGACCCGGCGCGCCGTAGCCCCCGTCACTGGCATCCATGGTGTGGGCGCTTTCATCATGGAGCGCTCCTGGTAATCAACTCACGGGCCATCATTCGTTTGATGGCGAACACTCGTCGGGCGTATCCGCCGCAGCGCGGCGCTCGGTTGTCAGCCCAGGGTCATTCTTCCGCTGGCCAGTCCCGTCCGACAAGGACCGGACGCAGGGTGTGCGGAAGTTGCTCCAGCACATGCTGCAACTGCCCGGGTGATACGAGGTTGTCGATGGCCGCGGTGACTGTGGCGGCGACCCGTCGTACCTCCGGTAGCGAGATGATCGCCTCGGTGGCGAACCGCCGCTGGTATTCCTCGACGCCGTACTTCACCGGGACCCGGTGCGGATCCCAGCCGTCGTAGTAGACGCCCCGCAGCAACTCAGGCAACTGTGCCGCGAATTGTGCGGTGGCCTCCACGGTCAGACGATCTCGGAGCGTGTGCAGCCAGGCCCGCAGCACACGGTAGGCGAACTGCAGGTCCTCGGTGCCGAACTCTTTCGCCACTTCGGACACCCAGATCTGGGCGGTGTGCACCGCATGGTCGAACGCCTCGACCTTGGTGGCGGCCATCAGTCTGCTCCTCTGCCGCGTGGACGGCCGGGGCGGTCCGGAGCGGACCGCCCCATCCCCGTCTGGTGGGATCTCAGCCCTTGACGACCGAGATGTGCTTCGCCGGGGGCTTGCTCTCCGCCGCGATCGGCACCCTGATCTCCAGGATCCCGTCGTGGTACGTCGCCCTCACGCCATCCTCGGCCGCACCGGCCGGAAGGCGCAGTGTGCGGGTGAAGGAGCCGTAGCGGAACTCCGAGCGCCCGCCTTCCTTCTTTTCCTCACGCCGTTCGGCCTTGACGGTCAGCAGGCCGTCCTCGATCGCGATGTCGACGTCCTTGTCCGGGTCGATCCCGGGCAGTTCGGCCCGAAGCACGTACTGCCCGGCGTCGTCGAGCTCCTCGACACGGATCATCTGCGCTCCGGTGAACGGACGGGGGAGAACCGGGAACGCAGGGATCTCCGCCTCCAGCCAGTCCAGCAGGTCCGCGAACGAGCCACGTTCACGCCTTGCCAGTGTCGTCACGACGACCGCCTCCTTCTCTGTGTGATCTCGTCGTACTCTCCAGCCCACCGCAGCCACCGATGCGCCCACAGGGCCGATTGACCACCTTGCTCGGGGACCAAAGCCCACAACCGCAAGACCGCGACCGGTCAGCCCTGCGTACAGCAAGGATCCGAGGCCTCGTGCGTCCACCAGCGTGGGGTCGCGTTCCGTCACACCGGGCACCCCACGAGAGGCGCGGTCAGGTCAGGAAGTCATCATCTTTGCCGTCGGCCTGTACTGCTCGGTGGCTGGGCGTTGGGCAGCCAAGACAGACCGGCGAGCCAGGCGAGTGTGCCGCGGTAGGCGAGCCTCAGCTCGGCGACGGTCGGCTCGTCGGTGAGGTCTGGTTCCACGCGCTCGAACTCGGCGGCGACAGCAGGAGACAGAGCGTCGCGAAACCGGCATCGGGCCTGCGTCAGCAGCCTTGCCGCGCGGAGGCGTGCTGCTGCGTCGAGGTCTTTTCGACCGAGCTCGCGTCGAACATCGGTCAGCATCTCGAACAGACGGATGAACAGCACGGGATCGGTGACGTCAGACGTCGCCGGCCTCCGTTCCGTCCGGGTGGCCCCTGTCGTCATTGCGTCCTCCCTCGTCCGGCTCCACCTCTGCTGCCAGCATTCCGCGGGCCGACGATCAGTGGCAGAGGCGAAAACCGCGGCACCACAGGGCCGTTCGATCCAGATGGCTGGGCATTTGTCCTCTGGTTCGCGCGTTACCGCCCGGCTGAGCTGTAGTTCCAGGGAGTGATGTCCATGACGATCCTGACTGGCATCGACGACGTTTCACTGACGAAGCTGCTGGCCGGAGACCCGCCGGTCGCGTCGGTGTACTTCAACTTGCGCGCGACCGCACAGTCCGACGCGTTCCTGCGCTGGCGCACCATCGTCGCCGGGCTCACCGAGCAGGGTGCACCCCTGGCGACCGTCGAGACGCTGGCCGAGCGGGTGCTCGCAGCGGTGCCCGGGCCGGGAGTGCTGGCGGCGTTCGCCCGCGGCGCCGAGGTGACATCGACCGTCGTCCTTCCGGGTGCGGAGGTGCCGGACCTGTCCCGGTACGGCGTTCTGCCGTACCTGAGACCGCTGCTGGCCTGGGAGCAGGAGCATCCGGGTCGGGTACTCGCGGTGCTCGACCGGACCGGCGCTGACCTTTCCGTGTACGCAGCCGGGAGCGCAGAACGAGTCGACACGGCGGTGACGGGTCCGGATGACGAGATCGAGCGCAACGCGCCGGGCGGCTGGTCGCAGGGGCGCTATCAACACCGTGCCGAGGACTCCTGGGAGCACAACGCTGCCGCGGTCGCCGATGTTCTCGCCCGGCTGTTGCAGCGCTGCGGCGCTCGCATTCTGCTGCTGGCCGGTGACGTCCGGGCGCTGCAGTACCTTCAGGATCACCTGCCCAAATGGATCCACGCCGACGTAGCGGTGCGGAGGATCAGCGGCGGGCGCAGCGCGGACGGTTCCGCCGCACGCCTGGACGAACAAGTCACCGCGCAGACCCACCGGATCGTCGCGGAGCAGCTCGAGGAATTGCTCGCCGAGTTTGCCGCTCACGCCGGCACAGGTGGCGCGGCAGTAGAAGGACCCGACGAGACGCTCGCGGCGCTGGCCGCCGGGCGCGTCCGCGTCCTCCTCTTACCTACCGGGCAGGCACAACAGATCCGGGCCTGGTTCGGTTCGGGGCCGGCCGACGTCGCGCTGGAGCCAGACCCGCTCCACCGGGCCGGCGGGCAGGCGTACGAGGCCTTCCTCGAGGACGTGGCGATCCGGGCCGGCCTCCTGACCGGTGCACAGATCCGGCTCGTCCCGAACGGACCGCAAGCGTTCACCATCGCTGCGCTGTGCCGATTCGTTCCGTGAGCACGTCGGCGGTTGCCGGTTCCGGCCCCGCAAGCCCCACACCCCGCGCAGCAGTCGACAGAGCAGCTGGGCGGCGCGCCATGCGGTCAGACAGTCGCACCGATGCGCACCGAGGCGGCGAGCGGGCTGGCCGAATGGCGCACGGTCACAGCCGCGTACCCTCTCGACGTCAGAAGGCCAAGACACGGCCCGACGGCGTCCGTAGATCGAGTGTCATGGGGCGGCGCGGACGCCGCGGTCGCTGGACCCTCACCTGACTGCGTTTCATGACCGACCCCTCTCCGCGCTCGCGGCTTCAGCGATCCCTGAGCCGCTTGATGCCAGTCAGCCTGCCGTCTCGGCCTGCTCGCAGCCAGGTACACAAGTCCCCAGCCCGCAGGCCGAACCCGCCGCCTGGAAAGGACCTTCGCCCCCTGCTTCACCGCCCCCCTTGGTGTTCTGGACGGGAACCGGAGACGTGGACGTGGTGGTCGAGGGGCAGCGTCGGTGTGGGCTCTCGGCGGGGACGACAGGACTTTTGGCCTCTGTGATCGGCGAGTGGTGCGGCGCAGGCTCGACGTATGATCTCGTCCATCAGCCAGCTGACCAGTTCACCGCGGGAACCGTGGTTTCGGCAGCGCCCCGTCATCGCGCTCGGGGTCGCGGTCGTGCTCTACGCCACGGTGCTGTCACTCCGCCTGCTCGCTGGTGGCGCAGCCGACGCCTATTCGTTGTTGTACGTCTTCCCGGTCGCCTTGATCGCTATCACCTTCGGCCTGCGTGCCGGCTTGGCCGCGGGCTTGGTCGCCGTAGGCCTGATGGTGGTCTGGGCCGTGGTTGAGGAGGTGTCCCTCAGCCCTGCGGGATGGGGATCGCGCGTCCTGGCCGTGCTGCTGCTGGGGTTGTTGCTCGGTGACGCGTCGGACAGGCTTCGCCGTGCCGAGGCCGAGAAGCGGCGACTGGAGGCCGCGGCGCTGTTGTACCGCGAGGCGATCGAGATCAATGACTCGCTGGTGCAAGGCATGGCCGCGGCGCGATGGGCCCTGGAGGCTGGCCGGCTGGACGCAGGCCTGCGGACTCTCGAGCAGACGATCGTTCAGGCCGAAGAGTTGGTGTCCGGCTTGATCCGGCAGGCGGGTATGGACGGATCCAGCGCAGCCGCCATCGACTCTGCCGCACCACTCCGGGCCCTCACCGAAGAGTCCGGCGGTTCGCGCTGACGACGAGGCGAGACTCACCTCAGCGTCGCAGAGGACCTTTGGAGGATCGGTGCGAGGACTTGGCCTCTGTGCCAGTGGGCGGTGCGGGCGTTCGGTGGAGGTGTAAGGACAGAGACAGCGCAGCAGGCGGAGGTGTCGGTGATGACGAGTCCGGTGATTCACTTCGAGATCGGTGGACGTGAGCTCGGTCGGATGGCGTCGTTCTACGGCGAGCTGTTCGGGTGGCGGTTGCAGCCGGCAGGACCGGAGTACTCGTTGATTCCGGCCGCTGAGGACGGTATCGGCATCGGTGGTGGACTGATGCAGACGCGCGGTGAGATGCCGCCGTACGTGACGGTGTATGTCGCGGTGGAGGACTTGCGGGCGATGCTCGACCGGGCCGGCGAGCTCGGTGCGAAGACCGTGGTCGAGCCGACCGACATTCCTGGAGTCGGGCAGTTCGCCATGTTCAGTGACCCTGACGGCAACGTCATCGGGCTGATGCATCAGGACGAGCCATGAAAGAAGCGCTGGCCATCGCCGTCGGTGTCGATGGCAGTTGGGCTGACAGCGGTGCTGTCGATTGGGCGCTCTACGAGTCGAGGCTGAGTGCTGCTCCGATCCGGGTGCTGCACGTGGTCGACAGCAGGCCGCCGGTCGGCCCGTTGAACATGCCGGCAGCGGTGCAGGAGGCCAAGCAGTTGGTTGAGGAGGTCCGCGAGTACCTGGATCGCCATGACAGTCTTGCGCTGCACACGGGCGTGATCCTGACCGGGGCGCCGGCACAGACGCTGGGACGGTGCACCGCAGACGATCGGATGCTCGTCGTCGGGCGGCATGGTCGAGGTCTCGTCGGCCGATTGCTGATCGGTTCCACGGCGGAGGCAGTGGTCTCGGAGTCGGGTACGGCGGTAGTCGTCGTACCGCCGAAGTGGAGCCCGGGAGATCAGGCCGCGCCGGTCGTGGTCGGCCTGGACGAAATCGAGTACTGCGAGACAGCGGTGGCCTTCGCCGCCGGCCTGGCCGCGGAACGCGGCGCACCGATCCGGTTGGTTCATGTCTGGGACGTCGCCACCGTCTATACCGGAGATCCTGCGTCCGCCGCGGGAGCTGTCGACCTGGCGCGCCGATACCACAACGACAAACTCGAAGCGGTGGGCCGCCAGTGCCGGGAGAGGTTCCCCGGCGTGACGTTCGAGACCGAGCTCAGGCGCGGCCACCGCGTCGCCGAGTTGATCGACGCGTCCGAAGAGGCGGCTGCCGAACTGCTGGTTGTCGGCGGGCGGAGCCATCATCGGTTGATGGCGGCCATGCTCGGCTCGACGGTCCGAGGCATCCTTCAGCACGCCGGCCGCCCGATCGCGATCGTCCACCAGCACGTGACCTGAGCCGATCCGCTCGCTCACGGTCCAAGGTCCACGTCGGACGGTCCATAGGCCCCTGTCGTGGGCCTGACGGCCGAGGGTGTGGTGGAAGTGAAGGGAAGACGGCAGAAAGGAGATCCCATGACGACGCTGCAACACCGGGACAACCGGCGCCAGTTCGCGGACCTGTTCGACTGGGCCGAGAGCCTGCCGAGCATGTTCGCCTGGCCGGCGACGATGCGCGGTGTCCGGATCGAGGAGTTCAGCGAGGAAGGCCGGTATGTCGTACGGGCCGAGCTGCCCGGGCTGGACCCGGAGAAGGACATCAAGGTCGAGGTCGCGAACGGCATGCTCACCATCGCGGCCACTCGTCAACAGGAGGAGCACGACGGAGGTCACTCGGAGTTCCACTACGGCTCGCTGACCCGCAGGGTCATGCTGCCGGACGGAGCCGACGAGGACTCGGTCGCGGCGAAGTACACCGCGGGCATCCTCGAGGTGACGGTGCCGATCTCGGCGAAGGCCGAGGAGGCGCGTTCGGTCACGATCGAGCACACCGACTGACGCTCCACGAAACTGACCCGGTCGGAGCCGTCCGGCCGGGTCAGGGTTGTGCCCCGGTCACGATGCGAGTGCTGTCTCTGGTGCCGTGCAGCAGAGGCCAACTGCCCCGGGCAACCGGGTACAACGCCCCTGTCGGCGCCGGCGCTGAGGCGGCGAGATTGGAAGTGAAGGGCGAGTCGATGCGACTCGCCCGGCGCCGCTTGCGAGTGGAGTGGACCGACATGGACAAGTACATCGTCGTGGGCGTCGACGAGACACGGGAGAGCCAGATCGCACTGCAGTGGGCTGTCGAGGCCGCGCGAACCCGAGGTGCGGCCGTCCGGGTCGTTCGCTCCGTCTATTCGACCCCTGTCGTCTACTGGCCCACCATCGGCGCGGAGGGATACATCCCGGTCCCACCGCTCGACCAGTGCCAGGCCGAGTTGGACGAGGCGGTCGACTACGTCCGCGACCGCCTCGGCAACGATGCCGGCTCGGGCCGGCTCGCGTACGAGTCACCCGCGATGGCGATCCTCGAACACGCTGAAGGTGCCGAGATGATCGTTCTCGGTACCAAGAGCCCGAACCGTTGGCAGGCGGCCGTCATGGGGTCGGTCGTCACCGCCGTGACCGCGCGGGCGAGTTGCCCGGTCGCCGTGGTGAGGGGCGAGCAACACGACGGACCGATCGTGGTCGGGACAGATGGATCGGCTGACTCCGAGGCGGCCGTCGAATTCGCCTTCGAGGAGGCGAATCGATCCGGACGGCCGTTGACCGTCGTGTACTGCTGGCAGCCGATCGATCGGCATGACCAACCGGTCGCGGACACCCACGCGGTGCTGCGGTACTGGCTGACCGAAGCCTCGGTTCCTACGAGCAGAAGTATCCGGGCGTCATCGTCCGGACGAAGGTGATCGAGAACCGCCCGGTGCCGGCACTCGCCGGAATGACCGCGCAGGCCACGATGGCAGTGGTCGGTTCCCGCGGCCGGGGTGGTGTCAGCGGGCTCCTACTCGGGTCAGTCAGCCAGGGGCTGCTGCACCACGCCAGTTGCCCGGTGGTGGTCGTCCGCGGCGCCAAGCACCGGCGATGAGTGTCAACCGCCCCAGACCGACGATCCAGCTCGAACGAGACAAAGGACCGATCATGAGCACGACGACCAAGCCGGTCATTCACGTCGGTGTCGACGGCTCTTGGCGTGACAATGGTGCACTGGAGTGGGCATTGCAGGAAGCCCTGCTGCGGCACGAACCGCTGCGGGCAGTGCACGTGATCGACGAACAGGTACGGCGATCGCCGTACTGGGAGTCGACCGTGATCGACGACGCCGCGATGGAACTCGTCAAGGACGTGCAACAGCACCTCGACGCGAACCGCGGATCGCTCGACCACGAGATGGACCTCGTTGTCGGACCGCCGGCCGAGACCTTGAACCGGCTGGCCGCAGGTAGCCGGATGCTAGTGGTCGGCCGGCGCGGAGTGGGGGCTTTCAGGCGATTGCTGATCGGGTCGACCTCCGAGGCGGTCGCGTCGGACTCGCCGGTGCCGGTGGTCGTCGTCCCGGATCGGTGGAAGCCGGCCGACCACGCCGGCCCGGTCGTCCTCGCGCTGGACGAATCCGGTGCGGATCAGGCAGCTATGGACTTCGCCGTCACCGCGGCGACCGAGCGTCAACTGTCCTTGCGCCTGATTCACGTCTGGGACCTGCCGAAGTTGTACAGCTGGCAGGCCGTGGACCCGGCGGGTCTGGCAGAGGAGGTCGAGACCGATGTTCGCCGGCACGTCAACGAGATCGCCGAGAGGCTGCGCATGAAGTACCCGGAGCTGGTCGTCGAGGTCGATGTATGGCGGGGGCACCCCGTCGACTGCGTCGTCCGGGCGACCGATGCCTGGGATGCGCAGCTGCTTGTCGTCGGCGGACGCCGGCGGCGCCTGTTGACCGCAACGTTGCTGGGGTCCGTCGCCAGGGGTGCGGTGCAGCACGCCAAGTGTCCGGTCGCCGTCGTTCATGAGCCCGTCGCCGAATCCTGAGGCCGCCTACGCGGCGCTCACCGGCCAGGTAGAGCTGTCCTCCGTGGCTGAGGCAATCACGGCGGTTCTGCTCGGGCTGCCTGAGGTGAGATGGCGTCTCAGCTCGGGCGATGGCGCCGGGGCGTGGCGCCGCCTGCCCTGCCGGCACTCGAGAACGCGGTCGCTACGCCGAGCATGAAACCGGCGTCGTACCAGTTCCCGTTGTTGTGCACGTCGTAGACGCTCACCTTGTCGGTGAACAGCGACACGATGAAGGTGATCGGGCTGATCACGCCGTGCCACAGTCCGAGCCAGAAGCCCGCGATGCGCGGCGCGTCGATGTCGGCGACATTGTTCGGCCCGGCTGCACAAGCGGCGAGGATCAGTAGGCCGACGATCGCCAGCGTGAAGTAGATCCGTCTTTTCCTGTCCATCTGTCCACTCCTGCGGCTGGTGCGAGTTGGGGGTTTGAGCCTTGCGACGCCTGGTGCGCCGTGCCGTGAGGTGGGTGGCCGCCAGGAGGGCGAGAAGGGCGATGGCGCCGCCCGCCAGGCCGTCGAGCAGGTAGTGGTTCGCGGTCAGGACGATCGATGCCAGCATTGCCGGTGGCATCAGCCAGCCGAAGAGACGCGCGATCCAATGGCCGGCGAGGCTTGCCCAGGCAATGCCCATCAGCAGGTTCCAACCGAAGTGCAGGCTGGGGACCGCGGCGTACTGGTTGACGAAGGCAGGCGGCTGCAGCACCCGATAAGCCGAGGTCTGCTCGGTGACGGTGTCGACGAAACCGTAGCCGGTCAGGAAGCGCGGTGGTGCGACGGGGAAGAGCGCGAAGATCAGCAGTCCGACCGCCCCGGAGATGAGTATGGCGTTGCGGAATCGGGAGTATTCGTGACGGTGCCGGATCATCAGCCACAGCAGGGTGACGGCGAGCACCGGCCAGTGCCCGTAGATGTAGAAGTAGCTGACCGCGTCGACCAGCCAGGCGTGATCGGCAACCGCGTTCTGCATCTCGGGCTCGGTGAAGATGCCTGCGGACTGTTCGAGTTCGACGATCCGCTCGGCATTTCGGTAGGCCAGGCCGACCCGGGTCTCGATCAGACCGCGGATTCCGAAGTACAGGCCGATGACGGCGAGGATCACGACAATGTCCCACGCGACCCGCCATCGCGGTCCTCCGGCCATCCTCGCTGACATGAGTTCACCCCCTCCGACCATCCCCGACCGGAACCGTGCGGAGATAGGGACCTTTGGGTCACCCGGCCGGAGGCCTTCGGCCTGTGCCGACACTCTTCTCGGGCTCAAGGTCCCGGTCGCTGCGGGACTCCGCGGTCCACCTCGAGACCTCTGGCCCTGGCCGCGGCGTGGTGACGGACCACTGTCGCACTGGCCAGAGCCATCGGTGTCCTGACGCGCGCGGTGCGCGGGGCTTCGAGTGAGACGAGCATGTCAGGAGACGGCGTCAGCCCGGCGACTCCGATGTGCACGATCGCGACCGGACACTTCGTGTGGTGAAGCAGGCCGCGAGACACCGAGCCGAGTCGCAGCGGGGTGAACTTCACGCGACCGACCCCACCGACGACGATCAGGTCGGCGGCCTTCGAGTGCTGCGCCAGCACCTGGACGGGATGTCCCGGACGGTAGTGGGTGCGGAACTTCACGTTGGGATACTTGTCCGGCCAGCCGGCCAGGGACTCGGTGATCAGCTGCCGCGCGTCGCGATACCAAGGGGTGTCCTCAGGGTCGATCCAGATGCCGGGAGGCGGAAAGTCCTGGGGCGGCGCGCGAGGCACGTGGACGATTGTGAGGCCGGCGCCCCGCTCGGCGGCGAACTCGAAGGCAAAGCCGAGCGCGGGTTGGCACGCGTCCGAACCGTCGACGCCGACGACGACCATGCCGATCTCGCTTTCGTTGCGAACCCAGTTGTCCGGTACGACGACCATCGACGTCCGGGTCAGCGCCGTACATACCTGTGAAGTGGAGCGGTCCTGAGCACCGCACCTGGCACGCCGGGGCGGTCCGGGAGACGCCGCGGTTGCTCGCCATGCCGGCAGCCGGCCGACTGGAAATGCCGGAACTCATCACGCACCGCTTCGGTCTGGGCGAGATGCAGGACGCGTACGACGTCTTCGCTCGCGCGGGCGGGACGGGTTCGCTCACGGTGGCTCTCTTCAGCACTGAGGGTGTGGAGCAGGACAGCCGGTGAGTACCACGCCGGCCGAGGATGTCCGTGACCAGCTGCTCAGCGCAGCTGTCGCGGCGCCCTCGGTGCACAACACCCAGCCTTGGAAGTTCCGCTTCCGTGGCTGGGTGGTCGAGGTACATCGCGACCGCACCCGGGAGCTACCGGCCGAGGATCGCGACCGGCGGATGCTGTACCTGTCTCTCGGCGCCGCTGTGTTCAACCTGCGCGTCGCCGCTGCTCTGTGCGGCGACGGCACCGACACCAGGAGTGTGCTGGATCGGGCTCATCCCCGATGTCGTCGCCGAGGTCGAGTTGGTGATCCCCGGACCGGTGATCCAGTCGCTGTCGGCACTGGCGCCGTACGTGCAGCGGCGCCGGACCAACCGGCAGCCCTACAGTGATCGTCGGGTTCCCCCGGAGGACCGGAAGCTACTGGAGTTGGCCGCCCGGCTGGAAGGCGCCGAACTGGAATGGGCAGAAGCGGTGCCCCGGCGAAGATGGTTGCTGTTGGCCACCAACGATGCCGGTGCGTTGGACGATCAGGACCCGGCACGAAGCGCCGAACGGCGCCGCTGGGTCGGCGGCGCACGTGCTCAGGACGGTGTTCCGAGCAGCGCACTCGGTCCACGAAGCGATCGAGGAACCGCCCCTGTCCGGGATCTCGCCGCAACTCCCGCGGACGAGAACCGGGCGGTCGCAGCGTTCGAGCCGGAACCGCAGTTGGCGGTGTTGTCGACCCGGCACGACGGTCGTCCCGAATGGCTCCGGGCCGGTCAGGCGATGGAGCGCGTGCTGCTGGAGGCGACCGCCCAGGGCTTGTCGACGTCCTTGCTCAACCAAGCGCTGGAGCACGACGAGCTCCGCTGGCTGATCAACGATCCACTCGGCCCCTGGCACCGCCCGCAAGTCATCATCCGGGTCGGCTACGGCCCACCCGTCCCACCGACTCCACGTCGGCCGATCGCCGATGTCCTGCTGGACTGACCCAGACATTCCCCGACACCGGAGCGTGACGGCGATGCGCTCGTGGCCGTGGCAGCTGAGGTGGTGCTGCTCGTTGTCTTCCTCGGCCTTCCTCACTTCGCGGACCTGCTGGGCCACGTGCGGGACTCGCCGGGCCTCAGCAGCCGGGTGCGGCCGAAGCAGCGGACCGCGATCGCGGGTCCTGGGCCGGGGTCGACGGCGAGAGTGACTTCGGTGGTTGACACCTCGACGGTGATGCGGTGCCCGCGATAGCGGAGCACCATCCGGAGGGGGCCGAGCTTGGCCGGCCAGCGTGGTCCGAAGCGGAGTACGTCGTTGGTGGTGCCCAGGCCGGTGAAGCAGCGCTGGATCAGATCGATGCTGCCCGCCATCGCGCCCAGATGGACACCCTCGGCGGTCGTGCCGGTCCGGCCGGGATCGCCGGCGTCACTGTGCAGGGCCTGCTCGAGGAAGCCGAGCGCCCGATCGGGATCCAGCATCGCCAGACCCCAGGCATGCACGACCGCACTGAGCGACGAGCCGTGGCACGTCCGAGCCAGGTAATACTCGACCGTGTCGCGGATTGTGTCGGCGGTGAACGGGTAGCCGAGCCGTTCCATCAGGTCGTGCAGTTCGGGGCGGGGCAGCAGATACAGCAGCATCAGGACGTCGGCCTGCTTGGAGATCTGGTACGACGTGACGTCGCGTCCCTCAGCCTCCAGGATCCGATCGAGGCGGCGGATGTCGCCGTACGTGGACCGGTAGTGCTGCCAGTCGAGTTCGGTCAGCTGCTCATAGCCTTCGAACTGGCTGATCACGCCGTCGTGGAAAGGCACGTACATCCGCCGGGTCAGCTCGTCCCAATGGCTCAGTTCCTCCGAGCGGATGCTGAGCGTTTCGGTCAGCTCCGCCCGCCGCCAGGCCGGCAGCCGGTGCAGAGCTTTCGCGGCCACCCCGAACAACCAGACGGCCATCACGTTCGTGTAAGCGTTGTTGTCGATCCCTGCGGCTGGGCGGCCGGGATAGCCCGTGTGGAACTCGTCCGGCCCGACCACACCCCGAATCACGTAGCGGTCGCGACCCTGGTCGTACTCCGCGAGCCCGGCGAAGAACCTGGCCACCTCGACGATGACCTCGGCGCCGCGATCTCCGAGGAACTCCAGGTCGCCGGTCATCTCGACGTACTGCCACATGGTGTAGGCGATCGCCAGCCCGACATGCCGTTGCCGGTAGGTCGCATCTTCAGTCCAGCGGCCGGACAAGGGATTGAGATGCAGCCGCTGGCTTTCCTCGCGGCCGTCGCTGCCCGATTGCCACGGATACATGGCTCCGGGGTAGCCGGCCTGGCGAGCCGCCTGCCGGGCGGCTGGAAGCCGTCGATGCCGGTAGCGCAGCAGGGATCGGGTCAGGGCAGGCATCCGCAGCGTGAGCACGGGGAAGACGAACAACTCGTCCCAGAAGACGTGGCCGCGGTACGCCTCGCCATGCAGACCACGCGCCGGTACGCCGGCATCGGCGTCGCCGCTGTGCGGTGAGACAGACTGGAGCAGGTGGAAGAGGTTCAGCCGGACGGCGGCCAGAGTGCCGTCGAACGGCTCCTCGAGCTCGACCGAGAAGCGCTGCCAGAGGTGTGACCAGGCGAGTACGTGGGCCTCGCGCAGTTCGTCGAAGCCGGGTGCGCCGGCCAGCGCTGTGCGCGTGGCCAGCAATGGCTCGGAGATCTCAGGGTCCCGCGAACCATGGATCGCCGCTACCTTCTCGGCGGTGACGAGGTCACCGGCGTGGACGGGTACGACGATCTCGGCGTACGCGGAGGTCGAGTCCGTCCGCGGAGACCAGCCGGCGACCGGCGATCCGTTGTGGGTGGCAACGGTCCGGGTGCCGACGGCGACCCGATGGCGTGACTGCGACGTGCTCGCCGCCACGATGAGATTGCCGTCGGCAATCATCGGAGCCAGGTGGGTGAGATGCCGGCTGGACAGCTTCCGGTAGCGCTCGACGCCGCAGTTGCGGACCGATCCGTCGACGGCCGTCCCGAGCCGCAGGCGGCCCGCCCAGTTCACCGCTGTGACGGCCAGCGTCTGGCCGGCCAGGTGCGGTTCGGCCATGCTGGCGAAGCGCCGCTCGACTCCGCTCACCTCCCGGCCGAGCGGATCGCGGAGCCGGAAGCGCCGCGTCAGTACGCCGCGGAGCACGTCCAGTTCCTGATCGTGTTCGAGGACCTCGCAGGTGTCCGGCGTGATCCAGTCACCGTCGTCGATGGCGATCGTCAGCGGCAGCCAGTCGGGCAGGTTCACCAGACTCTCGTTCTCGACCGTGTGGTCGTTGACGTTGTCGGTCAGCCGGTTGTAGTAGCCGGCCAGGTAGGTCCCGGGATAGTGGTGGTCCGTTGCCGACGATCCCGCCCAGGCGCCTCTGGTGGCGAAGTATCCGTTGCCGACGGTGCAGAGAGCCTCACGCCGCCGCTCGTCCGCCGGATCGTAGCCACCGAAGCGATGGATCCAGTCGTTCATATTTCGACTGTCCGCTGGATGCGGTGGTCCGCGACAGGGCCCAAGGTCCTGTGTCGAGGGGCCGCTGGAACCATCCCGGCGAGATGAGGACCGGCACAGTACGCCCAGCGTCAGCCGAAGGACGTCCAGGTCGCCGAGATCGATCTCGGTCAGAACCAGCGATCCAGTGTCTCCCGCCACGGGATGCGCCCGGTGCCGGCCTCCGCCTCGGCCGGGTAGCCGATCCGGAGAATCATCTGCGGCCAGGCGCGGCCGCCGATCAGGTCCCGCACCTGCCGGCGCAGCTCCTGGTGCTCCAGCGCCTGGTTGAGGAACGAGACGGCCAGGACCGATGATGTTGCCGTCAGCAACACCCGCTGCAGGGCCAGGCCGGCCCGAGCCCAGGCTGCCTCGTCCTCATCGTCGGTACTGAGGACGGCGATCACCGGCCTCGCTTCGAAGACGGCCCGCTCGCGGCCCTTCACGTCGTACCCGGCCGCGAGGTCCCTGACCATCGCCGGTTCGGTCGGGACCGGGCCGAGTGCGGTGTCCGGTACGCCGTCGTCCGTACGCCGGCCGCCGATCCACCGGGCCCGCTCGTGCAAGCGGTCCTCGTCGCGCAGCTCCAGATCGTCGGCCTGACGAAGGAATCCGCCGAGTCGCCGGATGGCGTCATCATCGAGCAAATGCAGGAACGCGCCTTCGGCGTTTGCGGCGCCCGACAGCCGACTGATCACCATCGGTGGGATCGGCAAGTCGCGCATCGGGCCGCGGTAGGTGTGCCGACGGCCGATCTCGCGGTAGAGGGCGGCCAGTTGGGGCACCGGGCTCCGGCCTTCGGACAGGAAGATCCTGGCCGCCACGGTCGGCTCGGCGGGGTCGGGCACGACGGCGAACGTCGACTCGTGCCCGAGCATCGCAGCCGCCACCCGAAGGTTGAACGCTGCCGCGCCGAGTCCGATCCGGACCATCCGCCCGGCCGGATCCTCGGCCGGCAGGACGCGCTCCTCGTCCAGATGTACGTCGATCACCGGCCCATGGACCTCGAACCGCCAGGGTTGGGTGTTGTGCATCGAAGGTGCGTGGACCGCCGAGGCCAGCAGGATGCCCACCTCGTCCTGGGTCAACGGTGTGGCCGTGTTCATGGGTGTGCTCCTTGCTGCGGGGCCGGGCCATCGGTCTTTCCATAGCTTCACTGCCGTCTCTTCAGCCTGGTCCGTCGGTGCGGATGGGGCTGCGGGCATCGGTCCCGAGGTGAGGGGTCCTTCGGCACTTCGGGCGGTGACCACGGCCCTTGCCGGCGTATCCGGGTGGCGGCTGATGCTCATCACCGCTACCCCTGGCTGCGGTGATGCCGTGTCGCCGGGCCCAAATGGTGAGCGAGGGACCGATCGGCGCCGGACGGTCCACCACCGAATCTGCGATCGCTGGGTCCAAGGGTGTCGCGACCGGTGACCTTTGGCCCTGCTGACCCGGCCGTCCTGCCCGTGGAATGGAAGTGGAGGAGTCCACGCAGAGGGGACGCCTGGCAACGCGGGTACGACGACTCCTTGCGCTTCGTCGAGGCACTGCGCCAAATCCCCGCGGCCCACCCGAGCGAGTGAAGGAAGGAGTAGGTGATGAGGCAGTTTCTGACCGTCTCGGATGTGATGACGACCGACGTGATCACGGTGACCGAGGACACGCCGTACAAGACAGTGGTGGAAACGCTGGCTGATCGCCATCTCAGCGCGGTTCCGGTGCGCAGCGCGTTCGGCGGAGTGGCCGGCGTCGTGTCGGAGACCGATCTGATGCGCAAGGAGGAGTTCCAGCGTCGGCATCTCTACCCCTGGTTGCGTTCGCGCGGCCGGACGAAGGCCGAAGCGGTGACCGCGGGACAGTTGATGACCCATCCCGCGGTGACCGTGGAAGGCGGCTGCACGCTCGACGAGGCCGCGCGCTTGATGGCTGCCCGGGACATCACCAGGTTGGTCGTCGTGGATGGAGACCAGCTCGTCGGCATCGTCACGCGGTCGGACCTGCTGAAGGCGTTCTTGTCCCCGGACGGCGAGGTGCTCGCCAGGGTGAGGCGTGAGGTCGTCGAGCGCGGCCTCTGGGACGACCCCTTCGCCGTCGACATCAGCGTGCTCGAGGGAATCGTCACCCTGGCCGGGCAGGTCGATCACCGCAGCACGGTCGCCCGGGCCGAGCAACTCGTCCGCGACGTCGACGGCGTTGTCGGTGTGCGGAACGGGCTGACCTGGGCGTTCGACGACACCTTGCCCGCGCCCGGGACCGCGAGCCGGCGAGTATGACATCGGCCGGCGGCGTAGCAAGCCCCGATCGCGGGCGAACGGGAAGAGTCCTGATGACCGCGCACGGCCCCTTGCCCCGGGCGACGGCGTTCGGGGCAGTGGCGCACTGCGCTGTGGCCACCGTGCGGCTGGCGGGTCGGCGCCGGATCCATCATCCGCGCGAGCACGTCGGCAGACGGTTGCGGTTTGCCGACGGAACTCAGAGCCGGGTGTACCGGGAGACGGTGGTCGACCGGCCGCCGACCACCGACCCCTGCGTGCTCGTGGTCGCCTTCCGGCTGCGTCGTGTTCGCGGCCGGGGCCACACGCTGTTCCGGTGGGAGTCCTGGTTCAACATTCCGCTGTTCGTCGGCTTCGACGGGTTCGTCTCGAAGCTGTGGCTGGCTCACGACGACTTCGGCACCTATCGGGGTGTGTATGAGTGGGACGGGCCCGAGTCTGCGGAGGCGTATGCCCGCGCGCTGTGGCGGGTGCTCGAGCTGGTGAGTGTGAAGGGCTCGATCCGCTACCAGGTCATTCCCGGCCTGCGGTGCGACGACCTGCTGGCGGACGCGCACGTGCTGGATCCGGTTGAGCCGGCCGGTCAGGGGTCCTGGTGGCGGATGGTCGCCCCGGCGTGACCGAGCCGGTCGACGTACTGGTGGTCGGTGCGGGACCGACCGGCCTCGCCGCGGCGCTTCAGGCTCACGACCACGGCGCCACAGTCCGCGTCGTCGAACGGCGGCTCGAGGCGTTCCGGCCTTCGCGAGCGATGATCGTGCACCCGCGAACGCTGGAATGTCTGCGGCCGCTCGGCGTGACCGACGAACTGCTCGACAGGGCCGACAGCTCGCCGCGCGCGGAGTTGCACCTCGGGCGCAGGCGGGTCGAGGTTCGGTTGGCCGGGCTGGACCTGCCCGACACCGCGTTCCCACATCTGACGTTGATACGGCAGATGGACGTCGAAACCGTTCTTGCGAAGGCACTGAGCCGCCGAGGCGTCACGATCGAGCGTGGTGTGGAACTGGCGGACCTCGCGATCGACGAGGACGTCGCACGGGCCATCCTGCGGTCGAACGCAGGGGGCGAGGAGGCACGCTTCCGATTCGTCGCCGGCTGCGACGGTTCGGGGAGCACAGTGCGATCGCTCGCGGGCATCGGCTGGCGGGGCGCTTCCTACCGGCAGGAGGTCGTGCTCGCCGACGTGGAACTGACCGGCGATCTGACGCCGGGCACCCTGCATGTGGCAGCTGGACGCAACGGATTGCTGTTCGTCTTCTCGCTCGGCGAGGGCGCGACGTGGCGTGTGCTCGTCACCCGGCCGGCCATCGAAGCGCCGACAGTAGGCTCTGGCCGGCCAAGCGCAGCTGTCCCGGCGTCCGAGGTCCAGTACCTGCTCGACGAGTCGGGGCTGGACCTTGCCGTGCAGGAGCTGCGGTGGTCGGCCCGGGTGGCGTTGCAGCACCGGCTCGCGGCCTCGTACCGGCACCGGCGGCTGTTTCTCGCCGGGGATGCGGCCCACACGCACTCTCCGGCCGGAGCGCAGGGGATGAACACCGGGATCCAGGACGGGATCAACCTCGGTTGGAAGCTCGCCTATGCGGCCGGTGGCGAGCATCCGCACACCGACCTGCTCGACTCCTACGAGCAGGAACGCCGGCCGGTCGCCCGCCGAGTGCTCGCGATGACGCATCTGATCTTCTTCGCCGAGGCGTCGACCCAGCCACTGCCCGTGTTCCTGCGGACGACGCTGGCACCACTCGCGGCACCAGCCGTCCCGCTCCTGCTGCGGCAGCGGCGGCTCCTGGCCGAAGCGGTCCGCACCTTGTCCCAGCTGCGGGTGAACTACCGCGGCAGCGTGCTCTCGAAAGCCGGCCCACCAGCTCTCGGGCGGAGGCTTCAGCCGGGCGACCGGTTGCCGGATGCAACGGTCGTCTGCGACGGCAGACCGGTCCGGTTGCACGACCTCACCGCGACGCCCGGCGTACATCTCCTGCTGTCCGGAGCTGCCGAGTTCGACGCGCCCGGCGCACCTGTTCACGTCCATCGCCTGGCCGGTGGGCCAGGATCCGAGATCCTGGCCGTCCGCCCGGATGGCTATGTCGGTTTCCGGTCCGGCCAGGCCGACAGGGCGAAGCTCGACGCGTGGCTGCGCCTCGTCGGAGCCCGCTGACTTCGCGCCGGCTACGTCTGGAGGACGCGGCGGCCGGTCAGGCGGAGCGGTGTGATCCGGACGAACTGGTTGCGCAGACCGATGGCCCAGGGCTTGGGGCCGTGCTCTCCCCACAGCTCGGCAAGCAGCTCAGGGTCGTCGACGAACTCGGCATCGCCGACCGCTACGACGCTCCATCCGCTCTGCAGGAAGTCGTCGATGTCGTCGATCTCGAAAGCGACCCGGCTGTCGCGCACCGCGTTGGCCAGGGTGCCTCCGGAGGCGGTGCGGAAGTAGATGCTGCCGTGCAGGACGACATAGTTGACCGGGAGCACCTGCGGACCCTCCGGGCCGCTGAACGCCACCCTCCCCACCGCCTTGGCGTGCAGGAGCTCGCGGCACTCGTCCGGCGGCAAGTGCTGCAACAGGCCCGGTTCGAACCACCCGCTTCAGGTCGATCACCTCACCGCCGGTGATGCCCGGCCACAAGGTGACGTCACCCGGTACGTAGGCCAGCCGGGCGCGAAGGGCGACACCGTCGGCCCAGGGATCACCGCCGAGCAGCCGAACGTTCCCGGCGTCGGCCCGCAGCAACCCGAGCAGGACCCGGATCGTGGTGGTCTTGCCCGAGCCGTTCGGCCCGAGGAATCCGTGTACCTCACCGGATGCCACCTCCAGGTCGAGGCCGTCCAGGGCCCGCGTCGACCCGAAGGTCTTGACCAGCCCGGTCACCGAGATCGCGGACGTCATCCGCGCCTCCCTTCGTCAGGGGTCACGATCCATCCTCCGCCTCTTCGCACCCGGCGGGAAGTGCGCGCCGGCGCGCACGGTGAGCATCGAGCACACCGAGTGATCCACCACGAGGCGACCCGGCCGGTGGCACCCGGCCGGGTCGTTGCTTGTCCGCCTCACTCGTAGCGCAAGGCGGTTGCGGGGTAGGTGCGGGAGGCCCTCAGGCTGGGCAGCCAGGTGGTGACGATCGTCGACAGTACGACGACGACGAGGATGACCACGAGGGCGGTCCACGGCGGTTTCAGTTGGAGGTTCTCCATTCCCGGCTGGCCGGCGGCGTCGGTGATCACGTTGGCCGCCACGATCAGCCCGAGCGCCGTACCGATGACCACTCCGATCATCGTGATGAACAGTGACTCGATCAGGAATGTCATCTGCACCATGCGTGCCTGGAACCCGATGGCCCGCAGGACACCGATCTGCTGTCGCCGCTCGACCACCGAGCGGGCGCTGATCACGCCCAGGGCGGCGACGCCGATGACCAGGCCGAGGCCGAGGAATCCCAGCACCAGGTACTGGAACGTCAGGCTGGCGCCGACCGCGTCCTGCTGCGCCTCGCTCTGTGCCGTGGCCTGCATCCCGTTGTCCAGGAAGGCCGATTCGAGCTGCCTGGCGACGACGACCGGATCGGCGTCCGGAGCGGTCTGGAAGTACCAGACACTCGGTGTCGCGGCCGCGCCCAGCGGCGCCACGTTTCGCTGCGCCGTGGAGATGCCGACCATGGCGAACGGGACGGTGTCCGAAAGTACGCCGATGACCTTGAGCCGCAGCGTCGTACCGGACTGGATGTCGCGCACCTCCACGGACACCGGCTGGAAGCTCTCGTCCTCGAGATAGAAGCCCTCGAGCCGGAAGTCCGACACCGCCGGCGCACCGAAGTTGTCGAGGCGTGGGACGGAGTAGGCGTCGACGATGGCCACGCCCGGCTCGGTGGCCAGCGCATCCCAGACCTCGCGGTCGGAGCTGTAGCCTGCCGCTCTGGTCGCGAAGCCGTACGTCGTCGTGTGCGTGAACTGATCGTCCAGACCCCGCAGGACGTAGCCGGGGAAGCCGTCCTGCCCGGCCTGACGAGCCTGCACCGGCAGGTACGACTGACCGGCGGCCGAAACGATGTCCGACCGGTCGAGGCCCTCGGCGGACGACAGCGCCTGGTCCATGTCCTTGATCGGACTCAGCGGTGAGGTCTGCGCGGTGACGTCGTACCCGCCGCCGAAGGTTTCCTCGTCGTTGTACGCCGCAACGAACGAACCGGAGGTGGCCGACCCCACCACCAGGGTGAACACGACCAGCATGAACAGCCCGATCGTGGCGCCGGTCCGGAACCTGGTCCGCAGCGGCTGCGCGATCGCAGTCCGCACCACTGGCGCGGCGTGCCGGGACCGGCCGAACACCCACATCAGCACGGTCTGCAATGCGACCGCGTTGTAGACGACGACCATCGTCGCGCCGGCCACCAGGAGCAGCCCGGCCAGCACGAAGACGGAGAACCCCATTCTCAGTCCCGGCACCAGCTCCTCGTACATCCAGAAGGGCAACAGGTTCCACACCAGCACGCCGAGACCGGCAACCGTGTAGGTCAACCGCTCACTGCCACCCAGGAGCCGGATCAGCGGGATCAGGGCGAGGATCACCAGCGTTCCACCGGCGAGCAAGGGCTCCGCACTCTTGCCCTGGTAGGCGAGCGCGATGAAGGCCGTGCCGAGGATCAGGGTCCACGCGATGTGAATCCCCCAGGACCGGCGCCGGCGGCGCTTCGGGGGCTGGGGAAGGTTGCGCACAGCGCTCACGATGTTGAGCCGGCTCACCCGCCACGACGCGATCAGGACCACGGCCAGGGTCAGCAGTACCCCGAGGGCGAACGAGACGATCAGGCTGGTCACCGTCAGGCGGTAGCGAATCGTCACGGTGCCCGAGTCGGCCAACGCTCCCGCGATCGCGCGGACCATGGCGAGCGACAGGCTGAGACCCAGTACGGCGCCCACGACAGCGGCCAGGATGTCGTAGGCGACTCCTTCGAACACGAACATCTGGACCAGGTGCCGGCGTTGGGTGCCGATCGCGCGAGCGGTCCCCATCTCGCCACGACGCTCCGCGGCCAGCATGACGAAGACCAGGAAGATCAGCAGGACGCCGGCCGAGATGGTGAACGTGCCCATGGTCGAGAACATCGACAGGAAGCTCGCTCCCTGCGCGTCGGCCTGGTCGAGACCGTCTCGCTTGACCGGGTCGACGTACAGGCCGAGCGCGGAGGTGACGGGTTGCAGCGCGGTGACGACCTCATCGGTTCGCTCGGCTCCGCTGATCTCGTTGCCCGTGTTCGACACCAGGATCTGCTGGACACCTGTGCCGACACCGAGCAGCTGCTGCGCCGGCCGAAGCGGCATCAGCAAGGCCCCGGTGTCCGTGCCGGTGCCGTCGTACTCGACCACCTCGCGGACCGTGAGCCGTTGCTGCCGGCCGGCAGCGAAGACCACCAGCTGATCGCCTGGTCCGGCGGCGAGATCGTCGGCCGCGTCTGCGTTCAGGAACGTCTGGCCGCTGGCCAGATCGCCCAGGCTCACCACGTCACCGGAAGGGGTCCGGATCCGGCCGAGGTCGGCCGCCGACGCGGGATCGGTGGCGAACAACGTCACCTGCGGCTCACTCGCCCGGCTGGTCGCGTTCTGTACGGCGACGGGTTCGCTGATCGCCGGCGCGACCACGTCCACGCCCGGCACCTGCCGAGCCGCCGCGATCACCTGAGTCGCCTCGGCCGCGGTGAGGTAGCGGGCACCCGCCCCTTGGCCGAGGGTGGCGATGTCGGGCTCGTCGGTGGAACGGGCCGACACGATCTCGTCGGTCTGACCGTAGGCGGTGATCACCGACGTCCGGACCGTGTGGGAGATGATGTCGCCGAACCCGAGGGCCGACGCGATGATCATGGTGCCGAGCATCAGTCCGCCGACGATGATCGCCGTCCGGCCCCGCCGCCGGGACATGTTCCGGATGCCGAGCTTGAACAACATTCTGTTCCGCACCGCCAGCGCGGCCACGGCCGCCAGCGTGATCACGACCAGCAGACCCAGTACGACGGACAGCGCGGAGACCGGGATTCCGAAGAGCTCGGTCATGATAGGCGCCCCCTCAGCTCCGAGCGGCGATGGTCGACTCCGCGGACGGCAGCTCGGCCAGCGCGACCTGGTACCGCTCCCGTCCCGGTGGTGACCTGAAGATGGTCGTGTAGCGCTCGAGGACGTCGGCGTAGAAGCCTGTCGATCCGGCCGCGTCGGCTGCCTCGGGTGTCTCCCAGAAGCTGAGAATGGCACCGGCACCCTCGGGTGTGGCCATCACCAGCACGCCGGCGTATCCCGGCTGCTGGTGCAGCTCGGGCAGGACCTCGGCGCGGAATCGTTCGACCGCCGCCGGCATGTCGATCCGGACGGTGTCGATCTCAAGCAACGTGAGACGCGTGTACATGAGCGGCCTCCCTGCGCGGTTCGTTCACGGTCTGCTCGTCGACCACCTGGCCGTCGAGCATCCTGATGATGCGGTCGGTCCGGCGGCCGACCGCGATGTCGTGGGTCACGATCAGGAAGGTCAGCCCGCGCTCACGATTCAGCCGCCGCATCAGCGACGTGATCTCCTCGGCCGACTCACTGTCCAGATCGCCGGTCGGCTCGTCGGCCCACACGATGGCCGGGACGTTGACGAGCGCTCTGGCGATGGTGACCCGCTGACGCTCACCGCCCGACAGCGCATCGGGAACGTGCTCACCACGGTCCGCCAGGCCGACCAGGTCGAGCGCTTCCATCGCCCGGCGGCGGGCCTCCTTGGGTGGCTGCCCGGCGACCAGCAGCGACAGTTCGACGTTCTCGACGGCGGACAGCACGGGCATCAGGTTGTAGAACTGGAAGACGAAACCCATCCGCTCGGCCCGGTACTTCGTCCGGGCCCGGTCCGGCAGTTCGGTGAGATTGACGCCTTCGATGAACACTTCGCCGGCATCGATCTCGTCCAGGCCGGACAGGCAGTTCAGCAAGGTGGTCTTGCCGCAGCCGCTCGGGCCCATCACGGCGACCATCTCGCCGCGCCGCAGCTCCAGGTCGATGCCCTGCAGCGCGTTGACCTGGACCTGCCCGGTGTCGTAGGTCTTCCGTACGGCGGTGGCACGGACGATCACGTCGCCCGTGGATTGCCCGGCACGCAACGGTTTCTCGGTCCGGTGCTTGAACATCGCGATCCTCCACACTGGTTGATCGGGGCGGGATGGTAGTGAACACTTCCTTCTTCCAGGCTTGAAGGCCGGGCGCGCACCGGGCAGGGTCGAACGTCCCGGGAACGAGGTGTCGAACGTCCGGGTGGGTTCGTGCCGGGCAGGAGCAGACGACATTCGGCCGACCGCCCTGGCCGGGGCAGACGCCTGTGTGACCGGTGCGGCGCGCCGGCTACGTCTGGAGGACGCGGCGGCCGGTCAGGCGGAGCGGTGTGATCCGGACGAACTGGTTGCGCAGACCGATGGCCCAGGGCTTGGGGCCGTGCTCTCCCCACAGCTCGGCAAGCAGCTCAGGGTCGTCGACGAACTCGGCATCGCCGACCGCTACGACGCTCCATCCGCTCTGCAGGAAGTCGTCGATGTCGTCGATCTCGAAAGCGACCCGGCTGTCGCGCACCGCGTTGGCCAGGGTGCCTCCGGAGGCGGTGCGGAAGTAGATGCTGCCGTGCAGGACGACATAGTTGACCGGGAGCACCTGCGGACCCTCCGGGCCGCTGAACGCCACCCTCCCCACCGCCTTGGCGTGCAGGAGCTCGCGGCACTCGTCCGGCGGCAAGTGCTGCAACAGCCCCGGTTCGAACCACCCGCTGCGATCGTCGCTCCCCATGTCTCGAATGTACGGCGGCTCGTCCCGCCCCGGCAGAGGCCGAAGGTCCCGAAAACCGAAGGCGGAATGCGATCGCCGCCGTCCGGGATCAGGTGATGTCGCGGCGGACGGCGAGGCTGGTGCCGAGAGCGGCGAACAGGACGCCGTACGCGAGCAGCAGCAGACCGGACTGCCAGGCGGCGAGGAAGGTCACGTCCGGCTGGTAGGTGTTGGTCAACCCGCTGAATGCGCCGCCGGGGAAGTACTTGAAGTAGTCGCGGATCGTCGGCAGGAGTGAGACGAAGGACTCGACGACCAGCGAGTAGACGAGTGTTCCGACCACCGCGGCGATCTGGTTGCGCACCAGCGCGCCGATGCCGACCCCGATCACGGTGAAGATCGCGAGGCCGAGCAGGACTCCCAGTAGCGTCCCGGGGATCCCATTCGCGGTGAGCGAGAGGTCGATGTCCTTGGCGCCGAGCCAGGGTACGGCGATCGCAACGGCCACCATCACGTTGACGGCTCCGATGCCGAGGCCGGCCAGCGCGTACGCGATCACCTTGGCGACCACGACGCGGCCGCGACGTGGGGTGACCAGGAAGGTCGGTGTGATGGTCTGGTGCCGGTACTCACCGGTCATCGCGATGATCCCGAGGACGACGGTGAAGACCGAAGCGCCGCCGGCCGAGCTGAACAGAGATCGCTGGCCTTCCGGCGAGGTGAGCGGCGGACCGGGGTTGTCCGCCCGTCCCTCCAGCCCGATGGTCAGGCCGACGAACAACGCGGTCAGACCGATGGCGCCGATGAGCATCCACAGCCACAGCTTGGTGCTGAACAGCTTGGTGAACTCGGCGCGGACCAGGTTCGTCATCGTGATGCACCTCCACCGGTGAGGGCGAGGAAGATGTCCTCCAGGTCGCTGTGTTCGGCGGTCAGCTCGTGCAGCTCGACCTGCTCGGTGAACGCGATGTGGCCGATCTCCTCGGGTCGCAGTCCGGTCACCACCAAGGCGCCGTCGCGCCGCGCCAGTGCGGCCCGGTCGCGCAGGGCCGCCGTCAGCCGGTCGAGGTCGGGGCCGCGGACGACCACCGGACGCGCCTGCCCGTCGGACAGTTCGGCCAAGCCGCCCTGCCGGACGAGCGAACCCTTGTCGATGATCACGACGTCGTCGACAGTCTGCTCGACCTCGCTGAGAACGTGACTCGACACCAGGATGGTCCGGCCCTCGGTCGCCAGCCGGCGGAGGAACCTCCGCAGCCAGGCGATGCCCTCCGGGTCCAAGCCGTTCGCAGGCTCGTCCAACAGCAGTACCTGCGGGTCGCCGAGCAGCGCGGCCGCGAGGCCGAGGCGCTGCCGCATACCGGCGGAGTACTCGCTCACCTTGCGCCGGGCGGCCGGTGTCAGCCCGACCAGCTCGAGCACTTGATCGGCACGTTGCATCGGGTATCCGTTGGCCGCGCAGAGAACCCGCAGGTGGTTCCTGGCCGTCCGCGCCGGGTGGAAGCTGGACGCCTCGAGTACGGCGCCGACCGTGCCGGACGGCTGCGGGAGATCGACGTACTTCAGACCACCGATGGTGGCTGTGCCCGCGGTCGGGGTGACGAGCCCGAGCAGGCAGCGCAAGGTCGTGGTCTTACCGGCCCCATTCGGGCCGAGGAACCCGGTGATCGTGCCGGGAGCAACGGTGAAACTCAGGTCGTCGACGGCCCGCACCGCTCCGAACACCTTCGTCAGGCCCGACACGACGATCCATCCAGCGTCGTCTGCCATGACACCACTACACCGCGGACGACCAGCACACCACAGTGCCGAAACGCCCGACCCCGACAGGACCTCCTGCCCTGGTCCCAGGCGGATGGCTGCCGCACGGTGGCTTTGTGGCATGGGGCGTTCGGCGTCGTGAGGTCTACCTCGAGAACCTGAAGGTCGTCGCCATCGCGGTGATCATCGCTTTGCACGGCCTGCTGAGCTACGCCGGCAGCTTCGATGTGTGGTGGTACACCGAAGTCCGGGAGGTCTCGCTCTCGGCGGTGACCGAGGCCGTCTTGTTCGTCGTGGTCGGGCCGTTCGGGCTGCTGGTGATCCCGCTGCTGTTCCTGGTCGCCGGTCAGCTCACGGTGCCTTCGCTGGAGCGCAGAGGAGCAGCGGCCTACGTGCGGAGCCGGCTGCTGCGACTGGGCGTGCCGTTTGTTGTGTACGTCGTACTCGTGCAGCCCCCGGTGGTGTACGCGCTGGAACACCGGCTGGGTGTGGCGTCCGGCTCCTACGTGCGGGAGTTCCTCGGCGAGCCGGCTCAGCTCGACATGGGACCACTGTGGTTCGTCGGCGTACTGCTGATCTTCTCGCTTCTCTACGTCGCGTGGGTCGCCGTGCGCCCGCGACGGCGTGCGGCGCGTGAGGTCACGGTCGTCAGCTTGTGGGTGCTCGCGGCTGCGGTCGCACCGGCCACCTACGGGATCCGTCTGCTGTTCCGGATCGGTGACGAAGGCCTGGTGTCCGGTCTGAACTTCTGGGAGTGGCCGGCCTGTGCCGCGATGTTCGCGGTCGGCATCGTCGGTTCCCGGCAGGGATGGCTGGTGGCTGTTCCAGAGCGCATCGTGCGGCACAGCCGGATGGCGACGTTCGCATCCGCCGGTGCGCTGGTCGTCGTGATGACGGCCGGAGCAGGGGTCGGGGCAGTCGGTGAGGAGAACTGGCGAGGCGGCCCGAGTTGGGTTGCCCTCGCGTTTGCCACGCTGGGAAGCCCACTGACCGTGTTCGGGCCGGTCTGGCTGCTCGGTCTGGCACAGCGTCACCTCAATCGCCGGTTGCGGTGGATCGGCCCGGTCGCCGCCCGCAGCGCGTACGGCGCCTTCATCGTCCAGGTCGTGGTCCTGATCGGGCTGGCCGTCGCCCTGCGGCCCGTGCCGGCACCGGCGGAACTCAAGGCCCTGGTGGTCGCGAGCGCCGGTATCGCCGGCTCGTTCGCACTCGCCTGGCTCCTCATCAGATGGGTTCCCGGCCTCCATCGGGTGCTGTGAAGCCTCCGGCCGATACGAACAGGCGGTCGGCCCGGCGACCTGGTCGGGCCTTTGCCTCTGTCGTCGCCCTCCGTCGCGCGGATCAACGGTGATGGCATGACGACATCTGTGGACGATCTCAGCCTGCTGTACAAGGCCCACCGCGGCAAAGCCGGATTCGTCGACGTGCCCGAGGTCTCTGCCCGCGCTGGAGCGGTTGCGGTTCGAGCGGTGGCAGGAGGGCCTGTGCATGCAGGTGATGCACGTCGGGCCGTACGCCGAGGAGGCTCGATCGATCGTGCTCCTGTACCAGGCGATCGCTGCCGCGGGTTACTCGCCGCGCGGACACCACCATGAGATCTACCTCGGGGATCCACGGCGCAGCGCACCGGAGAAGCTACGGACAATCCTGCGCCAACCCGTCGGACACGATCAGACCGTCGTTCAGTAGCTTCCACCCCTTGACTCAGAAGGAGCGCCGGTAGGCGGTTGCGGCCTTGATCCGCTGCATGGCCATCGCCAGTGCTGCTTGCCGCGGAGGTGTCCCGGACGTCACTCGGTCGAGCCAGTCGGTGGTCGCCGTACGCATGCGTTCGGAGATGTCCGCGAACGCGTGTGAGGCGGTGAGCCCGCGGGCCTCCGCGGCGGCGCAGATGACCCCGCCGGCGTTCGCGATGACATCCGGCACGACCAGGATTCCTCGCCGCCGCAGCTCGCGTTCGGCGTCCTCCGTGGCCGGGATGTTCGCCCCTTGCAGGACGATTCCGGCCCGCACCTGCCCGACCGTGGACAGGTTGAGTACGTCGGGCTGCGCGGCCGGGATCAGCACGTCGCACTCGGCGGCGAGGAGGCTGTCGCGCTCGATCGGCAAGCCGCCGGGGAACTCGTCCAGCGGGCGATCGCGCCGGAAGTCCGCAAGCTTCGGTATGTCGAGTCCGTCCGGGTTCGCGATGGCCCCGTAGTAGTCGGACACGGCGATCACACGTGCTCCGCGCTGGTGCAGTTGGAGGGCGACATTGCGCCCTACCGCGCCAAAGCCCTGGACCGCGATGCGGGCGCCGTCGAGCACCAGCCTGCCGTTCTCCTGGAGCACTTCGGCACAGACTGCCAGGCCGAACCCGGTGGCGCCGAGCTCGTCCAGCGGGACGCCTCCGAGCGCCGCCGGTCGCCCGACCGCGCGGCCGATCTCGTCGTACACCCAGGCCATCGCCGTCTCGTCCGTGCCCATGTCAGGGCCCGGCCAGTAGTCGGTGAGATCGGCGATCCGGACCGCGAACGACCGGATCAATGCCTCTCGCCGGTCGGCGGGAAGCTCGACCGGTGCGGCGATTCCCGCCTTCGCGCCGCCATGCGGCAGTCCTACGGCCGCGTTCTTCAGGGTCATCCCGCGCGCCAGCCGGACCACCTCGGTAGGCGTGATCTCGGGCCTCATCCGGACGCCGCCGATCGCGTGGCCCAGTGTCACGTTGTCAACCGCCACAACCGCCGGCACCCCGCCCGTGAGGCGGAGAATCGTCACCGAGCGGGGTCCGAGTTCGTCGTTGGGCCAGTCCGGCCAGCCTTGTGTCATGACAGCCTCGCTCACTCGCTCGCGAAGAGTTCGAAGAACGTCGGGAACGTGCCGAGCAGGCCCAGGCCGATGAGAATCACCGCGGTGAGCAGAACGGCGCGGGTCATGATGGCGCGGCCACGCAGCATCACGTGCAGCACGGCCCAGCTCAGCAGCCATACGACGACGGCCACGATTGTCTTGCCGGACAGCGGGCCGACCCGGCTGTACAGATCGAGCCAGCCGCTGACAGTGGTACTCATCTCCGCAACGGTTGTTGCCAGGCCGAGGGTGACGGCGCCGATACCGGTGGCCAGGATCGCGGCAGCCGCCGGTCCCTCGGCCCGTTCGGGAGGCGTCGGAGTCTCCTCCACGGAGGTCTCCGCCGACCTCTCCACTCTGCTCTCGCTGACCGGCAGTTGATCGAAGTCACTCATGTTCCGCTCCTCATTGCACCGGCGCGACTTTGGTGATCAGCGCACCGAACGTGCCGGCGACTGCCGCAGTGGCGAACGCCGTGATGAACAGCCCCATCGCCACCCGGCGAAGCCGGTTGTTGCGGGCCAGACTCGCTCCGTAATAGAGCACGAGGAACGCGACCGCGGTGGCGAACATCGGGCTCAGCCAGGCGATGTGCTCCTTCCACTCCATCGCGAAGGTGTGCCATCGCTCGGTGTCAGGATCGGCGAGCAGCACCGACCGCGGGCTGGCCGGGATCTTCTCCCGGTACCAGGGGTAGACGATCCAGGTGCCGGTGATGACGGTGCCCCAGGCGGCCACCGCCATCGAAGTCACGCCCAGCCCGAGGCGGCGTGCCGAACGTTTGATACCAGCCGGTGTCTCCACCGCCGGCCGCAGTGCGTGCAACTCGGCCAGTCCTCCGGCGAAGCCGAGCAAGAACAGGGCGCCGAGCACCATGCCGTGGATCAGCCCCCACCATTCGCGACTTGTGAGTTCCATCGTGGCCCCCTCTCTGACAAGCCCTCCCTCTCAGCAGACTGCGGATTGTGTCCGTCCGGCAGGGCGGCTACGTCCTGTCTTGATGGGACCAAAGACCTCACTTTGCGGTCTCAGGCTCGGTGAGCCGGCGGAGGCGTACCGCGGTGAGCTTGTACTCGGGGCAGCCGGTGACCGCGTCGCCCAGGGGCGAGGTGAGTCCGTTGACTCCGGCGGCGGGGAAGTGGAAGGCGGAGAAGACCTGGCCGGGGGAGAGTTCGTCGGTGCAGCGGACGGGGAGCACGGTGTGGCCGAAGAGACTGGTGATCTCGACGAGTTCTCCGTCGCGCAGACCGAGCGACGCCGCGTCTGACGGCTCCATGTCGAGGGGCTCGTCGGGACGCAACAGCAGGTTGGGAGTCCGCCGGGTCATCTCGCCGGAGTTGTAGTGCTCGGCCCGGCGTCCGGTGACGAGGAGGAACGGGAACTCGGTGTCCGGTTCCGCTCCCGGAGGGAGGTACGGCGGTGCGGCGAGATGGGCTCGCCCGTCCGCGGTTGCGAATCGCTCGAGGTGGAGAGTCGGCGTCCCGGGGTCGTCGGCGGACACGCACGGCCACTGCAGCGCGCCGACCGCGTCGAGTCGTCGATGCGAGATCCCGCCGAACAGCGGCGCAAGCGAGGCGCATTCGTCGAGCGCCGACTCGGGAGTGCTGCAGCCGAGATCGACGCCGAGCCGGTGTGCGACCTCGCGAAACACGTCGAGATCGGTGCGTAGTCCGGCCGGCGGTTCGAGCGCGCGGCGGACCCGCTGGAAGCGGCGGTCGAAGTTGACGAAGGTGCCGTCCTTCTCGAGCCAGGAGGCAACCGGGAACACGACGTCCGCGGCCCGTGCGGTCGCCGACAGGAACAGATCGTTGCAGATGACCAGCGGACACGCCGCCAGTGCTGCCTGTACGGCGGCGGTGTCCGGATCCGTGGACAGCACGTCCTCACCGACCACCCAGAGCGCGTCCAGTCGGCCGGCCCGCGCCGCAGCGAACATGCCGGGGATGCGCAGCCCGGGAGTGTTCGGCAGCACCGTCTGCCAGCTTGCCTCGAATCGGCTTCGGGCTTCGTCGTCGGTGACTTTCTGATAGCCGGGAAGCAGGTCCGGCAGCGCACCCATGTCACACGCGCCTTGCACGTTGTTCTGCCCCCGCAAGGGGTTGACTCCGCCGCCGTCGGTGGTACCGACCGCGCCGCGCAGGATCGCCAGGTTCGCCAGTGTCCGGACGCCGTCCGTGCCGTGCAGGTGCTCGGTCACACCGAGGCCGTAGAAGATCGCCGGTGCCGCAGCCCCGCCGTACAGGTGCGCGGCGGCGACCAGGTCGTCCACGGGCACCCCGCTGATGTCGCTCACCCGCTCGGGTGGGTAGTCGCTGAGGAGGTTGCGCAGCTCGTCGTACCCGGTGGCTCGGTCGGCGAGGAAGTCCTCGTGGATCAGGCCGTCCCGGATCAGCACGTGGGCCAGTCCGTGGAAGACGGCGACATTCGTGCCCGGCCGTGGGCGCAGGTGGATGTCGGCATGCTTGCCGAGCTCGGTTCGGCGCGGGTCGATCACGACCAGCCGGGCGCCGTCGATGACACGCTGCAGGATGCGAGCGCCGACGACGGGATGTGCGTCGGTCGGGTTGGCGCCGGCGAGCAGGATCGCGTCGCAGGTGTCCAGGTCGTCGAAGGTGTTGGTGCCGCCGCCCAGCCCGAACGTGGTCGCCAGTCCGGCCGCCGACGGCGCGTGGCACAGCCGGGCACAGTTGTCGACGTTGTTGGTGCCGATGGCAACCCGGGCGAACTTCTGGATCAGGTAGTTCTCCTCGTTCGTCGCGCGTGCCGACGAGATGACCGCGAACCGATCCGGTACGGCGATCTGGCGCAGCCGCTCGGCGACATGGTCGAGTGCCTCGTCCCACGACACCTCGACGAGTTCGCCGTCGCGCCGCAGCAGCGGGGTCCTCAGCCGTTCGGGCGAACTGACGAAGCCGTGCGCGAATCTGCCCTTCACACAGGCGTGACCGCGGTTCACCGAGTCGTCGGGCGCCGGCCGGACGGTGACGATGTCGTGGCCTCGGGTGCCGATGTCCAGTGTGCAGCCGACTCCGCAGTACCCGCAGGTGGTTCGGGTCCATTGCTCGATCGGCCGCGAATCGAGGAGGCCGGGTTCGGACAGGGCGCCGGTCGGGCAGGTGTCGACGCAGGCGCCGCAGCTGACGCAGTCCGAGCCGGACCACAGTCCGCCGGTGCCCGGTGCGACGACCGTGTCCGGGCCGCGGCCGGTGAGCGTGATGGCGAACGTGCCCTGGATCTCGTCGCAGGCGCGGACGCAACGGCCGCAGGCGATGCAGAGATCGCGATCGAGCCGAATGTAGGGATGGGAGTGGTCGACTCCGCGGGACTCTCCGAGCAACGAGATCGGTTCGGCGACGACGCCGAGTTCCTCGCAGCGTCGGACCAGTTCACTGCGATCGGCGGGCACCTCGAGTGCGCGGGCGGGGAGGCCTGCCACGATCGCCGCGAGCGCGTCCCGGCGCCAGGCTCCGCCGGCGGCCAGTCCGATCCGCAGTCCGTCCCGCACCGGCGTACTGCAGGCCGCGACCGGACCGTTGCCGTCGGCATCGACCAGGCAGATCCGGCAGGATGCGGCCGGGGTCAGCCGGTCGTCGTGGCAGAGCGTCGGCACGGTCTGCCCCGCGGCCTGGATGGCATCGAGCAGTGTCGCTCCTTCGGTGACCTCGACCGGAACCTCGTCGACGTAGACCCGGATCATGTCCACCCCTCCAACCCGTAGACGCGGGCAACACTGCGAACCGCGGCCGGGACCCGTCGCCCGAATGCGCACAGGCTTCCGGCCGCCATCGTGCGCATGACCCGGGCGCGTGCCTCGATCACGTCCGCCGTGGCCTCCACCTCGGCGAGGCCGAGCCCGCGGCGGGTGCCGACCCGACACGGGGAGCACTCGCCACAGCTCTCGGCGGCGGCGAACCGCCACACGTGCCGCAGGATGTCGTGACCGCTCAACCGGTCGTCGAAGGCGACGATGCCGGCGTGACCGAGGGCCGCACCCCGGGCGGACAGGGCAGCCTCGCTGAGTGGTAGATCGAGGTCGCCCACGCCGAGGAACCCGCCCAGCGGTCCGCCGACCTGGATCGAGCGCAGCACCGCACCATCCCGGAGTCCGCCGCCCAGCTCTTCGACGAGACGACGTACCGGCGTGCCGATCTCGACCTCGTACGCGCCCGGGCGGGCGAACCGTTCGGACAGGCTGACGACGATCGTGCCGTTCTCGTCCGCGGTGCCGGCCCGTGCATAGCGTTTGCCGCCGTGCTTGACGATCCAGGGCACGGCGGCAAGTGTCTCGACGTTGTTCACCACGGTCGGCCTGCCGGCCAGACCATGCTCGACCGGGTACGGCGGGCGCGGCCGGACGACACCGCGCAGACCCTCGATCGCGTTGAGAAGAGCGGTCTCCTCGCCGGACACATACGAGCCGGCGCCAGACTCGATCCTTACATCGAGCGCCCGCCCGCTGCCATGCACGTTCCGGCCGAAGTGGCCGTCCCGGTACGCGCGACTGATCGCCGCCTCGACCTGTGCCCGGGCCCGTGGGTACTCGGCGCGGATGAAGATCACCGCCTGCTCGGCGTCCACCGCCAGACAGGCCAGCGCGAGGCCCTCCAGGACCCGGTCCGGATCACGTTCCATCAACAGCCGGTCCACAAACGAGCCTGGATCGCCCTCGTCACCATTGGCGACCACGACTCGTGGCCCCGGATGCGTACGGGCGGCAGCCCACTTACGTGCGGTCGGGAATCCGGCACCGCCTCGCCCACGCAGTCGGGCCGTATCCACCTCGGCAAGTACGTCGGCAGGATCGCCGCGGCTCACCACCTCGGGCCACACCGACCAGCTGGCCTCTTCGCCGACAAGCCCAGCTGTCACAACAGGTTCCGGGCAGTCGGACCGGACTGTGATCGGCGGATCATTCGGAGGCCGCTGTCGGGTGAGTTGTGCGATGAGATCCCCGCCGACGCAGGCGACGTCGCCGTCCAACGCGGCCGGTCCGGCATAGCAATAGCCCAGGCAGTGCACTTCCTGCAGCGACACCGCGCCGTCTGAGCTGCAAGCGTCCACGGGCACCCGCAGAGCGCCGGCAACCTGGTCGACATGCGTGCCGCCACTCGCGGCCAGGCACGCGGCAGCTCCGCAGACGCGGACATGCCGCCGACCGCGCGGCGCGGCGAAGTCGGCATAGAAGGTGGCTGGGCCGGTGCCGGCTGCCGCCGGCAGACCGTTCTCCCGCGCGATCCGCGCTCCCGCAGCCGACTCGCCGGTCATCAGCCGGGCGCGGACAGCACCGAGATCATGGCCGAACCGTTCCGCATAGCGGCGCAGCGCGTCCGGCTGCCAGTCGTTCATGGTCGCACTCCTTCGATAGTGGCACCGCTTCTCAGCAGACTCGCCAGTGGCCCTCGCGCGACAGGGCAGAAGTTCCCAGGCTGGTGGACCGGATGGCCCTGGTGGCGAGCGGGTACGGCGACCGACGATGGCAGCGAAGCAGGTCTGCCGAGCGGAAGGGACGAGGACGATGATCGCGAGCAGGCGGTGGAGCGTCGACATCTTCATCGACGAGCACGAGGACGAGCGGACGACGCAGGCGGAGGCCCGGCTGCACACGAACGACAAGACTCATCTGGTCGGGCGGGGGACCGCACACCGGCACCCGGACGACCCCGAGGTGGCGGAGATCGGCGACGAGCTCGCAGTGGCGAGGGCGCTGTCCAACCTGTCCCACGAGTTGATCCACGCCGCGGCGGGTGACATCGAGCAGATCACCAAGAAGCACGTCCACCTGCGCGGCTGACCCGCAAGATCGCGACGGCCTGACCGGCACATCGGTGCCGGTCATCGGCGTCAGCGAGGACTGACCCCCGCGTCGACGCGCTCGAGGCCGAACGGCTGCACCACCTCGGTCCGCCAGTGCCGCGGGTCGCGGTTCGGCAGATCGTGGTAGACCTCCCACGCGTCACCGGTGCGGATTCCGTGCTCCGCCTTCAGCCACGTATCGATCGTGGTGTACGCGTCCGCCAACTGCTCGTACGGACCGACGTGCCAGGCCACGACCACATGGCCGCCGGGCAGGCTGGACGGTTGGATGTGCGTGTCACCGGCGATCCGGACAGCGACCGGAAGGCCCGCTTCGACCTCGAAGGCTCCGTCCGGCCGGAGGTGGTAGCGAGCGAATGGGAAGCCGCAGGGTGCGATTCCATGGCGGCGAAGGTACTCGGCGACCGTGTCGATCGCGGGGCGGCACCATCCAGCCACCTCACCTCGACGCAGTGTCGCGCGGAGCACGGCCGTCGGCTGCTCGGGGACGGTCCGCGATTCGGCGTGATCGGTGCGCATGGCTCCTCCTGGATGGTGTCAACGGACGATCGCGACGGGGCAGTGAGCGTGGTGCAGAACGCTCTGACTCACAGACCCCAGCAGGAGGCCGGTGAAGCCGCCCCGGCCGCGTGACCCGACGACTACCAGCTCCGCCGACTCGGCGGCCAGCAGCAGAGCGCGGGCCGGCTGGCCACTGATCAAGCGGGTCTCGAACCTGACATCGGGATGGTCGGCGACAGCACCTGCCACCGATTCGGCCACGAGCAGTCGGCACGACTCCAACACCTCGCGCCGGTCGAAGTCCGGCATCGGGCGGTCGCCGTGGTAGGTCATGTAGGGGCTCGTCCAGGCATGTACGGCGACCACCCGGGCACCCATCGCCGCAGCCTGGTCGAAGGCGAAATCGATCGCCTGGGTGGAGAGCTTCGAGCCGTCGACCCCCACGACCACGGTCCGCTTCTTCTGCTCACGGGGCGTGAAATCGGGTGGGACGACAACGACAGGGCATTGCGCGTGGGTGCTCACCTGCACCGCCACCGAGCCGACCAGCAGCCCACTCCAGCCACCGAGCCCCCGGGACCCCAGAATCACCATTCGTGCGCGTGCGGTCTCTTCGATCAGCGTTTCAGCTGCGGTGCCCTCGGCCAGCGCGGTCTCGATCTCGAGTTCGGGGTAGTGAGCGCGCACATCGTCTGCGAGGGCATCGAGGCCTCGCTCACGAGCTGTCCGGAGCGCCGCCAGCGGGACCACCTTGCTGGGTGCCGGGCGCTGGGCGACGACGAGTTCGAACACCTCCACGACGCGCAGCCGGGCATGCAGCCGATCGGCCTCCGCGGCGGCCCAATGCACCGCGGCCAGACTCGCGGGGGAGCGGTCGTAGCCGACGACAACCGGCGCAGACTGTACCGTCATCCATCCTCCCTGGCTTGCTACCTCGACTGTCGCTCCGGCGAGCCGGGGACGGCAGGGCTCTTGGTCCCGACTGCGCCGGGTCCTTCAGCCATCCCGGGCCGGCCGGGCGTCGTGAGATCATCGGGCGATGGACGTTGCGTCGATCAATGAGTTGGCCGCGGACCTGGGCGGCAAGGCTGCGTCTTCCGAGAGCGGACGCAGTTCGATGACGGTTTACAGCAGGCCCGGCGCCCGCCTTCGGCAGACGCTGATGGCCCTGGCCGCGGGCCGGGTGATGGGCGAGCACAAGAGCCCCGGCGACGCCTCGCTGCTCTGCCTGCAGGGTCGCGTCCTGCTCCATGCCGGTGACTCGGAGGTCGAGCTCGGTCCGGGGGATCTGGTCGCCGTACCACCACAACGTCACGACGTGGAAGCTCTGGAACCGTCCGTCCTGCTACTGACGGTTGCCTTGCACTGAGGTGGCAGCGCCGAACCATCGGGGGAGGTGGGCGAGCAGGTCTTCCTGATCTTCGCCGACCCAAGCCACGTGGCCGTCTGGCCGTAGCAGGACCGCGGGCAGGTCCAGGTCCTCGGAGGCGTCGGTGATGTGGTCGATTCGGTCGGTCCAGCCGGTGAGCGAAAGGCGACCGGTTTGGTCCAGGAGTACGCCGCGGCCGGTGTGCATCAGGTCGTAAAGGCGGCCTTGCTTCAGCTTCACATCTCGCAGGCGCCGGCCGAGGAGTTCATGACCGTCGCCGAAGTCGTAGCGGATTCCGAGCCCGGTGATCTTCTCGATCAGATACGTGTGCACGTTCTCGAGGTCCATCAGCTCCGACACCAGCCGCCGTACCGCCTGAGGCCCTGGCTCGACGGACATCAGCTCACTCTGCGCGCGCGTGTTGTCCAGTACGTCGGCCGCGACCGGGCGCCGTTCCGTGTGATAGCTGTCCAGCAGCCCCTCCGGCGCCCAGCCACGGACTTCGGCGGCCAGTTTCCAGCCGAGGTTGAACGCGTCCTGGATGCCGAGGTTGAGGCCCTGTCCGCCGAGTGGCGGGTGGACGTGCGCCGCGTCGCCGGCCAGCAGCACCCGCCCGGCCCGGTAGCGGTCGGCCAGCCGGGTGGCGTCGCCGAAGCGGGACAGCCAGCGCGGTGAGTGCACGCCGAAGTCGGTGCCGGCGAACACCTGCAGTTGCTGCTTCAGCTCGTCCATGGTCGGCGGAACCGTGCGGTCCTCGGACACAGTCGCAGCCGGTACGACGACGCGGTACAGCCCATCGCCGGACGGCCCGACGCCGAACCGCAGATCGGTCTTGCGGACTTCGGTCACCACGGCGACGACCTCCTCCAGCGGAGCGGTCACCTCCATCTCGCCCAGGATCCACTGGGTCTTCGGCGGCTCGCCGGGGAAGCCGATATCGAGCAGCTTGCGTACGGCGCTGCGGCCGCCGTCACACCCGACGAGGTAGCGCGAGCGCAATGTGGTGCCGTCGGCCAGCTCGACGGTCACCCCGTCGTCGTCCTGGCTCACTCCGACCAGTTCGCTGCCGCGCCGGATCTCGACGCCGACCGCGGTGGCATGCTCGGTCAGCAGCCGCTCGACGATGGGCTGCTGGATGCCGAGGGTGAACGGATAGGCGGTATCCAGCCGGACCGGCTGCGGCTTGGCGATGCCGGCGAAGTGATTGCCTACTGGGTACTGCCCGCCGATCTCGAGGAACCGGTCCACCAGGCCGCGCTGGTCCATCACCTCGACGCTGCGCGCGTGCAGGCCGAGCGCACGAACCTCCTTGGTCGGCTCCGCCAGCTTCTCCAGGATGAGCACGTTTACGTCGTGCAGCCGCAGCTCACTGGCCAGCATCATGCCGGTCGGTCCGCCGCCGGCAATGATCACGTCAGTCATGAAAACCCCCAGTTCCTTGAATTTCTTGGAGATTCTCCCGGGCGACCCCGGGCTTGCGGCAAGCCCCACCGTGCGCTATACGTTAGGTGTGGCAAGGAGTTCAGAACTCCTTGCCTTTGCTGTGTGATTAGGTCGCCGTTCCCGGGGCACGGGGATGTATGAGACTGACTGAGACAGCCGATGTCTGGTGGAAGAACGCGGTCATCTACTGCCTGGATGTCGAGACCTTCTTCGACACCGACGGCGACGGCTGTGGTGATCTACGCGGCGTGAGCCAGCGGATCGACCACCTGGCCGAGCTGGGCGTGACCTGCCTGTGGCTGATGCCGTTCTACCCGACTCCGGACCGCGACGACGGGTACGACATCACCGACTTCTACGGAGTCGACTCGCGACTGGGCACACACGGCGACCTGGTCGAGCTGGTCACGCTCGCACAGGACCGCGGGATGCGGGTGATCGCCGATCTGGTCGTCAATCACACCTCCGACCAGCACCCGTGGTTCCAGAGCGCGCGGGCTTCGCGACAGTCGCCGTACCGGGACTGGTACGTCTGGCGGGACGAGCCGCCGGCGGACGCGGACAAGGGCATCGTCTTCCCGGATCAGGAGGACAGTCTCTGGCAGTACGACGAGAAGGCCGGCCAGTACTACCTGCACCGGTTCTACAAGCACCAACCGGATCTCGACATCGCGAACCCGGAGGTGCGTGAGGAGATCATGCGGGTGATCGGCTTCTGGCTGCGGCTCGGGCTGTCCGGGTTCCGGGTGGACGCCGTACCGTTCCTGATCGACCCGGCGGGTTCGCTCGACGCGGCCAATCTGCCGGATCCGCACGACTACCTGCGGGATTTGCGGGCCTTCCTGTCCCGGCGGAGTGGTCAGGCGATGCTGCTCGGCGAGGTCAACCTGCCGTACAAGGACACGCGGCGCTTCTTCGGTGACGAGGACGGCGACGAGCTGACCATGTCCTTCGACTTCATCGTGATGCAGCGGCTCTATCTATCGATGGCGCGGCGCGACCCGTCCGAGCTGGTGAAGTCGCTGCGGGAGCGTCCGGATCCGCCGGAGGAGGCGCAGTGGGGCACGTTCCTGCGCAACCACGACGAGCTCACGCTGGACAAGCTGTCCGACCAGGAACGGCAGGAAGTCTTCGACGCGTTCGGTCCCGAGGAGGGCATGCAGCTCTACGGCCGCGGCCTGCGCCGCCGCCTGCCGCCGATGCTGGGCAACGACGACGCCCGGCTCAAGATGGTCTACAGCCTGCTGTTCTCACTTCCTGGTACGCCGGTTCTGTTCTACGGCGAGGAGATCGGGATGGGGGAGAACCTCGCCGTCGAAGGACGGAATGCGGTGCGTACGCCGATGCAGTGGACGGCCGACCTGAACGGTGGTTTCTCGACGGCCGATCCGGACGATTTGGCGGCTCCCGTGGCCGAGGGCGACTTCGGACCGGATCGAGTGAACGTCGCGGCGCAACGGCGCGATCCGGACTCGCTGCTCAACTGGATGAAGCTGTTGATCCGGCGCTACCGCGAGAGCCCCGAGCTCTCCTGGGGCACGTGCACCGTCCTCGAGCACGAGGCCAAGTCGGTGTTCGCGCATCGCTCGGACCACGAGAGCGGCACGATCATCGCCGTGCACAACTTCGCCGACGAGCCCGCGTCCGTGACACTCGCGGTGGCCGGCGCGGGCGTCGGCGTACGGGCTGTCGACCTGTTGTGTGACGGTACGGCGAACGTCGCGGAGGACGGCCGGCTCGAGCTGGACCTGGAGCCGTACGGCTGCCGGTGGATGAGACTCGTCCGGCCCGGCGACCGCTTCATCGTCTGACGCGGTCAGGCGTGATCGCCGTCGAGTAGCTCGTGGAGCTCGGCAACGGCCTTGGTGATGTCGTCGTAGTCGTTCTGGGCGGCCCGGGACTCGGCGCTGATCACGCCACACCGGTGGACCCGGCGGAAATCGCCGTACGGGAACTTGTAGTGCCCCTTGGTCTCCTCGTCCATCTCGGTGTCGACCCCGAGATACCACTGGCCGTACTCACGCCACCCGTGCTTCTCGAGGTAAGCGTTCTCCTCATCAGCCGACGGCGCGTGCTCACTCCAGTCATCCCGCTCGTCCAGCGCCGTCTGCCCCTTCCGCACCAACTCCTTGGCATGATCAAACGCAACCTTGTTCAACTTCACACCCATCGCCACAACCTCCCAACTTCCGACTACACAGCACCAAAACCGGTGTCCTACAGCCACTGAGCCAAACACCGGCCCCGGGCCGCGGTCTGAGTGCTGTCGTGTCAGGGGTGGTGTCAGGGCGGTGACTGGGCGGCGTCAGGGGGGTTGGGGATCGTCGTCGGCATGAACAGTTCTGAGGGTGTTGAGAAGAAGAACGGGATGGCGGGGGTCTTGCGGCGCGTCGGGGTGGCGGCGTTGGCGGTTGCGCTGCTGGCTGGGGCTGCTGCGCCTGCTGTGGCCGTGCCGGCGGGAGGCGGTCGGCCGGGGTTGCAGGAGGCTCTTCAGGAGGTTGTTGATTCGGGATTCGTTGGGGTGCAGGTGCGGGTGCACGATGAGCGAGGCGAGTGGGCCGGCAGTGCTGGGGTGCGCAAGTTGGGGGAGGGTGCGAAGCCGGCGACGGATGGGCGATTTCGGGTGGGGAGTGCGACCAAGACGTTCGTTGCGACCGTGATGTTGCAACTGGTTGCCGAGGGCAAGGTTGGGCTGGACGCCCCGGTGGCCGGCTACTTGCCCGAGTTCGGCCTGGATGGGCGGATCACGGTGCGGATGCTGTTGCAGCACACGAGCGGGTTGTTCAACTTCACCGGCGACTTCCCCGGCGGGACATTCGTGCCGGGGATCACCTGGCAGGGCAAGGAATGGGTGGAGAACCGGTTCCACTCCTATCAGCCGGAGGAGCTGGTACGGCTGGCGTTGTCCAAGCCGAGGCTGTTCGAGCCGGGGACGGACTGGAGCTACGCCAACACCAACTACGTGGTGGCCGCGCTGCTGATCGAGAAGGTCACCGGACGCACGTACGGCGAGGAGGTGCAGCGGCGGATCGTCCGACCACTCGGGCTGACGGGCACCGTCGTACCGGTGAACCGATCGCAGATCCCCGGGCCGCATGCTCACGGCTATTACCAGTACGACGACGCCGGACAATCGAAGACCGTCGACATCACGCGCCAGAACCCGTCCTGGATCTCCGCCGGCGGTGAGATGATCTCGACCACCAAGGATCTCCAGACGTTCATCTCCGCGCTGATGGGCGGGAAGCTCCTCCCGGCCCCGCTGTTGGCCGAGATGCGCAAGGCGAACCCGACGTTCGGCTACGGCCTGGGGGTGTGGGTGCAGGACGGCACCACACCGTCTCCGTTCCCGCCGCCAAGCTGCGGTGTCACCGTGATCAGTCACAACGGCGGCGTGCAGGGCTACGCGACGATGATGTACAGCATGCCCGACGGCAGCAAGACCCTGACCGCTTCGCTGACCTACGTCGACGACGCCGCGCAGTCGAAGGCAGGCGCGTTCCGCAACGCGGTGCAGACTCTCCTCGACGAGCAGTTCTGCGACGGCCACACCAGGTAGAACCCTCGACGGGCCACGCCAACCCTGGCGTGGCCCGTCTCGGGTGGCCGGCAAACTCGTGGCGGCGATGGAGGCGTCGGCGTTACGCTGCCCGGATGGCTGAGCTGGTGTCGAAGCGCGCACAGGTGGCACGCATCCGCCGTACAGCCGTCCGGGCTCTTGCCGACTACCCGGTCGAGGAGCCACGCCTGTCGTTCATCGCGCACGGCGAGAACACCACGTTTCGGGTCGACTCCGGCGGTGACCGATTCCTGCTCCGCGTCCACCGGCCGAACCGGCACGGCCCCGGAGTCGATTCGCGGGTCGCGGTCGGATCGGAGCTGGCCTGGCTGAACGCATTGCAGGCAGACACGGATGTGAGCGTGCCGACGCCAATCCAGGCCCGCAGTGGAGAGTGGACCACGGTCGCCGACGAACGGGTCTGCTCGGTCCTCGGCTGGCAGGGTGGGCGAATGCAGGCGGCCAATCCGCGGTCCGTCCATTTCCGGCGATTGGGCGGCGTCCTCGCCCGTTTGCACGATCACGCTTCCGGGTGGACTCCGCCCTCCGGGTTCGTCCGCATGCGGTGGGACTGGGAGACCTTCTTCGGCAACACGATGGAGTACGGCGGTGTGTCCGCAGCCGGATGCTGGGACCTGCTACCGCCGCCGGTGCGCGCGCAATTCGACGAGGTCGCGCGCCGGATGCGTACGGTCATGGCGGATCTCGGATCGAAGCCGGACGCCTTCGGCCTTATCCATGCCGACCTGCATCTGGACAATGCGCTGTTCGACGGTGATGCGGTGCGGGTGATCGACTTCGACGACTGCGGATTCGGTTACTGGCTCTACGACCTCGCGGTACCGCTGTGGGACAACCGCAGCCGGGCCGACTACACCGCGTTCCGGGCGGAGCTTCTCGAGGGCTACGCCGAACGCCGCGAGCTGCCCGATCTCACTCACCTGGACGACTTCATCGCCACTCGAGACGTGGCCTTCGGTCTCTGGTTCGCCGGGATGGCTCAGGTGAATCCGGCCTTCGCGGCCGACCTGGACCGAACGATGGACTACCTCCGGCGGTCACTCGATCGAGTGCTGTAACGGCCTTACTGCCCCAGCTGGTCGCGGCGGCGGGTCAGGTGGGCGATCTCGGCAGTGTTGCCGGCCAATTCGATGGCCTTGTCGTACGCCGCCCGCGAGTCCTGACTGCGGCCGAGTCGGCGCAGCAGGTGGGCGCGGGTCGCATGGAAGGCGTGGTAGCCGGCCAGCTTCTCCTCGAGCTGGTCGACGGCAGCCAGTGCGACCTCCGGTCCATCGAGCTCGGCGACCGCGATGGCCCGGTTGAGGGCGACGATCGGCGAGGGGTCGACGCGGATGAGTTGGTTGTAGAGGGCAACGACCTGCGACCAGTCGGTGTCGCGGACGTCGCGCGCAGAGGTGTGTACGGCGTTGATCGCTGCGAGGATCTGGTAGCGCCCCGGTGCCACTCCGGCCGCCAGGCGCTCGCGCACCAGCCGGTGGCCCTCGGCAACCAATGCCGCGTCCCAGGACCCACGGTCCTGCTCGTCGAGGGGAACCAGTTCGCCGCTGGCCGAGACCCGGGCGGTACGACGGGCCTCGGTGAGGAGCATCAGCGCCAGCAACCCGGCCACCTCACCGTCATCCGGCAGAAGGGCTCGGATCAGGCGGGTGAGCCGGATCGCCTCGGCGGTCAGGTCGTGGCGTACGGGATCGGTGTCGGGGCCGGACGCCAGGTAGCCCTCGTTGAAGACCAGGAAGAGGACGGCGAGTACGCCGGACACACGAGTCGGGAGGTCCTCCGCGGACGGCACCCGATAAGGGATCCGGGCCGCCTTGATCTTGGCCTTCGCGCGGGTGATCCGCTGCCCCATGGCGGTCTCCTGCACCAGGAAGGCACGGGCGATCTCGGGCACGGTCAGCCCGCCGACCATGCGCAGCGTCAGCGCAACGCGGGTCTCCATCGCGAGCGCCGGGTGACAGCAGGTGAAGATCAGCCGGAGCCTTTCGTCGTCGACGGCACCGAGCGGCTCGGGCGGTTCGTCGTACACCATCTGAGCCTCCTTGTGCTTGTCGTCGCGCTTGCTCTCGCGGCGGAGCCGGTCGATGGCCTTGTGGTTGGCGGTGGTGGTCAGCCAGGCGCCGGGGTTGGGCGGTACGCCGTCGGACGGCCAGCGCGCGACGGCGGTCGCGAACGCCTCGGCGGCCGCCTCCTCGGCGATGTCGAGGTCACCGAAACGCCTGGTCAGGGCTGCCACCACCCGCGCCCACTCCTCGTGGTGGGCCCGTGTGATCGCCTCATCGACGTCGCTCACTGGAACGGCCGCACCTCGATCTTGCGATCGCAGACCTTCGACGCCTCGGTGGCGAGCCTGAGCGCCACATCCAGATCGGGCGCCTCCCACACCCAGACGCCGGCGAGGTACTCCTTCGACTCCACGAAAGGCCCGTCGGTGAACACTGGCTGCTCACCCCGGTTGTCGATGACGGTGGCCGCGTCGGTGTCCGCGAGCCCGCCCGCGAAAACCCAGTAGCCCTCGGCGATCAGTCGATCGTTGAACGCGCTGATGTAAGGCTGCCTGTCCGTGCTACCGGGATTGCTCTTGTCGTCGATCACGGAAACCAGGTACTGCATCTCGCATCATCTCCTGTGGTCCGAGGCGCCCCCGTGGACGCCGCTCACCTCTGCTACGAACACCACTGCCCCGATCCGACACCGCCGCCCGGATTTCTCTCGTACGCCGATTGCGACAGTATCCCGGGGACCACATGTCATGGCGCGTACTGCGGGCGTCCGCTGGGCCGGTAGACCTGGATCGTGATCCCCTCCGGCGTGGCTCGCGAGTCGACCAGGTCGAGTGCGGTGTCCGGGCCGGTGGCGGGGAACAGCCGCACGCCTTGGCCGACGACCACGGGATAGGTCAGCAGGATGATCTCGTCGACAAACTGATTGTCGAACAGCCAGCGGATCAGGCTGCCGCTGCCGTGGACCTGCAGCTCGCCTCCCGGCTTGGCCTTCAGTTCGCGGATCGCGGCCGCGAGGTCACCGGAGAGAACGGTCGTGTCCGCCCATTGCGGGTCGGTGAGGGTGGTCGACGCGACGTACTTGGGCCGCGTGTTCAGCGGCTCCGCGATCGGGCTGGTGCTCGGATCATCCATCGCTCCCCAGGAACCGGCGAAGATCTCGTAGGTCCGCCGGCCGAACAGGAACGCGTCGGCGCGCTGATAGACCTGGGAGAGGAACGCCTCGGCCTCGCCCTCGAACAGCGGCAAGGCCCAGCCGCCGCGCTCGAATCCGCCCCGGCGGTCCTCGTTCGAACCGCCGAGCCCCTGCATCACTCCGTCGACAGAGAGGTTCGTCACCGTCGTCAGTTTCATGGTCGCAGCCCTTCTCGCTGAGTTCGTCGTCGTTGGATGAGGGCCGCCCGTCGTGGGCGGCCGCTCACCTCTGCTACGAAAACCTCAGCTCCGATCCGACACGGCGTCCCGGACTCCTCTGGTACGGCGTTTGAGATGCCGGGGAAGAAATTCATTGTCGAGCCCGATCCAGCGAATGCTGCGATGGTCGCCCGGGTTGGCGTGCAACGTCTTCTCCGCCGAGGCGAACGCGTCGAACAAAGCGAGCGAAGATTGGCGGCTGACGTGCTCGTCGTCCCACGGGACCAGGAACTGGATCGGGACGGTGATCCGTTGCGCCGCCTCGATCAGCGCCTCGTGGGCGAAGAACCCGCCGCCGAAGATGGCCGCGCGGATCCTTGAGTCGCTCGCCGTCAGCGGTATCCCGATCGCGGTGCCGAGGGTGATGCCACCGCCGTACCCGATCGGTGCTTCGGGGCCGATCTCGGGCAGTTTCTGAAGAGCATCCAGAGTCGCCTGCCATTCCGGTACGGCGCGTTCCGCCAGGGAGCCGGCATAGCGGACGCTGACCGATTCGAAGCGCTCGTTGTCGCCCGCCTGAAGAGCCTGCCGGAGGTCGGCCCGGTTCTGCTCGTCCTCCGCGCTGCGGGGGCGGTCGCCGTGTCCGGGTGCGTCGATGGCGACCACGGTGAATCCCCAGGTGGTCACGGCGTCGTCGGCGCGGGCCAAGAGTGCCGGCGTCTTCTTGTGCAGGCCGCCACCGTGGCCCATCAGGACCAGAGGTGCGTGATCGGACCCGGATTCGGGCGACCAGAGGACGCCGGGGATCTCGCCCAGGAGGAAGTCGCGCTCGACGACCCGTTCGACGATGTCTGCGCGGTGAAACGCAAAGAATGCATGGGTTGTGCCTTTCGGGAGTGCCTGGTGATGACGCGCTCCCGTTGACACCTACGTCAATCGCCCGACCGTGACGAAGCAGGGGAGCACCCACGTGCGTACAGCGTTCATGGGTCTCACCTCCTCGGGTGGTGTCACGGCGTCCAGCACGTTATCAATCCGAACTGGGCCCGGCCCAACCATTTTGGTCGAAGGTCAGGCGGTTGTTGTCCGGGTCGTGGGTGTCCGGGCGGGGGTCGGTGGTGGCGAGGCCGAGGTGGTTGATCGGCGTCGGGGCCGGCGGTGGGGCTTGGCAGAGCTTGATGGCGTCCGGGCCGATGCGGAAACAGGGGGAGTCGTCGGACGGCACGCGCTCCATGCCGAGGTGCGTGCCGTAGAACTCGATCGCCGCCTCGAGATCAGGCGCGGCCAGTGCGATGTACGACAGGCGCCGTACCGGACCCGAGGTGATCGGTGGAACCCGGAAATCCTCGGAGCGCTGCAGGAGCTCGATCCGTACGCCGTTCGGGTCGGCGAGGAAGGCCAGCCGGCCTTGGCCGCTGCTTGCGATCCTGGGTGCCGAGAGCTCGGCGTACCCCAATCCGATCAGTCGCGCGTAGTCCGCATCGAGATCGTCGGTCATGAATCCGACGTGGTTCAGCCCGTAGCCGGCCGACGGGTCGGGGACCTCGTTGTGCAGCAGCTCCACCAGCCCGGTCGCAAGCTGGACGTGCACCCGGTGGACCCGACTGCTGGTCATGAACAACCGATCGACCACCTCGGCCCCGATCCCGGCGTAGAACGCCAAGCTCGCGTCCAAGTCCCTGACCCGCCCACCGACATGGTTCAGCTCGTAGATCACCTGCCGAGGATAGCGCTTACCCAGCGGCTGACAAGGCGTTGGTGAGGAGCGTGACGAGGGCTTCGAGCTGGAGATCGGCCGAGGAGGAGACTTCCTCGTCCGAGCCGTCCAGGGCTTTGGCGGCCAGGCCTGCCTTGGAGTCGATCAGGTCGGCGATCCGCGTGTCGATGGTCTGGGCCGCGATGATGCGCCACGCGGTGACCGGCTCTTCCTGGCCGATGCGGTGGACGCGGTCGATGGCCTGGGTCTGCTCCGCGTTGGTCCAGGAGAGCTCGGCGAGTACGACGTTCGACGCGACCTGCAGGTTGATACCCACGCCGGCCGTCAGCAGTGAGCAGACCGCGATCGAGACCTCGGGGTCGTTCACGAACGCGTCGATGTTCTTCTGCCGGGCCTTCGGGGTCTGGTCGCCGCGGATCGACGAGTAGGCGATGCCGCGCTCGGCGAACAGCTTCTCGGCGGCGTCCATCACCTCGATGTGCCGGGCGAAGAAGACGACCTTGCCGACGTTGTGCGCGAGTTGGGCGGCGTAGTCGGCGGCCAGACCGGCCTTCGCCCGGCCGATCCGGCGGACCAGGCTGAACACGTTCTCGCCGGACTTGGAGTCCGGGTCGGCCCGCTCCCAGCCGGCCACCCGCCGTACCAGGTCGTGGTCGATCCCGTCGACGACCTCGCCGGACTCCCTCGTCGCGAGGGCGCTCTGGTAGCGCGAGACGAGGCGGTTGGTGAGCTCGCGTTCGGCGTCGCGGATGGAGCGGCCGGCGGCGTCGTCGAGCTCGACGGGGAGGTCGGCGATCCGGCGGGCGGGGATGTCGGCGGCGACGTCGACCTTGCGGCGGCGGACGATGCCCAGGTCGATCACGCTGGCCCGGGCGGCCGCGTAGAACCCGGGGTCTGCCGGGGTCAGGCCGCTCTCCTCGAGTGCTTCCATCAGCACCGCGCCCGGCTTGTTCTCGTCGATCCAGCCGAGGAACTGCCAGATCGCGGTGAAGTCCTCGATGTCGTTGATCAGCGGGGTTCCGGTGAGCGCCATCAGCAGCGGACGACCGGTCCGGCTCCGGATCCGCTCGGACAGGCGCAGTACGTTCTGCGATCGCTGCGACTTCTTGTTCTTGATGAAGTGCGCCTCGTCGACGACCATGCCGCGGAAGCCCAGATCGCCGAGCCAGCCGACGTGCCGATCCAGCACCTCGTAGTTCACCACGACGATGTCGGCGAAGCCGTCGATCGTGTCTCCATCGCCGTGGATCACGGTGGCCTTACGGCGCGGGGTCCAGAGGTCTGCCTCACGGGCCCAGTTGGTCTTCACGACGTTCGGTACGACGGCCAGCAGCGGATAAGCGTTGGCGGCCTGGGCGGCGAGCAGCGCCTGAGCGGTCTTGCCCAGGCCGGGCTCGTCGGCCAGCAGGAAGGTGCGGTGGCCGGCTGCGGCAGCGGCGACCAGTCGCGCCTGATGTGGCATCAGCTCCTGGCCGGCCCTGATCCGCAGGGTGGTGGGGTTGGGCAGGGTCTTGGTCGACGAGGCGGTGGCGTACTCGAACGACTTGAGCAGCGGACCGATCAGCTCCCAGCCGGCCAGCCGCCGCGCTTGTGGTTCGCGGGGTGGGGCGGAGCTGAAGTCGGGGGCGAGGAAGGGGTTGGCGAGCTGCCGCGAGACGACCGACTGCGGAACGACCTGACGCGCGCTGGTCGGAGCCGGGGTCGTCGGCGCCTTGAAGGTCGGCTCCTCGACCGGAACCTCGACGCCGGCTGCCGCCAGCATCTCGCGCTTGAGCGAGGTGGCCGCCTCGGACACGACGGCGTCCTCGGCGAGCAGAGCCAGCAGCGAAGGCTCGAGCGCCGCGGTCTTGGCGAGGATCGTGGCGATCCCGTCGAGACGCCGGAGCTGCTCGGCCCGGTAGGTGTCGCCGGCCGACTTGTCCGCGTTCACCCGGGCCCGCTCCTCGCGCACCAGCAGGGCGATGACCTGGAACTTCGTCCGGATCGAAGGACGCACCGCCGCGCGCTCGACGGCCCCCTCGACCTCCCGTACGGCGCGCGCGAGCACGGGCATCAGGCCTTCGACCTCGACGTCGCGAACACGACGCCGACGCCGGGAATCGGTACCACGGGAAGCGTCGGACTGACGCCGGCCTCGCTGGGCCAAAGAACCCCTCCTCAGAACTGCCGCGGCATCGTTGCCGCGGCGGCACGCAACACCGCACGTGAGCACGCCGTCGACGAGACCCCTGCCGGGTCACCTGCGAGCGATCGACATGCGGAATTCCGGCGGGACCCGCCACCGGGGTGGGACCGACGCCCACTGGTGGAGGGCCGTGAGTTCCTGCTCGAGGCGCAGCCGTCGCGACGCGATCGGCGTCGCTAGAGGCGTTGCCGACGTACGGTGCTGATTCAATCTTAGCCTCAGTCCCCCCGCACGCACATTCCAGCACCCACGGGTGGCGATTTCGGCACCGGAGTCACAGAGCGCGGGGGTGGTCGGTCTTAGCTGGTGACTGTCCAATCCCGATTCGTGCTGGAGGTATCCCCGATGCCCGAGACTACCGAGCAGAAGCCGAGGTCAGACGCGTGGAAGACGGCGCTGACCGTGGTGCAGGAGGCCGAACCGCCGTCCATCCCCGCAGGAGCTCACGCGATGACCGTGGTCGTCGAGTACCCGCCCGGCGACCCGGGCGCGCCACCGCACCGCCACCCGGGCGGGCCTGCCTTCGGGTATGTGCTGGAGGGGGAGATGTTGTTCGAACTCGAAGGTGAGCCTGCGCGGGTCGTTCGGGCCGGAGAGGCGTTCTGGGAGCCGGGTGGTGACGTCATCCACTACCAGGACGGCAACAACCGCGCCGACGTCCCCGTCCGCTTCGTGGTGACGATGCTGTGTGACCCGGCCTTGCCGATGCTCGTCCTGGTCGAGGACGACGAACTTGCCGAACGCAAGGACCGCCGCGCCCCCAGGCCGTCCTGAGGCGGCGCTAGCGCGGCGGGCGGGCGTTGTCCGAGTAGTGCGTGCGGATGAGCGAGATGATGGTGTCGGCGGTGCGGTTGAGGTGGGTGCGGCCGTCGGGTAGTTGGGCCGTCGGGCTGATGTAGCTGCGTGGCCCTACGTGGGTGGCCGGGTCGAGTTGGTGCACGGTGATCTTGCCGGCGCGGACGGCCCGGTTCCATCCGGTACGGCGGAACAGTCGCCAGCGCTGGGGGAAGATCCACCTGCCGACCCGCTCGATCCGGTCGCTCGTACTGGTGAGCTGGTGCAAGTGCTGAGCATGGGTGAGGTCGTTCGCGCCGTTGTGGAACGCACCGAGCAGGATCAGCAGGATCGGGGCGCGTAGCTGGCTGTACAGCTTGTCGACCGCGCCGGTCGCGACCTGGGCGCCGCCGCTGTAGCTGAGCAGCACAACGGGGATACCGCTGCCGGGCTCATAGCCCGCGAGCCGGAGCTGAGTGGCGATTTGGTTGCCGACAGCACGGTTGTACAGCGGTCTGTACCGCCGGTCGGCGGCGACGAACGTCTGCATGACGTTGTGCAGGAACAGCAGCAGCCCGGCACGTCGGCGCAGCCACGCCCAGACCGGTCGATCGGCGAGCGGATCGGCCAGGGGCGAGTAGGGCTGTACCTGACCCAGCACCCGCAATTCCGGCGCTCCGGCGATCAAGGCCTTGACCAGCTGACCGCCGTCGCGGCTGTCGTGGAAACGCCGTTTCCCGATGCCGTCGAGGTAGACCAGGTACGCCGCCGGTGGACGATCTGGGGCCGCACCACGGGCATAGGGCACGCCCGCCGGGAGCTTCGTGGTCGGTTCCCGCCAGCCGACGCTGTAGACGAGTAGCTCGTAGCGAGCCAACAGCGCCTCGATGATCAGGGCGACCCCGAGTCCGCCGATCCAGAGCACGAGGCCGTTCATGGGACCGGTACCCCGATGGCGAGGATCCTCGCGACCAGACGCCGTACGAGTTCAACGGCGACAGCCAATCCGGCCCCGGCCGCGGCCACGCAACCGGCGGCGGCACCCCAGCCCAGCGCCGTCGCATCCGCGACCACGCCGGCCAGACCTGCTCCGACTCCCACGAGAAGGAGCAGGTGCAGCATGGGTCCCAGCAACGGGAACGCGAGCACCGCCGCGAGCACCAGCGGAGCGACCAGGCCCGGTGTCCACAGCAACCCGGCGGCGTCGGGCGGGGGAGTGGACAGTACGGCGTCCGCCAGGGTCCACGCGGTCAGCGGCCACAGCGCGATCACCGTGGCCTCGACGAGCGTGCCGGTCAGCAGCAACCCGACCACCAGAGTCCGTGACATACCCGGACGACGCGATGCCATCGGCAGGACGCGCCCCGCCGCCTCCGACAGGCCGGCAATCAGCACGAGTACGACGACGAGCGACATCGTCAGCCTCGCTGCGAGGGATCGACGGAAGCAACCGAGCCGGTCCGCTGCAGGTAGAGCTTAAGCTCGTCGGCAGCGCGTCGATAGCCACCCGCCTCGCGCTGTGCGGCCTGCAGCGTGGCCGCGGAGGTCCGGAACCCGGGTTCGTCGAGCAGACGCGCGGCGAGCGTGCGCACGGAAGCCTCTGAGACGTCCTGGGTGCGGATCGACAGCCCGGTGCCGAGCTCGACGACGCGATGGGCCACCATCGGCTGGTCAGCCCCCTGTGGGACCACCAGCATCGGAACGCCGGCGTACATCGCCTCGTTGACGCTGTTCATCCCCCCATGGGTGACGAACAGCGCGGCTCGGGCCAACACGTCCGGTTGCGGGACAGATCGTCGTACTAGCACGTTGGCGGGCAACGGATCGAGTGCGGCGGGATCGGTCTGGCCGCAGGAGACGATGACGGTGCCGCCCAGTGGGGCGAGCGCGGTGGCGAAGGTGCGGAGCAGCTGGGGGTCGGCCTTGAACACCGTGCCCAGCGAGACGTACAGCACCGGGTCCTGCAGTTGGTCGGCCGGGAACGACAGGTCGGCCGGGCGGGCACCGATGCTCGGGCCGATGAACCGATAGGACTGGTCGAAGTCCTGGGCGGCAGGCTGGAACGTGGGCGAGGTGTAGACCAGGTTGAGCGGCTGGCGGATGTTCCCCAAGTCGATCAGCGGCAACCCGCGCGCGTCGTACTGGCGATGCAGGTCCCAGCGCGCCCGCAGGTAGCCGGGTCGAGTCGAGGCAGCGGCCAACAGGTCCCACGAGGCGCGGGTGGGGCTGGGCACCTGCCGGTTGAACGCGAACGTGGTGAACGACGACACCGCCGGTACCTCGAGCTCGCGCGCGGCGACAGCACCCCACAGACAGGCGGAGTCGTGGACGATCAGGTCTGGCTGCAGGCCACGCAGGTCCGCGATCACAGCAGGCAGCACCTGTACGGCGGTGCGCGCGAGCCCCTCCAGTAACGCGACCGGCGTCGGCGGATCGGGGAGTGGCTGATCGCCACCGGGGTAGAGGCGCACAGTCGCGCCTGCGGCCTCGATCTCGGCCCGGAACGCCGGCGAGGTGTGATAGCTGACCGAATGGCCGCGCCGGACCAGTTCGGCCACCACCGGCAATGTCGGGTTGACCCGCCCGTGCATGGCGATGTTGAGGAACGCGACCCTCATGATGCACACCCTCCTGATGGGTTCTACCGGGAGAGACCGGGTAGCGGCCCGATCTGTGACCGCCGGCTGCGATTAATTCGGTGGCGGGCGTGATCAGGGCGCTGGTAGCGTGCTCGGTCTGTCTTTTCGGGTGGCTTCTTGCACGCGCGTGAAGGATCGAAACGAACCGGATGTCTCCGGGGCGGGACCCTGTGATTGCCGCCAGTCCGTCGTTCGTACACCTGACACCGAGTCGAGGCTCCTTTCGATGGTCGAATCCGCACTGATCCCTGCCGAACTCGAGGCCGAACGGGCCTTCCTCACCGACGCCCGCGCGGCACTGCGCCGGATGCACCGAGCGGTCGAGGGCCGTGAGGTCCCGGTCATCGGCGGTGAGGACAACGACGAGCGCTTCACCAACGAGGCCAACGCCCGCGCCCACCAGCAACGGACGATGGCTCTGATCGACCTGCCCGACGTACCGCTGTTCTTCGGGCGGCTCGACTACGAGGCCGGCGCCATCGAGCAGCTCGACCAGATCTACATCGGCCGCCGGCACGTTCACGACGGCAGCGGTGTGCCACTCGTCATCGACTGGCGGGCACCGGTGTCGGTGCCGTTCTACCGGGCGACCCGCAGCGACCGGCAGCGGGTGCTGTTGCGGCGCCGGTACGGTTTCTCGGACCACGCCGAGCTGACCGGTTTCGAGGACGAGCCGCTGATCGGCGCCGGTGAGGCCGATCAGGCCGACGCGTTCCTGCGCGCCGAGATCGAACGCCCGCGCACCGGGCCGATGCGCGACATCGTCGCCACGATCCAGCCGGAGCAGGACGACCTGGTCCGGGCGCCGCTGCATCCGACCGTCTGTGTACAGGGCGCGCCCGGCACCGGCAAGACGGCAGTCGGCCTGCACCGGGTTGCGTACCTGCTCTACACCGAACGGGAACGGCTCAGCCGTGGCGGTGTCGTGATCGTCGGGCCGAACCGCTCGTTCCTGTCGTACATCCGCAAGGTCCTGCCGGCGCTCGGCGAGGTCGACGTACGGCAGATCACCATCGACGAGTTGATCACCCTGCCCGCCGCCGCGTCGGACGAGTCGGAGGCCGCGAGGGTCAAGGGTGACGCCCGGATGGCCGCCGTGTTGCAGCAGGCTTTGTGGTCGTACGTCGGGACGCCGACCGAGGGAATCCTTTACAGCAAGGGTTCTCAGCGGTACCGCGTCCACGACTACGAGCTTGTGGACATCGTGTCGGCGCTGCGCGAGTCGACGCGATACGCCCCGGGACGGAATGCGCTCGCGCAACGGATCGCACACGCCGTACTGGTGCTGATGGAGCGGCGTGGTGAGTCGCCGGACGACCGGGTGCAGAACGCCGTGGCCCGCTCGAAGCCGGTGAAGCAGCTCGTCGATGCAGTGTGGCCTCGCGTCGTACCCGAGCAGGTGTTGTGGCGGCTGTTCTCCGATGCCGACTTCCTGGCGCAGGCGGGCGGCGACTTCACTGCGGAGGAGCGGGCCGCACTGCTCTGGCAGAAGCCGCCGCGGTCGTGGAAGTCGGCGAAGTGGTCGGAAGCGGACGCGGTGTTGCTCGACGAGCTCGAGGACCTGATCGAGCGCCGTACCGGATCACTCGGCCATCTCGTTCTGGACGAGGCGCAAGACCTCTCGGCCATGCAACTGCGCGCGCTGGGCCGGCGTTGTCGCACCGGGTCGGCAACGGTCCTCGGTGACCTGGCTCAGGCAACGACTCCGTGGGCCGCGGGCTCGTGGGATCGGGTGCTTGATCACCTCGAGAAGACGGACGGCGTCGTGGCCGAGCTCGACCGGGGTTTCCGGGTGCCGGACCAGATCATCGATTTCGCGGCGAAGTTGCTGCCGGAGATCGCGCCCACGCTCGGGGTGCCGCGTGGTGTCCGCACGGTCGCTGACGCGCTGAGCATTGTCCAGACCGACGAGGCTTCCTTGTCGGACGCGCTTGTCGCCTTCTGCCGGAATGCCTTGGCCGGCGAAGGTTCGGTCGCAGTGATCGCGGCCGACGATCAGGTCGTCCAGCTCCGCGACGCGCTCGCCGCCACCGGGCTCGAGCCTGCCCTCCTTGGCGAGACGGAGGAAGAAATGGACACGATGCGGCTGGTCTGCGTCCCGGCATCGCTCGCCAAGGGCCTGGAGTTCGACGCGGTGGTCGTCGCCGAGCCGGCCCGCATCGTGGCCGCCGAACCACGGGGCCTCCACCGCCTGTACGTCGTACTCACCCGAGCCGTCAGCCGCCTCCAGATCGTCCACGCCGAGCCGTTGCCCGCCGCCTTGACCTGAGTGCCATGCAACCTCGCTGATCGGGCCATCCGTCTTGAGGGGGACAAGGAGAGAGTGGGAGGCGCGAATGGCGGATCGGGACCGGGAGTACGTTGAGTTCGTCGAGGCGATGAACGTGTCGTTACGGCGGACCGCCTTCCTGGTCTGCGGAGACCGGCACAAGGCGGATGACGTCGTCCAGGACGCGCTCTACAAGTTGTACCTGTCCTGGCCGAAGGTGCGCGGGGTGGGAAACCCGCACGCGTACGCCCGCCGGATGGTCGTGAACGCGGCGCAGGACGGCCGGCGGCGGCCGTGGCGCCGGGAGGTCGCGATCGCCGAGTTGCCGGAACGCATTCAGCCCGACGACTTCACCGCCGGTCACGCCGACCGCGACGAGGTCCTCGAGGCGCTGCGGCGGCTCGGTCCCCGGCAGCGCGCCTGTGTGGTGCTCCGGTACTACGAGGATCTGTCGGTCGAGCAGACGGCCGAGATTCTCGGCTGCTCGCAGGGCACGGTGAAGAGCCAGGCGGCACGCGGTCTCGAGACTCTCCGGCAGGCCATCGACCGGGCGCGGCGCATCAGCCGCGCCTCATGAAGGAGAACAACATGGACGACGTACGGGAAGTCGGTGAGGAACTGCGTCGACTGGCCGATGCCGAGCAGTTGGATCCGTTCGACACGGCGACGTTGTTGCAGCGTGGTCGGCGGGGGAGGCGTCGCCGCAAGCTGCTCGCCGTCGGTGGGACGGCGGTCAGCGTGGCCGCGGTCGCTGTCGCGGCCGCCGTACTGCCCAATCTCGACACCGCCGGCGATGGGAGTCGCGTGGCCGGTGGAGGACAGGATGCGGGTGCCAACTCGTCGTTCGGGCCGGTCCCCGGGGTTCCTCGAGGCGAGGAGTCCGCCGGACAGAAGCTGACCGAGGAAGAGGCGACGCGGCGGTGCGCGCTGCGATATCCGCAGTACACACGTCCGCTCGGCCGGGGCATGTTCGTGTCGGGCCGCACCGTCGAGTACGAGACCGAGGTCGGCCAGAAGTTCCAGGAGTGCACGATTCCCGGTGGGGACAAGCCGTCGGCGGAGTTGATCGCGGCGGCCAGGCGGGATCCGATGCCGACGTCGACCGCCGGACAGCTGCGCAACTGCTCGGTGCAACTGTGGGTCGACCTCACCAATTGGCGCGTGACGGCGTCGGATCAGGTGAAGGGCTTTGCGACCAGTCTGGTCGCGGTGTCACCGTCCGGACGCAAGGCCGTTTCCTGCCTGCTCGACCCATCCGCGGACGGGGCGATGATGAGCTATCGCTCGAACTCGATGTTCCTCACGTTGAACGCGCTCGACGACGCTTTGGACCCCGTCGTACCCGGCGGCTCGGGATACGCCGAGCTGCGCGCGGGCAGCAGCGGTTCCGCCCACTGCCCGGGCACACCCTGCAAGGGCTGGTACGCCTTGGAGTACGGCCGGGTCGCGGCGAACATCACCAAGGTCCGGATCCAGCTGACCGGCTATCCGCAAGTCCACGACGTCACCGTCACCGACGGCTGGTACGCCATCGCCTGGCTGAACCGTTCCTTCAAGGGTTCCGACCCCCACTACACAATCACCGGGTACGACAAGACCGGCAAAGCGGTCAAAGTGATCGCGAAAACCTGACCTGCCGGCAGCCGGGTCGGCCGGTCACTCGGGGAGTGGCTGGCCGGCTCGTTCGGCGACCAGGTAGCTCGCGTACCACTCAGGCCAGTTCTCGTCGTCCGCCGGCGGCGTGAACTGGACGACCCGGAAGCCGTTGTCGAAAGCAAAGTCCGCGTCGAGCCACACCGGAGACGCGAGTGGCATTCCATCCGGGCGGCTGAATGCCCTGTGGAAACTCGGGTGTTTTTGTCGGTGGGGGTCGTTACGGTCGGTGGGGTGCTGACTCTGCTGCGGTATGCGTTGCGTGTCTCACCTGGTAGCACTGCTTTGACGATGGGGCTTGCTGTTCTCGGTTCGGTGCTGGGGATGGCGGTCACGTTGCTGACCGGTCAGGTCGTCGGAGCTGTTCCAGGTGTGATCGACGCTGCCCCCGGAGCGATGTCGGTCGGCGGGTTCGGCTGGCTGCTGGCGGCGCTGCTGGTCGTGTTCATCCTCCAGAGCTTGACGCCGGCGATTCATCAGGTGGCCTCGCAGATCCTGGATGCGGCGCTCGTCCGGGAGATCGGCAACGGCATCACCGAGCCGTTGCTGCGGCCGCGCAGAGTCGCGCATCTCGAGGACACCGAGGTGCTCGACATGCAGGAGCGAGCGAAGGGCAAAGGCGGATTCCACCTCGCCGAGGGCTTGGGGAATCTGCCCTGGCTGCTGGCCAGCCGGGTCACGCTGGTCGGCTCGGGGGTCATCGTCGGGGTGATGTTCTCCTGGCTGGTCGCCGCGATGCTGGTCGCGGTGGCTTTTCTGCTGGAGTGGTACGGCGGCCGCATGATCGCGCGCGAGATCGACGTGTGGTGGGGTAACACCGAGGAGCAGCGGCGGGCCAACTACGTGTTCGACCTCGGCATGCGGGACGCGCCCAAGGAGTTGCGTGTCTTCGGATTGCACGGCTGGCTGGTCGACCGGTATGTCCGGGAGTGGACCGCGGGCTTCAGCGCGGTCTGGGCGCGGCGCGGCAAGAACGTGAAGTGGTCAATCCTCACCGGCGCCCTGCACCTGGCCGCGAACGGGTTCGCCATCCTGCTCGTCGGCCGCGCCGCACTGAACGGCGACCTCCCACTGACCGAGGTCGCGACGACAGTCCCGGCGATCCTGTCCATCGGGGTGGCGATGAACTCGTACGGCGTCGTCCAGGTGAAGCGGGGGTTGTCGGCGTACCGGGCGATGCAGGAGCTGCCGGGCACGATCGCCGAGCGGCACCCGGAGCCGGAGCCGTCGACGCGGCACCGGGTGGAGACCATGCCGGCGCGCGAGGTCCGGTTCGAGAACGTCAGCTTCCGCTACCCAGGCTCGGACGTCGATGTGCTCCGCAACCTCGACCTCACGATCAACGCGCACGAGGCGCTCGCTCTCGTCGGCGTCAACGGTGCCGGCAAGTCGACGCTGGTGAAGCTGCTCGGTGGTGTGTACAGACCGACCGAGGGGCGGATCACGGTCGACGGCGTGGACCTCGCGGAGCTCGACCTGGCCGGCTGGCAGCGGCGGATCGCCGCGATCGTGCAGGACTTTCTGCGCTTTCCGTTGTCGGTCACCGACAACGTCGTGTTCGGCGCGGTCGAACGGGCCGACGACGAGATCTCGCTCGCGAAGGTCGCGCGGGAGTCCGGTATCGACGACGTGGTGCGCGGCCTGCCGGACGGATGGGACACCGTGCTCGACAAGACGTTCGACGGTGGCGTCGACCTGTCCGGTGGGGAATGGCAACGGATCGCGCTGGCGCGTGCGCTGTTCGCCGTACACGCAGGGGCCGGTGTGCTCGTGCTGGACGAGCCGGCGGCGGCGCTGGATGTGCGCGCCGAGGCCGAGCTGGTCGAGCGCTATCTCGAGCTGACCTCGGGGGTGGCGTCGCTGATCATCTCGCACCGGTTCTCGGTGGTCCGCAACGCGCACCGGATCTGTGTACTCGCCGACGGGCGAATCGTGGAGGACGGGACGCACGAGCAGTTGCTGGATCAGGGCGGGACGTACGCCGCCATGTTCCGCCTGCAGGCCGAGCGGTATGTGACCTTCCCCGAGGAGCCGGAGAGCGAGGCGCTCGATGCGTAGCCTGCGAGTCGCCTGGCTGTGGCTGTCCACGTCGTTCCGGGCCGCGCCGTTGCTGATGGCGATCTCCACCGTGCTCGTCGCTGCGCGCGCGGTGTCGGCGCCCGCGCAGACGTTCGGCATCAGCCTGCTCGTCGAGGGGCTCGCCAACAACCGCTCGAACACGATCGCGCTCGGCATCGGCATCATCGTGGGCGGCCTGGCCATCTCGTTCGTCGCCGACGTCGTGGGCTGGCCGCTGCAGGACACGGCTCAGGAGCGGATGGCCGGCCGGGTCCACGCCGACCTGCTGGACGTGACGACCGGCATTCCGGGCCTGACGCATCACGAGCGGCCCGACATCGCCGACCGGCTGGAGCTGGTCCGCGAACGCGCCTGGCGGATGGGCGTCGGCGCCGAGGTGCTGCTGTGGGCGTTCGCGACGGTGGCCAACACGGTGACCGTGCTCGGGTTGCTCGGGTCCGTGCATCCACTGCTGTTGCTGCTGCCGTTGTTGGGGGTGGCACGGATCTGGTCGGCGTACGTCAGCAGCGTGCGGTCGCACAAGGCGTATGAGGACTCGCTACCGCAGGAGCGGCTGGTCGACAAGCTGATCGAGGTGTCCAAGGACGCGCGAACGGGGCTCGAGGTGCGAGTCTTCGGGCTCGGGCAGGTGCTGCTGGACAGGATCCTCGCGTTGCAGACGCAGCGGTTCCGGCGGCGGGTCGAGGCAGCTCGTTGGGGTGGCAAGGTCGACGGGTCGGTGCGGCTGGCGTTGGGTCTCGCGTACGCCGTGGCGATCGTGTGGGTGATCGCCCGCGCGTGGAACGGGCAGCAGACGGCGGGTGAGGTGGTGCTCGTGCTGCTGCTGGCGCCGCAAGTGGATCAGATGACCGGTGGTATCGCGCGCAACGTGTACTGGGTGGGCGAGGTCGTGCGGAGCTTCAGCCGGTACGACTGGTTGCGGGAGTACGCGAAGGACAACTCGTGGCGGACCAGCATCGATCCGGCACCGCCGAGGCTCCGGTCCGGCATCGAGCTGCGTGACGTCGGATTCTCCTACCCCGGCACGGATTTCGCCGTACTGAGTGATGTGAATCTGACGCTGCCGGCGGGTTCGGCGGTCGCGTTGGTGGGGGAGAACGGTGCCGGGAAGACGACGCTGGTCAAGCTGCTCGCGCGGATGTACGACCCGACGAGCGGACGGATCCTGGTCGACGGCGTGGACCTGGCGACGATCTCTCCGGACTCGTGGCGGTCGCAGCTGTCGGCCGGGTTCCAGGATTTCGTCAAGTTCGAGTGGACGGTCCGGGAGGTCGTGGGCGTCGGCGACGTACGACGGGAGTCCGAGGAGGCGGCGGTGCAGGCTGCCGTCGCGCGAGGCGACGCGGAGTCCGTTGTCGCTGGGTTGCCGCGCGGGCTGGACACGCAGTTGGGCAAGAAGTTCACCGACGGCGTCGAGCTGTCCGGCGGGCAGTGGCAGCGGCTCGCGCTGGCGCGGGCGTTCATGCGTGAACGGCCGCTGCTGTTGCTCCTGGACGAGCCGACCGCGGCGCTGGATCCGGAAGCCGAGCACCGGTTGTACGAGCAGTACGCCGCAGCTGCCAGAGTCGCCGCGGCCGAGACCGGCGGCATCACCGTCCTGGTCTCACATCGCTTCTCGACTGTCCGGATGGCCGACCTCATCGTGGTGATGCACGACGGCCGTGTCGAGGAGGTTGGCAGTCACGAGGCGCTCCTCGCGTCAGGCGGTCGGTATGCCGAGCTCTTCGAGCTGCAGGCTCGTGCTTACCGGTGATGCTTTAGGTTTGGGTTGTGGCGAAGCAGTGGGCATGGGTGGCGGTCGGAGCTGTTGCCGTGGGTGGATTGGCCGCCCAATGCAGCGATGAGCCGGGTACGACGGGTGCCCCGAGCGCGACGCCGTCGGTCAAGCCCACGCCGACGCCTTCCGCTGTCAGTACTCCGAAGCCCTGGTACGAGGACTACGACCCGGCCCATTTCGCCGTACAGGTCCGGAAGTACGCCGGCCAGGCGGGGATCCGGCCGCAGTTGCTGATGGCAATCTTGTACAACGAGTCGTACAAGCCGCACGACCCGGAGCTGGAGCGATCGTGGGCGAAGATCGACTCCAATCCGGCGTTCGGGATCGCGAACATGCACAAGCCAGCGTTCGACGACACCAAGCGCGGTCGTTCGTTCGCCAAACGGAAGTGGGAAGAGTTGCCCGACGATCCAACCCTGGCCATCGAAGCCGCGGCCTGGCACCTGCACGACCTGGCCAGGCGACTACCTGACAAGCGAGCCAGCCGGCTCAGCAAGGACGAGTTGCTTGCCCTGGGCTACAACGCCGGCGGCGGCAACATGCGCCTGTTCGCCCGCGGCACCAAGCCCGGACCGCAGGCGCAGTCCTACCTCGACCGCCTGCACGAGAACTGGACCAAGTCCGCCGAGGCGGTGCGCGCATGATCCGGATCGGGATTGCCGGGATCGCAATCGAGTCGAGTACGTTCTCGCCGCATCGCAGTACGCTGGACGACTTCCGGGTGACGCGGGGCGAGGAACTGCTGGCGCGGTACACGTTTCTGGGAGCGATCGAGGGCGTGGAGTGGGTCCCGCTGCTGCACGCGGTGGCAGTGCCCGGCGGGCCGGTCACCGAGGAGACGTACGAGCAGCTGGCGGGGGAGATCTACGAGTTGCTCGGTACGGCGGGATCGCTGGACGGAGTGTTCATCGACTTCCACGGGGCGATGAGCGTGCTCGGCCGGACCGACATCGAGGCCGAGTTCGTCGCCGGCATCCGCGCGATCGTGGGACCGTCGGTGTTGCTGTCGGCATCGATGGATCTGCACGGCAACGTGTCGCGTGAGCTGGCCAGCACGCTCGACCTGATCACCTGCTACCGCAAGGCGCCGCACACCGATGCCTGGGACACCCGGGAACGCGCGGCGCGCAACCTGGTGAGCCGGCTGCGTTCCGGCGGCCGTCCGCACAAGGCATGGGTGCAGGTCCCGGTGTTGTTGCCGGGCGAGAAGACGAGCACGCGGATCGACCCGGCCAAGCGGATCTATGCGATGGTCGACGACGTCGAGGCGATGGACGGCGTACTGGACGCGGCGATCTGGGTCGGGTACGCGTGGGCGGACGAGCCGCGCTGCCAGGCCGCGGTCGTGGTGACCGGGGACGACCCCGACATCATCACCGAGCAGGCGAAACGACTCGCCGACGCCTACTGGGATGCGCACGACGAGTTCGAGTTCGTCGCGCCGACCGGCACCCTCGAGGAGTGCGTCGACCGTGCCCTCGCGAGCACCGCGCGGCCGTTCTTCATCAGCGACTCCGGCGACAACCCGACCGCGGGCGGCGCCGGCGACACGTCCTGGACTTTGGACGCGCTGCTCCGCATGCCCGCGATCACGGCGGAGTCCGGACTGACCACGATCTACGCCGCCATCGTCGACCCCGCGGTGACTGCGACCGCGATCGACGCAGGCGTCGGTACGACGGTGAGCGTGAAGGTGGGCGGCAAGATCGACTCCGGTCCGTGTGGACCAGTTCCGTTGACTGCTGAGGTAGTCGCAGTCGATCCGGTCGGCGGAGTCGCCGTACTCGGCATCGGTGGATTACGCGTCATCGTCACCACCCGCCGTAAGCCGTACCACTTGGAGTCCGACTTCACCGACCTCGGCCTGGCCCCGCGTGACGCCGACCTCGTCATCGTCAAGATCGGCTACTTGGAACCCGAGCTTTACGCGATGGCCGCCGACTGGCTCCTCGCCCTCACCCCCGGCGGCGTCAACCAGGACCTCCTGCGCCTCGGCCACCACCACATCGACCGACCTATGTTCCCCTTCGACCCCGAGATGGCCACCCCGACCCTTACGCCTGAACTCCTCTAGTCGTGGTCCTTCAGGAAGGTGGGCGGTTGGCCGGTGAGGGCTTCGCGGGAGCTTAGCCAGGCGGCTGTCTTGCGGGGATGGCGGCGTTCGATCTCGGCGAGGAGGAGTTCGCGGGCCCGGGCGGCGGTGGCGGCTTCGTCGGACTGGGCGGCGCGGCGGAGTTCGGCGGCGGTGGCGACCCAGACGGCGTACAACTGGGCGTCCGTCCAGCTGCTGAGCTCAGCCACGATTCTCCTTCGAAGGGCGGCGTACGGATCTGTTGAGCGTTCAGACGGGCCGGTACCCGCGGGGGGGTCGAGAACGACACGAGATCTCAAAGATCCCTCAGCGTCGTCGTCAACTGCGACGACCGCAAGGCTTCGTAGTCGGCCGCGGTCAAAGGCTGGGTGGTCAGCGCGCCGTCGGCAAGCAGGGCTCGACGGGAGCGCCGTCTCGCCAGAACGTCACCTTGTCGACGGTCTGCAGCGCCGTTACGGACAGGACGATCTGTCCGACGGCCAGCACGTTCTCGGTAGCCGAGCGGCCGTCGGTCTCGCCGGTGAGCTCGAGACCGACGTGCTCCGCCGGACCAGACTCGACCGTGTCTTCGAGGTCGAGGCGGCGTGACAGATCCTGGGGGCGAGCCGCGGTGAACCAGTCCGAGCACGAGTCGAGCCGGCCCGACTACGTCGACCCCGCCACCCGGCAGCTGGACTGACCTCACAAGGGCAGTGGCTCGGGGGCTTCCTGTGGTTGGGACAGCGGTGAGCGGGGGCCGAACCAGGCGTCGAGGACGGCGTCGTCGCCGAGCGCACCAAAGGGCGCCGGCGCGCGCTCCAGAATTTGGAGCAGCGCAAGCAGTCGCTGCGTCGTCTCGCACATCATCGGACCCTCCGACAGGCCGGACCAGAGCTTCGGCGCTGCTTCTCGGAACACCGATGTCTACCCACCACATCGGTCAGCACCCACTGATCGTTACAGCGACGGTGTCAGTCGGTGAGCCAGGGGCGGAGTTTCTCCGGGTTGCGGATGGCCCAGATGTGCTTGATGCGGTCGTCGGCGACGTCGAAGGCAATGACGGTGACGGTGACTCCGTCCTCCTGGGCGACCAGGCCAGGTTGTCCGTTGACCGTACGCTCGAGCAGCGTGATGCCCGGGCTGCGGTCGACCAGGCCGGCGAAGAATCGGGCGACCTGCTCGCCGCCGGCGATCGGGTGGAGCTGGGCGGTGACGAGGCCGCCGCCGTCGCCGATCGCGACCGCTTCGGGGTCGAGCAGACCGATCAACGCCTGGATGTCTTTGGCCTCCCACGCCTCCTTGAAGCCCCGGACGAGACTGGCGGTCTGGGCCGTCGGAGTCGGCGGGGTCTGGGCGGCGGCGATGCGGCGCCGGGCCGAGGTGGCGAGCTGGCGGCAGGCCGCGGGGGAGCGGCCGACGATCTCGGCGACTTCGGGGAACGGGTACCGGAAGACGTCATGCAAGATGAAGGCCACGCGTTCGGCCGGGGTCATCGACTCGAGGACGACGAGGAACGCCATGTTCACCGACTCGTCCAGCGTGACCCGGTCGGCCGGGTCGACGGCGGTGCCGGCCGATCGCCACTCGGACCCGTCGGGGAGCGGCTCCGGGATCCATTCGCCGACGTACCGCTCCCGCCGGGCCCGGGCGGAGCCGAGCAGGTCGAGGCAGATCCGGCTGGCGACCTTCGTCAGCCAGCCGCCGGGCGATTCGATCGCCTCCTGCTCCGGCCGCGACATCGCGTACCACCGGGTGTAGGTCTCCTGGACCACGTCCTCGGCATCGGCCAGCGAGCCGAGCAGCCGGTACGCCAGGTTGATCAGTTGGCGCCGTTCGCTCATGATCGCGCTCAGGCCCGGATCGAGCCGCTCGTCCCCTGATCCGGTCATGGTCTCCACAGTTCCCTTCGTCGGGTCTCCCATTCACCAGGTACGACGAAACGCCGTACCGAAGTGTGAGGTCATCACAATCCGGAGTGCTGTGTCGTCGTATTGATCATGACCACACAACACGCGGTAGACGAAGTAGACATCCGGCAGCGGATCGACACCTTGGTCGAGTCGGTGCGGGCGAAGGACCTGGACGGCATCAAGACGATGTTCGCGCCGAACCTGGTCTCGTTCGACATCGAGCCGCCGCTGCGGCACCTGGGCGCGGAGAAGAAATGGGACAACTGGATCAAGGTCTTCACGTTCTACCAGGATCTCGACTACGAGATCGGGGACCTCACCGTCCTGGTGAACCGTGACCTGGCCGTCGTATACAGCGTCAACCACATCAGCGGCACGCTGCAGACCGGCGACAAGACCGACTACTGGGTCCGGTGGACGGCTTGCTTCCGCAAGATCGACGGCACCTGGCTGATCGTTCACGACCAGGTGTCGGTGCCGACCGACTTCGCCACCGGCCAGTCGAAACTCGACCTCCAGCCGTGAAGGCTGAGCTCGTCAGGCGCGGCTGAGGCGGGCGTGCAGGAGGTCTAGCTGAGCGGGGTTGCTGGTGAGTTCGAGGGCCAGCCGATCGGCATGCTGAGCCTCCTCGGGTCTGCCGTCGGCGCGGAGCAGTTCGCCGTGGATCGCATGGAAGAGCGGATAGTTCCGGAGAGCGGGTTCGAGCTCGTCGAGTTCGGCCAGGGCAGCCTTGCTGTCTTCGACGTACCGGACGGCGACAGCGCGGTGAAGCCGGGTGATGGGGGTCGGCTGGAGCTGCATCAGCATGTCGTAGAGGACGAGGATCTGTCGCCAGTCGGTGTCGGCCCAGGTGGTCGCTTCACAGTGGCAGGCGGCGATGGCGGCCTGGAGTTGGTACGGGCCGGGGGAGCGGTGTCGGCGCGCCGTACGGGTCAGCAGAGCGGTCGCGTCCGCGATGGCTGGTTGGTCCCACCTGGTCCGGTCCTGGTCTTGCAGGAGGACGAGGTGTCCGTCGCTGGTGAATCTCGCGGCAACGCGGGCGCGATGCAGACGGATCAGCGCCAGCAGGCCGGTGACTTCGGGCTCGTTGGGGAGCAGACCGGCCAAGAGCGCGGTGAGCCACTCGGCGTCGTCGACCAGGTCGCGGGAGTGCGCACGCTCGCCGGTGCTGGACAGGTAGCCCTCGTTGAAGAGCAGGTAGATGACGGTCAGTACTTCGTTCAGTCGCTCGGGCAACTCGTCGTCGCGGGGGATGCGGTACGGGATGCCGGCGCCGGCGATCTTTCGCTTCGCCCGGGTGATGCGTTGACCGACCGTTGATTCAGGCGCGAGGAACGCGGCGGCGATCTGGGCGGTGGTCAGGCCGCAGACCACCCGGAGGGTCAGGGCGATCTGGGCCTCCCGCGACAGCGCCGGGTGGCAGCAGGTGAAGATCAGCCGGAGCCGGTCGTCGGGTGCCGACGGGACCGGCCATTGCAGCTGGGTCAGCTTGGTGCGGTAGTTCTCCTGCCGCCTCAGTACGTCGAGGCCACGCCGCTTGGCGACCGTGAACAGCCAGGCATCCGGCCGGTCCGGGATCCCTTCCTCCGGCCAGCGCCGAAGCGCGGTCTCGACGGCGTCTTGCACCAGATCCTCGGCGGCCGAGAAATCGCCCAGCAGCGACATCAGGGATGCTGCGAGCCGGCCCGCGTGCTCACGTACGACGCGGGCCAACTCGTCGGCGGCGTGGTCTTCGGTCATGACTCCACTGGGCGGATCTCGACCACCGGGCAGCCTGGCCAGGTTTTGACCATCCGCAGTGCCTCGTCGAGGTCGGCGACGTCAATGACCATGAAGCCGGAGATGACCTCCTTGCCCTCCATGAACGGGCCATCGGTGGTGACCAGCCCGCCGTCGTTCAGCCGGACCGTCGTGGCCGTCTCCGCGCCCTGCAGCTTGGCGCCGCGATTGGTGATCTTCGCCGCGTGGTCAGTGAACCAATCGGTGACCCGCTGATAGGCCTGCTCCAGCTCGGCCGGGCTCAGCGCCTCGAACTCTTTGGCGAACTCCTCGGTCTCGACGAACATGAGCACGTACTTCACGTGCACCACCTCCTGTAGTCAGTCTGGCCGGTCGCGGGTCAGTCGGCGGGGAGGTCGGCGTACAGATCGACTCCGTTGCCGGACGGGTCGGCCACGGTCGCGTACCGCATCCGCCACGGCGCATCAAACGGCTCCTGCAGCCCGGTGACCCCGTCCGCGACGAGTTCGGCGTACGTGGCGTCGACGGCGGCCGGCGACTCCAGCTGGAACGCCAGGAAGGTCCTTCCCATCGCCGGTGGATGCCAGCCGGCGGTGATCTTGCGGCGGGACTCGTCGGTGTCGAGCATCAGATGCAGCCCGTTCGGCAGGTCGCAGCCGGCGTGGTCGTCCGGCATGTACTGATCCCGCTCGAACTCCAGCCCGAGCCTGCGGTAGAACGCGATCGCGGCGCCCAGATCTGTGACGGCGATATCGAGCGCGTTGACAGTCGCTTGCATGATCGTTCCTCCTCGGTGAATGTGCCTACACAAAGCTGACGATCAGCGGTACGCCGGATCCGACAGCCGGCCGAATCAGCGGGGATGGGTCTCGTACATCCGTACGGCGACGACGAGGCCCGAGGCGGCCGTGATCGCGGCGACTGTCCAGATGGCCGCCGGGATACCCCAGAGGTCGGCGATCGCACCGGCCAGCAAAGCACCGACGGCGAACCCGCCGTCGCGCCACAACCGGTAGACGCCGACGGCACGGGCACGCCAGGTCGGCTCAGCGACGTCCCCGACGGCCGCGAGCAGGGTCGGATAGACCGCCGCCGTACCGAGGCCGAGTGCTGTCAGCGCGACGATCCAGCCGGTGAGATCGGTGCTGGCGGCAACCAGTGCGAGGGCGGCGGCCTGCAGGATCATGCCGCCGGCGATGAGCCATTTGCGCCCGATCCGGTCCGAGAGCGTGCCGGTCGCGAGCTGGGCGAATCCCCACACCGCGGGGTAGAGAGCGCCGAGCAGCCCGATCTCGGCCAGGCCGAGGCCGTGGCCGGCGAACAGGATCGGAAACAGTCCCCAGGCCAGGCCGTCGTTGAGATTGTTCACCAGACCGGCCTGCGACGCTGCCGACAGCGCGGGTTCGGTGAAACTGGTGCGGGTGAAGACCTCCCGAGTCGTCAGCCCCTGGTGCGTCGTACCTGCCTCATGGTGGGCATGAGGCAGGGTCTCGCGTACGACGAGGGTCGAAAGGCCGAGCCCTAGTGCGGCGAAGGCGGCGCCGAGCAGGAACGGCGCCGGCCGCAGCCCGTACGCGTCGGCGAGATAGCCGGTGGCCATTGCCGTCCCGGCGACGGCGACGTAGCCCGCTGCTTCGTTGAGCCCCATGGCGAGGCCGCGCCGGGCAGGGCCGACCAGGTCGATCTTCATGATGACGGTCGTCGACCAGGTGAGTCCCTGGTTGACACCGAGCAGGACATTCGCGGCGATCACCCAGCCCCAGCTCGGGGCCCAGATCAGCAGCAGCGGCACGGGGAGGCCGACGAGCCAGCCGGCCACGAGCACGGGCTTGCGGCCGAAGCGGTCCGACCATGTGCCGGCGAAGAAGTTGGTGATCGCCTTGACCAGCCCGAAGGCGAGGATGAACGTCAGCGCGCTGGTGTAGGCGGTGACGTGGAACGTGCGCTCGGCCAGCAGCGGCAGGACGATGCGTTCCTGACCGAGCATGCCGCCGACCAGCGCGTTGACCGCGACGAGCAGCATGAACTGGGCGAGGTTGGCCCGCAGGCCCAGCTGGAGGGTCACGCCAGTGATCTGCCGGTCGCGGCCGTCCAGTCGTCCACCCCGCCTTCGAGCACTGCGACGCCGACGTGGCCGGCCCGCCGCAGGATGCTCGCGGCCGTCATCGCGCGTTCGCCATGACCGCACATCACCACCACGGGCTCGGCCGGGAGGTCAGCCACGTGATCGGGGAGATCGCCCAGCTCGACATGCAGGGCGCCCGGGAGGTGGCCGCTGTGGAACTCGTTGTCCTGCCGGACGTCGAGTACCCGGCTGGTGCCGATCTCGCTCGCGGTGAGCAGTGGGGTCCGGGTGCTGGGGCCATCCCAGGCGGCCATACCGCCGGACAGTTCGCCGACTGGTGCGTCGTACCCGATCTTGATGGCCTGCCACACGATCTCGGTCAGATCCTGGTCCGGGCTACGGACGATGAGATACGGCGTGGTGGGAGTGAGGAGCCAGCCGAGCCACGAGGCGAAGGCAGCCCTGAGCGGGATCGACAGCGCACCTGGGAGATGCCCGGCGGCGAAGTCGCGCACCGGTCGTACGTCGATCACCACGGCGCCGAGCCGGCTGAGCTTGGCGACACTCGACGCGTCCAGACCCGGAACGACCGGCTCTCCCGCGACAGCGCGACCGCGGCGGTTCTCCGCGGGCAGGCCGAGGAAGTACGGCGGGAAGCTGCCCAGGCCGCCGAGCAGCTCCTTGATGAACGTGTCCTCGTCAGCCGCGGTCAGCAGCGGGTTCGTCGCCTTCTCCCGCCCGATGGTCGATGTCCGCTCGGCGCCACCGGGTGCGGAACAGAACGATCCGGCGCCGTGCGTCGGCCAGACGGGCGTGGTGTCAGGCAGCTCGGCCAGCCGCCGCAACGATCGGTACTGCGCGCGGCTGAGTGACTGGGTCTGGTCGCTGCCGGAGAGGTCGGTGCGGGCGGCGCCGCCGACGATCAGCGATCCGCCGGTGAACACTCCGAGCGTGTTCGGCCCGTCGAGCAACTCGAACGCCAGGTGCTCGCCGGTGTGGCCGGGTGTCGCCAGGGCCCGCAAGGTCAGTCCGCCGAGATCCACCTCATCTCCGTCGCTCAGTCCGACGTGGTCGAACATCCGGCCGCCGGCCGCGGATGCCAGCACGCGGGCGCCGTACACCTCGGCGAGTTGCAGGGCACCGGACAGGAAGTCGGCATGCAGGTGGGTGTCGGCCGCGAACGCCACAGTGAGATTGCGGCGCTCGGCCTCCAGCTGGAATGCCCGGAGGTCCAGTGACGGGTCGACCGCGAGCGCGCGACCACCGCCCAGCTCGACCAGGTACGCCGAGTTGCCCAGCCCGTCATCGATCACGGGAGTGATGATCTTGTCGCCTCTGTCGGCCACTTCTACACTATTCCATGAATATTTGGAGGACTGTCAATGGGTGACGCGACCCGCAAGGCCGAGCTGTTCGACGAGTTCGCGAAGGTCGGGAAGGCACTGGCCAGCGCCAAGCGGCTGGAGCTGCTGGATCTGCTCGCTCAGGGAGAGCGGTCGGTCGAGTTGCTGGCCGGACGGGCCGGACTCGGCCTCACCACCGCGTCGAACCATCTGCAGATCCTGCGGTCCGCGGGACTGGTGACGACCCGCAAGGCCGGGACCAGGGTGTACTACCGACTGAGCGGCGCCGAGGTGGCCGAGCTCTGGTCGCGCCTGCGGGGCGTCGCCGCCACGCACGTGGCCGGAGTCGACCGGGCCAGGGTCGCCTACCTGGGCGATGACGACATCGCCGAACTGACCAGGGATGAGTTGCTGCAGCGCCTGGAAGCCGGTGATGTCACGCTGATCGACGTACGGCCGGGGGAGGAGTACGCCGCCGGCCACATCCCGGGTGCCGTGTCCGTTCCGGTGGACGAGCTCGCGGCCCGGATCGCGTCGTTGCCGGCCGGGAAGACGATCGTTGCCTACTGCCGCGGGGCGTACTGCGTACTGGCCCACGAGGCGGTCCGCGCGCTCACCGCCGAAGGTCTGGACGCCGTCCGGCTGACCGAGGGCATGCTCGAATGGCGCCTGGCGGACCTCCCGGTCGCGGTCTGAGCGCAATCAACGGGGGTGGTGGGGGATGGGTGTCGACGAGATGCTGGCCGCGGCTCGCGCGGACCTGGTGCGACTCGAGCCTGCGGCGGCCTGGGCCGCGGCGCAGGAGCCCGGAACGTTCCTGGTGGACAGTCGTCCGGAGTTCCAACGGCGGGTGGGTGGTGGGCTCCCGGGCGCCATCGTGATCGAGCGGAACCACCTGGAGTGGCGCCTCGATCCATCCAGTCCGGGCCGCATTCCCGAGGCTGTGGACGCCACGATCCGGTGGATCGTCGTGTGCGAGGCCGGCTACGCGTCCAGCCTCGCCGCGGACTCCCTGCGTCACCTCGGGCTGAGTCGCAGTACCGACGTCATCGGCGGCTTCCAGGCCTGGGTAGCCGCGGGTCTACCGGTCGAAACGGTCGCCTCCCCTCGCCCACCCCGCGGCCCAGGCGAAGCCGGTAGCTAGCAGGAGGTACGACGTACTGCAGTCGGTGCGGGCCTACCGGGCTGACGCGAGTGGGACCGGTGTGTCCTGGCCGGGCCAGGTGCCGGTGAGGAGTGTGCCGGTGAGTTCTGGGGTGGGGTCGAGGCGGCGGACGATCGACAGTTCGACCGAGTCGGTGGTGATGACCGTTGGGTCGGAGTCGACGACCTGCTGAATCGTGCCGACGGCGCGCGGGCTTGTGTCGGCCGGTGCGTCGCTCGCGATGCTCATGCTGAGTTCGCGCGGCTCGAGGCGGTCGCCGACCTTGAGAAACAGGTCGGCCTGCCCGGCGTTCGCCAGGATCGCGTGCGCCAGCGCCGCGACGTACACGGGGTCGCCGGTGCCGTCGTAGATCCACCGCTTGCCCAGGGCTGAATGCTCGGCGGTTGCCAGCAGCAGGTCGTCCGCGCCGGTCAGCGGCGCCTCGCGATACGTGAGCGGCACCTGGTACACAGGCCCGTCGCCGGAGCGAACGAGCATCGTCTCGAGTCCGACCGCTCCGGCCGGGTCGTCGAAGCGGAACGACGCAACTCGCTCCACCTCACCCTTCGGCCCGCCGTACCAGCTGCGCGTCGGCAGCCAGTCGGTCAGGAGTTCGAGCTTGCTGGGGCGCAGTGTCGCCTGATGGAGAAGAGCCATGCGCGCATCGTAGATCCGGCCTCCGACAAGCGGCTCACTCGTCGATGTGGCGGGTTTCGCGGACCTCCCGGTGGGAGGTGTTGGAGCGTTGGCTGACGAAGAACATGGCGATGACGAGGCCGAGTGCACCGGCGCCCATCAGGATGTAACCGACAGCGGTCAGGTCGACACCACTCAGCCGGTCTGACACCGCAAACGCCAGAATCCCGCCTAAAGCAAGCAGGAACACAGACACACCGATACCCATGAGGAACTCCTCACGCTCAGCCCCGTTGGAAATGCGAGCACTCTCGCGGTACCCGGGCTGTCACCGCACAAACAGAATCTGAGTACCCGCGGTACCCGAGATGACGGAGGTGGTGTCGTCCAGGGAGCCGATGGCGGCGTGGGCTCCGGTTGCCTCGACGAAGTGCCGAGCGGCGGTGATCTTTGGACCCATCGAGCCGGCCGGAAAGTTGAGCGAGGCAAGCGTTCGGGTGTCGACCCGGCCGAGCGGACGCTGAGCCGGAGTCCCGTAGTCGAGATACACCGCCGGTACGTCGGTCAGCATGACCAGCAGGTCCGCACGCAACTCGATGGCGATGAGCGCGGCCGTAGCGTCCTTGTCCACAACCGCCTCAACGCCCTTCAGCCCGGTCGGGCCCTCGACGACCGGTACGCCGCCTCCGCCGGCCAGGATGACCGTGACCCCGTTCTGCAGGAGCAGCTCGGCAGCGTCGAGTTCCAGCACCCGCTGGGGTGCGGGAGAAGGCACGACGCGCCGCCACTCAGAGCCGTCCTGCCGCACTGACCAGCCGGACGTGAGAGCGAGCTCGCGGGCCCGCTCCTCCGGATAGCCGGTCCCGACGTACTTCGTCGGCACGTTGAACGCGGGGTCGTACGCATCGACCACGGTCTGAGTCACCAGGGTGACGGCGCGGCGGCTGAGCCCGGCGTTGCTCAGCGCCTGCTGGACCCAGTACCCGATCACACCCTGCGTCTCGGCGACCAGATCGCTGAGTGGGTAGGGCTTCGACAGGCTCGTATCGGTGAAACTCTCCAACGCCAGCAGCCCGACCTGAGGACCGTTGCCGTGCACAATGACGACTTCGTTGTCCTCAGCAACCTTGGCCAGCGCCGGGGCGGCCGCGGCCAGGTGTGCGACCTGTACGTCGGCATCCGGGCGCTCACCACGCCGTAGCAGTGCGTTCCCCCCGAGCGCGATCACTATCCGCATGCTTCAGAGTGCCACGACAACTCGGCTCAGTTGAGCCTGAACGGCTGGATGACCTCGGTGCGCCAGCGCTGGGTGCGGTTCGGCGGGTCGTGGTAGACCTCCCACGCGTCGCCCGCGCGAGCCCCGTGCTCGGCCTCGAGCCAGTCGTCCAGCGCCTGGTAGGCGGCACCCAGCTCCTCGTACGTACCCACGTGCCAGGCGACGACCACGTGCCCGCCGGGCAGGCAGGACGGCAGGATCTGGCGATCGCCGCTGATCCGCACCGCCACCGGGAATCCGGCCTCCACCTCGAAGAGCCCATCGGCCCGGACATGAGACCGGGCGAACGGGAACCCGCACGGCGCGATGCCGTGCCGGCGCAAGTACTCGGCCACGACGTCGAACGCCGTACGGAACCAGCCCCGCACCTCGTCACGGTGCAGGGTCGCACGCAGTACGGCGGTCGGTTGCTCGTGCACGATCCGGGATTCGGGGTGGTCGGTGCGCACGGTCTCCTCCCTGGGGCCAGAAGTCCAGCCTACGACCGGGGCCAGAGTTCAGCCTACGATCGCGACCGGCCGTTGCACATCCTGCGAAAGGCCCGGACAGTTCGGGACTTTAGACCCTGTCGGAGCCGATGGCGCCGACGCCATGCTTGGGGAACAGAGGGGGGCCTCGCCGGCTCGCCGGGAAGCGGATGACAGGTGGCGAAGGGCGGACAGCCACCGACCACACCGCATCCCGGCGGGCCGGAGGACTGTATTCAACTCAGCGGAGCGCGCAGCTCGAGCACCGTGCCCTGCGGCTGGTTGGACTGCAGCAGGACGGTGCCGCCGAGGAGCTGGGCGCGCTCCCGAAGATTGCGGAGGCCACTCTGACGATGCCCCGCGTCCATGCCGACACCGTTGTCAGCGACCCGGGAGACGACCTCCCCGTTGGCCACGGTGACATTGACCGTGACCTCGGATGCCTGGGCATGCCGTACGACGTTCGACAACGACTCCCGGATCGCGGCCAGGATCTGCGGCCGCACGGTCACCGGTATGGCGGTGTCCAGCGGACCCTCGCAGGTGAGCCGCGGCCGGAAGCCGAGCGGCTCGGCGTACTCCGCGACCAGCGACTCGACGTCGTCCCGCAGCGATCGGTGGCCGGGTTGGTGATGCAGCGCGTAGATGGCGGCCCGCAGGTCGCGGATGGTGGCGTCGATGTCCTGAACGGCCCGGCCGAGACGCTCCTGGACGTCCGGTTTGACCATCCGGTGCATGCTCTGCAGTTGTAGGCCGGTCGCGAACAACCGCTGGATGACCAGGTCGTGCAGATCACGGGCGATCCGGTCGCGATCCTCCAGCACCGCGATCATCGACTGGTCCCGCTGGGCCTGCGCCCGGTCCAGCGCGAGCGTCGCCTGACCCGCGAACATCCGCACCAGGTCGGTGCCCTCGAGCACGCTTCCATGTTCGGCCGCGACCAAGAGCAGACCACCGGACACGTGGGTGCCGGCCGGCAGCGGAGCCATCACGCTGCGTCCCAGCAACTCGATCTCCGGTACGTCGACCAGCCGGCCGCTCTCCTTCACCGCCCGGGCGAGATCGTCGATCACCACCTGGCGATCGCCGTGCACGACGTCACCGATCCCCGGGACATCGCCGGGCACTCGCCGGCCGACGTACTGCTGGAACTGCTCGGGCCCGTCGATCGCCTCGATCACCAGGTCGTCGTCACTGGACAACAGGACGACGCCGACCAGCGAACCCGACACTTCGCGCGCCCGCCGGGCGATCAGCCGGAGCGCGTCGCCCGGGTCGAATTCGCCGAGCATCAGCTGGGTGATCTCAGCGGTGACCTCGTGCCAGCGGCGTCTGCGCTCGGTGTCGGCGTACAGGCGGGCGTTGTCGATGACGACGCCGGCTGCCGCCGCCAGCGCGGTCACGGCACGCTCGTCTTCCGCGGTGAAGTCGGCGCCTGCTGCCTTCTCAGTCAGGTACAGGTTGCCGTAGACGTGCTCCCGGGTCCGGATCGGTACGCCGAGGAAGCTCTTCATCGGCGGATGGTTCGGCGGGAACCCGAAGGACTGCGGATGGGCGGTCAGGTCCTGGAGGCGCAGCGGCACCGGCTGCTCGATCAGCAGGCCGAGGAGCCCGTGCCCTTCCGGCAGGGGACCGATCGCGGCGATCTCGGCCTCGGTGAGGCCGTGCGTGATGAACCGGACCATGCGCTTGCCATCGGCACCGACCACCCCCAGCGCTCCGTACCGGGCCTCGACGAGTTCGCAGGCGGCGGTGACGATCCGGTCCAGCGTGCTGCTGAGGTCCAGGTCGGCGCCGATCCCGATCACAGCGTCCAGGAGAGCCTTGTCCACGCGGTCCTTCGACGTCCCTCCCACGCTGTCCACCGTACGGAATGCAGGCGCCGATTGGGAACGAAGCGACGAGTCAGGGCCTCGGGCGCTGACCCCAGGGGAGCAGGCGGCGGCCGCTGAGCGACTCGGCGCCGAGGCGGATCAGCCGCTGCTCCTGCAACGGCGCCCACGGTCGCAGCGGCATGGCCCGCCGCAGCTCGGCCGCCTCGTCCGGCGGTACGACGGACAAGTGGCCGACCGCGGTCACGGTCCAGCCGGTGTGGCGTTCGAGGTCGACCTCGTCCACCTCGAACGCGACCACGTCACCCCGCTCGGCGGCCTGGAGTTTCTCCCCGCCGTCGGAGGCGAAGACGATCGTGTCGCCGTCGACCGTGAAGTTGACCAGCCGGACGGCGGGCAGTCCACCTTGGGTGAAGACGAACCGGCCGACCGGGACGGACTGGAGCAGCCGCAGGCACTCGTCCGGGTCGAGGATCTCGAGGCCGGTCCGATCGAACCGCCGTACCGTTTCCATCAGCGGGTCACCAGGTGCGGATACGGCGTCCACTGACGTGCTCCGGCTCGATGACGACGAGAACGTCCACGTTCTCCCAAGGGTCCGCGCCCCACTTCTGCAGCGTGCACTTTCCCGAGATCAGCACGCTCCAGCCCTCGCCAGCGGCCGCGTCGAGCCGATCCACCTCGAAGGCCACCGGTCCATCGCCGTACCGGGCGATCGCGGTGGTCGCTCCGGTCCGGAACGCGATCCTCCGGTCGTGCAGCTTGAAAGTCACGGGCATCACGGATAGCCGGCCCGCCAGCACGAACGCGACCCGGCCGGGGCCGCCGGGTGCGAGCAACTCGAGGCACTCGTCCTCCCGCAGGTGATCCAGGACCGGGTGCCGCGCGGACGATCCGCGCACCGGGATCCGTCGAATGCGGTCGGCCACTGTGGAGTCCAACGCCCCGGCCAGCCGGATCAGTGCTCCAGCCGTCAGCGTGTCCTCGTCGACTCGCGCAGGCCCCTCAGACTGCGCGAGTTCGACGAGGTTCACCCGCTTGGGCTGATCACCACCGTTCGTCGACTGGGAGTGGTCGGACGCTGTCACCTGGGGGCTCCTTTCAGACAGGTCCCATCTCACCTGTCCAGGCCCACGTCGGCGCAGGGCCAGAAGTCCCATCGATTCGGGACCTGCGTCACCTGCGCTTGAAGACGAGCAGTTCGGTACGGCCGCCACTGAGCGGGACGAAGTGCCGGCCGACCAGTTCGAGGTCGCGCTGGGCCATGAAGTGCAGCACCCAGTCGCGCGGCGCGATCGAGTAGATCGCCCCACGGGCAGGCTCGGCCAGCCACGTCTTCGTCATCTGCGAGTCCATGCAGTCGTCGGTGATCAGGTCGAATGCCACCGTGCCGCCCGGACGGACGACTCGGGCCATCTCGTCGAGGTAACAGACGGCCGTCACGAACGGGATGTAGCAGAGCAGTTTGTGCGAGTGCACGAGGTCTACCGTGCCCGACCCGGTCGAGGCCAGCGAGTGGCCATCCGCGGGCTGGAACGTGAGCTCGGGGAACTCGTCGCGCAGATAGCGGATCCAGTCCGGCGCCGTTTCGTACACCTCGTAGGCCTGCGGTCGCAGCGCCGTGATCACCCTGTTCGTGTACCGGCCGGAGCCGGGCCCGATCTCGACGACTCTGCCAAGGTCGATGGCCTCGCTCAGACCGCTCGCCCCGAGCATCACATCGACCGTCTCGGCGGTCGCCCCCGGCTCCGAGCTGTAGTGGTCGAGGTAGTCCCCGACCGAAAGTCCCGCCTCCTCGGCGCGTTTGATCGTACGACGTGCCGGCAGGAACGGACTGATCAGCGGGTCCGTCGTGAACCCGCGCACCAGCTGTACCCCGAACGGGCGGAGTACTCCGTTGACACCCGCCTGTAGTCGACCCAGAACAGACATGCGATTCCCCCCACTCGGCAATTTCCCCCGGCCGCTCCGGCTATCCTGCGCACCCGCTCGTCCCGAAGTCCACTCCGAATCGCCTTGTAAACAAGGTGTTTCACTGCTACCCCTCACGGTCAGCGCAGCCCCCGTCGCAGTCTGCCGATGTCGTCACCGCTGTGTAGCAGCCGTCGCACAGTCAGCAGTGCTGTGGACTGGTGAGGCCGTGCGGGTGCACGCTGAGAGTGACGGTGTTCGGAGGTGCGTCATGGACGTGCGTGACAGTGTGATCGTCTGTGGGATCGACGGTTCGGCGGCGGGACAGCGAGCGGTCGAATGGGCCGCCGACGAAGCCGAGCGCCGGGGTTCCCGGCTGCGAGTGGTGACGGTGTGGTCGTGGGACGGCCTGGAATCGGGGTCGTCGATCAGCAGCCCGGCCGAGGCCCGGCGGCGCGCCGGGGAGATCCAGAGCGACTCCTTGAATTCCCTGGTGGCGCGGAGCCTCGAGCTCGCGATCGAGCGGCAGGTGCTCGAGGGCCGGCCGAGCGAGCAGATCTGCGAGGCAGCCCTCGACGCGGACCTGATCGTGCTCGGCAGCCACGGGCACGGCGGCTTCCACGACGCGTTGGTGGGCTCGACCAGCCTGCACGTCATCCGCCATGCACCGTGTCCGGTGGTGCTGCTCCCGGATCCGCGGCGGGCTGAGCGTGAACACAAACGCTTCGAGCACCGTCGACACCTGACCCGCCCGCAGGGCGCCAGCCCGATGTTCTGACGACCCCGAAGTCGCTGCCTGGTGGCCTGCGCAGGGCTCATTCTTGGGCTATGGACAAAGGGGTGGGGCGGCTTTCGTACCTGGACTGGTTACGGGTGCTGGCTGTGTTCGGGGTGTTCGTGTTCCACACGCTGCGGCCGTTCGACGATGCCGATTGGCATGTGAAGAATGCCGAGCGCAGCGAGGGCATCTCGATCGGGATCGCGTTCCTCGGGTTGTGGGGGCTCGCGTTCTTCTTCCTGTTGTCGGGGGCGGGCGCGTATCTGGCGTTGCGGTGGCGGACCGCGGGCGGCTTCGTGAAGGAGCGGCTGCTCCGGTTGCTGCTTCCGTTCGTGATCGCGTACGTCCTGCTGTCGCCTCCGCAGTACCTGATCGAGGAGAACCACAAGGGCCGGGAGGGCGCGTCGTTGAAGGCGTTCTTCAGTGACCTTGGTGGTGACGCACCGCTGTGGCTACGCGATACCTACCACCTGTGGTTCCTGGTCTATCTGCTGCAGTTCGCTTTCCTCGGTCTGCCGATCTTCCTCTGGCTTCGCGGCCCGCAGGGTCGGCGGCTGGTCGACTGGATCGCCGTACGCTGCGAAGGTCGCGGGACGATCCTGTTGCTGGCCGTGCCACTCGCGCCGGTGCACCTTCTGCTGCTGGCCGCGCCGGGTCCGGATCACGGCTGGGGCGAGTTCGTGTTCTTCTTCGACTTCTTCGTGGTCGGTTTTCTGGTGCTGTCGGACGACCGATTGATCGCAGCGGTACGACGAGACGCCGTACCCGGCCTCGTCCTCGGAATCGGCGCGTTCGTCACCGGCGTGGTCACCGGGATCATCGACTTCCTCGAGGGCTGGTGGGAGGACCCGGGGTATTCCTGGCCGTACGTCTGGTACTCGTTGCTGATCACCCTCGCGGTCTGGGGCTGGCTGGTCGCCGTACTGGGCGGCGGCATGCGCCTGCGTGCGTTCCAGCGACCGCTGCCGACCCCGCTCGCGCGTGCCGCGATGCCGTTCTTCCTGGTCCATCAACCGGTCATCCTGGTGATCGCGTACTACGTCGTCGAGTGGAACGCCGGCCTCGGTGCGAAATACGCCGTACTGATGCCGGCGGCCTTCCTGGTCTCAGCGGGACTGGCCTGGCTGCTGTCGGTTCTCCCGGGTGTCTCGGTCCTCGTCGGCGTGAAGCGGACACGGGTGCCAGTCGAGCATCGGCTGGACAGATCGCAGGAAGACCGACTGGGGGAGTAACCGAGCGGCCGTGTTGCGGAGCGGGACCGCGAGGCGGCCGGACGCCTGGGCGAAGGCGCCGAAGCGGGCCGACTGCCGCGCGATCTGCTGGGTACGGCGGCGGCGTCGCTGGTCGTAACGCGTCAGACCGAGCGAGATGTCGGGTGTCGATTCAAGGGCTTCGGCGAGTTCGACCGCGTCCTCGAGGGCGGTCCCGCCGCCTTGACCGAGATCCGGGGTCATCGCATGGGCGGCGTCTCCGAGCAGCGCGACCCGGTCGGCGACGTAGCTGGGCAGTGGCGGGAGCCGGTAGATGTCGTGGCGCAGGATCTCGGCGCCGGTGAGGCTGTCGAGAACTGCCGGGATCGGGTCGTGCCAGTGGCCGAAGCGACGCTTGAGTTCGCTGAGGTCGTCGGCGTACTCGATGCCGGGCGGCGTACGTGCCGTGAAGTAGCAGTAGATGGCGCCGTCGGCGAGGCGGAAGATGCCGACCCGCTCGCCTCGGCCCCAGCTCTCGCTGACCTCCGCGTCCAGCTCGGGCGCGGGAGCGATCAGCCGCCAGGTGGTGTACCCGGCGTAGACGGGTGGTGCGGCATCTGGCCACAGGGCCGCACGGACGGTACTGCGGAGTCCGTCGGCGCCGACCAGGACATCTGCAGCGTGCAGGTGATCGGCCTCCGTGTTCAGCTTGATCAGGTCGGCGGGTAGGGCAGAGCTGAGGATGTCGAGCAGCACCGACCGGCGGAGCACCAGCGTGTCCCCGTAGTGCGTCCGCATCTGCGATCGGAACAGCCACCGCCCGCGCGAGTCCCGGAACCCCCCGGCGCCCTCGACGGCACCGTACTCGCGGGCCTGATCACCAACCCCGAGCAGGTCCAGCGCACCTACGGCGTTGGGCCACAACGAGATGCCCGCGCCGACCTCCCGGAGCGCCGGTGCGCGCTCGAAAACGGTGGTGTTCCAGCCGCGGCGATGCAGGGCGATCGCGGCGGCCAGACCGCCGATGCCGGCTCCGACAATCACTGCGTTCCGCTCGGACACACCACCACCCCCAGCGAGAAGCTAGACGCTGCGCAGTACCGACACCACGATGCCGAGAATGACCGCGTTGTCGCCGTCGATGACGTCGTACGCCGGGTTCCGCGGCTCCAGGAACACGTGCCCGTTGCGGCGTCGGAACACCTTGACCGTCGCCTCCTCGTCGATCATCGCGGCGACGATCTGACCGGAGTGTGCCTCGGACTGCTGCCGGACCACGACGATGTCGCCGTCGCAGATGGCCGCGTCGATCATCGACTCGCCCCGGACCCGCAGGCCGAAGACGTTCCCGCGCCCGGTCAGCTCGCGCGGCAACTGCATCACGTCGTCCACGTGCTCGATCGCGGCGATCGGCGTACCGGCGGCGATGTCACCGACCACGGGCACCGGCACCGAGTCCTCGCCCGACTCCCGGGTCGCCGTCTCCTGCAGGAACATCCGTACGTCGATCGGCCGCGAGACCGACGGGCTCCGGCGCAGGAACCCCTTGTCCTCGAGGCTGGCCAGATGCTTGGACACCGATGAGGAGGACTTCAGCCCGACCGCGTCCCCGATCTGCCGGCTGCTGGGAGCGTAGCCGTACCTGACCACCCAGTCGCGGATCACCACCAGCATCCGCTGCTGCCGCTCCGGCAGCGCCGCCGTGTCCAGGTCCCCGAAAAGCTCCACATCAGTCACCCGCGGAATGCTAGAATCCCGCACCGACAACCTCCGGACCCTCCGCGCCCGAAATGGCAACTTCCCGAGATCGCCTCCGACGTCGCCCACAAGAACAGGTCGAGTCAGGAGGTTGTGATGGACGTCAGCAGAGCGCGGTGGGCAGTGACCGCGGTGTTCTTCGTGAATGGGTGTTTGGTGTCGAGTTACCTCGCCCGGATCCCGTCGATCAAGGTCGAGCACCAGCTGAGCGAGAGCCAGTTGGGCATCATCCTCACCCTGTTCGGCGCGTCCGCGCTGGTATCGATGCAGTTCGTCGGCGGTCTGGTCGCCAAGACCGGCAGTGGTCGGCTGATCCGCCTCGGCCTGGCCCTGCTGCCGCTCCTGCTGGCCGCGGTCGGTCAGGCTCGCGGAGTAGTCCAATTGGGTATCGCGGTCGCACTGATGGGTCTGGTGCACGGTGCGGTCGGCGTGGCCATGAACGCCCACGCCGTCGCCGTCGAACGCCTCCGCGGCCGGCCGATCATGAGCGGCTGCCACGCCGCGTGGAGTGTGAGCGCCGTACTCGCGTCACTTGTGAGTGCTGGGGTCACCCGCGGGGGAGTCGAGATCGGTACTCAGTTCGTCGTGGCCGGAGCCGTGCTGCTGATCGCGGGACAGCTCGCCATCCGCGGGCTGCTTCCGCCGTCAGCCGACCAGTCGGCCAGCAAGCAGCGAGCGTCGGGCGGTTGGACCCGGCCGGTGCTGATCTTCGGCGCGATGGGTTTCGTGGTGATGATCGGCGAGGCGGCCGTGATCAGCTGGAGCGGCGTACTCCTGCACGAGTCGCGCGGCGCCGGCCTGGCCACCGCAGGGCTCGCCTTCACCGCGTTCACCGCCTTCCAGACTTTTGGCCGGCTGATCGGCGACCGCCTGACCGAGCGGTACGGCGCCGACGTTCTGTTCCGTGGCTGCGCGCTGGTGGCCGTGATCGGGCTGACCGTGGTGATCGCCGTACCGGTGTGGCCTGCGGCAATCGCCGGATTCGCTCTGGTCGGACTCGGCGGATCGGTCCTGCTGCCGCTCATCTTCAGCGCGGTCGGCCGGGTGGGCGGCGTCGAGGCGGCGACCGCGGTGTCGCGGCTGACCACCTTCACGTACGCCGGAATCCTGATCGGACCCGCGGTCGTCGGCTGGTTCGCCGCCGCGGTCGGATTGGTCTGGACGTTCACCGGACTGCTGCCGTTGCTGCTCGGCGTGGCGGCCAACGCCCGGCGGATGGCCGGCGGGTCAACGGAGGAGCAAGTTTCCCCGGCAACCTTGACTTCGGAGGGCAGGTAGGAAAAATTCTTCCCTAACATGGCGGTCATGACGGAATGTTTCCGCCATCGGTAAAGGAATGTTTCCTCGAAGGGCGGATCGATGACCACTCCTGACAACCTGTCGCGGCGGCTGTTCCTGCAGCGCGCGGCGGTCGGCACGCTGCTGGCCACCGGTGGCGGCACGCTGCTGTCGGCCTGCGCCAGCGGCGGCAGTGACTCAGGCTCCGGCGGCGGTGGTGGCGCGGAGAAGACCAATGAGAACCCGTTCGGCGTGAAGGGATCCGACCCGCTGGACGTAGTGATCTTCAAGGGCGGGTACGGCGACGACTACGCCAAGGCCCACGAGGACCTCTACAAGAAGAAGTTCGCCGAGACCACGATCAAGCACGCCGGCATCACCGACATCACCCCGCAACTGCAGCCGCGCTTCAACGGCGGCAACCCGCCCGACGTGATCGACAACTCCGGCGCCTCGCTGCTGCCGATGTCGACGCTGGCGACCAGCGGTCAGCTGACCGACCTGACCCAGTTGTTCGACGCGCCGTCGGTCGACGACACGAGCAAGAAGGTCCGTGACACGCTCGAGCCGATCGCGCTCGAGGCGGCGATGCTCAACGGCAAGCCGCTCGTCCTCGAGTACGTCCTGACCGTCTACGCGATCTGGTACAACAAGCCCTTGTTCGCCAAGCACGGTTGGACTCCGGCCAAGACCTGGACCGAGTTCCTCGCGCTGTGCGAGGAGATCAAGAAGGCCGGCATCGCGCCGCTCGCGCACCAGGGCAAGCACGGCAACTACATCGGCGGCGTCGTGATGGACATGGCCGTGAAGCACGGCGGCCACGACGTCATCAAGGCGATCGACGAACTGCAGCCGAATGCCTGGAAGCACGAGTCGATCAAGATGGCGGCCGAGGCGCTGCTGGAGCTCAAGGGCAAGGGCTACATCATGCAAGGCACCGAGGGACTGGATCACATCCAGTCCCAGACCGCGTGGAACCAGGGCAAGGCGGCGTTCATCCCGTCCGGTTCGTGGCTGGAGAACGAGCAGAAGACCGTAGCGCCGAAGGACTTCGAAACGACTGCGACGTACACGCCGCTGCTCGACGGTGCCAAGCTCCCGGTCGACTGTGGTCGCATCGCCGCCGGTGAGAACTTCATCGTGCCGGAGAAGGCGAAGAACAAGGCCGGCGGCCTGGAGTACCTGCGGATCATGCTGTCGAAGGAGGCGGCCGGCAAGTTCACCGAGCTGACCGGATCGCCGACGATCGTGAAGGGCGCGACCGAGGGCATCAAGCTGAGCCCGGGTGCCGCGTCGTCCGACGCCCTGATCAAGTCCGGCGGCGCCAACAACTGGACGCAATACTTCGCCGGCTGGTACTCGACCATGGACAAGCCGTCCCGCAGCATCTACGCCGAACTCGCCGCCGCCCGCATCACCGCCGACGAGTTCTGCAACCAAATGCAGAAACTGGCCGACGACACCGCCAAAGACCCAGCCACCAAGAAGCAAACCCGCAGCTAGGTTTTCCGGGTAAGACGGACTGTGGTTGTGGCGTGCTGCGGTAGGGCGACTGTGGTGTCGCGGCTCCGGGCTGCGTGATGGTGCTAGTCGTGGTGGTGTGCGTCAAGGGCGCCTTCGGCGTCCCTGCGGGAGCTTCGCCCCTTGACCCACACCACCACG
>NZ_JBBCBQ010000028.1:0-587 GCF_037203805.1 Kribbella sp. CCNWLW201 | reverse complement strand
GGCACCGTGAGCACCAACCGGGGATCGGAGGGGTCGGCCTCGATCTTCTCCCGCAACCGCCGGACGTGAACCGTCACCGTCGACGAGTCGCCGAAGTCCCAGCCCCAGACCCGGCGAAGCAGCTCGGCCTTCGTGTACGCCTTGCCCGGGTGCGACACCAGATACGTCAGCAGGTCGAACTCGCGATGCGTCAGCGACAATTCGGACCCGTCGAGATAGGCGATCCGGGCCGCGGTGTCGATCGTGACCGGGCCGGCGCTCAGCTTGGTCGGGGTCAGGTCGAGCCCGGCCAGCCGTTCCTCCCGCCGCAACATCGCCTGCACCCGCAGCGTGAGTTCGCGCGGGCTGAACGGCTTCACCACGTAGTCGTCGGCGCCGACCTCCAACCCGACCAGCCGATCCTCCTCCTCGCCGCGCGCGGACAGCATGATCACCGCCGCACCGTCGTCGGCCGCCCGCATCCGGCGCAGCACCTCCAGCCCGGACAGGCCGGGCAGCATCACGTCCAGTACGACGACCGACGGCTTCCACTGCTGCCACACCTCGACCGCCGCGACACCGTCGGCGACCACGCGGGCGTCGTACCC
>NZ_JBBCBQ010000027.1:0-682 GCF_037203805.1 Kribbella sp. CCNWLW201 | reverse complement strand
CGTCCAGCAAACGTTGCGTGGAAGCATCTCTGACGGTTACGTGTCAAGACGGCGGGCAGTCCTCCCGCATCGCCCCGATAGCTGCCGACCTCAGGTGCGGTGCGGTGCGGGTCAAGGGTCGGAGATCCCGGAGGGACGCCGTAGGCGCCCTTGACGCGTGCCGTGGCGGGCCGTCCCTTCCATGATTGCTAGCGGGGCGATGCGGGAGCGAGCGGTCAGCCGGGCGGCACTGGCCAACGGGCGAGGCGGGTAGCCGGCCCTTCCCGGTGATTGGTGCACCAACAGGCTGTCGAGCGTTGTGGTGAGTTGTGCTGTCTTCGACCCGGCGCCCTGTTGGCACGTGCGCGCCAAGCCAAGGGACGCGCCCAGAACGTAGCGGAGCGGAGTAGCGGGCAGGCGTCCCGTCCTGTGGTGGCGGCGCGCTTTCGGGCCCTGGAGGGGTCCGTCTTGAAGACGTAGAGAAACTTGTCAGACACCGGCCAGGCCAGGCCAGGTCAACCTGAACAGAGGTCGTGACAGAAGCGGAGATACGCCGACACGTGTAACGAGACGTTGGCACCATCGGATATTAGTGCGAAGCTACGAATTGACGTCCACCGAGTTGTGACGAACGGAGTTGCATGGCAACCAGCATCGCCCTTCAACGCGTGGACCAGTCATGCACTCAGCCAACGCAGCCCGA
>NZ_JBBCBQ010000026.1:0-1145 GCF_037203805.1 Kribbella sp. CCNWLW201 | reverse complement strand
TCGACCGAGTCAACGCGCGGGACGATTACTAGACCGCTCCTATGGTTCAGTCTATGCTGGCGGTGTTCTAGAACACCGATGGGAGAATCTGAGGTCTAGCGATGCCCCCGAAGCTGGAGCGTCCCGCTCCGCCGTATCAGCAGATCGCCACCGACATCCGTACCCGGATCTCCAGTGGTGAGTTGCAGGCTGGCGATCTGGTGCCGTCTGTACGGGCGCTGATGCGTGACTATGGCGTGGCCATCGCTACTGCGCAGCGGGCGCTGTCCACTCTCCGGGCTGAGGGCTACGTCAAGCCCGAGCGTGGCGTGGGAAGCATCGTGACGACCGAGGAAGAGCGCGGTCGAGCTGCTAACGACCGTGTCGACAACTCCCGGCGTACCGGCAAGATCTATCCGACCGGAAGCTACGCGAAGATCACCGAGGCCGCGATCACTCAGGCGTCGGAGCAGGTTGCCGACGCGCTGGGCCTCAAGCCCGGTGCTCCCGTCATCCGCCGGGTCCGGACGACCTATCGGTCAGATGACAAGCCGGCCTCAGCATCGACGTCGTACTACCGCGGCCACCTGGCCGAGAAGGCACCTCTGCTGCTGAGCGCCGAACGGATCAAGGAGGGCACATTCGCCTACATCGCGAACGTCCTCAAGCGCGAGGTCGACGCCTGGCAGGACCAGTTCGAGCCGGCGGCCGCCACCGCTGAGCAAGCGGAGAGACTCGGTCTCGACGAGGGCGCCCTGATCATGGTCGGGCGCAACTGGATCTACGACGACACGGGCGAGGTCCTGGAGTACGGCGAAAGCATCACCTTCGGGCGCGTGACCTATCGGGGCCGACTCGGCGACTCTCCGACCCGCGTCTCGCGTTGACACTTAAGCGTCAACAATCAGTTACGAATTAGTCGTCCTTGGTGCTTGTCCGCTCAGAATAGGTGGTCTAGTATTCGAACTAGAACACCTGCTCAACGGGAGTAGGTCGGACGCCTGGAAGGGGCGATTCCTTATGAAGCTGACCATCGACACCACGGGCAAGACGTTCACGGTCACCAAGGCGGTGGAGGAGAAGAAGGACCAGAACGGCCGGCAGAAGGCTGACCGGAACACCAACGAGCTGCTCTGGTCGGTTCAGGTGATGGCGCTCGACGAGAC
>NZ_JBBCBQ010000025.1:0-1502 GCF_037203805.1 Kribbella sp. CCNWLW201 | reverse complement strand
CCCCACCCACCCCCCACCGCCGCACCCACAGCTGACCCCCACACGCACCTCACTGCCCCAACGCCCGGCACCCCCGCCACGCCGAGCACCGTGGACGCGAAACAGCCGTCGGCCCGGGGGGCGGGGCGGCGGCTGTTCGGCGTTTGGCGGGGTCTTGGTGGGTTACTTCTGCTGCTCGACGACGTAGTCGATGGCCTGGGTCAGCTTTTCGACGTCGTCAGGGTCGACTGACGGGAACATGGCGACGCGCAGTTGGTTGCGGCCCAGCTTGCGGTACGGCTCGGTGTCGACGATTCCGTTGGCGCGCAGCGTCGTCGCGACCGCGGCGGCGTCGATCGAGTCGTCCAGGTCGACGGTTCCGATCACGAGCGAGCGGGCGTCCGGGTCCTCGACGTACGGCGTGGCGTACTCGGACTTCTCGGCCCACGTGTACAGCCGGGTGCTCGAGTCCGTCGTACGCGCGACGCTCCACTCCAGCCCGCCCTGGTTATTGAGCCAGTCGGTCTGCTCCGCCATCAGGAACAGCGTGGCCAGCGACGGAGTGTTGTACGTCTGGTGCTTGCTCGAGTTGTCGACCGCGGTGGCCAGGTCCAGGAACGCCGGGATCCAGCGGCCGGACGCGGTGATCTCCTCGACCCGCGCCAGCGCGGCCGGGCTCATCACGGCGATCCAGAGGCCGCCGTCGGAGGCGAAGCACTTCTGCGGCGCGAAGTAGTAGACGTCCACCTCGTTGATGTCGACCGGCAGGCCGCCGGCGCCCGAGGTGGCGTCGATCGCGACCAGCGCGCCCTCGTCGGCACCCTCGACCCGCTTCACCGGCGCCATCACACCGGTGGAGGTCTCGTTGTGCGGCCAGGCGTACAGGTCGACGCCCGCCTCGGCGACCGCGACCGGTCGCGTACCCGGATCGGACTTCACGACGCTCGGCTCACCGAGGTGCGGCGCGAGCTGCGCGGCCTTGGCGAACTTCGAGGAGAACTCGCCGAAGCTCAGGTGCTGGCTCTTCTCCCGGATCAGCCCGAACGTCGCGACGTCCCAGAACGCGGTCGAGCCACCGTTGCCGAGCACGACCTGATAGCCGTCGGGCAGCTGGAACAGGTCGGCCACGCCCTGCTGCACCCGCGCCACGAGGTTCTTCACCGGCGCCTGGCGGTGCGACGTACCGAGCAGCTTGGCGCCCTCGGTGGCGAGAGCCGCGACGGCCTCCGGACGCACCTTGGACGGCCCGGCCCCGAAACGGCCATCAGCGGGCTTGAGCTCTGCAGGAATCTGAATGTCGCTGGTCACCAGCGGTTTCCCTTCGTCGTCTGCCAATCCCTGAGCCGACGACGCTGTCAGCGCACCCCATCCTCCCACACCACCCCCAGTCCTCCACCCCGGGTCTCACCCAGCACATACGCCGTACCCGGCCGTGGGGGGGGGGGGGGGGGGGGGGGGGGGGGGGGGGCGGGGGGGGGGGGGGGGGGTGGGGGGGGGGGGGGGGGGGGGGGGGGGGGGGGGGC
>NZ_JBBCBQ010000024.1:0-5501 GCF_037203805.1 Kribbella sp. CCNWLW201 | reverse complement strand
GGGGGTGGGCTTTAACAGTGTGAATGTCCGGCGGCGTCCTACTCTCCCACGACCTCCCGGTCGCAGTACCATCGGCGCTGTCGGGCTTAACTTCCAGGTTCGGAATGGAGACTGGGTGTTTCCCCGACGCTATGGCCACCGAAACTCTATCAAAATATCAACCAACCACACCTGCAAGATCACAACACCCGGGGGTGTTGGTTGCTGGGGTTGACCGTATTTCGGGAACCGTACAGTGGACGCGAGAAACTCTCGTTATATGTCGCAGCAAGTCTGTTGTGTGTTGCCCACCCGAAGGTGGGTATAGAGACAAGCCCTCGGCCTATTAGTACCAGTCAGCTACACACGTTGCCGTGCTTCCACTTCTGGCCTATCAACCCAGTGGTCTACTGGGGGCCTTACCCGGTTAACCCGGTGGGAGACCTCATCTTGAAGCGTGCTTCCCGCTTAGATGCTTTCAGCGGTTATCACTCCCGAACGTAGCCAACCAGCCGTGCTCCTGGCGGAACAACTGGCACACCAGAGGTTCGTCCACCCCGGTCCTCTCGTACTAGGGGCAGCCCTTCTCAAGTCTCCTGCGCGCGCAGCGGATAGGGACCGAACTGTCTCACGACGTTCTAAACCCAGCTCGCGTGCCGCTTTAATGGGCGAACAGCCCAACCCTTGGGACCTACTCCAGCCCCAGGATGCGACGAGCCGACATCGAGGTGCCAAACCATCCCGTCGATATGGACTCTTGGGGAAGATCAGCCTGTTATCCCCGGGGTACCTTTTATCCGTTGAGCGACGGTGCTCCCACATGCCACCGCCGGATCACTAGTTCCGACTTTCGTCCCTGCTCGACATGTCTGTCTCACAGTCAAGCTCCCTTGTGCACTTACACTCGACACCTGATTGCCAACCAGGCTGAGGGAACCTTTGAGCGCCTCCGTTACCTTTTAGGAGGCGACCGCCCCAGTCAAACTACCCACCAGGCACTGTCCCTGATCCGGATAACGGACCAAAGTTAGACAGCCAGAACAACCAGAGTGGTATTTCAACGATGACTCCACCCGAACTGGCGTCCGAGCTTCACAGTCTCCCACCTATCCTACACAAGTTGTACCGACCACCAATACCAAGTTGTAGTAAAGGTCCCGGGGTCTTTCCGTCCTGCTGCGCGTAACGAGCATCTTTACTCGTAATGCAATTTCGCCGAGTCCATGGTTGAGACAGCGCCCAAGTCGTTACGCCATTCGTGCAGGTCGGAACTTACCCGACAAGGAATTTCGCTACCTTAGGATGGTTATAGTTACCACCGCCGTTTACTGGCGCTTAAGTTCAAAGCTTCGCCGGCCGAAACCAGCTAACCTGTCCCCTTAACGTTCCAGCACCGGGCAGGCGTCAGTCCGTATACATCGAATTACTTCTTCGCACGGACCTGTGTTTTTAGTAAACAGTCGCTTGGGCCTGGTCTCTGCGGCCATCACCGCTTCCCTCAGCAAGTGAGGTAACGGATCCGGCCCCCCTTCTCCCGAAGTTACGGGGGCATTTTGCCGAGTTCCTTAACCATGGTTCACTCGATCGCCTTGGTATTCTCTACCTGATCACCTGTGTCGGTTTGGGGTACGGGCGGCTCTAACACTCACTGCGAAGTTTTTCTCGGCAGCATGGGATCATCCACTTCCCCTAAACGGGTCCGCCTCGGCTCTCAGGCTCAATGAGACACGGATTTGCCTATGCCTCGCCCTACCACCTTGCCCGCGGATCAGCTTGCGCCTACCATCGCCGCGGTTGGACTACCCTCCTGCGTCACTCCTCAATGCACCTACTACCACCTCGGGTCACCAACTCCACTCATCAACCCGAAGGTCTCCAAGATTCGTCGGTTTAGCATCAGCGGGTTCGGTCGGGTCGTGTTAATGCCGGTACGGGAATATCAACCCGTTGTCCATCGACTACGCCTGTCGGCCTCGCCTTAGGTCCCGACTTACCCAGGGCAGATTAGCTTGACCCTGGAACCCTTGATCATCCGGCGGACGGGTTTCTCACCCGTCATTCGCTACTCATGCCTGCATTCTCACTCGTGCAGCATCCACAACTCCATCACTAGGCTGCTTCACACGCTGCACGACGCTCCCCTACCCATCCACACACCTGGACCAGAACAAGTTCTGGCCGAGTACGAGTGTGAATGCCACAGCTTCGGCGGATTGCTTGAGCCCCGCTACATTGTCGGCGCGGAATCACTTGACCAGTGAGCTATTACGCACTCTTTCAAGGGTGGCTGCTTCTAAGCCAACCTCCTGGTTGTCTGGGCAACTCCACATCCTTTTCCACTTAGCAATCGCTTAGGGGCCTTAGCTGGTGATCTGGGCTGTTTCCCTCTCGACTACGGAGCTTATCCCCCGCAGTCTCACTGCCGCGCTCTCACTTACCGGCATTCGGAGTTTGGCTGATTTCGGTAAGCCGGTAAGCCCCCTAGACCATCCAGTGCTCTACCTCCGGTAAGAAACACGCGACGCTGCACCTATATGCATTTCGGGGAGAACCAGCTATCACGGAGTTTGATTGGCCTTTCACCCCTATCCACAGGTCATCCCCCAGGTTTTCAACCCTGGTGGGTTCGGTCCTCCACGCGGTCTTACCCGCGCTTCAACCTGCCCATGGATAGATCACTCCGCTTCGGGTCTAGAGCATGCGACTAAAACGCCCTATTCAGACTCGCTTTCGCTACGGCTACCCCACACGGGTTAACCTCGCCACACACCACTAACTCGCAGGCTCATTCTTCAAAAGGCACGCCGTCACACCCCACAAGGGAATGCTCCGACGGATTGTAGGCAATCGGTTTCAGGTACTATTTCACTCCCCTCCCGGGGTACTTTTCATCTTTCCCTCACGGTACTAGTCCGCTATCGGTCACCAAGAAGTATTTAGGCTTAGCGGGTGGTCCCGCCAGATTCACACGGGATTTCAAGAGTCCCGTGCTACTTGGGAAAACACTCAAGAGTCACTGTCTTACGCCTACGGGGCCATAACCCACTACGGCTCAACATTCCAGAAGATTCGACTTCAACAGTGATTTATAACTCTCTGACCTCACGGCATCAAGGTCGGAATGCTCCCACAACCCCACATGCGCAACGCACGCCGGCTATCACACGCACATGGTTTAGCCTCATCCGCTTTCGCTCGCCACTACTCACGGAATCACAATTGTTTTCTCTTCCTGCGGGTACTGAGATGTTTCACTTCCCCGCGTTCCCTCCAGAACCCTATGTGTTCAGGCACTGGTAACTGGCTTTAGAATGCCAGCTGGGTTTCCCCATTCGGACACCCCCGGATCACAGCTTGGTTGCCAACTCCCCGGGGCTTATCGCAGGCTCCAACGTCCTTCATCGGCTCTTGGTACCTAGACATCCACCGATTGCCCTTAGTAGCTTGTCACAACAACAACAACAAAATCGCTACAAAGAGATGCTCGCGTCCACTATACAGTTCTCAAAATACGGGCAGGAACACCAACCCCTAACCACCACCTATCAGGCGAACATCCATCCCAGGGAAACAACACACCCAGAACAAACACCCACACCAACGGTTTGATGAGAGCCGGCCCCAGCCACCACACCCAACCAACAACAGTCAGTTGAGCAGTGACCCAGAAGAAACAGTCCAACCCATACGGGAAGGCCCGATTCCTCAGGACCCAACAGCGCGCCTCGAAACTTTCCTCAACCAAACCCCGCGTTCCACGCCTCCACCCCGAAGGATGTCAGCAGTACTAACGGACCCGGTATCGGTCCGAATCTAATGGTCAATGTTCCACAGTCCGAAGCACCATCACCCCGAGACGAACGCTCGAGCAGTGATGAATGAACACCCACCGTAGCGGAATGTTTCGTGCTCCTTAGAAAGGAGGTGATCCAGCCGCACCTTCCGGTACGGCTACCTTGTTACGACTTCGTCCTAATCGCCAGCCCCACCTTCGACGGCTCCCTCCACAAGGGTTAGGCCACCGGCTTCGGGTGTTGCCGACTTTCATGACGTGACGGGCGGTGTGTACAAGGCCCGGGAACGTATTCACCGCAGCGTTGCTGATCTGCGATTACTAGCGACTCCGACTTCATGGGGTCGAGTTGCAGACCCCAATCCGAACTGAGACCGGCTTTTTGGGATTCGCTCCACTTTGCAGTTTCGCAGCCCTTTGTACCGGCCATTGTAGCATGCGTGAAGCCCTGGACATAAGGGGCATGATGACTTGACGTCATCCCCACCTTCCTCCGAGTTGACCCCGGCAGTCTCCTATGAGTCCCCACCATAACGTGCTGGCAACATAGGACGAGGGTTGCGCTCGTTGCGGGACTTAACCCAACATCTCACGACACGAGCTGACGACAGCCATGCACCACCTGTATAGGACCCTTACGGACCCCCCATCTCTGGAGGATTTCCCTATATGTCAAACCCAGGTAAGGTTCTTCGCGTTGCATCGAATTAATCCGCATGCTCCGCCGCTTGTGCGGGCCCCCGTCAATTCCTTTGAGTTTTAGCCTTGCGGCCGTACTCCCCAGGCGGGGCGCTTAATGCGTTAGCTGCGGCACGGAGGACGTGGAATGTCCCCCACACCTAGCGCCCAACGTTTACGGCGTGGACTACCAGGGTATCTAATCCTGTTCGCTACCCACGCTTTCGCTCCTCAGCGTCAGGTAAGGCCCAGAGAGCCGCCTTCGCCACCGGTGTTCTTCCTGATATCTGCGCATTCCACCGCTACACCAGGAGTTCCGCTCTCCCCTGCCTACCTCTAGTCTGCCCGTATCGGAAGCAGGCTCGGAGTTAAGCTCCGAGTTTTCACTCCCGACGTGACGAACCGCCTACGAGCCCTTTACGCCCAATAATTCCGGACAACGCTCGGACCCTACGTATTACCGCGGCTGCTGGCACGTAGTTGGCCGGTCCTTCTTCTGCAGGTACCGTCACTCTCGCTTCGTCCCTGCTGAAAGAGGTTTACAACCCGAAGGCCGTCATCCCTCACGCGGCGTTGCTGCGTCAGACTTTCGTCCATTGCGCAATATTCCCCACTGCTGCCTCCCGTAGGAGTCTGGGCCGTGTCTCAGTCCCAGTGTGGCCGGTCGCCCTCTCAGGCCGGCTACCCGTCGACGCCTTGGTAGGCCATTACCCCACCAACAAGCTGATAGGCCGCGAGCCCATCCCCAACCGCCAGAACTTTCAACCACAAACCATGAAGTCCATGATGATATCCGGTATTAGACCCCGTTTCCGAGGCTTATCCCAGAGTTGAGGGTAGGTTGCTCACGTGTTACTCACCCGTTCGCCGCTCGTGTACCCCCGAAGGGGCCTTACCGCTCGACTTGCATGTGTTAAGCACGCCGCCAGCGTTCGTCCTGAGCCAGGATCAAACTCTCCGTTGAAAAATATGACAAACCAGTTACCCGGTGAGTCGACACATCGAGTGATCCTTTGAATCAGAAACAATCAAACTGACTTGAATCAAAAAT
>NZ_JBBCBQ010000023.1:0-5862 GCF_037203805.1 Kribbella sp. CCNWLW201 | reverse complement strand
GACGAACGGAGTTGCATGGCAACCAGCATCGCCCTTCAACGCGTGGACCAGTCATGCACTCAGCCAACGCAGCCCGAGCTGCCTGGGGTTTCCCTACAGCCCGTCGCCGACGCGAACTGTCGACGCAGCCATTCTGCCTTGCGTGTCACGGTCTCCGGCCGTGAACTCGAAACCACCCCGGTTTTCGACACGTACTGGAGATTCGCTGCCGCACGGCAAGCCGCATTCCTTTCAAGGATCGCTGGCACGCCTGCTCCATGGACAGACGATCCAATTATCTCCGCATACAGATTCACGAACTGCTACCGCGTGACGGATCGCGTCTCACAGTATCTGATCCGCAACGTGATCTACACCGGATCAGAGGCTCCAGACGAGCTCGCGTTTCGAATACTTCTGTTCAAGTTCTTCAATAAGATTGAGACGTGGCAAGCTCTTGTTGCCCAGTTTGGTGCACCAACGCTAGCCTCGTTCGATGTTGACGCCTGGGCAGACTACTTATCGAATATCACCGCATCTGGAGCCACTATCTATTCGGCCGCGTATGTCATTCCGCCGCCTCCAATGGGAAAGTCGCGTAAGCACGCTAATCACCTCTTGCTCCTAGATCACATGGTTAGCGACGGAATCGTGGACAAGCTGCAAGCTGCAAGCTCTATGCACGATGCGTTCGAGTGGTTGCGTTCGTACCCTGGTATTGGCGACTTCCTGGCTTTCCAGTACCTCATCGATCTCAACTACTCGCCGATGCTGAGCTTTGACGAGATGGATTATGTGGTCGCCGGACCGGGCGCCAAGGATGGAATTCGGAAGTGTTTCGCTGGTGCAACGACCGGCATCGAGCGCGAAATCATCCAGTACATGGCTGATTCACAGGAGGAGCAGTTCAATCGCCTTGGATTGCGCTTCGGCAAGCTTCGAGGTCGACGCCTGCAACTCATTGACTGCCAGAACCTGTTCTGCGAAACCGACAAGTATGCCCGTGTAGCTCACCCGGATATCAAAGGCATAAGCGGACGGACGAGGATAAAGCAGTCCTTCAGGGTCAAGGGAGCGCTCGACCCTATGTTCTATCCGCCAAAATGGGGAATTGGATGACCAATAAGCTAAGCGCTCACCTGGAGATGCCAGGGAACGTTTGGGGGGGAAATGGATTTCAGTACCTATCAAGCGCACGTACTTTCCGTCGCAGACACGGCAGACTATCAGCATGAACAGGTGGCCATGCTCGGCATCGGGGCGCACATAGGTGCACTCCTCGACGCTCAACAGCGATACCTTCGGGACGCTATCGCTGTGGGGACCAGCACGACGCTCATGGCGCGCGAGCTTGGCGAGGTGCTGCGTTGGTGCGCTCACTTGGCAACGCACCATCACATTAATCTTGACGAGGTAGCGCTCTTGAACCTGCAGAAGGTTGATGCGAGGGCGCTTGCATTAGGCTCGCCTCCAATTCCAACCTTCAATGCCGCTGACGCCGCCGACATTCGCAAGTTTCAGGAGTTGGCGCTGCATACCGATCAGCAAGTTCAAGACGGCGTGGACCCGCTCGGGCTGGGCGTCCCGATTCTCGGCCTAGCTGGCGAAGCGGGAAATCTCATGGTCGAGATGAAGAAGCGGTATCGCGGAGACAGCGAGATTCCAGATTGGGTGAGGCTCGTTGAGTACGAGATCGGTGACCTGTTGTGGTATTCCGCCGCGCTTGCGAGTCATCTGGACATCGACCTAAATGAGATCGCATCTTCAGATGTCCAGCGTGCGCAACGGTCACGAGCTGTATTAACGGTGATGTCAGAACAGGAGCTGTCCGCGCTACCTGTGCTCGATGACAAGTATCCAGCCACTGAACGGTTTCCTCGCAAGCTGCTACTTCGGTTTCAGGAACAGAAGAACCAAGGGAACCCACTTGTCACCATGACTTTGGTCGACGCCTCTCCGAACGCCTACCCGGATGGGCCGGCGAGTCTGCCCAACGGCAAACCGCGCGGGTTTGAGCTCGGCGCGTCACTTGGCGATAAGGTCACTAACAACTCATACGTTGATGACAGGTATCGATACCACGATGCAATTCATCTCGGCTTCCTGGCTGTTATGGGCTGGTCTCCCAATTTGAGGAACCTGCTTCGTCTTAAGCGAAAGAGTGACCCTCTGGTAGATGAGAACGAAGACGGAGCGCGTGCGATCTTCGCGGAGGAAGGCCTGGCCGCGGTACTGGCTAAGCGAGCAGACGACTATCAACGCTTCGCGAACACACGCTTGGTTCCAGAGGATTTGATCGATCTGATCACAACTGTTCTTGAGGACCTCGAGGTGTCAAGTATGCCGGCCTGGCTATGGCGCGAAGCTGTGAGCCAGGGGTTCAATGTAATGCAGCAACTTTCCACGGGGCGCGGAGGATATGTCACCGCAGATCTTGACAGCCGGAGTCTGACCTACTCGAAACTGCCGCCGCGGACTGCGGCCATTGATAGCGTGGGAGAACCCGCATGACGTCCACAGCGCGCATAACGCCGCCAGGTGCCAGTTGGAAAAAGTTGGAGGATAAGGGCGGAGGGTACTTATCTGTCTACTTGAATGAGCCGTTGGCGAGGTGGCCCATACGTGAGTTGACGCGGCCGGCGGACAACAAGAGTGATCCGAACATCGAAACGGCGACCTATGGGCTCTTCTCGACCTGCGAGCCGAATATGCGGAAGCTCATCGTTGAAAAAGGAGCCGCATCTATCTTCTTCATGACAACATTGCGCAATACCGTCGGCCGCCGCTTGGCCGGGTACTATCACGTCGGTTGGTATGCAGAAGGAAGTCGGGGAGTTGAGAACAGAGATTACGCGTTAGCCGCCGAAGCAATTAGATTTGTCGACCCCATTGACCCCCACAATCTTCCTGAAAATTTGCGAGCACTACTTCTTAGCCAATTTCGGACGCAGAAGCCGATCGATAGCGCGGTAGTCAATAAGCTACGAGCGCGAGTCGACCGCGCGGTTGATCGCACATCTGACTATATTTCAGAAGTGAAGCGAATCGAAACTTTCTCGCGAGCTAGGTCTGGATACGCCTATCCGTCTTGGGGACGCGAGGGTGGTTTCTCCTGGGCTGACGCGGAGACTTATCTGGCGAGACCTGCATCGCCTGCTGTCGTTCCGAACAGTAGCTCGTCGGGGCGCTGGCGTTGCGGCAGCTGCGACCGCGTAATTGAAAACCGCGCCCTGCTCAAGCGATGCCCCGTCTGTGGTGAAATAGCTACATTGCGTCCCGAAATCTGAACGGAGCGGCCGCCCATGGCTCGACGTGTATTCCTCAGTTACCAGCACCTAGATCAGATGAAGGCCAAGGGTTTGAACCTGATACGGTATAACAAGAACATCAAGCTGGATCTCACCATGCGTCACTTGCTAGACCCTGTGAAGAGCCAGGATTCGAATTATATAACCCGCAAAATCAAGGAGCAACTCAAAGGAACCTCAGCGACAATTGTTCTCATCGGAAAGGATACCGCGAAGAGCGATTGGGTCGCCAAGGAAATCGAGTGGAGTCGCGAGAAGGGTAATGCGATCGTCGGTATTCGCCTGGACCCGACCGCCAAGGTCCCCGATGGTCTGCTCGAAGCTGGCGCCGAGATGCTGGACTGGTCTAAGCCTGAGGATGTTCACCAGTTCGGGCCTGCTGTGGAGCGGGCGATACTCGGAACACTTCGCGGCACGAGAATGCCCACGAACTCGATCAGCACGTGCTCGAGGTAGGCCTACCCGAGTGTGGTTGACCGCGAGGCGCGCCACATTGTGTGCTCGCGACTGATCGCTTCCTCGGCATCTGCGACGAGTTGCTCCCACTCGCTGTCGTCTCCGCAGCTTTCCAGACTGTTGCGGACCATGCTGAGCTCTTGGTTCGCGTACGTGTATGCCCGCCGGAGACCGTCATGCTGGCGGATGCTCAACCAGGCAGCTCCGGCACCTACGAATGCAGCTACGATTCCGGCCAGATCAAGATCGGTGCCCCCAGAGGCACGTGAGAAGGCGGCGAATATTCCAACACCTTCCGCAGCGATCAGGGCCATGCGCCATTGATTCGAACGCCTACGGCTAATGTCGGCTTTCTTCTTGTACCATCCGATCTGGTCATCTATCCGATCGCGGATATATATTGCTTGGCGCTCGGCTAGGTCTTGTCTACGAACCTCCCTCATCTGCTCGCTGATGACGGGCTTGTCGGACGGGTGTATATCGGTTTGGGGTCCATCGTCCAGCAAGTTCCGGAGGTCTTGCACAAATCGCTGCTCGGAACTGGCGTCAGACTTGCTATACGGAGCTGCGCCGACGGTGAAACGCCAGGCCATCGTCTTCGACGATTCTGCCAACGCGCGGCCGTCATACCAGGTATCTTCGGGTTTCTGTGCCCAGATCCAAGCTTCCGCGCACAGCACGCCAATGAATAGCACCGCGACAAGATATGCAAGATAGTCAGAGACGCCGCCACTTCCGATGAAGGCACTGACGATCGCTGCTGCCGCTGCGAGCCCGAGTTTGATCATGCTCGCACGAATGAACTGGTGCTGGCCCTCGATTGACGCGCTGTTGGCGGCATCGTGCAATCCCGGCAGATCATCAGTCTTGATGGACAGATTGGGTGTCAACACCGAGCCTCCTGGGCTGTCTCGTTGCCGGAATTGTGGCACGTTGGCGGTGATTCGTATTGCTGGCTCGCGTTGGCACCGGTCGGCGTCACTGCCGGCAGGGAAGGCTGAGGGGAGCGCGGGTGACCGGTGTGCTAGAACAGTCGTGTGGAGCTGCTGCATCGGGGCAAGGTTCGGGATGTGTACAGCGATCGCCCGGGGGAGGTGATCCTGGTTGCGACTGATCGGGTGTCGGTCTATGACGTGGTGCTGCCGACGCCGATCCCTGACAAGGGGAAGTTGCTGACGAGTCTGTCGCTGTGGTGGTTCGAACAGTTGGCGGACGTGATGCCGAACCATGTCATCTCGGCTACCGATGTGCCGACCGAGTTCGAAGGTCGTGCGGTCCGGTGTCAGCAGGTCGACATCGTGCAGGTTGAGTGCATCGCCCGCGGCTACTTGGCCGGCCTTGGATGGGACGCCTACCGGGAGACGGGCAAGATCTCCGGTGTCGAGATCCCGCCGGGACTCCGTGAGGGGGACAAACTTCCGCAGCCGGTGTTCACGCCGACGACGAAGACGGCTCCTGAGGATGGGCACGACGAGCCGATGACCTTCGAGGAGGTTTCGGAGGCCGTTGGTCCGGAGCTCGCGAAGACGCTTGAGGAGAAGACGCTCGAGCTGTTCACGAGGGCTACTGCGATCACGCAGGGCCGTGGTGTTCACCTGGCGGACACGAAGTTCGAGTTCGGTCTTGCCAAGGACGGGACGTTGGTTTTGGCGGACGAAGTTCTGACGTCGGACTCCTCGCGGTACTGGCGGGATGAGGACTGGAAACCTGGGCAGCGGCAGATCTCGTACGACAAGCAGTTCGTGCGCGACTGGGCGCGTGATCTGGGCACGTGGGACAAGACCCCGCCTGGCCCTGAGATTCCTCCGGAGGTCGTTGACGAGACTCGGGCTCGCTACGTTGCCATGTACGAACGCATCACCGGTCTGAAGTGGAACTGACTATGGCTACCTGGGATGAGATCCAACAGGCACGCCTAAGCGAGGTGCTCGAGCTGCAGAAGGTGCACAAGCGCCTACTTGCGGCCAAAGAGCAAGGCATCGAGGCAGATCCTCACGACGTCGAGATCGCACGATCCGTTGCTGCGACTGGCTACGGCGGTATCGACCGAGTCAACGCGCGGGACGATTACTAGACCGCTCCTATGGTTCAGTCTATGCTGGCGGTGTTCTAGAACACC
>NZ_JBBCBQ010000022.1:0-7962 GCF_037203805.1 Kribbella sp. CCNWLW201 | reverse complement strand
AATCCGCGGGTTGTGGGTTCGAGTCCCACGGGGCCTACCAAACGCCCAGGTCAGAGCACACATGACCGCGCCGGCCACCCTCTCAGCCCACACTTTTGCCACCCTTTTGGTCGTCAGCACCGCTCCCGAGGACCGCGTTCAGGGCTTCGACGGCCTGCGCGTTCCGGATCTTCCGGCCGAGGTACCCGTCCTGAGTCATCGAGACCCGGCTGTGCCCGAGCTGGTCGGCGATCTGGCGTGCGGACTGGCCGGCATCGTCTAGGAGCGTCGCGAGCGTCTTACGGAAGTTGTGCGACTTGACCCACTCCAACGTCTCGATTTCAGCCCGTACCTTTCGGAGATCTCGCAGAGTGTTGTTCGGGTCCCGGAAGCCGCCGATGCTGTCGGGGAACACCGGCCAATCGAGCTTGACGCCCGCCGAAAATCGGCGACGGAGCATATCGAGGACGCGCTCAGGAAGACCGAGGGTCCGCTCACCGGCCTCAGACTTGGTAGTCCCCCGAACGAGACCCTGGCCCGTTACCCGGCCGATCGTCCAATCGATGTCCACAACGCCTGCCGACAGATCGACATCGGCCCAGACCAGAGCAAGAGCTTCCCCGATCCGAACGCCAGTGCCGAGCATAAACAGGCTCAGATCAGGGATGTCCTTCCGAACGGCGCGATCGTTCTCCGCCACCGCCGTCAGCCACAACTCGACCTGTTCCACCGTCAGCGATCGGGCGAGCTTCTTCCTGCGAGCTGTTTCGATTCGGCGAATCTCACGTACGGGATTGGCGTCAAGCGGTCCGCTCCGGACGGCCAGCCCCATCACGCCCGACGTCACGCTCCTGCAGAGCTTGGCAGTTGGAACGCCGACTTGGGCCTTGACTTTGTGGATGAACGTGTCGACGCGAGCGGTCGTAACCTCGGCCAGTCGCAACTCGCCAAGAGCAGGACGGACGTGCTTCTCCAAGGTCGACTTGTAGCTCTGAACCGTCCGCGGGGAGCGAGAACCGCCCTCCACCAACTCTTCGATCTCCTGGACCCACGCGTCGGCAACTTCGCCGAATCGATGACGCGGTGTCCAAGCGCCGGCCTTTCCCATCTTGACCCGTTCGCGGAGCGCGTCCTGCAGCTTCGAGGTCGCCGCGCCTCTGGACTTGCCCCGCCGTTCGACGCGCACGAGCTTGCCGTTGAAGTCGCGGAAGTTGGTGATCGCCCGGTAGGCCTTGCGCCCATTGGCGTCTTTGACCTCGTGCGTCCGAATGAGCCCCCAAGTGCCGATCGACAGCGGCTGGCGCGACATGGCTAGGCCACCCCTTCGAGGGACTTGAGCCAGTCGTGAACCGCCTCCTGCTGATAGCGGACGTACCTCCCGATCCGAACACCCTGAGGGCCGTAGCCAGTCGTTCGCCAGCGGTACAAGGTAGCCACCGGAACCCCAAGGAACTCGGACAAGTCCTCAATGCTCCAGAGCCGATCATCGCGATGCTTCGGCACAGACACTTCATTCCTCCTTTGACAGTTACGTGTCAGTCGTTGTTGGACTCGGCAAGCAGCTCCTTGACAAGCCGCCGATGCTCGCGCGCCTTTGCGGCGGCGGTGTTGGCTAGCAGTGCATCGCCGATCGTTCGCCAGCCGGTGGCTGCGTAGGTGAAGCTGCCGACGATGAGCGTGGTCTCAACGTCGTCGGTGTGGTCGGCGGTGCGGTGACGTTCGCGCCTCCACTCGGCTCGCGCCTCCCGGAGGGCCTTTAGGGTCGTGGAGTACTGGCGGCTCTTGGTCGAGAAATGACCGCCGAAGCCGAGCATGTGCGCCCACCGCTGGAGCCGCCGGTAGGAGAGGCGTCCGGAGTTCTTGGCGGCTTCGTCTTCGTCCAGGTCCGAGCCGGGGCGTCCGAGTCTCCAGCAGGCATCGACCAATCGGCCGGCGTGCGTGTGACGGGTCGCGTAGCGGGCGACTGTGGCGTTGGTGAGCCGTGCGGAGGAGTGTCCGGTGGCTTCGGCGCCTTTGGTGGCGTACTTGGCGAGGTATCCGGCAACGGCGGTTTCGGTGATCTCGCCGTCGACGGCTTGCCGGACCGGGCGTACGTCGAGTTGGGTACCCCACTCAATCAGCCAGCCATCGGGATTGTCGGGGTGCGGAAGCGACCGGAGCCGGGTCCTCTCGACGGCTATGCGTACGGCGTGGTGGACGAGTGCGTGGTCGGCGGACAGGTGCGGCTTGGCGAGGATGTGGATCCCGGCCTGGCGTTGTTGCGCGCAGTCAGGGCAGAGAGGCTGCTCGAGGCTGGGGTCGTCGGGGACGTGCTTGATGCGGCATGCGATGACGACGCCGTGCGGGCAGGTCTCCGGGCGTCGTTTGGGCATGCAGGCGAGGTGTCGTCCGGTCTTGTCCGAGATCCGGTGGCGGTGGACCTCGTGGCCGGTGACGTAGGTGCCACCGTCGAGGCGGACGAGAGCGTGGAAGTGGGCGACGCCGCGCGCCTGCATTTCGGCGACCTTGCCGTAAGAGAGCTTGACGGCGATGCCATGGTCGCGGCCCCAGGCGCGGAGGATGTCCTTGGCCCGGTCCATGGTGCGTCGCCACAGTTCGCCGGACAGGGCGTTCCAAACCACTTGGTGGTCGTGGTCGTAGCAGTCCAGGCACAGCGGCGTGCCGAGAATGTTCTCGCCGTCCTGGTGGGTTTGGTGGCAGCGCAGGTCCACGCCGTGCGGGCACAGCTCGGGCTTGCGGCGGGGTCGGCAGACCTGGTTGCGGAGTTGACCGTCCTTGCCCCGGTGCTTGCGGGCGGAGTGGACCGGGCCGAAGGAGGGTGCGGTGAAGGTGACGAACGCGCAGGGGTGCTGGGCGACGCTGGCCGGGGTCGCTTTGCCGCCCCGTAGTCCTGCCAAGACGAGTTGGTAGGTGTCGCCGCGGTAGATCTCGGCACAGGACGGGCAGACGGCGGCGCGGCGGTTGCCGCAGGCCTTGTAGATCACGCCGTCTGGCATGTCGTCGGTATGCCGGGTGGAGATGATCCGCCCGGTGCGTTCGGAGACAACGTGTGCCTCGCCGCGCAACTGCACGGGCCGGACGCAGCCGCCGGCGGATGCGGTGTGTTCGAGCCAGGCGCCGTAGTCGGCGGTGGAGGCGGCACGAGCGATGGCTTCTTCGACGCCTGAGGCGGGGTTGTGGCGCTTACCAGGTTTGACCGTGGGTCGGTGGCTCTTGATCGGCAGGAGCGGGTCTTGGAGGCCGCTCGGTGGCCTTGTGGGGTTGCTGGTGATGGTCATGGGCGGTCCTCCCTCCCGGATCGGCGGTGGTGGGTGTGGTGTTGACGCTTACGTGTCAGGCGACGACGGGTGGAGCGGGTTCGAGTTCGGGGCTGCCGAACAGGTGGTAGCCGCAGCCGATGCAGTACCGGCCGACGACGCGGTACGGCTCGGGGTCGGCGGCGGGGTTGATCTGGACGACGAGGGCGTAGTCGTCGCCGGGTTCGAGGACGGTGGGGCACCAGTCATGACTGCCGGGGTGGTCGTTAGCGACCCAGTCGCACAGGAACTCGCGGTCTGCGACCTCGCGGTAGGCAGTGATGTTGGCGTAGGCGTTGATGTCGACGGTGGTCACGGTCTTGTCCCTTCGGTGGTTTGGGGGTGTTCGGTGTTCGCCCTCGTCTCCGGGACCCCGTGGATTCCGGAGACGGGAGCCAGCAACGAACCGGTGTTACTCGTCCGGTACGAAGGTGGCGTGACAAACGCCGCAGGTGATCTGCCCTAGCTCGAGAACCTGTTTGGCGACGCGGATGCGGCGCGGGCATTGGCACGCGCACGCGATGGCGTTGTTGTTCTTGCGGGTTTCACCGCCGCCGTTGACCTCCGGGTGCCGGTAAGCGATCAGCGCGTTCTTGAGGTCGGCGAGAACGGTGGTGTAGGTGTCCGCAGTTGCGGCCCGCAGGGTGCACAGTGACCACCCGATCCGGGCGTCCTTGCGGGTATCGAGGCCGAGCTCGGAGGCGAGATCGGCGAACTTCTGGTTGCGCCACCGGCCTTGACGGCTGGTGTCTTTGATCTCGCGAACATGAGCGAGAGCGTGAGTAGCTTCGTGCAGGAGGGTCGTGAAGACCTCCACGACGCTTCGTTTGAGTCCTTCGCCCGAGATGAGGACTTCGGCCAGGCGCTGTTCGCCGTGCTGCCAGCGGATCGGTGCGAAGTGCCCGAACTTGGCCTGCTTGGTGGCGGTACCGGAGCCGACGATGATCACGACGGCCGGCACTTCCTGGTGGTTGGCGCGGATCGCGGCCCACGCGGTTTCGAGGGCAGCGACCAGCTGTGCGGTGGTGTATTCGTCTTGACGCTTACGTGTCAGTCGCGCCTTCGGTGACAGGTTTGACGACCCGGTCCGTGGCGTCGGCCTAGTGGTGGTGGTCTTCTTGGCCCGCTTGACCGTGACGGTGACGGCGGGGTGACTGGCTCCGGTGGAGCACTCGCGAAGCTTGTTCCGCACCGCGATCAGCGAGGCGTATCCGGTGGCCCTGCCACCTTCGGTCGCACGGACTTCATCCATCCGCGTCTGTACGGCTGTAAGCGCCGCTGTGGGGCTGCCGTGGTAGGTGGCGGTGGTCTTGGTGACCATCCACCCCTCGATGCCCGTGAGAGCCGCGGTGTTGTGCGGCGTAAGCCCGGTGAGCTTGGTCGTGGTGGCCGGCCTCGCCGATCTGGCCGCTGTCACGGTGGTTGGACTGCTCGTTGTCGGCATCAGTCGTCTCCGATCCACTTGGAACGGAGGTCGACCTGGACACGGCCCTTGAGGTCGAACACGAACCCGAACAGGTCGAGCGCATCGGCGTACGCTGGGTCGTCAACGATGGTGTCTTCGTCGGTGGTGCCGAGGCGTTGCTCGGCGTCCTCCCGGATCGAGTCGCAGTGGTCGAGGACGTCGTTGAAGACGGCCTGCATGGCGTAGTCGAGTCGCCGGAACCGGGCTGCCCGGCGTTCGGTGGCCTTGTTCGTCTTGGTGACGGGCATGGTCAGTCCCCCTGCGGGGTGGGTTGGGCGACCGGCCGCAGTTCGCAGGAGTTGCGGAAGCAGGCGGGGCGCCATTCGTAGCCGTCGCCGCGCTCGGCGACTTCGGGTGCGTCGATGGCGATGTGCCATTCGTCGGGTCCGCATTGGCCGAGGACCGTTCCTCGTAGCCAGGGCCAGTCCTGGTCCCAGAAGATGTCGCTGTCGGGGACAGGGAACGGGGTCCAGACGTGGGTGTCGCTCGGGAAGCGCCCGTCGTTGGTCTCGTACATGTTCATGGCTGTTCTCCGGTCCACTCGTCGGGGACGTAGACCTGGTCTCGGGTCCAGGTGTCGGTGTGGGTGGCGTGCTGGACCTGGTGGTCCTCGAGGAGCGCGCGGGCCTCGTACAACGCATCAATCAGTCCGCTGATCGCGGTGACGGAGCTGGTGACGAGTTCGATCTCGATCGGCGTACCGCCGAGGTCGATCACGACCCGAGGCGTCTGACCGTTGCAGGCCAGGTTGATGCCGGCCACGGAGTCGTCCGTGAAGTCGTAGCCGACGATGATGCGGTCTTCGCGTTCGCCACCGGAGGCGTCGTAATAGCTCATGACGTCACCTCCTCGCGGATGACGTAGGCCTTCTGCCATTGGCCGTTGAAGGCTTGGCTGGTGCGGAGTGCGGACCAGCATTGGCCGCAACGGCACGGTTGAGCGGAGGAATAGACGAAGGCTCCGCAGTCATGAAGCCAGCCAGTCTTGCCGTTGCCGTCTGTCGCGGCAGTCAAGCAATCGGCGGGGATGGGTTTGACGGTGATCATGCGGCTTCACCTCCTGGGGTGGAGTCGTCCGTTGGGTTGTCGGTGACCTTGCGGATGTGTGCAGCACGAGCGACGAGCCGGGTCACGTGACGGTCGGTGAGGTAGGCCGTCTTGATGCGGCGCGGTACGCCGCCTTCGGCGAGGAGCAGGCCGACGCCCAGGGCTTCGGGCGAGATGTTCTTAGCGGAGAGCCCTTCCTTGGCCCATCCAGTGCCGAGGATGATGTCGGAGCTCGAATCGGTGGTGCAGCGGAACGCGAGCCGGTACGAGAACAGGTCTCGCAGCGAGGTCGGAACGATGTCCGCCGAGGGCCGCTGCGTCGCGGCAACGACGATGATGCCTGCAGCCCGTCCACGAGCTACGAGGTCGCGGACGAGGGTGACGAATTCCTTCTGCTGTTCGGGTGTGCCGACGGTGACCGAGAAGTAGGCCAGCTCGTCGATGGCGAGCAGCGTTGCGCGGAAGTTGTCCTTTTTGGTGATCTTCTTGGCCCCTGTTTGGGCCAGGTGCAGGTAGCGGCGGTCCATCTCGGTCTGCAATTCGCGCAGTACCTTCAGGGCCTTGCCGATGTTGTTGCCGACGAACTGTTTCCCGATCGGCGCGTACGGCAGCAGTTCGACGAGCTTGCCGTCGATCAGCACCAGGTCGACGTCGGCGCACAGCGCGGCGTGCGAGACGATGTTGCCGAGCGCAACAGACTTCCCGGAGCCCGGTTCGCCACCGAGCAGAAAGTTGCGGTACATCAGCGGCACGGTGACGGTGCGGCCGCGGGTGTCGACGCCGAGGTAGGCGGGGTCGTAGATGGACAGTGCCCCACGCGGGTGGCGGGGAGGGTTGTTGGTGGGGGTGCTCCCCGGCTTGCGCCGGGGAAACACCTGCTTGAAGGGGTTAGACATAGTCGCTCACGTCTTCTCCGTTTGCGCCCAAGATCACGGTGTCGCCGTCGTCGATCGCGGCGGTGGTCTTGATGCGTCGGGGTTTCGAGGTCCGGGTCTCACCGGTGACCGCGACGGCGTCGGCCGGCCTGTCGGTGGACTCTTCGGACGCGGTGTCCTGTGGTCCGATGTGGGCCAGGAGCGCGTCATCGGCAACGACCGCTTCGGGGACGTTGCTGGTGTCTTCGAGGAGCGGCGAGACGAGATTCGTCTTCGCCAGGGGGTCGCGCCGGTCGATGTCGATGCGGATCAGCGCGGCGTTGCGTTCGGTGCGGCCGATGATGGCTTGGCGTGCCCAGCACGCCGAGGCGAGCGTTTCGGCCTTGTTCTCCAGGTCTTCGGCAGACAACCCGGGACGCATCCACAGCCAGACGACCTCACCGGTCTTGGTGGAGAAACAGCCGATGATGAAGGGCAGGTTGCCCGACCAGTTCAGGGTTCTCATCTCGGTCAGGCAGGCCCGGACACGGTGCCGGGTGATCACACACCAGATCCGGTTACGGATGAACCGCCGAAGAGGGCGGACAGCCACCACAACAGGTGCCGGCGCGATCATGACGAGCAGAGCCGGGACCGGCTCGAACTCCCAGCCACCAGGGGTGACCAGCTGGTAGTAGACGACCGCCAGCGCGGTCAGACAGGTGATCTCCCAACGCCAGCGCCACAGGCACAGCACGATGACAACCGGCAGCGACTGCGACGGCCGGATGATGGTCTCGACGGCACCGGTCGCGGTGCCACGTCCACGGCGTACTCGACCGCGGTTACGGTTGCGGGTAGATTTGGGCATGACAAGACCTCCCGATGTGGGGGTTGAGTCAGGAAAGACACGAAGCCAGGACGGTTTCTCAGGCCAGTGACCCGGCTCCGTGTCTCGTTTCCAGGGAGCGGCCCTTTCGAGGGCCGTTCTTGGTTTCTAGCTGTGGTTCATCGGCTTTGACACGTACGTGTCAGCCGCGGAGCGTTCGGCCGAAGCCGACTTCCACACCGCGAACGCGTAGTCGCGCGCGGCGTACAGGTCGAGGCGACGCTTCGACGCCTCGCGGTACAGATCCAGCAGTTGCCAGAACGCATCCGACGCGTAGACGGCAACAGCATCGTTGCTGATCGCAACGACAGGTTCAGCCACGTACAGGCTGTTGGCGATGTTCTGGTCCAACAGGTCCAGCACCAGTTCGATCTCGACGATTTCGTTGCACTTGGCCACGTACTCGGCCCGTGCCTGATTCGCTGTGACGGTT
>NZ_JBBCBQ010000021.1:0-35154 GCF_037203805.1 Kribbella sp. CCNWLW201 | reverse complement strand
GTGACGGTTCACGTCCGGCGGTTGCGGGAGAAGATCGAGGCCGACCCCTCCGATCCCCGGTTGGTGCTCACGGTGCCGCGCACCGGCTATCGCTTCGTGGGCGAATCCGGATGAACCGCGACACCGTCACGATTCTCGCGCTGACCACCCTGTGGACACTGGTGGTGGCGGCGATCGGGGCCGCGATCCTGTGGCAGTTCCGGCGTCGTTCGTTGCGTACGGCGATGATCGTGGCGGCCCTGGTGCCGATGGCCGCCGCGTTGGCCGCCGTACTGCAGAGTGTGCGGGCGATGTTCATCTCGGCCCACGACTCGTGGGTGGTGCTGTGGACGCTGGTGTTCGCGGCGCTGCTCGGGGTGGGGTTGTCGGTGCTGATCGGGCATTGGGTCGCCACCGGCTCGCGTGATGTCGGACGACGGTTGCGTCACCTTGGTACGTCGTACGACGCCCCGGACGCTCCGTCGAGAGGCACTGTGCCGGCCGAGTTGGCGGCGTTGACGGACGAGTTGGAGATGACGCGGATGAAGCTGGCCGCGTCGCACGAACGTGAGCGTGCCCTGGAGGACAGCCGGCGGGAGTTGGTTGCCTTCATGTCGCATGACCTGCGTACGCCGCTCGCCGGGTTGCGAGCCGTGTCGGAGGGACTCGAGGACGGCGTGATCGACGACGTACCGGCGGCGTTGCGGCAGATGCGTGCGACGGTCGATCGGATGACCGGGCTGGTGGACGATCTGTTCGAGCTGTCGCGGTTGTCGACGGCGCCGGCACCCCGGCGGCGGATGGCCGTCTCGTTGCGCGAGTTGGCGGAGGACGTCGCGGGGGAGAGCGGTGAGCACGCCCGCGTCTCGGGTGTCCGACTGGTTGTGTCGACACCTTCCTCGGACGATCGGCTCGCCGTACAAGGAGATCCGGACGAACTGACCCGCGCGGTGACGAACCTTGTCGACAACGCGATCCGCCACACCAAACCGGACGAAACCGTTGCCTTGTCCGTCGACCGCTCGTCGGATGATCACGTCAGTCTGGCGGTCACCGACGCCTGCGGCGGCATACCTGCTGAGGATCTGGACCGGGTCTTCGACGTCGGCTGGCGCGGTGACGCGGGGCGAACCCCGACCGATGGCGGTGCCGGCCTAGGACTCGCCATCGCCCGCGGCATCGTCGAGTCCCACGACGGCACCATTGCCGTCAGCAACGTCCCCGGCGGGTGCGCCTTCCGGATCGACCTCCCTGCCGTGCGGCCGTGAGTCTTTCCTGGGCGCTGCTTGTCGTCGGTGTCGTGCTGCTGTTGCTCGGAGCGTATGCGAGCTGGACGGCCGGACGATTGGACCGGCTGCATCACCGCGTCGAGAGCGCGCGGGCGTCGCTGGAGACGGAGCTGGCTCGGCGGGCCGCTCTGGTCGCCGAGCTGGCCGGGACCGGCGTACTCGACCCGGCGTCGTCGCTGTTGCTACTGGATGCGGCCCATCGGGCGCGGACCGCGTCACCGGAGGACCGGGAACAGCGGGAGTCCGCGCTGACCCGGGCGATCAATGCCACCGGCACCGATGTGGAACCGTGGGCCGGGGAGCTGAGCCTGGCAATGCGGCGGGTCCAGTTGGCGCGCCGGTTCCACAACGACATCGTGGTGTCGACGCGGGACCTGCGCCGGCGGCGACTCGTCAGCTGGCTGCGGCTGGCGGGGCACGCACCGATGCCGGACACGATCGAGTTGGAGGACGGGAGTTGAACTTCGGCGACTTGGCTGAGAGCTATAGGCACGAGTTGCTGGTGCACTGCTACCGGCTCCTCGGCTCGTACGACGACGCCGAAGAGATGGTCCAGGAGACGTTCCTCCGTGCTTGGCGTGCTCGGGAGAGTTTCGAAGGCCGCTCATCGGTGCGCGCTTGGCTCTACCGGATCGCGACGAACGCTTGCATCGACGACGTACGACGTCCGCAGCGGGTCCTCCCGTATCAGCTCGAGCCCGCTTCCTTCCCGGCGTCAGCCTTGCCTGCGCGCGAAGACGTGCCGTGGTTGCAGCCGTTCCCCGACGTGGTCTTGAACCGCATCGAGGAGCCGGACGCTGTCGCCGTACGCCGGGAAACCATCGAACTCGCCTTCCTGGTAGCGATCCAGCACCTCCCACCCCGCCAACGCGCCGTACTCATCTTCCGCGACGTCCTCGGCTGGTCAGCCCGCGAAACCGCCGAAGCCGTCTCGTTGAGCGTCGCCGCCGTCAACTCCACCCTCCAACGAGCCCGTCCAGTCCTCCGCGAACACCTCCCACCGCACCGCTCGGAGTGGTCAGCTAGGTCGTCAACTGCCGTAGAGCAAGAGCTTCTCCGCAAATACATGGCCGCCTGGGACGCAGCCGACCCCGACGCCCTGGCGGGGTTGATGCACGAGGACATCCGCATCACGATGCCGCCGTACCCCTTCTGGTTCGAAGGCCGCCACGACGCCGTCCGCTCACTAGCCGCCAACTTCACCCCCTCCGGCAACGCCTACCGAGGCACCTGGCGCTTCCTCCCCACCACCCTCAACCACCAACCCACCCTCGCCGCCTACCTAAAGCCCCCGGACGACACCACATACCGCCCCTTCGCCTTCGACATCTTCCGCATAGAAGACGGTCTGATCGCCGAAATAACCGCCTTCGAAATAACCGACATCACCCCCTTCAACCTCCCACCCCACCTGGACGAAAACCATGAACGTTGACTGGCCGAGCCGGCCGCCCTGCGTGCACCTCGAAACGTTTGGCGACAGGTTGGCAGGATGCTGAAGTGAACTGGTGCCGCGTCAAGGAACGTTGGGGTCGTAACCGCTCAGCAGTCCGCCTGGGTGCAAATCGACAGGACGTATACGCCCACTACCGGTCACTCCCCGCCTGAGCCCACCAGCTATCCGGCTCGATCGCCGGATACCTCCTGTCGTACTGCAGATCCTTTCCAGCTCCGGTGGGTGGTCGGCACGATGACAACCCCGACGTTCTGGATGCGGCCCCTGTGACGCGCAGCGCGGTCTCCGAGACCCGCCTGGTGGCCAACCGGGCAGGCGTGACGTCCGTGGCGCGTCACTTACTGACGTTGGCCAAAGACGACCTACCCAACGGACACCACCTCCACCTCACCGCCGGTCAGGTACGACGGGTCGCCGTTGACGCCAAGCCGGATCGCCTGCTGGAGAACTGAGCAAGACAGCTGTCGGCTAGCGGAGCCGGTTCAGTAGGTCCTCGAGGGCGCCGGACCATTCGGTGTCGCCGGCCTCTTCCCACTCCTCGGCAAGTTCCGACTCCGCCGCACGGACCCGCTCGACGGCGCTGCGTGCGACAGGTGCGAGCTCGGTCAGGCCGGGTCGCTTGGCCGCCCACGCCAGCACATTTTCGTTGTATGCGTTCACGGCCGTCGGCCGGCCCGCCGCAGCGGCAACAACCTCCGCCGCAGCCAACGCCTCCGACCCGAGGCTTGCTTCGAGGTATTCATCGGCTGCCCACCCAGCAACCTCCCGCAGCACCTCATACACCGGCACCTCGCTGTCCCCATCCGCGAGGTCCCCACCCCAGTCCGCCGCCTCATCATTCCCAAATACCGACGCATCCCAAGCACCCATGCCGGAACCGTACCTGCACACGTCGACGAGCACCCGGATGATCCATCGGACCTGCGTAGAGCGTGAGCGTTACAGATTTTTGGGAATTTGCAGGTGCGTCGAGCGGGCGCGGATCCCGGCCGGAACGATGGAGGATTCGAACACTGTCGAGGTGCGCGCTACATCGGATGCGGTGTCGTACGAGCTAGTGACGGTGGATGGCCGTCAGGCGTTGAAGGTGACGGCGGACAGTGCCTGGCTGGACGATCCGGCGCGGGTGTTTCCGGTGCGGATCGACCCGACGGTCGACATTCCGACGGATCGGCTGACGCCGACGTACGCGGTGAGCGCTGGTGTGAATGGCTCGGTGAGCGGTGCGAGCGATCTGCAGATCGGTTGCCGTCCCGCAGCGGGCACGACGAACTGTTCGTCGACCTCGGGCTGGAATGCGTACACGTCGCTGTTGTCGTTCCCGAACCTGGTGGACGCCTTCCGGTACGACACGATCACGGCGGCGCAGATGGAGGTCTACAACTATCAGGCCGACACGTGCTCGTCGCGGCGCGTCGACATCTATGGCGCGATGGAAGGGTGGCAGTCCACCCCACTGTCACAGTTGAAGTATCCGGGTCCACAGGCGACGCCGTCGGTGATCGCATCGAACAGTTTCTCGCGTGGCTATGTGTCGGGCTCGACGGGAACGACGGCATGCGCGCCGAGGTACGACGTCATCCCGTTCAACGCCACGGGTGTGTCGTGGCTGCAGAGCCTGGTGGACGGGCAGCGGTCGAACTTCGGGTTCGCCATGTTCGCCAACCAGCGGACGGATCGGTACTCGTGGAAGAAGTTCGCGGGGATCAACACGGCGAACCCGCCGAAGCTGGCGGTGACGCATTCGCCGTACCACGCGGCGTATGCGTTCCGGTCTCAGCCGAAGGAGTGGTACGTCACCCAGGACAAGGCCGGCAAGTTCCCGATGACGATCACGAACCTCGGTGCGTTCACGTGGCAGCCGGGCGATGACTACATGAGCTACCGGGTCTTCAAAAACGGGCAACTGGTCAATGTATCGGCCTTGGCGACGCCCGTGACGACGTCGGTGCCGCACGGCGGCAAGATCAATCTGGATGTCGCGGTGGGGGCATTACCGGGCAGTGAGGCGGGTATCGACTACCAGATCGAGTTCTCGATGGTGCATCGGGATACGACGATTCATCGCTGGTACACCGACTGGGGTGTCGAGCCCGCGGCGCGATTGATCACGGTGCAGAACGTGGCGCCGGTGGTGGATCCTGCGAAGGTATGGCCGCTGAACGGCGCCCAGGCGTACTCGTTGACGCCGCAGGTGTGGGCGTCAGGGATCGATCCGGATGCGCCGGACAGCACGTTGAAGTACAGCTTCCGGATCTGTGAGGTCGTCGGCTCGAATCACGAGGTGGGGTGCTTCTTCAGCGGGGCCTACAGCTCGTCGAAGACGTGGGTGGTGCCGGCCGGGAAGCTGGGCTGGAACCGCGAGTACGAGTGGAAGATCTACGTTCAGGACAACGACGGTTCATACACGATCGGGTCGCCGATCACGATGTTCACCGATGTTCCGCAGCCCGCGATCACCTCGCACATCGCGAACAATGACGGCAAGTCGCAGGACAAGCCGTACGACCCGGCGGTCGGGAACTACACGACGTCCGCGCTGGATGTCGTCGTACCGGTGGCTGGTCCTGAGCTGAACGTGGCACGGACTTACAACAGTCTGGACCCGCGGCGGGACGGGTTGTTCGGCGCCGGCTGGTCGAGCCGCTACGACATGCGGCTGATCATCGAGAACGACGGCAGCGCGCTGGTGACCTATCCGGATGGCCGCCAGGTGCGGTTCGGGAAGAACGCGGACGGCACGTTCGCGTCGCCGCGTGGATCCAAGGCGGTCCTGACCGCCAGCTCGGCGAATGGTCCGTGGACGCTGCAGATCGTGGCGGGGACGAAGTACGAGTTCGCCGCTGGAACGGGGAAGCTCAGCAAGATCTACAACACGCTGGGCAAGCCACTGGCGTTGACCTACCGTGCCGATGGGACGCTGGAGTCGGCGGCCAGCCAGGACGGCGCGGGGCGGAAGCTGTCGTTCACGTGGACGGCGGACAACAAGCATGTCGCGTCGGTGAGCACCCAGCCGGTCAATGCGACACCGCTGACGTGGACCTATGAGTACGCCGGTGACGTGCTGACGAAGTCCTGCAATTCGGAGCAGAAGTGCACGACGTATAGCTCTCAGCAGGGCTCGCACTATCGCAGTGCGGTGCTGGACAGCAGCCCGGACGGCTACTTCCGGCTGTCTGATGACGGTGCCGACAACGACGCGACCAACGAGATCGACATCACGCTGAACGACGGCTTCGGCACGTACGCCGCGGTCCAGTTCGGTCAGGACAGTCCGCTGGCGGGTGTGGGTGATGCGGACAAGTCGGTCAAGTTCACTGGTACGTCGCGGGTGGAACTGCCGAACGGGTTGGCCACCCGCAGCCGCGACGAAGCGGTCGAGTTGTGGTTCAAAACCAGCGGCACGGCTGGTCAGCCGTTGCTCGGCTACCAGAAGAACACCTTCGGGCCGACGACGACCGGAGGCATGCCGGCGCTGTACGTCGGTAGTGACGGCAAGCTGCGAGGCCAGTTCTGGCATGGCTCGGTCGAGCCGATGACGTCGTCGGCTGTTGTCAACGACAACCAATGGCATCACGTCGTACTGAGCTCGATGGGGACGCGGCAGTCGCTGTACCTGGACGGTGTCGCGATCGGCACGATCACGCAGAGCGTGGTCGACCACGCGCAGTTCCCGGTGAACCAGATCGGTGCGGCCGTTGCGGCGGCACCGACCGCGTGGCCGTCGTACGGCACCGAGACGGTCAAGTACTTCACCGGGCAGATCGACGAGGTCGCGTTGTACTCGCACCCGCTCACGACCAAAGAGGTCGTCAGCCACTGGCAGCGGGGCCGCAACCCGGCCGACCAATTGACCTCCATCACCTCCGGCGCGGGGCGAACCACCGCCGAGGTCGAGTACAACCCCGCCGAGGACCGCGTGAAGCGTTATGTCGACGCCAACGGCGGCGACTGGACGATCGACGATCCTCAGGTGATCGGCAGCAACACCACCGGGCTGTACCGCAAGGTCAAGGTCACCGGGCCCGGCACGACGTCGTACATGTATGAATACGACGCGCTCTCCGGCTCGCTGCTGCGCACCGGACGTCCCCTGGGCACCGACACTCACAAGCCTTGGACCGCCGAGACGTCGCCGCACTGGCCGGGTGACTATGCCGTGCGCAGTTACACCCACGACAAAACCGGCAAGCTGACCAAGGTCACCGGTGAGATGGGTGGCGAGGTCACGATGACGTACGACGCACGTGGCAACGTCGCTTCGACCAAGACCTGCCGCGACGATGCGACCGACTGCCGGACCGAGTACAGCTCGTATCACGCGAACGACGCCTGGCCGGCGCTGGATCCACGCTGGGACAAGCTCCTCGCCTTCCGCGACGGCAGGTCAGCGAGCGCGACCGACGACACCTACAAGCGGAACATGAACCTCACGGTGTCGGGGGACGTGGCGTCGGAGTTCAGCCCCGACGGCGGTGTGAAGACCTACACCTACACCGACGGCGTCGCGACAGGGCCGGATGGCAAGCCGATGCCGCCCGGATTGTTGAAGACCGCGACGGCAAAGGTGAACGCGTCGGTGACGGCGTCGACGCAGTACCTGTACAACGAGCACGGTCAACTGGTGCAGCAGACGGCGCCGTCCGGGCTGGTCACGAAGTACACCTATGACGAGATCGGGCGGAAGAAGACCGAGACCCAGATCTCCGACACCTACCCCAACGGCGTCACCACCAGTTACGACTACGACAAGATGTCGCGCGTCATCGCTGTCACCGGTCCGGTGACAACGGACGCGGTGACGGGGGAGCAGCACCAGCAGAAGGCCGAGCTCGAGTACGACGCCGACGGCAACGTCACCAAGACGACCGCGCGGGACCTGAAGACGCCGGACGAGCCACGGGTCGCGACGATGGAGTACGACGACTGCAACCGCCTGACCCGGACGATCGATGCCGACGGCAAGATGTCCCAGCAGGGGTACGACGGGTTCGGCAACCGGACCTGGTCCGAGGACGCGAACGGGAATCGGTTCGAGTACAAGTACAGCGACCTCAACATGCTCACCGAGGTCTGGGACATGAACCTCCCCGTCGATCCGGCCAACCCGCCGGCCGGTGAGCCACGCGAAGGCATCGACTACGCCGTTCGCTCAAAGACCCAGTACGACCCGTCCGGCCGCAAGTCGGCGGACGTGGACGCGATGGGACGCGTCGTCATCTACGACTACAACCACGACGACACTCTGAAGACGAAGACCCTGGAGGGCTTCCACGATCCCGATGGCACCACGCGCAACGTCGTACTGGAGGACAACACCTACGACGCGGCAGGAAACCGGATCAAGGCCGTCACCGACAGCGGCAAGTCGACGACCACCTACACGATCGACGCTGCCGGGCGGGTCGCGACCGAGACCGCGGATCCCAACGGGCTGAAACGGAAAACTGCCTATACCCACGACCTGGTCGGCAACGTCACCAAGGAGGAGACCACCGGCAACTGGTCGAACGCCGATCTCGCCGGCCCGACCGCCGTCACCGACGTCACTACTTATGTGCACGACGCATCCGGACGCCGCGTGTCGCAGACAGTTGAGAACACCGGTGGCACCCAGCTGACGACGTCGTGGACGTTCGACCAGCGCGGCCTGTCAACATCGATGACCACGCCGCGCGGAAACGCGGCCGGCGCGGTCAAGGCCGACTTCACCACCACCTATACCTACGACGAGCTGGGCCGTCAGGTGAGGACGGTCGCGCCGAAGGTTCAGGCCGAGCAGAACGGCGGCACCCCCGCCGACGTCCAGCCGACAGTGTCTGTCGGGTACGGCGCATTCGGTCAGGCGACGTCCTCGAAGGATGCCCTGGGCAACATCGTCAAGACCGCCTTCGACAAGCTCGGCCGGACCACCGAGGTCACCGCGCCGTCGTACACGCCACCCGGCGGCACTGCCATCACGCCGAAGGCGAGCTTCTCCTACGACGCGGTCGGCAACCTGCTCGCGCAGATCGACGAACGCGGCAACGCAACCCGCTTCACCTATGACCACCTGAATCGCCAAGTCCAAGTCGACGCACCAGGCAAGACCAACGACGAGCGGGCGGTCACCAAGGTCACCTACACCCCCAACGGAGACGTCGAATCGACCACGGACCCGCTCGGGGCGGTGAAGAAGTTCACCTACGACGACCTCGACCGCGTCGTCACCTCGACCGATGTCGAACGGAAACCGACCGCGGGGAACTTCGTCACCCGGCTGACCTATGACGACATGGACAACATCGTCAAGGCCCAGGCCCCCTCCGGTGCGACCGCGACCAACACCTACGACACCCTCGGGCAACTGACCCAGTCCAGCGACCCGAACGGCGTCCTGACCAAGCTCGGCTACGACTACGCCGGCCGCCAAGTGCGATCCACCGATGGCATGGGCCGCAGCAGTATCGCGACCTACGACAAGGCCGGACAGTTGGTCGCGTCGAAGATGCTGAACACGTCGAACACCGCACTGGGCACTACGGTGCTGGGCTATGACGTGGACGGGAACCTGACCTCGTCGACACCCGCGTCCGGCAACCGCGCCACGACGTACACCTACGACGCTCTCGGCCGATTGAAGACCCAGGTCGACCCGGTCAACGCGACCGACTCGATCACCATCGGATACGGGTATGACGCCGCCGGCAACCGTACCCGCTACACCGACGGCCGCGGCAACACCAGCGTCTACACGATCAACACACTCGGTCTGCCGGAGAAGGTGATCGAGCCGTCGACCACTGCGCACCCGGCGGTCGCCGACCGCACGTGGACAGCGACCTATGACGCCTCCGGCAACCCGGTGTCGCTGCTGTCGCCGGGCGGCGTACAGCGGACCCGCACCTTCGACGCCGCCGGGCGACTCGCGAAGGAAGAAGGCACCGGCGCAGAAGCCTCCACCGCGACCCGCGACCTGACCTACGACCTGGTCGGACGACCCGCAACCACCAGTTCACTCGACGGCGTCAACACCTACACCTACAACGACCGCGGCATGCTGCTGCGCGCCGACGGCCCCTCCGGCACGTCGACCCACGGCTACGACGCCGACGGTCAGCTCACTCAGCGGATCGACGCTGCCGGCACCGCCGACTTCACCTACACCAACGGCCGACCGGCCACCGTCACCGACCCGGTCACCCGCACCCTGCAGACCCTCGGCTACAACACCGCGGGGCAACTGTCCACGATCGATTACGGCTCGGGTCGAATCCGCACGATCGGGTACGACGCCTACGGCCGGATGAACTCCGACGTGCTGAAGGCCGGGACGACGTCGGTGTCGTCGATCACCTACGGGTACGACGCCGACAACAACATCACCTCGAAGAACACCACCGGTGTCGCCGGCGCCGGCAACAACACCTACGCCTACGACCAGCTCGGCCGCCTGACGTCCTGGACGAAGGGAACCACCACCACCACCGAGTACGGGTGGGACGCCGCCTCCAACCGGATCAAGGCCGGCATCAAGCTCGCGTCGTACGACGAACGCAACCGGCTCCTCAACGACGGCACCTCCACCTACACCCACTCGCCCCGCGGCGCACTGCTGTCCAAGGTCACCGGAACCACGACCGAAGCGTTCACCTTCGACGCTTTCGACCGGATGGTCAGCAGGTCCGACCGCGACTTCACCTACGACGCCCTCGACCGCCCCGTCCAGGCCGGCACCGCGCGGATGCGTTACGACGGGTTCAGCGACGAGGTCGTCTCCGACGGCACGCAATTCTTTGGCCGCTCAGCCTCCGATGGCCTGCTCTCGGTCGGCTACGAAACCACCAAACGCCTCGTCCTCGCGGACCGGCACGGCGACGTCATCGCAGGCTTCGACCCCGCCGACACCGCCCTGGCCGCGGGCCTGCCCGACACCCGTACCTTCGACCCCTTCGGCAACTCCACCAATGCCACGGGCCTCAAATACCGGGTCGGCTACCAAGGCGACTGGACCGACCCCCGCTCCGGCGACGTCAACCAAGGCGCCCGCTGGTACAACGCCGGATCCGGCACCTTCAACTCCCGAGACACCATCACCCACAACGCCGGCACCGCCTCCTCCGTCCTCAACCTCTACTCCTACACCGGCGGCAACCCCGTCACCTTCAACGACCCCGACGGCCACATGCGTGAGGATCCGGGTGGTGGCGACAGTGAGTGCTATCACGACCCGAAGAAGCCCATTGGCGGCGAAGAGCAGTGGCCGCAATACGGCGTAACCTGCGATCCGCCTGACGACCCGCCACCACCGGGCGCTGGCGGCTGCAAGAAGAAGGGCGGCTGCGGCGACACAGGCTGCAAGGGCAAGAGCTGCGGCGACGGCGGCGGTTGTAAGGGCAAGAGCTGCGGAAACGACGACGGTTGCAAGGGCAAGAACTGCGGCGGCAACCCCTGCAAGACCAGCAAGTGCGGAAGTCCGAAGCCACCGCCGACCTGCGATAAGCAATGCCAGCTCAACAAGAAGACCAAGAAGGAACGCGAACAGCTTGAGGACGACGCCAAGAACATCCCCCAACCACCCCCAGGCGACCCGTCCTGCGCCAACGGCAACCCAGCCCTCTGCCCTGTCGAGCCGACCCAACCCGCAACCGTCGTTGGCCCCCAAGACGACCTAACCGACGAAACCAGCGACTGGTCCGACGAACTCCACCAGAACGCCCTCGACCAAACCGGCTCCGTCATCGGCAACGTCGCCAACACTGGCGGCTACAACTGGTTCAACATGGGCATGAGCCTGCCCAACAAGGACACGCCGTTCGAGAGTGGCGCCGCCCCCGCTGGTGGTGGCGGCATCATCATCGCGGGCGGCATCGCAGCAGCCGACGACGCCACCTGGGACTCTCCAGAAGAGTTCTGGTCCGCGGTGGCAAGAGGCCTGCTCTTTGCGATCGCCGGAGGCGGCGGTGGAACAGCAGGGCCTCCAGAGGACCCCAATTGGGGTGAGGATGGTCTAAAACCTGGTTCCGCTAATTCACAGGTGCCGACCAGGGAAGAACTCAAGAATCTGCGGGCTGAGTTCAATAAGGAAGTCAAGCCCAAGTTTTGGATGGATGAGGCGGCTAACAACCCTGGTAAGTACACGGCTGACGATCTTGCTAGAATGCAAGGCGGTAAGGCACCGATCGGCAGTGATGGCTATCCAATGGAGATCCATCACAAGGTCATGCTCTCTCGCGGTGGCACAAACAATCCCGATAACCTGATACCGCTGACACGCACGCAGCATCGACTTGGTGAGAACTATGCGAAGAATCACCCCCCGAAGTAGGAATCGGAGATGAGTTCGGTCAATGGAATGGGATGAGATCCTCAGGGCAAAGATCGAGGCGGGTGAGGCTGAGGCTGCCCAGGGTGCCGCTGAGGAATTGATAGTCGATGCTGAAGCTGCATTGGGGCCGTTGCCGGTTGACTACCGACACTTCCTGTCCGCCTTCGGCTATGCATCGGTTGGGCCCGATGAGATTTACGGCCTCGGTCCCGATGTTCCGCCGTACCTGAACGTGCTCGAGATCACTCTCGCAGAGAGAAGGGACTCTCCGAACTTTCCTTCAGAAGGGATTGTGATCTTTAATGACGGCGGCGGCAACTTGTACTTCCTTCGCAATTTAAAGGATGAGGCCGATTCGCCCGTGTTTGTTTGGTTTCATGACGATCCTGAGGATATCCAAATCGACTCTTCTAGCTTCTCTGAATGGCTTCTGGGTAAGCTGTCCTGAGCCTGGATTCGCCGATGACGACCGCTGGTGAGCGGGTCGCAGACCGAGAATGCCGGCTCTCCGTCGCCGGGCGGTGTGCAGCGGACCCGGTCGTTCGACGCGTCCGGTCGACTCGCGAAGGAGGAGGGCTCCGGCGCGGAGGCCTCCACGGCGATTCGCGACCTGACCTACGACTTGGCTGGACGACCCGCAACCACCAGTTCACTGGACGGCGTCAACACCTACACCTACAATGACCGCGGCATGCTGCTGCGCGCCGACGGCCCGTCCGGCACGTCGACCCACGGCTACGACGCCGACGGTCAGCTGACCCAGCGGATCGACGCTGCCGGAACCGCCGACTTCACCTACCTCAACGGCCGCCCGGCCACGGTGACCGACCCGGTCACCCGCACCCTGCAGACCCTCGGGTACAACACCGCAGGGCAACTGTCGCTCGGTCGATGCAGGCGCCAAGACACTTCTGGTGTTGGGTGGAGGCGCTATGAGGATGAACGAATTGATGCTGCCGCTGTGGCGGGCGGACGCTGAAGTGGGAGGTCCGAAAGACCTGCCTGATGATCTGCAGGACCTGGTCGAATCTGGTTGGCGAACCGGACCGGCTGGCGCTCTCGTGCTCACCGGCTGCTACGGCGAAGGAGCTGGATGGCGTGATGACTGGCAGGCGGAGACGATTTCCCAGCATGAGCTTGAAGTCAACGATGTTGCCATCCCATGCGATGACCTCTCGAAGGAACGCGACTTGTTTCTTCGTGGTGCCGTCGCGCGGTCTCGCGCGTTCGTGGGTGCCGCGTTCCGCGCCGCCCGTGCCCTGCCAGCATCCGAATTTCTTGTGGCGGTCGTCTCCGTCGGCGTGGATGAAGGTTATCTCACGCACGGTGCCACAGTGAAATTCGCTACCCGGCGGGGTGGGTTTCCTGCTTTCTACGAGGATTTGGAGCGGTTTCAGGACGAAGCTATGGCGATGATTGATGCCCATGAGCATGTAGACAAGTAGGATTTCAGCCTCGCGTTCGACACGCCTGGTTGCTGGCGCGGGCGAGACACCGGGATGGATCCGTGCTGCGGTACTCCTGACCTGCAGTCCGTGTGGGTCGTAGTGAGGGACGAGGGGGCGCAGAGTGGGTGCTGATACGCCGAGAGAGCCCGCGGTGTGGATTGATCTCGAGGCGAATCTGCCGTGGTTGACTGCCGAGCCGTATCTTCTCGAGAGGGATGATCTTGAGAAGACTCTGGATGGGCTTGCGGGGCTTGGGTTTCGGGTGGTGCGGGTGCGGGCGCCCGAGCGGGGGGATCTGGAGGAGGGGCTGCTCATTGAGTTGAGCGGGAGGCTTGGGTTCTCCGGTGTTGGGGCGGGGAGTTGGGCTGCCTTCAGTGATCGGTTGTGGGATCTTCTGACTGCACCCGAGGAGCCTCCTGTTGCTGTGGTGATCGAGCTGTTCGATCGGATTTTGCAGCAGAGCCTGCACACCTTCGTGCGGTGCATCCACAACCTTGTTTCTATGACTGAGGGTGTCGGGCTGTCTGATGAGGGCGCTGACCTTCAGGTTGCTTACTTCTTCGTTGGCGATTGGGGGACGCGCCCGTCCTGAAGGGTTACTTGGCGTCGGCGTAGTTCTGGACGGTTGCTGTGGTGAAGGCGAAGCGGGTGGGGGTTTCGCCGAAGGTCAGGGTGCCGGCTAGGTCGGCGGCGTTTTGGATTGCGGCGGATACCTGGTCGGCCTCGCCGGCGGGGCAGTGGACTATGACTTCGTCGTGTTGGAAGAAGACCAGTTCGGCTTTGAGGCCGGATAGGGATTGGCGGAGGGCTGCCAGCATCAACAGTGCCCAGTCGGCGGCGGAGCCTTGGACTACGAAGTTTCGGGTGAAGCGGCCGCGGGCTCGGGCGTGGCGGGCGTCCACTTGCACGTCTTCTGCGCCTGGGCCTTCCAGGAGCGCATCGTCCAGGGGAGCGCCGGCGGGTGGGCAGGTGCGGCCCAGCCAGGTGCGGACGAGGCGGCCTTCTTCGCCGGCGCGGGCCGCGTCGTCGACGTACGCGACGGCTCGCGGGAATCGCTTGCGCAGCATGGCGAGGTTCTTCAACCCATCGCCGGACGTCTGCCCGTAGATGGCGCCGAGTACGGCGAGCTTCGCCATCGCGCGGTCACCGGAGAACGCCTGGTCCGAGACCGCCTTGTACAGGTCACCGGCTGAGCTAGCGACCTCCATCAACGCGGGGTCGCGGGAGATCGCGGCCAGGATGCGCGGCTCGAGTTGGGACGCGTCCGCGACGACAAGCCGCCAACCCGGGTCGGCGACCACCGCCCGGCGGATCACCTTCGGGATCTGCAGGCCGCCACCTCCGTTGGTAACCCACCGGCCGGAGACCGTCCCGCCCGGGAGGAAGCCGGGGCGGAAGCGCCCGTCGTGGACCCAGTCGTGCAGCCACGACCAACCGTTCGCGGTGTAGATCCGGTAGAGCTTCTTGTACTCGATCAGCGGCGCGACCGCCGGATGGTCGATCGTCTCCAGCTCCCAGCGCCGGGTCGACTTCAACTGGTACCCGGCCGACTTGAACGCCTTCAGTACGTCGGCCGGCAAGTCAGGCCTCACCCGCCGGCCAAACGCAGCCGACACCTCATCCGCCAACTCGGTCAACCGCCGCGGCTCCCCGGTCCCGCCGAACCGTTCGCCGAGCAGCTCCGTCAGCAACACACGATGCGCGTCAGCGCTCCACGGCAACCCAGCCCGGTCCATCTCCGCGGCGATCAGCATCCCCGACGATTCCGATGCCGTCAGCAACCGCATCCGGTCCGGGTATTCCGCCAATTGGTGTCGCCGCAGTTGGTCGGCGTACACCTTCAACAAACCCTCGAACGAGACCGGCTCCTCCTGGATCTCGAAGAGCGAAGACTGTTCACCTGGTACGACGGCACGCAGCGGCGGATCCGGTGGCACCGGCCGGCCGTTCAACCGGGCCCACGCGGCCGCCGCCGAGCGAGGCTCACCCAGTCGACCCTCGTGACCGAGCAGCAGGCCTTCACTGTTCTCGATGTCGTAGCAGCGTTCCACCCGTACGCCGGCCTCCAGCAGGCGCGGGTAGATCTCAGAGGACGACCGCCACACCCACCGGGTCACGTGCGGACGCGACCCGACCGCGGCCGCGAGATTCGGCTCGTGCAGCACCTCACCGGCAGGCTGACCGTCCGGCTGCAGGGCGACGAGCACCGCCCCGCCACCCTCCTCCGGCGCAATCGCCCACCGCTCGTCCATACCCGCATCCTCACACCCTGCACCGACATTCCGGCTAGCGGCAGATCGCCGCTGCCCGACTGTGGCACCTGTGCTGCGGGCAAACGTTAACCAGCAGCAAGGTGGTCACACTCGATGCCCGAGTTGCCGGCTGCCGCACGGTGGCTTCGGTCGCGGGGCAGGGCCAGTGCCAGGGCAGGGACGGGCGGGGCGGGGAGGAGTACGCGGGGAGGAGGAGCGCGCGGGGTCGAGGTGAATCAGGCCAGTGGTGTCAGACTGGACTTATGTGGCGGGCGGGTGATCTGGATCCGGTGGACGGGACCAAGACCGAGCAGGTCGAGGCTCTCGTACTGCGGCGGATCGAGCGGGGTGACCTCTCGATCGGGTCGCGGCTGCCGTCGGAGCGGGTGCTGGCGGACCGACTCGGGCTCAGCCGGGTGACCGTCGTACGGGCGTTGGATCACCTGCGGGCGGACGGCGTACTGGAGACCAAACGGGGTTCCGGGACGGTCGTGCGACCGCTTGACCGGCTGCTGGACCCGATCGCGCCGGCGTCGACGGTGACAGCGGGGGACCAGCCAGTGCTGGACCTGCGGTTCGCGACGACTGCCGCACCGCATGACGTGGCCGAGGTGGCCGCGCAGATCGTCGAGGACGGCCTGCCGCACGCGATGGGCGGCGACGGACCACCGCCAGGCGGTTCCTTGGAGCTCCGTACGGCGTTAGCGGCCAGGCTCACGAGTGAGGGCGTACCGACCGAGCCGGACCAGCTCACCCTGACTGTAGGTGCAGCAGCCGGACTGAACGCCGCACTGGCCGGTCTGGACCTCGGACCGGGTGTAGCGATCACCGAGACACCGACGTACCCGGCTGCCTTCGACCTGCTCCGCAAACACCGCCTGGACGTGGCCGGCTGGCCAGCAGGAGTGTGGGACACGGACCAGCTCGCTCACCTGTGCAGACGGCACCGGCCCAAGGTCATCTACCTCCAGGCGGACAACCACAACCCAACCGGCCTCAGCCTCCCGCCAGACCGTCGTACGGCGGTTGTCGAGATCGCCCGCAGGTACGGCGCCGCACTGATCAGTGATGAGACCATGAGGCCACTGTGGTTGGCCAGTGGGGAGCAGGCCGAGCCACTGAGTCGCTACCCGCGCACAGTCAGTGTCGGCTCGCTGAGTAAGACAGTGTGGGGTGGACTGCGTGTCGGCTGGGTCCGCACGGGCAAACAGCTCAGGAGGCGCATCAACACTGCGGCTCAGCTCAGTGTGGCGTCACCGAGTGCTCTGGACGACCTGCTAGCTCAGGCGATCATCGGCAGGCTGGACCGGGTGATCAGCCGCCGCCGAACACGCCTGAGGGCCAACCTTCAAGCGTTGGAGACTGGACTCAAGACGATCGACGGTGTGGCATGGCCCACGCCGACAGGTGGCATGACGTTGTGGCTGGAGCTGACCGAGACCAGAGCACGGCGAGTGCTGGAGAAGGCTCGTGAGCAGGGGCTACTGCTGGGTGCGGGGGACCTGTTCACGCCGGACGGGACGGACCGCCGGCACATCCGGATCCCGTTCACCGCACCGCCCGCCACGCTCAGATTGGTCGTCGCCCGGCTGTCGGAGGCGATCGCTCAGTCCACTTGATCCGAGGTGGACTGAAGATCGGTGCCGTCAGCCACCTAACCTGGAGACGTGCCCCACGACCAGGAGGATGTAGTGACGGAGAACCAGACCCCCCAGACCCCGCAGACCGGCACCGCGAAGGTCAAGCGCGGCATGGCGGAGATGCTCAAGGGCGGCGTGATCATGGACGTGGTCACCCCCGAGCAGGCCAAGATCGCCGAGGACGCCGGTGCTGTCGCGGTGATGGCGCTGGAGCGGGTCCCGGCCGACATTCGCGCGCAGGGCGGCGTCTCCCGGATGAGCGACCCGGACATGATCGACGGCATCATCAACACCGTCTCGATCCCGGTGATGGCCAAGGCCCGGATCGGTCACTTCGTCGAGGCGCAGGTGCTGCAGAGCCTCGGCGTCGACTACATCGACGAGTCCGAGGTGCTCACCCCGGCCGACTACGCCAACCACATCGACAAGTGGCAGTTCACCGTGCCGTTCGTGTGCGGTGCAACCAACCTGGGCGAGGCGCTGCGCCGGATCACCGAGGGTGCGGCGATGATCCGCTCCAAGGGTGAGGCCGGCACCGGTGACGTCTCGAACGCGACCACCCACATGCGCCAGATCCGGCAGGAGATCCGCAAGCTGCAGAACCTGCCCGAGGACGAGCTGTTCGTCGCGGCCAAGGAGCTGCAGGCGCCGTACGAGTTGGTCAAGGAGGTCGCCCAGCTCGGCAAGCTCCCGGTGGTGCTGTTCACCGCCGGCGGGATCGCCACCCCGGCCGACGCCGCGATGATGATGCAGCTCGGCGCCGAGGGTGTCTTCGTCGGCTCCGGCATCTTCAAGTCCGGCAACCCGGCCCAGCGGGCCGAGGCGATCGTCAAGGCGACCACCTTCTACGACGACCCGGACGTGCTCGCCAAGGTCTCCCGCGGTCTGGGCGAGGCGATGGTCGGCATCAACGTCGACGAGATCCCGCAGCCGCACCGCCTCGCCGAGCGCGGCTGGTGATCGGAGCGTGACAGGGCCGGAAGGCCTGCTGGCGGTGGACGAGCGGACCGCCCGGGAGCTGCGGGGTCTGGCCCGCGTCCTGGTCCGGTCCGGGTACGCCGACCATGCCGCCATCTCGGCCGCGTTGACCGAGGCGGTCCAGGAGGACGCGCCGTCGATCGAGGCGGCGGGGCTGGTGCCGCTGCTGATCGGTGAGGCGGTGATCGATCTCGACGCGGACGCCAGGGATTGGCCCGCGACGACCGATCCGGATCGGCTGGACGCCGTACTGGCGGAGCTGGAGTCCAGAGACATCGTGGTGGTCCGGTACACGTCGGACCACCACGCCGCCAGGCAGGCGCTGGAGGCGGCCGCGGATCCGAAGGGCCTGGTGTTCTTCACCGACACCGACGTCTGGCACGCGGTCGACTTCGGCATGCTCGAGCTCAAGGTCTGGCACTCCGACACCGCCAACGTCGCTCCCGGTGAGCCGCTGCTGGACGACGTACTGGAACTGCTGCACCACCATGATCTGCCCGCCGTTTTCGACGAAGGCCGGATCGAGGTCACGCTCGACTGGCAGCGAAGGGTGACCCTATGACCGTGATCGGTGTGTTCGCGCTGCAGGGCAACGTGCGGGAGCACGTGGCGATGCTGACCCAGGTCGGCGTCGAGGCCCGGCCGGTACGGCGGCCGTCGGAGCTCGAGCAGGTGGACGCGCTGGTGCTGCCGGGTGGTGAGTCGACCACGATGGACAAGCTGGCCCGCGCGTTCGAGCTGTTCGAGCCGCTGCAGAAGCGGATCGCGGACGGGATGCCGGTGTTCGGCACCTGCGCCGGGATGATCATGCTGGCGAACGAGATCACCGGCGGGATCGACGGCCAGGAGACGCTCGGCGGCCTGGATGTGACGGTACGGCGGAACGCGTTCGGGCGGCAGGTGGACTCGTTCGAGGCGGACCTGGATTTCGCCGCGTTCGACACGCCGTACCACGCAGTGTTCATCCGGGCACCGTGGGTGGAGCGGGTCGGCCGGGAGGTCGAGGTACTGTCGACGGTGAGCTCGGGCCCGGCCGCGGGTAGGATCGTCGCGGTTCGCCACGATCGGCTGTTGGCCACGTCGTTCCATCCGGAGCTGACCGGGGACGTCAGGCTGCACGGCTACTTCGCCGACCTGGTGCGCGAACTCTGAGACGCTACAAGCGGTAGAAGGGTTGGTTTCGCCATGTCAGGCCACTCCAAGTGGGCCACCACGAAGCACAAGAAGGCCGTCATCGACGCGAGGCGCGGCAAGCTCTTCGCGAAGCTGATCAAGAACATCGAGGTGGCCGCCCGGATGGGCGGTGGCGACCCTGGCGGGAACCCGACCCTGTACGACGCCATCCAGAAGGCGAAGAAGTCGTCGGTCCCGAACGACAACATCGACCGCGCGGTCAAGCGGGGCTCCGGCGCCGAAGCCGGTGGCGCCGAGTACCAGACGATCATGTACGAGGGCTACGGCCCGAACGGTGTCGCGATGCTGGTCGAGTGCCTGACCGACAACCGCAACCGGGCGGCGGCGGACGTGCGGACGGCGATGACCCGCAACGGCGGCTCGCTGGCCGACCCGAACTCGGTCGCCTACATGTTCAACCGCAAGGGCGTCATCGTGCTCGCCAAGGAGCAGGACGGGAAGTCGCTGTCCGAGGACGACGTGATGGAGGCCGTGCTCGAGGCCGGCGCCGAGGAGGTGAACGACCTCGGCGACTCGTGGGAGGTCGTCACCGAGGCCACCGACGTGGTCGCGGCCCGGACCGCGCTGCAGGACGCCGGGATCGACTACGAGTCGGCCGAGGTGCAGTTCGTCCCGTCGATGACGGTCGAGCTGGACGCCGACGGCGCCGGCAAGATCTTCCGCCTGATCGAGGCCCTCGAGGACAGCGACGACGTCCAGAACGTCTACGCGAACTTCGACGTGAGCGACGAGATCATGGCCGAAGTCGGGTGACCAGGACGGACCGGAAGTTCGCGTTTACGCGCTGCGTCTGATTCTCGTCTCCGACGAGGTCGATGTGTCCGACGAGATCATGGCCGAGGTCGGCTGACCTCACATCCCGAGGGCCTTCCCGTCGATGACCTGTGCGGCGGGCGGGGCCTTCGGTGCTGCGATCTGGTTGTACTCGCTGAAGGTCAGCACATCGGTGCGGGACAGCTCGAGCCGGACGGGGCGCGCGGTGGACGCGTCGACCCACAGCGTGCCGTCGCTGCTGCGAAGGCCGATGCACGCGATGCCGTCGACGGTCTTCGGCGCGGTCTTCCGGAGCGTGCCGGGTTCCTCGAACAGGCTGTCGAAGAACCTGGGCTTGCTGGCGAAAGCGGCCAGGTCGCCGAGGTCCTTGTTGGTGAGCGCGGTCTTGATCCATCGACCGCCGATCAGCGCGACGATGGCGTTGGCCTCGGCCTTCGACTTCGCCTGCTTGCGCCAGAACGCGTCGCTCATCCGCAGGTAGGCGGTCTTGCCGATCACCATGATGGAGATGCGGTCGCCGTCCATCGTGATCGAACCGCTGCCGCCGGCCGCGGCCAGGCGAACGTCCAGTGCCATCCGCCCATCGCTGTCGGTCATGGCGCCTTTCACGTGCACGCTCTTCGCGGCCTTGGCCGCGGCCTGTGCCTTCGCGAGGATCTGCGGCGCTGACAGTCCGGTGATGCTGACCGGCGTCGGCGTCGGTGTGGGTGTGGACGCCTGCACCGGCGTCGGCGTTGGTGTCGGTGTCGGTGTCGGTGCGGTGACCGTCGTACCGCTGGTCGCAGGATCGGATCCACCGCAGCCGGTAGCGAGGACGGCCATCAAGACCGCCGCCGCGGCGGCAGCCGTACGAGTTGTCGGCATCTGCTCTTCCCCCCAATTCGGTGCTTCTTCTCTGAGAGATGCAGGCGGTGGCGGGAAAGTTGGGCGACCCGCTCAAGGAAAGCGTGTCAAAATATTGACGGACGTCGTTGCTGGTGGCACGATTCGTGGCATCTCGGGCCCGTTCGAAGGAGTGCGCCATGGCTGGAACGTTTGTGCTGATCACCGGTGCCTGGCATGGCGGATGGGCCTGGCGCCCGGTCGCCGAGCAGCTTCGAGCCGCGGGTCGTCAGGTGCTCACTCCGACCCTGCCGGGACTACGGGACGGTGAAGACCCCACGCCGTACACCTTGAGCGATGTCATCGACTCGGTCGTCGAACTCGTCGAGGGCGAGGACCTGCGGGACGTCACGCTCGTCGGGCACAGCTGGGGTGGATACGTGATCGCCGGCGCGGCCCCGCGGCTCGCGGCGCGGTTGCGGAAGCTGGTGTTCTGGAGCGCGTTCGTGCCGGCCGAGGGCAGGAGCGTGTACGACGAGGTGCCGCCGAACTATCAGGCTTTGTTCGACGGACAGGCTGCCGCGTCCGGCAACCACACGGTCGCGATGCCCTTCGAGGTCTGGCAGGCCGCCTTCATGCCGGACGCCTCAGAGGACGTCCAGCGCATGGTCCACAGCCTGCTCCTGCCCCAACCAATGCAGTACTTCACCGAGACCGTCGTACCGCTCGACTTGGACACCCTCGGCGTACCGGTCGCCTATCTACTCGGCGAGGACGACGTCGCCCTCCCGCCCGGCGAATACGGCTGGACCCGATTCGCCGAGCGACTCGGCGTAGCCCCCATCCCCACCCCCGGCACCCACGAGGCCTGCTTCACCCGCCCCGCCGAACTCGCCGAAAGCTTCCTCAAAGCCTGACCCTCACCCCCACTCGGCCCGGGCATGGTAAGTGCGCGGTAAGGCCGTGCAGTGACCATGTCGTAGCTCTTGGTACTCACGGCCGATGGGAAAGGGGACGGCATGACGCGAGGTTGGGCACGACGAGGGGTTCTGCTGTTGACGGCTTGCGCCCTGGTTGTAGCGGGCATCACCGGTTCCAGTTCGGCGGCGCCGACTTCGGGCAGCGCGCCGCCGGATCTGAACTCCGTCAAGTGGGAGCTCGATCGCACGGCACCGAAGATTTCGGGAACGGGGTGGGTGGTCGACGAAGCCACGAATTCTGTTCTCGTGACGTATGACGACACGGTGCCGTCCGACAAGGTCGCGATCCTCAAGAATGCGATCGCCAAACACGGGAGCGCGGTCCGGCTGCAGCGGGTCCCGGGGGAGACCAAGTTCACCATGGCGGGTGGCGACCTGATTGCCTCGCCGAACCCGGACGGCACGAATCGGAACTGCAGCCTGGGATTCAACGCCATCAACGAATCCACCGGTGTGTACTACGCGATCACGGCAGGGCACTGCACCCTGGGCAGGGAGAACTGGTACACGAACAACGCCCTGAGCGTCTACCTGGGAAATGAAGTCTCCAGCCGGCTCGGCGGCCCGAACGGTGTCGACATGGGTCTCATCCAGTACCGCAACGCGGGCCTGGAGAAGTACGGCGGGATCCATCGGCACGACAACGGGCAGTACTACAACATCACTGGTTCCGGGGGAGTCTCGGCCGGTGACTACATTTGCAAGTCGGGAATAAAGACCCACACCACCTGTGGAAACGTGACCAGCCCTTGCGGGACGATCACGATTCAGGGGGTCACGCTCTACTGCATGATTTACAGCACCATGTGTGTGGAGGGCGGGGACAGCGGTGGGCCGGTCTGGCGCTCGAGCCTGGGCGTTGGCATCGTCTCTGGCGGCGTGCTGTACAACGATCCGGACTTGCCGAATTACGGAAAGTGTGTCCCGCCCGAGGAGGGTGGCCGGTCCTACTCCTATCCGCTGCGCGAGATTGAGTCGTACTACGGCATCAAGGTGTTCTGAGATCACCGAAGGGCGGGTGCACGGCGAGACCTGGAGGTTTCGCCGCGCATCCCTGCGGTCAGCATCATGGGTTCACGATCTGGTCGCCGACTAGGGCGAGGGTTTGGATGGCGGCTAGGCCGTAGAGGGCTGTGGTGTTGGTGGAGACCCACTTGGCGGCTTGGGTTGGGTTGAGGGTCGACTGCACGTCCTCGGCGGTCCATGGGAGGTTCGGGGCGTAGCCGTCGCCGGTGTAGAACTCCTTCCAGGCTCGGGCGGCCAGGTCGTCCCGGTCCAGGCGGACAGCGGCGTACGCGGTGAGGCGGGCGTGTCCTTGGCGGAGGATGAGGTTGCCGAAGTGCGCACCGCACTCGGCTGTCTGCTCGGCCCGGGTGGCGTTGTAGAGCCGGCAGTACTGCAGCCACGCAGCCTCGAACGCCGGCATGTCGACCAGGTCGATGAGCTCGGCGCAGATCTCCACCTGGCCGAACATCGCACTCAGGTGCGACACACTGACGGTCTTCCCCGCGACGGGTGCGAACCGCCCGGTGTCCAAGTCGTACAGCCCACCACCGGTGACGAAGCCGTTCGGCATCGCACCGATCGTCTCCATGGTCCCGAGAAGCTTGGCGCGCGCAGTGGCAGCCTTCGGCCCTTGACGCTCCCACTCGGTCAGCCACGCGGCAGCCAGACCACTCCAGTCCGTGCCGAGGCCTATGGCGAGTGCATGCGGGTCAGGTGTGTAAGGCTCGGTCCTGATCTTCCGCAGCGGGTCCAGCACCAGGAACGTGCGGTCGGAGTCGACCAGCTCGGACAAGAGGTCGCCAGTACGCTCGTCAGCCGTCAGGTAGTAGTAGAAGCGCCGGTAGATCGCCGTACTGATCCGCTGCTGCTTCGCACTGTCGGCCCAGTGCTGTACGCCGTGCCGCGTACCCAGACCGGCCCACTGACCGAGGTGGTAGACGTCGACCTCACCAGTGTGTCGCGTCATCGCCTCGGCGAACCGGAAGATGTCGGCCCGGCCGGACCGCAGGAACGCGTACCAGAGCCACAGGTCCGGCGAGAGCTCCGAGTTGTCCCACGCGTACCCGCCCACGTCGTACCGCCAGACCAGCCGGTCCTCGTCGAACGTGTGCATGATGTCGCCGTAGTCCCAGAACCCGTACCAGTGCCGTGACTCGACCTGACCCCGGTAGAAGTCGAACAGGAAGTCCAGGTGGTCCTCGATCGCCTTCTTCGCCGGCACCGACCGGTCCACCGGTGTGACAAGCCCACCGAACACCCGTGTGCTCACCAGCTGCTCCACCGGGTTGATCAGCTGCGGGGGAGTCCGCACCTGGTCAGCCATGTCACCCAAGCGGGCAGCCGTCGGAGTCGCCGCCAGCGCCCAGAACGTGAGCTCACTGGTCCTTGCGATCCCGTACGGCGTACCGAACGCCGGCTCGTAGTCCTCATAGGTGATGTTGAGGCCCTCGAGCTGTTCCGGGTACGTGTCCTGGCCCATGCCGTCGTGGTAGAACCGCGTGTCCATCGGACCGGCCTCCGGCGACCACAGCCACACCGTGACCTCGGCCTCCTCGGTCGCCGCACCCCTGATGTCGAGCTGGGACGGGTGCCGCTGCCAGAAGTCCCTTAAGCCAAAGGCGAATCCACCACTGACACCACCGACGTACCCGAGCCCGGACGCACGCTTGCCTTGGTCGACCGGGATCCAGCCGTACCCCTTCTTGGTCCGCTTCTTCACCGTGAAGCCGTCCGCGGCCAGCTGGCTCAGCGAGTAGTCACCCCACTCGGGGATGTACTGCAGCCGCGTCGTCACCCGCTGGTCCCACGTCGACGGGTCGGGCAGCTTGGTCCCGGCGACCTGAGCAGCCCGTACGACGGCACCCGGGTCACGCCGCAACCCGGTGATGCCCTTCACCGCCTCCGCCATCATGCCGTGGCCCTCACCGATGAAGCGGACATGACGGTCGTACGCCGCATCACGCAGCGGCACCCGGAAACGCACACCGAGCCCCGCGATGTAGTCCGTCTGCCCGTCCCGGTCGTACACGAACGTGTGCACCATCCGCACGTTCTCCGCGCCCGCAGCGAAGTACAGCCGCACCGAGAACGGCAACCACGTCTTCCCCTTGCGAGACTTGTGCCGGCCCTCGATGCGCACCACAGCACGCACCGGACCGGCCTGCTCCACGGTGACGCGCGTGATGTCGCTCTCGTAACGTTCCCGGACGCCGCCACCTTCCTCGTCCTCGGCGATCTTGTCCTGCTTCAGATTGACGAGCTGGCCCTTCCGGGCGATCACCACGTCACCACGCCAGATCTGGCTGATCAGCTCCGTGCCGCTCTTCCGGATCCGCGCCTTGATCACGCCGGTGTCGACGTCGACGTAGGTGTTCTCTTCCTTGACCGTGACAGCTTGCGCCGGCGCGGCCGCCGTACCAGGGCCGAGGGTGTAGGACTCTGCCGGTGCGTCCACCGCGATCGCGTGTGCACTCCACTTGAGCGACCCGTCCGGCCAGTACGCCGTCGGCCAGCTCTGCAGGGGTACGGCGCTGCCGTCTGCAGCCTTCAGTGCAAAGGACTGGTTCGCTGGTACGGCGCCCTTCGGCCACGGCGTACCCCACGTCGTGACGGCCGCAGTAGTCGGCTTGCCTTCCAACCAGGTGAGCTTCACTTCTTGTACTTCGGCCTGCTGCGCGAAAGCGGCAGCGGCGGGGGAGTCCAGCAGGGACACCGCGGGTACGGCGGCCATGCCTGCTAGGACTGTGCGTCGGGAGACCTCCATGCCGTTCCACCTCTGTCATTTCGGTGTTCAGGTATCAGGGACAGGTTCTGGATCGCTGCGAGCGCGTACTGCGCTGCGCCGTTAGTGCTGACGAACGCGGCCTCGTCGACGGGCATCAGACCGCCGTCGATCGCTGCGGTCTTCCACTCCGCCTCGCGCTGCAAGGCATTGCGGTTCAGCTGGTCGCCTTCGTCGACGAAGAACTTGCGCCAGGCCAGTCGGGCGAGCTCCACGTCGCCTGTGCGTGCGGCGGCGTACGCGGCGAGCCGGCTGTGGGCCTGGACGAGTGAGATGCCCTGTAGTGCTTGACCGACCTCAGCTGCCTGCTGCTCGGGCGGGAGCAGGTACAGCCGGCAGTAGTCCAGCCACGCCTTCTCGAACCCCGGTACGTCGAGGTCCAGGGCGATGAGCTCGGAACAGATCTCCGGTAGTCCGAAGAGCGAGGACAGGTGTGACACCGCGATGGACCGCCGACTGGTGTCGAAGCGTCCGGTGGACAGGTCCAGCCGCGCATTGCCGGTGAGGAAGCCATAGCGCAGTGCTGCGATGTCAGCCATCGTTCCGACCAGCCGTGAGCGGGCCCGCTCGTCCCCGTGCCTCTCCCACCGCGTCAGCCAGGCTGCGGCGAGTGCACCCCAATCCACGCCCAGCTCGACCGACAGAGCGTGCGGGTCGGGGGAGTAGGTATCCGGCCGCACCTTGCGCTGCGGATCGACGGCCAGGAACGCCTCTTCGATGGTCGCCAGCTCGTCCATCAGATCGCCGGTCCGCTCGTCGGCGGTCAGGTAGTAGTAGAAGCGCCGGTAGATCGCGTTGGAGATGCGCACCTGCTTGCAGCTGCAGCCCCAGTGCTGCACGTTGTGCCGCGACCCAAGGCCCTTCCACCGGCCGAGGTGGTGTCCGTCGACCTCACCAGTGTGCCGAGTCATCGCCTCGGCGAACCGGAACACGTCGGCACGGCCGGTCCGGAGGTACTGGTACCAGAGCCACAGGTCCGGGGACAGCTCGGAGTTATCCCACGCGTAGCCGCCCACGTCGTACCGCCAGGTGTGCCGGTCGCGGTCGTAGGTGTGCATGACGTCGCCGTAGTCCCAGAACCCGTACCAGCGACGCTGCTCGCGCTGGCTGACGTAGTACTGGAAGAGGAAGTTCAGCCGGGCCTCGATGTCTTGGTCGTCGGCAGTGGGCAGACTCCAGCTGCCGAACACACCTGCCTCCAGGAGACGGGCCGGAGCAACGGCAAGCAGGCCAGGGGAGTTGAGCAGTGCTGCGTGCTCTGCCAGCTCGTCCGCCGACGGTGTGGTGTCGTGGACTCGTAACGTCAGCTCATGGGTGCGGGCGATGCCGTGGGCGTTGCCGAAGCCCGGTTCGTAGTCCTCGTAGGTGATCTCGAGGCCTTCGAGCTGTTCGGCGTAGCTGTCCTGGTCCATGCCGTCGTGCCAGTAGCGCACGTCCATGGCCGGTGCACTCGGCGACCACATCCACACTGTGGCGGTGGCAAGGTCGGTGGCCGCGTTGCGGATGTCCAGGCGGGTGGGGTGCAGCTTCCAGAAGTCACGCAGGCCGAACCCGAGTCCGCCGCTGGCACCACCGACGTACCCGTAGCCGGGCGACCTGGTGCCGGCTGGGATGGTCACCCAGGCCTGGTCGGGCCCGGTCCGTTTGCGCAGGGTGAAGCCGTCCGCACTGCTCTGGTCGAGGGTGTAGTCGTTCCACTGCGGGATCAGGTGCAGCCGGTTCGACACCTCGGAGTTTTGGATCTCCTCGATCTCACGGCCGGCCACCTGCGCACGTCGTACCTCCTCACTTGGATCGCGACGCAGACCGGTCAGACCGCGGACTGCCTCAGTGAGGAAGCCGGACGGACCTGCCAGCCGGATGTGGCGGTTGTGCGGTTCGTCGCGCATCACCACGTCGGCGCTGAGGCCAAGCCCGGCGAGGAAGTCGCGGTCCGGATCGCCGTCCCAGATGAAGCTGTGCACGATCCGTACGTCGGTCGCACCCGCGTAGAAGTAGAGCCGGACACTGAACGGCAGCCAGTCACCGTGTTTGCCGTCGAGCTTGACCACGGCCCGCACCGGACCGTCCTGCTCGACAATGACATTGTCGACAATCGCCGTCGTCTGCTGCCGGGTGCGGCTCAGGTCCTCGTCCGGAGCGTTCTGCCGCAGACTGACCAGCCGGACGCCGCGCACGACCTCCTGACCGCCGTACTCGATCGACGCGATCAGCTGTGGCGCATTGAGCACCCACGTGACGTCGCCGGTTGTCACCCGAACCTCGCCGCCGGAGCGTTCTACCAGCACAGGCTTTTCAGGCGTGGAAGGAGATCCCGTGACCAACTCGTACGACGATTCCGGATGGTCGGACGACCCGATCGCGTGGGCGGACCACTTGATCGAACCGTCCGGCCAGGTCGCGGTCGTCCAGCTCTGCACCGGCGTACCGTCGGCCAAGGCAAACTCAGTGCCTTCAGCAACTGTTCCGCGCGGCCACGGGACACCCCACGAAACCCCCTGTTTACAAGGTGTTTCGAGCCATTGCAGCGTTGTCATTCCTTCACCGATCCGATCAGGACGCCCTTCGCGAAGTGCTTCTGCAGGAACGGGTAGAAGAACAGGATCGGCAGTGTCGCGACCACCACGACCGCGAACTTCAGCCCCTGCTCCGGGAAGCTCACCGTCTCCAGTTGCTGCAGCACGTTCGCCGAGTCGGCGTTCGCCGCGGTCAGCTGACGCACGATCATCTGCAGCGTCCACTTCTTGCTGTCGTCGATGTAGAGCAAGGGCGACATGTAGTCGTTCCAGATCCCGACCGCGTAGAACAGCGAGAACGTCGCGATGATCGGCTTCGACAACGGCAGCACGATCCGCAGGAACACGTTGAGCTCGTTGCAGCCGTCGATCCGGGCCGCCTCCTCGAGTGCCTCCGGCAACTCCTGGAAGAAGCTCTTCACCACGATCAGGTAGAACGGGTTGATCGCCAGCGGCAGGATCAGGGCCCAGTAGCTGTCCAGCAGACCGAGGTCACGTACCACCAGGTACGTCGGGATCATGCCGCCGCTGAACACCAGCGTGAACACCACCAGGTTCAGCACCAGCGCCCGGCCCGGCAGGAACCGCTTGGCCAGCGGGTAGGCCATCGTCAGCGTCAGCAGCAACTGCACCACTGTGCCGATCGCGGTGACACAGATCGTCGTCAGCAGCGCACGGACGAACGTGTCGGTGGAGAAGATGTACTGGTACGTGTCGGTGACGAACTTCTCCGGCCACAGGAAGAACGGCCGCGAACTGATCTCCGATTCGGTCGCGAACGACCCGGCCAGCACGTAGATCAGCGGTAGCACGGTGACCAGGGACAGACCGGTCAGCAACACCACGTTCAGTACGTCGAACGCGCGGCTGCCGGCCGAGTCGTAGTTCCGGACGGATTGTGTCTTCTTCAGCATCGTCAGCCTCCTCAGAACAGGCCGCGCTGGCCGAGGCGCTTGGCCAGCCAGTTCGAGCCGAAGATCAGCAGGACACCGACCAGGCCCTTGAACAGGCCGACGGCGGTCGCGTAACTGAACGCGCCCTGCGTGATGCCGATGTAGTAGACGAACGTGTCGAACACGTCCGCGACGTCGCGGTTGAGCGAGGTGGTCATCAGCCAGATCTGCTCGAACCCGGAGTCCATCAGGTTGCCGGAGGTCAGGATCGCCATCACCACGATGGTCGGCGCGATCGACGGCAACGTGATGTGCCAGAACTGCCGCCACCGGCCGGCGCCGTCCACCCGGGCCGCCTCGTACAGCTGCGAGTCGACACCAGCCAGCGCGGCCAGGTAGATGATCGTGCCCCAGCCGGTCTGCTTCCACAGCAGCTGCAGCACGATCAGCGGCCGGAACCAGTCCGCCTGCGCGACGTAGTCGGTCTTCTGCCCGCCGACCAGGCCATGGATCCAGTTCGCGATCACGCCGAAGTCGACCGAGAACAGCAGGTAGGTCAGCGACGCGACGATCGTCCAGGACAGGAAGTGCGGAATGTAGATCAGCGACTGCACGGACCGCTTCAGCACATTGATCCGCAGCTCGTTCAGCATCAGCGCGACCACGATCGGCGCCGGGAAGACGAAGACGATGGTCAACAATGCGAGCAGCAGCGTGTTGAACATCAGCCGGCCGAAGTCCGGGCCGGTGAACAGCTCCTGGAAGTGCTTCAGACCGACCCATTCACTGCCCGAGTAGCCGAGGAACGGAACGTAGTCCTTGAACGCGATGGTCAGGCCGTACATCGGCAGGTACTTGAAGACGACGAAGTACACGAGGCCGGGTAACAGCAGCAGGTACAGCCAGCGGTAGCGCAGCAGGTCGCGCCAGAGCGGCACGGGCCGGGCGCTGCGTTTGCGCTTCGGGGACGGCGGTGCGGCTTCAGCAGCTGGGGGTACCACCTGGTTCGGCACCAGATCGGTGGCCACGGTGGCCTCCCTTCGGGCTAGGAGATTCGGGACAGGGGAGGTACGGCGTCCGTGCTGTCACCGCACGAACGCCGTACCGGAGAGGTCAGCCGCCGACCTTGGCGACCAGGTCGTTGACCTCCTGGGCGATCTGCGTGCCGCCGCTGTCGTACCAGCGCTTGATCTGCGCCTTCAGTTGGTCCTCGGTGATCGCGCCGGACAGGTACTTGATCCGGGCGTCCGGGATGATCGTGTCGATCGTCTGGCCCTTCGCCACCGCGGTCGGTGCGATCACGCCGAGGGCCGGGTTGAACACCGCGGTCTTCAGGTCCTCGTTCATCAGCACGTCGAACTTCTCCCGCATCGCCCGGCTGGCCGCGTCGTTCGGCCGCAGCGCGTAGGCGCCCATGCCGACCGAGGCCCGGGTACCGAGCTGGATGAAGGCCTTGTCGACGTCGTTCTGGATCGCCTTGACCTTCGGGTCGTCCTGGTTGATCGGGACGGCGTACTTGCCGTCGGCCTTGAAGTTGCGGCCCTCGATGCCGTTGGTGAGCAGGATCGAGCCTTCCTTGGACTGCAGCTTGTCCAGCGTCTGCAGCACCTGGTCGAGCTGCTCCTCGGTCCGGATGTGCTGCTTGGAGATCGCCATCACCATGTTGTAACCGGTGAACGGGTAGGAGTGCTTCTCACCGTCCGGGCCCTTCAGGTTCCCGACCAGGGTGACCTTGTCGAAGTCCTTCGGGTTCTTCTCCTTGAACAGGTCGAGCAGCTGGGTGGCCCGCACGTTCACGTCGATGATCATGCCGCCCTTGCCCTGCACGAACGGGTCGTTCCAGTTCCCGCTGTCCAGGGTGGCGAAGTCGGGGTTGATCAGGCCTTCGGTGACCCACTTGCGCAGCCAGCGGTTCGCCTCGAGGAACTCCGGGGTGTCGAAGCCGGGGACCAGCTTGCCGTCGCGCTCACCCCAGCCGTTCGGTGCGCCGAACCAGGTCTCGACGACGTCGTACGGGCTGGCGCTGGCGTAGTTGCCGGGCCACTTCGGGATGATCAGGCCGTAGGTGTCCTTCTTGCCGTTGCCGTCCGGGTCCTGCTCGGTGAACGCCTTGGCGATCGTGTAGAGCTCCTCGACCGTCTGCGGTTCCTTCAGGCCGAGCTTGGCCAGCCAGTCCTTGCGGATCACGATGCCGGAGCGCAGCAGCGGCCGGACCCGGTAGATGCCGTAGGTCTTGCCGTTGGTCATCGTGTTCTTGGCGGTCTGCTCGTTGGCAGGCTTGAGGTTCGGGTACTTGTCCAGCTTGCCGGTCAGGTCCCAGAACGCGCCGGCCTCGGCCGCCTTGACGAACGACGGGCCCTTCTCGTTCACCACCATCACGTCGGGGATGTTGTCCGAGGCAAGCGTCACGTTCGACTTGTCGCCGTACTCGGCGTTCGGCACCCAGGTGACCTTGAGTTTCTTGCCGATGAGCTTCTCGACCGCTTGCTGCAGTTCGCCGCTCGGATCCGGTGCGGTGCCGAACAGCGGTGCCATCACCGTCAGCTCGGTACTGGCGGCCTGGCCCCCTTTGTCATCGCTGCCGCCGCCGGAACAGGCGGAGGCGAGCAGTGCCGTCGACGCGGCGACGGCGACAGCGATACGCCGTCGGGAGAAGATGGTCATGAGTTCCCTTTCAGGTGCAGGCGCGCCTCGTTCTCGGCGAAGAAGCGCAGGCAGAGCCAGGTGTCGATCTGAATCCAGCCGCCGCCGGCCACCACGATCCCCAGCACGGGGAACTTTCCGGACACGTAGGCGATGGACACCGCGACGAAGAGCAGGACAAGGGACGACGCCGGCCGCGCAAGCGCGACCAACGATGCCTTGGGCAACAACTCGCGGACCCGGAGGTCGTAGTGCACGGCCATCGGGAGCAGGTAGGCGGCGATCACCCCGAGAGCGACCAGCGCGACGAGGCTGGCCAGCCGGGGGATCGACGCACTCGCGCCGAGCGACGCGAAGTACAGATAGTTGCCGATCAGCACGACCGCGGCCGCCACCGGGGGCAGTACGACGATCGAGCCGCGGCGGAACTCGCGCCGGAACGCGGTGCGGAAGGCAGGCAGAGCATGAAACGATTCACCGGAAGACCTGCGTCTGGCCAGTGAATAGGCTGCGAGCGTGGCCGGGCCGATACCCAGCGCGACACCGCCGAGAAGCGTGAACGCGATCCACAGGGCGTTCAGCTTCATCACCCAGACGACTTCGTCTGCGGCGTCGTACAGCTTGATGGACCAACCGGGGGAGCTCATCGCGAGCCCGGGGCCGGCCGGCCAGGGTTGGTGGAGCGGCAGTGTTTCACGGTTGTCCCTGCCTTGTGACAGATACGTTTCGGGCGAAAAGTGATGTGACCATATGGTTGAATCGTCTCAATGTCAACGGCTTGGAAAGCGTTTGTCAGAGACTGGTCACGAACTCGCGCCGCCCGGTTCGCGGACTGCCCGAAGTAGCGTCTACGGGCGTGAAATTCGCAGGTTCGCGTACTCGCCGATCAGCGGCGCCATCTGCCGCAAGCCGATCCGGCCGCCGGTCAGCGGCTGGTCGTCGTACCACTGGAAGCTGGTCACGTCGTTGATCGCGAACGTGATGTGCCCCTGGTCGACAGTGAGCCTCAGTTTGTACGGACCTTGGGCGTCCAGCACCGAGGGCAGCGGGTCCGGTCCCTGCGCGACGAGATGGAAGCCGTAGCTCTTGCGCAGGTTGCAGGTGTGGAAGGCGCGCTCGGCCGGCCAGCGGCGGCGGAAGTACGAGACGTGGTAGGTGTCCAGTTCACCGTGGTGGTACTGCTCGTACGGGCCGGTGCGCGGCTTGAGGTCGAAGAGGTCCTCGCCGGCGCGGCCCTTGGCGTGGAAGAACAGGATGCACAACCCGGGCTCGCGGATCGGCCAGAAGTCCCACTCGACGGTGATGTCGGGCGGGAAGTCCTCGGGGCACCACAGCACCACGTTGGCGTCCTGACCGTCCTCCGGCGGGCGCACACTCTCCAGCCGAAGCCGGCCGAGCGGGAAGGACACGGTACCGTCACCCTCGAGCCGGAAGTGTTCTATGTCGTTGGCCGAGGCCAGTGGGTTCTCGTAGAGCGTGTCACCGGCGCTTGAAGTCACTGGACTCCCTGACGATCAGATCCGGCTGGAAGATCACCTGCCGATGACGATGCCGGTCGGCCGCCTCGACCTCCTCCTGCAGCAACTCCATCGCCGACCGGCCGAGCAACTCGGCCGGCTGCCGAACCGATGACAGCGGTACGGCGGCCGCGCGGGCGAAATCGATGTCGTCGTACCCGACGATCGCCATGTCGCGGGGGACGCGCAGACCGGCCACGGACATGGCCTGCAGGAACCCGATGGCCAGCAGGTCGTTCGCGATGAACGCCGCGGTCGGCCGGCTCCGCGACGGGAGCGCGGCGACCTGCTCGCCGATCGCACGGCCTTCGACCACACCCATCACGTCGACCTCGAACAACTGCAGGTCAACGTTGCCGGCCTGCTCGACGACGGTGGTGATCCCGGCCATCCGGTCGGACACCTGCTGCATGGTGAACGGCCCGCCGATGAAGGCGATCCGGCGATGGCCGGACTGGATCAAATGGTTCCCGGCCAGTCGTCCGCCGAGCTGATCGTCGACCGAGACTGAGCACAGTCCGCGGTCCGCGGCGCGGTCGACGAGAACGACCGGCGTACCGCGGTCAACCAGTGCGGTCAGCCGTGGATCGTTGCTGTCGAACGGCGTGATCAGGATCCCGAGCACGCGTTGCTGCTCGAGCTGGTCGAGGTGATGGCCCTCGCGGACCGGGTCGGTCTTGCTGTTGCAGAGCATCACCACGGTGTCGTGCTCGTAGGCCAGCGCCTCGGCGCCCTCGGCGAGATCGGTGAAGAACGGGTTCGCGACGTCGAGCACCACCAGACCGACGGTCCGGCTGCGGCCGGCGCGCAGATGGCGGGCGGCCTCGTTGCGGACGAAACCGAGCGCGCTGATGCTGTCCTGCACGCGTTGTCGGGTGGCAGGCGCCACGATCCACGGCCGGTTGAGCACGTTGCTGACCGTGCCGACCGAGACGCCGGCGCGGTGCGCGACCTCTTTGATGCTGGGCGTCGCCATCGTCCCTCGTAGAGCGGTCGCGGGCCGTCAAGGACCGCCAGTTTATCCACGCCCAATTGAATCGTCTAAATCCCCGCCGCTGGTTGGTTCAAACGCCACCGCTACGCGGCGGCTGCCCCTCGGCCGCCTCCGGCGGCAGGTCGCGTACCGGTGACACAGGCAACGCGATCGGCGGAGGGCCCCTGGTCAGGGCGGAAGCTGTGATGGCGGCTGCCGCTTCGCGGCGGCTGTCTCTCGGCCGCCTCCGGCGGCGGTCCGCGAACCGGTGACGCGGGAAGGCCATCGGCGGATGCACTGTGGTCGGCGCTGTCGTTAGCGCGCCACTGCTGCCGATCGGTCACCTCGGGCAGCGCCGCGATACGTCCACCCGCGCCGCGCCGTCTTCGTCTCGGTGCCTGTGTATATCCGTTTGGCTCGGCTAGTCAGTGTGACGTTTCGCCTTGTGGATAAGGGATTCTGAACCGCTCCGGGTTTGGCGCAGCACGAGACATCGCGTAGGATCGAACACATGTTCGAAGGAGATCTGGAGTCGCTGTCGACGGCCGACCTGCTGGAGTCGGCCGCCAGGCACCGCGCCGAGGCCAACCGGCTCGACGCGCGGCTGCTCGAGCACGCCCAGGTCTACGCCGACCGCTGCCCGTCCCGTCCCGGCCGCAGCCCCGGCGGCGGCCGCGAACGCGCCCTCGTGCTCGGCGGTGACGGC
>NZ_JBBCBQ010000020.1:0-52676 GCF_037203805.1 Kribbella sp. CCNWLW201 | reverse complement strand
CACCACCACGACTAGCACCATCAAGCAGCCCGGAGCCGCGCCACCACAGTCGCCTTCTCGCAGCACCCGACAACCACAGTCGCCCTACCCGGGCACCCGACAACCACGGTCGCCTGACCGAAGCACCCGGCAACCACAGCCGCCCGACCGCAGCACCCCGGCAACCACAGCCGCCAGTCGAATAGGACGTCCGATCTTTGAATGTGACCCCCGTCACATCTGATGTTGACGCTAACATCCGGCATTGACGGTTGCTCGTGTTTACGTAAACATCGCCGCGAGAGACGAAACTTCGCGGCGTTCGGGGCCGCCGCTCGTGAGGATCGGAGTGCGCGTGAGATCAACTGTTGGGCGTATCGCCGCTGCGGCGCTCGCCGCGACGGCCGTTGTCGCCGCCGTGACGGTGCAGGCCGGGGCGTCGACCACCCGCGACGCCGGAGCGGCCGCCACCGCGACGACCGAGAGCTCCGGGTACACCGGGCCGACCGGGACGAGTGAGTTCCGCGGCGTGAACTGGGCGGACCCGCGGGACAACTACGCCGACGACGAGGTGGTCCCGTCCGGCCTGAGTACGGCGGACTCCTACGCGACGACGTACCAGAAGGCCGTCGGTATCACCGGCGAGTTCCGCAAGGAACTGAAGGCCAACACGATCCGGCTGCCGATCAACCCGTCGAGTGTGGGAACCGCCTGGTGGGCGTCCTACCGGGGTGCGATCGACGCGTCCGTGGCCGGCGGCTTCAAGGTCATCCTCAGCTACTGGGAGGCCGACAACGCCAAGGACGGCCGGGTCGACGATCCGGCCAAGTACGCCGCCATGTGGAACACCGTGGTCGCGGCGTACGGCAAGAACGCGCGGGTGTACTTCGAGCCGATGAACGAGCCGTTCGGCTACTCGCTGAACGAGTGGGTCACGCTCACCACGAACTGGATCGCCACGCACAAGAGCGTCCCGCGCGGCCGGATCGTCATCTCCGGCACCGGCTACAACGACAACGTCACCGGTGTCGGCGCGGAGCCCAAGCTCGACGGCACGCTGCTGTCGCTGCACTTCTACGGCTTCTGGGCCTCCGACGAGAACGAGGCGGCCTGGCTGGCGAACCTGCGGCCCCGGATCGGCGAGTACGGCTGGCGCACGATCATCGATGAGGCCGGTTCCCCGATGACGATCGGCCTGAACTACGGCAACCACGAGGGCAACGTCTACACGTCGTACCTCGCTGCCCTCACCCAGGTCGCGCGTGAGCAGAACATGGGCATCGTCTACTGGCCGGGCCTGCGCAACGGCGACTCCTACTCGATGACGACCCAGGTCGGCCCGAACGACCTGCAGGTCAACAGCCAGAGCGGTCTGGCGCAGCTGCAGTGGGGCTGGGGTCTGCTGAAGACGGAGCCGTCCAACGACCTGCCGCCAGCGCCTCCGGGTGAGCCGATTCGTGGCGTGGCCAGCAACCGGTGCGTCGACGTCCCCGGCTTCTCGACCGCACCTGGTACGGCGCTCGACCTCTGGGACTGCAACAACGGCGGCAACCAGTCGTGGAACTACACGGCTGACAAGCAGCTCACGGTCTACGCGGACAAGTGCATGACCGCCGGTGCCGCGGGCAGCCTGGTCACCATCGAGAACTGCACCGGCGCGGCCAACCAGGCCTGGAACGTCAACGCCGACCTCACCATCACCAGCGTTGCGAGCCCCGACCTCTGCCTGGACGCCGCCGGCGGCGGAACGGGTAACGGCACTGCCGTCGACGTCTGGTACTGCAACGGCGCGGACAACCAGAAATGGACGCGCTCCTAACGGCACCGCGCAGATGCCTCCCGGCCATCCCGGGAGGCACCTGCGGTGACGCCCGCTTCGGCCTCTGGCTGATCGCCTGCGCTGGTGACCATCGTCAGGACGTCAAGCCGGGCCGCTTGATTCTCAAGGCTTCGCGTACGGCGGACGCCTCGGGGGAGCCGAACTCCTCGAACATCCGCAGGGCTTCCTGAAGGTGGCCCGCGTCGGCTCGCGCTTCGCCCAGGACGTGGTGGGCGCGGGCCTCGCCGAGGAAGTAGCAGGTCTCCTGCTGGATGGCCAGGGCCTGCTCGGCGTGTACGACGGCGTCGTCGGTCCGGCCGAGGGCGAGTTCGACCCGGGCGAGGACGACGAGTGCCTCGCCTTCGTGCATCCGGTCCGCGCCGATGGCGATCTCGATCGCCTCGCGCGCATGTGATTCCGCGGCGGCCAAGGACGACTCGGCCAGGTCGGCGAGGGCCAACCCACGGGTGGCATGCGTGCGGTACTCGCGCATGGTGTCCGAGCTCGCCAGCTCGGCGGACTGCTCGAACACGGCTCGGGCCTGCGCAGGGTCGTCGAGAGCGAGGTGACAGAAGCCCAGCTCGTTGAGGATGTGGCTCCGTAGCCGCGGCAGGCCGATCTCGGTGGCGAGGTGACTGGCCTGCTGGAGGAGTTCGCGAGCCTCCGCCGCGCGCCCGGAATCGCGGTACAGACTCGCCCGCGTGTAGGTGACCACGCATCCCCGCGACGTGTCGTGCAGTCTTTCGACCAACTGCTCGGCGCGCTTCAACAGCTCGTCGATCCCGTCCAGCCGGCCGAGCGTGATCCGCGCGTGGCACAGATTCAGCAGCCCGGAGACGGTCAGCGACGGTGTCTGGTCGCCTGCGATCTCGATCATGCGCTCATAGGCCCGCGCCCCGCCGCGGACGTCGCCCTGCATCAGGGTGACGTTGCCGAGGTTCAGGTAGGTCAGGGTCTGCCCGATCGTGTCTCCGGCGCGTTCCTGCGTGTCCAGCGCTCGCGACAGGTAGTCGACCGCGGCGGGAGCATCGCCACTTCTCATCCGGATGACTCCGGTCACGTAGAGGCCGAAGCCCGTCACGGCAGCGGCGCCGGAGTTCTGGGCGGCAGCGAGCATTTCGGTGATCAGCTCGCTGGACAGCGTCCGGCCGGCCGTGCTCTCGAGGATGCCGAACTCACCGAGCGACAGAGCGATCGCCTGCTGGTCATCCGCGGCCCGTGCCGCGTCCACCACGACCTCCAGCATCGACAGCACGTCGGTCAGGTGGCCGTGCCGTTCCATGTCCGAGACCACGCCGAGGGCGAGGTGCCAGCACCAATGTGCCGGGCCGTTGACCGCGCATTCCCGGATCGCGGCGACGATGTTCTGGAACTCGGCCTGCAGCCAGGTGAGGGCCTCGCCCGCGGCAGCGAACCCCACCGGCGGGACCTCCGGTAGTGGCGGACACGGCGGTTCGAGGCGCCACGAGATGAGATGTTCAGCAGCCGCCGTTCTGCCCCGGTAGTACCAGGTGTAGAGCCGATTCAGCGCCTCGGCCCGTTGCGTCTCCGGCTCCTCGACCACGGCCCGCTGTCGCGCGTAGTCCCTGAGCAAGTCGTGGAATCGATAGCGACCCGCCGCGTGCTCCTGCAGCAGGTGAGCACCGGTCAGCACACGTACGGCGGCTCGCGCCTCGGCCACTCGGGTCCCGGTCAACGCGGCGGCCGCATCGACGGTGAAGTCCAAGCCAGGGATGAGGCCGGCCAACCGGAACAAGCGTCGTACGCCTGTCTCCAAGTGGTGGTAGGAGAGGTCGAACGCGGCCGCGACCGCGGACTGCTCGTCGTCTTCCAGGGCGAGAACGGTCAGGCCGCGCTCCTGGAGCTCGGTGACGTAGTCGGCCACGGAGCGGTGTGGTTCGTCGGCTAGTTGTGCTGCGGCGATCCGCAGTGCGAGCGGGAGGCCCGCACAGGCTTCGATCAAATCGGCAACCGAGGCGCCTTCCGCAGTCACGCGACCATGGCCGAGCAGACGGACCAGGAGTTCGTGCGCGGTGTCGGCGTCCAGGGTGTCGAGGCTGATGCGCTGCGCGCCTTCGTGGGCGATGAGACCGGACAGCCGGTTCCGGCTGGTGATCAGGGTCAGGCAGCCAGGTGTTGCCGGTAGCAACGGCCGGATCTGGTCGGTCGAACCCGCGTTGTCCAGCAGCACCAGGATCTTCCGGCCGGCGATCTGGGACCGGTACTCGGCGGTGGCCTCGGCGAGCGACTCCGGCACCCGATCCGAACCCAGGCCGCGGAGCAGATGGCCCAACGCCTGCAGCGGATCCAGAGCCGGAGCCGACGAGTGTCCGCGCAGATCGAGGTAGAGCTGGCCGTTGCCGTAGTTGTCCGCGACCTGGTGTGAATAGTGCACGGCCAGCCCGGTCTTGCCGACCCCTGCCATGCCGGTCAGCAGCACCAGACCGTCCCCGGAGGTCGCGGCCAGATCCAGCTCGGCCAGCTCCGGTTCACGACCGAAGAACGCGCCCGGTGCCGGAGGCAACTGTCCCGGCTTGGTGGCTACTGCGGGAGCTGCGGCGGCCGTCGTGTCCAGGCCGGGGTCCTCCGAGCAGATCGACTCGAACAGCTCGCGAAGCTCGCGGCCGGGCTCGGTCTTGAGGTCACGAGCCAGCCGCTGGCGGGCGGCCCGGTAGGTGACCTCGGCCCTGGACTGCCGGCCGGATCGGTACAGCGCGAGCATGAGCTGGCCGATGATCCGTTCCCGGAGCGGGTAGGCGGCCACGAGTTCGGTCAGTTCGGGCACGATCTCGCGGGCTCGGCCCAGCTCGAGCTCGGCGTCGTACAACTCCTCGTAGGCGACCATCCTTGCCTCGGCCAGCCGTTTCGCTTCCGGCGCGACCAGGTGCGCCTCGTCGACATCGGCGTACGGCGTACCGCGCCACACCGCGAGGGCTTCGCGGAACCCGGTCACGGCGCGTTCCAGGTCGCCGGACTCGGCGGCGTTCCGTGCGGCGGAATGCAGGTCGGCGAAGACGAAGGCGTCGAGCTCGTCCGGGCCGACGTCCAGTTGGTAGCCGCCGGAGACGCCGCGGAGACGCTCCGGCCGGTCGAGCACCTGCCGGAGCCGGTACACGTGCACCTGGAGGCTGTTGGCCGGACGCTGTGGCGCGTCCGTCGGCCAGAGCGCGTCGACGAGAGTGTCGATGGCCACCGATCGGTTCGCCCGGACCAGCAGGATGGCGAGCAACCGGCGACGCAACTCCGACACCGCCACCGCCTGGCCGTCGCTGACTGCCTGAACGGTCCCCAGCACCTCGAAACGCACAGCCACCTCCCAGTCGAGCCCCCATCATCGACTACGGATGGGGGCTCGGCCCGGGAATGGCCGGTCAGTAAGACTGCGTGCCGACCGCCTTGCGGAAGGACGCCGTACAGAAGGCCCTGAAATTGGCGCTGTTGGTGATCGTGCCGGTGGGCCGCCCGATCCGCCGGAGGACGGACGTGGAGTGGGACTCGGTCTCCGGACCCCAGTCGCCGTCGACTCCGGTGGACAGACCCCAGACCTGACGGCAGGCGCCCTGCACGATATAGGTCTGTGACGCCGACCCCGTGCTGTAGTAGCAGTCGTCCTGCTCGCCGTAGATGTCGTTGTCGACGTGCATGTGGTTCCAGTGCGTCGTGTTGTCCATGTAGGTGAGGACGTGGCGGAAGCGGCGCATCAGGCCGGCGGCAGTTCCCCAGTACCGCCGCTTGTACCAGTCCGCGTTGGAGTAGTTGCGCCAGACGTCGTACCGCATGCTGATCAGCTGGGTCGATCCGCTGCTGTTGCGGTAGATGATCCTGCCGAGGTCGAAGGCGCGGCCGAGACCATGCATGCCAGGCTTGTTGGTGTAGGCGCCGTAGGAGTAGATCGTCGAGGCCCAGCCCCAGGAGTCCGGTGTGTTGTCGTTGATGAACTCCTTCCAAGCGGCCAGCTGGTTGTAGAAGCCCGACTCGAAGGTGAAGCTCGTGGTGTTGCCGGTGGGTTCGTAGGCCAGATGGCAGCCGGTCGAGCCGAGGTAGTTCCTGGTGATCATCGCCATCGGCGTGATGGTGCCGGGCTCGGGGAGCCCGGCGGGTTCAGCGGGCCCTGCGGGCTCGGCGGCCGAGGCCTGGCCGGGCAGGATCAGGCCGGCCCCGGCGAGCCCGGCCGCCCCCGCGACCAGCAACTTCCGTCGGGACAGGCCATTGCTCTCAACTGTCATCACATCTCCTTGTTCGGTGGGCGGGCCCCGTGATCGGGGTACCGAGCTGTGGGATGGCTATCTGAGGATGGTCGTGGCGTCGTCGCCGGCGTCCTTGACGTTGATCTGGATCCGGAGGAACGCCAGCCGGTTGTTGTGCCAGGCAAGGCCACCAGGCTCAGGGGAGGCGATCAGGCTGCGGGAGTCGGGTCTCTTTGCCTTGGGCAAGGTCGCGATCGCGGTCATCTTCCCGCTGTTGGCGGGATCGACCCGGACGACGGCGCCCGGGTCTTTCTCCTTGGGCAGCAGGTAGACGACCGGCGCGCCGTCGCCATCCACGCCGATCGGCGGGGTCACGTCGTGATCCTCGCCCCACTCCCGCAGCCACAGCTGCTTGCCGGACCGGACGTCGTACGCCGCGATGCCTTGCCGGAGCTCGGTCGACCGAGTGCTGGCACCGAGGCGGTGCTGCAGGTAGAGGACATCGTTCGCGACGAGCTGCCCCGGGCAGTCGTACAGGCCGTCGCTGCCGGCGATCGCGCACGGGTCCCCGGGGGCCGGTCCCCGCGAGATCCGATAGAGGTCGACGACGACGTTGTGCTTGCCGGTCTTCGGATCGACTCGCCAGATCTGGCTCTGTTGCTGGTTGTACGCGCGGACGACCAGCGGATTGGCCGACAACACACCGGCAAGCATCCACGGCCGCTTGCCCACGACGGGCAGCTTCCACTGGTAGATCGGCTTGCCCGCTGGGTTGAAGGCGGTCAGGTGAAGGCCCTCACGGCCGCCGTGGCGGGAGCAGTTCCGGTAGGCGAACCCGGTCGTGTCGATCACGTCGACATATGTGGTGTAGCACTTCCCCTCCTTCGGGTCCGGCGGCGTCCCGATCGTCGAGCCGTCGGAGACCTTGAGGATGTGCGTGCCCTTTTCGGTCGGGATGTAGAGCCGGTCGCCCAGAATCGCCGGCTCGTGGCTGAGGCGCGGGAAGTAACTGGCCCCCGCCAGGTCCGGACGTGGCGCCCCGGCCGGCGGGAGGTTCTTCGACCACACCACCTTGCCGTTGGTGATGTCGACGACCGTGACCTGACGGCAGCCCTGCGTCCTGGTGCCTCGCAGTACGGCGATATAGCCCTTGCTGGACTGTTGCCCGGAGGCCTTGCACAGACCGTGGTTCGGCGTATCCACCGTGTACGCCGTACTGCCGTTGGCAAGGTCGTAGGCGACGATCTGGTTCGGCATCGAGCGGACCAGGTACTTGTCCGTCCACCAGTGGCCGGTCAGGATGTCGGAGCCTTCGGTCGGCCGGTAGTTCGCGGCGAACCGCTCCTGCAGGACGTACTCGAGCTTCCGGTCCGCGGAGATCTTCGAGCCGAAGGGGCCGAGCTGGAAGTAGTACATGCCGCCCCCGGCCGCCCCGATCAGCAGGACAACGAGCACCAGCGCGACCAGGACGAGGCCTGCCTTCGACTTCGGCTTCCGGTGACCCGGACCCGGCGGCGGCCAGGGCATCGGCTGGCCGGGCATCTGCTGGCCAGGCATCTGCTGGTACGACGTCGGTTGTTGCGGCCACTGGTTGGGCGGCGGGGGGAAACCGCCCGGCGGCGGTCCGTACGGACCGGGCGGAGCACCGTACGGGCCAGGAGGGGTGGGCCGGCCGCCGGGCGGCAGAGGTGGTTGAACGGAGGACACGGCGGGACGCTAACCGCCGGTGAGTAGCACCTGGTAGCGAGCCTCAGCGACCTGAAAGCGCTCGGAAAGCGCGCAGAAAGCGCCCTTGCGGATGCTGGTCACGTGCCCAGCAACGCTCGCATCTCAACGGCCTCGGGAGACCCATAAGCCTCGAACATGGTCAACGCTTCACGCAAATGCTCGCGGCCCGCCCCAGCCTTGCCCAGCAACCGATGCGCCCGCGCCCGCCCGAGAAAGTGGCCGGTTCGCTGGTGGATCGTCAAAGCTTCCTCCGCTCGCGCAATCGCGTCCGCCGGCCGGCCGAGCGCCAGTTCGACCCGCCCGAGCGTGATGATCGCCCCGGCCAGGAGGCCTGGTGCCCACCGCCAGCTGCGGGCGATGTCGACCGCTTCGACGGCATGGGCTTCCGCGGCCGCCAGGTTGCCCGCCGCAAGCTCGGTCTCGGCCAGCCCACGGACGGCCTGGGTGCGCCGTTCCAGTACGCCCCCCAGGTCGCCCAGTTCGGCGGCCCGCTCGAACTCCGCGCGGGCGGCGTCGAGGTCGCCCTGGGCGAGCTGACTGAGGCCCAGGTGGAAGTGACAGGTGCTGCGGGTCGACGGCTCACCGAGATCGTGCGCGGACCGGGCGGCCGCCGAAGCCACCTCGAACGCTTCGCGGTGGCGTCCGGTGTCGCGGTACCAGGTGGCTCGGTAGATGCGCAGCTTGTGCAGATTGAACCGGTCCCCGGAGGAGGCGACCGCGGCGTCGGCTCGCTCGATCAGGTCGTCGATACCGTCGACGTGGCCGAGCATGGCGCGCGTCCGGATCAGTTCGGGCAGCGCGAGCGCGGTCAACCGGTCCCCGTCATGGTCCGCCATGGCGAGGATCTGCTCCCATCGCTGCGCGGCCCCGCTGAGGTCGCCGCGCATGATGGCGATCAGCGCGAGATTGCCCAACGGCTGTACGCGCGCCCACTTGTCGCTGCCGTGGATGTCGAGCGCGCGGGCGAGGTACTGCTCCGCGACGTCGAGATCACCCCTGTACTGGTACACGATCGCGGCGGAGTTGAGGCAGTAGGTGAGAAGGGCAGGGTGACCCACCTGCTCGGCGTGCTCGAGCGCCTCGACCAGGAGATCGGTGTCGATGGGGAGATCGAACCGGTGCCGCACCATGCTGAGCTCCGCGATCATGTTCGCGAGTGCGTGCCGATCGCCCGCCGCCCGGGCGGCCGCTATCCCGCTGTCCGCCATCATGTGGATGTCGAGGACGTAGCCCTGCTCGGCCATCCGGGTCATCAGACCCGCCGCGAGGTGCCACGTCCAGTGCGCCTGTTCAGCGGATTCACCGGCGGTCTTGACCGCGGCGGCGATGTTGGTGAACTCGGCTCGCATCCAGTGGACGGCGGCCCGGGCGTCGTCGAAGGTGGTCTCAGGGATCGCATCGGGACGTGGGGGAGCCGGTGGAAACCGCCGGGTCGAGGCCATCGTCGCGGCGGCCGCCGTCTTGCCTTGGTAGTACCAGGAGTAGAGGCGTTCGAGTGCGTCGTCGCGGGTCTCGGGGGAGTCTTCGGATTCGGCTCGGCGGCGGGTGTCGTCGCGGAGGAGGTCGTGGAAGCGGTAGCGGCCGGGGGAGTGTTCCTCGAGCAGGTGCGCCGCGGTGAGTTTGCGGATGGCGTCGCGCGCGGCCGACGGCGTCGTACCACTCAGGGCCGCGACGGCGTCGACGGTGAAGTCGAGGCCGGGGACGAGGCCGAGGCGGCGGAAGAGTTGGCGGGTCGCCGGATCGAGACGTTCGTACGAGAGATCGAAGGCTGCAGTGACGGCGGAGTGTTCGTCGTCGTGCAGGGTCAGGGCGGCCGCGCCGTGCTCCTTCAGTTCGGTCAGGTAGTCGGCCAGGGTCCGATGGGGTTCGTCGGCGAGTTGGGCCGCTGCGATGCGGAGGGCCAACGGGAGGCCGGCGCAGGCTTCGATGAGGGCGGTGGTCTGGTGCGGCTCGGCGGCCAAGCGGTTCGGGCCGACCAGGCGGGCCAGTAGGGCGTGGGCGGCGTCAGACGGGAGTTCACCGACGCCGATGCGGTGGGCGCCTTCGCGGGCGATCAGGCCGGAGAGCTTGTTCCGGCTGGTGATCACGGTCAGGCAGCCTGATGTTGCCGGGAGCAACGGCCGGACCTGCTCCGCCGACGCGGCGTTGTCGAGCAGCACCAGGAGCTTGCGGCCGTTCAGCACGGAGCGATACTCCGCGGTCGCGTCCGCGACGGATTCCCAGGCCCGGTTCGAGTCCGCGCCGAGCCCGCGAAGCAGTTGCCCGAGCGCGGTCAGCGGATCGAGTGCCGGCTCCGGCGCGTGTCCGCAGAGGTCGATGTAGAGCTGGCCGTCGCCGAAGCGGTCCGCGACCTGATGGGCGTACTGCAATGCCAGACCGGTCTTCCCGATCCCGGCCATCCCGGTGAGTAGCACGAGGCCGTCGGCCAGGTCGAGCTCCTCGAGCTCGGATTCCCGGCCGAAGAACGCGCCGGGCGAGGGCGGCAGCTGGCTCGGCCGCACGGTCGCAGCCGGAGCAGGAGCCGGCGCCGACTCTGGCACTGGAGTCTCGTGATCGAGCTTCGGATCTTCTACCCGGATCGCCTCACCGAGTTCCCGGAGCTCGCGGCCAGGTTCCGCCCGCAGTTCCTTGGCCAGCCGTTGCCGGGCCGCCCGGTAGGCGACTTCCGCCCGGGTCCGCCGACCGGATCGGTAGAGCGCGAGCATCTGCTGACCGATGAACCGCTCCCGTAACGGATACTCCGCGACCAGTTCCGTCAGCTCCGGCACGATCTCCCGCGCCCGGCCGCGCTCCAGTTCGGCGTCGAACAGCTCCTCGTACGCGACCAGTCGCGCCTCGGCCAGCCGTTTCGCCTCCGGCGCGACCACCTCGGTCTCGTCGATGTCGGCGTACGGCGCATCTCGCCACAACGCCAGCGCCTCGCGGAACAGGGCGATGGCCTGCTCGGGATCGCCGGACTCCGCCGTACGACGTGCTTCGGCGTGGAGGCGGAAGAACACGTCGGCGTCGAGCTCATCCGGTTCGACGTTCAGCAGGTAGCCGCCGGACACGCTGACCAGCCGGTCCGGGTCAGCCAGGATCTGGCGCAACCGGTGCACGTGGATCTGCATGCTGTTCCCCGTGCGTCGCGGGGCCGCCGTACCCCACAGCGCGCCGGCGAGCACGTCCGTCGGCACCGGCCGGCCCGCCCGCACCAGCAGGACGGCGAGCAGCCGTCGGCGCAGCTCCGAGATCGGGCCCAGCACTTCCCCGTTGTGGACCACTCGCACTGGCCCGAGCACCTCGAAGCGCATCCCCACCTCCCGACGTGCCCCCATCATGGGACATCAGAGGTCCATATCGGAGGCGATGTGTCCGCTCTATGGACTGGCCCCAGGTGGTGCCGGTCAGCATGAGTACGGCGCCGATCGCGGCCGGCACGGTGAGCCGCTCACCGGCCAGGACGATGCCGATGGCAACGGCCCAGACGGGTTCGGTACCGAGCAGAAGACTCGCCCGGCTGGCGGACGTCCGTTGGACGGCCCAGGTCTGAGCGAGGAACGCGAAGACACTGCAGAACAGGGCGAGGTAGACCAGTTGCAGCCAGGTCGCCACGCCGGCATCCGTGGGTAGGTGACTCACACCTGGTACGGCGAAGAGGGCCGTACCGACGACGGTCTGCACGGTCGTCACCTGCAACGGTCGGAGGTCGGTCGCGAGCCGGCCGACCAGAGCGACGTGGGCGGCCCGGACGACGGCGGCGGCGAGCATGAGCAGGTCGCCGAGACCGGGAGCGTGGAGGCCGTTGCCGGACATGAGCAGACCGACCGCGACGATGCAGAGACCGGCCGCGAGGAAGAACCTCGGCGGCATCCGGCGCCGATCCATCAGCGGTGTCAGGACGAGCGTCAGGCTGATGATCAGCCCGGCGTTGGCCGCGCTGGTGTGCGTGACGCCGTACGTCTCGAGCACCAGCACCGCCGCCTGGCTGAGACCGAGCAACCCACCGACCTTCAGCTCACGTCGGTTCACGCTCCGGACGAAGAGCAGCAGGGCGATGGCGGAGATGCCGTAGCGCAGGAACAGGACGGTCAGGACCGGCGTGGAGCCGGTCGCGGTCTTGGCTGCGAAGTAGCTCGAGCCCCACACGACGGCGACCAGCAACAACACGATGTCGGTACGGCGGGATGCGAGCACGGCTCAACGGTGACGGCTCGCCACGTTGAAGCCAAGTACCACCTTCTTAATCAACCTTGTAGCAGGCCTACAGTATGGGAATGGACGAGCGACAACTGCGGGTGCTTCGGGAAGTCGGCGAGCTGGGCAGTGTGACCGCGGCCGCGGAGGCGCTGCTGGTGACACCGTCGGCGATCTCACAGCAGCTCAGGTTGCTGCAGCGGTCGATCCCGGTGCCACTGACCGAACGTGACGGCCGGCGGGTCGTCCTCACCGCGGCCGGTCGCGCGCTCGCCGGTGCGGCAGCCGACGTGGAGAGCGCGTTGGCCCGGGCGCGGCACACGGTCGACGAGTTCATGGAGCAGCCCGGTGGTGTGGTGTCCGTCGCTGCGTTCCACAGTGCGGCGGCGACCTTCTATCCGCTGCTGTTGCGTGCCGATACCGCACCTCAACTCAGCCTGCACGACGAGGACGTCCCGCAGGACGAGTTCCCGTTGCTGACCCGTGAGTACGACGTCGTCCTCGCCCACCGTCTCGACCACGGCGCTGCGTGGCCGCGTACGGTCGCCGTCACCTCGCTACTCCACGAACCCCTCGACGTGGCCCTTCCCGTCGACCACCCGCTGGCGGCGAAGCGGCAACTGACTCCGCGCGACGTGGCCGACGAACCCTGGATCACCGTCCACGACGGCTTCCCGCTGATGGCCACCATCGAGGCGATCGGTGCCGCCGCCAACCACCGCCTCGACCTGGTCCACCGGATCAACGAGTTCACCGTCGTCGCCGAGGTGGTGGCGGCCGGCGGCGGTATCGCCCTCATGCCCCGGTGGACGGCCCGTCGCCATCCATCGGTCGTACTCCGCCCGCTCCGCGGCGTCCACGCCCGCCGTCACATCGACGCCCTCCACCGCCCCGAACGCACCGCCCGCCAAGCAGTCCGCACCGTCCTCGACCAGCTCCAACACGCTGCCTCGAGCATCCGCGCCTAGAGCCGGCGGTTGAGGGAGAAGAGACGGCCCAGGACGGGCATCAGGATGATGTTGAGGCCGTGCAGTACGCCGATGATCAGCAGGATGCCGCCCACGCGGGCAGCCTCGAACCCGACCTGGGCGGGGACCACCTCGAGTCCCCAGGCCGTGCGCGGTTCGAAGCTCACGGTGAACAGGATGTAGGCCGTGAAGATCAGGTAGTACACGATGTCGGTCAGCACGATGTAGCTCTTGCCGGTCTGCGGATTGTCGTGGAAGACGTCCGCCGCGTAGGCGCGGCCGAAGCGTTTGATGAACGGCCCGAGCCAGAGTGCCAGGGCGATCAGCAGACCGGTCGTGAGGAGCTCCAGGATCCACCAGTCCATCAGCAGTCGACCGTCCTTCCTCGGGGTGACCACCAAAATGATTGCTGCCAGCAACAAAGCTGCAGCGAGCAGAGGGCCGACGGTGCGGGTGATCCGCCGGCGCCGGATCCGGTCGTCGGCGATGCTGCCGAGCACGCGGTCGAACAGGTCCGGTGCCGGTGGCCGGGTCGCGGCCGGGTCGAGAGCGTCGTACAACCTGCGTTCGACCTCGGAGGGTTCGCCGGGAACCGGGCGATGGCTTGTCATCCCGTGACCTCCAGTTGAGACTTCAGCGACCGCAGGCCGCGTTGCAGGTGGGTCTTCACCGAGTTCGGCGACAGGCCGAGGGTGCCGGCGATGTCGCCGATGGACAGTTCGAGGTAGTACCGCAGTACGACGCAGTCGCGCTGGCGGCGGGGGAGTCCGCGCAAGGCCTCGATCACCTCGCGCCGGCTCTCGTCCGCGGCGGCAAGGTCTTCCGCGGACCGGTCGTCGGGTTCGGCCGGCAACCGGTGCCGCAGCGACACGAGCCCGCGCCGGTTGTGGTCGCGGGCCAGGTTGATCACGATCGAGCGCAGGTACGCCGCCGCCCGGTCCTGATCGTTGATCCGGTGATGGTTGCGGGCGAGCCGGAGGAACGCCTCCTGGACCAGGTCCTCGGCCGCCGTCCGGTCGTCCACGAACCACCGGGCGAGGTGGAACAGGCGCGCTCCTTCGGCCCGGAAGAGCGCGCTCACCAGCGCGTCGGCATCCGGCCGGGCACCGTCGGTCGATAGATTCGCTGCCGCATCCATAGCCCCCATCACCCCTACGGACGAGTGAGCCGCCGGACCGGGTGACGAGGCGAAAAAAAGTTGTTTCGCTGTCACCCGGCCCGCGGCAGTGTCCCGTCTGTCGTAGTGATCCGTGCTCCCAGCATGGACGTCGAGGGGGAGTCATGACAGCAGTAACCCGCAAGATCCTGACCACGGCGGCCGTCGTTGCCGCCGCCGCTGCGCTCGTCGCCGTACCGCTGACCGCCGCGCAAGCCGATGACACGCCCGCGCGCGTGGTGACCGAGCAGGGCGCACTGAGTGACCTGGTCCCGGCCGCGGCCGGCCCGTTGGACGGCGCGCGGGCGGTGGTCGTGATGGTGTCCGACGACGGTGACAGCGCGGTGCGCCTGCATGTCTACGGCATCGACCGCTCCGTGGCGGGCCGCACGTTCGGCGCACATCTGCACGTCGGTCCCTGCGTGGCGGGCAACGGCGCTGCAGCCGGCCCGCACTACAACACCGACACCTTGGCCGGACAGGTCCCACCCCGCGTCGACGAGACGACTGAGGTCTGGCTCGACTTCACCGCCACCGAAGGCGGTACCGGCCACGCGGCCGCCGAGGTCCCGTTCGTCCCAGTGCCCGGCAACCGCTCGATCGTGATCCACCAGGAGCCGACCGATCCCAACGGCGCCGCAGGTCCGCGGCTGGCGTGCCTCCCGTTGTCATGGTGACCATTCAGCACTCGATCGAGTCTGGCCCGCGTCGCTTGAGCGTTCCACGCTCCGCCGCGGCCGGGCTCGGTCTCGGCCTGCTGTGGGGGATCGCCGCCCGAGGGTGGATGCGGCTGATCTCGACCTCCCACGAGTTCACCTGGACCGGTACCGGCATGATCCTCGCCCTGACGAGCGCCTCGGGGCTGGCCCTCGGAATCCTGTACGGCGTCCGCCGGGCCGGCCGATCCCGGTGGTGGCGGGTCCTCGCCGTACTGTGCCTGCCCACCTTCGTCGGCCCTGGCGCGTTCTTCCTGCCGGTGTTTCTGCTGGGTGGTCTGCTCTACCTCCACCACCTGTGGTCCTGCTTGGTCGGCGCGGCCGGCCTCGTGCTCGCGCAGATTGGTTTGTGGGAGGGCTTCAACGGCGAATGGATCAACCCTTGGTACCTCTACGGCGGCTTCCTGGTCCTGTCCCTAACCCTGGCCGCCGGCGCCGCCGAACTCTACCGCCCCCGGCCCCAGCTACGCGAAGCCGCCGTTGCTCAGGAGTAGCTGGCCGTTGATCCGCTCCAGGTCCCGGCAGGCAACCGGAATACCGGGGCGGCGTACCGAAGGACGGGTAGTAGTCGCCTCGCCCGAGCCCCGCCCCGGCCCGCCCCGCCTGAGCGTCGCGATCTGAGCCCACTACCACCCGTCCTTCGGCACATCTACGACACGCTGTAGTAGGATGGGGTCATGAAGATCGAGACCGTCCAGCGATGGGTGGCTTCAGTGATCCTGATCCACGTCGGGTCGGTGCCGGCCGTTTCCCTGGCGGTCTACAGCATCGGCGTGGCCGAGGGCGACCGCGGCAAGGGCATCGGCCTGTGGTTCATGTCGGGCGTGATCGGCCTGCTGACCGTCGCCGGCGTGCTGGCCATCTTCAAGCGCTCCCTCCTGTCACCCTGGATGGTCCTCGGCGCCGCACCAACTGCCGTCACGGGCTTTTACCTCTTTTGAAGATGAGAAATCTGTAATCTTCGGCTCATGTGGTTCTCGGGGTGGGATCGCAGGCTTTGAGGATGCGGTCTCCACGGGTGATCTATGGGGTCGTCGCCGGCTTGCTGGTGGCGGCCGGGTTCCTGCTGCCCCGGTATCTGGCTGAGCGGTCGTCGCCGGAGCTCGGCGGCACAGTCGTCGTACCGGCTGGATCCAGTACGACGCCGACGCCCGCTCCGACGGCGACACCGACCAAGCCCACGGCGACGAGCACCACCGGTGCGGAACCGGTGTCGCCGCCGCCGGCCAGGACGGCCGGGCCGGACGATGACGACGATCTCGTGGACGACCCGGACGACGACGATGGGTGATGGCCGGCGGCGGCCGGTGGTCAGCGCCCGGGTGCGGATCATCGGCTGGATGTTCGGTGTGCTCGCGCTCGCCCTGTCCGCGCTGGTCTTCCTCACCTGGCAGGTCCTCGCGACCCGCGCCGACGCGGCCGCGGACGACGAACTGACCCACGAGGCGAACAAGTTCCGCTCCTTCTCGACCTCCAACGCGGCCGCGGGCTTCACCCGGCCCGAGGCGCTGCTCGACCGCTGGCTGCAGAGCAATCTGCCGGACGACTCGGAGGCGTTCTTCACCATCGTCGACGGCCGCGAGTACCACCGCAGCCAGGGCATCCCGCCGGCCCGGCTCGACACCGACGCCGCCTTCGTGGGACGGCTGGCCGGCGCGACCGAACCGTCGTACGGCTGGGTCGACAGCCCGGCCGGGAAGGTCCGGTACGGCGTCATCCCGGTGCAGATCGGAGAGCAGCCGGTGCGCGCGCGGCTGGTGGTGCTCGAGTTCCGCGACGTGATCGCCAAGCCGTCGATGGAAGCGGCCCGATGGCTGGTGATCATCGGCGCGATCACGCTGGTGATGGCGGCCGGCGCGTGCTGGCTGGTCACCGGCCGGGTGCTCGCGCCGATCCGCCAGTTGCGCACCACCGCGGAGCGGATCAGCGACACCGACCTGCGCGGCCGGATCGATGTCGTCGGCAACGATGATGTCGCGCAGCTGACGCGCACGTTCAACACGATGCTGGACCGGCTGGAGGACGCGTTCACGTCGCAGCGCGAGTTCGTCGACAACGCCGGGCACGAGCTGCGGACGCCGATCACGGTGATCCGCGGCCACCTGGAGCTGATGGGCGACGACCCGCGCGACCGCGCCGAGACGAAGGCGCTGGTCCTGGACGAGCTGGCCCGGATGAACCGGATGGTCGACGATCTGCTGGTTCTTGCGAAGAGCGACCGCCCCGGCTTCCTCGAACTCGGCGAGGTCAACTTGACCGAACTCGTCGTCGAGGTGGTCGCGAAGGCACGGCCGCTGGCGGACCGCGCCTGGCGGGTGTCCGCGACGGCCGACGCGACGATAGTTGCCGACGACCAGCGACTGACCCAGGCGCTGATGCAACTCGTGTCCAACGCGGTCCGGCACACGAAGACCGGGGACCGGATCGAAGTCGGTTCGCACCTCGCTGCCGACCGGAGCGTGCTGCTGTGGGTGGCCGACTCCGGGCCCGGGGTGCCGCCGGAGGACCGTGAGCGGATCTTCGAGCGATTTGCCCGCGGCAACGATCAGCGCCGAACCGAGGGCGCCGGGCTTGGGTTGGCGATCGTCCGCTCGATCGCCCAGGCCCATCACGGTGACGTCCGGCTGGCCTCGTCCGGGCCGGGCGCACGTTTCGAGTTGACCCTGCCGGCGCGTGAGGAAGTGGGCGTTCGATGAATCGGATCCTGATCGCCGAGGACGAGGAGCGGATCGCGTCGTTCGTCGAACGCGGGCTGCGCAGCAACGGGTTCGTGACGACTGTGGTCGGCGACGGCGAGACGGCGTACCAGGAAGGTTCCAGTGGTGCGTACGACCTGCTGATTCTCGACATCGGCCTGCCGCGGGTGGACGGGTTCACCGTGCTGCGACGGTTGCGTGAGGCAAGGGTGACGATGCCTGTCGTGATCCTCACCGCGCGGGACAGTGTGCGCGACACGGTCGCCGGGCTGGAGGGCGGTGCGGACGACTACATCGCCAAGCCGTTCGCCTTCGAGGAACTCCTGGCCCGCGTCCGCCTGCGATTGCGCAGCGAAGGTACGCCGGACGCCAACATCCTGCAGGTCGGGGACCTCAGCCTGGACCTGCGCACCCGCCGCGCACTCGTCAACGGCGACACGGTCGAGCTCACCGCGCGGGAGTTCCTGCTCGCCGAAGTGTTCTGCCGGCATCCCGATCAGGTGCTGTCCCGCGAGCAACTCCTCTCCCAGGTCTGGGGTTTCGACTTCGACCCGGGTTCCAACGTGGTCGACGTCTACATCCGCTACCTGCGCCGCAAACTCGGCTCCGACCGGATCCAGACCGTCCGCGGAATGGGGTACCGCCTGCTTCCGTGAGAGGTCTCTCACGAAAGGCTCAGGAACGTCTCACCACTGACCGGAAAGGTGGATTCCATCCAACGTTCACCTGGAGGAAACCATGTCCGGTCTGGGACTCGCGATACCCGCCGATCTGCTCGCCATTGCTCTGCTTGCCTACGGCACCTACTTCCGCCGCTACCACCGGCGTGACCTGCTGCTCGCGTACGTCGCGCTCAACGTCGGGGTGCTCGCGGTCACCGCGATGCTGGCCGGCAGCGGCGCCGGGATGGGACTCGGACTCGGCCTGTTCGGCATCCTCTCGATCATCCGGCTGCGGTCGGACTCGATCACCCAGGAAGAGGTGGCGTACTACTTCATCTCGCTCGCGATGGGCCTGATCAACGGCCTCCACCCCGGCCCGTTCTGGCTCGCGCCCGCGCTGAGCTTCCTGCTGGTCGGACTGATGTACGTCGTCGACCACCCGCGACTCACCCTCCGGTCGCGCCGCCAGAAGGTCGTCCTCGACCAGGCCTACCCGGACGTCCGCGAGGTCGGGCCGGCGCTCGAGCGGCTGCTCCGGGCCGACATCCGGTACTTCGTCGTCCTCGATCTGGACCTGGTCACCGACACCACGGTCGTCGACGTCCGCTACCGGGTCCGCGCCGAGGTACCGCAGACCGCCGTACGGCGTCTTGAGCGGTTCGCCTCATGAGTCGCCGGCTGCTGGCGGCGATGACCGGGGCGCTGGCGCAGTTGCCGCCGATGACGCTCGACGAGGTGCTCGCGGAGGCCGAGCTGCAGACCCGGGTGGATCGCAAGTACCTGGTGCCGATCGGGACGTTCGTCGAGTTGGTGACGCGGTTGCGGGACCGGTTCGCCGTACTGGAGATCGACGGGCAGCGGAGCTTCCGGTACGAGTCGGTGTACTTCGACACACCGTCACTCGGGCTCTACCGCCAGCACGTGCAGCGGCGGCGGTACCGGTACAAGGTGCGGACGCGGTCGTACCTCGACAGCGGGGAGTGCAGCTTCGAGGTGAAGCTGAAGGGGAACCGGTCCGAGACGGTCAAGTCGCGGATGCCGTATCCGCTGGCCGACCGGGCCCGGCTGACCGAGCCGGCCTGGGAGTTCCTGGCCGATCAGTTGCGGACGGCGTACGGCGTCGGACTCGAGGATCGGCTGCAGCCCGCGCTGACCACGACATACCGGCGAAGCACCTTGGTCGACCGGGTCGAGCACGCGCGGATGACGTGTGACATCGACCTGCGGTTCTTCGACGGCCGAGCGTCGGTCGACGTGCTCCCGGCCGCCGTACTCGTGGAGAGCAAGACAGCCGGGCGCGCGGGAGTCGCCGACCTGGTGCTACGCGAACTGCAGGTGCGGCCGATCCAGGTCAGCAAGTACTGCGTAGCGGCCGCGCTGCTCAACCCTCAGCTGCGCGCCAACCCGTGGCACCGAACGTTGCGCCAGCTCACTCGGAGTGGATGATGTGTGCGTCCGGTCCGGGGAAGAACAGGCTCTCGCTGTCGGTATCGGTCCAGTGCACCAGGTACGGCGGAGCGCCGTTCGGGTCGTGGACCTCGACGATCTCGCCTTGCCGCCGGTGCGCACTCACGTGAGTACCCTCGACGATTACTGTGTCACCCGCCGCCGCCTTCATCGGACCGCCTCCATCAGTCGTGACTGCTCTCGTTCCAGCTTGACCCCAGACCCCCCGCGAGCACCAGACGTCAATGGATGTCGGCGGCGAGTCGCGCGGCGAGAGCGGTGAAGATTCCGGCGCAGACGCGCTCGAGGCGGCGGCGGACCTTGCTGCCGGCGCGGAACAGAGTGCTGGCGAGGCTGCCGGCCAGCAGGCCGGCGGAGGCGTCGACCGGGAAGCCGACGGCGATGAAGACGGCGCCGAGGACCAGGAACTGGAGGGTGACCGGCCAGCTGTCCGCGCCGGTGGTGACGAACTGCGGCACGAACGCCAGGTAGAACAGGATGACCTTCGGGTTGGCGAGGTTCGTCAGCGTCGCCATCAGGTACGTCTTCCGCAGCGTCCGCCTCGGCAGCTCCATCACGTCGTCAGCCTCCGCGACCTCTTGCCGGCTGGCCCGCCAGGTCAGGTAGGCGAGATACAGCAGAAACGCGGCGCCGGCGATCCGTACGCCGTTCAGCACCTGAGGTGCGGCCTGGATCAGCGCACCGAGGCCGAGTGACGCCGCGACGGTGTGCACGGCCAGCCCGGTGGACATCCCGGCCGCCGCGACCACCCCGGCACGTCGTCCGCCGACGGCCGCGTTGGCGACGATGAACAGCATGTCCGGTCCGGGCACGATGCTCACGAAGAACACCGCGACCACGAACCCCAGCACGATCGAGAGCTCCATCCGCCCATCCTCACCCGGACGCCGTCTCACCAGCCACGGTTTTCCACCCTGCGAACGCCTCTCGCCGGGTAAGCTTTGTCGAAGCGCTTCGACACCCGCCCGAGAGAGGCCGTTCCCGATGAAGTTCACCGACGGATATTGGCAGTTGCGCGCCGGGATGACGCGGCTGCGGCCGGCCGAGGTCGAGAGTGTGGAGGCGGGGGAGCGGGAGCTCACCGTGTTCGCACCGGCCAAACGGATCGAGCGGCGCGGCGACACCCTCAACCAGCCGGTATTCACGGTCACCTTCTCCTCACCCGCGCGCGGCGTGATCGGGGTCCGGATCGCACACCATCTCGGTGGGCTGCCGGCGCGACCGTCGTACCGGCTGAACACCGACGACGAGCATCCGGTGAAGGTGGAGGTCGGTCCGACCGAGGCTCGGCTGACCTCGGGTGAGTTGAGCGTGGTCGTCGGCCTGGAGGGCCCGTGGGATGTCCGCTTCGAGCAGGACGGGCGACCGCTGACGAACTCGGGTGCCCGCAGCATCGGGCTGATCACCGACCAGGACGGCCGGCACTACCTGCACGAGCAACTCGCGCTCGGGGTCGGCGAGACGCTCTACGGACTCGGCGAGCGGTTCGGTCCGCTGGTGAAGAACGGTCAGATTGTCGACATCTGGAATGCCGACGGCGGCACGTCCAGCGAGCAGGCGTACAAGAACGTCCCGTTCTACCTGAGCAGCAAGGGGTACGGCATTCTGGTCGACACCCCGGCGAACGTGTCGTTCGAGCTCGGCTCCGAGGTCACGTCGCGCAACCAGTTCAGCGTCGAGGGCCAGGAGCTTGCGTACTACGTCTTCGCCGGGCCGACCCCGAAGGACGTGCTTCGCCGCTACACCGGCCTGACCGGACGACCCGCCCGCGTCCCGGCGTGGTCGATGGGTCTCTGGCTGTCGACCTCGTTCACCACCGACTACAGCGAGGAGACGACGACTGCGTTCGTCGACGGGATGGCCGAGCGCGACCTCCCGCTGAGCGTCTTCCACTTCGACTGTTTCTGGATGCGGCAGTTCCACTGGTGCGACTTCCTCTGGGATCCGATCGCGTTCCCCGACCCGGCCGGGATGCTGAGCCGGCTGAAGGACCGCGGCCTCCGGATCAGCCTGTGGATCAACCCGTACATCGCCCAGCGCTCGATCCTGTTCGACGAGGGCCGCAAGCTCGGGTACCTGCTGAAGCGTCCGGACGGTTCGGTCTGGCAGTGGGACATGTGGCAGGCCGGTATGGCGATCGTCGACTTCACCAACCCGGACGCCACCGCGTGGTACCGCTCCAAGCTGCAGACCCTGATCGACATGGGCGTCGACTGCTTCAAGACCGACTTCGGCGAGCGCATCCCTGTTGAGGTCGCCTGGTACGACGGCTCGGACCCGGAGCGGATGCACAACTACTATCCGCACCTCTACAACGAGGCGGTCTTCGGGCTGCTCGAGGAGAACCGCGGCGAGGGCGAGGCCGTGCTGTACGCGCGCTCGGCGACCGCCGGCGGCCAGCAGTTCCCGGTGCACTGGGGTGGCGACTGCGAGTCGACGTTCGAGGCGATGGCGGAGTCGCTGCGGGGTGGACTGTCGCTGGCCGCATCCGGATTCGGCTACTGGAGTCACGACATCGGCGGGTTCGAGGGCACGCCCGATCCGGCGATCTTCAAGCGGTGGGTGCCGTTCGGGTTGCTCTCGTCCCACTCGCGGCTGCACGGCTCGTCGTCGTACCGGGTGCCGTGGGCGTTCGATGACGAGGCGGTCGACGTACTGCGCAAGTTCACCAAGCTGAAGCTGTCACTCATGCCGTACTTGATGACTGCGGCGGCCGAGGCGCATCGGGACGGCGTACCGATGATGCGGCCGATGATCCTCGAGTTCCCGGACGATCCGGCGGTCGCCTACCTGGACCGCCAGTACATGCTCGGGCCGGACCTCCTGGTCGCACCCGTGATGAGTCCGACCGGCGAGGTCTCCTTCTACCTTCCCGCAGGCACGTGGACCGATCTGCTCACCGGCGAACAACTCACCGGCCAGCGCTGGATCCACCAGACCCACGGCTTCGACACCCTGCCAGTTCTGGTCCGCGAAGGCGCCGTCATCCCCATCGGCGCGGTCGACGATTGCCCGGAGTACGACTGGTCCTCAGACGTCGAACTCCGCTGGTTCGCGCCCCGCGAAGGCGGGAGGACGCTCGCAAAGTTGCCAGACGCAACGATCGAGCTCACCCTGCGCAACGGCCAGGTGGAGACTCGGGTGACCGAAGGCGTCTGCGAGCGCTACACCGTGAAGCTCTCCACCACGACCTGAGCCGCGGAGAAGACCACGTAGAGGGTGTGTACGCCGGCCGCTCGCAGCTCGCCCGTCAGGGACGTGAGCTCGTCGGCCGGCGCGATCTGCAGAGTGTCGAGCAGCTCGCCGTGCAGCGGGTCGTCCAGCCGCAGTTCGATCGTTGCCGGCGCGGTCCCTCGATTGGCGACCGAAGCCTGGTACGACGTGTGCACCAGTTCGACATCGTCGAAGGACAGCCACGCGCCCGGCTCGAGTGAGACGACGGCCTCGCCGTGATCGCGGGTCGCGGTGGTCAGGGTGATGGCGGAGTAGTCGTCGAAGCTGGTGGCGGCGAGGTGGTCGATCGGGCGCGGCGGGATGTGCTCGCCGCGGACGTCGAGAGTTGCGGCGAGGCGGGTGTCGGTGCTGGAGCGGCTGACCATGATGCTGTGCCGGGCGGTCTCGACGCAGTGGCGGTCCCTGGTCACGTCCCAGAAGCCAAGGTCGGCGGCTGCGATGGTCAGCTCGACGTCGGTGCTCTCACCAGGGAGCAGCGACAGTCGCTGGAAGCCGCGCAGTTGGCGTAGCGGTTGCTTGACCCGCGACCGCTGCTGATGCGTGTAGAGCTGGGCGACTTCATTGCCCGCCCGGGTGCCGGTGTTGGTCACGGTGAAGGTGACGCGGACTTCGCCGTCCGCTGGGATCGAGGTGGAGCTCAGACGCAGGTCGCCGTACGTGAAGGTCGCGTAGCTGAGACCGTGGCCGAAGGGGTAGAGCGGCATGCCGCGGTAGTACAGGTATGTCGCGTCGGTCGCGATGATGTCGTAGTCGAGCAGGTCGGGCAGATCGGCGGCGGAGTGGTACCAGGTCTGGGTCAGCCGCCCGGCGGGGTCGGCGTCGCCGAAGAGTACGTCGGCCAGCGCGCGACCGTACTCCTGCCCACCATGGGCGGACCAGAGCAGTGCCGGCAGGTTCTGCTGCGCCCAACCGACTGCGAACGGGTAGCTGCTGGACATCACCAGCACCGTGCTCGAGTTCGCAGCGTGGACGGAACGGAGGAGGCGGTCCTGACTCTTCGGCAGGTCGAGGTCGGTACGGTCCTCGGTCTCCCGGCCGTTGACCAGCGGATGATTGCCCAGGACAACGATCGCGGTGTCCGCGCGGGCCGCGACCTTCGCCGCCTCGGTCGCACCGTCGATCAGGACCTCGAGCTCGAAGCCCGTCCCCGAGTCGCTGAGAGTCACTGTGTCGCCCACATGCAGGTAGCGACCGCTGTTCAGGTGCAGCACCTGAATCGTGTCGCCCGTCTCGACCAGGCGGAAGGTCTGCTTCACCTCCCAGCCGTTCGGGCCGGGCTGATCCGCAACCAGCGAGCCGTCGTCCGTGACCGTCAGGTGCCGCCCGTTCCGCACCGACCGCAGCGCGCACGCGTCACCACCCCAGTCGAACAGGTCGAAGTACCTGTCGTCTCCGGCGTCAGCCCGCAGTACGCCGTCCGCCCCGATGGTCAGGTACGACGTCGAGCCGGCGACGCGGAGCGCGATCCGATCGACGCCCTCGCAGTACTCGACCCGGTCCTGGCCCAGTCGTTCGACGAGGCCGTCGTACGCGGTGATCTGGTACGGCAGGGTCCCGGCGTACCAGTCCTCGGAGAGCGTGTTCGCGAGCGGTCCGATGACGGCGAGGCGTTTGATCGCGGAGGCGTTGAGGGGGAGGACCTGGCACTCGTGCTTGAGCAGCACGATCGACTGCCGGGCCGCCTCCTGTGAGAGCCGGCGATGGGCGGGGCAGTTGACCAGATCCGGTTCGAGCGAACGGTAGGGATCGAGCTCGGCCGGGTCGAACTCGCCGAGCCGGAAGCGGATCGCGAGCGCGTGGCGGACCGCGGTGTCGACGTCGTCGACAGTGATCAGGCCGCGGTCGATGGCCTCAGTGAGTTTCTCGATCGACGGCCCAGCGTTGGTGTCGTCCTGAGTGAAGCTGTCCACACCGGCCTTGAGAGCGGCGGCGTACGCGGTCGGGCCGTCGGGGTGATACGCCTGCAGTCCGAACAGGTTGGCGGGCGCGTACGCGTCGCTGACCACGAGCAGGTCGTTCTCGGTCCACTCGCGGAGCACGTCGTTGATCAGCGGGCTGAGGTGCGCGGGCCGTCCGTTCACCAGGTTGTACGACGGCATCACCGCAATGGCTGCACCGGCTTCGATCGGTGCGCGGAACGCGGGCAGTTCGTAGTCGTGCAGGACTCGCGGCGGCAGGTTGCTCGAGGTGGTGCAGCGGTCGGTCTCGTTGTTGTAGGCGAGGAAGTGCTTGAGCGTCGGGGCCGTCTTGAGATGAGTCGGGTGGTCGCCGATCAGGCCGAGACCGTAGGCGGTGGCGATGATCCCGGTCAGCCAGGGATCCTCGGCGTACCCCTCCTCGTTGCGGCCCCAGCGTGGGTCGCGGAGCGGGTTGACGACCGGTGCCCAGACGTTCAGGCCGATCGAGGCCGGGTCCTTCTGGTGGAAGACGCGGACCTCGTCGCCGACCGCGGAACCGACGGCGCGGACGAGTTCCGGGTTCCAGGTGGTGGCCAGCCCGACGGCCTGCGGGAACACGGTGGCCGGGCCGTGCCAGGCGACGCCGTGCAATGCCTCGGTCCCGGTCCGGAAGGAGTCCAGGCCGAGGCGCTGGACCGGGGCCTGGTGCTGGTGCAGCAGGGCCAGCTTCTCGCCGGTGGTGAGCCGGCCGAGGAGATCGTCGAGCCGTTCCCGCAGCGGCCGTGCCGGGTCGCGGAACGGTGGGTTCTGGGCTGGAGTGCTCATCGGCGATCGACTCCACTGCGGCTGGTGTCGAAGCGCTTCGAGCGGTCACCGCGGGCGATGGCTATCGAAGCGCTTCGACGGTCTGGGCGAAAAAATCCGTCTCGGCCAGTGATGACCTGGGTACGACGGAGTGATCAGAGGGTTGCATCCTCAGCCGGACTGGTCAAGACCCGGGCAGACGCTTTCCGTGGTTCACAACGGGCTCGGGAGGTGTCCGGTGGTCAATGGCGCGAGCGCTTGGGCGGTGGCGCCGAGGGGAGTGGCGGTGTGGGGGAACGTCGAGGCGACGACGGTGCAGCCGCCGGCGTCCGGAGCGATCGCGGACTCGTACAGCGCCTTGGTGACGGCGGGGGAGAGGTGGGGAGCCAGCAGGGCGTACGAGCCGCCGAGTACGACGTACTCCGGGTTGAGGATGTTGACGAGCGCGGCGATGCCGTGGCCCAGGTGCGTGCCGGCCTCGGCGAGCACCTTGGTGACAGCGGCCTCGCCCGCGTCGGCCCGGCGGATCAGGTGCTCGAGCTGGATCTGTGGATCGGGGTCGGTCAGTCCGTCGATCCGGGACAGGATCGCCGGCAGGCTCGCGAGCGCTTCCAGGCAGCCGCGGCGTCCACAGCCGCAGCGCGGTCCGTCCGCGACCAGGCGGAGATGGCCGATCTCACCGACGTACCCGAGATGTCCCCGCAGCGGGCGGCCGTCGACGATGATGCCGGCGCCGACTCCGGTGTCGCCGTTCAGCTGGATGAGGTTCTCCGAGCCGGCCAGCGGACCGTAGAGGTGCTCGGCCAGGACGGCGAGCGACGCGTCGTTGTCGACGTTCACCGGGATGTCCGGCCGCCCGAGCGCCGCCGCCAGATCGGCCTGAAGTGGCACGTCCTGCCACCCCAGCCCGGCAGCCAGTACGACGGCTCCGTCATGGTTCACCAACCCCGGCACGCCCACGGTGATCCCGAGCACCCGGCGGCCTGACGACTGCACGGTCGTGATCGCCCGCCGGGCCAGCGCGGCCAACGCGGCGATCGTCTTCGCCGGCCCCGCGTCGACACCGGGACCCGCGCGGTGCCAGCGCAGTACCTGTTCGCCGGAGGTGTCGTAGGCGAGCGCGCTCAGACCGCGCGCGCTGACCTCCAGGCCGATCGCCGCGTACGCCGACCCGTCCAGGACGAGCAGGGTCGCGGGCCGGCCGACGTGGTTCTGGGTCTGCTGGGTCTCGCGGACCAGCTTCCGGTCGAGCAGGTCCCCGACGATGCTCGTCACGGTCGCCTTGTTCAGCCCGGTCCCGGACGCGATCGCGGCCCGTGAGCACGGCGCCTGGCGGCGCAGGTAGCCCAGCACCGCCGCCAGATTGGTGGCGCGGATGTCCGTGTGGTCCGCGGTCTGTGTGGTCAAGGTCCGTCCCGTTTCGGCTCGTCCAGGCAGTGGCCCAAAGTCTGGCTCAGTTCTACACCTTGTCGTGCCTTCGCGTCTGCGTTAATTTGTTTGGCTACCAGCCCAACTAATTCTAGGCCAAGAAATCCAGGAGAGCCATCGTGACTGGACCAGTGGGCGGCGCGACCAGCCGCCGGACGTTCATCTCCCTACTCGGCGCAGGTGCCGCGGCGGCCGCCGGTGGCGTCACGCTGACCGGATGCTCGGACGGAGACGGCGGGTCGTCGACCTCAGGCCGGGCCGAGACCGAGGACAAGCTGTCCGGACTGCTGCCGAAGTACATCGGGTACGAGTCGGTCAAGCCGGACCTGCCGGGTGAGAACGGCGCCGCCCCGGGCTTCACCAAGTACCCGGCCGAGTTGAAGCGCGCCGTCCCGGACAAGGCCGTCACCAGCGGCAAGGAAGTGTCCGCGATGACCCCGCTGTGGAGCCCGCCGCCGCCCGGGCTCGGCAACAACAGCTACTACGACGTGAACAACGAGCGGATCGGCGCGCCGGTCCGGTTCAACATCCTGAACGGCAACGACTACGGCGACAAGCTCGGCCCGATCCTTGCGGCCGGCAACGTGCCGGAGCTGCTCTGCATCCCGGGCTGGAACATCTCCGGGCTGACCCGGTTCGGCCAGGCCGTGGACAAGCTGTTCGAGGACCTGACGCCGTACCTGGCCGGGGACAAGGTGTCGGCGTACCCGATGCTCGCCAACCTGCCGACCAGGGCCTGGGCGTACGGCGTCTGGAACAACCAGCTCAAGGCGGTGCCGTTCCCCTCCGACGGCTTCCCCTGGATGATGATGTACCGCAAGGACATCTTCGACCAGGTCGGCGCGGAGCCGCCGAAGACTGCCGACGATCTGCTCGCGCTGGGCAAGCAGATGACCGACGCGAAGGCGAACCGGTGGGCCTTCGGTTCGGTCTCCGACGAGGTGATCCGCGCGTTCGGCGCGCCGGCCGGCTGGCGCAAGGAGCCCGACGGCAAGCTGGTCAACAAGATCGAGACGCCGGAGTTCGAGGAGGCGGTGGCCTTCGTCCGGAAGCTGTTCCAAGCCGGCTACGTGCATCCGGAGGTGGTTGGCAACGCGGCGGACGAGAACGCGCTGTTCGAGGGCGGCAAGCTGGTGATCCGCCAGAACGGGCTCGGCGGCTGGCAGGAGTCGCTGCAGCGACAGGCCACGGTCAACCCGAAGTACAACCCGCAGCCGGTGATGCCGTTCGCCCATGACGGCGGGACGCCGATCACCTGGGGCGGCGAGCCGGCCGGCATCTTCACCTTCGTGAAGAAGGGGCTCGGCGAGGCCCGGGTGAAGGAGCTGCTCGGCGTCCTCAACTACACGGCGGCGCCGTTCGGGACCGAGGAGAACCAGCTCTACATGTACGGCAAGGAAGGCACGCATTACACCAAGCAGCCTTCCGGTGCACCGAAGCTGACCCCGCTGGGGCAGAAGGAGGTGTCCCAGACGTACATCTTCCTCGGGGGCCGGCCGACGGCCATCACCCAGAGCGAGTACCCGGGGTACGTCGAGTCGATGAGCGCCTGGCAGAACGCTGCCGCCAAGGTCCAGCAGAAGAACCTCTTCGACGGGATCCGGGTCGAGCAGCCGGCCAAGATGGCGGCGCTGCACCAGCCGTTCGACGACGCGCTGCAGGACATCTTCCGCGGCCGGAAGCCGGTCAGCGAGCTGAAGACCGCGATCAAGCAGTGGCAGACGAACGGCGGCAACGAGGGCCGGGACTTCTACGCGAAGGTGCTCAGTGACAACGGTCGCTAAGAATCCTGTGAGGACGGCGCCGGCTGAAGCGAAGGGTCCGCCGGCGCCGCGACGGAAGCGTCCGCGAGGTGGAGCGAGCTGGCGGCATCGGTGGGCGCGGGACTGGCCGCTGCTGTTGATGGTGCTGCCGGTGGTCGTGCTGCTCGGGGTGTTCCACTACTTCCCGACGCTGGGCAATGTGATCGCGTTCCAGGACTACTCGCCGTACGTCGGGATCCGCGACAGTGAGTTCATCGGCTTCGCCAACTTCAGCCGGATGTTCTCCGAGCCGGCGTTCTGGCAGGCGGCGGTCAACACGCTGACGATCACCGCCGTCCAGTTGGTGTTCTTCTTCCCGATTCCGATCGCGCTGGCGTTGCTGCTGAACAGCGTGCTGTCGGCCAAGCTCCGCAACGTCATCCAGGGCATCGTGTACCTGCCGCACTTCTTCTCGTGGGTGCTGGTCGTGTCGCTGTTCCAGCAGATGATCGGCGGTGGCGGGCTGCTGGCGCAGTCGCTGCGGAACAACGGCTACGAGGCCGTCGATCTGATGACCAGGCCGGACACGTTCATCCTGCTGGTCACCGCGCAGTCGATCTGGAAGGACGCCGGCTGGGGGATGATCGTGTTCCTCGCGGCGTTGTCGACGATCAACCCGGCGCTCTACGAGGCGGCTGCGGCCGATGGTGCGAACCGCTGGCGCCGGCTGTGGCACATCACGCTTCCGGGACTGCGGCCGGTGATCGTGCTGCTGCTCATCCTGCGGCTGGGTGACGCGTTGACGGTCGGTTTCGAGCAGTTCATCCTGCAGCGCAGCGCGGTCGGCGCGGATGCCGCCGAGGTGCTCGACACGTATGTCTACTACCAGGGCCTGCTCGTCGGCGACTTCGGGTACGGCGCCGCCGCCGGCCTGTTCAAGGGTGTCGTCGGGCTCGTCCTGGTCCTGGTGGCCAACCGATTCGCTCACATGGTGGGCGAGCAGGGGGTGTATTCGCGCTCATGACGACAAAAGCCGTCTGGGAGGAAGAGCCGACCGCTGTCGGCCGGGTGGGCAAGCCGGTGGTGCTGGCCCTGATCGCACTCGCGGTCGCGTTTCCGTTGTACGTCGTGGTCGTCACGAGTCTGTCCAGCACCGAAGCCGTGACCCGGGCCGGCGGGCTGGTCGTCATACCGCGGGACCTGACGATCGCGGCGTACGTGCAACTGCTGTCGGGTGGGGTGGTCACGCGGGCCCTGGTGATCAGCGTGCTCATCACGTTGATCGGTACGGCGTTCAGTCTGTGGGTCACCGTGCTGGCGGCTTACGGGCTGTCCCGGCCGGGGTCACTGTTCCACCGGCCGTTGCTGTTCGTCGTCCTGCTGACGTTTCTGTTCGGGCCGGGCATCATCCCGAGCTACCTGCTGGTGAACTCGCTCGGGCTGATCGACAGCTACGCGTCGCTGATTCTGCCGACCGCGGTGTCGGCGTTCAACCTGATCGTGATGCGGGCGTTCTTCATGGCGATCCCGGCCGAGTTGATCGACAGTGCGCGGATCGACGGAGCGGGCGAGTTCGCGATCCTGAGCCGGATCGTGATGCCGCTGTCGAAGGCGGTCGTGGCCGTGGTCGGGCTGTTCTACGCGGTCGGCTACTGGAACGCGTTCTTCAACGCGCTGCTCTACCTGAACGACAACAACAAGTGGCCGTTGCAGATGGTGCTACGGACCCACATCGTCGAACAGCAGGCACTGCCCAGCGGCTCCGGCGGAGTGGCCACTGGCGTCGGCCTCGGATTGGCGCCTGCGCCTGGTCTGGCGATCAAGATGGCGATCGTGGTGATCGCGATCGTCCCGGTCCTGCTGATCTACCCGTTCATCCAACGCCACTTCACCAAGGGCGTCATCATCGGCGCGGTCAAGGGGTAAGCATGTCGCTCGCACGCAGAAGCTTCCTCAGTCTCACCACCGGCACAGCCATCGCCGCCACCACCTCCGCCACCGCCTCCGGCGCTGCGCCCGCTCTCCCACTTTCCGCCGCCGCGCCGGCGACCGCCGGCGCGGCGGCGCGCTACCGCTGGCGGAACGTGGAGATCGTCGGCGGCGGGTTCGTCACCGGGATCATCCACCATCCGCGGAAGCGCGGACTCGTCTATGCACGGACCGACATCGGGGGAGCCGCCCGGTTCGACAACCGCACCCAGCGGTGGGAGCAGTTGCTGCACTGGATCGGCTGGGACGAATGGAACTGGACGGGTGTCGAGAGTCTCGCCCTCGATCCGGCCGATCCTTCCCGGCTGTACCTTGCCGTCGGCACCTATACGAACGACTGGTCCCCGATCAACGCCGCGATCCTCCGCTCCTGCGACCAGGGCCGGACGTTCGAGCGGACCGACCTGCCGTTCAAACTCGGCGGCAACGAACCAGGTCGCTCGATGGGTGAGCGGTTGGTGGTCGATCCCAGCGACAGTCGTGTCCTGTTCCTCGGCACCCGGGGACACGGACTGTGGCGCAGCCCGGACCGTGGTGAGACGTGGGCGCGGGTCGAGGGATTCCCGGTGACCGGCACGGCCGGGATCGGCATCGGCTTCGTCTTCTTCGACCCTCGCAACGGCACGATCTACGCCGGCGTCGCGGACCCGGCGGTCGGCCTGTATCGCAGTACCGACAGCGGTTCGACCTGGGCGCCGGTCCCGGGACAGCCGACCGGGCTGTTGCCCCACCACGGCGAATTGGGGGCTGACGGCAATATCTATCTGACGTACGGCGACCGCCCCGGACCCTACGAGATGTACGACGGCGCCGTACACAAGCTGGACACCGCGACCGGGGTGTGGACCGACATCACCCCGTTGCGCCCGAACACCGGTGGTGAGGCCGGGTTCGGGTATGCCGGCCTGGCGACCGATCCACGGTGGCCGGGCACGGTGATGGTGTCGACGATGAGCCGGTGGGGGCCGGTCGACGACGTGTTCCGCTCGATCGACGGCGGGCAGACGTGGTATTCGATCGCTTCGAAAATCGAACTGGACACGTCGGGTTCGCCGTACCTGGACTTCCACGGGACGCCGAAGCTGGGCTGGATGATCGGGGACATCTCGATCGATCCGTTCGACTCGGACAAGGTGCTGTATGTCACCGGTGCGACGATCTTCGGCACCGACGACGTCACCGAGGCCGAGGCCGGCCGCAGTACGCACTGGTCGGTGCGGGCGCATGGGCTGGAGGAGACCGCCGTACTGGATCTGATCAGTCCGCCATGGGGACCGCCATTGATCAGTGCGCTGGGCGACATCGGCGTGTATCGGCACGCGCGGCTGGACGTCGTACCTCCGGATGGACAGGCGTCGAACCCGGTCAGCGGGACGTCGCCAAGTCTCGACTACGCGGCTCTCTCACCCGGCTTCGTCGTACGACTGGCGAATGCCAACGCCGGCGAGCGTGGAGCGTATTCGACCGACGCCGGGGTGTCGTGGCAGCCCTTCCTGGGTGAACCGGCCGGGATGACGCAGACGGGCCGGATCGCGGTGAGTGCCGACGCGAGAACGTTGCTGTGGGCACCGGGTGATGTCGTGCCGCACTACTCGCGCGACCGCGGTACCACGTGGACGATTGTCGACAATCTGCCCGTCAACGCGGCGATTGTCGGCGATCGAGTGGACCCGCGGTTGTTCTACGCGTTCGACAGCGCAACGGGTACGGCGTACGCGAGCACGAACGGTGGAGCCGCGTTCACGATCACCGCCACCGGGCTACCGACCGGGGCAGGGAAGTTGGAGACCGTGCTCGATCGGGCCGGGCATTGCTGGCTGGCGGCCGGTCCGGGCGGGCTGTATCGCTCGGTCGATCGCGGTCTGACGTTCTCGGCGGTGAGTTCAATCGAGGAGGCGTCCACGGTCGGCTTCGGCAAGGCGGCTCGTGGCGCTGCTGGGATGGCGGTCTACACGTCGGGCAAAGTGAACGGCGTCCGCGGGATCTTCCGCTCCGACGACAGCGGCGCGTCGTGGGTACGGGTGAACGACGACCGGCATCAGTACGCGTACACCGGTGAGGCGATCACCGGCGATCCCCGGGTCTACGGTCGCGTGTACATCTCGACCAACGGATTCGGAATCCCCTATGGAGAGCCGGCATGACGCGACTCTGGTACGGCGGGGACTACAACCCGGAGCAGTGGGATCCGTCGGTGTGGAAGGAGGACGTCGACCTGATGCGTCAGGCCGGCGTCAACCTCGTCACCGTCGGCGTCTTCTCCTGGTCGAGTCTCGAGCCGTCGCCGGGGGAGTACCAGTTCGGCTGGCTGGACCAGGTACTCGAGCTGCTGCACGACGGTGGCATCAGCGTCGACCTGGCCACCCCGACCGCATCGCCGCCGCCGTGGTTCAGCCGGCTGCATCCGGAGGCGTTGCCGGTGACGCCGGACGGCGTACGGCTGACGCACGGCAGCCGGGACACGTATTGCGCTTGTGCGCCGGCTTATCGCTCAGCGGCCGTCGGAATCGCACGTGTTTTGGTCGAGCGGTATCACGATCATCCGGCGCTGGCGCTGTGGCATGTCCACAATGAGTACGGGACGACGTGTCATTGCCCGTTGGCGGCCGAGCGTTTTCGGGAGTGGTTGCGGGCGCGCTATGGGTCGCTCGATCGATTGAACGCGGCGTGGACAACGGCTTTCTGGAGCCAGGGGTACGCCGATTGGCAGGACATTCAGCCACCCCGTCGGACCCAGTACTTGGTGAATCCGACGCAGTTCCTGGATTACCGGCGGTTTTGGTCCGACGAGTTGCTGGCGGCGTTCCTCGAGCAGAAGGCGGAGATCAGGGCACGGTCTGCGTTGCCGATCACCACGAACTTCGTCTTCGGCGGCTGGGTGCCGGTGAACCATGCGCAGTGGGCCGCCGCCGTCGATGTCGTTGCCATCGACCACTATCCGAGCCGGCCCGATATCGGTGCGGAGGAGCAGACCGCCTTCGGTGCCGATCTCGCCAGGTCGTGGGCCGATGGGAAGCCGTGGCTGTTGATGGAACAGGCGGCCGGGGCGATCAACGACGGGCAGCGGCTGCACGCGAAGGAGCCGGGCCGGATGGCGAGGCACAGTCTGTCGCATATCGCGCGCGGGTCCGATGGCGCGCTGTTCTTCCAGTGGCGGGCCTCGCGCGGTGGTGCGGAGATGTACCACTCGGCCCTGGTGCCGCACGCCGGGGCGTCCTCGCGGGTGTTCCGAGAGGTCGCAGCTTTGGGATCGGTGTTGCCCCGGCTGGAAGAGGTTGCTGATAGCAAGGTCGTCGCCGACGTTGCTGTTCTGTGGGATGTCGAATGCTGGTGGGCGATGCAGGGGACGCATCTGCCGTCCTCCTCGCTGGACTATCTGGCGGCTGTGCAGGACGCCCATCGGCATTTCTGGCGCGCGGGAGTGACCGTCGACTTCGCGGCTCCGTCGGCGGACTTGTCGTCGTACAAGCTGGTCGTGGTGCCGTCGTTATACCTCACCAGCGATGAGGCGGCTACGTCGCTCACGGCGTACGTCGAGGGTGGCGGGCAGTTGGTGGTCGGGTACTTCAGCGGGATCGTCGACCCCGACCTACAGGTGCGGCTCGGTGGGTATCCGGGCGCCTTCAGGTCGCTGCTCGGCGTACGGGTGGAGGAGTTTCACCCACTGCCCGCCGACGCGGTGGTGGAGTTGTCGTCCGGCGGACAGGGCCGGCTGTGGAGCGAGGACGTCGAGGCGGTGTCGGCCGAGGTAGTCGACCGGTACGTCGGGGGAGTGCTCGACGGGAAGCCGGCGATCACCCGTCGTCAGGTCGGAGCCGGGACCGCCTGGTACGTCTCGACCTCGGTCGACTTCGAGACACCTGCAGGGATCTTCGGTCTTTCGCCATCGGCTGTGGAAACAGTGCGTCGGCGGGCGGGCGACACCACGTGGACCTTCTTGTTCAACCACGGCGACGCGGACGTCGTCGTACCCGCTGATGGGGTTGAACTGACCGAGGGTGTGACGATCGACGGTGAGTTGTCGCTTTCGGGTGGCGGCTATGCCGTGGTGAGGTCGCCGTGAGGGGCCTGGCAGGTGCTGCCGCGAGCGGTGAGCTTCGGCGGGAGCAGAGTCAGCTCGGGTACGCCGCCGCCCTCGAGCTTGGTGATCAGGGACTCGACCGCCTGCTCGCCGATCCGCTCGGCCGGGATGGTGACGGACGACAGCTGCGGCACCTGCCGCTCGGCGACGTCGTCCGCGCAGATCGCCATCAGCGACATGTCATCGGGGACACGGCGTCCGAGTCGCCGCAGGACGTCGAGCAGTGGGCCGATGATCGGCTCGTTCTGCACCACGAGCCCGGTGATGTCCGGGTGGTCGCGCAGCAGTTGCTCGACGGTGCCGAGAATCGCGTCGAAGGTGTGCTCACACGGGGTCTCGACGCCGAGCACGCCACGGCGGTCGGCGGCTTCCACGAATCCGGTCAGCGTGCGTTGGGCGAAGCCGGTCTGGCGTTCGTACACCGCGGACGGCGTACCGAGCAAGGCGAGCGAACGGTGGCCGAGGTCGGCCAGGTGGTCGACGCAATGGGCGCCCGCGGCAACGAAGTCGAGGTCGATACAGGTCAGCCGGTCGGCATCGGCCGGGTATCCGATCAGGACCGACGGCATCGGCAGCTCGCGCAGCACCGGCACCCGCTCGTCGTGCAGCTCGACGTCCATCACGACCAGCGCGTCCACCAGCGAGCTCTGCGCGACCCGCTCCAGTCCTTCCGGCCCTTCGTCAGCGGTCAGCAGCAGTACGTCGTGATCGAACCGGCGGGCCGTGGTCACGACCGCGGCGGCGAACTGCATCATCACCGGGACGTGCATGCCGGTGCGCAGCGGGATCACCAGCGCGAGCACATTGGACCGCTGGCTGGCGAGCGCGCGGGCACTGGCGTTCGGCCGGTAGCCGAGCGCGCGGACGCTGCGCTGGACGCGGTCGCGGGTGTCGGTGGAGATCGACCGCTTCCCGCTGAGTACGTAGGAGACCGTGCTGGCCGCGACCCCGGCATGCCGGGCGACGTCCGCGATCGTGACCATCGTGGGTTCTCCTGTCCTGGTGGTGTGTCTACCCTGTCATACCCCAGTCGAAGCGCTTCGACTCGGAGGCAACAGCGTCGAGTCGAGTAATCCCCTGTGTCAAGTCCCTGCATCTCAACGCCCAAGGATGAGAGGAACAGAAATGACCAGATGGTGGAGAGCGGCAATTGCAGTGCTGACAGTACTCGCGGCGGGCCTGGTGGCCGCCGTACCCGCACAAGCGGCGGCGTGGTCGTCGTCGGACAAGTGGGGCACCTGGTCCAACGGCGGCTACACGGTCCGCAACGACGTCTGGGGCAGCGGTGCCGGCCCGCAGACGATCTGGGCCAACTCCTACAGCAACTGGGGTGTCTGGGCCGACCACCCGAACACTGGCGGTGTGAAGTCGTACCCGCACTCGGCCCGCTACATCGGCAAACGGGTCAGCGCCATCGGCACCCTGACCAGCAACTTCAACGTGTCCCGGCCGGGAAGTGGTGCGTATGCGACGACGTACGACATCTGGGCCGACAACAACGCCTACGAAATCATGCTGTGGATGAACAAGCAGGGCGCTGTCGGTCCGATCGGCTCCTGGCAGGCCAGCGCCACCGTCGGCGGCCACACCTGGGACGTCTACCGCGGCAGCAACGGTGCGAACGCGGTCTTCTCCTTCATCCGCACGTCCAACACCAACGCCGGCTCGGTCGACATCAAAGCCGTCCTGAACTGGATCCGCGGCCGCGGCTGGATGGGTGACGCCACCCTGAGCGAGGTCCAGTTCGGCTTCGAGATCACCTCGTCGTCCGGCGGCCTCAACTTCGCTTCCAACTCCTACTCCGTCAGCTCCTCCTGACCAGACCGGGGGCTCCTCAGGGAGCCCCCACCTGGTGGCAGAATCGCCGCTCGTGGATATCGACGTGGTCATCGCGGGTGCCGGGCCCACTGGGTTGATGCTGGCTGGAGAGTTGCGGCTGGCTGGGGTTCGGGTGGTGGTGCTGGAGCGGCACGGACAGCTCCGGGAAACCGCGAAGGCCAACGGGATCGCCGGGCAGATCCTGGAGTTGCTGCGGCACCGCGGGCTGCTGGACCTGCTGAAAGACGCCAGCACGAACCCTAGCCCGCCTCCCCAGTTCCCGTTCGGCGGTATGGACATCGACTTCAGGGGTCTGGCGAACCCGCCGCTGGAGGCGGTGCAGATCCCGCAGGCGCGACTCGAGCGCCTGCTCGAAGAACGTGCCGGCGAACTCGGCGCCGACGTACGGCGCGGCCACGAGGTGCTCGGCTTCGACCAGGACGACGCCGCGGTGACGGTGGACGTGCAGGGGCCGGACGGGCCGTACCAGGTGACCGCCCGCTACCTCGTCGGCTGCGACGGACCGCGCAGCCGGGTTCGTGAGCTGGCCGGCATCGGATTCCCGGGCACGGTGTATCCGGAGGTCAACCGGCTCGGTCAGGTCGCGTTGCACGAATCGGTGACCAGGCTCGGCAGCGGTGACCTCGACGTCCCCGGGCTCGGCACGGTCAAAGCCGGATTCACTCGTTCGGACCGCGGTGTCTTCGGGTGGGGAGCGCTCACGCCTGAGCTCCTGATGATCTACACCGCCGAGGACGAGAGCATCGAGTACGACGACGACGTGCCGATGACCCTGGACGAGCTCCAGGACAGCGTCCGCCGGGTGCTCGGTGGGGATCTGCCGCTGGGAGAACCTCAGCGGCTGTCGCGCTTCACCTTCAAGGCTCGGCAGGCCGAGCGCTATCGCGAGGGACGAGTGCTGGTGGCCGGCGATGCGGCTCATCTCTTCCCCGCCACGGGTGTGGCAATGAACGCCGGCATGCTCGATGCGGTCAACCTGGCGTGGAAGCTGGGCGCGGCGGTCCACGGTTGGGCTCCGGACGGCCTGCTGGACAGCTATCACGACGAGCGTCATCTCGCCGGCGCACGGACGTTGTTGCACACCCGAGCTCAGGTTGCGTTGCGGCGCGGGCTCGACCCGGCCGCCGACGCGCTGCGGGAAGTCTTCAAGGAACTGCTCACCGACGAGCAGCCCTTGCGCCGGCTCGGAGGCATGGTCGCCGGCTCCGACATCCGCTACCCGGTTCCCGGTCCGGGCGAGCATGCGTTGACCGGCACGTTCGCTCCGGCAGTCGGCGGCGCGGAACTCCTGCACGCGGCTCGGCCCGTCCTCCTCGTCCTGGCCGACCGCCCTGAGCTCCACGAGGCCGCGCAGGGCTGGAAGGACCGCCTCGACATCCACACCGTCGAAGTCGACGACCGCCAAGCTGACGCCATCCTCGTTCGCCCGGACGCCCGGATCGCCTGGGCTGCAGCCATCGACGAACCCGCCGACGTCAGCGCGCCCGCACTGCGCGAAGCGCTCGCCACCTGGTTCGGCCCGCCGCAGACCTAGGAGTGCGGCTCAGGGTGATGCCGAGCAGGACCAGGGCCAAGCCGATGAGTTGTTCCAGTGTGAGGACCTCGCCGGACAGAGTCGTTCCCAGGAGTACGCCGGTGACCGGGTTGAGGAGGCCGATCAGGCCGACTGTGGTGGCGGGGAGGTGGCGGAGGCCGGTGAACCAGGCGGTGAACGCCAGAGCGGTCGCGATCAGGCCGACGTACGCGAACCCGACGAAGGCCGGCAGGTCTATGGCTGGCGGGGCGCCTTCGATCAAGACGGCGAAGGGGATGAGGGCCAGGCCGCCCGCGGTGAGCTGCCAGGCGGTGGTGGCCAGCGGGCTGGCGGCTCGGCCCCATTTCTTGGTGAGGACGTAGCCGCAGGAAGACATGAGCAGGGCGGCGATCGAGGCTGCTACGCCGCGGAGGTCCACCGTCGACGTTCCCGCGCCGAGCATCAGCCAGACGCCGGCCAGACCTGCCGCGGCACCGGTGATGACGGGCAAGGTCGGGCGCTCGGCGAGCAGGGCCCACGCGAAAAGGGCCATGGTCACTGGGGAGGCGGACATGATCGTCGAGGCGAGACTGACCGGCAGGAGTTGGGCGGCGACATAGATCAGCGCGAAGAAGGCGCTCATGTTGCAGATGCCGAGCACCGCTGATCGCCACCACCAGGCGCCGCGAGGGAGGCGGCGAGCGATGCACAGCAACAGCAATCCGGCGGGCAGGGCGCGGAAGACGGCGCCGTACAGGGGATGACCGGCCGGCAGGTACTCGTGGGTGACGAAGTAGTTCGTGCCCCAGGCGATCGGAGCGATCGCGGTGACGAGCACCCAGCGGAAGGTATTTTCCATGGAAACTATTATATCTTCCTGGGAAGATATGCTGTCCGGGTGACCGAAGACCACGTGGCGCGGATCCAGGCGGAGTGGCGGATCGAGCGGCCGGATGTCGACACCAGTCCGCAGGGAGTGATCGGCCGGCTGCATCGGGTTGCGAATCATCTGACTGGTGAGTTGACGCTGCTCTATGCGAAGTACGGGCTGACCGAGGGGGAGTTCGACGTACTCGCCGCCTTGCGCCGGGCCGGTGCGCCGTACGAGCGGGCGCCCGGGGAGATCGCGCTGCACACGATGGTGACGACCGGTGCGGTGACCAAGCGGGTGGATCGGCTCGAGCAGGCCGGTCTGGTGGAGCGGAGGCGAAGTGATGCCGACGGTCGCGGGCGCGTTGTTCGGCTGACGCCGGCCGGGCGTCGGCTGTTCGACCAGGCGTTCACGGCCCACATGGCCAACGAGCGGCGACTTCTCGGAGCGCTGACTCCGGAAGAGGCCGCTCAGTTGGAGAAGTTGCTCACCACCTGGCTCGGCGTCCTGGAGCCTCCCAACTCCTGACATATACCGGTCTAGACATTTTTTCGCCGATGATGCAACTTTCCGGCGTGCTCGCGACATCTATACCTGCGACGGCCACTGGGGTGTGGAGTCGTTGCGGCGCGCAACTGGGGGGCGCCGGTCGTGATCGGCCGAGGGGAAACGGGCGGGAATGAGTACTGTGCAGGAGTTCGCCGATACCGAGATCGCGGTGATCGTGCCCTGCTACAACGAGGTTGTTGCGGTGGGCAAGGTCGTCGCCGAGCTCCGGGCGGCACTGCCGTCGGCGAGCATCTACGTGTACGACAACAACTCGACCGACGAGACCGCCGCCGTGGCCAGGGCCGCCGGCGCGATCGTCCGGCACGAGTCGAGGAAGGGCAAGGGCAACGTCGTACGGCGTGCCTTCGCCGACGTCGACGCGGACGTCTACCTGCTGATCGACGGTGACGACACGTACGACGCCTCGCGCGCGGCCGATCTGGTCCGAGTGCTACTCGACGGGCCGTATGACCACGTCGTCGGCGTACGCAAGCACTCGAATGTCGCCGCCTACCGGCCCGGGCACACGTTCGGCAACCGGGTGCTCACCGGTGCCGCCGGGACCCTGTTCGGCCGCGAGATCACCGACATGCTCAGCGGCTACCGGGCGTTCTCGCGGCGGTATGTGAAGTCCTTCCCGGCCCTGTCCCGCGAGTTCGAGATCGAGACCGAGCTGACCATCCACTCACTGCACCTGCGGATCCCGGTGGCGGAGATCCCGGTCGGCTACAAGGAGCGGCCGACCGGTGGTGAGAGCAAGCTGCGCACGTACCGCGACGGAATGCGCATCCTCCACTGGATCCTCAGCGTCACCCGGCTGGAACGGCCCACGCTGTTCCACGGTGTGATCGCCGGATCGCTCGGGCTGGTGTCGCTGATTCTCGGCCTGCCCGTCGTACTGGAGTATCTGGACACCGGGCTGGTGCCGCGCTTCCCGACCGCCATCCTGGCCTCGACGATCGGTCTCATCGCCATCGTGACGCTGACGTTGGGCTACCTGCTCGACGCCAGCGGACGCAGCCGGCAGGAGGCGGCCCGGCTGGCGTACCTCCGGCAGTCGGCGCCGCACCAGATCGACGCGATGGAGTCACAGGAAGTCCAGCAGGTTGTCTGAGGCGACGCCCCGCACGCGGTTCCGGCGGCGATGGTGGTACCCGATTCCGGCCGCGGCGGTGGCGGCGGCCGCTGCCTTCGTGGTCAGCGGAATCATCCGCGGTACGTATCCGTTCGGAGACAGGCCGCGGAACACCAACGATCTCGGTCAGCAGTTCATCCCGATGCACGCGCACCTGCGGGACCTCCTGACCGGCCACGCGTCCGGCGATCTCCTCTTCAACTGGTCCAGCGGGTTCGGGGTCCCGTTCCTCGGTGACTTCATGGCGTACGTCGGGACGAGTCTGTCGTGGCTGGTTCTGCTCTTCCCGCGGGACCGGATCGACCTGGCGCTGTTCGTGATCGCCACGGCCGCGATGGCGCTCGGGGCCGCCGCGATGACGGCGTACCTTCGGTTCCTCCGCCCCGGGCCGGGCTGGCTGGCCGCGGCCGCCGGGGTCTCGTACGCCTTGTGCGGGTGGGCGATCGACGACGCGACGTACATGACCGAATGGCTGAACGGCATGATCGCCTTCCCGGTGATCTGCCTGCTCTGCGAATGGATCCTGCGGCGGCGATCGATCCCGTCGATGATCGTCACACCGTTCGTCGTCGCGCTGCTGTGGGTGTCGCACTTCTACACGGTCTACATGGCGACGCTCGGCGCGGCCATCGTCGTGGTCGCGCGGTTGCTGACGTACGACGGAAGCTGGCGGCATCGCCTCGCCGGCGGACTGCGCTGCGCGATTGCTGTCGCGATCGGGATCGGACTGTCCGCACCGCTGCTGGTGCCGACGTTCCGGGCCGTGGGTGCGGCGCGGCCGAGTCCGAAGTCGGCGTTCGAGCCGATCAGCTGGCTGGACTTCCTGTCCCGCCTGCTCGCCGGATCCGAAGGCGTCGGGACCACACCGGGCCTCGCGGTGGGCACGCTGATGCTGCTGCTGGCGGTCAGCCTCCCGTTCAACCGTGCGGTCGCGACCCGGGAGCGAATCGTGTGGACCGCGATGGTGGTGCTGACCGTGGTGAGCATGCAGGTCCGGCTGACCCATGAGGTCTGGCACGGGTTCGATTCACCGAACGGCAGTCCGTTCCGGCAGGCGTTCGTGATCGCGGGGATGCTGGTGATCGCCGGCTGGCTCTCACTCGCGTCCGGCGTACGCAACCTCCTCGCCGTCGCGGCACCGCTCGGAATCCTTGCCGTCTTGTACTTCCTGGCGTACGACGTTCGCACTGTCACAGCCACCACTCACGTCGTCGTACCTGTGGTTGCCGCCGTGGCAGTGCTCGGGTGGTTTCTCGCCCACCGGCGACCGGCGGTGTCGAGGTGGGTTCGTGGTGGCGCCGCCGCGTTGCTGGTGGGTGCTGTGTTGGTCGAGACCACGGTGTCGGCCGCTGCCATCGATCAGGCCCGGGCGAAGATCCTGGGTGCCTCTGCTCCCTGGGGAGACCGGCAGGACCAGGCCCGCTCGCTGGTCGGGTCTGCGCTCGACTGGCCCGGGCAGCGGGTGTCTCCGGGCGCGACCACCACGGTGAACGATCCGATGCTGATCGGCGGCCAGGGATCGGAGTACTACTCGAGCACCATCCCGAACGACCTCTCGAAGGCGCTGCTCGGACTGGGATTCGGATACAGCTCCTACGGGCGGGCAACGATCGATCCGAAGAATCCGGTGGTCGACGCGGTGTTCGCCATCGGGGCCCGGGTGGTCTCGGATGGGGATGACCCGCGGTCCGGCGAGCTTCGGCTGGAGAAGCGCTCGGTGGGTCCGCTGGTCTCGATGCGGCCGGGCAAGACCTGGACCTCGACCGACCCCGGCCCGTTCGGGCGGCAGGAAACCGCGCTCGGGACCAACGTTTACGCCGTACCGAAAGTGAAGGCCGTGGCTGGTCCCGGTGTCAGTGTGTCCGATCGGCGTGCGGGTCAAATGCTGATCGTCACGCTGCCTGACGCCGCGACCCCGGCCGAGGTGCGGCTCACCGCGTCGTGCCGAGCCGGTGCGGAGATCTGGCTGGACGCGGCGTCGTTCGTGGGTGAAGTGCTGATTCCCGGCGCCGGCTGGCAATCCGTGCTCAAGCCGAACGCGAAACGGCCGGGCGTCTACACCGGCGCGCCGATGCTGCGGGTCGGAACCGTTGGCACCGATGGTGTCGTCGACGTCCCGCTCCGGGTGACCGGTCAGGCCCGACTGCGGGCCGCGCCGATCGGCTGCCTGGAACCCGATCGGCTGACTGCGGCCATCGACCAGCTCAACCAGAATCGTCCGGCCGGCGTCGATGTCGGCGGTCACAGCATCGACGTCCGGCTCAACCCGGGAACCGCGGGAACCGTGGCCCTTGGTGTGCTGCGGATTCCGGGATGGCGGTGCGCGATCGACGACGGTCCGGCCCGTAGGCCGGCCGAGGTCGCGGGCGTGATGGCGGTGCGGGTGGACGACAAGGCGACCAAGGTGTCCTGCGACTACCGGCCGGCGGGTGCTCGCGCCGGCCTGGCCGTGGGAGCGGCCGCCCTGATCACCCTGGTCGGGGTGGCAGGAGTGCTCGTCCTGTTGCGCCGCAGGAAACTCACGACCGGCTGAAGTGCTTCTCCGGGTTGGGGGAGGCCTGGAGGAGCAGCTTCGTGTAGTCGTGTTGCGGGTCGAGGATGACCTGGTCGGACGGGCCGCGTTCGACGATCTGGCCGCGGTGCATGACCATGATCTCGTCGGAGAAGTGCCGGGCGGTGGCGAGATCGTGCGTGATGTAGAGGACGCCCAGGTTCTCCTCGCGCTGCAGGTCCGACAGCAGGTTGAGGACGCCGAGCCGGATCGACACGTCCAGCATCGACACCGGCTCGTCGGCGATCAGGATGCCCGGTCCGGGAGCCAGCGCCCGAGCGATCGCGACCCGCTGCCGCTGACCGCCGGACAACTCGTGCGGCCGCCGCTTGGCCATCACCTCGGCCGGCGTCAGCTGAGCCCGCTCCAACAGCTCGCGTACGCCGTCCTTCCCCTTCCCGTGGAGCTGCAACGGCCGGGCCAGGTGATGCTCGATCGAGTGATAGGGATTCAACGACGCAAAGGGATCTTGAAAGACCATTTGCACCGTACGGCGATACTCGCGCGAGCGTCGTACCGGCGAACCGTCCAGCAGGATCTGACCCGAGGTGGGACGTTCCAGCTGCAGCAGCAACTTGGCGATGGTCGACTTCCCGCTGCCGCGGCGCGCGGTGCTTGGGCATGACGCGGTCCTCCGGTGGAAAAAGAATGGGGTGGGCGGACGGACGGAAATCATTTGACTGGACCGGTTCAGTTCAGTGAACGGGACAGTACTGGACCGGTTCAGTGACGACAAGACCAAAAGTCCGGTAAGTTTCGGGAACGTGACCTGAGGGAGGTACGGATGGCACGGGTGACGATCCGGGAGATCGCCCGGCGGGCAGGGGTGTCGAAGGGGGCCGTCTCGTACGCGCTGAACGGCCAGCCCGGGGTGTCGGAGGAGACACGGGCCCGGGTGCTGAAGGTCGCCGAGGAGCTCGAGTGGGTGCCGAATCCGGTGGCCCGGCAGCTGTCGGTCGCGCGCAGCGAGACGTTCGGGCTGATCCTGGCCCGGCCGGCCCAGACGCTCAGTGAAGAGCCGTTCTACATGGCCTTCGTCGGCGGACTCGAAGGAGTCCTGAGCGAGCGGTCGTACGCGCTGGCGCTGCGGACCGTCCCGGGGTCGGAGGAAGAACTCGCGGCGTACCGGAAATGGTCCAGGGAAAAACGCGTCGACGGGGTGGTCGTGGTCGACATCAAGGCCGACGACCCGCGCATTCCGTTGCTGAAGGAGCTCGGCCTGCCGACCGTCCTGGTCGGCGACCCGTCCCTGTCCGAGGGACTGACCTGCGTCTGGACGGACAGTACGACGGCCATGGGTGAAGCGGTCGACCATGTCGCGGAGCTCGGTCACCGGCACGTCGCCCGGGTCGCCGGTCCGCCCGACCACGGGCATGTCTGGATTCGCGACCAGGCGTTCGCCGCGGCCACCCGTCGTACCGGCCTGACCGCGGAGGTCGTGCACACCGACTTCTCCGGTGATCAGGGCGCGAGCGCGACCCGGCAGTTGATGTCGTCCGCGACGCCGCCGACCGCGATCATCTACGACAACGACCTGATGGCGGTCGCCGGCCTGTCGACACTCGGCAACCTCGGCGTGCGCTGTCCGGACGAGGTGACGCTGATCGCCTGGGACGACTCGGCCCTCTGCCGGATCACCCACCCGACCCTGACCGCGATGAGCCACGACGTCGTCGGGTACGGCGCCGAAGTCGCGACCCGCCTCTTCGACCTCCTCGAGGGCGCCGAGCCGGCCGCCCACCTCTACTCCACCCCAAAACTCCAGACCCGCCAGAGCTCCGGACCACCTCGCAGGTGAATTGCCTGATCGGTGCCACCTTGAGAAGCCACCGACCATTTCGGGGGCGGATTCATGGTTGGTGAGTTCCCAAGGTCGGGTTTCCGCGGCACCGGTGAAGGCCCGGTTGACCGAGCTCCGAGAGGTGGCGCTGGAGGAGCTCGAGGCCGCCCGCCTGGCCGCGCTCGAACGGCGCGTACCGAAGGACGGGTAGTAGCCGCCGGAGCCTGGCCCGCTTCCGCATGGCATCCGGGGGAGAACCGGGATTGAGGCGGATACCACCCGTTCTTCGGTACCGGATGCGTATGGTTGGGCCGTGCTGGAGTGCCGGGTTCTGGGGCCCGTCGGGGTAACAGTCGACGGTGTCCCGGTGGAGGTTGGCGGGGCGCTGCCGCGGCGGTTGGTGGCCGCGTTGGCGCTGGCCGACGGGATGGCGGTGTCCGACGACCGGCTCGCGCAGGCGATGTGGGACGACCAGCCGCCGGCGAAGGCGGCCGCGGCGATGCAGGCGTACGTCTCCCGGATCCGTTCCGCGCTCGGCCCGTCGTACCGGGACCGGCTGGGCCGTACGCCGGCCGGCTACTTCCTGCACGCCGACGAGATCGACGTACGGCGCTTTGCCACTTTGATCGAGGCGGCACGGGCCCAACTGGCCGCGGACAGGCCGGAGTCGGCCCGGTCACAACTGACCGAGGCGCTCGGGTTGTGGCGTGGTGAGCCCTATCCGGAGATCGCGGCCGATGCCGAGCGCGGGCGGCTGAACGAACTGCGCGAGGTCGCGCTCGAAGGTCTGGCCGAGGCGCGACTCGGCAGTGATGACGCGGCCGAGGCGGTCGTGCAGCTGGAGCAGCTGGTGCGTGAACAACCGCTACGGGAGCACCGCTGGGCGTTGCTCGTCCTCGGTCTCTATCGTTGCGATCGGCAAGGAGATGCGCTGGCGACCTTGCGGAAGGTCCGCGAGTTGCTGGCCGATCAGCTCGGGGTCGATCCGGGTCCTGAGTTGCGGGAGCTGGAGCGTCAGGTGCTCGCGCATGATCCGCGACTACAGCGAGCCGGGCCACCACGCGTCGTACGGCCCGTGCCCATTCGGTGCCCGCTCACGTCATTCCTGGGGCGGGACGCCGAGATCGAGGCTTTGCGGCAGCGGCTCGGCGAGCATCGGCTGGTGAATCTGGTTGGGCCTGCGGGCGTCGGGAAGACGCGGCTGATGGTGGAGTTCCTGTCGTCGGTGCAGGTTGATCCGTGGGTTGCGCGGCTGGCCGACGTACCGGATGGTTCGGGGGTGGCTGCGGCGGTCGCGGATGCGATCGGGCTGGTGATGAATGAGAGCATCGTGGATGCGATCGGTGCTGCGCCGGCCTTGCTGGTGCTGGACAACTGTGAGCACGTTATCGACGCAGCGGCCTCGCTGGCCGCCGAGCTGACGCAAAGCTGCCCGGGTCTGCGCATCCTGGCGACCAGTCGTGAACCGCTCGGTGTGGACGGCGAGATCACCATTCCGGTCGAACCATTGGGATCGGCGTCAGCGGTCGAGTTGCTGGTTGATCGTGTGCGTGCGGTTCGGCCCGGTTGGGATCCGTCGTCAGGTGAGCTGCAGGCGGCGGAGCGGGTTGCGGCCGCGCTGGATGGGTTGCCGTTGGCAATCGAGTTGGCGGCGGCGCGGGCACGGGTGCTCGGGTTGGGGGAGATCGCGGACCGGCTGGACGACCGGTTCGCGCTGCTCGGGTCCGTGCCGCGTGGTTCGCTCGGCAGGCACGACACACTCGAGGCCGCGATCGGCTGGAGTGTCGACCTGCTCGATCCGGCAGATCGCGCGCTGCTGCTCAAGCTCTGGGCCTTCGAGGGCGGGTTCACGCTCGAGGCCGCCGAGACGATCTGGCCGGGCAGTCGTCCCGCGGTGCTGGAATCCCTGTCCGCATTGGTGACCCGCTCGGTCGTCATCGCCGACACCAGCACCGAGCCGACCCGATACCTCCTCCTGGAGAGCATCCGCGCGTACTGCCGCAACCTCGACCCGGACCCCGCCGAGACCCGCGCACTACAGGCCAAGTGGGTCCACCTACTGGCCGAGCGCTGCGCCGTCTCCGTCCGCGGCTTCCAGGCCGGATCCTTCATCCGGATGATGAGCCGCGAGCTGCCGAACCTCCGCGCCGGCTTCGCCCACGACCTCGTCAACGACCCGAGCGCGGCGCTCCGCACCGCGGTCGAACTCGGCGTCTACCTCTATCGCGGCGTCCACCACCGCGAAGCGATGCAGATGCTCCAAGCCGCCCTCGACGCTGCCCCCGCCGCGTCGGCGCTCGACCGCGCTCGCGCTCTCAACTCCTTGACCGCACTCACCTACTTCTCCGGCGATCTACCTGGTACGGCGGACCTCGTGCAGGTCGTGGTCGATCTCCTCCCGGAGATCCCGCAGGACGTCGTACCTCGTGACTACGCGGAGACCCTGTTCTTCATCGCCGTCGGATGTGCCGTCACCGGCCAACCCGAGCTGACTACGCGGGTCACCGGCCAGCTGCTCGAGTACTGCGAGAGGCACGGCCTGGATGTGATGGTCCCGGCCGCGCAGTCGGTGCGGACCGTCGCGCTGCTGAAGGCCGCGCAGGACGCCGAGAGCATGCTGCGGTACGCCGACGAGCTGCAGCGGACCAGTCGCGGCTGGAACAACGGGTGGGCGAACCTGGTCGTCGGCGAGCTCTACCTCGTGCACCCCAAATTGGCGCCGGATTCCGGTGAGCGAGCCCTTGCCGCATTGCGGGTCGCGCTCACGCGGTTCCTGCATCACGAGGACTACCCGTATGCGCTGAACGCGTTGCGGATCGGTGCGTTGGCGCTGGCCCGGGTCGGGCGGCCGCTCGACGATGCGGCTCGGCTGCTGGCCGCCGTACAGGTTCATGCGGATCGGCTCGGGTTGCGGACGCCTGGGCTGTATCTGCCCGGTGAGCCGTGGGTCGAGGAGGCGCTGGGCGTCGTACCGGCTGAGGTCGAGCTGTCCTGGAACGCGATGGTCGCGCTGCTCGCGGACTGATGCAAGCCGGCTGCAAGCGGCTGTCGGCAGCCTCAGAGCATGGAATTCGTGACCGGGGCCGGCGGACGCCGGCTGGATCACGTCCGGCGCGGGCGGGGTGCGCCGCTGTTGCTGATCCAGGGGATGGCCGGGCATCACGAGCTGTGGGGCGAGAAGTTCCTGGGGTTGCTGGCGGAGCGGTTCGAGATCGTCGCGTACGACCATCGGGGGGTCGGACGCGGCGATCGGGTGGACGAGCCGTTCACCGTGGCGGACCTGGCCGACGACGCGGCGGCGGTGATCGCGTCGGTGGGATGGACCGACGCGCACGTCTTCGGGATCTCGCTCGGCGGGATGGTCGCCCAGGAGCTGGTACTGCGTCATCCGTCGAAGGTCAGGTCCGTCGCGCTGGGGTGTACCTGGGCCGGGGGAGCGGGCGGCGTGATTTCGGAGACGTCGCGGCGGATGGTGGACGCGATCGCGACCCGGGACGTGGAGCACGGGCTGCGGACGACGTTCGAGGCGAACCTGTCCTCTCGGTACGCGGCCCGGGTTCCGGGGGCGATGGAGATCTATCGTCGCCGGGCACTCGCGGTGAAGGTGCCGGTGCCCGTCGTACTGATGCAGTGGGAGGCGGCGCAGTCCCACGACACGTCGGGTCGGCTGCAGGAGGTCGCCGTACCGGCGCTGATCCTGCACGGGACGGCGGACGCGAGCATTCCGGTGCTGAACGCGCACCGGTTGGCCGAGCTGATACCGGCCGCGAAAGTCGAACTGTTCGACGGCGCCGGGCATCTGTTCTGGTGGGAGGATCCGGACCGCGCCGCCGCGTTGGTAACCTGCGGTGGTCGTCGGTCGAGCGGATAGGAGATGATGCCCCCCGTGACCGGACCACGTAGCCAGGACGCGCAGGACCGGCTGACCCCGTCGGAGGCCGACCCGTCCGTCGCCGGCCTGACGGTGGGGCTCGGTGGGCCCACTGGGCGGTTCGCCCGGCTGAGCTCGTCCTGGTGGACGCCGCTGCGGATCGCGCTGGCGGTGTGCACGGTCACGTTCGCGCTCGGCGTACTGCAGAAGGCGCCGTGTATGGAGGCCGGCTGGGACCGGCAGAGTTGGCGGCCGTTCAAGGCGCTGTGCTACTCCGACGTCGGATTCCTGTACCAGGAGCGCGGGTTCGCCGAGGGCAACCGGCCGTTCCTCGACACGGGCAACTACCCGGTGCTCGAGTACCCGGTGCTGACCGGCGGGTTCATGGAGGCCGCGGCCCGGATCACCTGGGTGATCACCGGCGACCCGAAGAAGGACCTGACCGTCGAGGAGAAGCGCGACACCGCGGGCGTCTTCTTCCTGGTCAACGTGGTGATGCTTTTCCTGTGCGCGCTGGTCATCGTCGGTCTGACCGTCGCTACCGCGCGTGGTGTCGAGAAACGTCCGGGCGCGGCGCGTGGGCAGCCGCTGGACGCGCTGTACGTCGCCGCCGCGCCAGTGCTCGCGCTGACGTCGACGATCAACTGGGACCTGTTCGCAGTGGCATTGACGGCCGGTGCGATGTTCGCCTGGTCGCGGGGCCGGCCGATCTGGTTCGGCATCCTGCTCGGGCTGGGTACGGCGGCCAAGTTCTACCCGTTCCTGTTGCTCGGGCCGCTGCTGATCGTGTGCATCCGGGGCCGGAAGCTCTGGCCGTGGTTCCAGGCCACGGTCGCCGCGATCGTCGCGTGGGGCCTGGTGAACGCGCCGATCTACCTGCTGGCGAAGAACGAGTGGATGTCGTTCTGGACGTTCAACGACCAGCGGGAGAGCGACTACGGCTCGATCTGGTACGTGCTGAAGCTGGCCAAACACGAGGTCGCGGACGTCAACCAGCTCAACATCGTGATCTTCGCCGGGCTGTGCCTGTCGATCGCGATTCTCGGCCTGATGGCGCCACGGCCGCCCAGATTCGCGCAGCTCGCGTTCCTCGTCGTGGCTGCGTTCCTGCTGATCAACAAGGTCTACTCACCGCAGTACGTGCTGTGGCTGCTGCCGCTGGTGGCATTGGCCCGGCCGCGGTTGCGGGACTGGCTGATCTGGCAAGCGTGCGAGTGCTTCTACTGGATGCTGGTGTGGATGCATCTGGCCCAGTTCCTGGCGCCCGGGAATCCGGAACAGCCGGACCGGATCTACTGGCTGTCGGTGATCCTGCGGATGGCCGGGACGCTCTGGCTGATGCTGGTGGTGTCGCGCGACATCCTGCTGCCGGAGAACGATCCGGTGCGCCAGGGTGACGTGGTCGACGATCCGAGCGACGGGGTCAAATCCGACGCCCGTGCACTGGCGCCCGCTTAGAGGTTGAGCTTCGAGACGTCGAGGTTGCCGCCGCTGACGACGGAGGCGGTCGTGCCTGTGAGTTCGATGCTGCCTTCGAGCAGGGCGGCGAAGGGTGCGGCCGCAGCTGGTTCGAGGGCGAGCTTGGTGCGGGACATCACCAGGCGGGTCGCTTCCAGGAGCGACTCTTCACTCACGCGTACGACGTGGTCGACGTACTGCTGGATGAGCGGGAAGTTGCGCGTGCCGCAGACCGGCGCGGCCAGGCCGTCGGCGATGGATCGGGCGGTCGGCAGCTTCTGCGGTGCGCCCGCCGCGAGGCTGCGGCTGACGACGTCGGCCTGTTCGGGCTCGATGCCGATCACCCGGATCTCGGGCTTGACGAGCTTCACGGCCAGGGCGACGCCGGAGATGAGTCCGCCACCGCCCACCGGGACCAGGACCGTGTCGATGTCCGGCCGTTCCACGAGGAGCTCCAGGCCGAGGCTGCCATGCCCGGTGATCACGTCCTCGTCGTCGAACGGGTGGACGCCGGTCAGCTTCCGCTCGTCCCGGATCCGCTCGTACTGCGCGATCAGGTCACCTTCCACGAGTTCGACGGTGGCGCCATACCCGCGGGCCGCGTCGATCTTCGCCGGTACGGCGGTCGTCGCCATCACCACCGTGGCCGGTACGCCGGCGTTCCGGGCGGCCCAGGCGAGGGCGCCGGCCGCGTTCCCGGCCGAGACGGTGACGACACCGCGGTCGCGCTCCTCGGCGCTGAGCCGGAGCAACTTGGTGAGCAGGCCGCGGACCTTGAAACTGCCGGTCTTCTGGAACAGCTCGGCCTTGAGCAGGATCGTGCTCCCGAAGCGTTCGTCCAGGGCGCTCGAGGTCAGGATCGGAGTCCGGTGGATGCGGCCTTCGAGCTGGTCGGCGGCCTGCTGGATGTCCTCGAGCGTCGGCATGGTTCCGACTCTATTTGTCTACTAACTGGATAGACATACTCTCGTATAGCGAGACGCGGTCCAGACCGGTCGAATCCAGGCCTAGCGTTTCCGTCATGAGGCCGACCCTGACAGTGATCGTTGATCCCGCCGACCGCTGGATGAGCCGGGCCGCCTGTATCGGTCAGGCCCCTGCCTACGACGAGACGGCGACGCCCTGGGAGCAGCGCAAGGCCCGCCAGCTCTGCCTGACCGAGTGCCCGGTGCTGGCGGAGTGCCGCGAGTGGGCCCGCCGGACCAGGTTCACAGGAACCGCCGCCGGCGAGACCCTTCTCTACGGCCGCCGCCGCGGCCACCCGGAGAAGGCGGCAGGCTAGAGGCGCTTGGCGACCGCGGCTGCGAGCTTCTCGTTGGCTTCCGGGAACTCCGGGAGGAACAGGTAGGGCTCGATGAGCTCCAGCTCCATCAACAGGAAGCGGCCGTTGACGACCACGCCGTCGACGCGGGCATACAGGGGCGCGCGACCGGCCTCGGCCAGGGCTGCCTGAGCGCGCTCGAGCACGGCCGGAGTCGGCTCGGTGACGGTCGCTTCGCCACCGAACATCATCTGGACCCGGTAGTCACCAGCTGCCGGGCGCTTGACGACGGCGTGGGTGAACTCGCCGTCGATGAACATGAGCGACCACTCGCCCTCGGTCACGATCTCGGACACGAACGGCTGGACCAGGTACACCGTGTCCGGGAGGTCGTCCATCGCCCGGCTCAGCTCGTCGGACCCGGCCACGCCGCGGACGGTGTGACGGGCGGAGGCGCTCACCGTGGGCTTGATGACGATCTCCTGGCCGTCGAGCCCGGCGACCACCTCGCGCAGGCACGCGCCGGCCGCGATCTGCGACGGCACGATCGCAACCCCGCGCTCGCGCAGCTCGACCAGGTACCGCTTGTCGCCGTTCCACCGGACCAGGCCGCTGTCGTTGAACACTGGTACGCCGGCTTTGTCGACCAGGCTGAGCCATTCGGTGAACTCGCCGTACCGGACGTGGTAGTCCCAGACCGAGCGCAGCAGGACGGCGTCGTACGCCGACCAGTCGACGGACGGGTCGGTCCACACCTCGGCGACCGGGTCCAGACCGGTGGCGCGGAGTGCGTCGACGAGGGGGAAGTCGTGCTCGTGCAACTCGGGATGGGCGGCCGAGGTCGCGAGGGCGATGCGTTTCGTCACGCCGCTCAGTGTTGGCGGGCAGTTGGTGGCGAGTCAAACTGCTTTAGGGCGCTCGGGTCGTGACGCACAGTTAGCGGGCTGGAGGATCTACGCTCGTGCTGTGGCTACTCGTGTGCTCGTGGTGGACGACGACCCGACTGTTTCGAACGTGGTTTCGGCATACCTGACCAAGGCGGGGTACGACGCCCGCGTGGTCGCCGACGGTGTCGCGGCGGTCGAGGTGTGGCAGCAGTGGAAGCCGTCGGTCGTCGT